>NZ_JABFMV010000001.1:128857-579376 GCF_013359685.1 Leifsonia sp. C5G2
CACCGCCTACTGGGAAAGCCAAGGCTTCACCGTCACCAGAACCGTCGACTGGACCGACCCCAGCGGCGAGCAGTCGGTTCTCCTCCGCGCCACACGACCGGACGGCGTCTACTACGGGCTCGACGCCTCCACCGGCCTTGTCGCCATCGATGTCTACACCGAGTGCTCCGCGCACCCCTCCATCGACGACTGGGCGGAGGAAGGGATGCAGGAGCGGCTGGACCAGCTGCCCACATACACGCCCTCCCCGTCGAGGTCGTCCCCCGGACAGGGCCGAGCCGACACCGAAAACCAGACAACCGCCACAGCGATTACCGACCCGTCGAACCTGTTCCGCGAGTTCCACGAGGACACCACTCCCCTCGACTCGACGGAGCTGTTCCGCGAGTTCCACGACGACGCAGACGACACCGAACCCGCAGCGACCACCGACACCTCAGACCTGTCCGCCCCGTCCACGACGACGCGGGCTCAGACAGCCCTCTCCCGACGGCGAAGCGGACCCGCGACGACTACAACTGGAGGTGGTGACCGACGATCTCCTCCGCACACCGACGCGCGGCTGCGCATCCGGTCATGAGACGCGCGGCCACACAGGGCCTCATGGGTGTACGCCGCCCATCCAGCAGCACCGAGCGCGCGGTGGTGAATCTCTGTGACGGGAATACCCCCGGGAATAGGCGGGCGCTCAGTGCGTTGATCTACACTCGACAACGAAACACGTGCTCCGGGGTCGGTGAGAGTCCGAACCGGCGGTGACAGTCCGCGAGCGGGACGCGAGAGCGTCCTGCTGAGCCGGTGGAATTCCGGCACCGACGGTAATGCGTCAGGCGAGAGCCTGCCGCTCAGTCCGGATGGGAGGCAGCACGGTGGGCGGCCCGCATGGGCCGACGCCCGCGCGACCCCGGCGACACGTCTCGAACGAGAGACAGGATGGCAACCGGATGACGTGGGAAGCCCCCATGCGCACGGCGCTGCAGCTGGCGGCGAACGGTCCCGCCGCGGGCGTGAACCCGCGGGTCGGCTGCCTGCTCCTCGATGCGGAGGGGAACGTCCTGGCCGAGGGCTGGCACCGTGGTGTCGGAACCCCGCACGCCGAGGTCGACGCGCTCGGCAAGCTGCCGGCGGGGGCAGCGCGCGGCGCCACCGCCGTCGTCACCCTCGAGCCCTGCAACCACTGGGGCCACACCGGCCCGTGCTCCGTCGCCCTCATCGAGGCCGGCGTCTCGCGCGTCGTCTACGCCATCGACGATCCGGGGCATCACTCCGGCGGGGGCGCCGAGCGGCTGCGGGAGGCCGGCGTGGAGGTGGTCGACGGCGTGCTGCGCGACGAGGTCGAGCGGTTCCTCGGCGACTGGCTCACGGCCGCGCGCCTGGGGCGCCCGTACATCGTCGTCAAGTGGGCGAGCAGCCTCGACGGCCGGGCGGCGGCCGCCGACGGGACGAGCAAGTGGATCACCGGCGCCGCCGCACGCCAGCGCGTGCACGAGCAGCGCGAGGCCTCCGACGCGATCGTCGTCGGAACCGGGACGGTGCTGGCCGACGACCCCAGCCTGACCGCCCGCGGAGACGCCGGCGAGCTGCTGGGCACCCAGCCGACGCCGGTCGTCGTCGGCACCCGGGCCATCCCGAACGACGCCGCGGTGTTCCGCCACCCCAACCCGGTGATCTTCGAGGGCACCCACGACCTGCAGGCGGTCGTGGCCGACCTGCACCAGCGCGGGTTCCGACGGGTCTACGTCGAGGGCGGCCCGACTCTCGCCAGCGCGTTCGTCGCGGCGGGGCTGGCCGACGAGTACGCGGTCTACCTGGCGCCGACGCTGCTCGGCGGCCCGCGGCTCGCGCTCGGCGACATCGGCGTCGAGACCATCGGCGATCAGCGGAGGCTGCGCATCCTCGACGTCGAACGGCTCGGCGGCGACCTCCTCATCCGGGCCGTTCCCGTTCCCGCCGGAGCGCCCCGCGCCGCCGGCACCGACCCGGCCGATGTGGCCGGCGCCGACATCTTCCCCGAGACCGAGGAGGTCTGATCACCGTGTTCACCGGAATCATCGAAGAGCTGGGCGAAGTCACCGCCGTCGACCGCACCGCCGACGCCGCGCGCGTCACCGTGCGCGGACCGCTGGCCGTCAGCGACGCCCGCCACGGCGACTCCATCTCGGTCAGCGGCGTCTGCCTCACGGTGATCGGCAAGGACGCCGAGACCTTCACCGCGGACGTGATGGCCGAGACCCTCGCCATGAGCACCCTCGACGGCGTCCGGCCGGGACGCCGGGTCAACCTCGAGCGCGCGGCGCAGGTCGGCGACCGCCTGGGCGGCCACATCGTCCAGGGCCACATCGACGGCACGGCGACCGTGCTCTCGGTCGCCGACGGCAGCGCCTGGCGCGTCCTGCGCTTCAGCCTCGACCCGGAGCACGCGCCGCTCGTCGCCCGGAAGGGCTCCATCGCGATCGACGGCGTCTCGCTCACCGTGAGCGACGTCGGCGGCGGCCGGGAGGACGGCTGGTTCGAGGTGTCGCTCATCCCCGAGACGCTCGCCGCCACCACCCTCGGCGCCCTCACCGCGGGCGACCGCGTCAACATCGAGACGGACATCCTGGCCCGTCACGTGGAGCGCATGCTCGCGCTCGAACCCCGGCTGACCGAACGGAGTGCGTCATGAGTCTGGCCACCATCCCCGAGGCACTGGCGGAGCTGCGCGCCGGCCGTCCCGTCATCGTCGTCGACAACGAGAGCCGCGAGAACGAGGGCGACGTCGTGCTCGCGGCGGAGCTCGCCAGCCAGGAGTGGATCGCCTGGACGGTGAAGAACTCCTCCGGCTTCATCTGCGCGCCGATGACGAACGAGATCGCCGACCGCCTCGAACTGCCCGTGATGGTCGCGCACAACGAGGACTCCCGGGGCACGAACTACACGGTGAGCGTGGACGCGGCCGACCGCCTCTCGACCGGCATCAGCGCCGCCGACCGTGCGCACACCCTCCGCGTCCTGGCGAACCTCGACTCGACGCCGTCGAGCCTGCACCGGCCGGGCCACATCCTGCCGCTGCGAGCGGTCGAGGGCGGCGTGCGCGAGCGCGACGGCCACACCGAGGCCGCGGTCGACCTGCTCAAGCTGGCCGGCATGACCCCGGTCGGCGCCATCGCGGAGATCGTCGCGGACGACGGCGAGATGATGCGCCTGCCCGGGCTGATCGAGCTGGGCCAGCGGGAGGGCGTGCTCGTCGTCACGATCGAGGCGCTCATCGACTACCTGCAGGAGTTCCACTGCGACCAGCCGCTGGAGACGGTGACGCCCATCCCCGAGACCTCCCGGGTGATCTTCGAGGTCGAGACCACCGTGCCGACCACGCACGGGCCCTTCCGGATGCGCGCCTACCGCGACCGGATGACCGGCGCCGACCACGTCGCCATCGTCGCGGGGACGCCGCAGCGCGACGGCACGCTGGTCCGCGTCCACTCGGAGTGCCTGACCGGGGAGGCGTTCGGCTCGCTCAAGTGCGAGTGCGGCCCCCAGCTCGACGCCGCGATGGACACCATCCAGCGCGAGGGCGGCGTCGTCGTCTACCTGCGGGGGCACGAGGGGCGCGGCATCGGCCTGATCAACAAGCTGCGCGCCTACAAGCTGCAGGAGGAGGGCCTGGACACGCTCGACGCGAACCTCGCCCTCGGCCTCCCGATCGACGCGCGCGACTACGGAGCGGCGACGGCCATCCTGCAGGACCTGGGGATCGAGTCGGTGCGCCTGCTGACCAACAACCCCGAGAAGGTGCGCCAGCTGGAGGAGCACGGCATCGAGGTCGAGGAGCGCGTGCCGCTCGTCGTCGGCGTCGGCGCCTTCAACGAGGGTTACCTGGAGACCAAGCGCGACCGCATGGGTCACGCGATCGGCGACATCGACGCGGTGTCGTCCGAGGAGACGGCCGCGGACCTCGCGGCGGGAAGGACGACACGATGAGCGGTGCGGGAGCGCCCAGCACGCAGGAGCGGATCGACGGGAGCGGCCTCAAGGTCGTCATCGTCGCGGGCACCTGGCACGAGACGATCACCGACGGCCTGATCGCCGGCGCGACGCGCACGCTGGACGAGGCGGGCGCGTCGTACTCGCTCGTGCGCGTCCCCGGGAGCTTCGAGCTGCCCGTCGTGAGCAAGGCGGCGCTGGAGGCCGGCGCGGACGCGGTCGTGGCGCTCGGCGTCATCATCCGCGGCGGGACCCCGCACTTCGAGTACGTCTCGGCGGCGGCGACCGACGGGCTCACCCGGGTCGCCCTCGACACCGGCAAGCCCGTCGGTTTCGGCGTGCTCACGCTCGACGACGAGGCGCAGGGCATCGACCGCGCGGGCCTCCCCGGCTCGAAGGAGGACAAGGGAGCGGAGGCGGCGCACGCCGCCCTCGCCACCGCCATCACCATCCGGGAGCTGCGCGCGCGCACCGACCTCGCGCTCTAGTGGACGTGACACGCCGTCGCCGCCTTCGGTGCGGCGGCGTGTCACGTCACCCAGGTGCGAATCAACTCACGTCGTAGAGGACGTGCGTCGCGTGCGGCGTCACGACGACGGATCGCTGCACCAGCTCGTGGCGCACGGCTCCCGCGAAAAGCGGGGTGCCGCCGCCGAGGATGAGCGGCGAGATGTGCAGGCCCAGCGTGTCGACCAGCCCGGCGGACACGGCGGAGCCCACGAGCGCTCCCCCGCCCATCAGCACCACGTCGACGTCCCGGCCGGTCGCCGCGGACCTCGCCTCGGCCGCCGTGCGCGCCTGCTCGATCGCGTCCGCCAGCCCTGTGGTCACGAACGTCCAGTCGAGCCCGGAGAGCCGCACCTCGGTGGGCGGCGTGCCGGTCACGACGAAGAACGGCGGCCTGCCGACCTCGTGCGCGCCATAGCCGAGGTCGTCGCTCCAGCCGTCCGGCGCGTCGATCACGTCGAAGAGCGACCGGCCCATGATCACGGCGCCCGACCGCTCCGTGCCCTCCTTCAGGATGCGTTCGTCCTCGGGGTCGCCCGCGAACACCCAGCGGTGCAGGGGCTCGCCGCCGTCGCCCAGTCCGTTGCCGGGACCGGCGTTCGGGCCGGTGACGAAGCCGTCGAGCGACATCGTGATGTCTGCGACGATGCGCGTCATGGCTCAGCCCTCCCCGAGCAGCTCGTCGAGCTTCTCGTAGCCCTCGCGCACGCCGTACTCCATGCCGCTCGCGATCATCCCCTCGAGGGCCTCCCGGGAGGTCATCACCGACCGGCCGACCAGGCGGGTGCGCCCCCCGGGCAGCGGCTCGAACCGCAGCCGGTCGAGGCTGACCTCGCCCGGCGCACCCTCGAACTCGAACGTCTGGATGAGCAGCTCGTTCTCGATGACGGTGTGGATGACGCCGCGGAAGGCGTAGACCGAGCCGTCCTCGTCGCGCTGCTCGAACGCGTAGCGGCCGCCGGTGCGGAAGTCCCAGTCGGTGATCGTCGTGACGAGCCGGCGCGGACCGATCCACCGGGCGTACAGCTCCGGGTCGGCGTGAGCGCGGAAGACGGCCTCGACCGGTGCGTCGAACTCGCGCGTGATGTCGGCGTACGAGGTGCCCTCGACGGCCTCGATGGTGACGGGGTTGCTCATGATGCACTCTCCTTATCGGTGTTCTGCTGCCCCTCCGCGAGGAGGTCGTCGAGGCGCCGGTAGCGCGCCTCGGCCTCGAGCCGGTAGCGGTCGATCCAGGAGGTGAGCCGCTCGAGCGCCGCCGCGTCCAGGTGGACGGGCCGGCGCTGGGCCTCGCGGGTGCGCCAGACGAGCCCGGCGGACTCCAGCACGCTGATGTGCCTGGACACCGCCTGGAGGGTGATGGCGAACGGCTCGGCGAGCTGGTTCACGGTCGCCGGCCCCCGGCTCAGGCGGGCGACGATCGCCCGCCGGACCGGGTCGGCCAGTGCCGCGAAGGCCCGGTCGAGAGATCCGTCATCCATCATTGCTCAACTCCCGGTTTGATCAACCTATTTGTTGAATACAAATTAGAAGAAAGCGCCGCCCGGGTCAAGACCCGAACGGCGCCCTAGTTCACGGCTTCCAGACCATCAGCACCACGACGGCCAGCAGCAGCAGGCTCGCGACCCCGGATCCGGCGGCGATCGCCGGGTAGCGGGACGCCGACCCGTCGCGCAGCGCCTCCGCGGCACGGCGCATGGTCGGCACCACCAGGAACAGCGTCAGCGCGAGCGCGACCACGTACAGGATGATCGACCACAGGATCCACGGCGTCGTCACGCTCAGTCCGTACTTCTTGTCGGCCAGCCCCATCACGCCGAACCCGAACACCACTACGAGGAGCGAGAGCAGCGAGAGCAGGTTCGTCGACTTGGCGAGCGTCTCGACCTGGCGGGCGTCCCCGGCGCGGACGGCGCGCATCGCCGTCATGGGGAGGATGGCCATCGGTCCGACGATGAAGACGGCGGTGACGACATGCAGTACGGCGAAGAGCGTTTCCATGCCCCCAGGCTACCGATCGCGCGGATTCGGCGTCCTCACCGCGCGCGCATAGGGTAGAAGGTGCGCCACAAGCGCTCTCCGACCTCCGCCCCCGCGCGCTTCCGCCCGACCGACGCCGCGCACGCCGTGCGACCTCTCTCGCTACACCGGAAGCTCTCCACACGCATGTCTACGACGGCCCCCGTCCTCTCCCCCGCCCCCGCGAACACCCGCGGACGCGTCATCCTCGCCAGCCTCATCGGCACGTCGATCGAGTTCTACGACTTCTACGTCTACGCGACCGCCGCCGTCCTGGTCTTCCCCGCGCTGTTCTTCACCACCGAGGACCCGACCACGGCGCTCCTCTCCTCGTTCGCCGTGTTCGGCGTCGCGTTCATCGCGCGGCCGGTCGGCTCGATCCTGTTCGGCCACTTCGGTGACCGCATCGGCCGCAAGGGCACCCTCGTCGGCTCTCTCCTCACCATGGGCATCGCCACCGTGCTGATCGGCTGCCTGCCGACGGCGCAGGTGCCGGGCTGGGAGTTCTGGGCGCCGTTCCTGCTGGTCGTCATGCGCTTCTGCCAGGGCCTCGGGCTGGGCGGCGAGTGGAGCGGCGCAGCGCTGCTCGCGACCGAGAACGCCCCGGCGGGCAAGCGCGCGATCTACGGCACCTTCCCGCAGCTGGGCGCGCCGATCGGCTTCATCGTCGCGAACGTGCTCTTCCTCATCCTGAGCTTCACCATCGCACCGGAGGCATTCGCCGCCTGGGGCTGGCGCATCCCGTTCCTGCTGAGCGCGGTGCTCGTCATCGTCGGCCTGTACGTGCGCCTCAAGCTCGTCGAGACGCCGGCCTTCCAGAAGGTCGTCGACACGGGTGAGGTCGCCAAGCTGCCGCTCGCGCGCGTCTTCCGCACCAGCTGGCGCCAGATCGTTCTCGGCACGTTCATCATGCTCGCCACGTACGTGCTCTTCTACCTGATGACCGCATTCACGCTGACCTACGGCACTGCCGCCGCGACCCCGGCCCAGGCGCAGGCCGCCGCGGAGAAGGCGGGCAAGACGTTCTCGGCGGCGACCTTCGTGCCCGGGCTCGGCTTCAGCCGCAACGACTTCCTGATCATGCTCATCGTGGGCGTCGTGTTCTTCGGCGTCTTCACCCTGGTCGCCGGCCCCCTGGCCGAGCGCTTCGGCCGGCGGAAGACGCTGATCTGGGTCACCATCGGCATCATCGTGTTCGGTCTGCTGTTCGTGCCGCTGTTCGCCGGCGGAACGGTCGGCACCATGGCGCTCCTCATCGTCGGCTTCACCCTCATGGGCCTCACCTTCGGGCCGATGGGCGCCGAACTGCCGGAGCTGTTCCCGACGAACGTCCGCTACACGGGCTCGGCGGTCGCCTACAACCTGTCCAGCGTCCTCGGCGCGGCCGTCGCCCCGACGATCGCGGTCTACCTGTGGACGCTCGGCCACGGCAGCACGTTCTGGGTCGGCGTCTACCTCTCCGCCTCCGGCGTGCTCACCCTCATCGCCCTCCTGCTCTCCAAGGAGACGCGCGACGTGGACTTCACCGACAACGTCAGCTGATCCGCACCGCCGAGTGGTGACATGATGTCGCAATCCGCGCCGGATAGCGACGACGAGTCACCACTCGGCGGGGTGTCTGCTCAGTCGAGGAACAGGGCGCGCAGGCGACGGGTCGTCAGGATGAGGCCGAGCACGATCATCACGGCGAAGTACAGCACGTGCCACAGCATCCCGACGTCGACCTGGCCCGTGGTCAGACCGCGGACGAGCTCGACGCCCTGCCACAGCGGGAGCGCCTTGATGACGACCTGCAACGGCTCCGGGTAAACGGTGATCGGGTAGAACGTGGCCGAGAGCAGGAACATCGGCAGCAGGATGAAGTTGATCCAGTCCATCTGCTGGAACGTCTTCATGTAGCTCGTGATGCCCATCCCGAAGCTCGCGAAGCCGAAGGCGATCAGCAGCACCGCGGGAAGCGCGAGCAGCGCCCACCAGGAGAGGTTGAGGCCGAGCGCCTGCATCACCAGCATGAAGCCGAGGGCGTAGAGCGCACCGCGGAGCAGGGCCAGCAGGATCTCGCCGAGCGCGACGTCGAGCGGCCCCAGCGAGGTCGCCAGCATCCCCTCGTACAGCTTCGCGAAGTGCATCTTGAAGAAGACGTTCCACGTCGAGTCGTAGACGGCGCCGTTCATCGCGGCCGTCGCCAGCAGCGCGGGCGCCACGAAGGCGGCGTACGGCACGGTCTGGCCCGACGACGTCTGCACGTCGCCGACCAGGTTGCCGAAGCCGAAGCCGAGCGACAGCAGGTAGAAGATCGGCTCGAAGAAGCCCGAGACGATCACCAGCCAGTTGGTGCTCCGGGTCGCCGACCACCCGCGGTGCATCACCGACCGCGCGTTGCCGGCGTAGAGAGCGCGCAGCGGCCGCGAGCGCGGCGTCTCCGCGGTCAGGAGCTCGTCGGTGGCGGTCACTTGTTCAGCCGCTTCCCCGCGATGTGCCGCGACCACTGCCAGAACACGACGAAGAGCACGGCCAGGTAGAGCACGTGGACGACCGACAGCCAGAGCGGTTCGCTCATCCCGTAGGTGAAGACCCGCGAGAGCTCGGTGGAGTGCCACAGCGGCGAGATCCAGCCGATCCACTGCAGGTACGACGGCATGCTCGCGAGCGGGAAGAAGGTGCCGGAGAACAGCGTCATGGGCAGCAGCACGAAGCGCATGAGCATCGCGATCTGCCCGGTGTCCTGCTCCAGCGTGGCGACGTACGCCATGATCGGTGCGCCGAAGGCCAGGCCGCCGAGCGTCCCCACCAGGATGCTCAGCCACCCCCACGGGCTCGGGACGGCGCCGAACAGCAGCATGAACGCGAAGTACACCACTGACGTGCCGAGCAGCCGCGCGACGACCGCGATCACCACCCCGTCGATGATCTGACCGGGCGAGATCGGCGACGCGTTGATGCCGAAGAAGGTCGGGTTCCATTTGAACCCGAGCATGACCGGGTAGGTGAACTCCTCGCTCGCGACCGTCACGGCGGCGGTGCAGAGCAGCGCGGGCGCGACGAACACGAGGTAGCTCACCCCGTCGACCGCGTGCGGGCCGAGGTTGGCGCTGACCAGGCTCCCCAGGCCGAAGCCCATCGCGAGCAGGTAGAGCAGTGGATTGCCGAACCCGGTGACGAGCACCGTCTGCAGGTACGAGCGCATCACGCGGAAGCGGTGCTCCGCCACGTACCAGGCGCCGAACCGACGCGGGCGGAGCGCGCCGGCGAGCGCCTCGTGCATCTCGTGCGTCTCGACGGTCATTCGATCAGGCTCCGTCCGGTCAGCCGGAGGAAGACGTCCTCGAGGCTGGAGCGGCGCACCAGGCTGGTGAGCGGGTGGAGGCCGCGCTGCGTGATCCGCACGAGCTCGGCCTCGCCGTCGTGGCTGTAGACCAGGATGCGGTCCGGCAGCACCTCGACGCGTTCGCCGATGCCCTCCAGCTGCCCGGCGACCTCCGCGTTGCGGTCGGAGCCGAAGCGCACCTCCAGCACCTCGCGGGTGGAGTACCGCCGGATCAGGGCGGCCGGCGACCCCTCCGCCATGATGGTGCCCTTGTCGACCACGACCAGGCGGTCGCAGAGCTGCTCGGCCTCATCCATGTAGTGGGTGGTCAGCACCAGGGTCGTGCCCTGTTCTTTCAGGCGGAACAGCCGGTCCCAGAGGATGTGCCGCGCCTGCGGGTCGAGGCCGGTGGTCGGCTCGTCGAGCAGCAGGATGCGCGGGTCGTTGATGAGCGCACGCGCGATCGTCAGGCGGCGCTTCATGCCGCCGGAGAGGTCGTCGACCTTCGCCTTCGCCTTGTCCTCCAGCTGGGCGAACGCGAGCAGCTCGTCGGCCCGCGCGCGGACGCGGGCCGAGGGCAGGCCGAAGTAGCGGCCGTAGACGATGAGGTTGTCGCGCACCCGGAGCTCGGTGTCGAGGTTGTCGGACTGCGGCACGACGCCGAGGCGGCTGCGGATCTCCGGACCGTAGCGGTCGGGATCGAGCCCCAGGATGCTGAGGTCGCCTCCCGTGCGCGTGGAGACCGCCCCGATCATGCGCATCGTGGTCGACTTGCCCGCGCCGTTCGGGCCGAGCAGCCCGAACGACTCCCCCGGCTCGACCTCGAAGCTGATCCCGTCGACGGCGGGGAAGTCTTTGTACTTCTTGACCAGGTCGCGGGCGGCGATGACGGGCGTCGGCATAGTTCAGCACTGTAGCCGCGACCGGTGACATCCGCCGGGGGCAGGACGTCAATCCAGGTTGACCATTGACTGGTCGTCAACTACGGTTGACGACATGGACAGCTCGACCCTCCACACCCTCGCCGGCGACGCCGACTCCGACGACCCGATCGTCGCACTCCGCGCCATCGCCCGCATGCACCGCGAGCTCGACCGCGTGGAGGCCGTCGCCGTCCGCCGTGCCCGCAACGCCAACGCCACCTGGCAGCTCATCGCCCTGGCCCTGGGTGTCAGCAAACAGGCAGTCCACAAGAAGTACGGTCGAAGCTAGCGGAGCGCCGCCCGACGCCCCGCACGAATCCTCACTCCCGAACGGAACGCACCCCCATGTCCAGCACGTCCACCACCGCCGCACCGCGCCGCCGCCGCGGCTTCGGACGCCCCTCCGACGACGCCGGCCCCCGCGCCCGCTTCTCGCAGCTGCTGCCCTACCTGCTCGAACACAAGCGCGTGCTCGCCTTCGTGGTGGTGCTCAGCATCCTGGGCGCCGCCGCGAGCCTCGCCCAGCCGCTGCTGGTGAGCCAGGTGATCACCGCGGTCGGAGCGCAGCAGCCGCTCGGCGGACTGGTGTGGGGACTGGTCGCGCTCGTCGTGATCTCGGGACTGATCTCCGGCTATCAGCACTACCTGCTGCAGCGCACCGGCGAGGGCGTCGTGCTGTCGTCGCGCCGCAAGCTGGTCGGCCGGATGCTGCGCCTCCCGATCAGCGAGTTCGACACCCGGCGCACGGGCGACCTGGTGTCCCGCGTCGGGTCCGACACCACGCTGCTGCGGGCGGTGCTCACCCAGGGACTGGTGGAGGCGATCGGCGGCGCACTGACCTTCGTCGGCGCCCTCATCGCGATGCTCATCATCGACCCGGTGCTGCTCGGGCTGACCGTGCTCGTCGTCGCGATCTCGGTCGTCACGGTGGTGCTGCTGTCCGGCCGCATCCGGGTCGCCAGCCAGAAGGCGCAGACCAAGGTCGGCGACCTGGCGGCTGCGGTGGAGCGCGCCATCAGCTCCGTGCGCACCATCCGTGCCGCCAACGCCACCGAGCGCGAGATCGCCGCGGTCGACGAGGACGCGACGGGAGCCTGGAAGATGGGCATCCGCGTCGCCAAGATCTCCGCGCTCGTCGTCCCGGTGGCCGGGATCGCGATGCAGGTGTCGTTCCTGGTCGTGCTCGGCGTCGGCGGCTTCCGCGTCGCGAGCGGCGCGATCACCATCGCGAGCCTGGTGTCGTTCATCCTCTTCCTGTTCATGATGATCCTGCCGCTCGGTCAGGCGTTCGGCGCGATCGCGGCCGTGAACTCGGCGCTCGGCGCGCTCGGCCGCATCCAGGAGATCCTCGACCTGCCGACCGAGGACCAGCGCGACCGCGAGCTCGCCCCGCTCGCCCTGACGGTCGGGGCCGCCAACGAAGGGCTCGCCCCGGATGCTCCCGCGATCGAGTTCGTCGATGTGCGGTTCGCCTACCCGGACACGGCGAAGGAGGAGCCTGCGGTCGCTGCGCCCGCGGTGAGCGCGGAGCCGTCGCCCGAGAGGCTCGCGTTCGAGGCGCTCACCGGCGCCGACGTGGTCGCCGAGGCCGAGGCGGCTGCAGGGTCGGGCGGCGGCGAAGGCCCGCTCCACCCCGGCGGCGTGCTCCACGCGGTCAGCTTCCGGGTGCCGCGCGGCAAGCGCACGGCGCTGGTCGGTCCGTCCGGCGCCGGCAAGTCCACCATCCTGGCGCTGGTCGAGCGGTTCTACGACCCGCAGGCCGGCGAGGTGCGGTTCGGCGGGATGGACGTGCGCTCGCTCGACCGCGTCGCCCTGCGGTCGCAGATCGGCTACGTGGAGCAGGATGCGCCCGTGCTCGCGGGCTCGCTGCGCGACAACCTGACGCTGGCGACGCCGGACGCCACCGACCAGCAGTGCACCGACGTGCTGCACGCCGTGAACCTCACCGAGGTGCTGGAGCGCAGCGAGCTGGGGCTGGACGCGCCGGTCGGCGAGGACGGCATCATGCTCTCCGGCGGCGAGCGTCAGCGCCTGGCGATCGCCCGCGCGCTGCTCGCGGCACCGCCGGTGCTGCTGCTCGACGAGTCGACGTCCAGCCTGGACGGACGCAACGAGCAGCTGATGCGGGAGGCGATCGACGCCGTCGCCGAGGACCGCACGCTGCTGGTCATCGCGCACCGCCTGTCGACCGTCGTGGACTCCGACCAGATCGTCGTGCTCGACCACGGACGCGTCGTGGGCACCGGCACCCACTCCGAACTCGTCGAATCCACCCCCCTCTACCGCGACCTCGCCAAGCACCAGCTCCTCGTCTGACCCCTCCCCAGCCAACAGCTCCGGACTTTTTCGACCGAATCGTGCGATTCGAGTCGAAAAACTCCGGAGCTGATGGCTTGGCGGCCGGGCTTAAGCGGGCGGTGGGGGGTCAGGCGCGGAGGTGGTAGCGGAGGGAGGCGAGCTCGGCGCGGAGGGCGGCCGGGACGCGGGAGCCGAAGCGGTCGAAGAACTGCTCGGTCAGGTCGCACTCGGCCTGCCAACTCTCGGGGTCGACCTCGAAGAGCGCCTCGACGTCCGCCTCCGCGAGGTCGAGGCCCGCGAGGTCGAGCTCCTCGACGATCGGGAGCCGGCCGATGGCCGTCCCGACGCTGCCGGCGGTGCCCTCGACCCGGCGGGCGATCCACTCGATCACGCGGGCGTTCTCGCTGAACCCGGGCCACAGGAAGCGGCCGTCGTCGCCCTTGCGGAACCAGTTCACCTGGAAGATCGCCGGCGCCTTGTCGCCCAGCTGCTCGCCGACCTCGAGCCAGTGCGCCCAGTGGTCGGCCATGTTGTAGCCGCAGAACGGCAGCATCGCGAACGGGTCCCGGCGCAGCTCGCCCACGACACCCTCGGCGGCAGCGGTCTTCTCGGACGAGATGGTCGCTCCGATGAACACGCCGTGCTTCCAGTCGCGGGCCTGCGCCACCAGCGGGACGTTGGTCCCCCGGCGTCCGCCGAACAGGATGGCGTCGATCGGCACGCCGTCGAACGCATCCCAGTCGTCCGCGATGGACGGGCACTGCGCGGCGCCCACGGTGAACCGGGAGTTGGGGTGGGCGGCCGGGCGGCCGGAACCCGGCGTCCAGTCGTTCCCCTCCCAGTCGACCAGGTGCGCCGGCGGCTCGTCGGTCAGACCCTCCCACCACACGTCGCCGTCGTCGCGCAGTGCCACGTTGGTGAAGATCGTGTTGCCCCACAGCGTCTGGACCGCCGTGCGGTTGGTACTGAGGCCCGTGCCGGGCGCGACGCCGAAGAAGCCCGCCTCCGGGTTGATCGCCCGCAGCCGGCCGTCCGGACCCTGCCGCAGCCAGGCGATGTCGTCGCCGATGGTCTCGACCGTCCAGCCCGGGATGCTCGGCTCCAGCATCGCGAGGTTCGTCTTCCCGCACGCCGAGGGGAAGGCTGCGGCGAAGTGGAACACGCGCCCCTCCGGCGAGGTCACCTTGATGATCAGCATGTGCTCCGCCAGCCAGCCCTCGTCGCGCGCCATCACCGAGGCGATGCGCAGCGCGAAGCACTTCTTGGCCAGGATGGCGTTCCCGCCGTAGCCCGAGCCGTACGACCACACCTCCCGCGTCTCCGGGAACTGCACGATGTACTTCGTCGGGTTGCACGGCCAGGGCACGTCCTCGCGGGCGACCCCGTCCGCGTCGACCAGCGGGTAGCCGACGCTGTGCACGGTCGGCACCCACGGCTGCCCGGCGTCGATCAGGTCGAGCACGACGTCGGTGACGCGGGTCATCATCCCGAGGCTGACGGCGACATAGGCGGAGTCGGTGAGCTGAATGCCGACCTGCGAGATCGGGCCGCCGACCGGTCCCATCGAGAACGGGACGACGTACATCGTCCGCCCGCGCATGCTTCCGGCGAAGACCTCCCGCAGTTCGGCGCGCATCGCGTCGGGCGCGCGCCAGTTGTTGGTGGGGCCGGCGTCCGACTCGTCCTCCGAGCAGATGAACGTCCGGTCCTCGACGCGCGCCACGTCTCCCGGGTCGGTGCGGGCGAGGAAGCTGTTCGGGCGCCACTCCGGGTTGAGGCGGATCAGCTTGCCCTCGGCGACGAGCTGCTTGGTCAGCCGGTCGGCCTCGCCGAGGGAGCCGTCGCACCAGACGACCTCGTCGGGCTGCGTGAGGGCGGCGATGTCGTCGACCCAGGCACGGACGGCGTCGACGCCGCCGGCGGGAACGGTGTCGGTCAGCGGAAGCTCGGCGATGCTCATGTCGGGTCCTTTGCGTGAAAGAATCGGTTGCACATCCAGGATCAGGGATGTTCCCCACCCTTGAACCGTCCATTTGCTTGCAAGAATCGCGAATCTTTCGCTAACGTGAAGCCATGAGCACCGTCGACACGGGCGACATCGACGTCGCCACCCTCGGCCATCGCATCCGTCACTTCCGGGTCCGCCGGGGCATGACCCTCGACGACCTGGGCGCCGCAGCGGGCGTGGCCCCCAGCCAGCTGTCGCTCATCGAGAACGGCAAGCGGCAGCCCCGGGTCTCGCTGCTCAGCGCACTCGCCGCCGCCCTCGGCGTGCAGCCCGCCGACCTGCTCTCGACCGAGCCTCCGGACGAGCGCGCCGCTCTGGAGATCGAACTCGCCCGGGCGCAGCGCGGCACGCTCTACGCGTCCCTCGGGCTGCCCGCGGTGAAGCCGACGAAGGGCACGCCGACCGAGACGCTGCGCGCCCTCGTCGGGCTGCACCGGGAGCTCGGCCGCCGCGCCAGCGAGGCGATCGCGACGCCGGAGGAGGCCCGGCGCGCCAACACCGAGCTGCGGGAGCGGATGCGGGCGCAGAACAACTACATCCCCGAGATCGAGGAGCTCGCGGAGCAGCAGGTGAAGGCGTCCGGGCACGTGCGCGGCGCGCTCACGCACCGCGAGGTGAGCGTGATGGCGGAGCGTCTCGGCTTCGAGCTCATCTACGTCAACGACCTGCCGCGCTCGGCTCGGTCGGTCACCGACCTCGAGAACGGCCGGATCTACCTCCCGCCCGCGTCCATCCCCGGCGGCCACGGCCTCCGCTCGATGGCCCTGCAGGCGATGGCGCACCGGCTGCTCGGGCACACCCGGCCGGAGTCGTACGCCGACTTCCTGCGCCAGCGGCTGGAGATCAATTACTTCGCCGCGAGCTGCCTGATGCCGCGGGAGGCCGCGGTCGGCTTCCTGCAGCAGGCGAAGAAGGAGAAGGACCTCGCGGTCGAGGACTTCCGCGACGCGTTCGGCGTCACCCACGAGGCGGCCGCGCTGCGGCTGACGAACCTGGCGACGAGCCACCTCGACATGACGCTGCACTTCCTCCGCGTCGGCGACGACGGCGCGCTCTACAAGGGGTACGAGAACGACGGGCTGCCGCTGCCGACGGATGTGACGGGATCCATCGAGGGACAGATCGTCTGCCGCAAGTGGGGCGCGCGCAGTGCGTTCACGCACACGAACCGCACCACGGAGCTGTACCAGTACACCGACACCCCGGCGGGGACCTATTGGTGCGCGACGCAAACCGGGACGACCGCGGAAGGCGGCTTCTCGATCAGCGTGGGTGTGCCGTTCGACGAGGCCAAGTGGTTCCGCGGGCGCGAGACGACGGCGCGCGCGGAGTCGCGCTGCCCGGACGAGTCGTGCTGCAAGCGACCGCCGGCGGATCTCTCCGGGCGCTGGGCGGGCAAAGCGTGGCCGAGCGCACGGCTGCACGCGCACATCCTGTCGCCGCTGCCGTCGGGTTCGTTCCCCGGCGTCGACGACGCCGACGTCTACGCCTTCCTGGAGGCCCACTCCGGCGTCTAGCCCGGCCCCCACGCCATCAGCTCCTGAGTTCTTCGACCCGGATACGGCGTGTCGGGTCGAAGAACTCAGGAGCTGACGGCTGGGGAGCTGGGGGCGGGGGGAGTTGGGGGCTACTTGGGCTGCATGCGGATGGCGCCGTCGAGGCGGATGGTCTCGCCGTTGAGCATGGGGTTGTCGACGATCGCGCGCACCAGGGCTGCGTACTCGGCCGGCTTGCCGAGACGCGAGGGATGCGGCACCTGCGCGGCCAGCGAGTCCTGCGCCGCCTGCGGAAGGCCCGCCATCATGGGCGTCTCGAAGATGCCCGGCGCGATCGTCATCACGCGGATGAGCGACCGCGCGAACTCGCGGGCGAGCGGCAGCGTCATGGCCGCGACCCCGCCCTTCGACGCCGAGTAGGCCGGCTGCCCGATCTGCCCGTCGAACGCCGCCACCGACGCGGTGTTGACGATCACGCCGCGCTCCTCCCCCACCGGCTCGGTCTGCGCGATCGCCGCGGCGGCGAGCCGCACGACGTTGAAGGTGCCGATCAGGTTCACCCGGATGACGCGCTCGAAGTGCTCGAGCGGGATGAGCCCGTCGCGCCCGATGACCTTCTCGGCCGTGGCGATGCCCGCGCAGTTCACGACGACGCGCAGCGGAGCCATCCCGCTCGCGGCGTCGACGGCCGCCTGTACCTGCGCCTCGTCGGTGACGTCGGCGGCGACGAACCGGGCGTTCGGACCGAGGGCGGTGGCCGCCTTCTCGCCCTCCGAGGCGGGGAGGTCGAGGATGACGATGTGGGCTCCGCCGTCGATGAGGGCCCGCGCGGTGGCGTTGCCGAGTCCGCTCGCTCCGCCGGTGACGATCGCCGAGCATCCGTCGAGTCGCATGGTTCTCCTTCTGATCGTGAGTGGATGGGGTACCCGCGCGGTCAGCGCAGCACTTCGATGAGGGTGGCGTTGGCGGTGCCTCCGCCCTCGCACATGGTCTGCAGGCCGTAGCGTCCGCCGCGTGCCTCGACCTCGTTGAGCAGGGTCGCCAGCAGCCGCGTGCCGGACGAGCCGAGCGCGTGCCCGAGGGCGATCGCGCCGCCGCGCGGGTTCAGTCTGGAGGGGTCGGCCCCGAACTCCTGCCGCCAGAGCAGCGGCACCGGCGCGAACGCCTCGTTGACCTCGTAGGCGTCGATCTCGTCGAGCCCGACGCCGCTGCGCTCGAGCAGCTTGTGCGTCGCGGGGAGGATGCCGGTCAGCATGAACAGCGGGTCGCTGCCGGCGACGGCGAAGGAGTGGAAGCGCGCCCGCGGCCGCAAGCCCAGCCGCTTCGCGGCGTCCGCGCTCATGATGAGCGCCGCCGAGGCACCGTCGGTGAGCGGAGACGAGTTGCCCGCGGTGATGCGCCACTCCAGCTGCGGGAACCGCTCGGCGAGCCGCTCGCTGCGGAACACCGGCCTCAACCCGGCGAGCGCCTCCGCGGTGGTGCCGGGACGGATCGTCTCGTCCGCCATGACGCTCCCCGAGTCGGGGGTCGGGACGCCGACCAGCTCGCCCTCGAACGCCCCGTTCGCCGCCGCCCAGGCGGCGCGGCCGTGCGACTCGGCCGCGTAGTCATCGAGCTGCGCCCGGCTGAAGCCCCACCGGTCGGCGATCAGCTCCGCCGCGACGCCCTGGTTCACCAGACCCTCCGGGTAGCGCTGCCGCACCAGCTCCCCGCCGAGCGACGCGCCCTGCACGTTGGAGCCCATCGGGACGCGGCTCATCGATTCCACGCCGCAGGCGATCACGACGTCGTACGCGCCGGAGATCACTCCCTGCGCGGCGAACGCCGCCGCCTGCTGGCTGGAACCGCACTGCCGATCGACCGTCACGGCCGGAACGCTCTCGGGGAAGCCGGCGCTCAGCAGCGCCGTCCGCGTGATGTTGCCCGCCTGCTCGCCGGACTGCGTGACGCATCCGCCGATCACGTCGTCGACCACGGCCGGGTCGATGCCGGTGCGGTTGACCAGTTCGATCAGGACCCCGGCGAGCAGGTCGGCGGGATGGATGTCGGAAAGCTCGCCGTCGGGCTTGCCGCGCCCCGACGGGGTGCGGATCGCGTCGACGATGACCGCCTCTGCGCGGGTCATGTCAGGCTCCGAACGGGTTGGGCGTGAGCGTGTACTTGGTGTTCAGGTACTCGCGGATGCCCTCGAAGCCTCCCTCGCGCCCGAGCCCCGACTGCTTCACACCGCCGAACGGGGCGGCCGCGTTGGACACGACGCCGACGTTGAGCCCCATCATCCCGGTCTCCAGCCGCTCGATCATGCGCTGTCCGCGGGCGAGGTCCCTCGTGAAGACGTAGGAGACCAGGCCGTACTCGGTGTCGTTGGCGAGCCGCACCGCCTCGTCCTCGTCAGAGAACCGGACGATCGAGAGCACCGGCCCGAAGATCTCCTCCCGGAGGATCTCGCTTCCCGGCGGCACGTCGGCGACGACGGTCGGCTCGAAGAACGTGCCCGTCCCCTCCACCCGCGAGCCCCCGGCGAGCACCGAGGCGCCACGGGTCACCGCATCGCGGAGCAGCTCCGAGACCTTGGCGACGGCGTCCTCGTTGATCAGCGGCCCGATGGCGACGCCGTCCTCCGTCCCGCGGCCGACCTTCAAGCCGTTCACCCGCTCGGTCACGCGGCGGGCGAACTCGTCGGCGACGGCCTCGTGCACGATGAACCGGTTGGCGGCGGTGCACGCCTCCCCGATGTTGCGGAACTTGGCGAGCATCGCGCCGTCCACGGCCTTGTCGAGGTCGGCGTCGTCGAAGACGACGAACGGGGCGTTGCCGCCCAGCTCCATGGAGGTGCGCAGCACGTTCTGGGACGCCTGCTGCAGCAGCTTCCTGCCCACCTCGGTGGAGCCCGTGAACGACAGCTTGCGCAGCCGGGGATCCGCGATGATCGGCGCGGAGACCTTCCCGGAGGTCGTCGTCGTGACGACGTTGAGCACGCCGCCCGGAAGGCCCGCGTCCTCCAGCAGCTTGGCGAAGTACAGCGTGGTCAATGGCGTCAGCTCCGCCGGCTTGATGACCACCGTGCAGCCCGCGGCGAGCGCCGGGGCGATCTTCCGTGTGGCCATCGCGAGCGGGAAGTTCCAGGGCGTGATGAGGAAGCTCGGTCCGACGGGATGCTGCGACACGATCATCCGCCCCGTGCCCTCCGGGTTGGCGCCGTACCGACCGGTGATTCGCACCGCCTCCTCGGAGAACCAGCGCAGGAACTCGCCGCCGTAGGTGACCTCGCCGTTCGCCTCCGCGAGCGGCTTGCCCATCTCCAGCGTCATCAGCAGCGCGAACTCGTCGCGCCGCTCCTGCAGCAGGTCGAACGCGCGGCGGAGGATCTCGCCGCGCTGCCGGGCCGGCGTGGCCGCCCAGTCGTCCGCCGCGGCGACCGCCGCGTCTAGGGCACGGATGCCGTCCTCCGGCGAGGCATCGGCGATCTCCTTGATGCGGTCGCCGGTCGCCGGGTCGAAGACAGGGAACGTCCCGGCCGAGCCGGCCGCCCACTCCCCGCCGATGTACAGCCCGTCGGGCACGCGCTCCAGCAGCGCCTTCTCATCCATCACCCGTTCTCCTCCTTCGTTGCGTCGTCGTCCGCCGCGACCGCGGCCTGCACCAGCGGGACGGTGCGGTGCGGGATCGCGGTCGCCAGCGCGATGACCGTCGAGGTGCGCACGATCCCTGGAGCGCCGACGATACGCCCGATCACACGCTTCAGGTCGGCGTTGCTCCGCGCGACGGCCCGGATCATCAGGTCGCCCGCGCCGGTGATCGTGTGCGCCTCGAGCACCTCGGGGATGCCCCGCAGGTGCTCGACGGCGGCCTCGCCGTCCTCCCCCGCGGCCAGTTCCGCGGTGACGAAGGCCGTCACCGGGTAGCCGAGCAGCTCCGGGTCGATGGCCGGCGCGAAGTCCCGCACCACGCCGGATCGCTGTAGCCGGTCGAGCCGCGCCTGCACCGTCCCGCGCGCGACGCCCAGCCGCCGGGACGCCTCGAAGACGCCCAGCCGGGGTTCGGCGGCCAGCAACGCGATCAGCTCGGCGTCGAGCTTGTCGACCATGCGGCCCTCCTTCGGTCCTCGCACATCGTACGACGCGAGGCCCGGACTAGGCAGGGTCGTCGTCCGTGAGGAACGGCAGTGCGGCCGCCTTGAAGCCGCGGGCGCTGAGCGCCGTGACATGGTTGCGCTTGGGCAGCTCCACCAGCCGTGCGCCGAGCAGCCGGGCGGCCTCCGCCGCATCCTGAGCGACCGGGTCGGCGTCGCCCGCGACCAGCAGCGTCGGCACCGTGCTGGCCAGGGGAAGCGGGTGCGCCGCCATCCCGGCCGCGCAGGCGGCGAGCGCCTCCCGGTCCACCCCGGGCGCCTGACGGAGCGACGCCAGCAGCGGAGCGACCGGACTATCCGCGTCGAGCGCGGCCGGCTCGCCGCGGAGGGCCGCCTGCACGGGCTCGACGCCCCACCGGCCGAACTGCTCCACCGTGCCGATCCCGCCGACGACGAGGCGCCGGACCCGCTGCGGCGCCAAGCCGACGAGGGCGAGCGAGACCCAGCTGCCCATGGAGTACCCGATCACGTCGACGCGGTCGACGCCCTGCTCGTCGAGCACCGCCACCAGGTCCTGGGCGAGCAGGTCGGGCGAGTAGGCGCTCGCGTCGTGCGGTGCGTCGCTCCGGCCGTGCCCGCGCAGGTCGGGGACGATCGCGCCGCGCCCGGCCTCGGCGAGCGCTGCGACCCATCCCGTCGCCTCCCAGGTGAGTGCTCCCGTCGACGCGAAGCCGTGGACGAGGAGGACGGGGTCGTCTCCGGGGTGCCGGTCGACGTGCAGGTGCGCCATCCCCCCACTCTCGTTCACGCGCGACAGGCGGGCAACTCCGTGCGGGTCAGGACGACAGCTCCGCCCGCGCCTCGTGCTCCTTCTTGCGCCACAGCTTCGACGGCCACCAGATCGCCCGGCCGATGTCGTACGACACCGCGGGCACGAGCAGCGACCGCACCACGACCGTGTCGAGGAGCACGCCGAACGCCACGATGAACGCGATCTGCACCAGGAACAGGATCGGGATGACGGCGAGCGCCGCGAAGGTCGCCGCCAGCACGACCCCGGCTGAGGTGATGACGCTGCCGGTCAGTCCGAGCCCGCGCAGGATGCCGGGCCGCGTGCCGAGGTGCAGCGACTCCTCGCGCACCCGCGTCATCAGGAAGATGTTGTAGTCCACCCCGAGCGCGACCAGGAACACGAAGCCGAAGAGCGGCACCGCAGCATCCGCGCCGGGGAACCCGAAGACGTGGTCGAAGACGAGGGCCGAGACGCCGAGCGCGGCCGCGTACGAGAGCACCACGCTGCCGATCAGCAGCACCGGCGCGACGATCGAGCGGAGGAGCAGCATCAGGATGAGCAGGATGACCCCGAGCACGATCGGGATGATCTTCTGCAGGTCGCTCTGCGCCGTCTCGTTGGTGTCGAGCGCGATCGCCGTGACGCCGCCGACCAGCACGGAGCCGTCGTCCGAGAGCGACGTGCGCAGCTTCTTCACGACGGCCTCGGCCTCGGCCGAGTCGGGCTCCGAGGCGAGCGTGGCCTGGATCAGCACGTGCCCGTCCTTCACCACGGGCTCCTGCTGCACACCCGGCTGCGGCCTGCCGCCGCCGGTGTAGAACGCGGCGGAGGCGATGCCGTCCGTCTTCTCCGTCGCCGCCAGCACCGCGTCGCCGTCGGATTTCGGCGCGACGATGAGCACAGGCGACCCGGAGCCCGCGTCGAAGTGCTTCGCCACGACGGCCTGGCCGTCGACCGCGTCGGACTGGGAGAGCACGACGTCGGTCTGCTGGACGCCGTTCGCCTTCAGCTGCGTGAGGCCGAGCGCGCACGCCGCGAGCAGCACGAACGACACGATCCACGTGACCCGCGGGCGTCGGGCGATCAGGCCGCCGACGCGCCGCCACAAGCCGCTGACGCCCTCCAGTCCGGTGAGGGTCGCCCCCTCCTGATGCGCGTGCCGGCGACCGCCGACGACGGGCCGGAACGGCCAGAACGACGCGCGCCCGAAGATCGCGAGCAGTGCGGGTAGGAGGGTGAGGGCCGCGAACAGGGAGAACACGATGCCGATGGCTGCGATCGGCCCGAGGCTCTTGTTCGAGTTGAGGTCGGAGAACAGCAGGCAGAGCAGCGCCAGGATGACCGTGGCGCCCGAGGCGACGATCGGCTCGAACGCGGCCTTCCAGGCCTTGAGGATGGCGACCCAGCGGGACTCGTCGCGCTCCAGCGCCTCCCGGTAACGGGCGACCAGCAGCAGCGAGTAGTCCGTGGCGGCGCCGATCACGAGGATCGAGAGGATGCCCTGGCTCTGCCCGGAGAGCTTGATCCAGCCCCACAGCGCGAACAGGTAGACCACGAGGATCGCGGCGCACAGCGCGAAGATCGACGTGAACAGCACCAGGAACGGCAGCAGCAGCGCGCGGTACACCAGCAGCAGGATGACGAACACGGCCGCGACGGCGACGAGGAGCAGGATGCCGTCGATGCCCCCGAAGGCGGCGACGAGGTCGGCGGTGAGACCCGCGGGACCGGTGACCCACGCCTTGGCGCCCTCGGGCACGCCCTGGTCGGCGACCGAACGCAGGTCGGCGACGACCGTCTTCAGCTCGTCCGACTGCTCGACGGGGACGATGTACTGCACCGCCTTCCCGTCCGCCGAGGGGATGGGGCCGGCGACACTGGTCGACTGGCCCTCCGGCGGCGCCTGCACACCGTCGACCTCGCCGAGCTTCCGCCCCAGCTCGGCGTAGGTGGTGGCGAGCTCGCTCTTCTGGATCGTCCCGTCCGCCTGCACCACGACGATCGCGGGGATGGCGCCGGAGTCGGTGAACCGCTTCTGCCAGTCCTGCACCTCGGTCGACTCCGCGCTGGCGGGCAGGAAGGAGGCTTGGTCGTTGCTGGAGACGCCCGAGAGCTTGCCGAACGTCGGGCCGCCGAGGCCGGCCAGAGTGAGCCAGATCAGCACGAGGGCGGTGGGGACCACGATGCGCAGCCAGCGTGCCGGCTGCCTGATCGTTCCCGGCTCGTTCGCCTGTCCGTTAGACACTACGCCTCCTGATTACTAGATGGGCTAGCAATCAGGGTAGCGCGGATGCCGCGCTCAGTCCACGAGCTCCGCACCGGCGTGCGCGAGCTCGGCCAACGCGGCCTCCGACGAGGCCGGATCGACACCTGCGACCAGCCCGGTCAGCACGCGCACGTGCTGTCCGCGCCCCACCGCGTCCAGCGCCGAGGCCCGCACGCAGTAGTCGGTCGCGATGCCCACGACGTCGACCTCGTGGATGCCCCGCTCGTCGAGCAGCTCGTGCACGGTCTCCCCCGCCTCCGTCCGCCCCTCGAACAGCGAGTACGCCGGAACCCCCTGGCCCTTGTGGACGTGATGCGTCACCCGCGTCGTGTCGAGCGCCGGGTGGTAGTCGGCCCCCGGCGTTCCGGCCACGCAGTGCGCCGGCCAGCTCTCGACGAAGTCAGGCTCGGCATCGGTGGCGAAGTGGCCGCCGTTGTCGTTGTGGCCGTCGTGCCAGTCGCGGCTGGCCACGATCAGGTCGTAGTCGTCCGCGTGGTCGCGCAGCCAGGCCGTCACGCCCTCCGCCACCGCGGCGCCGCCCGTGACACCGAGCGCACCGCCCTCCGTGAAGTCGTTCTGCACATCCACGATGAAGAGCGCCCTGCCCATGTGCCGCCTCCTCAGGTCAGCCGTTGGTGAGGTTGTCGCCGCACTTGTAGAAGCCGGTGACGAGGGTGTCGATGGCCTGCTTGGCGTTGTCGCCGACGTTGCCGAGCGCGAACACCGCGAAGGTGAGTGGGGTCCCGTCTGCCGCGTTCACGATGCCGGAGAGCGTGTAGCCGTGGTCGATCCACCCGGTCTTCGCGAACACCGCGCCCCGGGCGGCGGAACTGGCGCCGGTGAACCGGTTGTAACCCGGGCCGAGCGTGCCGGACTTGCCCGCGACGGGCAGACCGTCGTAGACCACGCCGAGACCGTTCTGCCGGTTCATCACCTTGATGAACAGCTGCGTCAGGTACGACGGCGGCACCGCGTTGTCATTGCTCAGGCCGGAGCCGTCGGCGATGTGGATGCCGGAGGTGTCGATCCCGTAGCCCTTCAGGCCGGCGAGCACGCCCGCATTCAGGGCGTCGAAGGTGTTGCCCGCACCGTTCTTGATGGCGACGAGCCGGGCCAGCTCCTCCATGATCGTGTTGTCGGAGACGCGCATCGCCTGGTCGATCAGCGTGGTCACCGGCTGCGACTGCACCACTCCGAGCTGCCGCGCCCCCGCCGGCGCGGCGCCCTGGCTGACGCCGACGTTCGTGCCGAGGTACTGCTGGAAGTACTGCACGGCCCGCGAGACGGGATCGGTGCTCCGCGGGGACTCGACCGCGGTGGGGTCGTCGCGGTCGCCGTCGACCATGAGCGAGGTCATGTACGACGTCGAGCCTTCAACGACGCGCTCCTCGCGCTCGTCCCAGCTCGGCTGCCAGACCGGCGCACCGAAGAGGGACGTGTCCACGACGATGGAGGTGATCGGCTGGCCGCCCATGGCCTGCTTCACCTGGTTCGCGAGGTCCTGGATCTTGGGCGCCCCGGTGTAGAACGACGCCTGGCCGTCGGGCAGGCGCGAGAGCGTCACGTCACCGCCGCCCACGATCACGACCTGACCGGGGGTGCTCCCCGCGACGACGGTGGTCGAGACGCGGTAATCGGGGCCGAGGGTGGCGAGCGCCGCGGCGGAGGTCAGCGTCTTCAGGACGGACGCGGTGGGTGCCGGCTTCCCGCCGTTGCGGTCGAACAGCACCTGGCCGGTCTTCGCGTTCACGACCTGCGCTTCGAGCGTGCCGAGCCGGCCGTCGGCGGCGAGGCCGGCGACGGAGCAGGTGCGGACACGCGTCGCCGCGCCCTGGTTGGCGGGCACGGGGCGTCCGGGGTCGACCGTCGGTGTCGGGGTCGGGGTGGCCGTGCGGGTCGCCGTCGCGGTCGGAGACGCGGGGCCTGCGGCGGCAGCGGGCGCTCCGACGGTCGCGCCGAGCGCGACGCTGCCGGAGGCGAGCAGGAGGAAGGCCACGGCCGCTCCGGCGGCCATCCAGGTCTTGGGGTGCGAGCGCACCGCGGTCATGATGCCGGCGAGCGGTCGCCGCGGCGGGCGCGCGGGCGCGCCGGTGTCGGGCTGATCCGATTCGTGCATCCGGGTATGTTACCCGGGCTTCCTGAACGTCGGAACTCCGGTCAGCCCTTGTCCTTGCTGAGCGCCTCCGGCTTGTGCACGGCCTCCTTGCCGCTCTTGTCGCTCTTCACCAGGTACTGGGGGTCGTCCTTGGAGGCGCGGACGGTCCTGCCGGCCGCCTCCGTGTCCTCGGTGATCTTCTTCTCGACCTCGCCTGGCACGTCCACCCCGTGGGAGGACCACTCGACCCGGTCGCCGTGCTTCAGCTCATCCGCCATGCCCGCAGCCAACCACCGCGGCTCAGATCCGACCAGGGGGGCGGCCGGCTCACGGCACGGCGGTCACCCGGTAGTTGTCGAAGGACACGGTCACCGGCGTCGCCGTCGCGGTGGCCGAGAGGTACGCGCGCAGACCGACGCTTCCCGCGGCCTGCAACCCGGCCGTGGAGTCGGTGGCCGTGACCTGCCAGGAGGCCGGCTCGGCCTGCGCCGCCGCCCACACCTTCGCACTCAGGACCGTCGGCGAGGAGCCGACCGCCTGGATCCGGACGCTCAGCTGCTGTCCCGGCGAGTAGGAGAGCCCGCTGACCGTCGAGGTCCGGAGGGCCGTCCCGTTCGCGAGGAGCTGGATCTGGACGGCACCGCTCGCGCTCAGCCAGACCCGCCCCTCGTACGCCGCCGACCCGACCTGGCGGCCGATCGCCGACACGAAGGCACCGCCCCCGGTCGGCGCGAGGTCGGTCGTGAACGACACCGTGGAATCCGTCCGGCTCGACGAGACGCCGCCGAGGGTCTGGGTCTTCGTGGATCCGGCCGGGTCGTTGATGCGGCCGGCGCCCGACGAGACGGAGTACGAGGATGTGGTGCCCGCCCCGGTCCACGCGCCTCCGGTGTCCGCCGCGCCCCAGCCTCCGGTCACCGTGCGCTCGAACCCGTCCCGGGCGATCGTCGTCCCGGTGTTCGCCGCCACGGTCGCCTGACGGGTCGTCGACGCCGTCGCTCCCGCGTTGTCTTTCACCGTCAAGGTGATCGTGTAGGTGCCTGCCGCGGCATAGGTGTGCCCGGCTGTCGAGCCGCTCGCGGTGCCGCCGTCGCCGAACGACCACGCGTACGACGAGATCGTCCCGTCCGGGTCGCTGGAGGCGCGGCCGTCCACCGAGACGGCGAGACCGTTGATCCCGACCGTGAAGGACGCCGTCGGCGGCTGATTCGCCCCGCCGCCGGCGATCACGACCCGGTTGCCCGTCCGGGCGATGCGGTTGCCGTCCGGGTCGGTCACCGTCAGCGTGTAGGTGTGCGCGCTGCCGCCGGCCAGCCCGCTGTCGGTGTACGACATCCCGGGGAGGCTCCAGAAGTTCGTCGAGCGCGTCACCTGGTAGACCGGATGGGCCGTATCGCCGTCGCGGGAGAGCGCGTAGGTGAGGGCGGCGTTGTCCTGGTCGTACGTCGCGGTCCAGCTGATTCTGGCCTGGCCCGCGGAGGGCGACGTGGCGTTCGGCGTCAGCGCGGTGTTGTTGTTCGGGCCCGTCGTGCTGCGCACCACCGAGTCGAACGCATACCGGGTCAGTCCGTACTGCGCGGTGCCGTTGACGGTCGGGAACTCCCCGCCTGCGACCAGGTACCGGCTGTCGCCTGCCAGACTCCACACCGCCTGGTACTGCCCGGTGTACGTGCCGACCGTGTAGTTCGGGAACCAGGTCTGCAGCGTCGGCGCGGGCTGACCGCTGAAGTTCGCGTACGACCGGTTGCCGTCGTTGGTCAGGGTGCCCGTCCTCGCCTTCGAGAACGCGATCGTGTGGTGGAACGTGCGCGGATTCGTCTCGGGGAACCCGCCGACGTTGCGGCACATGTGGGGATGACCGGCGACGTAGAGCGCGTTGCCGATCGGCGCGACCGTGTAGGTGTCGCCGTGGCAGTCCTCCAGCCAGATCAGGGCGCCCGTGACGGCGTCGGCGGAGAAGCTGCCTTCCAGGTTGCCGCCGGAACCGTAGACGTACCCCGAGCCGTAGATGCGGTCGGAGGTCGCCGCGAGCGACGTGATCCCCGCCTGCGTTCCCGCGTCGCGGACGACGTTGTTCGCCGGGAACGGGAGCGTGCTCCCGGTTGACCCGGTCAGCATCGCGAGCCCGTAGTGCGCCTCGCCGTTCACGTTCTTGAAGCGGCCGCCGGCGTACACGCGCGCCCCGTCCGGGCTGACGGCGAGCGCATCGACGACGTAGTCGGCGGAGGCTCCCCAGGAGCCGATCAGCGCGCCGTTCGTCGGGTCGATCTTGGCGAGGTAACCGCGCCTGACGCCGTTGACGCTGGAGAACGTCCCACCCGCGTAGACCGCCGTGTTCGTGACCGCGAGGGCGCGCACCTGGCTCTCCATGACCGGGCGGAACGACGCGATCGGTTGGCCCGTCGCGGTGCTGATGGCGACGATGCGGTAGTACGACGCGCCGCCCGCCGAGGTGAAGTCGCCGCCCACGTAGATGCGGGAGCCGTCCGGGCTCGCCGCGATCGCGAGCCCCTGGGCGTTCAGCGGCACGTTGAACGACGTCAGCGCTCCGGTGGTGACGTTGTAGGCGAGCAGGTTGCTGCGCGGGGTCGTGTTCGACCCGGCCGGCGAACCTGCCGGCCGGGCGGTGGCGAACTTGCCGGCGACGTACACGGTGTCGCCGACGACCACCTGCGCCCAGGCCACGCCGTCGATCTGGGTGGTCGGCAGCGCCGTCGCCCCGACCGTCGGCGGCGTCGCCGGATTGTTCGGGTCCGGCGGCATCGTGTCGGCGGAGGCGGGGACGCCCAGCCCGACGCCCCCTCCGATCAGCAGCAGCGCACTCAGCGCCGCGGTGAGCAGGCCGAGCGCGCGCGTCCGGCGGGACCCCTTCGTTGCATCCATCACAGCCCCCGGAAGACCTGATTAATTCTCAATTTGCGCACAGCGTACTCCGCGAGACGCGGCGGCGCAGCAGAATCGGGGATTCCGGCGAGAGAGGAGGGGGTGGAGCCGCCCAAGGGAATCGAACCCTTGACCTTCTCATTACGAGTGAGATGCTCTGCCGACTGAGCTAGGGCGGCGTGGGCCGGGCTGACGCCCGACGCACAGTCAGATAGCTTACCCGATCCGGCGGGGTGCTGCCGACCAGGGCGGGCTGCGGTCAGCGCACCTGCGTTCCGAGGGCGGAGAGCTGCTCGAACGAGCTGCGCAGGCGGTCGGAGAGCGGCTCGACGCCGCCGTGGTCGGCCCAGCACGACCAGGCGTGACGCATGCCCGCGAACGCCACATAGGTGACCAGCCGCGCCCGCTGGTGCAGCGCCTCCTGGTCTGCGGCGAGCTCGGGGTCGTCGTGGGCGAGGCGGCGCTGCACGACGCCGCTCAGGGCGTCCTCGAACTTGTGCATGCTGGCCATGCGCAGGGCGAACAGCTCCGGGTTGTCCTTCAGCAGGGCGCGGCGCAGTTCATGGAGGCGGTGGACGCTCTCCGGTCCGGACGCCCGGTCGTCGCCGTCGGGCTCTGCCGTGTCGCCGAGGTCGATCGCCGCGATGAGCAGGGTGCTGATCCCGTCCAGGATCGGCCGCTCCGGACCGGCGGCCACGAACTGTTCGATGGTCTCCTGGTCGGGCAGCTCCGGCAGCTCGCCGATGATGGCCGACTCCTTCGACGGGAAGTAGTTGAAGAACGTACGCGGCGAGACGTTGGCGACGTGACTGATCTCGTCGATCGTGACGCGGTCGAAGCCGCGTTCGCTCGCCAGCTCGACGGCGGCGAGCTGGATGGCGCGGCGGGTCGCGATGCGCTTGCGTTCGCGGAGGCCCGGCTCGCTCACCAGGGCATCGGGGGCGGCAGACACATCCACGATTATTTCACTCGCTGCAAAGTTGCACCACTCACTCTGTCACCACTCGTCGCTCAGCAGGTCTTGCCCTTCTCGGGCACCGTCCCGGAGACGAGGTAGGAGTCCACCGTGTCGTTCACGCAGGAGTTCGACTTGTTGTACGCCGTGTGCCCCTCGCCCTTGTAGGTCAGCAGGTGGCCGTTCTGCAGCTCGGAGGCGAGGTTCTTCGCCCACACGTACGGGGTGGCCGGGTCGTTCGTGGTGCCGACGACGAGGATGGGGGCGGAGCCGTCGGCCGAGATGGGGCCGCGGTCGCCGGTCGCCTTGTACGGCCAGTTGGCGCAGCCGATGTCGCCGTACGCCATGTAGGGGCCGATGACGGGTGCGGCCTTGGCGAGCTCCGCCGCCTGCTGCCGCATCACCGCGGGGTCGGCGTCGTACGTGTAGTCGAGGCAGTTGATCGCCACGAACGCCTCGGTGGAGTTGTCGGAGTAGGTGCCGTCGGAATCGCGGTTGTTGTAGGTGTCGGCGAGCGTGAAGGCCACGGACGCGCTCCCCTTCATCACCGACTCGAACAGCTTGTCGAGATACGACCACGCTGTGGCGTCGTACAGCGGCGTGATGATGGCCGTCACGAGCGTGTTCGCGCCGAGCTCACGGCCGTCGGAGTTCTGGATGGGACTCTTCTCCACCGCTGCGAGCAGCTGCCCGACGGTGGTCATCGCGTCGTCCACCGTGCCGGTGAAGGGGCAGTCCTTCCGGGTCAGGCAGTCGGCGAGGTAGGCACGGAGTGCGCTCTCGAAGCCTTTGGCCTGCACCTCGGTGACGTCGAAGTTGGTGGCGGCCGGATCCAGGGCGCCGTCGAGCACCAGCCGGCCGGTCTTGCCCGGGTAGAGCCCCGCGTAGACCGCGCCGAGGTAGGTGCCGTAGGAGTAGCCGAGGTAGTTCAGCTTCTTGTCGCCCAGGGTCGCCCGGAGCAGGTCGAGGTCGCGGGCGGCGGACACCGTGTCGACCCGAGGGAGCGGCGCGCCGGTGTTCTTCTTGCAGGCGTCGCCGAAGTCCTTCGCGACCTTGGTGTTGGCCGCGATCCACTCGTCGGAGCCCCGCTGGCCGGGCGTGATGCCGTAGAGGTAGTCGTCCATCTGCTTGGCGTCGTAGCACTTCACCGCGGTGGACCGGCCGACGCCGCGAGGGTCGAAGCCGACGATGTCGAAGTGGTCCTGGAGCGTCTTGTCGGCGACGAAGTCGACCGAGTCCTTCACGAAGTCGTACCCGGATGCGCCAGGGCCGCCGGGGTTGGTGAGCAGCGAGCCCTGCTTGGTGCCCTTCGCGGGCTGCCGGATCAGTGCCAGCTCGATCTCGCCCTTCGCCGGGTTGTTCCAGTCGAGCGGCGCCTTCGCGGTCGTGCACTGCATCCCGCTGCCGCAGCCGGTCCACTTCAGGACCTGGCCGTAATACGGCTGCAATGCGGCCGCCACCTTCTCGGGAGACGGAGTGGACGTGGCAGACGTCTTGGCCGGGAGGAACCACGTGACGCACCCGCTCAGGGTCAGCACGAGCACGGCGGCGAGCGCCACGACGGCGGTCGACGCTCTGCGCCGGCGGGGCGCCGAGGGGCCGGGTCGGGTGGTCACAGGTCGCTCCCCTTTCGTGCGGTCGTGCCGCGCAGGATCGTGGTCAGCATGGCCTCGAGGGCGAGGGCCGGGGCGACGTTGCCGTCGATGCGCTCCCGCGCGGTCGCCACCGCGTCCATCGCGGCGAGCGTAGCGGCCGGAGTCGTGTGGGTGCTGAGAGCGTCCAGCTCGGTGCGGAGCTCGCGGTTGACCAGCTCGCTGCCGGTGCCCAGCTGGAGCATCATGACGTCGCGGTAGAGCGAGAGCAGATCGACCAGGATGCGGTCGATGCCGTCGCGCAGGCTGCGCGTGGCGCGCCGCTTCTGGTCCTCTTCGAGCTGCCGGAGCTGGCCGCGCAGGGCGGGAGGGATGGTGCCGCCCGGCTCGATGCCGAGAGAGCGGAGGGCGTGCTCGCGCTCCTCCGCGTCGCGCTCCTCGGTGATGGCCTTCGCGTCGGCGCCCGCGATCTCGAGCAGCGTCGCGGCGGCGAGCACGGCGTCGGAGACGGAGCGGATGCCGAGGGCGAGCTGCAGCGTCTGCTCGCGGCGCCGCCGTGCCTCCTCATTGGTGGCGAGGCGGTGCGCCATCCCGATGTGGCTCTGGGCGTGCCGGGCGGCGCGCTCGGCGGCCTCGGCGTCCACACCGTCGCGGCGCTGGATGAGCTCCGCCACGTCGCCGACGCCCGGCACGCGCAGGCGGACGGTGCGGACCCGCGAGCGGATGGTCGGGAGCAGGTCGGCCTCGCTCGGCGCGCACAGGATCCAGACCGTGCGCTCCGGCGGCTCCTCCAGCGCCTTCAGCAGGACGTTGGAGGTGCGCTCAGTCATGCGGTCGGCGTCCTCGATGACCATCACCCGGTAGCGGCCGACGGACGGAGAGAACTGCGAGCTGGCGACCAGCGACCGCACCTCGTCGATGGAGATGATGACGCGTTCGGTGCTGAGCACGGCGAGGTCGGGGTGCGTGCGCGCCTCCACCTGGCGGCGCGCCGCGAGGTCTCCCTCCGGCGTGCCGGGGCTCAGCAGCGCGGTCGCGAACGCATAGGCGAGGTTCGAGCGGCCGGAGCCGGGCGGCCCGGTGATGAGCCAGGAGTGCGTCATCCCGCGGTTGGCGGGCCCGCCGGACGCGGCGCCAGACCCCTCCGCGGCGGCACGGACGACCTCGATCGCCTCGTCCTGGCCCGTGAGCTCGTCCCACACCGTCATGCCTTCCAGGCTAGCCGCCACCGCGGACACCCACGGACGGCTGAGGAGGGCGTGCGCGGCGTGGCCGGAGTCGTCAGACCCGGCCGCTGAGGCGCTCGCGGATCTCGGCCGCGATGTCGTCGACCGGCCGCGCCGCATCGACGACCAGGAAACGCTCCGGCTCGGCCGCGGCCAGCCCGAGGTAGGCCTCGCGGACACGGGCGTGGAAGTCGGATCGCTCCGCCTCCAGCCGGTCGTAGCGGGTGCGCGCGGTGTCGAGGCGCGCGCGGGCGGCGTCCTCGTCGAGGTCGAGCAGGATGGTGAGGTCGGGCAGGAGGCCCTCTGCGGCCCAGAGCGACAGGTCGCGGATCTGCTGCGCGTCGAGCACGCGCCCGGCGCCCTGGTAGGCGACGGACGAGTCGATGTAGCGGTCCTGCAGCACGATGTCGCCGCGCTCCAGGGCCGGTCGCACGAGCGTAGCGACGTGGTGTGCGCGGTCGGCCGCGTAGAGGAGCGCCTCGGCGCGCGGCGCGATGTCGCCGCGGTGATGCAGGACGATCTCGCGCACCTCCACCCCGAACTCCGTGCCGCCGGGCTCCCGGGTGCGGACGACGGTCCGGCCCTGGGCAGCCAGCCATTCCTCGAGGAGCGCGGCCTGCGTCGACTTGCCGACGCCGTCGCCGCCCTCCAGCGTGATGAAGAGACCGGCGGTCACTCGGCCGACTTCTTCGCGGCGGCCTTCGTCGTGGTCTTCTTCGCCGTCGCCGTCTTGGCCGTCGCCTTCTTCGCGGTGGTCGTCTTCGCCGTGGTCGCCTTCGCCGTGGTCGTTCGTCGCGCCGGCTTCTTGGCCGGACCCTTCGCCCGCTTGTCGGCGAGCAGCTGGACGGCCCGGTCGAAGTCGACCTCGTCGACGGTCTCGCCGCGAGGGATGGTCGCGTTGGTCTCGCCATCGGTGACGTAGGCGCCGAAGCGGCCGTCCTTGATCCGGATCGGCTTGCCGCTGACCGGGTCGGCGTCGAACTCCTTGAGGGCGCTGGAGGCTCGGCGGTTGCCGTACTTGGGCTGGGCGAACAGCTCCAGGGCTCCGGCCAGGTCGATGTCGAAGATGTCGTCCTCGCTCGGCAGCGAGCGGGTGTCCGTGCCCTTCTTCAGGTAGGGCCCGTAGCGCCCGTTCTGCGCCTGGATCTCGTCGCCGCTCTCGGGGTCGGCGCCGACGACGCGGGGAAGGTCGAGCAGCTTGAGAGCCGTCTCGAGGTCGATCGTCGCGAGATCCATCGACTTGAACAGTGACGCGGTGCGTGGCTTCGCCGCGGCGGTCTTCTTGGTCTTCTTCGGCTCGACCACCTCGCCGGTGGCGGAGTCGACCGTCGGCTCCTCCTCGGGGTCGGCCTCGGTCACGTACGGCCCGAAACGGCCGTCCTTCGCCAGCACGACCTTGCCGTTGCCGGGGTTGGTGCCCAGCACGCGGTCCGTCTGCACCGGCGCATCGATCAGCTCGCGCGCCTTGGCGGGCGTGAGCTCGTCGGGGGCGAGGTCCGGCGGGATGTTGACGCGCCGCGGCGGCGCATCCGGACCGGCGTCGGTGTCGGCGACCTCGAGGTAGGGCCCGTACTTGCCGATCCGGAGGGTGATCCCCTCGTCGATCGTGATGGAGTTGATGCTGCGGGCGTCGATCTCGCCGAGGTTGTCGATGACCCGGCGCAGACCCTTGTGCTTGTCGCTCCCGAAGTAGAAGCTGTTCAGCCAGTCGACGCGCTCCGCCTCGCCGTCGGCGATGCGGTCCAGGTCGTCCTCCATCTCGGCGGTGAAGTCGTACTGCACCAGATCGGCGAAGTAGTCCTCCAGCAGCCGGACGACGGAGAACGCCACCCAGCTCGGCACCAGAGCCTGGCCGCGCTGCGTGACGTAGCCGCGGTCGATGATCGTGGAGATGATGCTCGCGAACGTCGAGGGACGCCCGATCCCGAGCTCTTCCAGCGTCTTGACGAGGCTCGCCTCGGTGTATCGGGGCGGCGGCGTGGTCTCGTGGCCGTCTGCCGCGATGTCGCGCACCTCGAGCGCTTGCCCTTCCTTGAGCGGCGGGAGCTTCGCCTCGGCGGCGTCGGAGGCGTTGCGCTCCTCGTCCTTCCCCTCCTCGTAGGCGTTCAGGAAGCCGCGGAAGGTGATGACGGTGCCGCTGGCCGTGAACTCGGCGACGGTGCCGTCGAGCGGCCCCTCCGTGACGCGCGCCGACACGGTCACGGAGGCCGTCTGGCCCTTCGCGTCCGCCATCTGCGAGGCGACGGTGCGCTTCCAGATGAGGTCGTACAGGCGGAACTCCGGTCCGCGGAGCGAACGCTCGAGCTCGGCCGGGGTGCGGAAGGTCTCGCCCGACGGGCGGATCGCCTCGTGCGCCTCCTGCGCGTTCTTGCTCTTGGAGGCGTAGGTTCGCGGCTTCTCGGGGACGGTCTCCGGGCCGTACAGCTTCGCCGCCTGCGCCCGGGCGGCGTTGGTCGCCTGCTGCGAGAGCGACGAGGAGTCGGTTCGCATATAGGTGATGTAGCCGTTCTCGTAGAGCGACTGGGCGACGCTCATCGTCTGGCGCGCGGAGAAGCGCAGCTTGCGGGCGGCCTCCTGCTGAAGCGTGGAGGTGGTGAACGGCGCCGCCGGACGGCGGGAGTAGGGCTTGGAGTCGAGCTTGGACACGGCGACCGCCGTGCTCGGCTGCCGGACCGCCGCGGCGAGGGCGGTCGCCGTCGCCTCGTCGAGCGTGCGTGCGCCGGAGGTGAGGCGGCCGTGGTCGTCGAAGTCGCGGCCGGTGGCGACGCGGTCGCCGTCGATGCGCGCGAGCCGCGCCTCGAAGGCGCTGGCGTCCTCCGGGGCGAGCTGGGCAGTGAGCCCCCAGTACGACGCCGGGACGAAGGCGAGCCGCTCGCGCTCGCGGTCGACCACCAGACGCGTCGCGGCCGACTGCACACGTCCGGCGGAGAGGCCCGGGCCAACCTTCCGCCAGAGGACCGGCGAGACCTCGTAGCCGTAGAGGCGGTCGAGGATCCGCCGGGTCTCCTGGGCGTCGACGAGCGCGGTGTCGATCTCGCGGGTGTTGTCGCGGGCCTTCTCGATGGCCTCACGGGTGATCTCGTGGAAGACCATCCGCTTGACCGGGATCTTCGGCTTCAGCACCTCGACGAGGTGCCAGGCGATGGCCTCGCCCTCGCGGTCCTCATCCGTTGCGAGCAGGAGTTCGTCGGCGTTCTTCAGTGCGCGCTTGAGGTCGGCGACCGTCTTCTTCTTCTGGTCGGACACCACGTAGTAGGGCTCGAACTCGTTCTCGACGTCGACGGAGAACTTGCCGAGGGAGCCCTTCTTAAGCTCCGGCGGGAGGTTCTTCGGCTCGATGAGGTCGCGGATGTGCCCGACCGAGGCCATGACCTCGTAGCCGTCGCCCAGGTACTGCGCGATCGACTTCACCTTGTTGGGTGACTCGACGATGACGAGCTTCTTCGTGTCAGGCACGTGACTCCTCTTAATATGCACACACTGTGTCGTCCACAGCTGACGGTCTCGCCCGTTGGGACGAACACGGCGCTCCCCCTGCTGCGATGGTCCACGACCCGCGCGGTCCGTGCGGCCGACAGGCAAACCATACACACCTTCGCCGTTCGTCTGCCTAATCGTGTCCGTCTCGTTCGCCGTGGGCGCAGATCGCGCCCTGCCACCGGACCCTATGCGTGGCACGGCGCCGGGAGGACAATGACGGTATGGCAACGACGACGACGTACACCGCCAAATTGATCGACGGCCCGCTCGAGGGCAAGACCGTCTCGACCGACTTCCTCGACTCCGGAGACGCCCGTCCCCGCCTCGAGATCTCGGCCGTCGCGGGCTCGAAGCACTATCTCTATGTGCGCGCCGCGGGCTCGGAGGTCGAGTTCGCCTCCGACGACGGTCGGGGACGCCTTCCCACCGCGGTGGCGTACCGCTACGTGGAGACGGTCTTCGACTGACCCCGCCTGTCGCGGGTGCGCGACCGGCGGCTGCGGCCTCGCCGCGACCGCCCGGCGGTCCTGCGCGCGCGGTCCCGGACGCCGACAGCGCGAGATACGGCACGGTGACGGACACGGTGACCACCGCACCCTCGTGGGCGCACGAGGACAGCGCGGCGCCGTTGGCCCGGGCTACAGCCTCGGCGAGATCGCACGGGATGCCGGGCGAGCGCCCGCTCGCCGCATCGGCCGCGGCGAGGGCTGCCAGATCGGCCGCCGCGGCAGCGCGGGATCGCGCCGCGAACGCTCCCACCGCCGTGATCGCCCCCGCCGCGACCGCCACGACGACCCCGACGGACGCCAGTGCGAGCACGGACCCCGCGCCGGCCTCGGACCGGACCAGCCGTCGCAGAAGGTCCCCGGGCCCTCTCCTCGTCCGTCGTGCCCTGGTCATTCGTCGCTGCGTTCGTCGAGGGCGCACGCCCGCGCGCTGATCCGGACGCCGATGGCGCTGAGCGCACCCTCCGACGCGGTCAGTCTGACGCACGTGGCGCTCCCCTGCGGTTCGACCGACACGGCCGTTCCCGCCGGCAACCCGGCCGCGCCGGGATCGTCGCCGCGCGCCACCAGCCGGGCGGCAGCGGCGGCCGAGGCCACGAGGCCGGCCTGCGCGGCGGCGCCGATCACGACCGCGACGCACAGCGCGACGCAGGTCAACACGACGGGCATCGCGATCGCGAACTCCGCCGTCACGCTGCCCCGCTCGGATCGCAGGTCAGCCGCCGGCGAGCGCACGATGCACCAGGTCGCTCAGAATGGCCTTCACCTCGTCGCCTTTGAGCAGCGCGACGAGCAGTCCGGCGAAGCCGACCGCCGCCAGGATCGTGATCGCGTACTCGGCCGTCGCGGCGCCACGATCCTCCCTCAGCCGCGCGCAGAGGGCTCTTCTTCTCTGTATTCGCTCCATCGGTTCCTCCTCCGTGTCGGGTGAGCTGGTTCCATGCTTCCGGCGGCCGACCCGCCGCAGTCGTCGCCGTCGGGATCTGTGGGGAACTCACGTCCACCCCTCGGCTGTGGACGACAAGAGGGAGAGCAGGAGCGGAGCCACCGCGAGGAGGACGAAGCTCGGAAGCACGCACAGCCCCAGCGGGACCATCAGCCGGACCCCGAGCGCAGCGGCGGCCGATCGGGCCTCCGACCGCGCGCTCCGGCGCCGCTGACGGGCGGAGGCCGTCAGCAGCTCCACCGCTGGGACACCGGCGGCACCCGCGAGCTGCACCGTGGCCCGGGCACCACCGTCGTCCGGAGGCGCGAGCCCGCAGCCGCCCGCGGCGTCGCCCGCAAGGCGGATTGCGGCCTCCGCCGACAGCCCTCCCTGCAGCGCGATCGCGATCAGCTCCTCCGCGAGACCCGGCTGCGGTCGCCGCGCGGTCGCGCGGCGGACGAGCGAGCGCATCCACCAGCGGCCCGCCACCATGAGCAGCGCGCCGCCGACGAGAGCGACCGCGCCGGCGGGCGACGCCGCGGTGCCCGCCAGGTCCGCCCCCAGCGCGGCGGCCATGAGGACACCCCCGGCCGGGAGCCACGACACCAGACGCGCGGTCGCGCGGGGTCCGCTGAGGGCGACCCCGGCGTCGCGGTCCGCCTCCGCCGCGTCTCTCAGCGTCTCGGCGATCGTCCGAAGCGCATGCCCGAGCGGCGCGCCGGCCACCTCGGCGACACTCCACACCGCGGCAATGCTCCGCAGGTCGTCCGTCGTCGCCGCCCGCGCGAGCGCGGTGCTGCACGACTCGGTCTTCCGCTCGAGGGCCGCCCGCACTGCGACGGCGACGGGATGCACGCCATGGTCGGCCGCCGCATTCCAGGCCGCTCGTGGCGTCAGCCCCGCGTCGAGCATCACCGCGAGCGACTCGGCCAGCGCTGCCACCCGGTCCGCTTCGGCTCCCGGCGGCCCGGGCGTGCGCGCGCCCCACCGACCCGGAACAACCCGCCTCACGCGCCCACCACCGCGAGCCGGCCGGCCGCGTCGAGCCGCAGCCGCCCGAAGCCGGCGAGACGGCGGCTCCCGCCCTCGCGGACGAGATGGACCACCAGGCCGATCGCACTGACGGCCTGACGCGCGAGCGCGTGCTCGCTCATGCCCGCCAGGGCGCTGAGCGCCTCCAGCCGTGCCGGCACGTCGTGCAGCGAGTTCGCGTGCAGCGTCCCGGCTCCGCCGTCGTGACCGGTGTTCAGTGCACCGAGCAGATCCTGCACCTCGCCGCCGCGGCACTCGCCGAGCACCAGGCGGTCCGGGCGCATCCGGAGGGCCTCGCGCACGAGGCGGCGCAGATCGACGCCGCCTGCACCCTCCAGGTTGGGTTGTCTCGTCTCGAGACCGACCACGTGCGGGTGGTGGATGCGGAGCTCCGCGACGTCTTCGATCACGACGATGCGCTCCCCCGGGGGTGCGTGGCCCAGCAGCGCGGCGAGCAGGGTCGTCTTGCCCGTGCCGGCGGCCCCGGTGATGAGGAGGTTGGTGCGGGCGGCGACCGCGTCCAGCAGCACGCGGCGTGCCTCTTCCGCCATCGCGCCGGAGGCGACGAGCTCGGCGAGACTCGGCGGGGCCGGGGACGGCACGCGGATGGACAGCAGCGCTCCCCCGGTGGACACGGGCGGCAGCACGGCGTGGACCCGGACGCCGCCGCGCAGCCGCACGTCGACGAACGGGGTCGCTTCGTCCAGATGCCGGCCTCCCGCGGCGATCAGGCGCACGGCGAGCTCTCGCGCAGCCCTCCGGTCGGCCCGCCAGCCCGCCTCGAGGCGCAGCCCGTCTCGCGCGTCGTCGGTCCAGAGCTCGCCCGTGCCGGTCAGGAAGACGTCTGTCACGCCCGGCCGCAGCAGGTAGGGGGCCAAGGGCCCGAACGTCTGCCAGTGGCCCGGCTCAGCGAGAGACGCAGTGGGGTGGTCGACCATGCCCCGACGCTACGGATGTCTGCGACCGGCGTCGGGCGCAGACCGGAAGCTGTGGACAGCAGCCGGACGGACGATCCTGTGGACGGCGTCGAGCCACCGGTTAAAAAAGGGGGGCCGCACCTATTGGGGGGAACAGGTGCGGCCACTGCGGCGCAGGATTGGGGGGAATCGATTGCGCCGCACGCACGAATTTTCATTCGGCCGGGGTCCAGTTTACGCAGAATCAATGCAAACGCAAGTCTCCGGGGGCAGCCGTTCCGACAGGTTGTAGAGTCAGGGATTGTCGCGCCACGACTCGTATCGACCGCATCGCAAAGGAGCGAAAAGACTCCCCATGAGCAACACAATCGACAACCTGCTCCACGAAGCCCGCCGGTTCCCGCCGAGCGACGAGTTCGCCGCGAACGCCGTCGCCCAAGCCGAACTGTACGAGCGCGCGGCCGAGGACCGCCTCGGCTTCTGGGCCGACCAGTCCCGCGAGCTGCTCCACTGGCACACGCCGTTCACGCGCACCCTGGACTGGAGCGACCCGCCTTTCGCGAAGTGGTTCGACGACGGCGAGCTCAACGTGGCGTACAACTGCCTCGACCGTCACGTCCTCGCCGGCAACGGCGACCGTGTCGCGATCCACTGGGAGGGCGAGCCCGGCGACACCCGGACCATCACCTATGCCGAGCTGACCGCAGAGGTCAAGAAAGCGGCCAACCTGCTGACCAGCCTCGGCATCCACGCGGGCGACCGCGTCGCGATCTACCTGCCGATGATCCCGGAGGCGGTGATCGCGATGCTCGCCGTCGCGCGCATCGGCGCCGTCCACTCGGTGGTCTTCGGCGGCTTCAGCGCGGAGAGCCTGCGCTCGCGCATCGACGACGCCGAGGCGAAGCTCGTGATCACCGCCGACGGCGGCTGGCGCAAGGGCCGGGTGTTCCCGCTGAAGGACGCGGTGGACGCCGCCCTCAGCGGCGAGGCCACCACCGTGGAGCACGTCCTGGTGGTCAAGCGCGGCGAGAACGAGGTGGCCTGGACCGAGGGCCGCGACCTGTGGTGGCACGACGAGCTCGCCCTGGTCGACGCGGACCACGTCGCGAAGGCCTTCCCCGCGGAGCAGCCGCTGTTCATCCTCTACACCTCGGGGACCACGGGCAAGCCGAAGGGCATCCTGCACACCACCGGCGGCTACCTCACGCAGGCGGCGTTCACCCACAAGAACGTCTTCGACCTCCACCCGGAGTCGGACGTCTACTGGTGCAGCGCCGACGTGGGCTGGATCACCGGCCACACCTACGTCGTCTACGGGCCGCTCGCCAACGGTGCGACCCAGGTGCTGTACGAGGGCACCCCGGAGACGCCGCATCCCGGTCGCTGGTGGGAGCTGATCGAGAAGTACAAGGTCTCGATCTTCTACACGGCGCCGACCGCCATCCGCTCCTTCATGAAGCTCGGCCGCCAGCACCCCCAGCAGTTCGACCTGTCGAGCCTGCGGGTGCTCGGCTCGGTGGGCGAGCCCATCAACCCCGAGGCGTGGATGTGGTACCGCGACGTCATCGGCGGCGACCGGACCCCGATCGTGGACACCTGGTGGCAGACCGAGACCGGAGCGATCATGGTGTCGGCCCTGCCGGGTGTCACCACGCTGAAGCCGGGAAGCGCCCAGGTGCCGCTGCCGGGCATCTCGATCGACATCCTCGACGAGGCCGGGACTCCGGTCGGCAAGGACCAGGGCGGTCTCCTCGTGGTGACCGAGCCGTGGCCGAGCATGCTGCGCGGCATCTGGGGCGACCCGGAGCGCTTCAAGGAGACGTACTGGTCGAAGTTCGGCGACAAGTACTTCGCCGGCGACGGCGCCCGGTACGACTCCGACGGCGAGATCTGGCTGATGGGCCGTGTCGACGACGTGATGAACGTCTCCGGCCACCGCCTGTCGACGGCGGAGATCGAGTCGGCGCTCGTCGCGCATCCATTCACGGCCGAGGCCGCAGTGGTGGGCGCCGCCGACGAGACGACCGGTCAGGCCGTCGTCGCCTTCGTGATCATCAAGCAGAACCAGCTGGAGCAGGCCGAGGCGCTGGATGTGGCGGCCGAACTGCGCAAGCATGTCGCGCAGCAGATCGGCGCCATCGCGCGCCCGCGGGACATCTTCATCGTGTCGGAGCTGCCGAAGACCCGGTCCGGCAAGATCATGCGGCGCCTGCTGCGGGATGTGGCCGAGGGCCGCGAGGTCGGCGACACGACCACGCTGGCGGACACCGCGGTGATGAGCTCGATCCAGGCCAAGCTGTCCTGAGCCGGCAGTAAGACGGAAGGGGCGGCGCCATCCGGCGCCGCCCCTTCGTCGTCCGAGCGGTCAGTCGACGGCGAGGATCAGCTCCACCTCGACCGGCGAGTCCAGCGGCAGCACCGCCACGCCGACGGCCGAGCGGGCGTGCACCCCGGCGTCGCCGAAGATCTCCCCGAGCACCTCCGAGGCGCCGTTGACGACACCCGGCTGCCCGGTGAAGGCGGGGTCGGAGGCGACGAAGCCGACGACCTTGACGACCCGGGTGACGCGATCGAGCGACCCGAGGACGCTCTTCGCCGCGGCGAGCGCGTTGAGCGCGCAGGTGCGCGCGTAGTCCTTCGCGTCGGCCGGCGGCACCAGGCCCTCTGCCTCGCCGACCTTGCCCGTCGCGGGCAGCGCGCCGGCGACCATCGGCAGCTGGCCCGAGGTGTAGACGTGGGAGCCGTCGAACACAGCCGGTGTGTACGCGGCGACCGGGGGAACGACCTCCGGCAGCGTGATCCCGAGCTCCGCGAGCCGGGCCTCGATGTCCGCCATCAGGCCTGATCCTCGCTCGCCACCTGGCGCTTGAGGTAGGCGACCAGACCGCCCTCGGGTCCCGTCACGATCTGCACCAGCTCCCAGCCTTCGGAGCCCCAGTTGTTCAGGATCGCGGCGGTGTTGTGGATCATCAGCGGGGTGGTCAGGTACTCCCAGCGCGGCATCGTGCTCCTTGATTCGGGGGATTTCGCAGGTTCATCACCTACTCTGATCCTATGTCTGCGCAAAAACCACAGGCTAGAGGTGTGCTCGGCGCCACCGTTGCCTTCATCGGCATGAGTGTCGTGGCCGGTCTTCTGGTCACCGCCGCCGTCACCCCCGCGATCGCGGTCACCGGCATCGCCGCCAACAACAGCATCGGCGTCTTCGAGGGTCTCCCCGAGTACCTCAACGTCGACCAGCTGGCCCAGCCCACCACGATCTACGCCAAGAGCGGCGACCAGGATGTGGCGCTGGCGACCTTCTACTCGCAGAACCGGCTCCCGGTCGCGTTCAACCAGATCTCGCAGGCCGGGAAGGACGCCGCGATCGCCGGCGAGGACCCGCGCTTCTACAGCCATGGCGGCGTCGACATCCAGGGCACCGTGCGCGGCGTCCTGTCGACCGTCGCCGGCGGCGGCGTTCAGGGCGGTTCGTCGATCACCCAGCAGTACGTGAAGAACGTGCTGCTGCAGAAGTGCGAGGCGCTCCCGGTCAAGACGAAGGAGCAGAAGGCCGCCTATCAGAAGTGCGTCGACGACTCGACCGGCGTCTCCCCCGACCGCAAGCTCAAGGAGATGAAGTACTCGATCGGCATCGAGAAGAAGTACTCGAAGGACCAGATCCTCGTCGGGTACCTCAACATCGCCGGGTTCGGCGGATCGGTCTACGGCATCGAGGCCGCGGCCCGGTACTACTACAACACCACGGCGGCGGCGCTGACCCCGGCGCAGGCGGCCAGCCTCGTCGCGATCGTCAACGAGCCGACGAGCCTGAAGATCGACAATCCCGCGTCGACGACCAACGGCGCGGCCAACGGGTACGCCAAGAACAAAGAGCGACGCGACTACATCCTGCAGAAGATGTACCAGTACAAGAAGCTCACAAAGGCGCAGTACGAGGAGGCCGTCAAGACGCCGGTCACGCCGGACATCAAGCAGTCCGAGCGCGGCTGCCAGACGGCCGCCGGCGCCGCGTACTTCTGCGACTACGTGCAGAAGGTCATCTTGAACGACCCGACCTTCGGCGCCGACGAGGACACCCGTGCCTCCAACTTCAACCGCGGCGGGTACAAGATCTACACCACCCTCGACCTCGACCTGCAGAAGGTCGCAGAGGAGACCATCCAGTCGTACGTGCCGCCGTCGTACTCCAAGGCCGACATCGGCGGCGTCCTGACCGGCGTCCAGCCCGACACCGGCCGGGTGCTCTACATGGCGCAGAACAAGAAGTACAGCCAGGACGAGGAGCAGCTGAACAGCAGCACGGACTACTCCTCGATCAACCTCGCCACCGATCAGAAGTACGGCGGCTCGGGCGGCTTCCAGGTCGGATCGACGTACAAGGTCTTCACGCTGGCCGAGTGGTTCAAGGAGGGCCACTCGCTCAATGAGTCGGTCAACGCCAACATCCGCACGTACACGAAGTTCAAGAACTCGTGCGACGGCGACTGGAGCGGCACGTACCGCCCGACCAACGACTCGTCCGGCGAAGAGGGCATCCGGAACGCGCAGAGCGCGACCACCCAGTCCATCAACACGGCGTTCGTGAGCATGGCGAGCCAGCTCGACCTCTGCGAGATCAAGAAGGACGCCGAGGCGTTCGGGGTGCACACCGCCAAGGGCGAGCCGCTGGACACCAACCCGTCGTCGGTGCTCGGCACGAACTACATCGCGCCGCTCACCATGGCCACCGCCTTCGCGGGCATCGCCAACAACGGGAAGACCTGCACGCCCATCGCGATCGACAAGATCGTGGACGCCACCGGCAAGGAGGTGCCGCCGCCGGCGACCACCTGCACCCAGTCCGTCGACCCCGCCATCGCCAACACCATGGCGAAGGCGCTCAAGGGTCCGCTCCAGGGCGGCGGAACCGCCTCCGGTATGAACCAGACCGGCAAGGACATGCTGGGCAAGACGGGTACCACCGAGTACAACGACCAGCTCTGGCTCGTCGCCGCGACCACCAAGGTCGCCGGCGCGTACTGGGTCGGCAACATCAAGGACCACGTCGACTTCCGTCGGATCTATCCGACGCACGGAACGTCGCCCGCGAGTGCCCGCACCGCGGTGATGCGCACCATGATGTCGGCCGCCGTCGGGAAGTACGGCGGAGACGACTTCCCGGAGCCGCCGTCCAAGCTGACCAAGGGCATCCAGGTCGCCATCCCCGACCTGACCGGCAAGACCCCGGACGAGGCGAAGGCCATCCTGACCGGGCTCGGCCTCGACTCCGCCGACGGCCCGCAGCAGGACTCCGTCGCGCCGGCCGGCACCGTCTCCGGGACGGACCCCGCCGCGGGTACGCAGGTGAGCAAGGGCACCGTGGTGACGATCTTCACCAGCAACGGGTCGATGGTGGCGATGCCGAACGTGGTCGGCCAGAAGGCGGCCGACGCCCAAGCAACCCTCACGGCCGCCGGCTTCAAGGTGAAGACCGTGGGCGGCAACAGTCCGACCGCCACCGTCCAGGCACAGGACCCGCCTGCGAACACCCCGGTCAAGACCGGCTCGCAGGTCACCCTGACGCTCGCGGCGTCGAACCCGTCGTCGACCCCGGGCGCGGGCGGCTAGTGGCTCGCGGAGCATTCCGTCCGGCGGCGTCCGCCCTGGCGCTCGTCGCCGGGGCGGGCGCCGCTGCGTTCGCCTACGGGTCGCTGATCGAACGACGTGCCTACACGCTGCGTGAGGTGAGCGCGCCGGTCCTGCCGCCGGGAGCCGACCCGATCCGGGTGCTGCACCTGTCCGACCTGCACATGGCGCCGTGGCAGCGCGACAAGCAGGAGTGGATCCGGTCGCTCGCCCGTCTCTCGCCCGACCTGATCGTGGAGACCGGGGACGTCCTGGGTCACGCTCAGGGTCTCGAGGGTGTGCGCGCGGCCTACCAGGCCTTCAGCGGCATCCCCGGTGTCTTCGTGCACGGTTCGAACGACTACTACGGTCCCCAGTTCAAGAACCCGCTCAAGTACTTCCTCGGCCCGTCCAAGAAGCGCACCCCGACTGCTCCGCGGCTCGACACGGCGTCCCTCACGGCGTTCTTCCGCGACCTCGGCTGGATCGACCTCGACAATCGTGCGGCCGGCCTCGAACTGCGGGGAACGCACCTGGAGTTCTTCGGCGTCGACGACCCGCACATCCGCTTCGACCGGGTGGAGTCCATCCCGGGCGCCTTGGACGAGCTGCGCGAGAACGATCCGTTCTCCGACGACAACGCCTGGCCGGACGAGGGTCCGCGTCCCGAGCGGCAGGCGGTCACCATCGGTGTGACGCACTCCCCCTACCGCCGGGTGCTGGATGCGTTCGTGACCTATGGGGCCGAGATGATCTTCGCCGGCCACACCCACGGCGGTCAGGTGTGCGTGCCCGGGTTCGGTGCTCTCGTCACCAACTGCGACATCCCGCGTGCCCAGGTGAAGGGGCTCAGTGTGTGGCGTCATGCGTTCCGGTCGGCGTACCTGAACGTGTCGGCGGGGCTGGGCACGTCGATCTTCGCCCCTGTGCGCTTCGCCTGCCGTCCGGAGGCCACTCTGGTGACGCTCACCGCCGCCCCCTGAGTGCCTCCCGTGGTCATGAGCACTCTCGCGCTCGTGTATCCTGGATGAGGCCTTCGGGGTGTGGCGCAGCTTGGTAGCGCGCTTCGTTCGGGACGAAGAGGCCGCAGGTTCAAATCCTGTCACCCCGACGTAATGCAATAAGAGGAAAGGCCCCGGCTCGCTGAGCGAGCCGGGGCCTTTCCTCTTATTGCATTACTCGCTGGTGTCTAATGGGGCCCCCGCCCGCGAGGGGCCCCGGGCGCCGCTCCGAGCGCCAGCGAGGACCGGCGTCTGGGGTAGCGGGTGGGGCGCACCTCGCGACGCCCGTGGAGAAGTCTTGGACACCCCGTGGAGAGCCGCCGGCAAAGTCCGGCTAAAACGCATCCGGCCGAGCAAACTCCACCTCCCCCACCGGCACCCCCGGCTCGACCCGCGACCGGATCAGCGGCAGCGTCCGCGACACCGCGGTGTCGATGCGCTCGCGCAGGTCCTCCGACCGGATCTGGTAGTCGGCGAAGTCGCTCTCGGCGGCGTAGATGCCGAGCGGCAGGGTGAGGGACTGGAAGAAACCGAACAGCGGCCGCATCTGGTGCTCCACCAACAGCGCGTGCCGGTCGCTGCCTCCGGTGGCCGTGAGCACGATGGGCTTGTCGATGAGCGCGTACTGGCCGACATGGTCGAAGAAGAGCTTGAACAGGCCCGTGTAGGTGGCCCGGTAGGCCGGGGAGCCGACCACCAGGATGTCGGCCGCCTCCACGGCCTCCAGCGCCTCGGTGACGACGGGGCTGAGGCTGTTGCGGAACGGCCCGGCCCCGAGGTCCGGGAGCAGCGGCGCGAGCTGGATGGTGCGGGCGATGCCGCCGGTCGCTTCCGCGTACGAGCGGGTGACCTCGTCGACCAGGACCGTCGTGCGGGAGGGGTGGGTGGGGCTTCCGCTCACTCCGACCACGCTGAGTGGATGCGACATGTGGGAACCGCCTTCCGGCTGGGGATCGGGATTTCGCCCAACGGTACCCGGAGCCGTCGCCGACCGCGCGGGCGGCCGTCACGGTCCGTCATGCGGCGGGGTACAGCTCCCGGACGATCTCCAGCGAGCGGATGCGGCCTTCCACCGTCGCGGCTCCGGACGAGACCATGAGCTCGTCGGTGCCGGTGGAGGCGAGCAGGGATTCGAGCCGGCTCTTCACCTCGTCGGGCGTGCCGACGGCCTGGCGGGCGTTCCGGCTCGCGATGAACTCCTCCTCCAGGGGACCGAACTCGTACGCCAGCGCCTCCTCGATGCTCACCGGTTCGGGCTTGAGGCCCCGGCGCATGCGGAGGAACGACAGCTGGCCGGGCAGGGAGAGCGCGCGGACGGTCTCCGGGTCCTCGTCGGAGATGACGTTGACGGCGATCATCGTGTGCGGCTCGGCCAGAGTCTCGCTCGGCTCGAACTTCGACCGGTACAGGTCGAGCGCGGCCTCGGTGTTCTCGCCGGCGAAGTGGTGCGCGAAGGCGAAGGGCAGCCCGAGCGCCGCGGCGACCTGGGCGCTGTAGCCGCTGGAGCCGAGCAGCCAGACCTGCGGGGCGTCGCCGAGTCCCGGCACGGCGGTGATGCCGTGCAGCGGGTTGGCGTCGCTCATCCCGCCGTAGAAGAAGCCGAAGAGGTCGAGGAGCTGCTGCGGGAAGTCGTCGGCGCCCAGGCCCTCCTGGCTGCGGCGGAGCGCCGCGGCGGTGGCACCGTCGGTGCCGGGCGCGCGGCCGATGCCGAGGTCGATGCGGTCGCCGTAGAGGGCGCGCAGCGTCCCGAACTGCTCGGCGACGACCAGCGGCGCATGGTTGGGCAGCATCACGCCGCCGCTGCCCACCCGGATGCGCTCGGTCGCGCTCGCCACCCCGGCGATGAGGACCGCGGGGGCACTGGAGGCGATGGCCGGCATCCCGTGGTGCTCGGCGACCCAGAACCGGTCGTAGCCGAGCCGTTCCGCGTTCTGCGCGAGGCGGATGGTGCCGGCGACAGCGTCGGCGTTGGTTCCGCCTGCGGGGCGGCTGGCGAGGTCGAGGACGTTGAGGGGGATGCTGCGGGAAGTCACCCCCGGTGCAACGCGGCGCCCGGCACGACGATTCCCGGCCGGTTCGGAACCGGCCGGGAATCGGGTCGTTGCGGCAGGGCGCTCAGACCGTGGTCTTGAGCTTCCGGATCCAGGCCACGATCGCCAGGGCGATCAGGCCGAGGACCACAAGCGATCCGCCCGCCCAGGCCGCCCAGGTGGCGACGACGGAGCCGGTGTGCGCCAGTCCTCCGCTGCCCGGGTCGACCACCGTGCTGGCCTGGTCGGCCGGCAGGACGGTCAGGGTGGTCGGGCACTCGTGCCCGCTGGTCTGCCCGATGCCGACCACGCTGTACTGGCCGGAGGCGCTCGCCGGGAGGGTCACGGAGAGCACGTCGCTGCCGTCGGCGTTGGCGTGCTTGGTGAACTGGAGGCTGCTGGTGGCTGTGGTGAAGGAGGCCAGCTTGAAGCTGGAGCCGTCCTGTCCGGTCACCGTCCAGGTGATCGCCTCGCCCGGCGACCAGGTCCCGGGGATGCAGATGAGTGTCGCGCTGCTGCCGGCGTCGACGACGGAGACGTCGAACTTGCACTGGGCGCCGTCGGTGTAGTCGACGGCATTCGCAGCCGCGGGGGCCGCAAGCAGCAGCCCCGCGGTCACGGCGACTGCCGCCAGGATCTTCTTGAACATCGGCCCGCCTTTCTGTTTGGGGCCCGGCTCACGGTCGGGTAATTGAGTAATCTTCACTTTACGATGCCCGAGCACTGGACGACAATGGGCTCGACCGCCTTCTCTACCCCCACATCGGGGGTGGAACCATCGCCCGGAAGCGTCGGCGTGGTCACCACGGTCAGATCGGCGGACGACTGCTGCTCGTTGAGGAACTGCACGGAGACCGTCCGCGACTGGCCGGGCGCCAGCTCGACGGTGAACAGGCTCACCGGGCGGCCGCCGTCCACGCCGGAGACCGTGGAGTAGTTCGCACCGTCGCTCTCCGTCGCGGCGAGCAGGCCGCCGGACGGCCCGTACACGGCCACGCGGGTGCGGATGGACCCGGGCGGAACACCGTACGTCCCACCGCCCGTGACGTATTCCGGGAGCGAGGTGGCCGCATCCGCCGGCGCGCGATTGGTCAGTGTGACGCGCACGAGCGTCGACGGTTTGCCGTCGGCCCGGCAGATCGCGGCCCCGGCGGCCACGGAGGTACCGAGGTAGTAGTCCATCTTCGCCCCGGTGGCGTCGTTGTAGTAGACGCCGATCCCGGCACTCGACAGATCGGAGCGCGGCAGCGATCCCGCGAGGGTCGTCCTCCCCAGCACCTTCTCGTCGTCGGGATGGGCGCTCCAGACGAGCACGCGCCGCGATTCCCCGGCGGCGGCGAGCGCACTGACCAGCTTCTTCGCATCCACATCGCCGGACGAGAGCCGGGAGAAGACCGCGGACGCCGCGGAGGCGAAGAACGCATCCTGCTGCGCGGGCTGCGAGAACCGCTGGTACACGTCACTGAGCAGGAGCTTGACGGCGTTGGAGGAGGTGAGCGTGTCGCCGGACGGCAGCGTGACCGGACCGGTCGACTTCAGCAGCCCGCTGAGCACCACGGGGTCGACGGCGACGACACCATCCACCGTCCCGCCGTAGGTCTTCGTCCACATCGCGGCGGCGGTCGTGGCCGCCAGCGGGAAGTGGGGCGTCAGGTTGGCGTCCTGGAGGTAGCGGCCGACGAGCGGACCGTAGAGTCCCTGGGTCGTGCTGGGGACATCGGCGACGGATGCGCCCCACGGCCCGATCGACGTCCCCGCCTCCTGCCGCACGAGCGTGACCGCTCCGTCGTCGGCGTGGACGAGGGCCACGGCGCCGATGAGCCCTCCCGTCGCACGGAGCTCGGCCGGGTTCTGCGCGGCGAGCAGGTAGTCGCGCGGGCCATCGGCCCCGAGCATCGACGGCAGGAGCTTGACCGCGTTGCCGATGGCATCGATCTGCGGCGCCGCGTGGTCGAGCACGTCGTGCAGTTGCGAGATGCCGGCGGCGACGGGCGCCACCAGGCCGCCGGTCCGGATCGCCGCCACGCTCCCCCTCGCCGAGATGAACGCTGCCCTCGCCTTGGCGACCGCGGGCTGCGCCGCCACGATCGGCGCCAGGTCGACCCGGCCGTCCTTGACGGCGAGCGCACGCAGGTCGACCCCTTCGCCCGCCGCCACGAGGGGACTGACGACGCGCGAGGCGACGGTGTCGGAGGCGGCCGCCGCCGTGCGCACCGCGGTCAGGTTGGGCCCGATCCACGGCACGGCCTCGGCGGTGAGCCACACCGGGTCCGATGTCAGGCCGGCGGCCTGGCTCGTCTTCTCACTGAGAGCGGCGGCTGCGCGCTCCGCGGCGGGGAGGTCGCCGGAGCCGATCGCGGTCTTCACCCGGTCGGCGGCCGGGATGGCGTCGGCGAGGGCGCGCTGCGCCACGTAGCCGCGGACCCCGATCCACACGATCGCGAACAGGAGGACGACGCCGAGCCCGATCAGGATGGAGACGGTCGCGGGATGCCGGAGCGGCCGCCGCCGCGGCACGCTCGGTGGCACCGTGTCCGCGCGGCGCGGCGGTGCGTCCGGCTCGGTGAGACCTGTCGCCATGCGACAAACCTAACAAATCCTCACTTTTTTGGCGGCCCCCAAATGGGGCGAGTCTTGCCGGGTGCTCGCGTCAGCGGCCGAGGCCGCGGTAGGACCAGCCGGCAGCGCGCCACGCGACCGGATCCAGGGCGTTGCGCCCGTCGATCACGGTCCGGTGGGCCACCAGCGTGCCGAGCTCCTCCGGGTCGAGACCCGTGAACTCCGGCCACTCCGTGATGAGCACGACCACGTCGGCGTCGCGCACGGCCTCCTCCGTGGAATCCACCACGTCCACCTGCGGCGCTCGCCTGCGCGCGTTGTCGGCCGCCTCCGGGTCCGTCGCACGGACGACCGCGCCCGCCTCGGCCAGCCGCATCGCGATCTCGAGGGCCGGCGAGTCCCGGATGTCGTCCGAGTGCGGCTTGAAGGCGAGCCCGAGCACGCCCACGCGCACGCCCGCGAGGCCGCCTGCCGCCTCGCGCACCAACTCGACGACACGGGTGCGTCGCCGCAGGTTGATGCTGTCCACCTCCTCCAGGAAGCGCACCGACTCTCCGAGTCCGAGCTCGCGCGCCCGCGCACTGAACGCCCGGATGTCCTTCGGCAGGCACCCGCCGCCGAAGCCGACCCCGGCGTTGAGGAAGCGGCGCCCGATACGGGCGTCGTGCCCGATCGCGTCCGCCAGCTTGGTCACATCCGCCCCGGTGACCTCCGCGATCTCCGCCATCGCGTTGATGAAGGAGATCTTGGTGGCGAGGAAGGCGTTCGCGGACACCTTCACCAGCTCCGCGGTCGCGTAGTCGGTGACGATCACGGGCGTCCCGGCCGCGACGGCGGAGGCGTACACCTCGTCGAGCAGGCGCGCGGCGCGCTCCCCCGCCTCCCCCTCGGGGACGCCGTACACCAGCCGGTCGGGGCTGATCGTGTCCTTCACGGCGAAGCCCTCGCGCAGGAACTCGGGGTTCCAGGCCAGTGCCGCGCCCGGCGCCCGCTCGGCGACCGTGGCCGCCAGGCGGGCGGCGGTCCCCACCGGGACCGTGCTCTTGCCGACGATGAGGTCGCCCGCCTTCACGTGCTCCACGAGCGCGGCGAACGCGGCGTCGACGAAACGCATGTCGGCGGCGTCCCCATCCGCGACCTGCGGGGTGCCGACGGCGACGAAGTGCACGTCCGCGTCGGCAGCGGCGGAGAAGTCGGTGGTGAACCGGAGGCGGCCCGTGGCGGTGGCCGACTCGAGCACCTCGGGCAGCCCCGGCTCGAAGAACGGCGGGCGGCCGGCGGACAGGGAGGCGATCTTCGCCTCGTCGATGTCGATGCCGACGACCTCGTGGCCGAGGTGCGCCATCGACGCCGCATGCACGGCACCGAGGTAGCCGCAGCCGATCACGGAGATTCTCATCGGGTCAGATCCTTGGGTCGCAGTCGTCGCGCGAGGGGACGGCTTCTGGTCTCTTGGAGGGGGAGGCGAGCGTCAGGTGAAGTCGGGGTCCGGCTCGTCGACGTACGCCGGCGCGGCGTCGACCGGCCAGTGCCTGCGGCCGTTGTTGAGCACGCCGCGGCTCTCCTGAAGGTAGCAGTTGCCGCACAGCGACTCGTAGGAGACCGAGGCGCCGTCGATGGCCACCTGGTCGCCGTCGAAGACGAAGACGCCGTCGATCTTGCGGGCGTTGAAGATCGCCTTCCGGCCGCAGCGGCAGATGGTCTTGAGCTCTTCGAGGCTGTGCGCGACTTCGAGCAGCCTGCGGCTGCCCGGGAAGGCGACCGTCTGGAAGTCGGTGCGGATGCCGTACGCCAGCACCGGGACGTCGTCGAGAAGGGCGATCCGGAGCAGGTCGTCGACCTGCGCCTCGGTGAGGAACTGCGCCTCGTCGACCAGCAGGGCGCTCACATCCCGCCCGAAGCGCTTCATGGTGCGCTCGCGGTGCCGCTGGAACGAGCCGTACGCATCCGTCTCGGGTGCGATGAGGAAGTCGACCTCGCGGGTGACGCCGAGCCGGGACAGGATGCCCAGGTCGCCCTTGGTGTCGATCGACGGCTTCGTGAGCAGGACGCGATGGCCGCGCTCCTCGTAGTTGTACGCGGCCTGAAGCATCGCCGTGCTCTTGCCGCTGTTCATCGCGCCGTACCGGAAATACAGTTTCGCCACGCATCGATCCTATGCGGGCGGACCGGGCGCGCGTGTCAGCCGCTCAGGTGAGGTAGCCGTCCTCCGCGGCGCGGCGGATGAGGTCGGCCCGCGAACTGGTCGGACGCCCCGCCTTGCCGTACTTCTCGCGGACGCGGCGGAGGTAGGTCTTGGCGGTCTCGTACTGGACGTTCATCGCGCGCGCCACCTCCGACGTGGTGCGCCCGTCGGCGTACAGCACGAGCGCCTGACGCTCTCCGTCGCTCAGGCGCGGCCGGGACGACTCGGGGATGAGCGGCTTCGGCCGCCACGCCGACGGAGCGGCCTGGGTGCGGCCGGGGCCGCGTCCCGCCGCCGAGAGCGCGGCCGCGAGGAGTTCGGCCATCGGCTGCGACTTCGTGACGTAGGCGACGGCGCCGGCGGCGAGCGCGGCATCCCGGTCCTCGGGCGTGTCCACGGCGCTCAGCACGACCACCTTGGCGCCGGCGGCCCGGCAGGTGCGCACTCGGGCGCCGATGGAGACGGATTCCTTCAGCTGCAGGTCCATGATGACCAGGTCGGTCGGGAACGCGTCGCTGTGCACCAGTTCGAGCCAGCTCCCGGCCCGGACGACGAGGTCGAACTCGGGCGCGTTCTTCTCGATCCAGGTCGACAGGCTGTCGAGGAGGATCTCGTGGTCGTCGAGGATCGCCAGCCGGATGGGCGGTTCTGCGGTGCGCACGCCGGCCGCCGGGGAGGCGGAGGGCGGTGGGTCGGAAGGTGCTGCTGTCATCGTCGTCTCGCTTCAGCGTACGGGAGACCGGCGCCCGGCGAGGCGAACCGGATGGTGAGGTCGGCACCGCTCTGGCGCATCGTGGCATCCATCGCGACCGAGTTCAGAGCGCTCACGAACGGGAGCAGCGCGCGACGGACCTCCGAGCGCGACTCGTCGATGCGGGCGCGGAGGACGAAAGTGGGGCGCTCGGGGCGCGTCGCCACGATGCTCAGGCGGGCGGGGTCGAGCCCGGGAAGGCCTGCGACCGTCGCGAGCAGGGCGCCGACGATCGCGCGCTGGTCGGTGGTCAGCACGCGCTCCAGTCGGTCGGGGTCGTCGACACAGGCTCCCTCCGGGCGCGCCGTCGCCCCGCCGAGCCGTGGACCCAGTGCGAGGTCGAGCGCGTCGGCCAGCCAGGTCCGGCCGACGGCCTGCACCGACATGCCGCGCAGCCGGTCGGCGATGGCGCGCGCCTCCGCCCGGTCGCCGTCGGTCACCCGGCCGCGTTCGAGGAGTCCGGTCAGGAAGGGGACCGCCTCGGCGTTGAGCGCCGTCATCCGCTCCTGAGCGATCATCCGGGCCGCGGCCTGACGCAGTTCTCCGTCGAGCCGTGCCTGCCCGTCGCGGGCGACCTCCCGCCAGCGCAGCGTCTCGCCGGTGATGGTCCAGGCGTAGCCGGCGCCGCCCGCCGCGAGAGCGAGCACCGGAACCGCCGCGACCGTGGCGTACACGAGCGGAGCATTCGCGATGACGAGGGAGTGCTGGGCCGCGGCCAGCCCTCCGAGCACCAGGGCGGAGACGATGGCAGAGCCCGCGACCTCGCCGACCGGACGGTAGAACGGCATCACGATCAGCAGGAGTGCGACCGCGATCTGACCCCAGTCGTCCTGGATCCGCTCGTTGTGACCCCACACGGCCGAGTCGAACAGGCAGGCCGCCGTCACGGCGACGGCGATCACACAGAGGTGCGACCAGCGGCCGAAGGGCGCGAAACCGGGGTGCGAGCGGATGGCCGCCACCAGGACGGCGACGACGAGGACCGCGATCGCCACGCCCGCGACGGCGGGGTCGCGGAGCTGGTCGCGGTGGAGGAACGTGGAATATGCGGCGTACACCACGGCCAGTCCGCCGAGCAGCGGCACCAGCAGCCAGGCGGACTGCGCACCGAGCGGGTCGAGTCGCTGCGGCGTGCGTTCGAGGGGGACGGAGCGCGCATCCACGATGGCGCGCGACGTGAGGGCGGTCATGCGGCGGGGCCTCCGCCGGCCGCATGCTCCGACTCCGCCGGGACCGTGAGGATCACCGTCGTTCCGACATCGGTGCTGGAGTAGATGTCGACCGTGCCTCCGACACGGGCGATCCGGTCCTGCACCGACTGACGAAGGCCCAGCCGGTCCGCCGCCGGCCCGGCGGCGGGGAAGCCGCTCCCGCTGTCCACGACCATGACGGAGACGGAGCCGCCGCCGGCGGACAGCGCCACCTCGGCGACCGGGCTTCCGGAGTGCCGCATCACATTGACCAGGCACTGGCGGACGGCGAGCCCGACCGCCCGGCGCACATCCTCGTCGAGGCCGGTGAAGGCCGTGCGGTCGCCCGACACGTCCACCGTCAGTCCTTCGTCGCGCGCCGTCTCGATCGCCTGGTGCAGTTCGCTGTCGTACCACGGGTCCGCCGCCGTCGCGCCGGCGGTCTCGCCCGCGCCGGCGAAGTCGTGCGAGCCGGAGCCGTCCTCGCCCGGGACGCCGACCGCGAGACCGCGCAGGTCCGCCTCGATCCGGCGAGCGAGCCGCGGTTCGAGCTCACCGGGGCGAACCGACGCGACGGCGACGAGCTCGCTCAGCACGGTGTCGTGGAGCTCGGCGGTGGAGGCGGCTGTCAGCTCACGGCGGATGTCGACGAGCCGCGCATCCCGCACGGCACGGTGCAGGGCGGCCTGGGCACGGGAGCGCGTCCCGCGGGTCAGCCCGTCGAAGGCGAGCACTCCGACCAGCAGCAGGTAGGCACCGAGCGAGATGGCATCGGGCACGTAGCTGCGCTCCGCGGTCGCCGCCGCGAGGATGACGGCGGCCTCGGCGAGCGCGAAGCCCAGGGTCGCCCACAGGATGCCGACCAGCGATCCGGTGCCCGTGCCGCCGACCAGCGTCATCGCCACCACCGGCAAGGCGATCACGAACAGGTTCGTGTCACGGTAGGACGGCGTCGTGGTGAGCAGGGCGACGACGTAGAAGTAGGTGCAGACGGCCCCCACGATCAGGTAGGCGAGGGTCAGGACGACGGTGCGCCCGCGCGCGAGCATGAGCAGCAGCGCGACCATCGGGACGAGGAACAGCAGCGTGAGCCAGGACGTGATGTTGTGGCTGCCGAGACTCGACGTCGCAACGTTCAGCACCGCTCCCCCGAGGCAGACGAGGCCGGCCCACCGCGCGGCCGTCGCGATGGCGCGCGAATTCGCGGGTCGTGCCAGATGGCTGGGCAGACCGAGCGACACGACGTGCGTCCCTTCCGGGGCCGAGTGCGTCTCGGTCCTCCCGGGATTATGGCATCCGAGGCCGCCACTGTGTACCCCGGTGACGTACCCCGAATCCGGGGGAAAGCCCCGATCGACGCTCAGAACAGCGTCGGCTGCACCCCCAAGCCGGTCAGGGAAGCGCTGACGAGCGAGGCGGTGTCCGGCGCCTCGGAATTCGAGCCGGCCGTCCGGATCGCCGACCCGACGACCTGCCGCTCCCCCTCGTCGTCGCGCAGCATTCCGAGCGCGCTCGACCGGACCCCGCCGGTCAGCGGGTCTTCCCGACCGCGCTCCAGTCCGTGCGACCGGATCAGCGGCTTGATGCGCGCCGCCAGCCACGCCCGGTACTCCTTGGGCGCGTAGGTGCCGCGACCGTACATCGCGCGATACTGCGGCAGCAGCTCGGGGTGCTGCTCGCCGAGCCAGAGGTAGAACCACTCCTTGACGCCGGGCTTCAGATGCAGTGCCGAGTAGAGCACCGAGGTGGCGCCCGCCTCCTTCGCCTGCCGCAGCGCCTCGTCGAGGTGGGCTCGCGTATCGGTCAGGTACGGCATGATCGGCATCAGGAACACGCCGCAGTCGAGACCGTGCTCGCGCACCGCGGTGACCGTCGCGAGCCGGGCCTTGGTCGTGGGCGTGCCCGGCTCGACCGACTGCTGCAGTTCGTCGTCGTAGACCGCGATCGACATCGCGAGGTCGACGGGGACTCGCTTGTTGGCCTCCACCAGACGGTCGAGATCGCGCCGCAGGAGCGACCCCTTGGTCAGGATGCTGAACGGCGTGCCCGAGTCCGCCAGCGCATCGATGATGCCCGGCATGAGGGCGTACCGCCCCTCTGCCCGCTGATACGGGTCGGTGTTGGTGCCCAGGGCGACGGGATGATGCCCCCAGCTCGGCTTCGACAGCTCTTTGCGCAGCACCTCGGCGACGTTGACCTTGACGATGATCTCGTTGTCGAAGTCTTTGCCCGAGTCGAGGTCGAGGTAGGTGTGGGTCGGCCGCGCGAAGCAGTAGACGCAGGCGTGCGAGCAGCCCCGGTAGGGGTTGATGGTCCAGCCGAACGGCATCGGCCCGCCCCCGCCCGGGACGCGGTTGAGCGCCGACTTCGCCAGCACCTCGTGGAACGTGATGCCGGCGAAGTCGGGCGTGCGCACGGAGCGCACCAGGTTGTTCAACCGCGCGAGCCCGGGGAGCGCCGACGGCTCGTCGACCGACAGCTCCTGACTACTCCAACGCATGGCTTCATTCGAACATACGTTCGAACATTAAGCAAGGTGGACGCTCCCCCCACTCCAGCGCGACCGCAGCCACCGGTCGTGGCTCGCGACCACGACCGCTCCGGGATAGGCGCCGAGCGCCTCCTCCAGCTCTGTCGCGAGAGCGAGCGACAGGTGGTTCGTCGGCTCGTCGAGGAGGAACAGGTGCGGCGGCCGCGCCACGATCAGTGCGAGCGCCAGCCGGCGCTGCTGCCCGACCGAGAGGGCGCCGACCGGCCGGTCGGCGTCCCTCGGCGCGATCAGCCCGAGCGAGATCAGCGGAACGGTCTCCGCCCGCCTCTCGCCCATCGTCGCCGCGTAGATGCGGCGGGGCGACGCCGACGGATCGGCGAACCGCACATCCTGCTCCAGCAGCGCCACCCGGAGCCCGCGCCTGCGCTGCACGGTCCCGGCGGTCGGCTCGAGCCGGCCGGCCAGCACCGAGAGAAGCGTGGACTTGCCCGCCCCGTTCGCGCCGGTGACGAGGATCCGCGCGTCGGGCGCCACGCTCAGCTCCTCGAGCTGCAGACGCCCGGGGATTCGCACCTCCCGCGCCTGCACGAGCAGCCCGGAGCCGTCGCCCAGCACCTGGAAACCCGACGGGATGCCGGCGAACGTCAGCGGAGCGGGCGGCTTGCCCACCTGCGCGTCGCGCAGCTCGTCGAGCCTCCCCTCCGCGTTCCGGACACGGCGGCTGATCTGACGATCGAGCGTGTTGCCCTTGTACGACTTCGCGAACTTGTCGTTGTCGCGCACCTTCCCCGACCAGGCGATGGAGCGAGCGGTCACGTCGACGGCGTGCTTCAGCTCCGTGAGCTCCGCCTGCTCGTCGGCGTACTGCTTCTCCCACCGGGAGCGCTCCGCAGCCTTCTCGGACAGATAGTCGCTGTAGCCGCCGCCGAACACCGTCGTACCCGACCGAGCGGGGTCGAGGTCGAGCAGGCCGGTCGCCACCCCGTCCAGGAAGGCCCGGTCGTGACTGGCGAAGACGACCGGTCCGGGCCACGACCGGAGCTGGCGCTCCAGGAAGCCCGCCGCCTCGTCGTCCAGATGGTTGGTCGGCTCGTCGAGCAGCAGCGCGTCCGGGCGGCCGAGCAGCAGAGCCGCGAGCGCGAACCTGCTGCGCTGACCGCCGGAGACCTCGCCGAGGCGCCGGGCCAGCGGGATGCCGCCGACCCCCAACCCGTCGAGCAGCTCGTCGCGGCGTGCGTCGATGCTCCAGATCTCGGCACGCTCGGCCGCCGCCAGTGCGGTGTCGTAGCGGGCGTCCGCCGTCGGGTCTCCCGAGCCGAGCGCCGTCGCCGCCGCCTCGAGCTCGCGCTCGATCGCGCGGACGTCGGCCAGCGCGTGCTCGATGAGGGCCGCGAGCGTGTCGCCCGGCTCGAACCGGACCTCCTGCCAGAGGAAGCCCGTGCGCGGCGGGCGGGACAGCGTCCCGGAGTCCGGAGTCTCCGCCCCGGCGAGCACGCGCAGCAGCGTGGACTTGCCCGCGCCGTTCTCGCCGATCAGGCCGAGCCGGTGTCCCGGCGCGACGGTCAGCGAGACGTCGGTGAGCACCCGGCGATCGCCGTAGACGACGGAGACGCCGTCGGCGCGCAGGGGTGCGAGGGTGATGGTTGGCATGGGAACCGCCTTTCCGGGCGCTCCACAGGGAGCGGGTTCCCGCCGGGCGATCTCCGTCGTGAGCGGCGCCGGAGCGCCCAGGCGCCTGACCGGGCAGCGCGGTGACCGAAGAGTCCTCACTCACATCGACGGCGCCTCAGGCGCGGGACGTCAGGAGGTTCTCACTTCATAGCGTGGATGACCATAGCAGGCCGCCGACGCCGATGTAAAGCGATCAGTGCTGCAGGTGCAGCGTCTCCGCCGTGGCCGCGAGCACGCGCTCGGCCTCCTCCGGCCGGTCGTTCAGCGTCGTGCCGACGGTCGGGATCAGCTCCTTCAGCGTCGGCAGCCACGCCGAAAACCGGTCGGGGAAGCAGCGCTTCAGCAGGTCGACCATGATCGGCACGGCCGTGGACGCACCGGGCGAGGCGCCGAGCAGACCGGCGATCGAGCCGTCCTCCGCCGCGACCACCTCGGTGCCGAACTGCAGAACGCCGCCCTTCTTGGCGTCCTTCTTCATCACCTGGACACGCTGGCCGGCGGTGATGAGCTCCCAGTCCTCGCTCTTCGCGGTCGGCATGAACTCCTGCAGCGCCCGCATCTTCTTGTCGCGGTTGGCGAGCAGCTCACCGACGAGGTACTTGATGAGATCGAAGTTGTCGCGCGCGACCGCGAGCATCGGGCCGATGTTCTTGGGCCGGATCGAGCCGGGCAGGTCGAACCACGACCCCGTCTTCAGGAACTTCGGGCTGAACCCGGCGTAGGGCCCGAACAGCAGTGACGCCTGGCCGTCGACGACACGGGTGTCGAGGTGCGGCACCGACATCGGCGGAGCGCCGACGGCCGCCTTGCCGTAGACCTTCGCCTGGTGCTGGGCGACGAGCTTCGGGTCGGTGGTGCGCAGGAACTGCCCGGAGATCGGGAACCCGCCGAAGCCGTCGATCTCGGGGATGCCGGACTTCTGCAGCAGGTGCAGCGCGCCGCCGCCCGCGCCGACGAACACGAACCGTGCGGTGGCGACGTGCGTGGTGTGGCCGACCTCGTGCCGCACCTTCAGCCGCCAGAGGCCGTCCTTGGTGCGCTTGATGCTGCGCACGGAGTGGTTGAGCGCGAGCGTCGCTCCGTTCTCGACCAGGTTGTCGATCAGCGCCCGGGTCAGGGCGCCGAAGTCGACGTCGGTTCCGGAGCTCTGGCGCGTCGCGGCGATGCGCTGCTTGGCGTTGCGCTTCTTCGTCAGCAGCGGCGTCCACTCGCCGATCACCGCGGGGTCTTCGGAGTACTCCATGCCGGCGAACAGCGGCTGGTCCTTGAGCGCCTCATACCGCTTGCGGAGGTAGCGGACGTTGTCGCGGCCGCGCACGAAGGTCATGTGCGGGGTCGAGTTGATGAAGGTGTTCGGCTCGGGCAGGTCTCCCGCGGCGACCAGGCTCGACCAGAACTGCCGGCTCAGCTGGAACTGCTCGTTGATGCTGATCGCCTTGGCCGGGTCGACGGTGCCGTCGGACGCCTCCGGCATGTAGTTGAGCTCGCACAGGGCGGCGTGGCCGGTGCCCGCGTTGTTCCAGGGGTTCGACGACTCCTGGGCCACTTCGCCCAGGCGCTCGTAGATCCGGATGCTCCAGTCGGGCTGCACACGCTGGATCATGGCCCCCAGCGTGGCACTCATGATGCCGCCGCCGATGAGGACGACGTCGATGGGAGAATTGCTCACCCGACAATCCTATGATGCGCACGCCGGAGCGCCGCCTGATCGCCCCCACATCTCTCGATATCGAGACAACTCACGGCGCGAGCGGGCTACGCCGTGACGGGGTTCGCCAGCCGCTCGGCGACCAGCTCGGCGATCTGCACCGCGTTCAGCGCCGCCCCCTTGCGGAGGTTGTCGTTGCTGACGAAGAGCGCGATGCCGCGGCCCGCCGGCGCACCCTCGTCGGCCCGGATGCGGCCCACGAAGCTCGGGTCGTTGCCGGCCGCCTGCAGCGGCGTCGGGACGTCGGTCAGCTGCACGCCGGGTGCGTCGGCCAGCAGCTCGGCGACACGCTCCGGGCTGATCGGGCGGGCGAACTCGGCGTTGATCGACAGCGAGTGGCCGGTGAAGACCGGGACGCGGACGCACGTTCCGCTGACCAGCAGGTCGGGCACGCCGAGGATCTTCCGCGACTCGTTGCGCAGCTTCTTCTCCTCGTCGGTCTCGTTCAGTCCGTCGTCGACGATCGAGCCGGCGAGCGGGATGACGTCGAACGCGATCGGGCGGACGTACTTGACCGGCTCCGGCATGGTCACGGCCGAGCCGTCGTGCACCAGGTCGAGGAGGTGCTCGTCGGCGACCGCGGCGCGGGCCTGCTCGGCCAGCTCCTCCGCGCCGGCGAGCCCGGAGCCGGAGACCGCCTGGTAGGTGCTGACGACCAGGCGGGTGAGCCCGGCCTCCTCGTGGAGCGGCTTCAGGACGGGCATGGCCGCCATGGTGGTGCAGTTGGGGTTGGCGATGATGCCCTTGCGCGCCTGTGCGATGTCGTCGGGGTTGACCTCGGAGACCACCAGCGGCACATCCGGGTCCATCCGCCATCCGCTCGAGTTGTCGATGACGATGGCGCCGGCCTCGGCGAAGCGGGGCGCGTGCGCCTTCGAGCCGGTCGCGCCGGCCGAGAACAGGGCGATGTCGATGCCGGAGACGTCGGCGGTCGCGACGTCCTCCACCGTGATCTGCTGCCCCTTGAACGGCAGCGTCGTGCCGGCGGAGCGCGAGGAGGCGAAGAAGCGGATGCTCTTCACCGGGAAGGCGCGCTCCTCCAGCAGGCGGCGCATGACCGCGCCCACCTGGCCGGTCGCGCCGACGACGGCCACGCGGACGCCGTTGCTGTCGAAATCGGTGAACTCGCTCATGTCAGCCCCTTCGGGTCGTTTGTGAGGTGAACCGCCGCGGGCGCGCGGCCATTCCCTCGGGGGAGGTGCCGGCTCAGCGGCCGGTGCCGGCGTAGACGACGGCCTTCTCGTCGCCGTCGAGGCCGAAAGCGGTGTGGACGACCCGGGCGGCCTCGGCCACCGTGTCGGCACGCGTCACGACCGAGATGCGGATCTCGCTGGTGGAGATCATCTCGATGTTGATCCCCGCGTCGTAGAGCGCCTCGAAGAGCTTCGCCGAGACGCCGGAGTTGGTGCGCATCCCAGCGCCGACCAGCGCCAGCTTGCCGATCTGGTCGTCGTACTGCAGCGACTGGTAGCCCACTTCGTCCCTCTCGGCGGTGAGCGCGGTGAGCACGCGCTGGCCCTCCGATTTCGGCAGGGTGAAGGAGATGTCGGTGAGGCTGGTGGCCGCGGCGGACACGTTCTGCACGATCATGTCGACGTTGGCGTTGGCCTTCGCGACGATCTTGAAGATCTGCGCGGCCTTGCCGGGCACGTCGGGGACGCCGACGACGGTGATCTTGGCCTCGCTCAGGTCGGTGGCCACGCCGGAGATGATGGGCTCTTCCACGGTTCCATCCTTCTTGGCGGCCTGGGCGGCCGCGGCTTCGTTGAGGACGAGTGTGCCCTCTTTGTTCGAGAACGACGAGCGCACGTGCAGCGTCACGTTGTGGCGGCGGGCGTACTCCACGGCCCGGATGTGCAGCACCTTCGCGCCTGCCGCCGCAAGCTCCAGCATCTCCTCGCTGGTGATGCGGTCGATCTTGCGCGCGAGCGGCACCTGGCGCGGGTCGGAGGTGAACACGCCGTCGACGTCGGTGTAGATCTCGCAGACCTCGGCGCCGAGCGCGGCGGCGAGGGCGACGGCCGTCGTGTCGGACCCGCCGCGCCCGAGGGTCGTGATGTCGCGGGACTCGCGGCTGAAGCCCTGGAAGCCGGCGACGATCGCGATGGCGCCCTCGGTCAGGGCGTCCTGGATGCGGCCGGGCGTCACGTCGACGATGCGGGCCGAGCCGTGCTGCGCGTCGGTGATCATGCCGGCCTGGCTGCCGGTGAACGACCGGGCGTCGTAGCCCATGCTCTTGATCGCCATGGCGAGCAGGGCCATGGAGATGCGCTCCCCCGCCGTCAGCAGCATGTCGAGCTCGCGCGGCGCGGGGATCGGGGTGACCTCGTGCGCCAGATCGATCAGCTCGTCGGTGGTGTCGCCCATGGCGGAGACGGCGACGACGACCTCGTTGCCGGCCTTCCGCGTCTCGACGATGCGCTTCGCGACGCGCTTGATGCTCTCAGCTGTCGCGACGGACGAACCGCCGAACTTCTGGACGATGAGGGCCACGGACACTCCTGAACTCACGGGCTTCCCATCCTACCGGCCGGGATATGACGGTTCCCTTATGTGACGGCCGCTGTGGACAGCGGGGGCCCGGTGTGGCAGAAGCGAGGACGCGTCAGGAGACCTGGCGGCGGCCCTCGAAGGCGCGGCCCAGCGTGACCTCGTCGGCGTACTCGAGGTCGCCGCCGACGGGGAGACCGGACGCGAGGCGCGTGACGCGGATGTCGAGCGTGACCAGCAGCCGGCTCAGGTACGTGGCGGTCGCCTCGCCCTCCAGGTTCGGGTCGGTCGCGATGATGACCTCCTGGACCGTGCCGTCGGCGAGCCGCTGCATCAGCTGGCGGATGCGCAGGTCGTCGGGGCCGACGCCGTCGATCGGGCTGATCGCCCCGCCGAGCACGTGGTACAGGCCGCGGAACTCGCGCGTGCGCTCGATCGCGACGACGTCCTTCGCCTCCTCCACGACGCAGATCAGCGCGGGGTTGCGGCGCGGGTCGCGGCAGATGGAGCAGGTGGCCTCCTCGGAGACGTTGCCGCAGATCTCGCAGAACCGGACCTTGTCGCGCACTTCGAGCAGCACCTCGGCGAGACGGGTCACGTCGAACGTCTCGGTCTGCAGGATGTGGAACGCGATGCGCTGCGCCGACTTCGGGCCGATGCCCGGAAGGCGCCCGAGCTCGTCGATCAGCTCCTGGACGATGCCTTCGTACACCGGCTACCTCATCCCCGGGGTCGGAGGGGCGGGCTGCTCCTCGAGGAAGGTGGCGCCGAGGATCTCGCGGACGACCGCCTCGCCGTACCGCTGCGGCTGCTGGAAGGTCGGGGTGCGCGACCCCGAAGCCGGAGCCGACGACGGCCGCGCCGAGCGGGCGGGCTCGTCCGCGGCGCGCGGGGAGGCGGAAGACGGCGCCGCCGGGCGGGACGCGGCGTCGCCGGAGGGCGCGGCCGACCAGTCGCCCGCGGGCTCCTCCGGGACCGGCGGCTCGTAGGGCGGCTCGCTCTCGGGCGGCGGGACGTCGTCGAACGGCGGCTCGTCTGCCTCGGGCGCGGCCGGCGGCGCATCCGCGACGGTGGGCGCCGCCGCGACGGCGGCCGCAGCGGGGCGCTCGAGCGTGACGACGGCGGCCGTGGTCGATGCGGTGGTGACGGAGGCGTCGGCGGACGGCGCCGAGGGGATGGCGACGGTCGCCCACTCGGTGACGACGCCACCGGCGACGGCGGAGGCGCTCGGCGCCGCGCCGGAGCTCGCGGCCGGCGCCGCGCTCGACCGGGAGGGCGTGCCGCCGGCCGGGCCGGTCGCTGCCGGAGCGGACGCGCCGCCGTCGGGGGCCGCGGACGCGGGCGGTTCCGCGCCCTGCCAGGTCTCGGCGGTCGGCGCCGCCGGGGAGCCGCCGGACGGACGAGGCGAACCGCCGCCGCCCGGGGCGGAGTCGGCGCGGGCGATGAACTTCACGCGGATGCCGAGCACGTCGACGATCGCCTGGCGGAGGTACTCGCTGGTGCCGAGCGCTCCTCCGGCCTCGGGCTGGCGGAAGCTCTGCACGTCGTTGTCGCTCGGGAACGACAGGGTGAGCACGTCGCCGTTCAGCGAGCGGACCTGCGCGGTGAAGACGACCATCCACGCGCTGCGCTTCGCGCGCTGCACGGCCTCGAGGATCTGCGGCCAGGCGTCCTTCACCTGCTGCGTCGTGACCGGGCCGACCGGCGCTGCGGCCTGCGGCTCGGCCGCGGGTGCCGGCTCCGGTGACGGAGTCGCGGCGGTCGCGGGCACGGGCGCGGCGGACGGCGCCGGGGTGGACGGGGTCGCCGGGGCGGCGGCGGGCGTCGCAGTCGGCGTGGCCGCGGGCGCGGCTTCGGCGGGGGCGGCCGCTTCGGCCCGTGCGGGCTCGGGCGCCGCAGCCGCAGGGCGCACCGGTGCCGCAGGCGCCGCCGGACGCACCGGAGCCGCCGGCTCCGCGGACGAGCCGCCGACCGCGTCGCTGACGCCGACCCGGCGCTCCAGCCGCTCGACGCGGGCGAGGGCTCCGCGCTCGCTCTCGTCGCTCGACGGCACGAGCACGCGCGCGATCATGAGCTCCAGGTGGAGGCGCGGCGAGGTCGCACCGGTCATCTCGGTCAGGGCCGCGTTGACGATGTCGGCGGAGCGGCTGAGCTCGGCCGCGCCGAACTTCATCGCCTGCACGCCCATGCGGTCGAGCTCGTCCTGCGGGACGCCGCGGAGCACAGCCGCTGCACCCTCCACACTCGTCGCCGCGACGACGATGAGGTCGCGCAGGCGCTCGAGCAGGTCTTCGACGAACCGCCGGGGGTCCTGGCCGGTCTGGATGACGCGGTCGACCGCCGCGAAGGCTCCCGCCGCATCCCGCGCCGAGATGGCGTCGATGACCTCGTCGAGCAGAGCCGCGTGCGTGTACCCGAGCAGGGCCACCGCGCGCTCGTACTCGATGGCGCTGCCCTCGGACCCGGCCATCAGCTGGTCGAGCAGCGACAGGGTGTCTCGCGGCGAACCCCCGCCCGCGCGCACCACGAGCGGCAGCACGCCGGGGGCGACCGTCATGCCCTCGCTGTCGCACAGGCCCTGCATGTACTCCAGCATCTGCGCCGGCGGCACGAGCCGGAACGGGTAGTGGTGGGTGCGCGACCGGATGGTGCCGATCACCTTCTCGGGCTCGGTCGTCGCGAAGATGAACTTCACGTGCTCCGGCGGCTCCTCCACGATCTTGAGCAGCGCATTGAAGCCCTGCGGCGTCACCATGTGCGCCTCGTCGAGGATGAAGATCTTGTAGCGGTCGCGCGCCGGGGCGAAGATCGCCCGCTCGCGGATGTCTCGGGCGTCGTCGACGCCGTTGTGGCTCGCGGCGTCGATCTCGACGACGTCGAGCGACCCTCCTCCGTCGCGGCTCAGCTCGATGCAGCTGGAGCATTTTCCGCACGGGGTGTCGGTCGGGCCCTCTGCACAGTTGAGGCAGCGGGCGAGGATGCGCGCCGACGTGGTCTTCCCGCAGCCGCGCGGACCCGAGAACAGGTAGGCGTGGTTGACCCGGTTGGTGCGCAGTGCCGTCATCAACGGCTCGGTCACCTGGGACTGGCCGATCATCTCGGCGAAGGTGTCGGGCCGATAGCGGCGATACAGGGCGGTTACCACTCACACATGGTACTCACCGCCGCCGACATTCGGCTGGGCTCCGCCGTGGGTCACGGCCCCCGCACGTTCAGCGCCCGGGCGATGGCCGACCACAGCGCGACCCGGGCGTCCTCCGTCGCCTGCGCGGCGGGCGGCGGCGGCAGGTACAGCGGCGTGTACGGCGGCACGTAGAAGAGGTGCGTGGCCTGGGGTGCACGCACGTAGGCATCGCCGCCGTGCGGCGGCCGGATGGTCGCGGCGGCGTCCATCCAGCCGCACGCCGTCTCCAGCTGCTCGTCCTGTCCGGCGCAGCCGAGGACGACGGGTCCGGGGATGCGGTTCAACTCCAGCACCGCGGCGGTGCTCGGGTCGCGGTTCCCGCTCAGGCAGGGCACCCAGTCCCCGCCCACGGTCACCGCCGGTCCCGGGACGGGCGACGGGCAGACGAGCCCGGTCGTCCCGGCCGGGGCGATGGCGCCGTACACCAGCTCGGGATGCGCGACCGCCGCCCACAGCGCCAGCTGCGCGCCGCGCGAGGTCCCGAAGACGAAGATGCGCCGCGCATCCACCCCGGGCTGCGAGCGGAGCCAGGTGAGCGCGGCGACCACCCGCTCCCCTGCCAACGTGCGCACCACGTCGAGCCGGCCCTCCGCCCCGTAGGTCGACAGCATGAGGGCCGGATAGCCCATCGCGGACAGCGTGGAGGCGGCGAGCACCCCGGTCGGGGTGCCGGGGTCGGTGTCGTCGAACACCAGCACCGCCGGGCGCGGCGCCGGCGACGACGCGGCCGGGCGGAAGTAGTCGCCCAGGACCTCGCCGTCGGAGACCGCCGTCGACGGCGCGACCGAGATGAGACCTACGCGGTGCAGCCGCCGCGCGGCCACGCGCCTGCCGTCGATCGTCGCGGCGAGGTCGACGGCCACCGTCGTCCCGCCCCACTGCTCCGGCGAGGTGGCCGCGGCACCGCCGGCATTGCTCAGAGACCAGAACAGGCCCATCCCGTCGGCGCCGGTGAAGGGCGCCTCGACCGGCACGTCGTGGTCGAGGTCGACGATGCCCGACGAGGGCACCGAGTACTCCGCCCGCGACGTCCACCTGCCGCCGGTCAGCGCATCCGCCGTGATCGTGACCCGCGCACCGGGGGGAAGGGAGACCAGCCGGAGGTGCACCGGCTCCCACACGCCGCTCGGCTCCTCGCTCACCTCGAACCGCGGGCCTGCCGCCGAGGGCACGGCCCCGCAGCCGGCGAGGAGCGCCGTGACGAGACCGAGCAGGGCGGCGAGCGCCCCTCCGCGCTTCACGGCCGCATCGCCCCCGCCAGCCGGGCGAGCACCACCTGCCAGAAGGCGACCCTGGCGTCCTCCGTCGCCTGCGCCGTCGCGGGCGGCAGGTCGCTCAGCCCGACCGGCAGCTCCGGCGGCGTGGAGATCTCGTGACCGGCGCCGTCGGAGTAGAGGAATGCATCCCCGTCCTTCTCGCCCCGCACCCGCTCGCCGGCCCGGGTCCAGTCGCACGCGGTGGGCAGCAGCCGGTCGGCGGTCCCGCATGCCAGCACGACGGGGCCGGGGATGCGCTGCAGCGGGAGGATGTCGGTGCCCGCGATCGTGCGCTCCGGGTTCGCGCAGGGCAGCGGGAGGTTGTGCTGGATCAGCAGTGGGCTCCCCGCCTCCGACGTGCACTGCAGCGCCGTCGCACCGCTCGCGGCGAAGACCCCGTGCACCCGTTCCGGGTCGTGCGAGGCGAACCATAGCGCGAGCGAGGACGACGGGCCGGTGCCGTAGACGAAGACGCGGGCCTCGTCGACGATCGGGAGCGAGGAGAACCAGGTCAGCGCCGCGTCGAACGTCTCGACCGACAGCGCGGCGGACCCGGCGATGCGCCCCTCCGGCACGAACGCCGGCAGCACGAAGACAGGGAAGCCGGCCGCGGCGATCTGGTGGGCGGCGAAGGCGCCGGCGCCTCCGTCGTCGTCGCCGTCGATCACGATGACGCCGGGGCGCAGGTCGACCGGCGTGGGAACCGACTCGACCAGCAGTCCGACCTTCTCAGGCGCGGCGAGTCCGGCGGCCTCCGGGTCTCCCGTCGCGATCAGGTCGCTGCCGAGCACGTCCCGGTCGCTGGTGCCCGCGGCGAGCGGTGCACGGTGCAGGACGGCGGTGGCGACCGAGAGACCGGCCTGCTCGGCACGGAATTGGAGGTCGAGACCGCCGTAGACCCATTGCTGCTCGAGCTGCCGCTGGCTGAGCGACGGTCCGGCGAGGCTCCAGAGCAGCCCGGAGCCGTCCGGCCGGGGGTAGGGACCGGAGATCGGCTCCTGCGACCACAGCTGCACGCGGCCGTCCGGCGGCACCGCATACACCGCTCGCGACGACAGCCAGCCGGCGCCGGTGCGCGCCCGGACGGACACGACCACCGGCTCGCCCGGTTGCAGACCGGTCAGCCGCACGCCGAACGGCTGCGACATCCCGTCGCCGAACAGGCTGAACCGGATGCGCGCACCCCCGCCGCCGGCCGCCGCGCACCCCGACAGCACGGCCACCAGGGCGGCGACGGCGACCACCGCCCTGAGCATCCGGCGCCTCATCCCAGCACCGCCTTGAGCACGGCACGCCCCACCGCGTCCCAGAAGGCCACGCGCGCCCTCTCGGTCGGCTGCCCGCCCGAGGCGGGGAGGTCGATCGGCAGTCCGGGCGGAACGGAGACCGAGTGCGAGGAGCCCGCGGCATAGATCGTCGCGTCGCCCGCGCGGTGCCCCCGCGTCGCGGCGAGGGCGCGCTGCCAGTCGCAGGCGTTCGGCAGAACCGTGTCGCCCTCGCCGCACGCGATCACGACCGGGCCCGCGATGCCGTCGATGCTCGGGATGGCGTCGGGCACGACCGCCCCCGAGCGGGGCAGGCAGCGCAGGCCGTCCTCGTCTTCGTACGCCGGCGCGACCTGGGCGGCCGGCAGGCAGAGGAGGGCGGGCGACCCGGAGGCGACGAACAGGCCGTAGGTCCGAGAGGGGAACCGGGTGGCGGCCCAGACGGCGAGCTGCTCGGCGACGCCCGACCCGTAGACGAAGATCCGGTCGTGCTGGATGTCGGGCCGCTGCTCGAGCCAGTCGAACACCGCCGACACGGTGGTCGCCGAGATGATGCCCGTCGAGCGGACGCCGTCGGCCGACGCCGCGACCGGGATGCTCAAAACCGAGGCGCCGAGCTGGGCGATCAGCGGAGCGGTGAACTCGGAGGACGCCCCCTCCGACGGATCGTCGAGCATGAGCACGGCCGGCGTCTGCGGCCGCTCCAGCGACGCGGCGCTGTAGAACGTGCCGAGCGGCACGTCCTCGTGCGTCTGCCGCGGCAGCCGCAGGTCGATCGCCGGCCGCAGGTCGCGCGTGTACAGCGTGCGGACCGCGATCCCGGAGGCCAGCCCGATCAGGTCGAACCGGCGCGAGGCCACCACACGGCCGTCCGCGGAGGCCGTGAGGGTCACGGCGATCGAGTCGCGCATCCACTGCCGGGCAGCCGCCTGAGCGCCGAGCTTCGGGCCGCGGAGGGACCAGAACAGACCGGCGGAGTCCGCGTCGGCGAAGGGGGCAAGCTGAGGTCGGGCCCGCGCCAGGTCGAGGACGCCGGACGCCGGCACCGTGTAGGTGGCCCCCGAGGTCCACGTGCCGCGGCCGGTGACGAGGTCCGCCGTCACCCGGAGGCGCGCTCCCGGCTCTGCGCCGACCAGCTGCAGCGGCACCGGCCAGAGCACCGCGCTGTACCGCACCAGGGGTGGGGTGACGAAGCGCGGACCGGCCGCCCCGGCGTCGGATGCGCTGCAGGCGGCCAGGGCGGACACGGCGAGTACGCCCGCCGCGACCACCGCGGCGACGCGCGCGAGCAGCGACCGCCGGGGGCTCCGCCCCGTTCCGTCCCCGCCGCGCCGTCGCCGCATGGCCGTGCTCCCGTCAGCTCCCGGTCGACTCCCGAACGGCCTGCAACGATTGCCGGGCGATCTCGCGCTCCTCGTTCGTCGGCACGACGAGCACGGTCACCGCCGACCCGTCGGCCGAGATGACCCGCGCATCGTGCGAGGGATCGGCGTTGCGCTCCGGATCGAGCCGGATGCCGAGCACGTCCAGCCCGGTCAGGACCTCCGCGCGCAGGGCGGCGTCGTTCTCGCCGACGCCGGCCGTGAAGGTGAGGACGTCCAGGCCGCCGAGCAGAGCCGTGTACGCGCCGATGTAGTGCTTGAGGCGGTGCACGGCGACATCCAGCGCCAGCCGCGCCTCCTCGTCGCCGCCGCTTGCCGCCTGACGCACATCGCGCATGTCGCCGCGGCCGGAGAGGCCGAGCAGACCGCTGCGCCGGTTGAGGAGCTCGTCGAGCTCGTCGGTCGACAGGTGCGCGCGCCGGGCGAGGTGGACGAGCACCGCCGGGTCCAGGTCGCCCGACCGCGTGCCCATCACGAGCCCTTCGAGCGGCGTCATGCCCATCGACGTGTCGACCGAACGGCCGCCGTCGATGGCCGCGGCCGACGCGCCGTTGCCGAGATGCAGCACGATCTGCCGCAGCTCGCCGAGCGGGCGGCCGACGAACTCGGCCGCCGCCTCCGAGACGAACTTGTGCGAGGTCCCGTGGAACCCGTACCGGCGCACCCGGTGGCGCTCGGCGAGGCCGGCGTCGATCGCGTAGGTATACGCGGCGGGCGGGAGGGTCTGGTGGAACGCCGTATCGAAGACCGCGACGTGCGGCACGTCCGGGAACGCCTTCTTCGCGGCCCGGATGCCCTGCAGGTTCGCCGGGTTGTGCAGCGGTGCGAGGTCGGAGAGGTCCTCGATGTTGATCTCGACGAGCGGGGTGACGATGGTCGGCTCGAAGAAGCGCTTGCCGCCGTGCACCACGCGGTGGCCGACGGCGTCGAGCGGGTTGTCCGCGAGGCTCGGTCCCTCCGCCTCGAAGGCCTCGAGCATGGCCCGGAAGCCGGCGGTGTGATCCGGGATGGCGAGCGTGCGCTCCGTGCTCCCGTTCGGACCGCGGTGGGTCGTGTGCCCGCTCGGCTCGCCGATCCGCTCGACCAGCCCGGAGGCGAGCGACTCCTCCGTCTCGCTGTCGATCAGCTGGTACTTGAACGACGACGATCCGCTGTTGACGACGAGGACGGCGCTCACGACAGGGCCGCCTGGATCGCCGTGATGGCCACCGTGTTGACGATGTCGTCGACGGTCGCACCCCGCGAGAGGTCGTTGATGGGCTTGCGGAGACCCTGCAGCACCGGCCCGATCGCGACGGCACCGGCGCTGCGCTGCACGGCCTTGTAGGTGTTGTTGCCGGTGTTGAGGTCGGGGAAGATGAACACCGTCGCCCGCCCGGCCACCTCCGACCCGGGCATCTTCGCGGCGCCGACCGCCGCGTCCGCCGCCGCGTCGTACTGGATGGGACCGGCCACCGCGAGCTCCGGCGCGCGCTCGCGCACCAGGGCGGTCGCGGTCCGCACCTTCTCCACGTCGGCACCCGCGCCGGAGTCGCCGGTCGAGTACGACAGCATCGCGACGCGCGGCTCGATGCCGAACTGAGCGGCCGTCGTCGCCGACGAGATCGCGATGTCGGCGAGCTGCTCGGCCGTCGGGTCCGGGATGACGGCGCAGTCGCCGTAGACGAGGACGCGGTCGGCGAGCGCCATCAGGAACACGCTGGAGACGACGGACACACCCGGGGTCGTCTTGATGATCTCGAACGCCGGGCGGATGGTGTGCGCCGTCGTGTGGGCGGCGCCAGACACCATCCCGTCGGCGAGCCCGAGGTGCACCATCATCGTCCCGAAGTACGAGGCATCGGTCACCGTGTCCGCGGCCTGGTCGACGGTGATGCCCTTGTGTGCCCGGAGGCGGGCGTACTCCTCCGCGAACCGCACCCGCAGCACGTCGTCGAACGGGCTGAGCACCTCGGCGCCGGTCAGATCGAGGCCCAGCTCGATCGCGCGGGATCGCACCTCGAACGGCTCGCCGAGGATGGTCAGGCGGGCGACCCCGCGAGCGAGCAGGGTGTGGGCGGCGCGCAGGATGCGGTCGTCCTCGCCCTCCGGCAGCACGATGTGCTTCTTCGCGGCGCGGGCCCGCTCGATCAGGTCGTACTCGAACATCAGCGGCGTGACGACCTCGTGCCGGGAGACGTTGAGCCGCGCGAGCAGCGCGCCCGCATCCACGTGCCGTTCGAACAGGGCGAGCGCGGTGTCGTACTTGCGCTGCGAGTCGGCGGCGAGCCGCCCGCGGGCGTGCGTGATGCGGACCACCGTCTCGTACGTGTCGAGGCCCGTGCGCACGATCGGGAGGGGCGACCGCAGGCCGGCGAGCAGCCGCTCGATCGGCTCCGGCAGCTCGAAGCCGCCGTTCAGCACGATGCCCGCGATCGAGGGGAAGGTACCGGAGGCGTTCGCCATGAGCACCGCGAGCAGCACCTCGGTCCGGTCGCCGGGCACGACGACCACGGAGCCCTCGACCAGACGCGGGAGCACGTTGTTCATCGACATCCCGGCGACGACGACGCCGAGCGCCTCGCGCGAGAGCAGGGTCTCCTCGCCCGAGATCAGCGTGGCCCCGGTCTCCTCCATGATCGACCGGATGCTCGGGGCGACGAGGAACGGGTCCTCCGGGATGGCCCACACCGGCGGGCGGTCGGAGGTGCCCGCGGCCGCCGCCGCGGCGCCGACCACGGAGGCGACCGCCGCGACGATCGGCTCCAGCTTCTCGGCGTCGGCCCGGTTCGCGATCACCGCGAGCAGGCTCGCGTGCTCGGTGCGCAGCTCGGCGACGGCGATCTCGGCCAACTGGCGGAGATCCTCCGGCGAGCGCGGGTCCGCCTGGCCGAGCCGCTCGCCGAGGCCCTGCCCCACGCGGCCGCCGAGCACCAGCAGCACCGGGGCGCCGAGGTTCGCCGCGATGCGCGCGTTGTAGCCGAGCTCGGTCGGGCTGCCGACGTCGGTGTAGTCGGAGCCGAGGATCACGACCGTGTCGCACTGCGCCTCGACCGCGCGGAACCGCCGCACGATCTCGCCGAGAGCGGCATCCGCGTCCGCGTGCACATCCTCGTAGCCGACGCCGACCGCATCCTCGTACGCGATGCCCGCGGTGGTGCGCTGCAGCAGGAGCTCGAGCACGTAGTCCCGCTCGGCGGTCGAACGGGCGATCGGGCGGAAGACGCCGACCCGGCCGACCGAATGGCGCAGGGCCTCCAGCACGCCGAGAGCGACGGTCGACTTGCCGGTGTGCCCCTCCGCCGAGGTGATGTAGAGCGATCGCGCCACGTCAGCCGACCCGCTCGATCGCCGGGATCGTGTACGTTCCGTCGAGCACCTCCGCGCCCGGCTGGTACAGGCGCAGGATGGGGCGGAAGCGCCCGGTGGGCGCCGGCAGCCAGTTGGCCGCCGCTTTCTCGTCGGCCGGTCGGGTGGCGCTCATCGTGATGGTCAGTCCTCCGTCGTCGTCGTACACGAGCCCGCGCGTCCTGTCGCCGATCGAGTAGCGCCCGATGGGGTTGGCGACGAGGTAGTAGTGCGGGAGGTCGTACATGGTCAGCGACCAGAACGCACCGACGGGCGGGGTCGGGCTCAGTCGCAGGCGGTAGGTGCGGTCGCCGCTGAGCGGATCGCCCGCGGCATCCTCGTAGGTCATGATGTAGGCCGCCTCGTAGGCGTGGTTGCCCCACAGGCCGCCGAGCGCGGCGCCGGCGCGGTGGGCGTACCGGGTGCGCGGGTCGCTCAGCTTCCACTCCGGGGCGTCGATGGCGCCGACCTCGAAGAAGTCGAGGTTGTAGTCGAAGACGTGCAGGTTCACCTGCCAGTGATCGACGAGGGTGCCGGCCGTGCGCAGGGCCGACTCGAGCGCCTCCTTGCCGAGGGCGTATCCGGTGGCGAGCGCCGTCCGCACGGACTCCGGCTGATCGGCGATCGGGTAGGGGCTGAGCAGCCCGAGCGGCGCGTACGACTCCAGTGCCGGCCGGTCGCGCAGGGCCGGCGGGAACGCCTGCGACCAGACGCGCAGCTTCTCGAAGAAGTCGAGGGCCTCGCCCTGCCCGGTGGGGGCGGCGGGCACGCCCTCCGGCGGCACGAGGGTCTGATGCAGCGGGGTCAGCGTGAGGGCGTCCTGGAGGGCGTGCACGGCCGGGAGGTCGTCCTCGCCGTCGACGGCCCAGCGGCCGACGATCGTGCCGACGCGGGTCGAGAAGCGGATGGTGCGGACGCCGGTCCCCGTGTCGTCGCTGGTCTCGTCGGCGCCCGGCGGCAGCAGCAGGTACTCTCCGCCGGAGCCGCCGGTCGCGCGCGTCCCGACGTACGCGAAGTTGTCCGTCCACGCGTCCACGAACTGGAGGACGTGATAGCGGTCACCCGCCGCCGGGACGGAGAGCCGGACGGGGCCGACGCTCAGGTCGACCTGCGCGATCGAGTAGACGGTGTCGTTGTTGATCGAGACGAACGTGTCGTCCGGGCCGGCGAGCTCGCGCGCGTGACCGAAGACGTTGAACGGTGTGGGCGGGACGCCGCCGATGCCCTCCTCGACGAACCGGACCACCTGCTCCAGGTCGAACACCAGAGGGAAGCCCACGACGTAGGCCTCGGTCGCGAGCTCGGTCAGCTCCTCGGTCACTGCGCACCCCGTCCGTCCAACTCGGCAGCTATTCTACAAGCTGTAGAAGCCCGGCGCTCCTGGCCACAGGATACGCGGAGCAGGTGACACGCGGCTGGACGAAAAAAGACCCCCCACGCACCCGCCAGAGCCCGGTTACCCTTGCTGCGTTTCCGCCCTGGGGGAGTTGGCCTGGATGGCGCCACGTGGGGAGCCGGGAACCAGTGTAGCGGGTGCGGCTGGGAGGCGTGTGCGTCGGGGCCTTCGCGGATCAAGTAAGATACTGTGAGCCGCCGGCCGCGAGAGCGGAAGGCAGCGCCAGGAGAATTCGCCTAGTGGCCTATGGCGCACGCTTGGAAAGCGTGTTGGGTGCAAGCCCTCGGGGGTTCGAATCCCCCATTCTCCGCCATTTCCCCGTTCGACGAGCGCCGCCGAGCTGAGCAGTCGAACGTTCGAATCTCCGGCTGGGCTGCCTCCCGCCGGAGATTCGCACCGAGTGCGGCCGGATCCCCGACGCTAGAGCAGGATGACCGCGGTGCCGAGCAGCGCGAGCAGCCCGGAGAGCGGCGCCATCGCGTAGCGTTCCGGCCGGCTGCGCGACAGCGCGTTCATGACGGTCCCGAGGGCGAGGTAGGCGACGATCACCCACGCCAGCACCCTGACGACGACATCGGGGAGGCCCGAGGCGATCATCCCGGCCACGGCCAGAAAGACCGCTGCGAAGAGGGCGTAGAGCACGATCGCGACTGCGCTCGCGACGCGGCGGCGTGCGGGGAGCACGCGATCGGCTCCGCCCCACGCGAGCCGCCCCCACGGCGCGCCGGCGACGAGCGCCAGTTGGAACAGGGCGAGGGCGGCGAGCAGCACGCACAGGAGCAGCAGCGCGGCGGAGGCGACGGTCACCCGAGGAAGGTATCAGGCGACATGCCGACCGACGCACTGCGTACCGAGGGTCACGACTCCGGCGTCGGACCGTCCTGCCGCCAGATCACGGCCTGAGCCACGTAGCCGGTCGTCCCGTTCCAGGTCAGCGCCGGGCCGCCGTGCAGTTCGTAGCCGAGGTCCAGCGCCTCCGACACTCGCTCGCAGAACACCGAGTCGTCGATGCCGGTCAGCAGACGGTAGCGGGGCAGGCGTCCCTTCGTGGTCTCCATGGCACCCATCGTGACACGCTCAGCCGCCGAAGGAGGCGAGCGTGTCGTCGGCGAGCGCCGCCCGCAGCCGGGCCACCGCGCCCTGGTCCACGTTGACGATCGACTGGCCGTCCGCCGAGGTGCCGGTCCCGGCCGTCGGGAGGGTGAACGAGTGGATGCTCGACGCCCCCGACAGGCGCATGCTCGCGGCCAGCTGGAGCATGTCCTGCGTCCCGAAGTTCTGGTCGACCTTCACCGAGGAGCCGGCGGCTGCGGCGAACGAGGTGACCTTGCCGGGGTCGGCCAGCACGTCGAGGCTCATCAGCTTGGCCGCGAAGCCGCGCATCAGGGCCTGCTGGTCGGCGACGCGCTGGTAGTCGGCCGTCGGGAAGGCGTAGCGCTCGCGGGCGAAGGCGAGCGCCTGCGCTCCGTCGAGGTGGTTCATGCCCTTCACGAAGCTGTAGTGCGGCGACTTCACCGTGGTGAACGCGACCGGACTGTCCACATCCACTCCCCCGAGCGCGTTCGTCATGTCGGTCAGGCCGGCGAAGTCGACGATCGCGACGTGGTCGATGCGGGCACCGAGCAGGTGTTCGACCGTCTGCACCACGAGCGGCGTTCCGCCCCAGGCGAGGGCCGCGTTGATCTTCGCCGTCCCATTTCCGGGGATGGGCACCCAGAGGTCGCGCATGATCGAGATCAGGTAGACGTTGCGGCGGTCGGCGTCGATGTGCACGAGCATCATGGTGTCCGCGCGCTGGTTCGAGACGCCGGTCTGCCCGACTTCCGTCGGGGCGCCGCGCGAATCCGAACCGAGCAGCAGGATGTTCATCGCCCCGGTCGAGGTCGCAGCGGGCCGCACGGCGTCGGCGGGGAAGGCGCGCTGGATATGGGAGACGTGGGAGTCGAACGTCGAGGCGACGGAGCCGACGTAGACGGCACCGCCTCCCGCGGCGACGACGACCGCGACCGCCACAGCAACGACGACCGCCGCCAGCGCGACGAACCACGCATGGTGCGGCCGTCGGGCCGCCGGGTGGTGATGGTGGTGGTGAACCGAATAGGAGACCAAGGCCCCATCCCTCCTTCGCGTCTGATCGGGGACGCATCGTCGGGTTCTTGGAGGTGAGCTTTGCTCATCTATTCGTCAGGCTACCTCGGGATTCCTGAATTGTCCTCACTTTGGAGGACTCTTTTGTACCCCAGTTCGGGGGCGAAGGGCGTCGATGATCAGTTCGAGCAGCCGATCCGCCTGCGCGAGGCCTGTCTCGCCGTCGGGCACGCGCCACAGGGCGCTGAGCAGCAGGATGACGTCGTCCGGATCCACACCCTCGCGCACCTCCCCGCGCTCGGCGGCCGCGGCGAGCAGCCGGGCGATGGCGCGGCTCACCGGTGACCAGGTGGCCCCGATGACCTCCTGCGCCTCTGGACTCGTGAGCGCCTCGCCGATCCCGTGCTTGATCCGGGCGTAGGCGGCGAGCTTCCTCGCCCAGGAGCGGAACGCGTCGAGCGGCTCCTCCTCCTCGAGCATCCGGTCGACCGAGCCAACCAGCTGCTCCACCTCCTCCTGATAGACCGCCAGGAGAAGCGCCTCGCGCGTCGGGAAGTGCCGGTACAGGGTGCCGGCGCCGACGCCGACCAGCTTGGCGATGGAATTGAGTGAGACGTCCGGGTCGTCGGAGAACGCCCGGTACGCGACCTCCAGGATGCGGGACCGATTGCGCTGCGCGTCCGATCGGCGGCCTCCCGACGACGATTCCGTGGCCATGCGCCATCCTCTCTTGCAAAACGGAGAAGTCTCCGGTAACGTCCCTCCCACAAACGGAGAACTCTCCGACTATACCCGCGAGGAGATCCCATGCAGTATCGCAAGCTCGGCACGACCGGCCTCGACGTCTCCCCCATCGCGATCGGCGCGATGACCTACGGCGAGCCCGACCGCGGCCACCCCGTCTGGTCCAAGGGCGAGGAGGAGGCGCGACCGCTCATCAAGCACGCGCTCGAGGCCGGCATCAACTTCTTCGACACGGCGAACATCTACTCCAACGGCTCCAGCGAGGAGATCCTCGGCCGGGCACTCGCCGACTTCGCCGACCGCGACGACGTCGTCATCGCCACCAAGCTTCGCCACCCGATGCGGCCGGGACCGAACGGCCGGGGCCTGTCGCGCAAGGCGATCATGACCGAGGTCGATCACTCGTTGCGCCGCCTGGGCACCGACTACATCGACCTGTACCAGATCCACCGCAACGACCACTCCACCCCGCTGGAGGAGACTCTGGAGGCGCTGCACGACCTCGTCAAGGCCGGCAAGGTGCGCTATCTGGGCGCCTCCTCGATGTTCGCATGGGAGTTCGCCAAGGCGCTCAATCTGCAGCAGCAGCACGGCTGGGCCCGGTTCGTCACCATGCAGGACCACTACAACCTGCTCGCCCGTGAGGAGGAGCGCGAGATGATCCCGCTGTGCCTGGACGAGGGCGTCGGCACGATCGTGTGGAGCCCGCTGGCGCGCGGCCGTCTGACCCGGGCCTGGGACGATGCCCGCACCACCGCACAGTCCGAGAGCGACGGCGACTACGCCGACCTGCTCTACACGCCGGCCGAGGAGGAGTCCAACCACGCCATCATCGACGCGGTCGGCGAGGTCGCCGCCGCGCGCGGGGTCAGCCGAGCCACCGTCTCCCTCGCGTGGTTGCACCGCCAGCCGGTCGTGACCGCTCCGCTGGTCGGCGCGAACACCACGCAGCAGATCGACGAGGCCATCGCCTCCCTCGACGTGGAGCTCACCGACGACGAGGTCACCGCCCTCACCGCGCCGTACACGCCGCGGTGGGACTGGCAGGGCGTCTCGGATGAGGCGACACTGGAGGCCATCCGGCGCCGCGTGCCCGGGATGGCGCTGCGCTGATCGCATGGGGCCGCGCGGCCTCGTGGCCGAGCAGAAAGACACCGACGGGGCGTCGCTCGGCTGGGGGATACCGTCCGCCCCGCCGGCGTCATGCTCCAATTGTCCGCCGAACGCACCGAAAAGCCAACGAACGCATTCGCTTCGACCGTCAGCGCAGGATGCCGAGCCCCCGCGCCTCCGCCACCGCCGCCGTCCGCGACCCGACGCCCAGCTTCGAGAACACGTGCACGAGGTGCGACTTCACCGTCGCGTCCGTGACGTGCAGCCGCGCGCCGATCTCGCCGTTGGACGCGCCCTCCGCGACCAACTGCAGCACCTCGATCTCGCGCGCCGACAGGCTCACCTGCGGAGCGCGCATCCGGGCGAGGAGCCGGCCGGCGATCGCGGGGGCGAGGGCGCTCTCCCCGCGCGCCGCCGCCCGAACCGCCGCCACCAGCTCGTGCGGCGGCGCGTCCTTGAGCAGGTAGCCGCTCGCCCCGGCCTCGACCGCGCCGAGGATGTCGCCGTCGGTGTCGTAGTTGGTGAGGACGAGCACGTATGGCGCCGCATCCAGCGCCCGGATGCGGCGGGTCGCGTCCGCTCCGGTGTCGGCCTCGCCGAACTGCAGGTCCATCAGGACCAGCTCCGGCGTGAGCTGCTCCGCCAGGGCGACCGCCTCTTCCGGCGTCGCCGCCTCGCCGACCACCGTCACGTCGTCGGCCGCCGTCAGCAGGGCGCGCAGGCCGGCGCGCACGACCGGATGGTCGTCGGCGATGAGGACGTGGATCATCGCTCCCCCTTCCCGAGCGTCACCGCGAGCGTCGTGCCGCGGCCCGGTGCGCTGTCGATGCGGAGCTCTCCCCCGAGCTGGTCCACGCGCTCCTGGATGGCCCGCAGCCCGAACGAGTCGGTCGAGGCGGCCACAGCACGCGCGACGGCGGGATCGAAGCCGGACCCGTCGTCGGCCACCACCAGGCGGGCGCGGGACGCGTCGGCGTCGAGCTCGATGCGGACGTTCGCGGCGCCCGCGTGCTGCGCGACATTCGCCAGCGCCCCCTGGGCGATCCTGAGCAGGGCGGTCTGCGCGTCCATCGGGATGCGGTCGTCGCCCGCCGCGGTGACCGTCACGGTCAGCCCGTCGCGCGTCCACTGGTCGCCGAGCCGCCGAAGCGCCGAGCCGAGGCCCTGGTCGAGCGACGGCGGCGTCAGCTCGCGGATGAAGCGGCGCGTCTCTGAGAGAGCGTCCGCCGCCGTCTCGCGCGCCAGCCGGACATGCTCGATCCCGGGCCGGTCCTCATCGGCCTGCTCCGCGGCGAACAGCAGCAGCCGGATGCTCGACAGGCTCTGCGCCACGGTGTCGTGCAGCTCCCGCGCCAGGCGGGAGCGCTCCGCCAGCATGCCCTGCTCCCGCTCGGACGCGGCCAGCCGGTCCCTGGTCGCCAGCAGCTCGGCGAGCAGCGCCTCCCGCTCGGCCGCCTCCCGGGCGAGCGCGCGGTAGCCCAGACCGATCAGCAGGGCGACGCCGGCGCCGACCAGCGGCCCGATCACCCCGCCGAGGGTGAAGCCGGAGTGCAGGCCGAGCGCGACGATGGCGACGACGGTCGCCGCCACCACCGCGACCGGGCCGATCCTCGGCGGCAGCACGTGCAGGTAGAGGAAGAACAGCGGGAAGACCAGGTAGGCCGCCTCGGGCACGAGGAAGACGAGGGCCACCCACACCAGGGTGAGCGCCGAGATCCACAGCACGCCGCCCACCCGGCGGCGGCCCGCGGGCTGACGGGCGACGACGGCGCCCGCGACGTAGACGACGGCGAACAGGAGGGCCAGCAGCAGCGCGACCCAGCCGAGCGGCGACGGCACGAGCAGCACGCGCAGCACCACGAGCGCGAGGAGGGCGGCGACCAGCACGTGCAGGCCGATGCGCAGGCCGACGAACACGGGGGTCAGAGGGGTGTGCGGCATGTCGTCCTCAGGATACGGAACGTGCGTCCGGAGCGGATCAACCGAAAGTTCGATCGCAGGACCCATCCGGCTGGCGATGACCCGCCGGCCGCGCGACGGGAGGCTGGAGAAGGCGTCGCGGAGGGTCCGCGGCCCGGAAAGGACCAACGTGTTCGTCGCCTGGCGCGACCTCCGGCACGCCCGTGGCCGGTTCCTCCTGATCGGCGCGGTCGTCGCCCTCATCACCCTCCTCGTCGGCTTCCTCGCCGGCCTCGCCGGCGGGCTCGCCGCGCAGAACGTCTCCGCCGTCCTGAACCTGCCGGGCGACCGGCTCGTGCTGCAGACCTCGGCCGGCGCGCGACCGTCGTTCTCCGAGTCGACGCTCTCGCCCGAGACGGTCTCCGCGTGGCGGGACGCCGACGGCGTCCGCGACGCCACCGCCATCGGCATCGTGCAGGGCAGGGCCTCCGACACCGCGTCCGGCGGCTCGACCTCGGTCGGGGTCGCGCTGTTCGGGATGCCCGACGACGCTCCCGCCTCCGCCGTCACCGACCTCGCCCCGCGGCGCGACGGCGAGATCGGCCTGTCGGCCGGGGCCGCGAAGGACCTCGGGGTGGGCGTCGGCGGCCACGTGTCGATCGCCGGCACGAGCTACCGGGTGACCGCCGTGGGCGGCGACCTCTGGTACAGCCACACCCCCGTCGTCGCGCTGACCCCCGCCGCCTGGGCCGCCGCGGACGGCCGGCTGGGCGGAACCGGCGAGCCGACCGTGCTCGCCGTCAGCGGCTCCCCCGACTGGGACGCCGTCGCCTCCGCCACCGGCACGATCGCGAACCCGCCGCTGCTGAGCCTCACCGCGCTGGAGACCTTCACCTCGGAGATCGGATCGCTCGGGCTCATGATCGCGCTGCTGTTCGGCGTGTCCGCCCTCGTCGTCGGCGCGTTCTTCACCGTGTGGACGATGCAGCGCTCCGCCGACATCGCCGTGCTCAAGGCGCTCGGCGCATCCACCGCCGCTCTGGTCCGGGATGCCCTCGGCCAGGCCCTCGTCGTCCTGGTCGCCGGCATCGGCGTCGGGATGGCCGCGGTCGTCGGGCTCGGACTGCTGGCCGGCGGCGCGCTGCCGTTCCTGCCGAGCCCGCTCACCTCCGCCCTCCCCGCCGCCGCCATGGCGCTGCTGGGCCTCGCCGGCGCGGCCGTCGCGCTGCGCTCCGTCACCTCCGCCGACCCCCTCACCGCACTCGGGAGCAACCGATGATCACCCTCGACGACGTCACCCTCACCTTCCCGGACGGGGACGCGCGCATCACCGCCGTCGACCACGTCTCGCTCACCGCCCGCCCGGGCGTCGTGACCGGCATCACCGGGCCGTCCGGCTCCGGCAAGTCCTCGCTCCTCGCCGTCGCGGCGACGCTGATCCGGCCGGACTCCGGCCGCGTCCTGGTCGACGACGTGGATGCCGCCGGCCTGACCCGCCGCGAGGCGACGGCTCTGCGCCGCGACCGCATCGGCATCGTGTTCCAGCAGTCGAACCTCCTGCCCGCGCTGACCGCCCGGGAGCAGCTGCTCGTCATGGCCGAGCTCGGCGGGCGGCGCGACCGGCGCGGCGACGTACGGCGGCGCGCCGACGAGCTCCTGGACGCCGTGGGACTCGCCGCGCACGCCGGCAAGCGCCCCGCGCAGCTCTCCGGCGGCCAGCGCCAGCGGGTGGCGATCGCCCGCGCGCTGGTGCACGAGCCGTCGGTGCTGCTCGTCGACGAACCGACCAGCGCACTCGACCAGGAGCGCGGCGCCGCCATCATGCAGCTCATCCAGGACCTCAGCCGCGACCGCGGGACCGCCACCCTGCTGGTGACGCACGACCTCGTGCACCGCGGAGCGCTGGACGAACTGGTCACGATGGTCGACGGCCGGGCGGAGGTGCCGGAGGCGGCGCGAGTGTCGTGATCGGTGTTCGCTGAGCGCTCGTCGGCACCTGGCAAACGCCTGGGCGAGACTGGACCGGGCCGCTGAACGCGTCTACCGTCCGATGTCGGTCTGTGCCGTCTCCGTGCACGGGCCGCGGAAGGAACCACCGTGATCGACCTGACCTCATCGCCGCACCTGAGCGCGCGGCTCTCGCCGGACGCGACCGGCGAGCTGACCGGCGACGGCGTCCACGAGAGCTTCGCCGAGGACAGCACGCAGCGCCTGCGCGAGGCCGTGTTCGGCCGCGTCGGCGAACTCGCGGCGGCCGCCGGCCGCCCGGTGCGGCTCACCGTCTCCGACGAGGAGGGCGACTGGCTCCTCGCCGTCCAGCCCGACGGCAGCATCGGCGACGAGGAGGCCCTCTCGGTCGGTTCCGCCGACGCCCCCACGCCCGTCGCCTCCACCGAGCCGCCGTCGCGCGAGTCGTTCCTGTACGTCGAACGGCCGCGTCCGGACCGCGCGAAGCAGGGCCTCCGCGGCGCCCTCGCCCGGGCCGGGATGCCCCTCGCGCCCTCCGCCGCCGAGCTCCGGGAGCGTGCGGAGCTGGATGCGGTGAGCCGCCACTGGGCCGGACCCCGCACCATTGCGATCGTCAACGGCAAGGGCGGAGCCAACAAGACGCCGACCACGGCCCTCCTGTCGGCCGTGTTCGCCCGCAACGGCGGCTCCGGCGTGCTCGCGTGGGACAACAACGAGACCCGCGGCACGCTCGGCTGGCGCACCGAGAAGGACGAGCACGACGCGACCGTGCAGTCGCTCCTCCCGGCGACCGACGCGCTCATGTCGGCCGGCGCCAGAACCGCCGACATCGGCCACTACGTGCACCACCAGAACGCCGACAAGTACGACGTGCTGCGCTCGAACCCGACGATGCTCGCCACCGAGCAGCGGATCTCCAGCGCCGACTTCGACCGTCTCCACACCGTCGCCACGAAGTTCTACCGGCTGGTCATCATCGACAGCGGGAACGACGAGTCGGCCGAGCGCTGGCTGCGGATGATCGACCACACCGACCAGCTCGTCATCGCCACGACCGCGCTCGGCGAGCACGCCGAGGCCGGGGCGCTGCTGCTGGAGGCTCTGCTGCAGCGCGACGCGCACTCGGCGCGGCTCGCGCGCGAGGCGGTCGCGATCGTGTCGCAGTCCGAGCGCACCGGACCGGCCTCCGAAGTCGGGCGGGTCGCCAAGGGGTTCGAGCCGCTCGCGCGGCGGGCGGTCACCATCCCGTTCGACCCGGAGATGCACGGCGGCCGGCTCTCATTCGAGTCGCTGGCGCCGCGGACGCGCCGCGCCTGGCTGCACGCGGCCGCCGCGGTCGCCGAAGGGCTCTAGCGGCGGTCGAGCGTGCCGACCTGCTTCCCGCCCGTGCGGTAGACGACGAGCGTGCCGCCGTCCACCTTCGCGGTGTCGGCGAGGTTCAGCCACGGCGTGACGCCGGGGCATGCCTTGGCGATCGAGGCGAACGGCCCGAACGTGAACGTGTCGCCCGAGATCGAGCCCTTCCCCTCCACCGGATTGCAGCCGTCGGTGCCGGAGAACGAGCCGTCGGACGAGATGGTGAGGGACGGCTGTCCTGAGGCGACCGTGCCCCAGTCGCCGACGAACGGGGAACCGGAGGACGTGCATCCGGTGAGCGCGAGGAGTGCCACCACCACGGTCGCCGTCAGGGCGCCGCGAGCCGATCGGCTTGTCATGGCTCGACCGTAGTGGGCGCGCACGCCCCCGGCCAGCCCTGTCGTGCGGAGAGCAGTTTCGGAGAAGCGCGACCTGCAGCCGACCCTCTACGGTCGGAGGCATGACGAAGACCACCGAGACCGCATCCACGTCCGCCGCCTTCACCGAGGAGGAGCGCGCCGCCATGAAGGAGCGCTCGAAGGAGGTCAAGGGCGCCCGCCGCGGCAAGGCGACGCGCGAGGAGGACACGCAGGACGTCCTCGACAAGATCGCCGAGCTGCCGGACCACGACAGGCGGCTCGCCGAGCGCGTCCACGCGATCGTGACAGAGACCGTGCCGGACGCCTGGCCGAAGACCTGGTACGGGCAGCCGGCGTACGCCATCGGCGGCAAGACGTTCTGCTTCTTCCAGCCGTCGTCGAAGTTCAAGACCCGGTACTCCACTCTCGGCTTCAACGACCCCGCCCAGCTGGACGACGGCACGATGTGGCCGGTCGCCTTCGCAATCGTCGACCTGACGGCGGAGGACGAGGAGCGCATCCGGGAGCTCGTGAAGACGGCCGCCGGCTGACGGACCTGCACCGGGGGCACCGACCCACCACCCCCGCATGGGTGTCCCCCAAAATGCCGCTACCGGGAGCGCTCCGATTCCTAGAGGCTCATGGAGTGAACGAGCAGACCGGGGTGCACAGGGACGCGGGACCGACCCGCGAGATCGTCCTGCGCCCGCACCGCCACCTGTTCCTCCGCGGCATCGTCGCGGTGCTGGCCCTGACGACGCCCGTCTTCGCGGTGCTCTACTGGCTGACCATCCCGGGCGAGGGGTGGCCGGTCGTGCTCGTCGCGCACCTGATCGTGATCGCGGCGACGATCGTGGGCGTCGCGTCGTTCCTCAACACGACCATCGCCGTCGGGCCCGGCGGGGTGCGGGAGCGGGGCTTCTTCGGCCGCACGGTACGGGTGGCCCCCGGCGAACCCGGTGCCGTCATCATGGTGAAGGTGTACGAGGGCAGTACCCTCGACGTGCTGCCCCAGCTCTTCGTCGCGTCGGCCGAGGGCCGGCTCCTCATCCGGATGCGCGGCCAGTTCTGGTCGTCGGAGGACATGGAGCGCGTCGCCGAGGAGCTCGACGTGCCGGTCACCCGTCCCGCCGAGCCGATGACGCCCGCGCAGCTGCGGCAGACGTGGCCGCGGCTGCTGTACTGGTTCGAGCGCGTGCGCTTCGGGCGCTGACCGTCGCCGCCGCCGCGGCGCGGTGTCCCCGGTCCGTGCCAGGATGACAGCGTGACCGCGCGCACCGATGCCGAGCCGCGAAGCAAGGGGCTGCTCACACCGGGGGCGCCCGTACGGATCGCGCGCCTGTTCCCCGGCGACCGCGCGGCGCTCTTCGTGCGCCACTACTGGCTCCCGCGATGGGAGCTGCCGGCCGTAGCGCGCATCCGGCAGGACGTGCTCGAGTACCCGACGGCGAACCTCGTCGTCGAGCCCGAGGGCGCTGCGCTGTTCCGCGCGCACCGCGGGCTCACCTCGCGCACGCTGGAGGACTCGGGATGGGCGTTCGGCGTGCTGCTGCACCCGGGTGCCGCGCGCGGCTGGGGCGGCGCGTCGCTCCGCGCTCTGCCGCCGGTCGTCCCGCTCCCCCGCCTCCGGGTCGACGGCACGGGCGGCATGGCAGAGGCGGTGCGCGCCGGGATGGCTCGCGGCGACGACCGCGCGGCCGTGGCCGCCTTCGAGGCCTGGCTCGACACCCTTCCCGAGCCGGACGACGATGCCCGGCTGGTCGACCGGATCGTGGCGGCCGTCGAGGACGACCGCGACCTGCTCCGGGTCGAGCAGCTGGCCGAGCGGTTCGGACTGGGCGTGCGGCACCTCCAGCGCCTGGTCGCCGGTCACATCGGCTTCGGCCCGAAGTGGCTCATCCAGAGGTACCGGCTCCAGGAGGCCGCGGCCGCGCTGCGATCGGCGGAGCCGCCGCAGCTCGCCGGCCTCGCTGCCGCGCTCGGCTACGCCGACCAGGCGCACTTCAGCCGCGAGTTCAAGGCGGTCGTCGGTTCCGCGCCCGGTGCCTACGCGGCCGCGGTGCGGGGATGAGCGGCACCGGACGCGACCACGACGCGGCCCTCGCGCCCTGGCGCGAGCGCTGGGGCCTGCGGCCGGACGGGGAGGCGTTCTCGACCCCGTCCAGCGTGCTGCAGCCGGTCCGCCGCGGCGACGAGCGGCTGTTCCTCAAGCGGGCCGTGTCCGGCGAGGAGCGCGCAGGCGGCGACGTGCTCGCCTGGTGGCACGGCGAGGGGGCGGTGCGCGTGCTCGTCGCCGACGACGGCGTGCAGCTGCTGGAGCGGGCCGGCGGTCCGCGCGACCTGGCGGCGCTGGCGCGGAGCGGACCGGACGGCGACGACGAGGCGACCCGCATCCTCTGCCGAGCCGGTCTTCGCCTGCACGCGGCCGGAACGCCGCCCAGGCCGGCCGGACTGATCCCGCTGCGCCGCTGGTTCCGCGACCTGGTCGACCGCGAGCACGACGACGACCTCCTGGCAGACGCCCAGGACACCGCGCTCGACCTGCTCGCTCATCCCGTGGGGGATGTCGTGCTCCACGGCGACCTCCACCACGGCAACGTGCTCGACGGCGGCGAGCGCGGGTGGCTCGCGATCGACCCCAAGCCGCTGCACGGCGATCCCGGGTTCGACGTGGCGAACGTGCTCTGCAACCCGGACGCGGCGGTCGCGCTGGCGGCGGGACGGCTCGAGCGCGCGGTGGGCGTGATCGCGTCGGAGACCGGGATGGGCGAGCGCCGCATCCTGTGCTGGGCGCTGGCCTGGGGCGGGCTCTCGGCGGTGTGGTCGGAGGCCGACGGCGGCGACGCGACCGCCGCGCGCGGCGTCGCCCACCGAGCACGGGCGCTGCTCGGGGAGGGCACGCGCGCTCGCTAGCGCCGGCGTCGCGTACCGAAGATCCCCTCCACCACGCTGCCCAGGATGTCGCGCGTCGCCTTCGATCCCAGCACCTGCTCCAGCACGGTCCTGTCGCCGCGGGAAGTACTGCGGGAGGAGCTTCGCCGCGTGGTCTGACGCGGCGAGGTCTGCCGCAGGATGCGCTCGTACTCCTTCTGCGCCGCGCGGTCCGCCGCCTCGCGGGCCTTCGCGTCCGCCTTGGCCTGCGCCTCCGCGTCCGTGTGGGCCTGCTCAGCCGCCTTCGCCGCGGCCGCCTCCGTCTCCGCCTGGGCAGCAGCGGCCGCGGCCGCATCGAGCTTCCGGCCGAGCATCTCCCTCGCCGAGTCGCGGTCGAGCGGCGTGCCGTACTTCTGCTGCAGCGGCGAGGCCGCGACGGAAGCCTCCACCCGGTCGTCCGGGGTCGGCGACATGGAGCCCTGTGGTGCGCGCAGCCGCGTCCAGGCGACCGGGGTCGGTGCGCCCTTCTCGTTCATCACCGTGACGACCGCCTCGCCGGTGCCGAGCGACTGCAGCACCTGCGCCAGGTCGTAGCCGGAGGTGGGATAGGTCGAGACCGTCGCCTTCAGGGCCTTCGCGTCGTCGGGAGTGAACGCCCGCAGCTGGTGCTGCACGCGCGAGCCGAGCTGGGCGAGCACGTCCGACGGCACGTCTTTCGGCGTCTGGGTGACGAAGAAGATGCCGACACCCTTCGAGCGGATGAGGCGGACGGTCTGCGTGATGGACGCCAGGAAGTCCTTCGACGCGTCCCGGAACAGCAGGTGCGCCTCGTCGAAGAAGAAGACCAGTTTCGGCTTGTCGAGATCGCCGACCTCCGGAAGGTCGTTGAACAGGTCGGCGAGCAGCCACATCAGGAACGTGGAGAACACGGCGGGCTTGTCCTGCACGCCCGGGACCTCCAGCAGGCTGACCACGCCGGTCCCGTCAGGGGCGACGCGGAGGAACTCGGCCGTGTCGATCTCGGGCTCGCCGAAGAACGCCTCGGCGCCCTGGTCGGCGAACGCGATGAGCTCGCGCAGGATGACGCCGACGGTCGCACTGGAGAGCCCGCCCAGCCCGGTGAGCTCGTCCTTGCCGTCGTCGCTGGTCAGATACGTGAGCACCGCACGCAGGTCGGCGAGGTCGAGCAGCGGGAGACCGGCCTGCTCGGCGTAGTGGAACACCAGGCCGAGGCTCGACTCCTGCGTCGCGTTGAGGCCGAGCACCTTCGACAGCAGGAGCGGCCCGAAGCCGGCGACGGTCGCACGCAGCGGGACACCACGTCCCACCCCGCCGAGCGAGAAGAACTCCGTGGCGGCTGCCCGCGGCGCCCAGTCCTGCCCGATGCCCCGGGTGCGCTCCAGGAGCTTGTCGTTCGGCTCGCCGGGTGTCGCGATCCCGGACAGGTCGCCCTTGATGTCGGCCGCGAAGACCGGGACACCGGCCGCGGAGAGCTGCTCGGCGAGCACCTGCAGCGTCTTCGTCTTGCCGGTTCCGGTGGCTCCCGCGACCAGCCCGTGACGGTTCGTCATGGCGATCGGGAGGCGGACCGGGACGTCGGGACGGGCGTCGCCGTTCACCAGGGCGCCCAGCTCGAGCACGGCTCCGTCGAAGGCGTACCCGGCGCGGACCGCGTCAACGGCAGTGACGTCGAGCGGCCCGGGTGCCGGATCCGCCGGGTCGGGTGACGGGGCCGTGGCGGCCGCCCGCGCCGCCTCCGCCGCGGCGGACGCCTCCTGAGCCCGCCGCACCGCTTCCGCCGCCTCCGCCTGCAGCCGTTCGGCCTCCTGCGCCGCCGCCTCGGCTTCCGCCTGCGCCTTCGCCAGCGCGTCCGCGTCGCTCATGCGGCACACTCTACTGGCGGCGGTGCGCCAGGAAGAAGGGATGCGGCTGCGTCGCCTCGAGGGCGAGCTTGTGCGCCAGCGGCGTCCACACGATGACGGCGACGGCGGAGCCGAGCAGCAGGCCGCCGACGGTGTCGCTGATCCAGTGCGCCCCGAGGTACGTGCGACTGACCGCCATCAGCACGGCCCACGCCACGCCGAGGCACCACACCCAGACCCGCGGGAACAGGATGCCGAGCACGACCACCATGGTCGCCGCGTTGGCCGTATGCCCGGAAGGGAATGAACCCGTGTCGGCGTGCACGAGGATGTCCGTCGGCCGCGCCCGGTCGACGGTGTGCTTGAGGATCTGGACACAGATCACCGACACCGCACTCGCGATGGCGAAGTAGCCGGCGCCCCACGGCCTGCGAAAGGCCAGCAGCAGCAGGACGATCACGACGGGCACGACGACCGAGCCCACGATGCCGCCGCCGGCGTAGTTGAAGAACAGAGCGGGACCGAGCCAGAACGGCGAGCGGTGCTCCACGATCTCGCCCATCCACTCGGTGTCGAGCTCGAACGGCAGCTTCGGGCGCAGCGCGATGATGATGCCGAGCCCGACGACCAGGGCGACCGCGACCGACCCCGCCACCACCGGCCAGCGCCGAGTGACCTGGGCCGCCTTCGCGACGTCGTGGCCCTCGGCGTCGGGCTTCGGCGAGTCGCTGTGCTGCACGGTCATGCCCGCCACCGTACCCGGAGCGGCATGTGTCGCCTAGCGGTGCGTCAGTGCGCGAGTTCGGGAACCGTCCGCGGACGCACCACCAACCAGAGCGACGCGATCGAGACGAGCGCGCAGATCGCCATGACGGCGCCCATCGGCGCCGCGCTTCCGACCCCGAGGATGCCGACGATCGGCGAGACGATCCCCGCGGTGCCGAAGTTGAGCGCGCCGAGCAGGCTCGCGGCCGTCCCGGCCTCGTGGCCGTGGCCGTTGAGCGCGAGCACCTGGACGCACGGGAAGCCGAAGCCGCACGCCGCGATGAAGAACCAGAGCGGGATGGCGATGCCCCACAGCCCGACGTGGGCCTGGTCGAGCACGACGATCGTCACCGACGCGAGGAACATCACGACGGTCGAGCAGGCGAGGATCCACTGCGGGCCGACGTACTTGGTCAGCCGGGACGCCGACTGCACGCCGATGATGATGCCGATCGAGTTGACGGCGAACAGGAGGCCGTACTCCTGGGCGTTGAACTTGTAGATCTCCTGGAAGATGAACGAGCTCGACGACAGGTACGAGAACAGTCCGGTGAAGTTCGCGGCCCCCACGATCGCGATGCCGACGAACACGCGGTCGCTGAGCACGGCCCGGTAGCGCTGCCCCACGGTGGAGTGGCCGGCGTCGTGGCGACGCGCCTTGGGAAGCGTCTCCACGATCCACAGGGCGACGCAGGTCACCACGAACAGGCCGTACACCGCGAGCACGACGAAGATGCCGCGCCACGGCATGACGAGCAGCAGCCACGACCCGATGACGGGCGCGAGCACCGGCGCGAGCCCGTTGACCAGGGCGAGGCGGCTGAGCATCCGCACCAGCGGGCGTCCGCCGAACAGGTCGCGGACCATCGCCATCGCGACCACACCGCCCGCCGCAGCGCCGATGCCCTGCAGGGCGCGCGCGACGCCGAGCAGCTCGACGTTCGGGGCGATCGCGGCGGCGAGGCAGGCGATGATGTGCACGCCCGTCGCGACCATGAGCGGAGTGCGGCGGCCGATCTTGTCGGACCACGGCCCGACTAGCAGCTGCCCGACTCCGAAGCCGATCGTCGTGGCGGTCAGGGTCAGCTGGATCGCCGCCGTCGAGACGCCGAAGTCGTCCTGCAGCGTCGGCAGCGCCGGCAGGTAGGTGTCGATGGTGAACGGTCCCAGTGCGGTCAGCGCACCCAGGATGAGGATGTAGGCGAGGCGCTGGCGGCCGGAGAGCGAGTCCCCGGGATGCACGACGGTGGTCACGAGACGTCCTTGACGGGTCGGAGGTGGGAGGAGGAGCCGCGCCCGCCGTCGGACGCACGAGAACAGCACCGCGGGATCCGCGGTGCTGGAGGACCGCCCCGGTCGAATCGATTCGACCGGACGGGTACGACCAATGCTATACCCAGGGCAACGAAAATGTGAACGTGCGCATGAGCGCATTCGAAAACCGAATGAGCCCTCCCGTCACGTCTGCGGCCGCTCGCGCACCCGCGGTCGTGACAGGCGCCCGCAGTCGCCGCGGTCAGCCCGCCGGGTCGGCCAGCAGGGGGCGGAAGGCCAGCTCCGCGGCGCCGATCATCAGGATGTCGGACCCGAGCTCCGAGCGGACGATCGAGAGCCGCTCGGCGCTCGCGGCGAGCGCCTGCTCCCCCACCAGGCGCGGAAGCCGCTCCGGGTCGAGGCCGTGCAGCGCACCGAGGAACCCGCCGAGCACGATCAGCTGCGGGTCGAAGACGTTCGTCGCAGTGCGCAGCGCGGTCGCGAGGAAACCGGTCTGCCGTTCGACCTCCGCGACCACTGCCGGATCGCCCGCTGCGACGGCAGCGGACAGCGCCCGCTCCAGCTCGTCGGCGTCGGCGGCGTCCATCCCGAGCACCCGCAGCAGCGCGCCCTGGCTGACCTCGGTCTCCAGGCAGCCGATCGCGCCGCAGTGGCAGCGCACGCCCGCCGAGTTCACGAGGGTGTGACCGAGCTCGCCGGCGTACCCGCTGATGCCGGTGAGCGGCGCCCCACTGACGATGACGCCGGCGCCGATACCCGACGCGCCTCCGTTGAGGTAGACCAGGTCGCTCGCGCCGCGGCCGGCGCCGAACAGGCGTTCCGCGTTGGCGCCGAGGCTGGCGTCGTTCGCGGCGAGCACGGGATAGCCGGTGGCGGCGGAGAGCTCGGCGGCGAACGGCTCCTCGCGCCACTGCAGGTGCGGGGCCAGCCGCACGACCCCGTCCTCCTCGCGAACGAGACCGGGGACGGCGACACCGATCCCGGCCACGCGGGTCGCGGCCCCGAGGGATGGCCGCAGCCCGTCGATCACCGCACCCGCCACGGCGACGGCCTCTGCCGCGGTCGGGATGTGCCCGATCGGATACCGCACCCGGCGGTGCACGACGGCGTCGAGCCCGACGACGCCCACCGTCACGGCGTCGATCTCCGGGTTCACGGCGATCGCGACGACCCGCCCGTCGGCGGCGACCACCGGCGACGGGCGCCCGACGCGGTTGCTCAGCTCCGGCTCCCGCTCCTGCACCAGCCCCAGCTCGGCCAGCTCGCCGACGAGGGCTCCGACCGTCGAGCGGTTCAGCCCCGTCGCCTGGGTGAGCGCCGAGCGCGCCAGCGGACCGTCCCGGTGCACGATCCCGAGCACGGTGGAGAGGTTGTGCCGTCGCACCGTGTCGAGGTTCGTCCCCGTCGCCCTGCCTTTCATTTTCCCCGTAACCCTACCGTCGTACAGGACACGGTGGCGCGGGCGCCAGGCGAGCACCCGCGCCACCGTGCGGCCAGGCCGAGAGGCCCGGCCCAGGCTCAGCCGAGGGTCGCCGTCCCCGACTCCGCCTCCGCGGTGCGGCCGGTCGCCGCATCCCGCAGTGTGAAGGGATGCCCCGCCGGACCCGTCGCGGTGAGCGCATCGCCCCGGCGGCTCACCGTGTACTCCGCGACCTCGCCGGAGGGCGTCGTCACGGTCACCTGCCGGTCCCCGTCCGGTCCCGGGTAGACCGCCAGCGTCAGGCCGTCGCGGTAGTCGTAGTCGGGCCGGTCGTCGCGCGCACCCAGCGGCAGCACTGCACCCTCGCGCACGTACAGCGGAAGGCTGTCGAACCCGTGCGTCTCGCGCAGCCAGCGGCCGCCCTCGACCCGGCGGCCGGAGAAGAACTCGGTCCAGACGCCCTCCGGCAGGTAGAACTCCACCTGGTCGGGCGAGAAGACCGGCGCGACCAGGAGGTCGGCGCCGAGCATGTACTGCCGGTCGAGGTGGTCGACCGCCGGGTCGCCGGCGAACTCCAGCTGCATCGGCCGCATCACCGGGGTGCCGGCGGTGTGCGCCTCCTGGCCCGCGGCGAACAGGTACGGCATGAGCCGCAGCTTCAGCTTCGTGAAGCGGCGAGTGACCTCCACCGCCTCCTCGTCGAACGCCCACGGCACCCGGTACGAGTCGCTGCCGTGCAGCCGGGAGTGGCTGGAGAGCAGGCCGAACGCGGTCCAGCGCTTGAACACGCCGGGGTCGGGCGTTCCCTCGAAGCCGCCGATGTCGTGGCTCCAGAAGCCGAACCCGCTGAACGCGAGCGACAGTCCGCCACGCAGCGTCTCGGCCATCGACTCGTAGCTGGAGGTGTTGTCGCCGCCCCAGTGCACCGGGAGCTGCTGGCCGCCGGTGGTCGCCGAGCGGGCGAACAGCACCGCCTCGCCCTCGCCACGCGCCTCCTGCAGCACCTCGAACACGGCCTCGTTGTAGAGCTGCGTGTAGTAGTTGTGCATGCGCTCCGGCGACGATCCGTCGAAGTACTCGACCTCCAGCGGGATGCGCTCGCCGAAGTCGGTCTTGAAGCAGTCGACGCCTTGGGCGACGAGCCCGCGCAGCTTGTCCTGGTACCAGCGCGTGGCGTCCGGGTTGGTGAAGTCGACCAGGCCCATCCCGGCCTGCCAGAGGTCCCACTGCCAGACGTCGCCGTTCGGGCGCTTGACCAGGAACCCGGCGGCCGCCGCCTCGGCGAACAGCGGGGAGCGCTGCCCGATGTAGGGGTTGAGCCACACGCAGACGCGGAGGTCCTTGTCGTGCAGGCGCGCGAGCATCCCCTCCGGGTCCGGGAAGGTGCGCGGGTCCCACTCGAAGTCGCACCAGTTGAACTCGCGCATCCAGAAGCAGTCGAAGTGGAAAACCGACAGCGGCAGGTCGCGCTCGGCCATGCCGTCGATGAACGAGGTGACCGTCTCCTCGTCGTACGCGGTCGTGAAGCTGGTCGACAGCCACAGCCCGTACGACCAGGCCGGCACCGACGCCGGGCGTCCGGTGAGGGCGGTGTACCGCTCCAGGATCTCCTTCGGCGTCGGGCCGTAGATCAGGAAGTACTCCAGGCTCTCGCCCGGCACGGAGAACTGCACGCGCTCGACCGACTCCGACCCGACCTCGTACGAGACGTGACCCGGGTGGTTGACGAGCACGCCGTAACCGCGATTCGTCAAGTAGAAGGGGATGTTCTTGTACGCCTGCTCGCTGGAGGTGCCGCCGTCCGCATTCCAGATGTCGACGACCTGGCCGTTCTTCACCAGCGGTCCGAAGCGCTCCCCCAGGCCGTAGACGAGCTCGCCGACGCCCAGCGCCAGCTGCTCGTGCACGTACGTTCCGTCGCCCGCCACGGTCATGTGGCCGAGCGACTTGTGACCGCTCGAGGTGAGGACGCGGTCCCCGGCCGAGAAGGTCAGCGACCAGGGGGCGCCGCGCTTCACGGTGGCGGTCAGGCCGCCGGTGGTGAGCACGCCCGCGGCGGCCTCGACCGAAACCTCCGCGTGGCCCTCCTCGACGTGCAGGTCGAAGCCGCGCTGCGGGCGGACGCCCTGCCAGTGCTCGACGCGCACCCCGACGATGCCGGGAAGCGGCGAGCTCAAGGTGACCGTCAGGGTCGGGCGGTTGAGGGTGTCGCCACGGCGCTCGATGACCTTGCCTGGCGCGGTGATCGTCAGGGTGCCGTCTCCGGCCGTCACGTCGTACGCCTCCTGGGCGTAGACCGGTGTGACGCCGTCGCGCAGCATCCAGAAACCATCGGTGAACTTCATGCGGGAGGGGTGCTTTCGGTTACTTGACCGCGCCGGCGGTGATGCCGCGGGTCAGGGTGCGCTGGAAGATGAGGAAGAAGATGAGCGTGGGGATGAGGCCCAGCAGCGCCGACGCGGACGTGGTCGTCACATCCATCAGCCGGTCGCCCTGCAGCACGCTGATCGCCACGGGCACCGTCTGGTTGTCGTTCGACACCAGGAAGGTGAGCGGGATCAGGAACTCGTTCCACGTCCAGATGAAGAAGAAGATGAGCAGCACGCTCAGTGTGGGCCGGGAGATCGGCACGACGACCCGCCACAGGATGCGCCAGCGGCCGGCGCCGTCGAGCGACGCGGCCTCCAGCACCTCCTTCGGGAAGGTGCCGTACACGCTAGACAGCAGGTACGTGCCGAAGGCGCTCTGAATCACCGTGAAGATGATGATGACAGCCCACACGTTGTCGTACAGCCCGACCTGCTTGAACATGAAGTAGAGCGGGTAGAGCAGCGCCTCCTGCGGGAGCATGTTGGCGAGCAGGAAGAGGACGATGATCCACGTCCGGGCCTTCACCCGGCCGATGCCGAGGGCGTACGCGTTGAGCACCGAGAGCACGACCGAGAGGATCGCGACCATTCCGGCGATGAAGAACGAGTTCCACAGCTTCTCGGGGAAGTCCACCCGGTTCCAGAAGTTGACGATGCCGTCCGTGTAGAACGACGTCGGCAGCTGGAGCGGGCCGCCCGAGTTGTAGTCCGCCGGGCTCTTGAACGAGTTCAGCAGGATGAGCAGGAACGGGAAGGCGATCGCGACCCCGATGACGATGGCGACGACCAGGATGACCCAGTCGGTCGCGGTCTTGCGCGGCTTCTGCCGCTTCAGCCGGCGGGGTGCTTCCTGGCCCGCGTCGGCGCGCGGGCGTTCGAGGGTGGTCGACATCAGATCTGGTTCTCCCTGCGCTCTGCACGGTTCTGGGCGACGATGAAGAGGATCGACACGGCGACGATGACGACGGTGAGCGCCGTCGCGATCGTGGCGCCGTATCCCACCTGCTGGCTCTGGAAGAACTCGCTGTACGAGTAGACGCTCGGCACCATGGTCGAGTTGCCGGGGCCGCCGCGGGTCAGCGTGTAGACCGGGCCGAACACCTTCAGCGCGGCGATCGTGCAGGTCAGGGTGACGACGAAGATCTCCGGCCGGATGATGGAGACGGTGATCGAGCGGAACCGCTGGAACCAGTTGGCCCCGTCCAGCTCCGCCGCCTCGTACAGTTCGGGGTCGACCCGCTGCAGCGCGGCCATGAAGATGACGACCGGGTAACCGATCTGCACCCAGACCATGACCGCCATGATCGACAGCAGCGCCGTGTCCGGGCTGCCCAGCCAGTTGTGCGCGAACTGGCCGAGGCCGACCGTCTCGAGCATGGTGTTGAGCGCGCCGTTGTCGGGGCGCAGGATCCAGCCGATGACGATCGCGGCGATGACGACCGGCAGGATCTGCGGCAGGTAGTAGGTGGCGCGGAGGAAGCTGGCGATCCGGCCGCCGAACTTCTTGCCGATCAGGTCGAACAGCATGGCCGCGAGGATGAGGCCGACCACGGTCGGGATGACCACCATCGCGACGACCATGGCGATCGAGTTGCCGAACGAGGTCCAGAACTTGTCGTCGCCGAACAGCCGGACCCAGTTGTTCAGCCCGATGAACTTCGGCGGGCGGATGCCGCGGTAGCTGGTGAAGCTGAGGTAGATGTTCCACACCAGCGGCACCAGGACGATGACCGTCAGCAGCACGAACCCCGGCAGCAGGTACCACCAGAACCGCCCGTGCCCTCCTCCCGGCACGAGTGCCTCACTGCCCGGTCGCTGCTGCTTGCGCCGTCCCGGCGCGCGCACGCTCACGTCGACCATGCGTTCTCCTTACGTTCTCAGCGTCACGTTCTCCCGTCGCCATCCGCTCCGGAGTTCTTCGCCCCGACACGCCGGTCGGAGGTCGAAAAACTCAGGAGCGGATGGCTTGGGAGCGGGTTACTGGTTCTTGATCTGGTCGACGCCGTCCTGGTACTCGGAGCCGAGCTCCTTGTTGACGGCGGCGGGATCCTTCGTGCCGTTGATGAGCTCCTGCAGGCCGGCGTTCAGCTGGTCGTAGAAGGTCGGCGTGGGCCAGTCGGGGTAGAAGGCGATGCCGTCCTCACCGGTGAGGGTGTTGAAGTTCGCGATCAGCTCCTTCGACTTCTCGTCGGTGATGTCGCTGGTCTTCGCCGCCACGGGGACGCCGCCGTTGTTGCCGATCAGCGCCTGGACCTTCGGCGTCATCGTGATGTCGATGAACTTCTCCGCGAGTCCCTTGTTCTTGGCGTTCTCCGGGATGACCCACATGTTGCCGGCCGAGCCGGGCGACAGCTTCGCGCCGGGGAAGAGGAACGTGCCCCACTGGTAGTCCTTGATCTCCGTCTGGAACCGGCCGTACCACCAGCTGCCGGAGAAGAAGATCGGGTACTTGCCGGCGATGAACGAGGTGCCCGCATCCTCGGCCTTGAGGCCCGACGCGTCCTTGGAGATGTAGCCCTTCTGCACCCAGTCGTCGACGGTCTTGGTGGCGTAGGAGAGCTCGCTGCCCTGCCAGTCCACCTTGCCCTTGTAGAGCTGGTAGTCGTCGACGAACTTCCGGTCGGCCTTGGTGAGCGCGAGCTGGTACCAGAGCTGGCCGAGCGGGTACTCGGCGGCCGACTCGGCGAGCGGGGTGACGCCGTTGTCCTTGAAGGTCTGCATCGCCTTCACCAGGTCGTCGAAGGTCTTGGGGACCTCGACGCCGTACTTCGCGAACATGTCCTTGTTGTAGTAGACCTCGACGTACTCGCCGTAGTTCGGGACGCCGTACCAGGAGCCGGAGCCCATGATGCCCTTGTCGTCGTACCGGGCGGTGGTCTGGAGGCTCGTCGCGAGCTTCTTGTCCCAGCCGTACTTCTTCACGGCGTCGTCGAGGTTGGTGAGCAGGCCCTGGCTGGCGAGGAGGCCGGCGGTGGCGTTGCCCTTGTTGTACTCGAGGATGTCGGGCGCCTGGTTGGAGTTGAGCACCTGCGAGGCGGTGGAGCGGATCTGCTCGAAGGCCTTCGCCTCGAACTTGACCTTGGCGCCGGTCTCGGACTCGAACTCCTTGATGGCCTCGTTCCAGGCCTTGCCCATGGCGGAGTCTTCGCCCTCGTAGTGCCACAGGGTGAGGGTCTTGCCCTTGCCGTCGGTGCTGTCGTCCGACGATCCGGACGAGCCGGAGCAGCCGGCCAGCATCAGCGCACCGGCGGCCAGGACGGCGCCGATCGCGAGGTGCTTCTTGCGCATCTGTTACCTCCTTGTAGTGGAGTGGACGCGCGTTTGCAGGCCTCGCAGCCACTCCGATGCATTTTGTTGACGAACACAACATAAGCGACGTCCGAGGCGATTGCAAGTTCGTTTTTCGATGCAGAACCGCATGTTTGAAAGGGAAGGAAGTTAGTTCTCGGCAACAACAATCGCCGCACCAGCGCGGCAGGCGAGGTGTCAGGCGGCGGCGAGAGCGCGCGCCGGGTCCGCGATCAGCTCGGAGAAGACCAGCTCGGCCGCCCCGATGAGCAGCTGGTCCGCGCCGAGCGCCGCCTCCGCCACCACGACCCCCTCGCGCGAGGAGTGCACCACCTCGGCGAGCAGGTCCGCAGCTCCGTGGGCCCGGGCGCCGCGGTACAGCGCGGCCAGGAATCCGCCGAGCACCAGCAGCGACGGGTTGAAGACATTCACGGCGTTCCTGGCCGCGATCTGCAGCATCCGGTAGTCCCGCTCGATCACGGCGAGCGCACCGGCGTCGCCGGTCGCCACCAGCCGGTCGGCGAGGGCCGACGCGTCGGGGGAGGCAAGACCTACGGAGGCCAGCAGCTCCGCCTGGGTGACCTCGGCCTCCAGACAGCCGTACGACCCGCAGGAGCAGTGCCGGCCGTCGGTGCGCACCAGGGTGTGGCCGAACTCCCCCGCGTAGCCCGCCGCGCCGGTCAGCAGCCGGCCGCCGCCGACCGCGCCGCCGCCGATGCCCGAGGCGCCGCCGATCATGTACACCAAGTCGTCGACCCCGCGTCCCGCGCCGAAGGCGCTCTCGGCCCGCAGGCCCAGCACGGCGGCGTTCGCCGCCCACGCGCGATGGCCGGTCGCTTGCGACAGCATCGCGGCGAGCGGCTCGTCCACCCAGCCGAAGTGCGTCGCCTCCCGCACCATGCCGTCCGACAGGCGCACCTGCCCGGGAACGGCCACGCCGATGCCGGCGACGCGGATGCCGGTCTCGCCCGCGAGCATGCCCGCGATCCCGGCCGACGCCAGCGTGACGGTCTCCGCCGCGGAGCGGGCCGAGGCCGTCTCCACGCGGACCCGCTTCAGCACGCGGCCACCGAGCGCGACGAGTCCGACGATGACCGCATCCACCTCGGGGTTCACCGCGATCGCCGCGACCCCGTCGCTCGCCCGGACGACGGGGCTCGGCCGTCCGGCCCGCCCGCCGCCGGGCGTTTCGTCGACCTCGACGAGCCCAAGCCCGGCCAGCTCGGCGACCAGGTCGCCGACCGTCGAGCGGTTCAGCCCGGTCAGCCGGGTCAGGTCGCTGCGCGACAGGGCACCATCGCGGTGCACCAGCCCGAGCACGGTCGCCAGGTTGCTGCGGCGCAGCGCATCCGTGGCTCCGCCCGACGCCGGGCGCACCGTGCTCAGGTCGGAAGCGGTCATGGAATGACCATAACGTGCGCCGACAGGGCGGGCGTCACCACGTCTCGGGCCGCGCCCCCGCGGGCACCGGCGCCGGTCGGTCGACCGTCGACGTCAACTCGACCACCGCGTGCGTCGACCCCGCACGGATCACGGACTCCATGATCTCGAGCACGTGGAAGGCCACCTCGCCCGAGGCCCGGTGCGGCCGGTCCGTCTCGATCGCGCGCGCCAGATCGGCCAGGCCGTAGCCGCGGCCGGCGTCCGCGTAACCCGCCAGCGGGGCGACCTCGCGGAACTCCCGGTCGTCGGCCGTCGCCAGGTGCACGGTGTCCGAGAACATGTTCGGGTCGGGAACGGCGATCGTGCCCGACGTCCCGTACACCTCGAACTTCGGCGTCTGCGTCGCCCAGACCTCGAACGACACGGTCACGGTCGAGATGACGCCGGAGGCGTGCTCCAGGATCGCGGTGACGTGCGTGTCCACGTCCACCGGGATGGTGGAGCCGGCGAGCGGGCCCGTCGCGACCCGGCGCTCCCGAGTCGACCGGCCGGTCGCGCCGGAGACGCGGACGACCGGGCCGAAGAACTGCACCAGGCTGGTCAGGTAGTACGGGCCCATGTCGAACAGCGGACCTCCGCCCGGCTGGTAGTAGAACGCGGGGGCGGGATGCCACAGCTCGTGTCCCGGCGCGCTCCAGGCGACCGCGGCGGCCACCGGGTCGCCGATCCGCCCGTCGTCCAGCAGGGCGCGGGCGGTCTGCACGCCCGTCCCGAGCACGGTGTCGGGCGCGCAGCCCACCCGCAGTCCGCGCTCGGCGGCGTGCTGCAGCACGGGCGCCGCCTCCGCCGTCGAGAGGGCCAGCGGCTTCTCGCCGTAGACGTGCTTGCCCGCGGCGAGCGCGCGCAGGGCGACCTCGGCGTGGGCCTGCGGGATGGTCAGGTTGAGCACCGCGTCCACCCGCTCGTCGGTGAGGAGGTCGTCGACGGAGAGGGCGACGACGCCCTGCTCGGCGGCCACCGCGGACGCGCGGTCGAGGTCCAGGTCGGCGACGGCCGTCAGCCGCAGGTTCGGCAGCTGCGGGAAGTGCTCGAAGTACTGGCGGCTGATGACGCCGACCCCGACGACTCCGATGTTCAGCGGGCGGCCCACAGCATCCCCCTCTCGATGATGGTGCGCACAGGCCGGCTCTCGACGATCTCCAGCCGGTGGCCGGGAGCCGAGACGAAGATGCGGCCCTTCCCCCACTGGCGGGTCCAGATCGCCGGGGCGGTGACCGGACGGTTCCACGCGTCCCACGGTCGCACCTCCTGGGTGGTCGTGGCGAGCACGTCGTTGTACTCGTCGCTCAGCACCCAGTACTGCTCGGTGACCAGGTCGAAGTCGTCGAGCCCTGAGGTGATGGGATGCGTCTTGCCGTACTCGGTGATGTGCACGGTGTACGGGATGTAGTTGTCGGACTGCTCGCCGACGCGCTCGGCCGGGTCCTTGCCCGCGTGGTGGGCGAACTGGCCGCCGATCATGTGCAGGTAGTCGGCGTTGTTGCGGTACGAGTCGGCGATGCCGCCGTGCCAGCCGGCCATGCCGGTGCCGTTCAGGACGGCCTTCTGGAGGCCGCGGAACTCGGCGTCCTCGATCGTGTTCATGGTGTTCACCTGCACGATGAGGTCGACCGTCGCCATGTAGTCCTCGTCGGCGTAGACGGCGGTCCCCTCCTCGACGCGCACGTCGAATCCGTTGTCGCGCAGGAAGGGGCGGAACAGGTCCGTCGTCTCCACGGGCATGTGCCCGTCCCATCCCCCGCGCACCATCACTGCCTGCCTGCTCATGCTTTCCTTCCGGTTGCTCACGTTCGACGCCATCGCCTCCTGAGTTGTTCGCGTCCGCGACGGCGTGTCGCTCGAAGAACTCAGGAGCTGATGGCTTGGGGGTGGGGGGTTACGGGATCGGGGTCCAGGCGGACGAGGCGTCGGCGCTGCGCTCGACGGCGTCCAGGACGCGCTGGATGTGGAGGCCGTCGGCGAAGGACGGCTCGGGATCGGCGTCCGCGGCGATCGCGGTGACGAAGTCGACCACTTCGTGGCTGAACGCGTGCTCGTAGCCGATGGCGTGGCCGGTGGGCCACCAGTTGGCCATGTACGGGTGCTCCGGCTCGGTGGCGATGATGCGCGTGAAGCCCTGCTCGCCCGCGGGGGCGGTCGCGTCGTAGAACTCGAGCTCGTTCATCCGCTCCAGGTCGAACGCGATGGCGCCGCGCGAGCCGCTCAGCTCGATGCGGAGCGCGTTCTTGCGTCCCGTCGCATAGCGGGTGGCCTCGAAGCCGCCGATCGCGCCGTCCGCCGCGCCGCCGGCGAGTCGCGCGGTGAACCAGGCGGCGTCGTCGACGGTGACCCGACCGCGCTCGGCGGAGGCGGTTCCCGAGAGCCCGACGCCCTCGGCGAGCAGCGGGCGCTCCTCGACGAAGGTGGCGAGTGTGCCCGAGACGCCGGTCAGGCGCGAGCCGGTCAGGTGCTCGACCAGGTCGACGGCGTGCGCGCCGATGTCGCCGAGGGAGCCGGACCCGGCGAGCGACTTGTCGAGCCGCCAGGTCATCGGGCCGTCCTCGTCGCGCAGCCAGTCCTGGAGGTAGAGGGCGCGCACCTGGCGGATCTCGCCGAGCCGCCCATCCCGCACCAGGGTCCGCGCCAGCCCGATCGCGGGGACGCGACGGTAGCTGAACCCGACCATCGAGCGGATGCCGCGCTCCGCGGCGCGCTCGGCGACGACGGTCATCGCCTCGGCCTCCTCGACCGTGTTGGCGAGCGGCTTCTCGCAGAGCACGTGCTTCCCGGCCTCCAGTGCGGCGATCGCGATCTCGGCGTGGCTGTCGCCGGGCGTGCAGATGTCGATCACGTCGATGTCCGGATCGCCGACGACGGTGCGCCAGTCGGTCTCGGCCCGCTGCCAGCCGAAGCGGACGCGGGCCTCCTCGACCCGGGCGGCGTCGCGCCCGACGATGACCGCGAGTTCCGGCTCGTACGGCAGGTCGAAGAAGCGGGGCGCGGTGCGCCAGCCCTGCGAGTGGGCAGCGCCCATGAACCCGTAGCCGATCGTCGCGACCCGCAGCCGCGGCTTGTCGTCGGTCATCCTCGCCCTCCGTCTCCGTCGATCCCGTGGCGACGCTAGTTCGCGTCGCGGAGGGCGGGCAAGTTTCGGGGGGAGGTTGGAAAACTTTCGTCAGGCGGGCGGCGCTGCGGTCGAGCCGCGCTCGATCAGCGTGGTCGCCAGCTCCAGCCGGGGGTTCTCGACCTCCCCCGCACGAAGGCGCAACGCCAGTCGGGTCGCCTCCTCCGCCATCTCCTGCAGCGGCTGCCGCACCGTGGTCAGCGGCGGCCGCGCCCATGACGCTGACGGCGCGTCGTCGAACCCGACGACGGACACGTCGCGCGGAACGTCCAGCCCGAGCGCGAACGCGGCGTCGCAGACGCCGAGCGCCTGCATGTCGTTGCCGCACACGATCGCCGTGGGGCGGTCGGGGCCGGCCAGCAGCCTCCGTCCCTCCCGTTCGCCGTCGGCCCGCGAGAACCCGGCGGCACGGGCTCGGCCCGGGATGCGGACGCCCGCCTCGTTCAGCGCCGACTCGTACCCGGCGAGGCGCGCACGGGAGCAGAGCATGTCGGCCGGGCCGCCGATCGCCGCGATCCGGGTGTGGCCCAGCGCGAGCAGGTGCCGGGTCGCGGCGACGCCGCCCGCCCAGTTGGTCGCGCCGATGGCCGGGACGTCCGGCGGCGGATCGCCCGCCGGGTCCACGACCACGAACGGGATGTTCCGCGTGCGCAGCTGGCGGCGGTGGTCCGCGGTCAGGTTCGAGAACTGCAGCACGATCGCCACGGGCTTCCTGCGCAGGACGCCGGTGATCAGCTCGTCCCCGACGGCGTGGTAGTCGCCGATCGTCGAGAGCGTCAGGGCGAGTCCGTTCTCGCGGCTCACCCGCTCCACCCCGCGGATCACGGCGACGGACCACTCGCTCGCCAGGTTCTCGATCACGAGCTCGACGGTCTCGCCGCGCTCGGCATCCACACCCCGCCGGGCGTAGCCGGAGTCGTGCAGCAGCTCCTCCACGCGCCGCCGGGTCACGGCCGACACCCCCGGCCGGCCGTTCAGCACCTTGGACACCGTGGACAGCGAGACGGAGGCCTCGCGCGCGATCGCCTCCAGCGTCGGACGGGTGGGAGCGGGCATGCAGCCACTGTGCCACAATGACGCCCACGCTCCCCCACGAACGAAACCCCCTCCGAAAGCGAGACCGATGCCGCTCAGCGACCTCACCCACGACGAACTGCTGGCGTTCCGCCCGGACGTTCAGGAACCCGCCGACTTCGACGCCTTCTGGGAGCGGACCATCGCGTCGGCCCGGGAGGCCGGCGGCGTGCCGGAACTGACCCCGGCGGACACCCCGGTCACGCAGCTGCGGATCGACGACCTCGTGTTCCCCGGGTTCGGCGGCGAGCCGATCCGGGCATGGGTGTCGCGTCCGCTGAACGCCGACGGGCCGCTGCCCGCCGTCGTGCAGTACCAGGGCTACGGCGGCGGCCGCGGGCTCGCGGGCGAGAACGTGTCGTGGGCGCTCGCCGGCTACGTGCACGTCTTCGTCGACACGCGCGGGCAGGGCAGCGGCTGGGGCTCCGGCGGAGACACCGCCGACCCGCACGGCTCGGGGCCGGCGACGCCGGGCGTGATGACCCGCGGCATCCACTCGCCGGAGACCTACTACTACCGCCGCGTGTTCACGGACGCCGTGCGCGCCGTCGACGCGACCCGCGCGCTGCCGTTCGTGGACGCCTCCCGCGTGGCCGTGGCCGGCGGCAGCCAGGGCGGCGGCATCGCCCTGGCGGCCGCCGCGCTGTCGGGCGACGCCGTGTCGGCGGTCCTGCCGGACGTCGCGTTCCTGTGCGCCTTCCGCCGCGGCGTGGAGGTCGCCGTGGGGGGCCCCTACCAGGAGCTCGCCACGTACCTGTCGGTGCACCGCGACGAGGTCGCCGACGTGTTCCGGACCGTGTCGTACTTCGACGGGGTGAACTTCTCCCGCCGCATCCACGCGCCCTCGCTGTTCTCGGTGGCGCTGATGGACACCGTGGTGCCGCCGTCGACGACCTTCGCGGCCTACAACCACCTCGCCGCGGAGGACCGCACCATCGAGGTCTACCCGTTCAACGACCACGAGGGCGGCGGCGCCCTGCACTTCCGTACGCAGGCCGCCTGGCTCGCCGCGCGCTTCGCCCGCTGACCCCCGCCCCGGCCCCGCCACTCGTCACGAACCGCCTCCGTTCGTGACGAATCGCGCCCATTCGTCACGAATCGCGTGCACTCGTCACGAATCGGATCGCAGCCGTTCGTGACGAATCGCGTGCACTCGTGACGAATCGCGGGCGTTCGTGACGAATGGTGCGGGTCAGGCGGGCGGGGCGGTGGTGGCGCGGCGTACGAGGCGGGTCGGCAGGCGCAGGTGGATGCGCTCGGGCGTCTCGCCGTTCATCAGCGAGATCAGCAGGTCGGCGGCCGCCGCTCCGAGTCCCTGCATCGGCTGCCGCACGGTGGTCAGCGGCGGGCTGAACTGCGACGCCTCCGGGATGTCGTCGAAGCCGATCACGCTGAGGTCGCGGGGCACGTCGAGGCCGAGCTCCGCCGCGACCTCGATCACCGCGATCGCCGAGATGTCGTTGGCGGCGAACACCGCGGTCGGCCGGTCCGCGCGGCTCAGCAGCGGCAGCGCGACCCCGCGCACGGTGTCGTGCTCGAAGCGGCCGACCGCGACCAGCGACGGATCGAACGGGATGCCAGCCTCGCCGAGCGCCCGCCGGTAGCCGGCGTCGCGCAGGTTGGACGAGCGCAGGTCGGGGCGGCCGGCGACGAAGGCGATCCGGCGGTGGCCCAGCGCGATGAGCGCCGCGGTGGCGTTGCGCGCGCCGCCGAAGCTGTCCGACTCGACCGTCGGCACGTCGGCTCGGCCGGTGTGCGGGTCGATCGCGACGATGGGCACCTCGGCGTTCGCGTTCACGACCGTCGGGGTCACCATGATGACGCCGTCGATGAGCGTCCCACTGAGCCGGCTGAGCGAGCGCCGCTCCCATCCCTCGCTCGACGGCTGGCGGGAGCCGCTGTAGGCGAGCAGGTCGTAGCGCGAGTCGTGCAGGGCCGCGCCGACGCCCTTCAGGATCTCGGCGGAGAACGGCTCGAAGTCGGCGACGAGCACCCCGATCACGCCCGTGCGCCGCGAGCGCATGCTCGATGCGACGAGGCTGGACTCGTACCCGAGCTCCTGGACGACCTGCAGCACGCGCTCCACGGTCTCCACCGCGACGCCGTAGCGGCCGTTCACCGCCTTGGACACGGTGGCGACCGAGACGCCGGCCGCCTCGGCCACGTCATTGATCGTCGGACGCCGTCCCATGGCGGTCGAGCATACAGTAGAAAAGGTTTTCGAAAACGTTTGACACCGCTCCGGGCGCTTGCGACACTTCCGAGCGTCCCCACCTCAACGAAGAGAACAGGTTGGAATCACATGAAAGGCACCAAGCTCCTCACCGGGGCCGCCGTCGTGATGGCCGGCGCGCTCGCCCTCAGCGGGTGTAGCGGCGGCTCCGACAGCTCCAGCAGCAACGGCAAGGTCAGCATGACCCTCTGGCAGAACTCCACCACCGGCCCCGGCCAGGAGTTCTGGAAGAACGCCGTCGCCGCATTCGAGAAGGCGAACCCCAACGTCACCATCAAGGTCCAGTCCATCCAGAACGAGGACCTCGACGGAAAGCTCCAGACCGCGCTGAACTCCGGCGACGCTCCCGACATCTTCCTGCAGCGAGGCGGCGGCAAGATGGCGGCGATGGTCAACGCGGGCCAGCTCATGGACATCACCGGCAAGGTGTCGTCCGAGACCAAGAAGAACATCTCCGAGGGCTCCTTCAAGGCGGAGACCTACCAGGACAAGATCTGGGCCATGCCGATCGCCGTGCTCCCGGGCGGTCTGTTCTACAGCCAGGACCTGTTCAAGGCCGCCGGCATCACCGACGCTCCGAAGACGATCGACGACCTCAACGGCGACGTCACCAAGCTGAAGGCCACCGGCGTCGCGCCGATCGCCCTCGGCGCCAAGGACGCCTGGCCCGCCGCGCACTGGTTCTACTGGTTCGCGCTGCGCGAGTGCGCCGGCTCCACCATGGAGAAGACGGCCGACTCGAAGTCGTTCTCGGACGGCTGCTGGCTGAAGGCCGCGGAGGACCTGCAGAAGTTCGCCGACACCAAGCCCTTCAACGACGGCTTCCTGACCACCTCCGCCCAGCAGGGCGCGGGCAGCTCGGCCGGCCTCGTCGCCAACCACAAGGCCGCCATGGAGCTCATGGGCGCGTGGGACCCGGGCGTGATCGCGTCCCTGACCCCCGACCAGAAGCCCCTGCCCGACCTCGGCTTCTACCCGTTCCCGGAGGTTCCGGGCGGCAAGGGCGAGCCCGGCTCGATCATGGGCGGCGTCGACGGCTACTCGTGCTCGGTCAAGGCTCCCAAGGAGTGCGCCGACTTCCTCAACTTCGTGGCCACCACGGACCAGCAGGAGGCCTACTACAAGGCCTTCAACGCCCCGCCGGTGAACTCCGAGGCCCAGAAGGTCGTCACCGAGCCCTACCTGAAGGATGTGCTCAAGGCGTACAACGCGGCCCCGTTCGTCTCGCAGTGGCTCGACACCGTGCTCGGCCAGAACGTCGGCAACGCGCTGAACGTCGCGGTCGTCGACATGCTGGCGGGCAAGAGCGACCCGAAGCAGCTCATCCAGGCGGCCAACGACGCCGCGAAGAAGGGCTGAGGTAGTCCGACGTGACGAACATCCGCGAGAACACCACCGGCCTCGCGCCGGCCGCGGGTCTCGCGCAGCACGGCGGGGGCGACGCGATCGTGTCGCCCCCGTCGCGGCAGCGCCGCCCCCGCAAGGGCCGCTGGTCCGGCCGGCTCGAGATCCTCCTGCTCGCCGGGCCCGCAGTCGTCGTCTTCCTGGGCTTCGTGATCGCCCCGGTCGTGATGGCGGCCTACTACGGCTTCTTCCGCTGGGCGGGCTACGGCACGCCGACCGACTTCGTCGGCCTGCAGAACTACATCACCATCCTGACCGACTCCGCGTTCCAGCAGGCGCTGGCGCACAACGCGTTCATCGTCGTCATGTCCCTCGTGCTGCAGGGACCGGTCGCGATCCTGCTCGCGCTGCTGCTCAACCGCAAGATGCGCGGCCAGTCCCTCATCCGCGTCCTGATCTTCGTGCCGTACGTGATCGCCGAAGTCGTGGTCGGGACGGGCTGGAGCCTGATGCTCGCCACGAACGGCGCGCTGAACGGCATGCTCAAGAACCTCGGGCTCGACTTCCTCGTGCACGACTGGCTGTCCGACCCGAGCCTCGCCATCTGGACGCTGATGGGCATCCTGACCTGGAAGTACGTCGGTTTCGCCGTCATCCTCTTCCTCGCAGGCCTCCAGGGCATCCCGGAGGAGCTGTACGAGGCGGCGGCTCTGGACGGGGCCTCGTACTGGCAGATCCAGCGTCGCATCACGCTCCCGCTGCTGGGTCCGACCCTCCGCATCTGGGCGTTCCTGTCGATCATCGGCGCACTGCAGCTGTTCGACCTCGTCTACATCATCTGGGGCCAGTACGTCGCATCGACGGCCGGCACCTCCACCATGGCGACCTACATGGTCGCGAACGGCCGCAACGCCGGCAACTTCGGCTACGGCAACGCCGTCGCCGTCGTGATCTTCCTGATCTCGCTCGTCGTGGCCCTCGTCTACCAGCGGTTCGTGCTCCGGCGCGACACGGCGGGCGCCCTCACCGGCGACAGCCGGAAGGCGCAGCGCGCAGAAAGGAAGGGACGATGACGACCCTCACCGCGACCCCCGAGCCGACGCTCCCCACCGAGACCCGCAAGAAGGAGAAGGGCCTCCCGTGGGGTTCCCCGGCGATCTACTTCGTGGCGCTCGTCGTCATCGCGCTGATGCTCGCCCCGATCGCGTACATCGTGATCGGCGGCTTCCGCACCAACTCGCAGATCACGGTCGACCCGGCGGGCTTCCCGAACCCCTGGAACGTCGCCAACTACCTGGACGTCCTCAGCGGCAGCACCTTCTGGCAGGAGGTGCTCAACTCCACGATCGTGGCGGTGGTCACCACGCTCGGCGTCATCGCGCTCGGCCTGATGGCGAGCTACGTGCTGGCGCGGTACCGCTTCCGCGGCCGCGGAGTGCTCTACGCACTGTTCGCGGCGGGCCTGATGTTCCCCATCACGGTCGCGATCACGCCGCTCTACATCGTGGTGCGCAACCTCGGCCTGATGAACTCGCTCGGCGGCGTCATCCTGCCGCAGATCGCGTTCGCGCTGCCGACGACGATCATCATCCTGGTGCCGTTCCTGCGGGCCATCCCGGACGAGATCGAGGAGGCCGCGTTCATCGACGGCTGCAGCCGGCTCGGCTTCTTCTGGCGGATGGTGCTCCGGCTGTCGCTGCCCGGCGTCATCACCGTCGGCATCCTCGCCTTCATCGCCAGCTGGAACAGCTACCTGCTGCCGCTCTTCCTCCTCAACAACGACGCGACATTCACCCTCCCGCTCGGCGTCCAGGCGTTCTCGTCGCAGTACTCCCAGGACACGGCGAAGGTGCTCGCCTTCACGTCGCTGTCCATGATCCCGGCGCTGGTGTTCTTCAGCCTGTTCGAGCGCCGCATCGTCGGCGGCCTGACCGGCGCCGTCAAGGGCTGACGCCCTCTCCATCAGAAGTGAGATCGAGAATGACCGAAACCTCCACGGGGCCGACTGCGCCCTCCGAGCGCGTCCGAGCCCTGCTCGCCGACATGACCCTGGATGAGAAACTCGCCCAGCTGGTCGGCTTCTGGGTCGACAAGGGCGACGAGCTCGTCGCCCCGATGGCCGGCGAGATGGGCAACCCGGGGGCATACGAGGAGGTCACCGCCAACGGCCTCGGTCAGCTCACCCGCGTGTACGGCACGCGTCCGGTCGAGCCGGCGGAACGCGCCGCGTGGCTGTGGTCGGAGCAGCGGCGGCTGAAGGAGGAGACCCGGCTGGGCATCCCCGCGCTCGTGCACGAGGAGTGCCTCACGGGACTCGCCGCGTGGAAGGCGGCGACCTTCCCGACCCCGCTGGCGTGGGGCGCGTCGTTCGACCCCGAGCTGGTGGAGGAGATGGCCGGGCTGATCGGCGCCTCGATGCGCCAGCTGGGCATCCACCAGGGCCTCGCTCCGGTTCTGGATGTCATCCGCGACCCGCGCTGGGGCCGCGTCGACGAGTGCATCGCCGAGGACCCGTACGTCGTCGGCACCCTCGGGACGGCCTACGTGCGCGGCCTGCAGGGCGCGGGCGTGCACGCCACCCTGAAGCACTTCGTCGGCTACTCCGCGTCGCAGGCGGGGCGCAACCACGCTCCCGTCCACGCCGGCCCGCGCGAGGTGCGCGACACCCTCCTCCCCCCGTTCGAGATGGCGGTGCGGGACGGCGGCGTGCGGTCGGTCATGAACTCGTACGCCGAGATCGACGGCGAGCCGGTCGCGGGAACACCCGCCTACCTGACCGGCATCCTGCGCGACGAGTGGGGCTTCGACGGGACGGTTGTCTCCGACTACTTCTCCGTCGCGTTCCTGCACACCATGCACGCGGTGGCGGCCGACCTCGGCGAGGCGGCGGCGCTGGCTCTCGCCGCGGGGATCGACGTCGAGCTGCCGACCGGCGACGCCTTCCTCGGCCCGCTGGCCGACCTGGTCCGTTCCGGAGGGGTCGACGTCGGCCTGATCGACCGGTCCGTGCTCCGGGTGCTGGCGCAGAAGGAGGAGCTGGGCCTGCTCGACGCCACCTTCGACGAGCCGCCGACGGAGATCGACCTCGACACCCCGGCCCACCGCGACGTCGCGCTGCGGCTGGCCGAGGAGTCGCTCGTGCTGCTGACCAACGACGGCACGCTGCCGCTCGCCGGCTCCCCCGCGCGCATCGCGGTCCTCGGGCCGAACGCGGATGCGCCGGAGGCGCTCATGGGCTGCTACTCGTTCGCCAACCATGTGCTCGCCCACCACCCCGAGGTGCCGCTCGGCTTCGAGCTGCCGTCGGTGCTGGACGCGGTCCGCGGCGAGTTTCCGGACGCGTCCGTCGCGCACGAGCGCGGCTGCGCCGTCGAGGGCGACGACCGCTCCGGGATCCCGGCGGCGGTGAACGCGGCGAGCGCCGCGGACGTCGCCGTGGTCGTCGTCGGCGACCGGGCCGGACTGTTCGGCCGCGGCACGGTCGGCGAGGGCAACGACGTTGAGAGCCTGGAGCTCCCGGGCATCCAGCGCGAGCTCGTGGAGCGGGTCGTCGCGACGGGAACGCCGGTCGTGCTCGTCGTGCTCTCCGGCCGGCCGTACGCGATCTCCTGGGCCGTCGAGGGCGTCACCGCACCGGCCGCCGTGCTGCAGGCGTTCTTCCCCGGCGAGGAGGGCGGCCGTGCTATCGCGGCCGTGCTGTCCGGCCGGGTCTCCCCCTCCGGGCACCTGCCGGTGTCGCTGCCCCGCTCCGCCGGGGCTCAGCCGTACTCGTACCTGCACCCGATCCTCGGCGGCCCGAACGAGATCACCAGCGCCGACAGCACCCCGGTGCTGCCGTTCGGTCACGGTCTGTCGTACACGTCGTTCGAGCGCTCCGGGCTCAGCGTCGACCGTGAGGTGGAGGCGGGCGACGCGTTCACCGCGACCGTGCGCATCCGGAACACCGGCGAGCGCGCGGGCACCGACCTCGTCCAGCTGTATGCGCGGGATGTGCACGCCAGCGTGACCCGCCCGGTCGCGCAGCTGCTCGGCTACCACCGGGTGGCGCTGCAGCCCGGCGAGGAGACCGTGGTGCGGTTCTCCGTGCCGACCTCGCGGCTCGCCTTCTCGGACCGCGCGATGCGCCGGATCGTCGAGCCGGGCGCGGTGGAGGTGTGGGTCGGACCGTCGTGCGCCGAGCGCGAGACGGCGGCAGAGCTGACGATCACCGGCGCCGTGCACGCGATCACCCCGGCCGACGCGCGGCTGGTGACGTCGACGGCCGAAGCGGCTACCGTGAGTGCCGTCTTCACCGACGCGCTCTGAGACGGGGTCGCGCCGCGGGCGCACATCCTGTATAAGTTTATTGGAACAACAAATCACCGACGAAGCTGAAGGAATCCCCATGAGCCTCACCCCCACCCGCGCCGACAAGTTCTCGTTCGGACTGTGGACCATCGGCTACAACGGCACCGACCCGTTCGGCGGCCCGACCCGGCCGCAGCTCGACGTGGTCGAGGCGGTGCACAAGCTCGACGAGCTCGGCGCCTACGGCCTCACCTTCCACGACGACGACCTGTTCGCGTTCGGCTCGACCGACGCCGAGCGCCAGAAGCAGATCGACCGCCTCAAGCAGGCCCTGCAGGACACCGGCATCATCGTCCCGATGGTGACCACGAACCTGTTCTCGGCCCCCGTCTTCAAGGACGGCGGCTTCACCTCCAACGACCGCGCCGTCCGCCGCTTCGCGCTGCGCAAGGTGCTCCGCAACCTCGACCTCGCAGCCGAGCTCGGCGCCAAGACGTTCGTCATGTGGGGCGGCCGCGAGGGCGCCGAGTACGACGCCGCGAAGGACATCCGCTCGGCCCTCGAGCGCTACCGCGAGGCCGTCAACCTGCTCGGCGACTACGTCACCGACAAGGGCTACGACATCCGCTTCGCCATCGAGCCGAAGCCGAACGAGCCGCGCGGCGACATCCTGCTGCCGACCGTCGGTCACGCGCTCGCGTTCATCAACTCGCTGGAGCGCCCGGAGCTCGTCGGCCTCAACCCGGAGGTCGGCCACGAGCAGATGGCGGGCCTCAACTTCGCCGCCGGCATCGCCCAGGCGCTGTACCACGACAAGCTGTACCACATCGACCTCAACGGGCAGCGCGGCATCAAGTACGACCAGGACCTGGTCTTCGGCCACGGCGACCTGCAGAACGCGTTCGCCCTCGTCGACCTGCTGGAGAACGGCGGCCCCGACGGCGGCCCGGCCTACGACGGCCCGCGCCACTTCGACTACAAGCCGTCGCGCACCGAGGACATCACCGGCGTGTGGGACTCGGCCGCGGCCAATATGCGCACCTACCTGCTGCTCAAGGAGCGGGCGCAGGCGTTCCGCGCCGACCCCGAGGTGCAGGAGCAGCTGGAGGCGTCGCGTGTGATCGAGCTGTCGCGCCCCACCCTCGGCGAGGGCGAGTCGTACGACGACCTGCTGGCCGACCGCAGCGCCTACGAGGACTTCGACCCCAGCGCCTACTTCGGCGGCAAGGGCTTCGGCTTCGTCCGTCTGCAGCAGCTCGCCCTGGAGCACCTGCTCGGCGCCCGCTGAGCCTCCCCCATCCCATCCCCATCCCCCATTTCCGTGAGGTGCTCGCAGTTGCTCGCCCGGCCCGCGTGTCGGCAGCATCTGCGAGCACCTCGCGTCGTTGAAAGGACGCCGGCGTGACGTTGGTCGCGGGAGTCGACTCGTCGACTCAGAGTTGCAAGGTCGTGGTTCGGAACCTCGAGACGGGAGGACTGGTGCGCTCCGGGCGCGCGGCGCACCCGGACGGGACCGAGGTCGACCCCGCCGCCTGGTGGTCGGCGCTGCAGGAGGCGCTGGCGGACGCGGGCGGGCTCGACGACGTCGACGCGATCTCCATCGCCGGGCAGCAGCACGGGATGGTCGTGCTGGATGCGGAGGGCCGGGTCATCCGCGACGCCCTGCTCTGGAACGACACCCGCTCGGCGCAGGCCGCCCGCGACCTGATCGCCGAGGTCGGCGCCGAGGCCTACGCCGAGCGCGTGGGCGTCGTCCCCGTCGCCTCCTTCACCGCGACCAAGCTGCGCTGGCTGCGGGATGCGGAGCCCGCGAACGCCGCCCGCGTCGCGGCCGTCGCGCTCCCCCACGACTGGCTGACCTGGCGCCTGCTCGGCTACGGCCCCTCCGGCGAGAGCGAGCTCGGCCCGGACCTCGAGGCGCTCACCACCGACCGCTCCGACGCCAGCGGCACCGCGTACTGGAGCGCAGCGACCGGTGCGTACGACCTCGACCTGTTCGAGCGCGCCCTCGGGCGCCCCGGCCGCGAGGCGGGAGCCGCCGACGCGGACACGAACGCCGTTGTGCTGCCGCGCGTGCTCGGCTCCGCCGAGTCCGCCGGCCGCACGCCCTCCGGGGTGCTCGTCGGCCCCGGCGCGGGCGACAACGCGGGAGCCGCGCTCGGGCTCGGCGCCGCCGAGGGCGACGTGGTCGTCTCGATCGGGACCTCGGGCACGGTCTTCGCCGTCACCGACGGCCCCGTCTCGGACGCGTCCGGGACCGTCGCCGGCTTCGCCGACGCGTCCGGCGTCTCCCTCCCGCTCATCGCGACGCTCAACGCGGCGCGCGTGCTGGGGTCCATCGCGGGACTGCTGGGCGTCGACCACGACGGACTGGCGGAGTTGGCCCTGTCGGCCGAGCCCGGGTCCGGCGGGGTGGTGCTCGTGCCCTACTTCGAGGGCGAGCGCACGCCGAACCTGCCGGACGCGAAGGCCAGCATCCACGGCCTCACCCTCGCCTCGACGACGCCGGCCAACCTGGCGCGGGCGGCGATCGAGGGGATGCTGTGCGGGCTCGCCGACGGACTCGACGCGGTGCGGTCGGTCGGGGTGAAGGAGCGGCGCATCCTGCTGATCGGCGGCGCCGCGCAGAACCCGGCCGTCGCCCAGGTCGCCGCGCAGGTCTTCGACGCCCCGGTCGAGGTTCCCGCGCCGGGCGAGTACGTCGCCGACGGCGGAGCCGTGCAGGCCGCCTGGGCCCTGACCGGCTCCCGCCCCGCCTGGACCGTGGAGACCCTCACGACCCTCCCCGTCGACACCCGCCCCCTCATCCGCACCCAGTACGCCGCCGCCCGCCCCTGATCCCGGGCCGGCTACGACGCCAAGAGCTCCTGAGTTTTTCGAGCGACTCGCCGCGTGGCGGGTGGAAGAACTCAGGAGCTCTTGGCTTGGAGCGGGGGTCAGAGGGCGGCGGCGGCTTGGGCGGCGAGGGTTGCGGGAGGGGCGGCGATGTCGAGGGTGATGTGGCGCTCGTCGGGGGTGAGGGGCTCCAGGGTGGCGAGCTGGCTCTGCAGCATGCCCGCCTTCATGAAGTGGTGCTCGCGGGAGGCCAGCCGTTGTTCCAGGAGTTCGGGCGTGCCCGCCAGGTGCACGAACGTCACCTCGTCGCGCCGCAGCACGTCCCGGTAGCGCCGGGCGAGCGCGGAGCACGCGACCACGACCGACCGCCCCGCGGCCAGCCGCTCGTCCGTCCAGGCCGCGATCGCGGCGAGCCAGGGCGCACGGTCGTCGTCGGTGAGCGGGATGCCCGCGGCCATCCGTTCGACGTTCGCGACGGGGTGCAGCGCATCCCCCTCCAGGAGGTCCCAGCCGAGCCGCTCGGCGAGGAGCGCCGCCACGGTCGACTTGCCGCAGCCGGCGACCCCCATCACGACGACCGCGCGCCCGGCGCTCATCCGAGGCCGCCGACGAACAGACTGAGGACGAGCACGCCCGCCAGGCCGACGATCGAGACCAGGCATTCCAGCACCGTCCAGCTCTTCAGCGTCTGCGGGATGTCGAGCCCCAGGTACTCCTTCACCAGCCAGAACCCGGCGTCGTTGACGTGCGAGAGGAACACCGAACCCGCGCCGATCGCCAGCACCATCAGCGAGATCATCGGCGTCGACAGGTGCTCGGTGAGCGGCAGCAGGATGCCGGCAGCGGTCACGGTCGCGACCGTCGCGGAACCGGTGGCGACGCGGATGAGCGCCGCCACCGTCCAGGCGAGCAGCAGCACCACGATGCCGCTGGCGCCGGTCGCCCAGCCGGCGATGACCTGGCCGATGCCCGTGTCCACGAGCACCTGCTTGAAGCCGCCGCCCGCGCCGACGATGAAGATGATGCCCGCGATGGGCGGCAGCGACGCGCTGAGGCTGGTCTGGATGGCCTTGCGGTCCATCCCGCCGCCGACGCCGAGCAGGAACAGCCCGGCGAGGACCGCGACCGTCAGGGCGATGACGGGAGTCCCCAGGAAGTCGACCGCGACCTTCCACACGGGCGCCGCGTCCGGCGACGCGATGTCGGCGACCGCCTTGGCCAGCATGAGCACGACCGGCAGCAGGATGCTGACGAGCGCCGCGGCGAACGACGGACGGCGACGGGTCTCGATCTCCTTCTCGTCGGCGACGAACAGGTCGGGCACGCCGACCGGCACCCAGCGGGCGGCGAGCTTGCTGAACAGCGGACCCGCGATCGCGATGGTCGGGATGGCGACCAGCACGCCGAACGCGAGGGTCAGGCCGAGGTTCGCACCGAGGGCGCCGATCGCGACGAGGGGGCCCGGGTGCGGCGGGACGAGGCCGTGCATGGCCGAGAGGCCGGCGATGGTCGGCAGGGCGATGCGCATCAGCGGCAGGCCGGAGCGGCGGGTCACCAGGATGATGACCGGCATGAGCAGCACGAGGCCCACCTCGAAGAACATCGGCAGGCCGATGATGGCGCCGACCGCGCCCATCGTCCACGGCAGCAGCCGCGCGCTCGTGCGGGAGACGAGGGTGTCGACGATGCGGTCGGCCCCGCCCGAGTCGGCGAGCAGCTTGCCGTACATCGCGCCGAGCCCGATGAGCACGCCGACGCTGCCCATGGTGTTGCCGAAACCGGTGATGAAGCTGGCGACCACGGCATCCGCGGCCATGCCGCCGACCAGCCCGGCGACGAGCGAGCCGAGCAGCAGCGAGAGGAACGGGTGGAGCTTGAGCCAGGTGATGAGGATCACGATCACCGCGATGCCGACGATGGCGGCGAGGATCAGCTGTCCCTCGGGGGCGGTGGGGTGGGGCGCCGGAGCGGCGGCGGCCGCGAGGCGCGAGAGGGTGGTGTGGAGCATGAACGTCCTTGGTCAGTGCGGATAGGGCAGGAACACTCTAGGAATAAATCAGATTTGTGTCTAATCAATGCCGGACAATACCGACATTACGCCGACCAACGACCGCTTTGACCGGATGAGTCTCCTCCGCGGATAATGAAGCGTGACCCAGCCAGCGCCCGGCTCCCGCCACGAGCAGACGATCGCGTCGCTCGGGGCCCGGATCGTCGCGGGCGACATCCCGGTCGGCACGGTGCTGACGCCCGAGAGCCTCGGCAGCTCGCGCACCGTCCTGCGCGAGAGCATCCGCGTGCTCGAGTCGCTGGGCCTCGTGCAGGCGCGCCGCCGCCGCGGAACGATCGTCACCCCGTCGAGCGCCTGGCAGGCGCTCGACCCACGCGTGCTCGCCTGGCGGCTCGCCGGTCCCGACCGGCTGACCGCGCTCGGCGACCTCAGCGAGCTGCGCCTCGCGGTCGAGCCGGTCGCCGCGCGCCTCGCCAGCGCCCGGGCGACGCCGGCGCAGTGCGGCGAGCTCACGGCCGCCATCGTCGGCATGGCGGCGACGCAGCGGTCCGCAGATCACGACGAGTACCTGGCGCACGACCGCGACTTCCACCGCATCCTGCTGGAGGCCTCCGGCAACCCCACCTTCGCCGCCCTCAGCGGCGCGGTGGCGGAGGCCCTCAACGGCCGCACCGCGCACGACCTCATGCCGCACAACGCCAACCCCGAGGCGATCCGCCTGCACGAGGAGGTCGCCGCGGCGGTGCGTGGAGGCGACGCGGCGGCCGCGGAGGCGGCGATGCGGGCGATCGTCGAAGAGGCGGACGCCGCGGTGCAGCGCGTAGCGCGGGCGTAGCGCGGGCGCGGCGCGGGCGTAGGGCCGCTACCGCCGCAGCAGCCGCGGCCCCACCGCCCAGGCGAGCCCGCACAGCACCACGGTCAGCGCGAAGGCGCCGACGTACGGCCACCCGCCGTCGAGCAGCCGGAGCGCCGCGAACACGATCGCCGTGGCCGCCAGGGCGATCGCCGAGCCGGTGGCATCCGCGATCGAGAGGGCCGAGCTGTTGAAGCCCTGGTTCTCCGGGGTCGAGTACTTCAGCGTGAGCACGCCGAGACGCGGGTACAGGATGCCCATCCCGCCGCCGGCGAACGCCCAGCCGACCACGACGACCGTGGGGTGGAGGTGCCACACCGCGGTCGAGATCAGGCAGGCGAGCGCGATCGTCAGCCCCAGTGCGCCGAAACGTGCCGCGGCGAGGTCGGTGATCGACGGGAACCGGCCCTGCAGCCACGAGGCCGCCGACCAGGTCAGGCCCGCCGCCGTGAGCGCGAGGCCCGCCACCGCCGCCGACAGGCCGTACTCGGTGACCATGATGCGCGGCACGTACACCTCTGCTGCAAAGAAGGTGCCGGCCACGAGCGCGCGCATCAGGATGACGCTGGGCAGCCCGGCCCGCGCCAGCAGCGTGCCCCGCGGGATCAGCGGCCGGATCGCGAACGCGGCGACGGCGGCGGCCACGACCGGGACGATCCACTGCACCGGTCCGGAGGCCTCGGCGGCGAGCGTGAGCGCGAGCACGGCGACGGCGAGGAGCACCGCCCAGAGCAGGCGGGAGACCCGGATCGGCGTCGTCTCCTGCGGGGTGGTGAGCGCTCCACGCATCACGGGCACCACCATGAGCATCGCGAGCGCGACCAGCGTGACGACGCCGAGGAACACCCAGCGCCAGCCGACCGTCTCCGCCAGCACCCCGGCGATGAACGGGCCGATCAGCGACGGGATCACCCAGGCCGCGGCGAAGCCCGCGAAGATCCGGGCGTGCAGCACGGGCGGGTACACCCTCGCCACGATCACGTACAGCACGACGGTCAGGCCACCGCCGCCGAGGCCGTGCACCAGCCGGCCGACGACGAAGACCGGCATCGTGGAGGCCGTTCCGGCGATCAGCAGGCCGGCCGCGAACAGCACGACGGATGCGATCAGGGCGTTGCGCGGGTTCCCCCGGTCGGCCCAGGCCCCTGCGGACACCATCCCGACCACGCTGACCGCCAGCGGCCCCGCGAAGGCGAACGCGTACAGGGCGTCGCCGTGCAGCTCCCGGCTCACCTCGGGCATGATCGTGGTGACCGCGAGCGCCTCGAACGCGGCCAGCATGATCAGCAGGCACATCCCGATGCTGGTCCAGCGGAAGCGCGGGCCGAGCACGCCGCCGGGAGGGGCGACATCGCCGGGTGCGGAGCCTGCAGTCACCGAGTCCAGGTCGCGCGAGCTCATAGGGGCCAGCCTAGGCCCGACCGCCGACGCCGGTCAGGCCGTGCGCGGAGGCGCGGTCGACGAGCGCACGATGAGCTCCGGCTGCAGGCTCACCGCCGTCGCCTCCGCTCCCCCCTCGATCTCGGCGACCAGGCTCTCGACGCTCCGCCGGCCGAGGTCGGTGAAGTCCTGCAGCACGGTCGTCAGCGGCGGCCAGAAGTGCGCGGCCTCCGGGATGTCGTCGAAGCCGACGACGCTCAGTTGCTCCGGGATGCCGAGCCCCCGTTCGCGGGCCGCGTGGTAGACCCCGAGCGCCATCTGATCGTTCGAGGCGAACACGGCCGTGACGCCCGGGTCGTCCAGCACCCGGCGGCCGAGCCGGTAGCCGGACTCCGCCGTCCAGTCGCCCTCCAGGACCGGCTCCGGAGCCAGCCCGGCCTCCTCGAGCTCGGCGCGGTAGCCGTGCACGCGCGCCTCCGCCTCGAACCACTCGAGCGGTCCCGACAGGTGCACGATCCGGGTGTGCCCCAGGCGGATGAGGTGCCCCGTGGCCGCGCGGGCTCCGGCCACCTGGTCGACCGTCAGCTCGCGCTGCACGGCCGAGGGACCGCCGAGCAGGGTCACATAGGGCACGCCGAGCCGCGCGCGGCTCAACCGGTCGAGCACCACCTCCTGCGGGGCGATCACCACGATGCCCTCGACAGACTGCGCGAGCAGGTGGTCGAGCCCTGCGGAGATCGCGTCGGCGCTCAGGTCGGGCAGCTGCGCGACCGCGACCGAGTAGCCGGCGGCCCGCCCGGCATCCTGGATCGCGTTGATGCTCGACACCGGCCCGTAGAGGGCGGCGGCCGAGGTGGAGAGCACGCCGATGGTCCGCGACCGGGCGGTGACGAGCGCCCGCGCGGCGCGGTTGGGACGGTAGTGCAGCTGGTCCATCGCGGCGCGGACCCGCTGCCGCGTCGACTCCCGGATGCTGGGGTGCCCGTTCACGACCCGGGAGACGGTCTGGTGCGACACCCCCGCGAGGGCGGCGACGTCGCGCATGCTGGCGGCGCGCTGGTGCTCGGTCACGCGTCCCCTCCCTGCGTCCGCGGCCCGCGCGGGTGCCCCCATTATGCGCGCTCGCGGTCGCGGCGCCGCGACTGCTGCCGTTCGGAACGTCCGCGCCGCGGCGAGCACCCGCCCTCGTTCCGAACGGCAGCAGTCGCGAGCGGGCTCAGCGTCGCGCGCGCTGCACGGCGCCGACGGCGAGCGCCACGAGCGCCACGACGGCCGGGAAGACCAGGTGCCAGCCGGCCAGCACGAGCAGGCCCGCGGCGAGCACGCACGAGAGCAACGCCATCCACCAGCCGAGCGACCGCCGGGGCAGCAGCCGGAGGGCGGATGCGACGCCGAGGCCGTAGACGGCCGCGGCGATGCTGGTGTGCACGAGGATGAACGGCGGGAGGTCGCCGCTCGCGAGCACCACGACGGAGTACAGCGCCATGACGACGGCGGAGAGCAGCAGGCCGCGGCGCGCGACCGCGCCGTTCTCGACGCCGCGGCCGAACCAGGCCGGGAGGTCGCCGTCTCGGCCCATGGCGGCGCCGAGCTTGCTGAAGGCGGCGAGGTATGCATTGAAGACACCGGTGACCACGATCGCCGCGATCACCGCGACGACCACGCCGCCTCCGGAGCCGGTCGCCACCTCGACGAGGTCGAGCAGCGGCACGGCGCTCGTCGCGGCGCGCTCCCCGAGCACGACGACGGTCACGGTCTGGATCGCCAGATAGGCGACCGACACGATCACCAGCGCCAGGGCGGTGGCGCGTGGGATGTCGCGCCGCGGGTTGCGGAACTCTCCCCCGATGCCGGCCACGGCCTCCCAGCCCGCGAACGCCCAGATGTACAGGCTCATCGCGAGCCCGACGCCCGCCCAGCCGTGCGGGAGCAGCGGCTGCAGGTTCTCCGGCCTTGCGTGGGGCGCGGCGGCCGCGAGCACGAAGATCAGCACCGCGATGAGGGCGCCGGAGAGGACCAGTTGCACAGAGGCGGCGAACCGCACACCGAACGCCGTCACGATTACCGGGACGATCATGAGCGCGACCGCGATCAGGGTCGTCGTCGCTGTGTCGCCGCCGATCACGGCGACGACGTACCGCGCGGTCATGAGCGCGGCGATGGGAGCGCCGATCGGGGTGACGAAGAAGAACCAGTAGCCGATCACCCGCGCCGCGCCCGGCCCGAACGCGCGGCGCGCGAACGTGGCGACGCCGCCCGCATCAGGATGACGCCGGGCGAGCGCCGCGAAGGTGGCCGCCAGCGGCACGGAGATGAGCGCGAGCGCCGCGACCGCCACGATCGCGCCAGGACCGGCCGCCGCCGCGGCGAGCGCCGGCAGGACGAGGATGCCCGTCCCGAGCACCGCCGCGATGTACAGGGCCGTGCCGCCCGCCACTCCGAGACGACCGTGGGGCGTCGCGGGGACCCGTGGATCGGGGAGCTCCGGCTCCTCGCCCCGGGCGTGCGCGGTCGAGGGCGCCCGTTCAGTCATGCGTCCATCCTGGCGGACACCACCGACAGCGGATGAGGGGCCGGCGGTCCCGGCCCCTCATCGTCAGCTGCTCACCGTTGAGCCGGCGCGGAGTCGACCACCTGCTGCGTGATGACGTACGTGACATCGAACCGGTCGCCGAAGAACGCCGGCCGGGTTCCATCCGGGTTCGCACGCGAGTCATAGCGCTCCTCGACCTTCCGGACCTCACCGGTGGCGTTGTCGATGCTCACCCGGTACGTGAGCTCGACGTCGGAGTCGTACTCGAGCACGCTGAACTCGCCGCTGGTGCCGATGATCCGGGTTCCCGGCGCCAGCGCGAGGGCCTTGAGGAAGGTGGCGCGGTACTCCGCCGGCGCGGAGTGGAACTCTTCACGCGTGAGCTTGCCCCACATCCGGATACCGGTGAGTTCGGGCAGCTTCTCCTCGTTGCGTTCCAGACCCGTCAGTTCGACGAACTCGCGAGTGCGCTGGAGCTGCGCGTCGAAGAACGCCTGCGGGTCACGGGAGTACTCGCCGACGGACGACGCGGGCCCGAGGTTCTCCACGGTCGCCGCGGGAGCCGGTCCGCCGATCGCCGGGACACCGTTCCGCTCGTAGTAGCCGTTCCAGGCCGCCTCGGCCGCTGCCGTGTCTCCCAGGGCCTCGATCCCGTGGAACGGCGTCTGCTCTCCGATCACATCGGCGGCGGGGTCGGCGGGCCGATACTGGGTCTCGATCGACGACGAGCGTACGACCGCGACCACCTCCCCGCTGCTCTCCTGGAAGGGGTCTTCCGACGTCTCCCAGCCCGTTCGCAGGTCGACCATCTGCTCCATGTCGATCGACGTCCGCAGGTACTGCCCGGGCTGAAGGGCGACGTCCGCCGTCTTGAGCTGCAGCTCCGCCGCCCGGTTGAGCACCGCCGAGGCGAGCTCCATCTTCGGGGCGGCCTCCGCCGTGCCGGCGAGGCGCGGGGCCTCCACCGCAGCCGGTTCACCGCCCACGACGAACGCCGTCACGACGCCTCCGACGGTCAGCACGCCGGCCGCCGCGAGCGTCGCACCCGCGACCCGTCGCCTCCGCGAACGGTGAACCGCCATCTCGCTCTCCAGCGCCGCCCGCGCAGCGCTCAGGTCGCTGGCCGATTCGGGGCGCGCCTCACGCACCCTGTCGAAGGTATCCATCGTCTCTCTTCCTTTCGTCGGTTCTCTCTGCGAGCACTCGCGCCGGTCGGGGCGGCGACGCGAGGCGGGAACGGATGCGGTTCAGCCGCGAGCGCACGGTGCCCACCGGGACACGCAACGCCGCGGCGACCTGCTCGTACGTCAGGTCGCCCCAGGCGTAGAGCAACAGGGTGTCGCGATCGCGCTGGGACAGCCCCGCGATGACCGGCGCGAGCTCTCGCACCGCCGCCGTCGCGTCCACGCGGTCCCCCGCGCACTGGACCTCGTCCGCCGTGCTGAGCTCCGCGCTCCCGGCCCCGGCGGCCCACGCGCGCCAGTGCGCGGCCTCGGCGGACCGGTGACGGCGGATCATCCGCACCGCGATCCCCAGCAGCCACGGGCGGGCAGACTCCTTCGACAGGTCGAACCGTCGACGAACGCGGAACGCCGCGAGGAACGTCTCGCTGAGGATGTCGTCTTTGGCGGCCGCGCCCACCCGGGACGCGACGAACGCCTCCACGCAGGCCGCATGCCGCTCGAAGATCTCCGCGAACCGTTCAGGCGCGCGGAGCGACTCCCGGATCACATCGCTATCAGTACTCACACTGTGTATTGCTTCTCTTGGTACGAAAGGTTCGATATCCGTCATCGGAGAAGACGCATCCGCGGGGGAATCATGATCCGCTGGGAGGGTTCCCCGCCGCCCTCCGCCGCGGGAACATGGGCGACAAGGAGGTCTGTTGCTCGGACTCGAACTCGTCGTCGTCATCGGCGTCACCACCCTGCTGACCAAGGTCATCGCCCGCAAGACCGGGATCGCCCAACCCCTGCTGCTCGTCGGCATCGGCGTGCTCCTGGGGCTCGTGCCGCTGTTCCGCGGCATCGAGCTCGCCCCCGAGGTCGTGCTCTTCCTCTTCCTCCCGGCGATCCTGTACTGGGAGAGCCTCACCACCTCCCTGCGCGAGATCCGGAGCAACCTGCGCAGCATCGCCCTGATGAGCACCGCCCTCGTCGTGCTGACCGCGGCCGCCGTCGCTGTGCTCGCGCACGCGATGGGCCTGCCGTGGGGGCCGGCCTGGGTGCTCGGGGCCGCCGTCGCGCCGACCGACGCCACCGCCGTCGTGTCGTTCACGCACTCGCTGCCGCGGCGGAACGTCACCATCCTCCGCGCCGAGAGCCTGGTGAACGACGGGACGGCGCTCGTCCTCTGGTCGCTCGCCGTCGGGTTCACGATCGGCGACGCCGACGTGAGCCTCGGCGGCGTCACGGTGACGTTCCTGATCGCGTACCTCGGTGCGGCGGCCATCGGCGCCCTCGTCGCCTGGCTGGCGATCCTCGCCCGGCGTCGGCTGCGCGACGCCATCACCCAGAACATCGCCATGCTGCTGACGCCGTTCGTCGCCTACCTGCTGGCCGAGCTCATCCACGCCTCCGGGGTGCTCGCCGTGGTCGTCGCAGGGCTCATCATCAGCCAGGCCGGCCCGCGCATCGGCGTCGCGGAGGGCCGGCGCCAGTCCGACGCCTTCTGGACCTTCTCGACCTTCCTGCTCAACGCCAGCCTGTTCGTGCTCGTCGGCATCGAGCTCCCCCGCTCGACCACGGACCCGGGCACACGCGACATCGGGATGGGCCTCCTCGCGATCGTGGCGGTCACCCTGATGGTCGTGGCCGTGCGCTTCGTCTTCCAGTTCGGCTCGGTGTTCCTGATCCGCCTGCTCGACCGCCGCCCGGAGCAGAGGGCACGACGGATGAGCAGCCGCTGGCGTGTGGTCAGCAGCCTCTCCGGCTTCCGCGGGGCGGTCTCCCTCGCGGCCGCGCTTGCGGTGCCGGCGGCCCTCGACAACGGCCACCCGTTTCCGAACCGCGACTTCATCGTCTTCGTCACGACGGGCGTCATCATCGTGACCCTCGTCGTGCAGGGACTCATCCTGCCGAAGGTCGTGCGCTGGGCGAAGCTGCCTGGCGACGAGGCCGTCGGCCACGAGCGGCGGCTGGCGGAGACCAGCGCGACGCGCGCGGCGCTCGACGAGCTGCCGGAGCTGGCTCGGCGGCTCGGCGTGGACGAGGAGGTGAGCGAGCGCATCCAGAACGAGTTCGAGGAGCATCTGGAGCTGCTGGAGGCCGAGGACGAATCCGAGGGCGGGGAGGAGGCCGTCGAGCGCAGCCGTCAGGACACCGAGCTCCGGCTGGCGCTCCTGCACTGCAAGCGCGAGGAGGTCGTCCGCCTCCGCGACGAGGGCGACATCGACGACATCGTGCTCCGGGACGTGCAGCGCCGGCTCGATGTGGAGGAGGTCCGGCTCACGGGCCGCGAACCCGGCGAGTGACCCCTATCCGGCGTGCGGGAGCCCGTCTACCATCGCCGTCAGAGCATCCGGAAGTCCGGCATCCAGGAAGGGAGCGGCCATGACCGACGCGAAGGAGAACTGGCCGGAGACGCCGTCGGGGGAGCCGATCGACGTCGACGCCATCGCCGAAGGCGGGGATGGCGTGGGTCCGTACGACGCGGACGGCTTCGTCGAGCCGGAGCACGACGAGTACGATCCGCTGGAGGACGACGGCGGGAATTGACTGCCGCGGCTCTTGTCCCCCGGTCATGTACCCCGATAGGGTCGCCTTGGAAGGCCGCCCAAGGGGAGGGGTGCAGCATGACCACGTTCGAATCATCCATCGGGAACATCCCGAAACCGGGGCAGGATCTCCATCTGGTCCGGTGGGTCCACTCGGCGGACGGCTGGAGGAGCCAGACGCTGCTCTGCACCTATGTGGGCTGCACGCCGGAGCACTGGATCGTCGACGAGCACGGCGAGCAGGTCTCGCTCGAGCGCGCCGAGTGGTCGCAGTTCGCGTTCTGACGGAACGCGGGGGCTTACACTCCAGGCAGGGATGACCGGCCCTCAGCGTGAGAGCCGGCCCGGCGAGGAGCGATGTGCCCGACACCTTCCACACCCGCGAGCAGGCCGCCGGTCCCGATGCCGCCGAGGAGATCCTGCGCCGCAGCTACGGCGATGTCTCACTCGGCCCGGGCGTGCGCGAGAGCGGCCTCAGCTACGGAGAGGAGCTGCGGGGCGACGACCGCCTGCTGCTGGGGCGCCACCGCTTCGGCGGCGACCTCTCGCTGGCGTTCGAGCTGCCATTCCTCGCGGTGGGCCTCGCCTCCGGCCGCTACCGCTGGCAGGCGGGGGACGAGGAGGGCGACCTGGCGGCGGAGCCCGCGCTGTTCCAGCCGTCCGCGACGGCCCGCGGGTCCATGGACCACGCCGACGTCACCGTCGTCGCGTTCGACCCCGCGGCCCTGACGACGACCGCCCGGGGTCTGTTCGGCGAGGAGCGACTGGAGGCGTCGTTCCTCTCCGCCGCCCCTGTGTCGGCGGCCGCCGCCCGCCACTGGCGCTCTGTGCACGACAACGTCTGGCGGCAGGTGGACGCCGGCGCGTTCGAGAGCCCGCTGCTGCGGGCCTCGCTGTACCGCCAGCTCGCCGTCGCGACTCTGGAGACCTTCCCGCTGCCCGGGGACCACGAGGCGCGCCGGACCACCGTCGCCTCTCGCGGGCTGGCCTTCAAGCACGCGGTGAGCTTCATCGACGAGCACGCGTCGCTGCCGATCACTCCGGAGGACATCGCGCTCGCGGCCGGGACCTCCGTGCCGGAGCTCGTCCGCGCCTTCGACATGCACCTGCCATTCACTCCGCTGCAGTATCTCGCCAGCGTGCGCCTCGCCGCCGCGCACGGCGACCTCCAGCGGCCGCTCGACGGGTCGGCCACCACGGTCGCGTCCGTCGCAGCGCGGTGGGGCTTCCCGGACGAGCCCACCTTCGCCCGGCTCTACGCGGAGCGGTTCGGGCACCCTCCCCAGCGCACGCTCGACCTCGCGGGCTGAGCACGCCGGTGCGCCGTCGCCCCGTCAGAGCCCGGCGTGCGCGGCCAGCAGCTCGACGGCCACGCGCCAGTCCTGCGCGGTGACGCCCTCACCCGACTCCTCCTCGCCCGGCAGCCGCGCGACGAACCCGGGCCACAGCTCGCCCGTGCTGTGCAGTTCCTCGATCAGGCCGAGGTACTCGCCGCCGTAGTAGACCTCCCACGCCGCGGTCGCCGTCGGGCTGTACATGAGGGTCAGCGGCAGCGAGCCGTACGTGTAGACGGCGTGCTGGTGGGCGAGCTGCCTCTCCGTCATGACCGCAGAATAGGCGCGATCACCGTCGGGCGGAAGGCCGGATGACCCGGGGCGACGTGGGGCTCATGCGACGACCAGATCGTCGTCCTCCGACTGCTCGTGCGTCGCCGTCACGGCGAGCCCGACGACGTCGCGCATCCGGCCGCGCCGCGCGAACGCGGAGCGCTGGCGGCCCGCGCCTCCGCCGACGGCGTGGATGCGGGCGACCCCGCGGCGGACGAGCGCGAGGTCGCCGTTCGCCTCGAGCGCTCCGGCGGTGTGGGCCACGAGCGCATCCACCGCTTCCACCGCCGAGACCTCGCGCCAGGTCACCGGATGCGGGAGCGAGCCGTTCACCCCCGTCAGTGCGGCCTGCCACTCGGCCAGCCGCAGGGCCGCCGAGGGGACGGCCGCCGGAGGGATGCCCGCGCGCCACTCGGCGACCGCGGTGTCGACGAGCGCCCGGACCAGGGCGGCGATGACGGCGGCGTCGCGTGCGTCGAGGCAGACATCCGCCACCCGGATCTCCACCGTCGGAACCTTGTGCGACACGCGCGCGTCGAGGTACAGCATCCCGGAGTCGAGGATGACGCCTGTGTCGACGAGGAAGCGTTCGAACCGGTCGTACGCCTCCACCGAGCCGAAGACGTCGGTCGGGCCGGCGCTCTGCCACTGGTGCCAGGCCGCGAAGCGGTAGCTGGCGTGCCCGGTGTCGGCGCCGCCGAAGAACGGCGAGTTGGCGCTGAGAGCGAGCAGGGTCGGCAACCAGGTGCGGATGCGGTCGAGGACGGCGACGCCCTCCTCGCGGGAGTCGATGCCGACGTGCACGTGGTAGCCGCAGACCAGCGTTCCGCGCGCCGTCAGCCCGTACCGCTCGATCATCTTCGCGTAGCGAGGATCGTCGGTGACGTGCGGCCGCATGCGCATCGGCGACATGGCGACCGCGATCGCCCGGGCCCCGTGCCGCTGCGCGAGGGAGTCGGCCAGCTCCCTGCCGCCGACGATGTCGAGGAGGAGGTCGCTCGTGGAGAGCACCGGGCGCGTCTGCGTCTCGATCATCTCCTGGTTGAACTCGGCGCTGACGGAGGGGCCGTCGACCACGGGCGGCGCGTCGGCGAGGAGCGCAGGAGCGAGCGGGGCCGCCAGCCCCCGCGCATCGACCAGGAGGAGTTCCTCCTCCACCCCGAAAGTCCTCACCATTCCACTATCGGGGGCAGGCGGCGCCCCGTAAATACCCTGTACTCCGTGAATCACCCGTGCAGCGGAGGCGCCTCGCCGAACGAGGCGGGGTACATCCGCATGCCGATTTCTTGCAGGTCGGGGTACATTTCCGGCCGGATCGTGCTCGCTGTCTTGGTTCGACGAGCGACCTGCGCCTATAACTGACTCAACCGCGCAACGATCCACCGCCCGACCGCACCGGCAGCCAGGAGGCACCATGTGGGACACGACCACTCGCATCCCGTTCGACGCCTCGCTGCTCACCGAGCGCGGCGGAGCCGAGGCCCGCGCCGAGCTCCTGCGGCTGATCGCCTCGCGGCCCGGCATCGGAATGGACGAACTGCACGGGATGCGCCTCCCCGGCCTGTTCGCGGGCCTGCGCGCCCTGTACCGCGCCGGACTCATCCGCACGGACACCGCCCCTCCGCGCTTCTTCGAGCGCGGCACGCGGGTCTTCCCCGCGGACGGAGGTGCCGCCGGCGCTCAGCCGAGAGTGAGCGTCCCGTCGTCGGCGAGCGGCCAGCCCGGGTTGAGCGCCACCTCCCAGACGTGCCCGTCCGGGTCGGCGAAGTAGCCGGAGTAGCCGCCCCAGAATACGCGCGCCGCAGGCTTCAGGATGCGCGCGCCCGCCGACTCCGCCTCGGTGAGCACGCGGTCCACGTCGGCCTCCGATCGCTGGTTGCACGCCAGCGTGATGCCGCTGAACGTGCCGTCGATCGGCGCGCGCGCATCCTCCGCGAGGTCGTCGCGGTCGAACAGCGCGAATGCCATGCCGGGCAGCTGGTAGAACACGACCCCGTCCGGCGCGTCGGCCGGCTGCCAGCCGAGCCCTTCCTCGTAGAACGTGCGAGAGCGCGCCAGGTCGGCGACCCCGAGCGTGATGAGGCTGATGCGTTGGTCCATGCGGCCGACGCTAGCGCGGGCTACCGACGCAGCGCCTGCTCCACGTCCTCCAGCAGGTCGTCGACGTCCTCGATGCCGACCGACAGTCGCACGATGTTGTCCGGGACCTCCAGCGCGGTTCCGCGGACGGACGCGTGCGTCATCTCGCTCGGGTAGCCGATGAGCGACTCCACGCCGCCGAGCGACTCGGCCAGCTGGAATACGCGGGTGGACTCGGCGAAGCGGCGCGCCGCCTCCGCTCCCCCCGCGAGCGCGACCGACAGCATGCCGCCGAAGCCGCTCATCTGCCGGGCGGCGAGCTCGTGGCCGGGGTGGTCCGGCAGGCCCGGGTAGTAGACCCGCTCGACGCCGGCGTGGCCGACCAGGGCCTCCGCGATCGCCTGCGCGTTGGCGCTGTGCTGCCGCACGCGCACCTGCAGCGTCTTGATGCCGCGCACGGTCAGCCACGCGTCCATCGGCGAGGACACCGCACCCGCCGCGAACTGCAGGAACTGCGCCTTGGCGGCGAGCTCCTCGTCAGCGAACACCAGCGCGCCGCCGATCACGTCGGAGTGGCCGCCGAGGTACTTCGTGGTCGAGTGCACGACGACGTCGGCGCCGAACGACAGCGGCTGCTGCAGCGCGGGCGAGGCGAACGTGTTGTCCACGACGACGACCGCGCCGGCCGCGTGACCGAGCTCGACCAGGGCGGCGATGTCGCTGATCTTCATCAGCGGGTTGCTCGGCGTCTCGATCCAGAGCATCCGGGTGCCGTCGGCGGCGAGCGCCTCGCGCACGGCGTCCAGGTCGGACAGGTCGACGGTCGTGTTCCGGATGCCCCACTCGCCGTGGATGCGCTCGATCAGCCGGTGCGTGCCGCCGTACGCGTCGTTGCCCAGCACGATGTGGTCGCCCGGCCGGAGCGCCGCGCGCAGCAGCGCGTCCTCGGCCGCCAGGCCCGAGGCGAAGGACAGCGCGCGCACGCCGCCCTCGAGGGAGGCGAGCAGCGTCTCGAGCGACGAGCGGGTCGGGTTGCCGGCGCGGCCGTACTCGTAGCCGTTCCGCAGGCCGCCGATGCCGTCCTGCACGAACGTCGAGGTCTGGTAGATGGGCGGGATGATCGCGCCGGTGGTCGGGTCGAACTCCTGACCCTCGTGGATGGCGCGCGTGGCGAAGCCGTGTGTCATGTGCCGTTCTCTCGTGTCGCGGGGTTTCAGTCGCTGAAGTAGTTGAGGAGGTCCTGCCGGGTGAGGACGGCGACAGGCTTGCCGCCGTCGGTCACCAGCAGCGCGTTGGTCGTGGCGAGCGCGGCGCGGGCGGCCGTGACCGGCTCGTTCACGCCGATCAGGGCGAGCGGTTCGCCCAGGTGCTTGCCGACCGGGTCGCTCATCTCGGCGTGGCCGCTGAACACCGCGTCCACCAGGGAGCGCTCGTCGAGCGCGCCCGCGACCTCGCCCATGACCACCGGCGGCTCGGCCGTGAGCACGACCAACTGCGAGACGCCGTACTGGTTCATCGTCTGGATGGCGTCGCGCACGGTCTCGGTCGGGTGCGTGTGCACCAGGTCGGGGAGGGCGCCGCTCTTCGTCTTCACGATGTCGTGCACCGTGGACTCGTCGGGCACCTCGCTGAAGCCGTGGGACTGCATCCACCGGTCGTTGAAGATCTTCGCCAGGTAGCCGCGGCCGCCGTCCGGCAGGATCACGACCACCACGTCGTCCGGGCCCAGGTCCTTCGCGGCGCGCAGGGCGGCAGCGACGGCCATCCCGCTCGACCCGCCGACCAGGATGCCCTCCTCGCGCGCCAGCCGCCGCGTCATCCGGAACGCCTCGGCGTCGCTCACCGCGATCACCTCGTCGACCACGGTCGGGTCGTAGGCGCCCGGCCAGAAGTCCTCGCCGACGCCCTCGACCAGGTACGGCCGCCCGGTGCCGCCGGAGTAGACGGAACCCTCGGGGTCGGCGCCGACGATGCGGACGCGTCCGTCGGAGACCTCCTTGAGGTAGCGTCCGGTGCCCGAGATGGTGCCGCCGGTGCCGACGCCGGCGACCAGGTGCGTGATGCGGCCGTCGGTGTCGCGCCAGATCTCCGGACCGGTGGTCTCGTAGTGGCTGCGCGGGCCGTTCGGGTTGAAGTACTGGTTCGGCTTGAACGCGCCGGGGATCTCGGCGGCGAGCCGGTCGGACACCGAGTAGTAGGAGTCGGGATGCTCGGGCGGCACCGACGTCGGCGTGACCACCACCTCCGCGCCGTAGGCGGTGAGGACGTTGATCTTGTCCTCCCCCACCTTGTCGGGGAGCACGAACACGCACCGGTAGCCGCGCTGCTGCGCGACCAGGGCGAGCCCGACTCCGGTGTTGCCGCTCGTCGGTTCCACGATGGTGCCGCCGGGCTTCAGGAGCCCTTCCTTCTCCGCCGCGTCGATGATGCGGGAGGCGATGCGGTCCTTCGACGAACCTCCGGGGTTCAGGTACTCGAGTTTGACGAGCACCGTCGCCGCGATCCCGTCGGTCAGCCTGTTGAGCTTCACGAGCGGGGTGTCGCCGACCAAGTCGATGATGGTCTCTGCGTACTTCACGCGACCAACCGTAACAGCGCGTTCGTGCCCGGACGACTCTGTGACGTCCCGCCTAGAATCGGCTCATGCCGGTGTCCGACCTCTCCCCCGTCGCGCAGGACTACCTCAAGATCATCTGGTCGGCGCGGGAATGGTCGGACGTGCCCGTCACCGTGAAGCAGCTGTCCGAGCGGATGGGCGTGCGCGCGGCCACGGTGTCCGACGGTGTCCGCCGCCTCGCCGACCAGGGCCTCGTCGCCCACGAGCGTTACGGGCGGGTCGAGCTGACCGACGAGGGACGCCGCCACGCGGTCGCCATGGTGCGGCGTCACCGGCTGATCGAGACGTTCCTGGTGGAGGAGCTCGGCTACGGCTGGGACGAGGTGCACGATGAGGCCGAGGTGCTGGAGCACGCCGTCTCGGACGAGCTCGTGGCCCGCATCGACCGCCGCCTCGGCTTCCCCTCCCGCGACCCGCACGGCGATCCCATCCCCACCGCCGACGGCACCCCGCGGCGCCCGGAGGCGGTGCCGCTGCTCGACGCCGCCCCCGGCGCCGACGTGACGGTGGTGCGCATCTCGGACGCCGACCCCGCCGTGCTGCGCTACCTCGCCGAGCGCGGAATCGGCCTCGACACGACGCTTCGCGTCGAGGAGCACCGGGCGTTCGCGGGCGACGTCACCGTGGAGGTCGGCGGCGCGCCCGTCGTCCTCGGCGCGACGGCGGCGGCCGCCGTCTGGGTGGCCCCGCGCGACTGAGCCGCTCGCGGCAGCCAGCGAGCTGAGCTAAGATCGACACACAACCCCCGTTCCTCTGGATCGGGCTCAGGGCCCCGCTTCGGCGGGGCTCTGCTTCTTCTTCCAGGCCGACGGTCGCCTCACCGGCCGCCCGCTTCGGGAGACCATGACGTCCGGCAGCTGCGACTCCGCGACCAGCGAAGGCCGCAGGTAGAGACTCGACCGCGCGCCCACGCGTTCGAACTCCTTCGTCCGCTCGTCGCGCGGGTAGACGACGATGACGCGTCGCCCGCACCGGTTGACGGCGATATCGAGGGCGGCACCGAGGTCCGAGTCGCTGCTCACCACCACATAGGCGTCGTACGCTCCGTCGACCGCGTCCACCACGAGCTGGACGGCGAGCTTCACATCCGACCCCTTCTCTTGCACCTTCCACACGTCGACCCACCGCACCTCCTCGGTTCCCCTCAGGCGAGCCCGGCTCGGATGGATGGTGAACTGCGACCGGTGGATCGTCACGCGAGGAAGCGTCTCGAGCGCACGCAGGTATGCGGCCTGGCGATCCGGCGCGGTCGGATCCTCCGGGTTCGCGCGACCGCGCACATGTGCGGTGAAGTAGTGGATGCGAGCGATGGAGTAATCGTCCAGGAGGGAGTCGAAGAGCCGCTCCAGATCTAGCCACTTGTTCTCGGGCCGGCTCTCGAGCTGCCCCTTGTAGAGATTGAACCCGTCCACGTAGACGGCAGCGGAGGGCTTCGGCACGCCGGACACCCTATCGACGCGAGGCGCCGCCGCCAGCGTCGGCGGTGGCCGCAATCAGGCGCCGGCGACCGTCAGCGCGACGAGCGCCAGGTTCAGCAGCACGACGAGGCCGGCGACCGCGCCCCCGGCGATGCGCACCCAGAGCCGGTCGGCGTGCTCGCCCATCACCGCCCGGGACCCGGTCAGGCGCAGTAGAGGGATCATCGCGAACGGGATGCCGAGGCTGAGGAAGACCTGCGACAGCACCAGCGCCCAGGTCGGATCGACCCCGAGCGCGAGGATGACGACCGCCGGCACCACCGTGACGATGCGGCGCGTGAGCAGGGGCACCCGCAGCCGCAGTAGCCCGCCCATGATGGTCGCCCCGGCGTAGCTGCCGACCGAGGTGGAGGCGAGCCCCGAGGCCAGGAGGCCGATCGCGAAGACGACGCCCACGGCGGGGCCGAGCGCGGCGGAGATGGCCGCGTGCGCGCCGGCGATCGTGTCCGTGCCGGCCACACCGCGCAGGGACGCCGCGGCCACGAGCAGCATGGCGATGTTGACGGCGCCGGCGAGGACCAGGGCGAGCAGAACATCCAGCCGGGTGGCCTTGAGCAGGATGCGGATGCGGCCGCCGCCGGCGCCGTGCCGGTCACGGGCGAGCGCCGAGTGCAGGTAGATCGCGTGCGGCATGACCGTGGCACCGAGCATCCCGGCGGCCAGCAGCACCGTGGGGGCTCCGTCGAAGCGCGGGACCAGCCCGGCCGCCGCTTCCGTCCAGTTCACCGGGCTCACGAACAGGCCGGCGAGGAAGCCGACCGCGATCACGGCGAGCAGGCCCAGGATGACGGCCTCGAACGGACGCTGGCCCCGCCGGGACTGGATGGCGAGGATGCCGATCGCGACCACCCCGACGATGAGGCCGCCGAGGGGCAACGGCAGCCCGAAGAGCAGGTTGAGCGCGATGGCGCCGCCGATGACCTCCGCAATGTCGGTCGCGGCGGCGACCAGCTCGGCCTGCACCCAGTACGCGCGACGGCTGGTCGTGCCGAGCCGTTCGCCCAGCAGCTCGGGGAGGCTGCGCCCGGTGACGATGCCCAGCTTGGCGGACTGGTACTGCACGAAGACGGCGATCGCGTTGGCCGCGACCAGCACCCAGACCAGCAGGTAGCCGTAGCGGGCGCCCGCGGTCAGGTTGGCGGCGACGTTGCCGGGGTCGACGTAGGCGATCGCGGCGACGAACGCCGGCCCGAGCAGCAGGAGCAGCCGCGCGGGGGCAGCCCGCGATGCCCGCTCCCGCACGTCAACGCTCATCGGCCCCTCCGACTTGAAAGTTAGCCCAGTCTAACTCTCGTCGGCAAGGGCGTCAGGCGAGGAGGGTGCGGAGGGTGTGGATGCGGCCGTCGCGGACCTCGATAAGGTCGATTCCGCGCGCGACGGGCTCGCCCTCCGGGCCGAAAGTCCATGCCAGCGCGCCGGAGTCCAGGCCGAGGTAGGCCGGCCCCGCCTCGGCGAGGGCGAACGACGGCGGGGTGCCGTCGAGGATGCTCGCCGCCTTCTCCTCGAGCCCGTCCCAGCCGCGCACCTCCCCCTCGGGATCGGCGAACACGACGTCCTCGGCGAAGACACGCTCGATCGCGGCGCGACGGGATGCGGCATCCCGGTTGCCGAAGACCTCATGCAGGTTGGCGGACAGCAGTTCCGTGATCGTCGGCACAGGGTCTCCCTTATCAGTCGCGGGCGGTCGTCACTCCTCGACAACCGCGCTCTCGGTCTGCTCGCGGTACAGCCGCGAGTACACGCCGCCGAGCTCGAGCAGCTCGCGGTGCGTTCCGCGCTCGACCACTTTGCCGTGGTCGATCACGAAGATGATGTCGGCCGCGACGATCGTCGAGAGCCGGTGGGCGATCGCGATGGTGGTGCGGCCGCTCGATGCGGTGTCCAGCGCCTGCTGCACGACCCGTTCCGAGATGGTGTCGAGCGCGCTCGTCGCCTCGTCGAGGATGAGGACCTCCGGGTCCTTCAGCAGCACCCGCGCGATCGCGATGCGCTGCTTCTCGCCGCCGGAGAGGCGGTAGCCGCGCTCCCCCACCACCGTCGCGTACCCGTCGGGGAAGCCGACGATCGTCTCGTGGATGTTCGCCCGCTTCGCCGCATCCTCGAGCTCCGCGTCGGTCGCGTCCGGCCGGGCGTAGCGCAGGTTCTCGGCGATGGTCGCGTGGAAGAGGTAGGTCTCCTGGCTGACGACGCCGATGTGGGAGACGAGCGACTCCTGCTGCAGGTCGCGGACGTCGGTGTCGCCGAAGCGGATGTGGCCGCTCGTCGCGTCGTAGAACCGCGGGATCAGGTACGAGACGGTGGTCTTTCCGGCGCCGCTCGGGCCGACGAAGGCCGCGAACTCCCCGGGGCGGATGACGAACGACACGTCGTCGAGCGTGTTGCGCTCGCCCTCGCGCGAGTCCGGGTAGCGGAAGACGACGTGGTCGAACTCGATCCGGCCGAGCTTGCGGCTCGGGTCGACCGGCACCGCGTCCGCTCGGTCAGCGATCGCGGGCTTCAGGTCGAGGTACTCGAAGATGCGGGCGAACAGCGCGCCGGAGGTCTGCAGGTCGAGCGCGACGCGCATCAGCGCGAGCAGCGGGAACAGCAGCCGCGCCTGCACGGTGGTGAAGGCGACGATCGTGCCGGCCGAGATGTCGGTGGTCCCTCCGGCGATCAGCCAGCCCGAGACCAGGTAGACGATCGCCGGGATGGACGACAGGAAGATGTTCACCATGGCGAAGAACCACTGGCCGCTCATCGCCTGCGACACCTGCAACCGGATCTGGTTGCCGTTCTCGTCCGAGTAGCGCTCCACTTCGGCGCCCTGCCGGTTGAAGCTCTTCGACAGCAGGATGCCGGACACGCTCAGCGTCTCCTGCGTGATCGCGGTCATGTCCGAAAGCGACTCCTGCGTCTTGGTCGCGATGCGGGCGCGCACCTGCCCGACGCGGCGCTGCGCGATCACCAGGATGGGCATCAGCACGACCGCGACGATCGTGAGCTGCCAGTTCAGCAGCAGCATGGCGACAAGCGCGGCGATCACCGTGACGGTGTTGCCGAGGATGCTCGACATGGTGTTGGTGAGGACGTTGGCGACGCCGCCGACGTCGTTCTGCAGCCGCGACTGGATGATGCCCGTCTTGGTGTGCGTGAAGAAGCTGAGCTCCATCGACTGCAGGTGCGAGAACAGCCGGACGCGCAGCGCCCCCATGACCTTGTTGCCGACCGACGCCGTGAGATAGGTCTGCCACACGCCGAGCAGCGCGGAGACGACGTACACGACGAGCATGAGCACGACGATCTCCACCAGCACCGGCAGGTTCGGCGTCCCGCTCTTCGGGAACAGGCCCTGGTCGAACGCCCGCTCGGTCAGCAGCGGCGGGATCACGGTGAGTGCCGCCCCCGCGAGAACGAGAACGATCGTGACGGCGATCGCCGCGCGGTGGGAGGCGAACAGTTCGACGATGCGGCGGAACAGGTGCGGGATCTTCGGAGCGGTCGCGTTCAGCGCCCGCTGCGCCTCCGCATCGCCGCCGCTGACGCGCCCGCGACCGCCGCCGCCTCCGGCCGCCGCCATGCCGCGCATCCCGCTCATGGGTTCAGCCTAAGCCTCCCCACCGACCGTCCCGTTCCGTCCGCGTACGCGCTGGGAGAACGCCCGACGGGGCGTCGCCGCGTGATCGAACCGTGATGCAAGCGCTTGACGTAAACGCTTGCATCAAGGGTGAACGGAGGGGTACGGTTTCGGCGGGCGCAGCCGCGCTCGCACCAAGAGCTCAACGAGGAGTGAAATGAAAGCAGCACGTCTCTCCGTGATCGCCGGTGTGGCCCTTGCGGGTCTCGCACTGGCTGGATGCACCGGTGGCGGTGGCTCCGGAAGCGGCGGCGGCGACGCCGGCGCGAACACCGACGGCAAGGGCCCGATCACCTACGTGCAGGGCAAGGACAACTCGAACGTCGTCCGCCCGCTGATCGAGAAGTGGAACAAGGCCCACCCGGACGAGAAGGTCACCTTCAAGGAGCAGACCGACCAGGCCGACCAGCAGCACGACGATCTGGTGCAGCACTTCCAGGCGAAGGACGCCAACTACGACGTCGTCGACGTCGACGTCGTCTGGACGGGTGAGTTCGCCGCGAAGGGTTGGCTCCAGCCGCTGACCGGCACGTTCAAGATGGACAACTCCGCCCTGCTCGCGCCGACCGTCAAGTCGGGCACCTACAACGGCACGCAGTACGCGGCCCCGCAGACCTCCGACGGCGGCATCCTGTACTACCGCAAGGACCTGGTCCAGTCCCCGCCGAAGACGTGGGATGAGATGCTCAAGGACTGCGACATCGCCAAGGCGAAGGGCATCGGCTGCTACGCCGGTCAGTTCGCGCAGTACGAGGGCCTCACGGTGAACGTCGCCGAAGCGATCAACACCAACGGCGGCACCATCGTCGGCTCCGACGGCAAGAAGGTCACCGTGGACAGCCCCGAGGCGAAGGCGGGCCTGACCCGGCTGGTGGACGGCTTCAAGAACGGCCAGATCCCGGCCGAGGCCATCACCTACCAGGAGGAGCAGGGCCGGCAGGCGTTCGAGGCCGGCAAGCTGATGTTCCTGCGCAACTGGCCGTACGTGTACAACCTGGCCAAGACGGACGGCTCCTCGACGGTGAAGGACACCTTCGGCATCGCGCCGCTGCCCGGCATCAGCGCGGACAAGCCGGGCGTCTCCAGCCTCGGCGGTCACAACGCGGCGATCAGCGTCTACTCCAAGCACAAGGCCACCGCCTTCGAGTTCCTGAAGTTCCTGCAGAGCGAAGAGACGCAGAAGTTCTTCGTGACCCAGGGCTCGCTCGCACCGGTCGTGTCCTCGCTGTACGACGACGCATCGCTGAACAGCCAGCTGCCGTACCTGTCGACGCTGAAGACGTCGATCGAGAACGCCGTGCCGCGGCCGGTGTCCCCGTTCTACCCGGCCATCACCAAGGCCGTGCAGGACAACGCCTACGCCGCCCTGAAGGGCGACAAGTCGGTCGACCAGGCGCTGAAGGACATGGCGTCGGCGATCAACACCGCCAGCGCCGGCTGATCCCGGCCTGAATCGGTCGCCGGGCGGCGGGAACTCTCCCGCCGCCCGGCTCCCCTCCTTCCGACCCCCATCCGGAGGCACACATGTCAACGTCGAACGTCGTCGCCCCCTCATCCACCCAGACCGGCGCCGGAGGCAAGAAGCCCGTCCGCGCCGGCGTCAAGCAGAACCGCCGCCAGCAGAGCCGCTGGGCCCTCTACCTCATCATCCCGACCCTCGTCCTGCTCGCCATCGTCATCGGCTACCCGGTGGTGCAGGCGATCGTGATGTCCTTCCAGAAGGACGCCGGCCTCGACCCGGCCACCGGCCTGTTCGTGCAGGGCGGCTTCGCCGGCTTCGAGAACTACGCGCACTGGCTGTTCCAGCAGTGCGCCGGCCCGAACGGGACCACGATCAGCTGCCCGCCCGGAAACCTGGGCTCGGCGTTCTGGAGCTCGGTCTTCGTCACCTTCTTCTTCACGGTGACCACCGTGATCCTGGAGACCCTGCTCGGCCTCTGGTTCGCCCTCATCATGAACCGGGCCTTCCGCGGCCGCGGCTTCGTCCGCGCGGCCATCCTGATTCCGTGGGCCATCCCCACCGCCGTCACCGCGAAGCTGTGGTTCTTCATCTTCTCGGTCGCCGGCGTCGCCAACGCCCTCATCGGCGCCCGCATCCTGTGGACCTCCGACGAGTGGGCGTCCCGGTTCGCGGTCATCATCGCCGACACCTGGAAGACGACGCCGTTCATGGCGCTGCTCATCCTCGCCGGCCTCCAGCTCATCCCGGAGGACGTCTACGAGGCGGCGAAGATGGACGGCGCGAGCACCTGGCAGCGCTTCTGGCGGGTGACCATGCCGCTGCTGAAGCCGGCGCTCATGGTCGCCATCCTGTTCCGCGTTCTCGACGCGCTCCGCATCTACGACCTGCCGCAGATCCTCACCGGCGGCGGAGGCGGGACCGGACATGCCACGACGACCCTCTCGATCCTCGTCGTCGACCAGATCAGGCAAGGGTTCAACAGCGCAGCGGCTCTGTCGACCATCACGTTCATCATCATCTTCCTGATCGCGTTCATCTTCGTCCGGATACTCGGGACGAACGTGGTCAGAACGCAGGAGGACCAGCAGAAGGGAGCGAAGCGATGACCGCCGTCGCCGGGCCCGCCGCCGCCACGACCGAGGCAGAGAGCCTCCCCCGCACCACGACGAAGCGGCGCACCGCCGCTCGGCGCCGCCGCAGCCAGAGCGCGCGCACCGGAATCCAGGCGATCGTGATCGTGCTGTGGTGCCTGCTGCCGTTCTACTGGATGGTCGTCACCTCGTTCCGGGATGTCGGCTTCACCTTCGACAACACCCCGTGGTTCACCCACTTCACCTGGGACAACTACGCGACCGCGCTGTCCACCCAGCTCGGCAACAACCTGCCGGGCGCGCTGCTGAACTCTTTGTTCATCGGCGTCTGCGTCACGATCATCTCGCTGGTCGTCGGCATCTTCGCCTCGTACGCGCTCGCCCGCCTGGACTTCAAGTTCAAGGGCATCGTGCTCGGCGTGATCCTGGCGGCGTCGATGTTCCCGGGTGTCGCGCTCATCACCCCGCTGTTCCAGCTGTTCACGAACATCGGGTGGATGGGCACCTACCAGGCGCTGATCATCCCGGAGATCTCGTTCGCCCTGCCGCTGACGGTCTACACGCTCACCTCGTTCTTCCGCGAGATGCCGTGGGACCTGGAGGAGGCGGCGCGGATCGACGGGTGCACGCAGGCGCAGGCGTTCCGGAAGGTGATCCTGCCGCTGGCGGCGCCCGCCGTGTTCACGACCGCGATCCTGGCGTTCATCTCCTCGTGGAACGAGTTCCTGATCTCCAGCCAGCTCTCCAGCGACCGGACGCAGCCGGTCACGGTGGCCATCGCCTCCTTCACCGGCACCCAGCCGCACCAGGAGCCGTACACCGCGATCATGGCGGCCGGAACGATCGTGGTCGTCCCGCTGATCATCCTGGTGCTGATCTTCCAGCGCCGCATCGTGGCGGGTCTGACGGCCGGCGGCGTGAAGGGCTGATCGGATGCGCTGGCGTGATTCCCGTGAAGTGGTCGACGTTGGCCTCGGCTTCGTCGGTTTCTTCTCGGTCGCCTTCCTCGGCATCACCGTCTTCTGCGAGCTGACCGGCGAGCCGGCGCTCGGGTGGGCGCTCACCCTGCTGGTGCTCGTGCTCGCCTTCATCGGCCTCCTGCAGCTGCGCCGTCGCATCATCGCGCGGCGGCAGGAGGCCGAGGAGGCGCGGTTCGAGCGCCAGGACTCCTGAACGGACCGGTCCGATGGCGGGTATCGAGGAGGTCGCGCGCGCGACCGGGGTCTCGACGGCCACCGTCTCCCGGGCGCTGCGCGGCCTCCCGAACGTCTCCGACAAGACGCGGGCGGCCGTGCGGCGCGCGGCCGACGAGCTCGGCTACGTCGCGTCGTCGAGCGCGTCCGGGCTCGCGAGCGGACGCACGCTCGCGATGGGCGTGGTCGTCCCGTCGGTGAGCCGCTGGTTCTACACCCAGGTGCTGGAGGGTGTGGATGCGGAGCTCCGGGCGGCGAGCTACGACATGATCCTGTTCAACCTGGGCGGCCACCGGGGCGACCGGGAGCGCGTGTTCCACCGCAGCATCCTGCGCAAGCGCACGGATGCACTGCTGGCCCTGTGCCTCGACTTCACCCCCGCCGAGCGCGAGCAGCTGGCGACCCTCGGCCACCCGACGATCGTGGTGGGCGGCCCGGTGAAGGGTCTGCGCAGCGTCGGCATCGACGAGACATCGACGGCTTACACCGCGACGTCGCACCTGATCTCGCTCGGGCACACCGGCATCGCGCACCTGGGCGGCGAGGACGAGGAGGGGCTGAACAGCCAGGTGCCGATCGGCCGGCTGCACGGCTTCAAGGACGCGATGCGCGACGCCGGACTCACCGTGCGACCGGAGTGGGTCATCCCCGGCGGGTTCTCGCTGCCGGAGAGCCGCGCGGCGATGAACCGGCTGCTCGACCGCCCGGGCCCCCGGCCCACGGCCGTCTTCGCCGGCTCGGACGAAATGGCGTTCGGCGCCATCCTCGCGGCGGGCGACCACGGCCTCCGCGTGCCGGAGGACCTCTCGGTCATCGGGATCGACGACCACGACTACGCGGCGGGGTTCGGCCTGACGACGATGGCGCAGGACCCGTTCGAGCAGGGCGCGATGGCCGCGCGCATCCTCCTGGACGAGCTCGGCGGTGCCGAGCCCCGGGTCAGCTCGGTCAGTTCCCCGGTGAGCCTGGTGGTGCGGTCCTCCACCGCTCCGCCACGCTGATGCGCGGAAACGTTCTCGCAGTCTGAGAGAATAGGTGTCGCGATCATCCGGCCGACCGTGCCTTTCGGGTAGGCGCGACCGGCTGATGGGATCGTCCGTCGGGCTATCGGGGCCCACATGACGGGAAGAGCCGCCCTGACTCGTCAGGGCGGCTCTTCGCGTGCCGGGAACGTTCTCGTCGAGGAGCGCGGCCGTCAGTCGGCGTCGGCGAGGGCCAGGACCTCCGCCTCCTGCTGGGCGGTCTCCGTCGGGGCGTCCACGCGCTTGAGATGCTTGTGGCCGACGACGATGAGCGCTGCCGCGACGAGCACGGAGATCCCGCCCGCGTAGAACGGCATCGCGCGGCTCACGGTGTCGGCGAGCAGGGTCGCGGCCGGCGGCGCGATGGCGCCGCCGAGGAAGCGCACGCCGGAGTAGGCGCTCGACGCGACGGTGCGCGGGAGGTCGGTGGCCTCCATCACGCACTCGGTGAGCACGGTGTTCAGGATGCCGAGCAGGAGACCGCCGACGATGACGCAGACGATCAGAGCGACCAGCGAGTTCACCCAGAGGCCGGCGGCGAGCAGGTCGAGCGCGAGCAGCGGCATCACCAGCCACAGCACCCGCGTCCGAGGGAGGCGGGAGGTGAGCAGCGGCGCGACCCAGACGGAGGTGACCGCGAGGGCCACGCCCCAGCCGAAGAAGATGAGGCCCAGCGTGATCGCGTCCTCCACGCCGAGCGGGACGAGCGCGAACGGCGTGTAGGCGAGCAGGACGAAGAAGCCGATGTTGTAGAACAGCGCGGCGGCGGCGAGGAAGCCGAGCGCCGGCTTGCCCAGCGCGCGGAACGGAGCGGACAGGCGCGTCGGGGTCGGCTTCTCCGGGTTCTTCTTGAGCAGCACGACGATCGCGATGAAGCCGATGGCCATCAGGGTCGCTGTGCCGAAGAACGGTCCGCGCCAGCTCCAGCTGCCGAGGAGTCCGCCGAGGAGCGGCCCGATGGCGATGCCGAGCCCGAGGGCCGCCTCGTACAGGATGATCGCCGACGAGGTGCCGCCGGATGCGGCCCCGACGATGGTGGCGAGAGCGGTCGAGATGAACAGCGCGTTGCCGAGGCCCCAGCCCGCGCGGAAGCCGATGATCGACTCGACATTCTGCGAGAGGCCCGCCGCGAGCGCGAATACGACGATCAGGGCCAGGCCGATGAGCAGCGTGCGCTTCGCGCCGATGCGGCTCGAGATCCAGCTGGTGAAGAACATGGCGACGCCGGTGATGAGGAGGTAGCTGGTGAACAGCATCTCCGTCTGGGTCGGCGTCGCCTGGAGGCTCTTGGCGATCGCGGGCAGGATCGGGTCGACGAGCCCGATGCCCATGAAGGCGATGACGGACGCGAAGGCGACGGCCCAGACGGCGGTCGGCTGCTTCAGGATGCTGGTGGGGCGTTCATGGGACATGGAGGGGTGTCGGCTCCTTGGACGATCGAGTGGGTGAGGGGTGGGAGGGGAGGTCGGCGCGCGACGCTTTAGCGGCTTCCGGCCACGGCCGCCGAGGTCGCCGCGGAGAGGTCGACCCGCGACCCGATGATCTCGACGGTCGTGCGCATGGCGGCGACCTCGGCCTCGCTCAGGTCCGAGAACATCGGGACCAGGGCGGCCGAGAGCTCGTCGCGCCAGGTCTGCAGCGCGTCCACCCCCTTCTCGGTGACGGCGATCTGCCAGGCGCGCGCGTCGTCGGCGTCGGCGATGCGCTTCACCCATTCGGCGTCGACGAGGTTGCGGACGAGCTTGGTCATGGTCGGCTGCGAGACCCGGCTCTGAGTCGCCAGCTCGCCGAGCCGCATCGGGCCGCCGCTCTGGAGCACGCTGAGGGTGCGCCAAGTGGCGGGCGATTCGGTGCTCCCCGTGACCTGGGCGGCGAGCCGTGCGAGGCGGTGCGCGGCGACGACGAGGTCGCCGATGATCTGGCGGAGTTCGGGTGTCTCGGGCATGACCTCCATTATATATAGCTTGCCTATGTTTCGTCAATTGCGGCCACCCGTGTTTGCGCCCGAGGTATGGGGAGGTAGTTGACTTCCCGCATGACAAAGACGTTCGACTCCGGCCGGCAGTACCACCGCGGCCTCAAACGACGACACATCCAGATGATGGCCATCGGCGGCGCGATCGGAACAGGGCTGTTCCTCGGCGCCGGCGGCCGCCTGGAGTCCGCCGGTCCCGGCCTCATGTTCGCCTACGCCATCTGCGGGGTGTTCGCGTTCCTGATCCTTCGGGCCCTCGGCGAGCTGGTCGTGCACCGTCCCGACTCCGGGTCCTTCGTGGTCTACGCCCGGGAGCTCTTCGGCGAGCGCCTCGCGTTCGTCACCGGATGGGTCTACTGGATGTACTGGGCGATGATCGCGATCGTCGACACCACCGCCATCGCGCTGTACCTGAACTTCTTCGGCCGCTACATCCCGTGGTTCGGCGAGGTCCCGCAGTGGGCGTGGGCGCTCGGCGCCCTCCTCCTCGTGATCGGGCTCAACCTGCTGTCGGTGAAGGTGTTCGGCGAGCTCGAGTTCTGGTTCGCCCTCATCAAGGTGGCCTCGCTGGTGCTCTTCTTCGTCATCGGCGTCGGCTTCATCGTCTTCGGTCAGGAGGTCGGCGGCCACACTCCCGGGTTCTCCCTGATCGCCGACAACGGCGGGATGCTGCCGAGCGGCCTCCTCCCCCTCGTCCTGGTCGTGCAGGGCGTGGTGTTCGCATACGGCGCCATCGAGCTCATCGGCACCGCAGCCGGTGAGACCGCCGACCCGGAGAAGACCATGCCCCGCGCGGTCAACACCGTCATCCTGCGCATCGCCGTCTTCTACGTGGGCTCGATCCTCCTCCTCTCGCTGCTGCTCCCCACGTCCGCCTACACGGCAGGCGAGAGCCCCTTCGTGACCTTCTTCTCCTCCATCGGCGTCGCCGGCGCCGACTCGGTGATGAACCTGGTCGTGCTCACCGCCGCCCTGTCGTCCCTCAACGCCGGCCTCTACTCGACGGGCCGCATCGCGCGTGCCCTGGCCCAGCGCGGAACGGCGCCCGCCTTCGCGGGACGGCTGAACCGGGCGGGAGTGCCGTACGGCGGCATCCTCATCACGGGTCTGTTCGCCCTGGTCGGCGTCGGGCTCAACGCCGTCATCCCGGAGGGCGCGTTCGAGGTCGGGCTCAACATGACCTCCCTCGGCCAACTGGTGGTCTGGGGCGTCATCGTGGCCTGTCAGCTGCGGTTGCGTCGCCGGTCTCTCGAGGGGGTGCTGGAGCGTCCGCGGTTCCGGATGCCGTGGTCGCCATGGAGCGGGTACCTCACCTTCGGGTTCCTCGGCGCCGTCGCCCTGCTCATCCTGCTCGACTATCCGACCGGCACGCTGACCTTCGGCGCGGTCGTCGTGCTCGCCGTGCCGGCGCTGGTCATCGGATGGTTCGCCGTGCGGCGCCGCATCGTCCCCGACGCGCCGGAACAGGTCGCCGACCGCGGCTCCCTGGTGGGAGCGGGCAACGGCCCGGCCGACGATTCATGAGCGCCGGCGTGCCAGCACATACCCCTGCGGCGACTTCTGCGGCGGCACGGGCTGGGTCACGAACTCCGCGAGCAGTTCGAACCCCGCGTCGTCGAGGCGCCGGAGCACCGCGGCCGGGTCCTGCCGCCGTGTCCGGAGGTCGATGTCGTGTCCGTAGGCATGCGTCAGATGCACGATGTCCTGACCCGCCTGGAACGCGAGCAGCAGAGCGCCACCCGGGCGGACGACGCGGGCGAACTCGGAGTACAGCTCCGGCTGTCGTTCCTCGGGCGTGTGGATGACGGAGTACCAGGCGAGCGCGCCCGCGAGCTCGCCGTCGGCGAAAGGCAGAGCGGCCATCGACGCGACCTCGAACCGCAGCGCGGGATGCTCGCGCCGCGCGACATCCACCATGCGTGGGGACAGGTCGATGCCGACCACGTCCATCCCGAGGGCTGCCAGGTGGCCCGTGATGCGGCCGGGGCCGCAGCCGAGATCGCCGACGAGTCCGCCGCCCGCGCGGGCCACCTGCTCCGCGAAGACGCCGAGCATGGCGCGGTCGTACTCGCTCTGCGCCAGGTCGTCCCGTAGCAGGGCCGCGTAGTCCTCGGCGACGAGGTCGTACGCGGTGCGGGTCTCGGTCACGTCCGGGTGCTCCGTACTCACCCTCGGAGTCTAGAGCCGGGCGATTCGTGCCGAATGTGCGTCATCCCGCGGGAAAAGCGCACATTCGGCACGAATCGTGGTGGGGGGTGTTACCGCAGGTACCTGTCGTAGAGGAGGGTCCTGCGGCACAGATCCGGCGGGTGGCACCCGCTGTCGCGGGGCTCCCCGTGGAGCAGCGCGTGACCGAAGTCGCGCAGCCGGGCGGCGTAGGTACGCCAGGAACTCGTATTCATGGTGGCTCTTCTTCCGTTGTGCGTCCTTGCACACCGATGCACGCTGGCAGGCGCGATCGGACGCGATGGGATGGATGAGCATCCGCGTCCGGGCGCGTTAACGCACGGAGGGCGTCGCCCCGTTGCGGGGGCGACGCCCTCCACAACGCGGACACTCTCTATTGCGAGGAGTCCGCGTCGCGATACGACGAGCCTGTCAGCCTGTCAGTAAGAAGAGCCCCGAAGGGCGCGAATTACTTGAGGGTGACGGTGGCGCCAGCCTCTTCGAGCTGGGCCTTCGCCTTGTCGGCGGTCTCCTTGTTGGCGCCCTCGAGCACGGTGCTCGGCGCGCCATCGACGAGGGCCTTCGCCTCACCGAGGCCGAGGCTGGTGAGGGCGCGCACCTCCTTGATGACCTGGATCTTCTTGTCACCGGCGGCCTCGAGGACGACGTCGAAGGAATCCTTCTCCTCGACCTCTTCGGCGGCGGCACCCGCACCACCGGCGGCCGGGGCGGCCACGGCGACGGGGGCGGCGGCGGTGACCTCGAAGGTCTCCTCGAACTTCTTCACGAACTCGCTGAGCTCGATGAGCGTGAGCTCCTTGAACGCGTCGAGCAGCTCGTCAGTCGACAGCTTTGCCATTGTTCTCTCCTTAGTTTCTGTGGTTACTCACCGCTGGCAGGATCCGGGACGGATCAGGCAGCGGACTCCTGCTTCTCACGCAGCGCGTCGACCGTGCGAACGGCCTGCGACAGCGGTGCGTTGAACAGATATGCGGCTCCGAACAGCGAGGCCTTGAAGGCGCCGGCCAGCTTGGCCAGCAGAACCTCACGGGACTCGAGGTCGGCGAGCTTGCCTACCTCTTCTGCGGTCAGAGCGTTACCGTCGAAGTAACCGCCCTTGACCACCAGCAGAGGGTTTGCCTTGGCGAAGTCACGCAGCGACTTCGCGACGGCGACAGGGTCACCGTGCACGAAGGCGATCGCGGACGGACCGGCGAGCTCGTCGTCGAACGACGAGATGCCTGCCTTGTTGGCCGCGATCTTGGTCAGCGTGTTCTTCACCACGGCGTACGTCGCGTGCTCACTGATGGACTTGCGCAGCGTCTTGAGCTGAGCAACAGTGAGACCGCGGTACTCGGTCAGCAGAACGGCGGTCGAGCTCTCGAACAGTCCTTCGAGCTCGGCAACCGTGGCTTCCTTGTTCGCCATGGCCTACTCCTCAATCTTCTTCGTCGCACACCGCGGGAGCGGTGTGCCGACCAGAGACCGCCGGGCAAAGAAAAAAGCTCCGGCGCAGGGCACGGAGCTGACGACCGCAAGGAACTCGCGGAGATTTGCTTCACACACCTGCGCGGGCCTCCACCTGAGTGGAACTTCGGTCGTGCATGCACGACGACCAGCGGTCTTTGGCTCAGAACAGGCTACGGGATGCGGGCATGCGTCCGCAACTCGACCCCGAGGTGCACGTCGTGGCGGCTGTTCCGGCCGGATTCCCGCCACGACGTGCAACCGGGCGAGACGATCAGCCGAGATGGACGTCGATGTAGCGCGGCCGGTAGTTGTCGACGTTCCGGTACACGTCGGCGGTGTCGAAGCTGTTGACGTTGTAGGTCACCAGCAGCGTGTCGCGGTCGCCCAGTTCCGGATGCGCCTTGGCGTTGTAGGTGAAGACGTTCCCCGAGGTCTCCGGGGTCGTGTAGAGAAGGGTCTTGCCGGTGAACGGGCCCACCGGGGACGAGGACCGGTAGAGCACGACGTGCTGACTGAGGATCTCGGTCGCGTCGCTGGTCACGAGCGCGTAGCCGCCCTGGAACTTGGACACGCTGTACTCGTTGGCGACCCCTTCCATGACGCGGCCCGAGGCGGACTCGTCCGCCGACCAGCCCGAACCCGTCCAGAACTGCCACGGCGCGCGGGTGAGACCGTTCGTCCGCACGCGCGCCACGTGCATGTACTTGGTCGCCTGCAGGTCCTCCACGCCGTAGACGTAGGTCCACGGGCCGTCCTCCAGGATCGCCGAGCCCCACTGGACGGTTCCGGCCGGCCGATCGACGACCCCCTCCAGCCGCAGGGAGTGCACATCGAAGGAGGCGACAGCGCTCCCCGCATAGGCGAAGTCGAACGGCCCGTCGCCGGTCTTGCGGAAGTGCAGCAGCATGACGCGCAGGTGCGAGCCCTCCACTGTGCCGTCTCCGAACCAGTACCAGTCCTTCCCCTCGTCGCCGCCCGCAACGGTCACCAGCGACTCCGGGGCCGCGGCGGTCCCGCCGGTGTAGGTCGTGAGGGTGCCCTTGCGGTCGACGACGATCGAGTTGTGGATGAACGGCGAGTCCGCCGGCCGGGAGTGGTCGGCGTTCACCCGGCCGAGGAACGTGTCGGAGTACAGCCAAGCGATTGCCCCTCCGGGCAGCGGGACGCTGTAGGCCGAGTCGGCGCCGGTCCAGCGTCCGGCGGTGTCGCCGTAGTGGCCGAACCGCTGGGTGAGGGTGGCATCCACCGTCGCGGACACGGCGGGAGGGGCAGCGGTCGACAGGGATGGCGCGTCCGTCTCCGCCACGGCGGCGGGAGCGGCGAGGGTGGCGGCGACGGCGGCCGCGACGGCGGCGAGGGCGGAGCCCAGGGCGGCCCTGCGGAAGGGGCGAGGCGTGCGGTGCATGGCTCTCCGATCGGTTCGCCGTCCGGGCGCCGGACGGCGGTGTCCATGGTGTGCGGGTGGTCCGCATCGTTGATATCGTTATCAACTGCGGGACACCATAGCACCCCCACGCCGCCGACGGGAGTGCTCGGCTAGGTTGGAGCCGGAGACCGGCGGAGGAGCCACGATGACCGAGACGTTGCCGGACGGCCAGGCGAAGCCGCCGACCGTCCGAGAAGTCGCGCAGCTCGCCGGCGTCAGCCCGATGACGGTCTCCCGCACGCTCGCGGGCGGCAAGAACGTCCGGCCCGACGTGCAGGACCGCGTGTTCGAGGCGGCCCGCGCGCTCGGCTACCACCGCAACGAGAACGCGCGCAGCCTCCGGCCCGGCCACACCAGCGGGCTCGTCGGCGTCGCCATCACCAACCTCGGCAACCCGTACTACGGCAACTTCGCCCTGGGAGTCGAAGAGGTCGCCGCGCAGTACGGCCGGCGCATCCTCCTCGGGAACACCGGCGAGGACATCGCGCGCGAGCGGCAGCTCGTCACCGACTTCATCGGCCGCCAGGTCGAGGGACTGATCGTCGTCCCCTCCGGCGAGGACGCCGCTCACCTGCACGAGGAGGCCCTGCGCGGACGGCCGCTCGTGCTGGCCTCCCGCACGGTGCCGGGCGTCCCGGCCGACTCCGTCGTGCTCGACGACGTCGGAGGCGCGCGGCGGGGCACGGCCGCCGTGATCGAGGCCGGTCACCGCCGGATCGCCTACCTGGGCAACGTGACCAGCGTCTTCACGGGCCGGCGCCGTTTCGAGGGTTACCGCGAGGCGCTCGACGCCGCCGGGATCCCCTTCGACCCTGCGCTGGTGCGGCGGGGGCAGCAGGATGTGGAGACCGCCTCGGCCGCCATGACGGAGCTGCTCGCGCTCCCCGACCCGCCGACCGCCGTCTTCACCGCCAACAACCGGAACACGATCGGCGCCATCCGGGCCCTCGCCGGCCGGATGCAGGCGAACGAGGACCTGCCGGCCATCGTCGGGTTCGACGACTTCGAGCTGGCCGAGCTGATGCCGATGCCGGTCACGATCGTCACCCACGATCCGCGGGCCCTGGGCCGCGAGGCCGCGCGACTGCTGTTCGACCGTCTGCTCGGCCGGACGGAGGCCGCACCGCGGTCCCTGCAGATGCCGACGCCACTGCGCATCGCCCGGCCCTGACGGGATGTCCGCCCGGCGAAGTTGACGCCGATCTGGACGATGTGCAATGGTAACGATACCAAGACGGAAGGACCCGGACGTGGGCGTGCTGTGCATCGACTTCGGCGGCACCGAGATCAAACTCGGTGTCCTCGAGGGCTCCCGCACGCTCGCCGCGACCGCCCTCCCGAACACGGGCAGCGAGCGCGACCTCGACGCGGTGGCCGCGGCCGCCGGCGGCCTGTCGCAGCCGTTCGACGCGGTCGGGATCGCCGTGCCGGGAGTGGTGGACCGCCCCACCGCCTCCCTCGTCGCGGCGCACGGCAAGTACGGCTGGGCGCTCGGGCGCGACCTCGGGGCCTGGTCGCGCGACGCCTTCGGTGCGGCGGCGGTCGTCGAGAACGACGCCCGGGCCGCCCTCCTGGGCGAGACGACCCACGGCTGCGCCGCCGGCGCCCGCGACACCGTTCTCGTCACCCTCGGCACCGGGATCGGCACGGCCGCCCTGGTCGACGGCGTCCTGCTGCGCGGCCCCCACGACCACGCGGGCATCCTCGGTGGACACATCACGGTCCAGCTCGACGGACCGCCGTGCACCTGCGGCAACATCGGCTGCGCCGAAGCGGTCGCGAGCACCTGGGCGCTCCAGCGCGACGCCGCCGCCGACCGGGCGCTCGCGGCAGCGCTCGCCACCCCCGACGGCTCCGCGCCCGGCCTCAAGGAGCTGATCGACCGCTCCGGCGACGAGGTGGCGGCCCGCGTGCTCGACCGCTTCGTACTCGCCTGGTCTGCCGCGATCGTCGGGATGTGCCATGCCTACGACCCCGAGACGGTGATCGTCTCCGGCGGGGCGATGCGCGCCGCCGACCTCCTCCTCCCCCGTCTCACCGCCGTGGTGCACGAGCACCTGTGGTCGTCCTCCTTCCGCCCGCCCCTGATCTCCCCGGAAGCGCCCGAGCACTCGGTGCTCCTCGGCCTCTCGGCCGCCGCTTCCCGAAAGGACCTCTCGTGACGACCGCCCCCTCCACGTACGACCGCCAGCCGAGCATCCCCCTTCCGGCCGGCAGCCGCATCCTCTCCGGCGCGGAGGCCTGGGCGGAGCTGGACCGGGCGGCCCGCACGGCCGGCGGTCAGCCGGTCATCGCGGTCGACGCGTACCCCGGAGTCGACGTCCCCGCCCTGGTCGCCGAGCTGCAGGCGGCACTCCCCGAGTACGCGGTCATCGACATGGAGGTCGCCGCCAAGCCCGCCGAGCAGCTCGAGGCGATGATCGCCCGCAACCTCACCGACGACCGCGTGTTCGGCGTGATGAGCCACTTCACCCTGGACGAGTTCTACCTCGCGGCCGAGCTGGAGGAGCTGGGGGCGGCCGTCTCCGCCTCCCGCCGGCCGACCGTGCTCGTCGGCTGGGGCGCCTCCCTCGTCCCGGTCGGGCCGAGCGTGCTCGTGCTCGCCGACCTCGCGCGCTGGGAGATCCAGCGCCGCCACCGTGCCGGGGCGACGAACTGGCACGCGGCCAACCCCGGAGAGGACATCCTGCGCAAGTACAAGCGGGGCTTCTTCGTGGAGTGGCGCACGGCCGACCGGCACAAGCGCACGCTGTTCGACCGGCTCGACTACGTGCTCGACACCAACACCAGCATCCCGGAGGCGGGCCTGATCACCGGCGACGCCTTCCGTGGCGCGCTCGCCGCCGCCAGCACCGCGCCGTTCCGCGTCGTCCCGTTCTTCGACCCCGGCGTCTGGGGCGGCCAGTGGATGAAGCGCACCCTCGACCTCGAGGACGGCCCGGCCAACTACGCCTGGTGCTTCGACTGCGTCCCCGAGGAGAACTCGCTGCTGCTGGAGGCCGACGGCCGCGTCGTCGAGATCCCCGCGATGGACCTCGTGCTCACCCGGCCGCGGGAGCTGCTCGGCGCGAAGACCTTCGCGCGCTTCGGTGCGGAGTTCCCGATCCGCTTCGACTTCCTCGACACGGTCGAGGGCGGCAACCTCTCCCTTCAGGTCCACCCGCTGACGGACTACATCCTCGACACCTTCGGGATGCACTACACGCAGGACGAGAGCTACTACCTGCTCGACGCGGAGGACGATGCGGTCGTCTACCTGGGCCTCAAGAACGGCGTGGACCGCGACGAGATGCTGCGGGCGCTCGAGGCCGCGGCCGACCCCGACCGCCCGTTCGACGCCGAACGCTTCGTCAACGTGTTCCCGGCCCGCAAGCACGACCACTTCTCGATCCCGGCGGGCACCGTCCACGCCTCGGGGGCGAACTCGATGGTGCTCGAGATCTCGGCGACGCCGTTCATCTTCACCTTCAAGCTGTGGGACTGGGGGCGCCTCGGGCTGGACGGCATCCCGCGTCCCGTCCACCTGGAGCACGGCAGCCGCAACATCCAGTGGGACCGCGACACCGACTGGGTGCGGGAGAACCTCCTCGACCAGGTCGAGCTCCTCTCGGAGGGCGACGGGGTGCGCGAGGAGCGCACCGGCCTCCACGCGCTGGAGTTCCTCGAGGTGCGCAGGCACTGGTTCGAGACCGAGGCGCAGCACGACACCGACGGCACGGTCAACGTGCTGAACCTGGTCGAGGGTGACGCCGTCGACGTGGTCAGCCCGACCGGCGCCTTCGCCCCGTTCCGGGTCCACTACGCCGAGACGTTCATCGTCCCGGCCGCCGTCGGCCCCTACATCGTCCGCCGAGCGGCGGGCTCGTCCGCCGAGGCCTTCGCGACCGTCAAGGCCTCGGTGCGCGGCACCAGCACCACCGACAACTGAACACCGCACAGTACCCGGCCGACGGCCGGACCCGAACAAGGGAGTTCACATGCACAAGAGACGCACCATGGCACTCGCCGCGTCCGTCCTGGCCGCCGGCCTCCTGCTCGCCGGATGCTCCGGCGGCGGGGACTCGGGCGCGACGACCGGCACGCTGAAGTTCTACACGGACAAGGCCGCCTGGAAGCCGCAGTTCCAGTCCCTCAACCCGACATCGCAGAAGGATGTCAAGATCTCGCTCAGCACGACCGGCTACTCCGACGAGAACCAGTACCAGGCCTTCGTCAAGCAGTCGTTCCGCACGCAGCAGAGCCCCGGGCTGTTCACGTGGGCCACGGGCGACCAGCTCAACCAGCTGGTCGGGCAGAAGCTCGTCGCGGACACCTCCTCGATCTGGAAGAAGGCGATCGCCGACGGCGACGTCAGCGAGGACCTTTCCAAGTACTACACGGTCGACGGCAAGCAGTACTGCGTGCCGATGAACATCGCGTACTGGGTCATGTACTACAACAAGAAGATCTTCGACCAGAACGGCATCGAGAAGCCGACGACCTGGAAGGAGCTGATGGACGACGCCGCGAAGCTCAAGAAGGCCGGAGTGACGCCGTTCTACCAGACCAGCACGCTGTTCACCTTCCCCTGGTTCGAGACGCTGGTCGCGGGCACGGATCCGAAGCTGTACAACGGCCTCTCGGACGGATCGGTGAAGTACACCGACCCGCGCATCGTCGACATCATGAACGAGTGGCTCGACCAGCAGAAGAAGGGCTGGTTCAGCGACGCGGGAAGCAAGACGGACCCGGCCCAGATGCTCAAGCAGGGCGACATGGCGATGATCAACTTCGGCACCTTCTTCGGCGCGTCCCTCGACGGCGTCGGCATGAAGGCCGGCACCGACTACGACTACTTCATCATCCCGGCGGTCAACCCGGACCTGAAGAAGACCCCCGTCCCGGTCGAGACCGGCCCGATGTGCGTGGCGCAGAGCTCGAAGCAGAAGGACCTCGGTCTCGCCTACTCGAAGTGGTGGATGACCGCGGGCGCGCAGACGGCGTGGAGCAACGCCCGCGGCGACGTGCCCTTCAACCCGAAGGCCGAGGTCAAGGACGCGGGGCTCAAGAAGCTCGGCGAGGACGTCTCGGGCCGCGACTACCAGCTGGTCACCCGCTACTTCGAGGCCGCCCCGACGCCCGTCCTGAACGTGGCGCTGGAGGAGTTCGGCGCCTTCTCGGCCAACCCCGGTGACCCGCTGCCGTACCTGCAGAAGATCCAGGATGCCGCCGACAAGTACTGGGCGAGCAAGAAGTAGTGAGCGACGCCCGACCTCAGTACCGCTGGGCCGCCCGGGGCTTCATCGCCCCGGGCGCGATCCTGGTGGCCGTCCTCCTCTACCTCCCCCTGCTGTGGACGGTGTTCCTCAGCCTCACCGACTACAACGGACTCGGCGACCCGGTGTGGGCCGGGCTGGCGAACTACCAGACGATGTTCGAGGACCCCGACTTCCTCAACTCGATGTTCAACACCCTGCTCTGGGTGGTCGGAACGCTGGTCATCCCCGTCGGGCTCGGCCTCGCGCTGGCGCTGCTGACCTTCAACCTGAAGGGCGGGGTCTGGCTGCGCCTGCCCTTCCTGATCCCGTATGCCATCTCCGGAATCGGCGTCGGCCTGATCTGGTCGTTCGTGCTGCAGAGCAACGGTGCGCTGGACCAGGCCCTGCACTTCTTCGGCGTCCAGGACACCCCGAGGTGGCTGCTGGACGCGCCGCTCAACACGGTGGTCATGATCGTCGCGGCGGCGTGGCAGGGCGTGGGCGTGAACGCTCTGCTGTTCACGATCGGGTTGCAGTCGATCCCGAAGGAGCCGCTCGAGGCCGCACGCCTCGACGGAGCGCGAGGGTTCCGGCTGTTCGGCAGCATCCTGTGGCCGATGCTCCGCCCGCTGACCACCGTCGTGATCGGGCTCTCGATCGTCGCGAGCCTGAAGACGTTCGACATCGTGCTGGGGATGACGAAGGGCGGCCCCGGCCGCGTCTCCGAGACGCTCGCCCTCACCATGTACAACGACACGTTCGTCGACAGCCAGTACGGCTTGGGGTCGGCCATCGCGGTGTTCCTCACCGTCGTGACCCTCGTCGCTTCTGTGCTGTACCTGCGGCAGCAGCTGTCGAAGAAGAACGAGCTCTAGGAGAACCCATGGCGTCGACCGCCTCCCGCATCGCCCGGACGACCGTCCTCGTCGTCTTCGGCATCATCTGGCTGCTGCCGGTGTACCTGCTCGTCGTGAACGCCGCGAAGTCGCCCCAGGCGTACGACTCCAAGCAGTCGTGGATCCCGACCGGCTTCGACCTGTTCTCGAACATGGCGGAGGCGTGGCAGCTCAGCAACCTGGGCGACAGCGTCACCAGCACGGTGATCTACGCGGTGGTGTCGCCGCTGATCGCGGTGATCGTCGGCGCCGCCGCCGGTTTCGCCATCGTCGCCCTCCGGCTCAAGCGCGGCTTCTTCTGGTTCGTGTTCATCTTCGGGGGGACGGTGTTCCCCCTCCAGATGGTCCTGCTGCCGTTGTTCGACGGGTACTCCCGCGTGGGGCTCTTCGACACGCAGCTGGGCATGATCATCGTGTACACAGCCATCTCCATCCCGTTCAGCGCCTTCGTGATGCGCAACTTCTTCACCGGCATCGCGCACAACGTCTTCGAGGCGGCGGTGGTGGACGGCGCATCGACCTGGCGCATCTTCGTGCGCATCTACCTGCCGATGGCATCGAGCGCACTGGTGGCGGTGTTCATCCTCCAGGCCACGTTCATCTGGAACGACCTGCTGCTCGGCCTGACGCTCAGCCAGTCCGACAACGTGCGCCCGATCGTCACGACGCTCAGCGGGATGCAGAGCACGTACGGCGGCGCGCAGCTGTCGACCGTGCTCGCGGCGGGGATCCTGGTGTCGCTGCCGACCGTCATCCTGTTCCTGTTCACCCAGAAGTTCTTCTCCCGCGGCCTGGCCCTCGGGCAGTACTGACCCGCACCACGCCGTCCCTAGCTCTGGAGCACCGATGCCCCGCACCGCCAACCGCACCATCCCGACGGTCGACGACCTCGCCGCCGAGCCGGTCTCGCACCACTACGACGACCTGATCGCCCCGGCCGGCCTGACCAACCACCGCGGAACGGTGACGGTCGGGCACGACCTCGTCGGGCTGTCCTCCGTGACGTTCCCGCCGGTGTCGCAGGGGCTCGCGAAGACCGGCGCTCTCTTCGTCGACGGCCGGGTGTTCGAGTCGTTCGGCATCCCGATCACGCACTCCTGGCGTCCCGACCGGGTCGTCCGCGAGGCCGAGGTCGACGGCCTGGCGATCGCGTCGACGACGGTCGCCGTGCCGGGCGAGCACGCGGTGGCCGTGGACATCGTCGTACGCAACACGGGCGACCGCCCGAGGTCCGTCCGCATCGGGCTGGCGCTCGCGGCACGCGTGACCGCGGTCGCCGGCTCGTGGGGCGACGCGGAGTCGCCGAACGTGCGCAACACGGTCGAGGTGGACGGCGACGAGACCCGGTTGGTGTTCACCGACGACGGCCGGACGGCGTGGAGCGTGCAGGGCCTCGACCGCCCCGGGAGCGCGCGCGTGAGCGCCGTCCCGCCGTCCCCGGTGGACGGCTTCGAGGTCGGCATCGGCGGCGCCGGGCGCGGAGGGGAGGTCGACACGGTGCTGGAGGTCGCCGCCGGCGGAACCGCCCGGGTCGGTTACATCCACTCCGTCGCCCCCGATCGGGAGCAGGCGGTCGCCGCGTACGACCGCGTCGCGGCCGACGTCCCCGCAGCCGTCGCCGCGGCGGAGCGCTACTGGGACGACCAGCTGCGCGCGGCGTTCACCACCGGGAACGGCGAGTACTCCGGCCGGCTGCCGGAGCTCGACACCAACTCGGACGAGCTGCGGACGCTCTACTGGTGGGGCGTGCTCGGGATGCTGTACTTCCGCCGCGACTACGAGACCGGCGTCCGTCCGCGGACCTACGACACCCTGATGCCGAACTACTGGGCGACCACCACGTTCATCTGGGACTACTCCCTCAGCTCCGTGGCGCACGCCCTCCTCGACCCGGACGAGATGCGCGCCCAGCTGCTGCACTGGATCGGGAGCGACATCCACACGCACTTCGGCACGTCGGCGCTCACCGGCGGCCCGGTCGGCCGCTGGTACTCGGTCAACGACTACGCGATGACGCGCCTGGTGGCCGACTATGTGCGCATCACCGGCGACGACGGCTTCCTCGCGGAGCGCGTCGGCGCGGCAGGCGCCGAGCGGACCGTCCTGGAGCACGTCGTCGAGTGGGCGCAGGCGTACCGCGGGCTGCGGGTCGGCGGCCGGCTCGCCGACTACGGCGAGATCGACAACCTGCTGGAGTGCGTCAGCTCGTACACGCACGAGGTGGCGAGCCTGAACGCGGCCAACGTCTGGAACCTCCGCACCGCCGCCGATCTCCTCGACCGCGCCGGCGACCGCGAGCGCGCGGCCGGGCTGCGCGACGAGGCGGAAGCGCTGCTCCCCCACGTGCGTGCGCTGTACCTGGACGGGACCGGCCACTTCGCTGCGGGCCAGCCGGACGGCACCCGCATCCCGGTCCGCCACTGCTACGACTTCAACGTGGTCGGCACCACCATCGCCGACGACCTGGAGCCCCGGGTCCGCGACGAGATGGTCGCCTTCTTCAGGCACGACCTGCAGACGGACAACTGGATGCGCGCCCTCTCCCCCTGGGACCCGGACGCGAGCTTCAGCGTGCGCCCCGACCACCAGTGGAACGGCGCCTACCCCGCCTGGCCCGCGGATGCCGCTCGCTCGCTCATCGCGCTCGGCGCCGCCGAGGTCGCACTGCCCTGGCTGGGCGGGCTCGCCCGCACGGCGAACCAGGGTCCTCCCGGTCAGGCCCACTTCGTCGAGGAGGCGCTTCCCGGCATCGCGGGAGGGGCACGCAAGGCCCCTCCGCAGCTGCCGTACATCAACGACTGGGCGTGCTCGTCCGCGGGGGCGTGGATCGCCCTCGTGCTCGAGTCGGTGTTCGGCGTCCGGTCCGCGGTCGACGGAAGCGTCTCCGCGGTCTCCGTCGCCCACCGGCTGGACCCCGACGCCACCCTCGCCGGTTACGCTGCGGGCGGCCGGCGCTACCGCATCCATGCCGACGGCCGGGTGGACGAGGAGTGACCGCACCGATCGAGGTGCCGCTGGACCCGGTGCTCGGCAGCCCGGTGGAGCTGCGCGGCGCCGTGGAGGTCGTGCGTGGAGCCCTCGGTGTGCTCCCCCGCCGCGTGCGGTCGGATCAGTGGTCGCGCATCCCGGACGACTTCATGCTCGCGTCGGTATCGCAATGCGCGGGGGTGCGCCTCGCGTTCCGGACGCCGGCCGACGTGCTGGAGCTGACGGTGCACGCCACGAAGATGGTCCCGGACGAGCAGGTTCCGCTCCCCGCGGCCGCGTACGAGCTCGTGGTCGACGGCCGCCTGGTGCAGACCAGGGAGTCGTCCGCCGGCTCGCGTTTCGTGTTCGCCTTCGAGCGCCCGGATGCCTACCGCGTTGCGGGAGCGACGGACACCCTCCGGTTCGAGGGGCTCGGCGGCTCGATGAAGGACGTGGAGCTGTGGCTCCCCTACACCGACGAGGTGGAGCTCGTCTCGTTGCGCGCGGACGCTCCGGTCGAGGCCCCCCGCTCGCCGTCGGGCCTCCGCTGGCTGCACCACGGCAGCTCGATCAGCCACGGCTACATCGCGACCCGCACCTCCCGGACCTGGCCGGTCGCCGCCGCCCGCGCGGTCGGGGCCGAGCTGACCAGCGCAGCGTTCTCCGGCAACGCACTGCTCGACCAGCTGACCGCCAGGACGATGCGCGACACCCCCGCAGACGTCATCAGCGTCAAGGTCGGCATCAACGTCGTCAACGGCGATCTCATGCGGCGCCGCATCTTCCGGAGCGCGCTGCACGGGTTTCTCGACACGATCCGCGACGGGCATCCCGGGACGCCGCTGCTCGTCGTCTCCCCGATCTTCTGCGAGCCGGTTGAGCACCTCCCGGGCCCGACCATCCAGGATCCGGCCCGCACGGACCCGTGGACGATCACGGCCGGACGGGAGGAGGAGCTGGAGCAGGGGAAGCTGAGCCTGGGTGTCATCCGCGAGGAGATCGCGGCCCTCGTCGCCCTCCGCTCCGGCGAGGACCAGAACCTCCACCACCTCGACGGCCTGACGCTGTACGACGCGGACGACGCCGCGCGGATGCCGCTCCCCGACAACCTCCACCCGGGTGACGACGTGCAGGCCCTCATCGCCGAGCGCTTCGCCCGGCTGGTGTTCGGGCCGGGCGGTGCTTTCAGCGGGCCGAAGGGAACGTGAGGTCCTTGCCGCTGCCGGCGTCCCGGACCATGGTCTCGACGAACCTCGCGAACTGCTCGGGATCGCTGATCGCCCCTCGGTACCTCTCCCCGTTGACGAAGACGGCCGGGGTGGTGAAGCCACCGCGGATCGGGTCCTTCAGCTGCGGATGGGACGTCGCGGCGAGCGTCGCGTTCGTGACGAAATCGGCATGCGTCTGCTCGTTGACGCAGGTGGTGATCGCCTTCGAGGAGACCCCGGCGCCCGCGAAGACCTTGAGGATCTCGTCGTTGGTGAGCCCGTCGTCGTTCGCCTCGTCCGGCTGATCGGCGAACAGGGCGGCGTTGACATCCCAGAATTTCTCCGGCCGAGAGCTTGCGACGCAGCTCGCGGCTGCGGCCGAGCGCGTGGAGTACTCGTTGTTCGTCGGGATGTCGCGGATCGCAACCGGGTGCAGCTCCAGGGTCGCCGTTCCGTCGGTGAGCCACTTCTCGATCTGCTCCGCGTTCTGGGCCTCGAAGGCTTTGCAGCCGGGGCACTGATAGTCGACCCAGATCTGGACGTGAGCGGTCTTGCCGTCGAGGGCTACCGTGGTGGGCTTCGGCTCTGCGCCCTTCGTGAGGGCCGCCGCCGGCGTCACGGTCATCGATCCGTCGTAGCGCACGCCGCCGCTCGGCATGTTCTTCGGGTTCACCGCCTCGGCGACGGCGGCTGGTCCGCTCCCGAACACCACCGCACCGACGATCGCCAGCGCCGACACGATGCCGAGGATCACGGAACCCTGGACGACGATCTTGCGTCGCCTGGCCTTCCTGGCCGCCTCCTCGCGGACCCTCCGGGCGGTCTCGCGGGCCTGCTGCCGGCGGTCGTTCCTGCTCGGACCCGTCGCTCCCCTGCCGGTGCCCATCCCTACCGTCCCATCGATCTCGGCGAACGGGGTGCGCGATCGCGCCCCTCAAGTGAGAGACGCGATCGAAGCCGGCTTCATGACGCGGTGACGCCCGCGGCCCGCGTACTCAGTCGCTCGACGGCGCCAGGGGCAGCGCCACCGTGAACACGGTGTCGCCCGGGACGCTGCGCACCGTGACCTCCCCGCCGTGCGCCTGCACGACGGCCTGCACGATCGCGAGCCCGAGCCCCGTGGAGCCGGTGGCGCGGTTGCGGGAGCTGTCGCCGCGGGCGAAGCGCTCGAACAGGGTGGCCTGCAGGTCCTCCGGGATGCCGGGGCCGTCGTCGGCGACGGTGACGATCGCGCGGCCGGCGTCCGCATCCACTCGCAGTCCGGCAGTGACCTTCGTGCCCTCGGGGGTGTGGACGCGCGCGTTGGCCAGCAGGTTCATCAGCACCTGGTGCAGCCGCGGAGCGTCCCCGACCACCTCGACCGGCTCCTCCGGCAGGTCCAGCACCCATTCGTGGTCGGGTCCCGCCGCGTGCGCGTCGCTGAGCGCGTCGACCAGCAGAAGCGTGAGGTCGACGGGGTCGCGGTCGAGCTCCCGGCCCTCGTCGAGACGGGCGAGCAGCAGGAGGTCCTCGACCAGCGAGGTCATGCGCGTCGCCTCGGACTCGATCCGGCCGAGCGACCGGGTCACGTCGGGAGGGAGCTCGTGCGGCGCGCGCCGGGTCAGCTCCGCGTAGCCGCGGATCGACGCGAGCGGCGTCCGCAGCTCGTGGCTGGCGTCGGCGACGAACCGCCGTACCTTCTGCTCGCTGGCCTGCCGGGCGGTCAGCGCGGAGGCGACGTGGCCGAGCATGCGGTTCAGGGCGGAGCCCACCTTGCCCACCTCGGTGTGCTCGTCGGTGTCCTCCTCCGGCACCCGCACCGACAGCGCGACATCGCCGTGGTCGAGCGGCAGCTTGGAGACCTGCTCCGCCGTGCCGGCGACCCGCTCCAGCGGACGCATCGCCAGCCGGACCACCACGCTCGCGAGCAGGAAGGCGAACACCAGTCCGGCGAGGGTGACCAGCACGATGACGAGGGTGAGACGGGCGACGGTGGCGTTCACGTCGCTGAGCGGGAGGCCGATGATGACGCTGTCGCCGTTGGACAGCTCGACGGCGGCCACCCGATAGTCACCGAGCGACGGCCCGAGCTTGATCGTCCGCGGATGTCCGTCGGCCGGGAGCGTCAGGAGCGCTGTCGTCCCGATGGTGACACGCTGTGGCGCGACAGGCTGATCGGGCGTGCCGTTCTGCGGCCGCTCAGAGAGGATCACCGGATACAACAGCATGTCCCCGCTGCGAATGACGCCGAAGGTGCCCGTCTGCTGTCCGGGTGTCTGCACGATGCCGATGACGTCCGGACCGGTCGGCTGATCACCGTAGATCCGGTCCGCCGCGTGCTGACCACGCACGAGCGCGGACGTCAGCTGGGCATCCAGCCGCTGCATCAGGTAGTTCTGCAGGGCGAAGACGCTGATCGTGCCGATGACCGCGCCGAGGACGGCCAACATCGCGACGACGACGAGCACGACACGGCTGCGCAGCGTCCACGAGCGGAAGGGACGGATGCGCGGGAGCTTGCCGCGGCCCGCCGGAGCTGGGGCGCCCGCCGTGCGGGCGGTGGTCATTGCGCGGCCTTGACCATGTAGCCGGCGCCGCGCACGGTGTGGATCATCGGGGCGCGGCCGGCGTCGATCTTCTTGCGCAGGTAGGAGATGTAGAGCTCGACGACGCTCGAGGAGCCGCCGAAGTCGTAGCTCCAGACGCGGTCGAGGATCTGCGCCTTGCTGAGCACGCGGCGCGGGTTGCGCATCAGGAAGCGCAGCAGCTCGAACTCTGTCGCGGTCAGCTGGATGAGTTCGCCGTCGCGGTGCACCTCGTAGCTGTCCTCGTCGAGCACGAGGTCGCCGACGATGAGCACGGGGTCGTCGTGGTCGGCGACCGCCGCACGAGAGCGGCGGAGCAGCCCGCGCAGCCGGGCGACCAGCTCCTCCAGGCTGAACGGCTTCGTCACGTAGTCGTCGCCGCCGGCCGTGAGCCCGGCGATGCGGTCGTCGAGCGAGTCCTTCGCAGTGAGGAACAGCACAGGCGCCTCGTTGCCGTCCGCCCGCATCCGGGAGAGCACCTGGAGGCCGTCGATGTCGGGCAGCATGATGTCGAGCACCACGACATCCGGCTTGAACTCGCGCGACAGTTGCAGCGCCTGCTGGCCCGTCGACGCCGTCTTGACGTCCCAGTCCTCGTAGTGGAGCGCCATCGCGAGCAGATCCGTCAGCGTGGCCTCGTCGTCGACGACGAGCACGCGGATCGCACCCCCGTCCGCCCGGCGCAGGAGGGTACGGGGCTGGCTGGAGGCGCTGGAGGCGGCGCGGGCGTTGATGGTCACCTTTCTCATTATGAGGAGCGGAATGGATGGTGACTTTGCGGAAGCTATGAACTCTCTGAGCGCGGCGTCCGCCTCAGGGCTCAGCGCAGCGCCAGCGGCGTCTCCTCCGTCACGCGCGTCAGCTTGTTCGGGTTCCGCACGATGTACATGCCGGTGATGAGGCCGTCCTGGACGCGCGCCGCCAGCACGCCGTCGAACTCCCCGTCGACGTAGAGCGCGAGGGCCGGGTTCCCGTTGAGCACCGTCGGCTCGCTCGTCAGCACGGCGCCGGTCTTGCGCAGCCCACCGGCGATGAAGCGGGTGATCTTGTCGGCGCCCGCGATCGGGCGGAGCGCCGCCTGCTTCACGCCGCCGCCGTCGCTGATGAGCACGACATCGGGGGCCAGCACCGCCAGCATCGCCTGGGTGTCGCCGGTCTCGACCGCGCGGCGGAAGGCGTCGAGCACGGCGCGCGCCTCCTCCGCCGAGACGGACACCCGCGGACGGCGCGCCTCGACGTGGGCGCGCGCCCGGTGGGCGATCTGCCGCACCGCGGCCGGTGTCTTGTCCAGGGTCGCCGCGATCTCCGCGAACTCGAAACCGAACACGTCGTGCAGCACGAAGACGGCCCGCTCGGTCGGGCCGAGCGTCTCCAGCACCACCATGAGCGCCATCGAGACGCTCTCGGCCAGCTCCACGTCCTCCGCGACGTCCGGAGTCGTCAGCAGCGGCTCGGGCAGCCAGGGGCCGACGTACGACTCACGGCGGTGCTGCGCGCTGCGCAGGCGGTTCAGCGCCAGGCGGGTGGCGATCCGGACCAGGTAGGCGCGCGGCTCCCGCACCTCGTCCCCATCCACCTTCACCCACCGCAGCCAGGTCTCCTGGAGCACGTCCTCCGCGTCGGCCGCCGAGCCGAGCATCTCGTACGCCACCGTGAACAGCAGATTGCGATGCGCGACGAACTCCGCGGTCGCCGAATCCGTCCCGTCACCGCTCATGGCCTCGCCGCTCCCCCGCTCGCCGGCGCCGTCGTCCGCACCGCGGCGCCGCTGCTAGCGAGCATACGGGCACGGCCCCGGTCGCCGAAGGCCGCCGGGAGCCGGGTCGCTCCGGGGTGGCGCGCCTCCAGCACGAGCTGCTGGACGGTGCCCCAGCAGACGAGCTCCTTGACGGACGCGCCCGCGCGCCCGGAGATGCGGGCGCCGGTCGGGCGGTCGTCCCTGTGCTCGAACTGGAACACGCCGTGCCGCCGGCCCAGGCTCAGGCAGAGGCCGACGAAGCCCATGGCGAACGGCTGCGGCTGCTCGCCGTGGATGCGGCGGAGCACCGTGTCTGCCGCGTGACCGCCCAGCGGACCGGCTGCCTGGCAGCTCATCCGCAGCGGGACGCCCGACGGGGACGCCGCATCGCCGGCCGCGAGGATGCGCTCGTCGTCGACGCTGGTCAGCGTCTCGTCGGTGAGCAGGCGACCGTGCGCGTCCGTGCTGAGGCCGCTCGCGCGCGCCAGCTCCGGGACGAGGAAGCCGGCCGTCCACACCACGATCCCGCCGATCGTCCGGCCGTCGGCGAGCGCCGCACCGTCGACGGTCACCGCGGCGACCCGCGAGCCCGGGCCGTCCAGCACCTCCACCCCGAGCGCGGCGAGCCGCCGGGCGACGCCGCGGCGCGTCCGCTCGTGCAGCGTCGGCCCGAGCGGACCGCCGCAGGCCAGCACCACCGGGCGGCCCCGCTCCGCGAGCTCGGCCGCCAGTTCGATCCCGGCCGGGCCTCCGCCCGCCACGACCACAGGAGCCTGCGGCCCGGCCGCCGCGAGCGCGTCGCGCAGCGCCCCCGCGTCGCGCAGGTCGGCGATCGCATGGGCGGACCCGCCGCCGGGGACATCGGCGAGGGCGCGTCCGCTCCCCGCCGCATAGATGAGGTAGTCGTAGGAGAGCGCAGCACCGGACGCGAGCAGCACCCGGCGGTCCGCCGCGTCGATGCGCTGCACCGCGTCCACCCGCAGACCGACGGCGGGAGCGAGCACCCGGCCGAAGTCGACGACCGCGTCGTCGGTGCCGGCGACCAGCTGGTGCAGCCGGATGCGCTCCACGAAGACGTCGCGCGCGTTCACCAGGGTCACGCTCACGGTGTCGTCGGAGGTCAGCCGGTTGGCCGCCGTCACTCCGGCGTAGCCGCCGCCGATCACGACCACGCGGGTCTGCTGCTTCATGGGGGTCCCCTTCCGTCGACGAACGCTGTCGACCGTGAGACACCGCAGCCCCGGGATGTGTGACATCGGCGCACACGGCGAATGCATAGCTTCGCCATAGCGCCCCGAAAACGGCGGTCCTTAACCTCGCGCAAGAACCACATCCGCCCCCACAGTTTGGAAGCCAATGTTCGGCACCTACCTGCGCCGCGAGCTGTTCAACCGCCGCAAGCAGACGATCATCATCGCCATCGGCATGGCGCTCGCGATCGCCCTCGTCATCATCGTCAACGCCGTCTCGGCGGGCGTGAAGCAGGCGCAGGAGAGCGTCCTGCAGTCCGTCTACGGCGTCGGGACGGACATCACGGTCAGCCAGCCGGCGACCGCTCAGGGCGCGAACGCGCTGCAGGGGGCCGGCGGCGGACCGCGCTTCGACTTCGGCGCGAACGCCGGCACCGACACGGGGACGGCGCGCCAGGTGAACACGTCGCGGCTGGAGGCCACCCGCGGCTCGACGACGATGGACGCGTCCACGCTCTCCACCGTCCAGAAGGTGCAGAACGTGTCGGCCGCGGCCGCGGTGCTGTCGCTGACGAACACCAGCTTCAGCGGCACGCTGCCGAACTTCCAGCAGCTCCGGCAGGAGCGCCAGAACGGCCAGGCCGCCTCCCCGACCGCCCCGCCGACCGGCGGCTCCGACGGCGCGGGCGGGAGCTCGTTCACGGTCGACTCGTTCTCGGTGCTCGGCCTCGACCCGGCGGGCAAGTCTGTCGGTCCGCTCGCCTCCGTGACGCTCACGGGTGGCCGCAGCTTCACCGCGGCCGACACGGGCAAGGACGTCGTGGTGCTGGACGCGAGCTACGCGAAGACCGCGAGCAAGGCGGTCGGCGACACGGTCACCATCGGCGGGACCTCGTTCTCGGTGATCGGCATCGTCGCGGCGACCGGCTCCGACTCGACCACCGCTGCGAACGCGTACATCCCGCTGGACGTCGCGCAGACCCTGTCCGGCGAGACCGGCAAGATCTCCTCCGTCTACGTCAAGGCCGCGTCGTCCGGCGACATCGACCAGCTCAAGACGGACCTGACGAAGGCCGTCTCCGGTGCGACGGTCAGCACCCAGGCCGACCTCGCGTCCACCGTCTCCGGCTCGCTCGGCAGCGCCGGCGAGCTGATCGGGAACCTCGGCACCTGGCTGTCGGTCATCGTGCTGGCGGCGGCGTTCCTGATCGCCATCCTGTTCACCATCTCCGGTGTCACCCGGCGCACCCGCGAGTTCGGCACGCTCAAGGCGATCGGCTGGTCCAACGGCCGCATCGTCGGGCAGGTGGCCGGCGAGTCGGTGGTGCAGGGCGTCATCGGCGGCGTGATCGGCGTCGCCGTCGGGCTCCTCGGGGTGCTCGTCGTCAACCTGGTCGCGCCGACCCTGACCGGCAGCATCAGCCACGGCTTCGGCACGAACGCCGCCGGTCGGTTCGGGGGAGGTGCCGGCGCGTCCGGCACCGCGACGAACGCCCCGGGCGCCGGAGGCTTCGCCGGCGGCGGGGCGTTCGGCGCCGCCCGTGAGGCGGCCACCACCTCCGCGAACATCGCGCTGCACGCCCCCGTGACGCTCTGGATCATCGTCGGGGCGGTCGCTCTCGCGGTGCTCGGCGGCCTGCTCGCCGGTGCGATCGGCGGCTGGCGGGCTTCCCGCCTGCGTCCGGCCGCCGCCCTCCGCTCGGTCGCCTGAGCCTCCCCCGCGCATCCCGAACCCAAGGAGTCAACCGTGTACACCCTCACCGATGTGACCAAGAAGTACAGCCAGTCGAAGCGCCAGGTCGTCGCGCTCAACGACGTGAGCCTCAAGATCCCGGACGGCCAGCTGGTCGCCATCCAGGGCCCCACCGGCGGCGGCAAGTCGACGCTGCTGCAGATGCTGGGCGCGCTCGACCGGCCGACGTCCGGCTCCGTCGAGCTGGGCGCGGACAGCCTGTCGAAGCAGCGGGACTCGCGGCTCGCGAAGATCCGCGCGAAGGAGATCGGCTTCGTCTTCCAGGGCTTCAACCTCATTCCGACGCTCACCGCCCAGGAGAACGTCGAGACCGCCCTCGCTCCCCTGCACGTCAGCGCCGCCGAGCGGAAGCGCCGTGCCGCGGAGGCTCTCGCCTCCGTCGGTCTCGCCGACCGCGGCAACCATCTGCCGTCCGAGCTCTCCGGCGGCCAGCAGCAGCGCGTGGCCATCGCCAGGGCACTGGTGAAGGACCCGGAGGTGCTGCTGGCCGACGAGCCCACCGGCAACCTCGATGAGGAGACCCGCGACGAGATCATGGACCTGCTGGAAGGCCTGTGGCGCGACCGCGGCCTCACCGTCGTCATCGTCACCCACGACACCGCCGTGGCCCGCCGCGCCCAGCGCCGGCTGCACATCAAGCACGGGCAGGTCAGCGAGGTCGCCTGACCTTCCGACCCGCCCGCGCTGACGGCGCCCGCCCCCGCGACACCGGGCGCGGGCGCCGTCAGTGCGTCAGGCCGGAGGCGTGAGCGTGACGCCGCGGTGCGCGAAGAACCGCTCGAACGTCGGGAGATCGAGCTCGGCGTTCTCCGCGGTGCCCGGCACGCCCGACGGGTTGTGCAGCATGATGCGGTCTCCGTCGAAGCGGTGCACGAGCACGAGGTGGCCGCCGCGACGGGCGTTCGGCCGCTCGGGGTAGCGGATCTCCGGCGAGACGGAGGCCAGCGCGACGCCGCCGGAGCGGACGTGCTCGAGCAGGCCCTCGGCCTCCACGAGCGGGTGGACCGTGCCCTCGATCCCGAAGTCCTCGCCGATCCACTCCACGAACGGCCGGTAGAACAGGCCGCCGACCGCATCGCCGTCGCGGGTCAGGGCGCCGTGCAGTTGCGCCCGGCGGACCAGCTCGAACATGGCGATCCGTCCGTGCTCCGGAGACCAGGCGCGGAGCACCGAGCGCAGCGAGGCCAGACCGCAGACGTGGTGCGACCAGAAGAGGTACTCCTCCACCGAGGGATACCCGTCGGTGGACCAGTCGAAGAACCGGGACGGGTCGGCTCCCTCCTCGATGAGCGGCCGGTTGCAGGCGATGTCGCCCCACTGGGACTCGTACGGATAGACGACCGCCGGAGACACCCGCCCGCTCACCGGACCGGCACCACGACCATCCCGAGCGCCTCGGCCAGCACCACGGCCTGGCGCTCGTCGATGACGGTCCCCCGCAGCGTCACGTCGGAGAGGTCGACGCCGGTCAGGTCGCTCCCGGCGATCGTGGCCGCACTCAGATCGGCGCGGTCGAGCGCCACTGCGCTCAGGTCGCAGCCCTCGAAGGTCGCCTCCTGTGCGCGCACCTGCGACAGGTCGGCTTCCCGGAACCGCACGCCCGTGAATGTCGCGCCGCGCAGCTCCGCCCGGGACAGGCCGGTGAACGACCAGTTGCCGCCCTCCACCTTCAACAGCGCGAACTCGCAGGCCTGGAACGTGCTGCCCGTGAGCTTGCACCGCCGGAAGGTGGAGTCGAAGAAGTTGCACGACTCGAACCGGCAGTTCACGAAGGCGGAGTCGGTGTGCTCGCTGACGTTGAACCGGACCTTGCGGAAGACGCACTCGGTGAACGTCGCCCCCGAGCTCCGTAGCTCTGTCATGTCGACGTCGTCGAACACCACCCCGGTGTACTCGACGCCGTCGAGATCGCGGCCGTACCAGTCCTCGCCTTTGATGGCGTCCGGGATGCTCGTCACCCGGCGAGCCTAGCGCCGACCGCAGACAGCGGGGTGCCTGCGGGGGTAGCATCCCGGTCGTGACGACTCTCCAAGGACGGACCGGGACGGCTCTGCTGGTGATCGACGTGCAGAACGGGGTGATCGGGGGCGCCCACCGGCGCGACGACGTGGTCGAACGCATCGGCGGCCTCGTCGAGCGGGCACGCGCCGAGGGCGTGCCTGTCGTGTGGATCCAGCACTCCGACGAGCAGCTGGCAGAGGGCTCGGAGGAGTGGGAGTACGTTCCCGAGCTCAGCCGGGACGACGCCGAGCCGCTCGTCCCGAAGCACTACGCCGACGCGTTCGAGGAGACGACGCTGGAGGATGTGCTCGCGGCGGTGGGCACCGGGCGCATCGTGGTCACCGGGTCGCAGACGGACGAGTGCATCCGTTCGACCATCCACGGCGGTCTCGTGCGCGGCTACGACGTCACCCTGGTCGGCGACGCGCACACCACGGAGGACCTCTCGGACTGGGGTGCACCGACTCCCGACCTCGTCATCGCGCACACCAACCTCTACTGGTCGAACCACCGGGCGCCCGGACGCACGGCGGAGGTCGTGGACGCGGCCGACGTGCGGTTCTGAGGTCGCCTCCGCCGCAGAACTGAGCGATCGAACGGCCGAATCTCCTTCCTGGCCGCCTTACGTCGGAGATCCGCCGACCAGACGACCGAATCTCCGACGGAGGCGGCCGCGTGCCATACGCTCGAAGCATGGCCCACGACCTCGCGAACGTCCTCGGCGACGTCGGGCCGCTGCTGTTCTACCTCGCGGTCTGGGGGCTGGTCTTCGCCGGCACCGCGCTCTTCGTCGGGGTGTTCATCCCGTTCATCACCGGCGACTCGCTGCTGTTCGCCGCGGGGCTTCTGACGGGGACGCATCCCGAGCTCTCCATCTGGGTGCTCGCGATCGGCGTCGGCATCGCGGCGGTGCTCGGCGATCAGGTCGGGTTCTGGCTCGGGCGACGGTTCGGGCGTCCGTACCTCACCCGCCGCGGCGGCCGCTGGGTGCAGGCGGGCGTGCGCCGGGCCGAACGGTTCTACGAGCTGTTCGGCTGGTGGTCCGTCGTCATCAGCCGCTACATCCCGTGGGGCCGCGTGTTCATCCCGCCGATCGCCGGGATCAGCGCCATGCGCTACTGGCGCTTCCTCACCGCGAACATCGTCGGCGCCCTCAGCTGGGGCGTGCTCATCACGGTCATCGGCTACTTCGCCGCGGTCAACCCGAGTGTGCGGCCCGTCGCCTACATCGTCGCCGGGGTCGTCATCGCCGCGTCGATCGTCGCGGGCATCCGCGCCTGGGTGCTCGACCGGCGCTCGCGTCGGCGCGAGGGTGCTTGACATGGCGTGACTGCGGCGTTTCGGAACGACGGCGGCTGCTCGCGCAGGCGCTGTCGTTCCGAAACGCCGCAGTCGCGCTCAGTCCTGGTTGCTGAAGGCGGCGTCGAAGGATGCGGTCGGCTGCTTCCAGAGCAGCGAACGGATGTAGCCGACGGCCTCCTTCGCGCCGTGCAGGCGGTCCATCCCGGCGTCCTCCCACTCGATCGAGATCGGACCGGTGTAGCCGATGGACTCGAGCGCGCGGAAGGCGTCCTCCCACGGCACGTCGCCGTGGCCGGTGGAGACGAAGTCCCACCCGCGGCGCGGGTCGCCCCACGGCAGGTGCGAGCCGAGCACGCCGGCGCGGCCGTTCTTCGGGCGCAGGCGCGTGTCCTTGCAGTCCACGTGGTAGATGCGGTCCTGGAAGTCGACGATGAAACCGACCGGGTCGATGTCCTGCCACATCATGTGCGACGGGTCCCAGTTGAAGCCGAACGCCTCGCGGTGGTCGATCGCCTCCAGGGTGCGGACGCTGGTCCAGTAGTCGTACGCGATCTCCGACGGGTGCACCTCGTGCGCGAACCGCACGCCCTCGCCGTCGAAGACGTCGAGGATCGGGTTCCACCGGTCGGCGAAGTCCTGGTAGCCGCGCTCGAAGACCTCGGCCGGCACCGGCGGGAACTGTGCGACGTACGGCCAGATGCTGGAGCCGGTGAAGCCGACGACCGTGTCGACGCCGAGACTGCGGGCGACCTTCGCCGTGAGCTTGAGCTCCTCGGCCGCGCGCTGCCGCACGCCCTCCGGGTCGCCGTCGCCCCAGACCTTCGAGCCGACGATCGCCTGGTGACGGAAGTCGATGGGGTCGTCGCAGACCGCCTGCCCCTTCAGGTGGTTGGAGATCGCCCAGACCTTGAGGCCGTAGCGGTCGAGGATGTCGAGGCGGCCCTGCAGGTAGGCGTCGTCCTCGGCAGCGCGCCAGACGTCGAGGTGCTCGCCGGAGCACGCGATCTCAAGACCGTCGTAGCCCCACTCGCTCGCGTACTTCGCCACCTCCTCCAGCGTGAGGTCGGCCCACTGGCCGGTGAAGAGGGTGACCGGGTGCGTGCGACCCGACTCGGCGGCGACGTCAGTCATTCGTTCGTTCCCATCTCGATCCAGGTGCCCGACTCGGCCGAGTCGATCACCGCGTCCGTGACCCGCACGGCCCGCAGGCCGTCGGTGAAGCGCGGGAGGCCGTCGGGCGTCTCGCCCGCGACCGCCGCGTAGGTGTCGGCGACGAACGCGTTGAACGCGTCCTGGTAGCCCTGCGGGTGACCCGACGGCACGACGCAGAGCCGTGCGGCGTCCTCGCTGAGCTGATCGGCATCGCGCGGGATGACGAGGCTGCCCTTCCTGCGCCCGACCCACAGCGTCTCGGGCTGTTCCTGGTCGAACGCGACGCTCTCGGAGCTGCCCGCGATCTCGAGCCACAGCCGGTTCTTCCGCCCGGGGGCGACCTGCGACACCAGCAGGGTGCCGAGCGCGCCGGCACAGGTCTCGACGACCACTGCGACCGCGTCCTCCGTCGTGATGCCGGAGTGCGCCGCGCGCTCCGCGAACACGGTCCGCTTGGTGGCGGAGACGCGACTCACGCGGTCGCCGCTGACGAACTCCACCAGGTCGACCAGGTGCGAGCCGATGTCGGCGAAAGCACGCGAACGGCCGCCCTGGGCGGAGTCGACGCGCCAGTTGTCGTCGTCGGAGCCGAGCAGCCAGTCCTGCAGGTACGAGGCGTTGATGCTGAGCACGCGGCCGGCCTGCCCGGAGGCGAACCGGGAGCGGGCCTCGCGGACCAGAGGATGGAACCGGTACACGAACGGGACCGTCGCGGTGCGGCCCTCCGCCGCGGCGACGAGCCGCTCGGCGTCGGCCACGGTCGTCGCGAGCGGCTTCTCGCAGACGACGTCCTTGCCCGCGCCCAGCACCGCGGCCGCCTGATCGGCGTGCAGCGCGTTGGGCGTCGTGACGTGGACGACGTCGACCTGGTCGTCGGCGAGCAGCTCGTCGAGCGACGTGTAGGCCCGCGCCGCGCCGAGGCGATCCGCCGCGGCGACCGAGCGTTCGGGCGTCGACGAGACGATGCCCGCGAGCTCGGCCCTCGCTGCGCGGATCGCCCGCGAGTGCACCTCGGCCATGAAGCCGCCGCCGACGATCGCGACGCGCAGGCGTGCGCCCGCGGCGCTCTCGTCGCGGCGGGTCAGGCCGCCGGTCTGCGCCGCGCCCTGCGCGGCCGGGCTCCGGTCACTGCCGTCCGTCATCGCGGCCGCCTACGCCAGGGTCTCCGCGCGCGGATCCCAGTCCTCCGGCAGCGCCGGGGCGACCTGGACCGTGCTCTGCACGTCGACCGGCGTGCGGGACTCGCCCGCCTCGATGGTCGAGACCATGATGTCGAGCACGTGGTAGGCCTGCTCGCCGGAGGCGCGCTCGGGCACACCGGCACGGATCGCGCGTGCGAGCTCGACGACGCCGATGCCGCGGCCGGCCGAGGTCCCGGTCGACGGGAGCGTCTCGATCCCGTCGCCGCCGTGGACGAGCAGCTCGCCCTCGAAGGTGTTCGGGTCGGGCACGACGAGCGTGCCGTCGGCGCCCGCGACCTCGAACTGCGTGCGGCCGAGCTTCGAGTCGAAGCTGAACACCGCCTGCGCCGTCTGGCCGCTCTCGAACTCGTACAGGGCGCTCACGTGGGTCGGCACCGTCACGGCGAACTCCTCGCCGGCGCGCGGCCCCGAGCCGATGATGCGGGTCTCGCGCGCTTTCGAGGCGCTCGCGCTCACGCGGGCGACCGGGCCGAAGAGCTGCACCAGGGCGGTCAGGTAGTACGGGCCGATGTCGAACAGCGGGCCGGCGCCCTCCTGGAACAGGAAGTCGGGGTTGGGGTGCCACGACTCCGGCCCCGGGCTCTGCATGAGCGTCAGCGCGGTGAGCGGAACGCCGATGTCGCCGTTCTCGATCAGCCGGCGCGCCGACTGGATGCCCGCGCCGAGGAAGGTGTCCGGCGCGGTCGCGACGCGGAGACCCTTGGCGTGCGCCGCCTCGAGCAGCTCCGTGCCGCTGGCCCGGTCGAGGGCGAACGGCTTCTCGCTCCACACGTTCTTGCCCGCGGCGAGCACCTGCAGCGCCACCTCGACGTGCACCTTCGGGATGGTCAGGTTGACGACGATCTCGATCGCGTCGTCGGCGAGCAGCTCCTCCACCGTTCCGGAGCCCGCAACGCCGTACTTCTCGGCCTGCGCCTTGGCCCGCTCGAGGTCGATGTCGGCGACGAAGCGCACATCGAGGTCGGGGAACGAGGTGAGGTTCTCGAGGTACTGGTTGCTGATCACTCCGGCCCCGATGACGCCGACGCCCACGCGGCCGGCGGTCATGCGAGGCCCTTGGAGTTGAGGAAGGCGAAGCTGTCGGCGACGGCCTGGAACCGGTCGCCGCGCGAGTCGTCGAGCTCGATGACGCGCAGGGCGTCCGGCGCGGCCGCGATGATCTGCTCGACCGGGAGCGAGCCCTGACCCACCGCCACTTGGTCCTTGGTCTCGTGGGTGCCGGGGCCGTCCTTGATGTGCAGCGCGACGACGCGGTCGCCCAGCTTCGGGAGGTACGCGACCGGGTCGACGCCCCCGACGGCCACCCAGTACGTGTCGACCTCGAGCACGACCTCCGGCGCCAGCTTGCCTGCGAAGAACTCGAGCGCGGTGACGCCCTCGATCGTGCTGGAGATCTCGTGGTCGTGGTTGTGGTACCCGACGCGGATGCCGTGGCGCGCGGCGACCTCGGCCGCTGCGTTGAGCTGCTCGGCGGTCTGCGCGACGCCGGCGGCGCTCTGCCACTTATCCGGGGCCACGAACGGGTCGATGACCGTCTCGATGCCCAGCTCCTTCGCGGCGCCGAACACCTCGTCGAGATCGCCGCCGATGAAGCCCTGGTGAGTGGTGGGGGCCGAGAGACCGGCCTCCGAGAGGCCCTGGCGGAGGGCGTCGCCGAAGCTGAGGAACGCGAACGGCTCGACCTGCGTGAATCCGATCTCGGCGATCCGCTTCAGGGTTCCGGCCGTGTCCTCCGTCAGGAGCTCACGGACCGTGTACAGCTGCACGGAGACTTTTGACGTCGACACTGTTCTCCTCGTCGAGTTCGTTCATGGGGGTCGGCCGGTCGGCCTTGCTCCATTCAATCCGGACTTCTGCCGGATGTCAAACAAAAGTCGACCATTGCGTGCATAACTTTGGGCCGAAGGCCGACACTGTGGTTCAATGTCGCTATGACCGACAGCGCGCGAGACTCGGTGCTCGTCGCCGCAGACGCCGCGGAGCTGCTGGCGATCCTGCGCGACGGCGTCCCGCGCACCCGCGCGCAGCTCGCCGAACTGACCGGCCTGGCGCGCTCCACCATCGCTGCGCGCATCGACATCCTCACCGGGGCCGGACTCGTCATCCCCGCGGGCGACGACGTCTCCTCCGGCGGCCGCCCTCCCGCGCGCATCCGGTTCAACCCCGATTCGCGAGTGATCGTCGCGATCGACCTCGGCGCGACCCACGGCGTCGTCGCGCTGGCCGACCTGGCCGGCAACATCACGGCGAGCGAGTCGCGCAGGCTCGACATCGCCGAGGGCCCCCTGCGCGTGCTCGACTGGGCACTGGAGGCGGCGAGCGAGCTCTACATCGCCTCCGGCCGCCAGCCGGAGGAGCTGATCGGCGTCGGCGTCGGCGTCCCCGGCCCGGTCGAGCACTCGACGGGGCTCCCGGTGAACCCGCCGATCATGCCCGGCTGGGACCGGTTCGACATCCCCGCGTACATCCGCCGCGTGTTCGATGTGCCGGTGCTCGTCGACAACGACGTGAACCTGCTCGCTCTCGGCGAGCAGGCGCTGATGTGGCCGGACGAGACCGACCTCCTGTTCGTGAAGGTGGCGACCGGCGTCGGCGCGGGCATCATCGCGGGCGGGCGGCTGCAGCGCGGCGCCCTCGGCTCCGCCGGAGACCTCGGTCACGTCCGCGTCCCGTTCGGCACGGACACGCCGAGCCACGGGGAGCAGGACGCCGACCTCGAGTCGCTGGTCAGCGGGCCGGCGATCGCCCGGGCGCTCCGCGAGGCCGGCTTCGCCGCGGAGACGAGCGACGACGTCGTCGAGCTCGCCCGCAGCGGCAACCCGGTCGTGCAGGAGGCCATCCGCCAGGCCGGCCGCGACCTCGGCGCCGTCGTCGCGACGTGCGTCAACCTCCTGAACCCGTCGATGATCGTCGTCGGCGGCAGCCTCTCCCGCGTCGGCGAGCAGCTCCTCGCCGGGATGCGCGAGGTCGTCTACCAGCGGTCCACCCCGCTGGCGACGCAGCACCTGACCATCACCCAGTCCCGCTCCGGCGAGACCGGCGGCGCCATGGGCGCGGCCATCATGGTCATCCAGCGCGCCCTCGATCCGAACATCGGCATCCCGCGCACCCTGTTCCGCTGACCCCCGCGGCGGACTCCCCCCACCGACCACCATGACCATGCTCGAATCGATTCGAACCCCCTGAAAGGAGTGCCGTGAGCACGCACAGCGAATCCCTCGGCCGTCCCCTCCGCGCCGGAGTGATCGGCCTCGGCTGGGCCGGCCAGCAGCACATGGCCGCCTACGACGCGCTCCCCGGCGTCGAGCTCGTCGCCATCGCGGGCATGGAGGACGGCCCGCGCGCCGAACTCGGAGAGCAGTACGGCCTGACGCGACTGCACCGCGACTGGAAGGACCTCGTCGCCGAGGGCGACCTCGACCTGGTGAGCGTCGCGGTCCCCACCTTCCTGCACGCCCCCATCGCCGTCGGCGCTCTCGAGGCCGGCCTCCACGTGCTCAGCGAGAAGCCGATCGCCCGCACCGCGGCCGAGGCGCAGACCATGGTGGACGCCGCCCACCGCGCCGGCCGCGTGCTGGAGGTCGCCTTCAACCACCGGCGCCGCGGCGACATCGAAGCGCTCAAGGCTGCGATCGACGGCGGGCAGATCGGCCGGCCGTACCACGCACGGGCCATCTGGCTGCGCCGGGCGGGCATCCCCGCGCTCGGCAGCTGGTTCACCAACCGCGAGATGGCGGGCGGCGGCCCGCTGATAGACATCGGCGTCCACGTGCTCGACTACGCGCTGCACCTCTTCGGCGAGCCCCGCGTCCAGGCGGTGTCGGCCGTCACGCACGCGGAGCTCGGCAACCGCGGCCGCGGAGGGTCGACCGGTTCGGTCAAGCAGAACGTCGACTCCGCCTACGAGGTGGAAGACCTGGCGAGCCTGCTGCTCCGCCTCGAAGGCGGCGGCTCCATCGTCATCGAGACCAGCTGGGCGGCGTACCGCCCGGCCGGCGACGAATTCGGCATCACCCTCTATGGCACCGAGGGCGGCGCCGACCTGCGCGTCGTCGACTACGCGCCCTCCGGCGAGCTGACCATCTTCACCGGAGAGGGCGAGCAGAGCGAGGACATCACCGTGACCGCCGACCCGGGACGCGGCCACCTGGCGGTGGTCGAGACCTTCCTCGAGCACGTCGCCGACCCGGCGAACTGGTCGAACTGGGACGGCTCGCTCGCCCTCGACCGCGCACGCGTCATCGACGCCGCCTACGAGTCGGCCCGCATCGGCGCCGAGGTGCGCCTCTCCCCCGCCACCAACGCGGACGGCGCCACCGCCGCCACCACCGAAGGAGCATGACCATGGCACTGCGCGTCACCGTCTGGAACGAGGGCGTCCACGAAGCGACCCAGCCCGAGATCGCCGCGATCTACCCGCACGGAATCCACGGCGCCATCGCCGAGGGCCTCGGCGAGCTGCTCGGCGACGAGGTCGAGGTGCGCACCGCGACCCTCGACGACCCGGAGCACGGCCTGAGCGAGCAGGCGCTCGACGAGACCGACGTCCTGCTCTGGTGGGGCCACATCGCGCACGACCGCGTCTCCGACGAGGTCGTCGAGCGGGTGCGGCAGCACGTGCTCGGCGGGATGGGGCTCATCGTGCTGCACTCCGGGCACTTCTCGAAGATCTTCATCCGGATGCTCGGCACCACCTGTTCGCTGCGCTGGCGCAACCCGCAGGGCGGCGAGCGCGAGCTGGTCTGGAACGTGAACCCGACCCATCCGATCGCGGAGGGCGTCGAGCAGCCGATCGTGATCGAGGCGCAGGAGATGTACGGGGAGTTCTTCGACATCCCGACGCCCGACGACCTGGTCTTCATTAGCTCGTTCACCGGCGGCGAGGTGTTCCGATCGGGCGTGACGTTCACGCGCGGCCGCGGCAAGATCTTCTACTTCAGCCCGGGCGACCAGGAGTACCCCGTGTACTTCCATCCGCAGGTGCGGCGCGTGCTCGCCAACGGGGTCCGGTGGGCCGCGCCGGTCGCCGGCGCACGCCGGGCGCCCGAGGTGTCGAACCCGCAGCCGGTCTGACCCGCGGACCGGACGGAGGCGAGACCATGACCGACGACCTGTCGACACTGCCCGAGCCGCGGCATCCCGACCCCGCCGACGCGCCACCGCTGCGGTGGGGCGTGCTCGGCCCCGGCGCGATCGCCGCGGACTTCACCGACGCGCTGCACCGGCACACCCGCCAGCGGGTCGTCGCCGCGGGGTCGCGTTCCGCCGAGCGCGCCGCGGCCTTCGCTGCGGCGCACGGGGTGGAGCGGTCGCACGGCTCGTACGAGGCGCTGGTCGCCGACCCGGAGGTCGCCGTGGTCTACGTCGCCACCCCGCACAGCGAGCACCTCGAGCACGCGCTGCTCGCGATCGCGGCCGGCAAGCACATCCTGATCGAGAAGCCGATGGCGGTCACCGCCGAGCAGGCCGGGCGGATCGTGGCGGCGGCACGCGAGGCAGGGGTGTTCGCGATGGAGGCGATGTGGACGCGGTACCTGCCGCAGACCGACATCGTCCGCCAGCTGCTCGACCGCGGCGCGCTGGGAGACCTCCGCGTCGTGACGGCCGACTTCGGCGGCCGCGCGGCGTTCGACCCGGCGAGCCGGCTGTGGGATCCTGCGCTGGCGGGCGGGGCGCTGCTCGACCTCGGCGTCTACACCGTCTCCTGGGCCTCGTTCGCGCTCGGCGCGCCGGCCGGGATCGTCGCGACCGGGACCCTCGCCTCCACGGGTGTGGACGAGCAGGCGGCCCTCGTGCTGTCCTCCGCCTCCGGCGCCCAGGCGCTGCTGAGCACGTCCCTGCTGGCCGCGACCCCGTCGCTCGCCACGATCTGCGGCAGCGAGGGGCGGGTGGAGACGGACAGCCCGTTCTGGGGCCCGAGCGGCATCCGCGTCTTCCGCGCGGACGGGACGCTCGCCGCGCACTGGCGCGACCCGTACGGCCGCCCGCACCGCGACGGCATGGCGTACGAGGCCGCGGCGCTGGCGCGCTTCATCGCGGAAGGCCGCACGGAGTCGCCGCTCCACCCGCTGTCGGAGGCCGTGGACACCCTCGCGACGATCGACGAGGCGCGGAGGCAACTCGGCGCGACGCGCGTGGAGTGACAGCCGGCGCCGGTCCGACGCGGCAGAATGGACAGGTGCTCGACTCCGCTCCCTACCGCACCGCCGACCTGTACCGGCCGGCCGTGCTCGCGGACCTGAGCCCCGCCCGTCCCGCGCCGGTGCCCGTCGTGCCCGCCGTCCCCGGGGAGTCCGGCCACCTCGCGCGCGTCGTGGCGAGCTCCAGCGATCGTGCCGGCTGGCTGCGGGCCCGCAGCCGGGGTATCACGGCGACCGACGTCGCCAAGCTCTCGACGCCGCGGTCGGTCCGGGCGGCCGCGTACGACAAGCTGCACGGCACCGGGTTCAGCGGCAACGTCTTCACCCAGCACGGTCGCTCGCGCGAACCGGAGATCGCCGCCTGGGTCGCGGCGACCCACGGCATCGAGCCCTCCGACCTGCTCTTCCACGCGGAGCGGGACCGCCGCCACCTGGCGACGCCGGACGGCCTCATCCTCCGCACCGGCGGTCGCATCGAGCTGGCCGAGATCAAGACGACGAACAAGCCGTTCCGGAGCATCCCCCGCCACTACCTCCGCCAGATCTGGTGGCAGCAGTACGTGCTCGGCGCGGAGCGCACCCTGTTCGTCTGGGAGCAGCACGACGGCTTCGTCCCGCTGCGCGACGAGCCGGAGTGCCGCTGGGTGGACCGCGACGAGGCCGAGATCGCGAAGCTCGTCGCCCTCGCGGCCGACCTGATCGATCTGCTCCGTCAGGCGACGTCGAGCGCCGCGCCGGCCTCGGGCTCCGCCGCCGCCGCGTCCGCTCCCTCCACCACCGTCGCCGAGCCGAGCGGGACGCGCGCGAGGGCGACCGCGTAGACCGCGATCCACGCGATCGCGACCGTCGTGCCGATCAGCTCCAGCCACGCCCCCACGTCCGAGCCGACCCGCACGATCGCGAGCAGCCCGCCCACGATCGTGATGACCGCGACCGCCCCGCAGCTGAGCCGCGACAGCAGCGAGAGCCGCGGCAGCCGACGGCTGAACCCGACCTGCAGCATCGCGTAGCACGCCGCCGCGAACCCGACGACGGCGGACACCGTGTGCACCAGATCCTGGACCGTCGACTTCGGGTCGACCAGCGGGACCGGGCAGTACGCCGTGCACGTCACCTGCGACGCCAGCACGAAGCAGAGCGCGGCGAACCCCAGGGTCGCCGCCGGCGTCCACCGGGCGAGCAGCGGCGCCGACGAGCGGACATGGCCGCTCGCGACCGCGATCGCGAACCCGCCCACCGCGATCAGCAGCAGGGCGAGGGCGAAGGGCCCCGCCGTCGGGGCGCCCTGCGCGCCGAGCTCGCTCACGTAGACCGGGTACGGAACGGTCAGGCGGGCCGCCCAGATGATCGTGAGGCCGCCGAGCACGCACAGCGTCCCGATCCCGAGCAGCACCGGCACCGCCCGCTGCCAGCCGCGCGCGAGCAGCGGAACCGCGAAGGGGTCGCGGGCGACCCGCAGCAGTCGTCGCACCTGTCGCTCCTCGGGTCGGCCGTCGTCTCCGGAGCCGGCGGCCGGCGCCGCCCCGGGTCGCAGCATCCTAACCGGCCTGCCGCTGGGAACGACCTGGGGGTATCCGAAACAGACTGTTCACATGTGGTGACCCGACGGTAACACCCCCGAAGCACGGGCAGGCTTGACTGGCACGCAGGACTTGGATCCGACGAGGGGAAAGCGAATGCCGAAGACGATGCGCGCCGCGCTCCTGGACGCCCCCGGCGGGCCCGACGCCCTCCGCATCGGCGAGACCGCCTACCCGGACAAGGTGAACGCGGAGTTCCTGGTCAAGGTGGTCGCGTCCAGCGTGAATCCGATCGACGCCAAGACGCGGGCCGGGCGCGGGGTGTTCGGCGCCATCCACTCGTTCCCCGCCGTGCTCGGGCACGACTTCAGCGGCGTCGTGGTGGAGTCGCCCTACAGCGCCCACCCGATCCGCCCGGGCGACGAGGTGTTCGGGATGGTGGTGGTCCCGCGTTTCGGCGGGAGCTACGCCGAGTATGTCTCCGTGCCGGCGCTGAGCGTCGTGCGGAAGCCGTCGACGCTGTCCCACATCGAGGCGGCCGCCGTTCCCGTCGCCGCGCTCACGGCGTGGGGCATGGTGGTGGAAGTCGCGAAGGCGCACGAGGGTCAGCGGATGCTCATCCACGCCGGGAGCGGCGGGGTCGGCCACTTCGCGGTGCAGTTCGCGTCGTACTTCGGCGCGCACGTGATCGCCACCGCGTCCGGCGGCAAGGCGTCGTGGCTGCGCTCCCTCGGCGCGGCCGAGGTGATCGACTACACGACGACGCGGTTCGAGGACGTCGTGCACGACGCCGACGTGGTGATCGATCTGGTGGGCAACGTCCACGACGACACGGGGACGCGGTCGCTTCAGGCGCTGCGGCCAGGGGGTCTCATCGTGAACGCCCCGACCGGCAGCTGGCCGACCTTCGCCGAGGAGACGGCGGCCGCCGGCGTCCGCGGCACCGACTACAAGGTCGCACCCGACGGCAACGCCCTCGCGGTGATCGCACGGCTGCTGGAGGCCGGGAACGTGCGCGCGCACGTCGACCAGATCTTCGCCCTGGAGCAGATCGCCGACGCGCACCGCGCCGTCGAGGGCGGCCACACGCGCGGCAAGGTGGTCGTGAAGGTCGCGGAGGGCTAGAGCGCCCGCTCCATCACGCCTTGTTCCACAGGGCGAGCTCATGCCAGTCCTCGGGAAACCCCATCGTGTTCTCGAGCGTCATGCCGCCGACGTTGCCCAGTTTCTTCGCCTGTGTTCGAAGCGCCGACCATGCCCACGTGCTCGACGGATTCAGGGCCCTCTCGAGGTAGGCCGTCAATGCAATCAGAAGGTAGATCTTCTGCCTCTGATCGTTGTCCAACTCATTGAGATGGTGCAGGTCCGCGGGCGCTACCTGAATCGAGTACTTGGGGGGAACGTCGACGGTGGAGCGGTTCCAGATCCGGTTGCTGTGCGCGCAGTGATTACGCAAGATGTTCAAGGCCCGCAGCCAACGAAGTAGCGTGTCGGATCCGTTCCCTCCGAGGCCCAATTCGTCAGCGATCTTCTTACGATCGCGCTTATCCATCAATGAATAGAGACGTATCAGGCAACCGAAATCCATGAACCCGGTGGCCGCCCAGATCGGAATCTCGCCACCATAGTGGAGGATATGGTGCTTGACGTACTCCTCGTCCTTGGCATCCTGGCGCAGTTTCTCGTAGCGGCGCACCCACGCTTCGTGTGCCGATTCGCCGTCAACATTGACTCTCGAGCAGGCAGCCGAATCTAGGCAATCAACCCGTAGGTGCCCGTCTCCGGCGCGTTTACGTAGCAGGTAGCCGACCTTGGTCGCGAACCCGACCTCGATCTCCTGTAGAGCTGGCAGCAGTACTGCTCGAAGTTTTCGATCGAACTCGTGGAGCCGTAGCGCGTCATCAAAGTCGGCACCATCACGAAACTCATCCGCACGGGTGCGCCCGGCGTTGCGATCGGAGTCCGTGGGAGGCTTTCTGAATGGATACGTGTAGGCAGAAAGCCGGTAGTAGCCGATGCGTTTGAGTGCCGCTATAGCTTCTGGACGACTCGCGGTCGATAGACCACGACCCACCATTCGCGCTAGCTGGGCCTCGTAGGACAGATGACCCTTCACGCTACCCACCGTGGCGACAAAGAAAACCAGCCCATGTCATCTCGGTGACTCGAAAGTCGGTGAGCGACAGCGGGGCTGGTATTTATGGCCCTAGCTTAACCGTTCGGCGTGCACGCGTGCAACGACTTCCCGGGGAGTTTTGAGCTTTCCCGGCGTGTCGGCGCGGGTTTGTTCCGAGTCGGGACGGATGGGTGGTTCTAGAGCGCCCGCTCCATCACGAAGTCGTCCTCGTAGCGGTCGCCGACCAGGAAGCGCTTGACGCCGACGCGCTCGAAGCCGTTCTTGCCGTAGAAGCGCTGGGCGCGGCCGTTCTCCTGGTTGACACCGAGCCAGATCCCGTCGGCGCCCGCCTGCTCCGCCAGCCGGAGGCTCTCGGCCATGAGCCGGCCGGCGACGCCCTCTCCGTGGTGGCCGGGCAGCACGTAGCACTTGCTCAGCTCGGCTGTGGGGCGGATGCGGAGGCTGGCGCGCACGTCCTCGTCGCCCGGTTCGCCCAGGACGACCATGGTGTAGCCGATCGCGACGCCGTCCCCGTCCTCCGCGATGAGCAGCCGGCGCCGATCGTCGGCGAGGTACTCGGCGAAGCGCTCCTCCGACAGGACGGACGCGATGAACGCGGCCTTCGCCTCCTCGGTCGTGTGCGGCGGGCACGCGAGCGGGAACGTCACGGCGGCGACGGCGGCCAAGGCGGCCTCGTCGCCGGCGGCGGCGGGACGGATGGTGACGGTCACGCCCTCAGCCTACCGAGCGCCGCGCGTCATGAATCGGGTGGCACGGGCGTCTCTGAGGAGAGACAAGGCATGAGTTCCACCGCAGGAGAGGCGCGCACAGCAGTGACTGAGAGAGACGATTCTTCGTACCTTCCCGACCCTCAGCAGGGCGCGACGATCGCGCCGGGAGCCGTCGCGACGTCCCGGGCGCGTTCTGGCAGCAATCGCCGCGCGTGGCTGCTGCTGGTGCTCTGCGCCCTGCTCGGCGTGGCTCTGACCACGGTCACCCACTCCCTGGGCGTGATGCTGACCACGGCCTGGTTCTCGAACGCCGTCATCGTCCTCACCCTTCTCGTCAGTGCGCTGCTCATGCTGACGGGACGATTCCGCGCCTGGGTGCCCATCGTCGGAATGGTGTTGGCCGTCGTCGCCTGGACGGCGCCCTTCTTCATCGTCATGCTGCTGCTCCGATAGCCCGCACAGCGGACCGGCCGCCTCCCGCGAGGGAGACGGCCGGTCCGGCGGGCGTTCGGGCCGTCAGTGCCGGCCCTGCGCCACCCAGCTGAGCAGGTCGAACGAGACGCCGCCGAGGCCGGTGACGTCGTCGTAGCCCTTCGCCGTCTTGAGCGAGGTGTCCTGATCCAGCGTCACCAGGTAGGTGTTGCCGCTGATCTTGCTGGTGTAGACGAGCGCCTGCGGCGGGTTCTGCGGCTGCACGTCGCGGAACGCGTTCGGCAGGATGCGCTTCACGCCGTACAGCGTCGGGTTGGCGAACCCGATGGTGCTGCGCGTCGCCTGCTGCACGATCGCGATCTGCGCGGCCACGATCGGCGCGGCCAGCGACGTTCCGCCGTAGGTCTCGTTGATGTAGTCGCCGGTCGCCAGCGTGCTGTCGTCGACGATCGGGCGGATGCCGATCTGGAACCCGGTGTAGGGGTCGGCCAGGGCCGCCACGTCGGGCGAGACGCGCTTGCCCTGAGCGAGCGCCTGAGGGACGATGCCGCGCTGGTAGTCGGGCTGCGCGAACACGGCGCTCACGCCGCCGCCCGCACCGCCGACGAACCGCGTGCCCGGGAGGGGCTGCGCGTAGCTGAGCGTGCCGTCGGAGTTCTTGACGATCTGGTCGAACTGGTCGCCCCAGCCGGTCTCCCACGCGATCTTGCCGTTCTTGTCGATGCCGGTGCTCGTGCCGCCGACCGAGGTGACCCACGGCGAGGACGCCGGGAAGTCGGGCGACGCGTAGCCGAGGTTGGCCACCTCGTCGCCATTGTCACCGCTCGAGAAGTACAGGCCGATGCCCTCGCCCGCGGCCTGGAGCTGCAGGTTCACCTCGCCCTGGATGACGTCGGCCGGGACCGCCTCGCCGACGTTGCCGTAGCTGTTGCTGACGATGTTGGCGAGCTTGTTGTCGAGGATCTTCGACATCGCGATGTCGAGGCCGCCGCCGCAGTCCGTGCCGCCGACGTAGAGGATGCGCGCACCCGGCGCGATGGCGTGCACCGACTCGACGTCGAGCGTCTGCTCGCCCTGCCATCCGCTCGGCTGCTGGCACAGCTCCTGGTCGGTGAACTCGCTCGGCTTCGGCACCAGCTGCTGGTAGCTGGAGTTGGTGAGGCCCGGCTCGCCGTTCTGCTGCGAGTAGGAGTTCACATCCTTCAGGATGCTCGGGCTGGCGTACGCGTCGATGATCGCGACCGTCTGGCCGGTCCCGTTGACGCCCTTCTTGCCCAGAGTGTCGAGCCCGTACGCGCTGCGCAGCTGCTGCGGCGTGTAGCCGCAGTTGTTGGTGCTGTACTGCGTCTGGCCGTTGTACGCGGGCGGGACGGTCACGGTGTGCTCGCCGATGTAGTGCGAGCACGGCGCATCGATCACCGGCGCTGCGGCCGCGAACTTGCGCGCGACGGTCGGGTCGCCGGAGGGGCCGAGGTCGCCCTGTTTGATCGAGTCGGGACGCGTCGTCGTGCGCGACTGCTCGATGCTGATCGCGGACACCTTGCTCGCCAGCGCCGTCGGAACCGACGGAGCCGACGACGGCGCCACGAGCTTGCGGTCGGCGTGGTTGTACGAGTGCAGCGACGTCCCGAACACCGAGCCGAGCTGCTCCGCCGTGCCGCGGAAGACGACGTACTGGCGGCTGTCCGGGACACCCTGGATGGTGAGCCCTGCCGTCTTGATGAAGCTCACGACCGAGTCGAAGTCGGCCTTCGTGGGCGAGAAGCGGTTGATCCACTGCTGCGGCGACAGCGCCTTGCGGTACCCGCGGTCCAGCGGGTTCGAGACCGCCTTCGCGAGCGCCTCTGCGCCCTTCTGGTCGCGCAGGGGCAGGTAGATCTCGCCCTGCACCGTCGTGTCGGCCGCGGCCGCGCCCGCGTCGTTTGCGGGCGTCGCCCAGGAGGGGACGGACCCGGCGTACGGCACCCGGTCGGCCGCGTTGGCGGCGGAGGTCCCCGCCAATGACAAAGCCACCACGGCAGTCGTGGTGGCGACGATCCCGAGAGCCCTCTTGTGAAGGGATCGGGTGGTGCGAAGTGCCATGAATGTCATCCTTCGAACTCGGGACGGGCTCGACGTCGAGCCGCCGCGCGACGCGCGACAGGAGCGACCCTAGACCCGGGCGTTCTACCACCGCAACAGGGGGTAGACAGTTCCGTCGCAGAACTTGCCGGACATGAACCATCCTCACCCGCCCCGCGGCTCTCCCGCTGGCCCACCCGCCTCCCTACCGGACTCCACCCCGACCCCGTCGAGGTGAGACTGATCGTCGTTATTCCGCCCGAGTGGTGGCAAGATGTCGCGACTCGGCGGCCGCGCAGGGCTCGGAGGAACGGCGGAAGGGCCGGGACCGCGGTGCGGTCCCGGCCCTTCCGGGGTGTTCGGTGAACGAACTCAGATGGCGTTGACGTCCAGCGGGATGCCCGGGCCGAACGTGGTCGACACGGCGCCCTTCTGGATGTAACGGCCCTTCGCGGCGGACGGCTTGAGACGCACGACCTCCTCGAGGGCGGTCTTGATGTTGTCGTTCAGCTGCTCGGCGGTGAAGCCGGCCTTGCCGACGACGAAGTGCACGTTGGCGTGCTTGTCGACGCGGAACTCGATCTTTCCGCCCTTGATGTCGGAGACGGCCTTCGCCACATCCGGGGTGACCGTGCCGGTCTTCGGGTTGGGCATGAGGCCGCGCGGGCCGAGCACCTTGCCGAGACGGCCGACCTGGCCCATGAGCTCCGGGGTGGAGACGGCCGCGTCGAAGTCGGTGTAACCGCCGGCGACCTTCTCGATCAGGTCGGCGCCGCCGACCTCGTCCGCACCGGCCGCGATGGCCGCCTCGGCCGCGGGGCCGGTGGCGAACACGATGACGCGGGCGGTCTTGCCCGTACCGTGAGGAAGAATGACGGTACCGCGGACCATCTGGTCCGCCTTGCGCGGGTCGACGCCCAGCTTCAGCGCGACCTCGACGGTCGAGTTGAACTTGGCGGAGCCGGTCTCCTTCGCGAGGGCGACGGCCTCCTCCGGCGTGTAGAACTTTCCGGCCTCGATCTTCTCGGCCGCGGCCCGGTAGGCCTTGGACTTCTGTGCCATGTGATTTCTCCTAACGAGAATGTGGTGCGAGCCTGGCCGGCTCTTCCACGTATGTCTTGAGGGGGTCGGGCTTACGCCTCGACCGTGATGCCCATCGAGCGGGCGGTGCCTGCGATGATCTTCGACGCCGCGTCGATGTCGTTGGCGTTGAGGTCGACCATCTTCTGCTCGGCGATCTGACGCACCTGCTCCTGGGTCAGCTTGCCGACCTTGGTGGTGTGCGGGACGCCCGAGCCCTTGGGGACGCCTGCCGCCTTCTTGATCAGCTCGGCCGCCGGCGGGGTCTTCAGGACGAACGTGAACGAGCGGTCCTCGTACACGGTGATCTCGACCGGGATGACGTTGCCGCGCTGCGACTCGGTCGCCGCGTTGTACGCCTTGCAGAACTCCATGATGTTCACGCCGTGCTGACCCAGGGCCGGGCCGATCGGCGGGGCCGGGTTGGCGGCGCCGGCGTTGATCTGAAGTTTGATCAGACCGGTGACCTTCTTCTTCGGTGCCATGTCTCTTCCTTCTTTGTGTATTCGAGCTCGTGGGCTTCACGCCCGCGTCGCTCTCCCGGTTTCTCGGCCCTTCCGAGACCCGGTGTTCTGTAAAACCGTGGGGAGGCTCTGAATGTTCCTACTGCTTGGTGACCTGGTCGAAGCTGAGCTCGACCGGCGTCTCGCGCTCGAACAGCGACACGAGCACGGTGAGCTTGCCGCTCTCCGGCTTGATCTCGCTGATCGAACCCGGCAGGCCCGCGAACGAGCCCTCCTTGATGGTGATGGTCTCGCCGATCTCGAAGTCGACCTCGGTGATGACGCTGCGCGCAGCGGCCTTCTGGCCCTTCGCGGCGCCCTTGGCCGGTGCCGCCTCGACCTGCACGAGGCTCTTCAGCATCGAGAAGGCCTCCTCGAAGCGCAGCGGCGTCGGGTTGTGGGCGTTGCCGACGAACCCGGTGACACCCGGGGTGTGGCGCACGACGGACCAGCTGTCCTCGTTGAGGTCCATGCGCACGAGCACGTAGCCCGGGATGCGCACGCGGTTGACCATCTTGCGCTGGCCGTTCTTGATCTCGACCACGTCCTCCATCGGGACCTGGACCTCGTAGATGTAGTCCTCCATGTTCATCGAGACCATGCGGTTCTCGATGTTGGACTTCACGCGGCGCTCGAAGCCGGCGTACGAGTGGATGACGTACCACTTGCCGATCTTGGAGCGCAGCTCGGTGCGGAACGCCTCGTAGGGGTCGGCGACCGACTCCTCCTCCTCGTCCTCGACGGCGAGCTGGGCGGCCTCCGCCTCGTCCTCGCTGTCGACCTCGAGGGCCTCGTCGACGGCACGGTCGGCCTCGGGGTCGACGGCCTCCGCCATCGCGTCGAGGACGGCGTCGAGGTCGACCTCGGTGCCGTCGTCGGCGACGACGTGCAGGGCCTCGTGCTCGGCGGCGTCGGACGCCTCGTCCTCGCTGGCGAGGACGTTACCGGTCTGCGCCTCGTCGTCTTCGGAGGACTGCTCCGCGGCAGGGGCCCAGTCCACGTCGTCGCGATTGGTCTCAGACACTGAATTCATTCCATTTCTTGTCGGGGAGGCCGGTGCGGCCCTGTCGACTCGTCTACTTCGGGTTTCCGAACACCCACACGACACCCAGTCCGAACACCCAGTCAAGGAGGGACACGAGAGCCATCATGATGACCACGAACACCAGCACGACGCCGGTGTAGCTGAAGAGCTCCTTGCGGGTCGGTGTGACGACCTTCCTGAGCTCGCCGATGACCTGCCGGATGAACAGGGCGATCCGGGCGAAGGGGTTGCGCCGCGCAGCGCGATCCTTCTTCGCGTTGGCGACGATGTCCTCACTCGGCTCGTCGATTACCTTTCGGGCCACCTCGTTACACCTTTCGTGGACCGGCACCTGAGTGCCGATGTGCAGGGCGGACAGGAATCGAACCTGCAACCTGCGGTTTTGGAGACCGCTGCTCTGCCAATTGAGCTACCGCCCTAAGAAGCGAATCGCCGAACCTCACGTCGCCATCCTCTGAAACAAAAAAGGGCGCAGAAAAGCTTGGCGGATTCAACCACCTCGTCAAGTGTACGTGACGCCGACGCCCGCCCGCAAAGCGGTCAACTCAGAGCAGTCGGCGCTCCAGCGCCCAGGCCGTCAGCTCGTGCCGGGAGGAGAGCTGGAGCTTGCGCAGCACGGCGGAGACGTGGGTCTCCACGGTCTTGATGGAGATGAACAGCTCAGCGGCCACCTCCTTGTAGGCGTAGCCGCGGGCGATGAGCCGCATGACCTCGCGCTCCCGGGCCGACAGACGGTCGAGCTCGTCCGTCGACTCCGCCTGCTCCCCCGCGGCCGCCCCGAAGGCATCGAGGACGAATCCGGCCAGTTTCGGAGAGAAGACCGCGTCGCCGCCCGCGACCGCGACCACGGCATCGCTCACCTGAGGGCCCGAGCTGCCCTTCGTCAGATAGCCGCGCGCGCCCGCCCGGATGACGCCGACGACATCCTCCGCCGCGTCGGAGACGCTCAGCGCGAGGAACCGCGTCGCAGGCGCCTGCCCGGCCGTGCGGCGCACCACCTCGGCGCCTCCCCCGCCGGCTCCGCCGGGCAGGTGCACGTCGAGCAGCACCACGTCGGGGCGTGTCTCGAGCACCGCGGCGACGGCCGCATCCACGTCCGCCGCCTCTCCGACGACCTGCAGCCGCCCGTCGAGGTCGGAGCGCAGCCCCGAGCGGAAGATGGAGTGATCGTCGACGATCACCACGGTCACGGGCCGGTCGCCGCCGGAGGTCTCGGTCATGTCGTCTCGCTCGGGATGTCGATGGTCAGCTGGATCTCGGTGCCGGTCGGGCGCGCGTTCACGGCGGCCTGGCCGCCAGCGCGCCGCATCCGGCCGATGATCGATTCTCGGACGCCGAGGCGGCCCTCCGGAAGGGCGGTCAGGTCGAAGCCCGGTCCCCGGTCGCGGATGAAGACGTCCGCCCTGGCCGGCGTCTGCCCGCTCGCCGGCGCCGCCTCGATGTAGACGGAGACCTCGCCGCCCGCGTGCCGCGCAGCGTTCAGCATGGCCTCGCGCGCAGCCGCGCCCAGCTCGGACGGGGCGTTGCGCACCGGCTCGCCCACCGTCACGATGTCGAAGTGGACGGGGTGGTCGACTTCGAGCGCTGCCGCCACCTCGCGCAGTTCCGCAGCGAGGTCGCGCTCCTCGCGCGCCGACCGGGCCGCGTCGGCGAACAGCCATTCGCGCAGCTCGCGCTCCTGGGCGCGGGCGATGCGGCCCACCTCGCTGGAGGCGCCCGCCCGGTTCTGGATGAGGGCGAGGGTCTGCAGCACCGAATCGTGCAGGTGCGCCGCCATCTCGGCGCGCTGCTCCTCCTTGATGCGCGCCGTGCGCTCCGAGATCAACTCACGCCAGAGTCTGACCGCCCACGGAGCGAGCAGCACGGCCGCGCCTGCGAAGGTGGCGACGAGGATGCCGAGCCACAGCATCCCGGAGCCGCCGACGTTCTGCGTGAAGGCGATCGCGAGTGCGACCACGACGAGGAACGCGCCGCACGCGATGCGGAAGACCGTGGGCGACAGCGGCGCGAAGGCCGCGGGCTCCTCGTCGGCGAGCGTCTCCCACGCGACGGCGAGGACGAGAAGGGCGACCGCGGCGGCCAGGGCGCCGAAGCCGGCGGCCGTCGCGCCGCCCGCCGCGAGGACGACGGCGGCGACACCGGATGCGGCGCCGGCTCCCGCGAGCACCCACGGCACGTTGACACGCCGCCGCACGCCGTCGGCAGGGTCGGAGCCGGACGGCGGCCGGAGCGGCGTCAGCGCCCAGAACCACAGGTAGAGGAGCAGGCCGGCGCCGCCGAGGAAGGTCGCGCCGACGAACGCCCACCGCACCGCAACGACCGGCCAGCCGAGATGATCGGCGAGCGCGACGGAGACGCCGCTCACCCAGCAGGAGCGCGGGCGAGCCAACGGCGGCCGGCGAACACCGGCGCCCGGACCGGCCGACGGACCGGCGGGCGCGGAGGAGGACATGCTGGAATCCAAGCAGACCCCGAGGAACCCCGCATCCGTCAGCGGCGGGAATCAGGGTCCGCTCAGGGGTTCACCGGATGCCCGGCGCCGGGCGCCGCCGCCAGGATGGTGAGCATGTCACAGAACGATTCGACTCCCCCGGTGGGGACGCCCGCGAACCCGTACGGCGGGCCCCGGACCGGCTTCTCCGGCCGCGGAACGCGCTTCTTCGACTGGATGCGCGGTCTCGGCGTGGTCCGGGCCGACGGCTGGCTCGGCGGCGTCTGCGCCGGTATCGCCTACCGGCTCGGCATCGACCCGCTGATCGTGCGCGGGATCGTCGTCGTGGCCGGGATCCTCGGGGCGCCCGTCCTGCTGCTGTACGCGGCGGCGTGGGCGCTGCTGCCCGACCGGGACGGCCGCATCCACCTGCAACGCCTCTTCGAGGGCGACTTCGAGCCGCCCATGGTCGCCATCGGCGTCCTGCTGCTGCTGTCGCTGCTGCCGTGGGCGAGCGGGTTCTGGTGGGCCGGCGGACCGTTCTGGGATGTCCCCGGCTGGGGAGAGGTCGTCGGCCGCGTAATCTGGACGCTCGTGGTGATCGGTGCGGTCGTCGCGCTGATCGTGGTGGCGGTGAACCGGTCGGAGGCGCGCGGGCCCGGTGGGGCGTCGAGCACTGCTCCGTCGCAGGCGGATGCGGGGGCTGCGGGGGCTGCGGGGGCTGCGGCTGCGCCTCCCGCGCCGGATTCGGCTCCGGCCGCCGCAACGGCCACGACGGTCGCGGCGGAGAGCGTCCAGTTGGACATCGCCGCCGAGCCGACGCCGCCTCCCGCTCCACCGCAGGGCGCCTCCACGGAGGACGTGGCCGACTGGCAGCAGCGGCAGGCCCAGTGGCGCGCCGACCACGCGGCGTGGAAGCAGCGGCTCGCCGCCGACATGCGCGCGGTGAAGGCGCAGCGGTCCGCCGAACTGCGCACCCAGGTCGCCACGGCGACCGCGGAGGCGGCGGCCCGCCGCGACGCCTACCGCGCGGCGAACCCACGGGTCGGCGCGGCGGTCGGCTGGCTCACCGTCGGCCTGGCGCTCGTTGCCGGGTCGCTGGTGGCGATCGTGTGGCCGCAACTCGCGGAGGTCGCGCGGTTCACGACCGCGGCCGGGCTCGCCGCAGCGACGCTGGTCGTCGGCGTGGCCGTGCTGATCGCCGGGCTGGCGCGGCGGCGCAGCGGGTTCCTGATCTTCCTCGGGATCCTCCTGGCCGCCCTCACGGTGGCGGCGCTGGTCCTCGCCGGGAACGGGATCTCCGGCATCCACCTCACCCACGAGGGCCTCCCGGTCCTCCTGCAGCTGTGACCGAGACCGACAGGGAGACGATGATGACCGGACCTCAGGATATGACAGGGCCGACGGCGAGCGCGCAGATCCGCTGGGGCGGGGTCGTGTGGGGGCTGCTGCTCACGCTCTTCGCCGGCTCGACGCTCTACGTGCTCGCGTCGGCCGAGCGGGCCGCCGAGGTTGCCCTGTGGCTGCGCTCGCTCACGCCGGGATCGGCCTGGGCGCTCGCGGCGGCCGTCCTCGGCCTGATCATCGTGGTGTCCGCCCTGCTCGGGGGCATCCGGGCGTCGCAGCGGCGCCGCGTCCGCCCGCGGGTCTGAGCCCACCCGTCACCCGTCACGCGTCACCCGTCACGCGTCACCCGTCACGCGTCACCCGTCACGCGTCACCCGTCACGCGTCCACAGCCGGACCCCGATCGCACTTCTCCACAGATGTGGGCGATCGGGGCCGGCCGTCAGGCGTCCCTGCGACGATGGCTCCATGACCACAGCAACAGACGCCCTCACCAGCCTCCGCGCCCTCGTCGGGCGACCGGAGGCCGGGTTCCACGACGGTCAGTTCGAGGCCATCCGCGCCCTCGTCGACGACCACCGGCGTGCGCTCGTGGTGCAGCGCACCGGCTGGGGCAAGTCGGCCGTCTACTTCGTCGCGACCATGCTGCTGCGGGCGAGGGGCGCCGGCCCGACCATCCTCGTGTCGCCGCTGCTCGCGCTGATGCGCGACCAGGTGGCGGCGGCAGAGCGCGCGGGCGTGCGTGCGGTGACCATCAACTCGGCCAACCGCCACGAGTGGGACGACGTGGCGGCACGGCTCCGAGAAGACTCGGTCGATGTGCTCCTCGTCTCCCCCGAGCGGCTCAACAACCCCGAGTTCCGCGACACGCAGCTGCCCGCCCTCGTCGATCGGAGCGGGCTCCTCGTCGTCGACGAGGCGCACTGCATCTCCGACTGGGGCCACGACTTCCGGCCGGACTACCGTCGGCTCCGCGACCTGATCGCCCTCCTCCCCGCCGACATCCCGGTGCTGGCGACCACCGCCACGGCCAACGAGCGCGTCGTGGCCGACGTGGTCGAGCAGCTGGGCGCGGGCAGGGAGGGCGAGGTCCTGACCATCCGCGGCCCGCTCGCGCGACGCTCCCTCCGGCTCGGGGTGCTCCCCCTGCCGGACGCGACCACGCGGCTCGCCTGGCTCGCCGGTCACCTGGCCGACCTGCCGGGGAGCGGCATCGTGTACACGCTGACGGTGTCCGCGGCCGAGGACACCGCCCGCGTGCTGCGCCGAGCCGGCCACGAGGCCTACGCCTACACCGGTCAGACCGACACGGCCGAGCGCGAAGACCTGGAGGGGCGACTCAAACGCAATGAGCTGAAGGTGCTCGTCGCCACGAGCGCGCTCGGCATGGGCTTCGACAAGCCCGACCTGGGCTTCGTCGTCCACCTCGGCGCGCCGTCGTCTCCGGTCGCCTACTACCAGCAGGTCGGCCGTGCGGGGCGGGCCACCGACAACGCCGATGTCCTGCTGCTGCCCGGCCCGGAGGACCGGGCGATCTGGCAGTACTTCGCGACCGCCTCGATGCCGTCGCGCGAGAAGGCGGCGGCCGTACTGGAGGCGCTGGGCGAGTCCGCCCAGTCGACCCGCGTGCTCGAGAGCCGTGTCGATCTGCGGGCGTCCACCCTCGAACTGCTCCTGAAGGTGCTCGACGTCGACGGCGCCGTCCGCCGGGTGAGCGGCGGCTGGGTCTCCACGGGTGCGCCCTGGGCATACGACGAGGAGCGCTACGCCCGCATCGCGGCCGCCCGCGAGGCGGAGCAGGCGTCGATGCTCGAGTACGAGTCGACGTCCGGCTGCCGCATGGAGTTCCTTCAGCGGGCGCTGGACGATCCGGACGCCGGTCCCTGCGGCCGGTGCGACAACTGCGCCGGGGTGTGGTTCCCGACCGAGGTCGACGACGGCGCGGCCGGCCAGGTGGGTTCGCTGCTCGACCGCGTGGGCGTCGAGGTGGAGCCGCGCAAGCTCTGGCCGACCGGCGCCGACCGGCTCGGCATCCCGGTGCGCGGCAAGCTGGCGGCCGATCAACTGCTCGAACCCGGGCGCGCCCTCGCCCGCCTGACCGACCTCGGCTGGGGCGGTCGCCTGCGCGACCTACTGGCCGACGACGCCCCCGACCAGCCGGTGCCGCCGGCGGTCCTCGACGCGTGCGTGCGCGTACTCGCCGACTGGGACTGGGCGTCCCGGCCCGCCGCGGTGGTGGCCATCCCCTCGCGGCGCAGACCGGTGTTCATCGAGTCGCTCGCGCGAGGCATCGCCACGGTCGGCCGACTCCCGTTCGCCGGAACGCTGGGCTGGAGGGGCGCCGCCCCGGCGGGCTCACCCGCCGGGAACAGCGCCTTCCGCCTCGCGTCCGTCTGGGAGCGCTTCAGCGCCGAGGGATTGCAGCTCCCGCCGGCGGCGCCCGTGCTCCTGGTCGACGATCTGGTGGATAGCCGGTGGACGATCACGGTGGCCGGTCAGGAGCTCCTGAGGTCGGGCGCCTCGGCGGTGCTCCCCTTCGCCGCCGCCCTCCGGGCGTGACGTCGTGGCTCGCCGGGAGCGGGCGGTGGCCTCAGATGAAGTCGCCGCCCCCGAAGTCGCCGCCCCCGAAATCGCCCCCGCCGAAGCCGCCCCAGTCGCCGCCGCCCCAGCCGCCTGCGTCACCGCCGCCTGCGTCACCGCCGGTGCCGCCGTCCCAGCCACCACCGGTGTCGCCGCCGGAGCCGCCGTCCCAGCCGGCCGCTTCGGTCGAGCCGCCATCGCTTCCGCCCTGGTCACCCGAGCCGCCGTCGCCGGAGCCGTCGTTGTTCTGATCGTTCGCGTTATCGGCGTTCTGTTCGCCCGAGCCGGCATCCGCCTGATTGTCGGCCGGCGACGGCAGGAACGAGCTGACGATCGCCGAGCCGATCACGTACCCGGCGACGCTCCCGAGCAGCGAGGTGGCGAACATGCTGCCGAGTCCCGGGCCCCCGAAACCACCGCGGCCCCCGCCCGCGCCGTAGCCTCCGAGGGAGCGCTCCAGCGTGCCCGGTTGCCGCAGCTCGGAGCGCGTCGCGGCCTGCGCGAGAGAGCGGGGGTCGTCCGCCCTGGGCTGCTCGCCCGCGGGCGCGTTCTGGCTCAGCTGCTCGAAGACCATGCGCCGCTGCTCGGGCGTCAGCTTCGCGAACGCCTCCTCGTGCACCTGCTCGATGGTCTCCGGCGGGGCGGTGCGGAGCAGGTAGCGGTAGCGCTCGACCGCGATCTCGTCCTCGCTCCGCGGCTGCGCGCCGGCCGGCGCCGGGGCGCCCGCGGCGGCTCCGGAGCCTCCGTACGGCTGGTACCCGGCGTTCTGCTGCTGAGAGCCGTTCGGGCGCGGTTCCTCGCGTCCGAGAAGGCGGTCCAGGAATCCCATGTCGTCCCTCCGGTCCGTCCCGACGCGGTGCGCGTCGTCGTGGGAACAGCCTACGGAGGCGGGCGTGAGAATCTTCTCAGAGTCCGCCGTCAGATCGCCAAGCCGACCAGCACCGGCTCGGGCTGCAGCACCACCCCGAACTCGGCCTGCACGCGCGATTGGATGAAGGTCGCCAGCTGCACCACGTCATCCGCCGTCGCGCCCCCGCGATTCACGATCGCGAGCGTGTGCTTCGAAGAGATGGCGGCTCCGGAGCCGGGAAGTGCGAAACCCCGGCGGATGCCGGCCTGCTCGATCAGCCACGCGGCGCTGAGCTTGACCGTGTACTCCGTGGCGGGCAGCGACGGAACGTCGAGCGGGTGCACCCCACCCGGCGGCAGGTCGAGCACGGTGTCCGGCTCGGCCGGCTCCTGCGGCCAGCGCGGCGCGTTCGCGGGCAGTGTGCGGGCGAAGGTCTCGGAGACGATCGGATTGGTGAAGAACGAGCCCGAGCTGACCGAGTCCGGGTCGGCCGGGTCCAGCACCATCCCCTTCGACGAGCGCAGCGACAGCACCGCTCGCCTCAGCTCCGCCACCGGCACACGGGATCCGAGCGGCACGCCGAGAGCATCGGCGAGCTGCGCGTACGCGACGGGTGCGCTGAGCGGTGCCGCGATCCCGCCGGGAACCGAGTTGTCCGAGAGCTCGAGGTCGACCGTGAGCACCACGCCGAAGCGTCCGCGCTTGAGCACCGAGGTGCGGTATCCCAACCCGAGGTCGTCGCGGGTCAGGTATTCGACCTCCCCGGTCGCGTCGTCGAGGAACTCCACCCCGAGGAGCGCCGACTCGATCTCCTGGCCGTACGCGCCGATGTTCTGCACGGGGGCGGCGCCGGTCGATCCGGGGATCCCCGAAAGGGCCTCGATCCCCGACCACCCGTTGTTCACGGTCATGGCGACGAGTCCGTCCCACGGCTCGCCCGCCTGCACCCGCAACCGGATGCGGCCGTCGGGCGCGGCCAGCCGCTCCACCCCACGGGTGCGGGCGTGGATGACCGTGCCGTCGAAGCCCTCGTCACTCGCGACCGTGTTGGAGCCTCCGCCGAGCAGGAACCAGTCCTCGCCGCTGCCGCGGGCGTCGAGCACGGCGTCGATCAGCTCCTCGCGCGTTTCCGCCGCGACGAGCAGCCGTGGAGCGCCGCCGACGCGGATGGTGGTGAGGTCGGCGAGGCGTGCCGTCGTGGAGTCCGTCATGCCAGCCGGACGCGCACCTGCGCCTTGCCCAGCACCGTCTCGCCTCCGAAGGTCGTGGTCAGGTCGATGCGGGCGACGCGCGCCTCCGCATCCAGCTGACCGACCTTCGCCGTGACGGTGACGGTCGCACCGTCCGCCGGGTCCACGACCACGGGCCGTGTGAAGCGCACCTGGTAGTCCGCGACCAGGGCGGGGTCACCGACCCAGTCGACGACCGGCTGCACCGAGAGGCCCATGGTGAGCATCCCGTGGGCGATCACGCCGGGCAGGCCGACCGAGGTGGCCACATCGTCGCGGTAGTGGATGGGGTTGAAGTCGCCGGAGGCGCCCGCATAGCGGACGAGGGAGTCGCGGCTGAGCTCGACCGCCCGCTCGGCGACCACGTCGCCGACGGTCAGGGCGTCGAAGTCGGGAATGCTATCGGTGCCGGCCATTACTCGTCTCCTCGCACGACCAGGGTGGATGTGGCGGTCACCACGTGGGCGCCGTCCGCGTCGACGATGGTCGACTCGGCGGTCACCATCGAGTGGGCGCCCAGCGACTTGACCGAGGTGACGCGGAGCGTCGCGGTCAGCTCGTCGCCGGCGAACACCGGGCGGCTGAACGTGAAGCGCTGGTCGCCGTGGACGACCCTGCTGAAGTCGATGCCCGCGTCCGGCTCGGAGAGCAGCTGGGCGAGCGTCGCCTCCTGCACGACCACCGGGAAGGTGGGCGGCGCGACGAGGTCCGGGTGCCCCGCGGCTCGGGCCGCCTCGACATCGAACGAGAGCGGGGTGGTGGCGAAGACGGCGCGCGCGAACTCGCGCACCTTCTCACGGCCGACGAGGTACGGCTGGGTGGGTGGGAACTCACGCCCCTGCAGCTCTGGATTGACTGGCACCCGACGATTCTACTGACCGCTCCCTGCGCGCCTCCGGGAGCGCCCCGGACGACAGAAGACCCCGGCGGCCGTGCGGCCGCCGGGGTCTTCGTGCTCGGTGCTAGCGCCTTACTGGCAGCTGTCGCACTGCAGCAGGTCCATGGGGTCGACGGGAACCGAGTAGCCGCCAACGCTGTCGTTTTCGTAGTCCATGATGGCCTCCCCTTGAAGTCTTGGTGATCCGCATTCCCGCGGTGTTCACCCACTATATAACCCGAATGACACTATTGTCATTCCACTACATGTTGTGTTTTGGGGTTTTTTCTCGCTGCCCCCAGATTAGGGGGAACCACCGACATCATCGGCGGGTCGGACGATGCCGGACGAGCTGTCGTGACATCGGCGTTTTGTCGCAGGTCAGGTAGCGATTCAGACCGTTCCCGTTCCGGTCTCGAGTGCACGCGCCCCTCGTACCGGACTGCCCGGGCCCAGGCGAGCGATCCCGGTCTCGGCGTGTCGTGGATGCCGCGCGCCCTCGGCACGGCACGGGCAGTCAGACGGACGGACGCGTCGGGACCGCCGCCACGATCCCACGGCCGTTCTCCGGCCAGCCGTCCCAGCCGCGGAGCTGGAGACGGTACTCGCCGCCCACCACCAGGGAGCGGCCCACCTTCTGCGCGGCCGCGTCGGGGAATCGTTCGCCGTCACGCGTCACCTCGAGGCGTCCGCACTGCCGCGTTCCCACATTCCAGTCCGTACCGAGGAAGCCGCTCTTCGAGTACACCGGATGGTGAGCCAGGGTCGTCACCGTGCACTCTGCGACCGAGTGCACGTTCCACCAGATCCCGTCGACGATCAGGCTGCCGAACGTGAACACCGAGATCCCGAGCACGACGAAGGCTGCCACGAGGGCGAACTTCCCGGCCCTGCGGCCGGAGCGACTCATCGGGAGGGCGGGTGGCATCGGGTGGTGCTGTGTCAGCGGCCGTCGGTCGAAACCGGTCTGCAACCTGTCCGCCAGTGTCCTCCGCTCCATCGCACCTCCCATCGGCGATGGTAGCGACCCTGGGCGAAAGCAGCGGACCTCGGCCTCGCGCAGACCGCGCCGATCAGTACCGGATGGCGTCGATCGGCCGCACACGGACGGCGACGAGGGAGGGCAGCAGCCCGGCCAGCGCTCCGACCCCGACGGCGACGAGCATCCCGAACGCCGCCGCGGACAGCGGGAAGGCCGGCACATCCTGGAGGCCCTGGCGGTGCAGGAAGCCGATGACGATCGGGTTCTCCAGCGCGAGGATCGCGACCATCACCCCGGCGACCCCGGCCACGGTGGTCGCGACCACGCTCTCCATCATGACGCCGGCGAACACGCGGGCCGCGGTCGCTCCGAAGCTGCGGCGGATCCCGATCTCCCGGATGCGGGCCCGCACGGTGACCATCGAGATGTTCAGCAGCCCGAGGGCGCCGAGCAGCAGAATCAGGCCCGCGGCGGCGCCGCCGACGATCTTGAGGAAGAGCAGCGGGTCTGGGCCGTCCACAGCCTGGTAGTCCTGCCTGTTCACGCTCACCGTTGCACCGCTGCCGACGGCGCGCGAGAGGTCGGAGGAGAGGCGCTCCGACAGCGACGCGGAGAGGGCGGGCGGCACCCAGGCGTAGTACTGCGTCGAGCCCGCCTCGTCCTGCGGTGTCCCGGGCGGTTGGAGCGCCCGGTAGGCGTCGTAGAGCATCCACAGCTGGGCCATGTGCTCGTCGCCGCCCGCGGCGACACCGATGACGACCGCGTCGACCGGGGCGGGGCTGATCAGGTGGAGCTTGGGGTGAGAGCGCAGGTCCGGCGAGCCGAGCAGGCGCCAGAGACCCTCGTTGACGACCACGGCCGGCACGAGCCGGTCGGCGTCGCGCGCCGAGAACCAGCTGCCGGCGACGATCCGGGTGCGGAACATCACCGCGTAGTCGGGGTCGACCAGCTGCCCGCTCAGGTTGGCATCGGCAGGGAGCCCGCGCACGACGGGCTGTGCGTAGCCCTGTCGCGTCGAATGGCTCACCTGGTACCGCGCAAGCACGTCGGTCACCAGCCGCCCGAACTCCGCATCCGTCGTCAACGCCCGGCCGTCCTCCGAGTACGGCAGGCTGATGTTCATCATCGCCGGCCGCCCCTGACCGCGTTCGAGCCCCTCGACCACCCCCTGCTGGGCGACCGCCGAGATGGCCGCGATGGAGGTGAGCGCCATGATCGCCACGGCGACGCCCACGATCGCCATGAGCACCCTCGCCCGGTACACCCGGAACTCGGACCACGCCTCCACGACGACGCTGTAGACCGACGTCAGCGCCCTCACCGCACGACCTCGACCTCGTCGGGATGCAGCACGCCGCCGTCGAGCCGGTGACGGTGGTCGGCCAGCGCGGCGATGTACGGGTCGTGCGTGATGGTCACGAGGGCGGCGCTGCTGTCGCGGGCCACCCCGTCGAGCAGCCGCATGACCGCCTGGCCGGTCTCCACATCCAGGGCTCCGGTCGGCTCGTCGGCCAGGATCACCCGCGGCTCCCGGACGAGAGCGCGGGCGATGGCGACGCGCTGCTGCTCGCCGCCGGAGAGGCGGCTCGGCAGCCAGTCGGCGCGGTCGGCGAGCCCGACCCGGTCGAGCATCTCCAGGGCGAGCCGGCGACGCCGCCAGAACCGCTGCGGCTCGGCGTACAGGAGCGGCGTGGCGACGTTCTCGGCGGCCGTCCGGCCGGGCAGCAGGTTGAACTGCTGGAAGATGAACCCCACCTCGCGGCCCCGGCGCCTGTCCCGCTCCGCCGACGACATCCGCTGCACCGGGACGTCGTCGAACACGATGCTGCCCGCCGTCGGCTCGTCGAGCAGCCCCAGGATGTTGAGCAGTGTCGACTTGCCGGAGCCGCTGCGGCCCACGATCGACACGTGCTCACCGGCGTCGACGACGAGGTCGATCCCGCGCAGGATGTGCAGCGGCTCGGCGTCCGGGATCTCGACGACGCGCGTGACCCCGTCCAGCACCAGGATCGCCATCAGCCGCCGAAGCCGTTCGCCGACGCCGCCTGCTCGTCGACCTTCGACGGAACGAACTCCAGGATCTCGTCGCCCTTCTTCAGCCCTGCGACGATCTGCACCTGCCGACCGTCGAAGATGCCCAGCTGCACCTTCACCGGCGTCGGGGCGCCGCCGTCCGCCGCGGGCCGGTACACCGTGCCCGCCGCGCCCGCTCCCTCGACGGCGGTCGCGGGCACGATGAGCGCGCCGTCTGCCGACCCGGCGCCGATGGTCAGCTTCGCCGCAAGGCCGGCGAAGACGGTCACCTCGGCGGGCACCGCGCAGCGCACCGTCGGTCCGCCGGACGACCCGGCGCCGGAGGACGACCCCGCGGAGGGCGCGGGACCCTGCGCCGGGCCGTCGGACCCGCCGCTCGCCCCGGCGAGCGGAGCGCTGACGGTGAGGCCGGTGCAGGTGAACGGCTCCGGTCCGCCGGCGATGGTCACCTTCGCCTCGGTCGGCTTGCTGAGCAGCCGGTACTGCTGCACGGCGGCGATCGACCCCGAGACGTTGAACGTCGGCGGGGCGACCTGGCCCAGCACGTCGCCCACGGAGACCTGCTGGCCGACGAGCACGTCGACCGCCGACAGCGTCCCGGCCGCGCCCGCGGCGATCGTCTCCGTGCTGTACCGGGGGCTGCCGTCTGCGGCGGGCGTCTCGAGTTGGTGCTTGACGACGGCCACGGGAGTCGCGGCGTCGACCGCGGCGCCCGGCGCGGCGGCGACCTTCGTCACCTCGCCCGCCGCCGTGGCGCGCACCGGCGCCGCCGCGTCCGCGAATACCGTCGCGTCCAGGGTGAGGTCGTTGCGGATCGAACCGCTCTGCACGGTCGTCGTCGGCTCGGCCACCACCCCCGTCGGACTGATCCCGTCCGCGCCGGCGGTGGCGCCGCTGAAGAACGCGAGCTTCACGAGCGCTGCCGCGATGGCGGCGAAGACGACGAGGCGGAGGACCGGGAACACCCAGCGGCGCATCACACCGGGGGACGACGAACTCATCCCCTCAGTCTGGCCGAACCATGCGAAGACTCTCATCATCCTCCGGGATGACCGCACCACCCCGCCGGACCCCCAGCACGGACAGCACGGCGCAGCCGGCGAGCAGGAGGGACACGACGAGGAGGACCGCCGCCGGGGCAGCCCCGACCGTGGCCGCGACCACGAACGAGATCGCAGAGCCGCCGGCCGCGCCGACGGCGACTAGAGCGCTCGAGATCCGCGCCGCGCCGCCGGGAGGGGTGACCGCGAGCGCGCAACCCATGAGGAGGGCGTAGCCGGGCGCGACGCAGACGACGACCGCGGCGACCAGCAGCGCGGCACCGACGCCCCGTCCGACCGCCGCGCCGGCCGACCCCAGGACCGCGGCGACGAGGGCGGCGACCGGGAGATACACGGCCGGCCGTACGCCGCGGGCGAGGAGGGCCGTGCAGGCGAAGCGGCCGACGGCCATCAGCGTCCAGAACACGGTCGTCCCTGCCGCGGCCGCGGCCGGCGCGATATCGAGCAGCTGGGCGGGGAGGGTGCTCGACCATCCGGCGAGGATGGTCTCCGCGCCGACGAAGAGGAAGAGCGCGACGGCCAGGAGCGTCACGCGGCCGCGCACGCCCGGACCCGAGCCCGCACCCGCGCCCGAGCCGGCGCCGCGAGCGCGAGAGGGCGCTCCGTCGGGAGAGCCCGGCCAGCCCGTCCTGACGACGGTCCCCGTCACGGCGGCCCCCGCGGGTACCAGGGCGATCGCGAGGAGCGGCGCCCAGGGGGCACCCTGTCCCGCCACGATCAGGAGCGGCGCGCCGGCGGCCGCCACGGCCGAGGCGCCGTTGAGGGCGCTCAGCCGCGCGGGGGTGCCGTGCGCCGACCGCGCCCGGGTCAGCGCGGTCGCACTCGCCTCCACCAGCCCGAAGCCGATCCCCGTGGCGAGCGCGGCACCGAGGAAGACCGGGACCGACGGCGCACAGGCGACCGCGATCAGCCCTGCCGCTTCGAGACCGCTCCCGACCGGCAGCATCGTCCGCGCGCTCCCCCGCCGCGCGACCGCGACCACGACGACCCCGGCGAACAGGCCGAGGAACAGCAGGGACACGCTCGGCAGCAGGTCGGCCGCGGCGACGCCCAACCGCGTGGCGGCGGCGGGGAGGGAGGCCGGGATCGCCGCGCTGACCGCGCCGAGGGAGACGAAGGCCAGCGTCAGCGCAGCATCCTGTCGCCGTTCAGGGCCGGGTCGCGTCATCGAGCAGCTCGAGGATGTGCCGGTACGGCCTGCCGGTCGCCCGCGTCATGCCGAGTTCGCAGGTCCGGTTGGCGGAGGCGTACGCCGCGAACTCCCGGCCGGCCAGCTCGGCCGCCTCCGCGCGCGTCGCCGACGCGGTGAGCTCGGGATGCAGCATGCCGCGGTCGCCGGCGAAGCCGCAGCATCCCCAGTCGACCGGGACCACCACGTCGTCGCTGATCGCCCGGGCGACGCGCACCATCGGGTCGGTGACGCCGAGGTGGGTCGACGAGCAGGTGGGATGCACGGCCACCGACTCGAGCGGCCGCCTCACGGTGAGCAGGGGCAGCACCTCACGCTCTACGAATTCGACCGCGTCGACGACGGTGAACCCGGCGCCGTCGGTCAGGTGGAGGAAGCCTTCGGTGCACGAGACGCCGTCCGAGATCACGGGCAGCTCTCCGGCGCGCGTGGCCTCCCGGAGCACGGGCAGCGCCGTGTCGGCCATCGTCCGGTGCCCCCGCGGGTTGCCCTTCGACGTCCACGGGGTTCCGCAGCACAAGGACTCCACCCCCTCCGGGATGGCGACCGCGACTCGCGCGCGCTCGCACAGGGCGAGGAACGCCTCCCGCACGCCCTGCGACGACTCGGCGGGCCCGAACAGGGAGCCGATGCACGACGGCACGTACACAGCGACCGCGTCGGCCGCCTCCCGGGGCCGTCTCCGGACGCCGCCGCGCGGGAGTCCGCGGTCGTAGCGCGGGACGTCGTCCGAGCCGATCACGATGCGCCCGAGGTCGGTGACGGCGGTCACCAGCGGCGCGGGCAGCAGCTTCGCGGTCGTCATCGCGACAGCGCCGACCCGCGTGACCGCGTCCCAGCGGCCGGCGGCGACGTTCCAGCCCGCGGCGACGAGCGAGTCGTCGTGCTCCGCCCGCAGCCGCTTCACGAGCTTCCCGGTGTCGATGCGCACCGGGCAGGCGGTCTGGCACATGCCGTCGGCGGCGCAGGTGTCCAGGCCGTCGTAGCGGTAGTCGCGGTCGAGTTCCTCGACCAGCGCGAGGTCGCCCGCCAGCCGGGCGCGCTCCCGTTCGCGGCGGAGCACGATCCGCTGACGCGGCGTGACCGTGAGGTCCTTGCTCGGGCAGACGGGCTCGCAGTAGCCGCACTCGACGCAGCGGTCGACCTCCGCCTCGACGGTCGGAGTGAGCTTGAGGTGCTGCAGGGGACCGTCCGGGTCCTCGTTCAGGAGCACGCCCGGGTTGAGCAGGCCGCCCGGATCGGCGAGCTGCTTCACGCGCAGCATCACGCCGTAGAGAGCGTCGCCGAACTGGCGGCGCACATACGGCGCCATGATCCGGCCGGTCCCGTGCTCGGCCTTGAGCGTGCCGCCGTTGCGGAGCACCAGCTCCACCATCTCCTCGGTGAACTCGGCGTAGCGCCGCGTCGAGCCGGGGTCGTCGAAGTGCTCGGTGAGCATGAAGTGGATGTTGCCGTCCTTTGCGTGCCCGAAGATCACGCTGTCCTCGTAGCCGTGGCGGTCGAACAGCTCGATCAGCCCCTCGCAGGTCGCCCGGAGGGTCGCGACCGGCACGGCGATGTCCTCGAGCATGGCTGTCGTCCCGGACGGGCGGTTGCCCGCGACGGTCGCGTAGAGGTCCTTCCGGATGTGCCAGAGCGCGTTCCTCCTGGCCGGGTCCCGGGTGAGGGCCGCCGGCTGGGCGAGCGGGAGGGTGGGGGCCAGCTCGCTCCAGGCGGCGAGGCGGGCCGCGAGCGCGTCCGCGTCGGGCTCCTGGTACTCGACGAGCAGTGCGGCGTGCCGGTCGACATCCAGGCCGAGGAGCTCGTCGTCGGCGCCGGGGTCGCGCTGCGCGACCCGCAGCGAGGTGGCGTCGAGCAGTTCGACGGTGGCGAGGCCGGAGGCGACGAGCGCGGGCAGAGCGCCCGTCGCGTCCGCGAGCGTGCGGAAGTACAGCATCCCGGTGGCCGTGTGGGTCCGCACCGGCAGGGTGGCGAAGGTCGCCTCGGCGACGAAGGCCAGCGTCCCCTCGCTGCCGACGACCAGGTGCACCAGGATGTCGACCGGCGCGTCGTGGTCGAGGAAGGCGTTGAGGCCGTAGCCCATCGTGTTCTTGATGGCGTACTGGCGGCGGATCGTCGCGACCATTCCGGCATCCGCACGGAGGTGCTCGCGCAGCTCGGCGAGTCCCGTCCACAGTTCCGGGGAGGCGGTGCGCAGGCGCAGGTCGGCGTCGGGCGCGGCGGTGTCGAGCACGGTCCCGTCCGCGAGCACGAGCACCGCCGACACGATCGTGTTGTAGGTGTTGTGCTCGGTGCCGCACGCCATCCCGCTGGAGTTGTTCGCGACGACCCCGCCGATCGTGCACGCCGCCTCGCTCGCGGGGTCCGGGCCGAGCTTGCGGCCGTGGCGGGCGAGTCGCGCGTTCACCTGGCGGACGGTCGCGCCAGGCTGCACGCGCACGCGCTCCCCGCCGTCGAGCACCTCGATGGCGCGGAAGTTCGCGCGCGTGTCCAGCAGGAGGCCGGTGGTCGACGCCTGCCCGGACAGGCTGGTGCCGCCGGAACGGAATGCGACCCGCGCCCCCGACCCGGAGGCGACGCCGAGCAGCTGCGCGAGGTGAGCGGTGTCGCGCACCGTCACCACGCTCAGCGGTGTCATCAGGTAGTGGGACGCGTCGTGCGCCATCGCCAGCCGGTCGATCGCGCGGTCGCGCACCGAGCCGGGCGCGAGGCTCTCGAGCCGTTCGGCCAGTTCCGCGGGGGCTGCCATCGCCGGCGTCCGCTCAGGCCACCGCGAGCGAGGAGCCCGGGATGGCGGCGATCAGCTGACGGGTGTACTCCTGCTGCGGCGACTCGAAGATGGCGTCGGGCTCCCCGCTCTCCACGATCTCGCCCGCGCGCATCACGTACACCTGGTGCGCGACCAGGCGCACCACGGCGAGGTCGTGACTGATGAAGAGGTACGACAGCCCCAGTTCGCGCTGGAGGGAGACCATCAGGTCGAGGATCTGCTCCTGCACCAGCACATCCAGGGCGCTCACCGCCTCGTCCATGACGACCAGCTCGGGGTTCAGCGCGAGCGCCCGGGCGATCGCGACGCGCTGCCGCTGGCCGCCGGAGAGCTCGTGGGGGTAGCGGTCGGCGAACGAGCCGGGCAGCGCGACCTTGTCGAGCAGGTCGGCGACCGCGGTCCTGCGGCCCGCGGCGTCGCCGATGCGGTGAACGCGCAGCGGTTCCGCGATCACCTGCCCGATCGTGTAGCGCGGATCGAGGGAGGCGTAGGGGTTCTGGAACACGGGCTGCACGGCCCGGCGGAATTCCAGGAGACGGCGGCCGGTCAGCCGCGAGACGTCCTCGCCGCGGAAGGAGACGCTGCCGCCGTCCGGCTCCTCCAGCTTGAGCGCGAGACGTGCGGTGGTCGACTTGCCGGAGCCGGACTCGCCCACGATGGCGACGGTCTGGCCGCGCGGCACCCGGAGGCTCACGCCGTCGATGGCGAGGAACGGCTCCGACCGGCCCCGGATGCGGTACTTCTTCACCGCGCCGGTCACCTCCAGCAGGGTCTCCGGCGCCTCGCCGCCGGGCCCGGAGACGACGGCCGGGGCGACCTTCGCGCTCGCCATTCCGGGTGCCGCGGCGAGCAGCCGCCGGGTGTACTCGTGCTGCGGGTTCGCCACGAGCTCCGCCGCGGGCCCGGTCTCGACGATCTCCCCGCGGAACATCACGGCGACGCGGTCGGCGCGCTCGGCGGCGAGCGCCAGGTCGTGCGTGATCAGGAGCACCGCGGCCCCCAGTTCCGAGGCGAGCTCGCCCATCTGGTCGAGCACCAGGCGCTGCACGGTCACGTCGAGCGCCGAGGTCGGCTCGTCGGCGAGGAGGACCTCGGGGCGGCACGCCAGCGCCATCGCGATCAGGACGCGCTGCCGCATGCCGCCGGAGAACTCGTGCGGGTACTGGTTGAACCGGGCGGGCGCGTCCGCGATGCCGGCGCGCTCCAGCAGGCGGATGGCCTCCTGCTTCGCCGCGTCGCCCTTCGCCCGGCCGTGCACCTGCAGCGCCTCGACGATCTGCGCCCCGATCTTCATGACCGGGTTCAGGTTCGTCATCGGGTCCTGCGGCACGAGCCCGATGCGGTTGCCGCGGATGGCCGTCATTGCGCGTTCCGGCGCCGCCGTGATGTCGAGCTCCTTGAGCCGGATGGTGCCGGACGAGATCCGGCCGTTGTCGGCGAGCAGCCGGTTGACGCAGGCGGCGAGGGTCGACTTGCCGGACCCGGACTCGCCGACGATCGCCACGGTCTCCCCCGCGGCCACGTCGAGGCTGACGTTGCGGACCGCCTCGACCTCTCCGCGGGAGGTCGTGAACGTGACGGACAGGTCGCGGATGCTCAGCACGGGCTCGCGGACGGATTCCTGATGGTTGCTGTTCATCGTTCCTCGGCGTTCGTCGGGAGGGGAGAGGCGGCGGCCGCGAGCGTGTCGGCGGCCGCGTCGAGCAGGACGGACTGGATGGCGTCGCCGGTGACGAGCACCGGGATGCGCGGACGTTCGGTGGCCGCCGGGAGCGGTCCGACGACGCCGGCGAGGCGCATCGCGGCGCCCGCGACGACCACGTCGGCATCCAGGCCGAAGCCGAACCAGGTCCCGGTGAACCCGCTGTGCCCGAGCACGGTGACCGTGGCGTCGCCCGAGCCCAGGCTGCTGCGGCGGAAGCCGACCGCTTGTCCCGGGTTCACCGAGGAGGGCCGCGCGAAGCGGCGCAGCGTCGGCTCGGAGACGAAGCCGCCCCCACGCAGAGCGGCTCCGAGTTCGAGCAGGTCGTCGACGGTGGAGAAGAGACCCGCGTGGCCGGAGACGCCGCCGAGGGCGTGCGCGGCGTTGCCGTCGTTCACCTCGCCGCGCAGCGGGCGACCGCGCCAGCCGGCGAACCCGTCGACGCGGAACGGCACCGGGTAGGGCTCGCCGGTGGCGACCATCCCGAACTCGTACGCGTCGCTGTCCGCACTCGTGACGGCGGAGTTTGCGGGCACCGGACCGTACACGCTGGCGAGGCCGAGCGGCTCGGCGACGAGAGTGCGGTACGCCTCGCGCAGGCCGAGGCCGGTGACCCGCTCGACGATCGCGCCGGCGAGGATGAGGCCGAGGTCGGAGTAACTCCAGACGGTCCCCGGCGCGGCGGCGAGCGGGAGCTGCTGGGCGCGCAGGAGGGCGCCGTCCCGGTCGGGGGCCTCCAGGTACAGCGGCCACCACGGCTGCAGCCCCGCGGTGTGCGTCAGCAGCTGTTCGAGGGTGACCTCGGCCTTGCCGTCGCCGGTGAAGGCGGGAAGCAGACGGTGGACCTTCTCGTCGAGCGCGACGCGGCCGTCATCCACGAGACGCATGACGAGCACGGTGGTCGCGGCGACCTTGGTGACGGAGGCGAGGTCGAGGAGGAGGTCGCGGCGCATCGGGACGGCCGGGGCCGTCTCCGAGGCCGCAGCGGCCCAGCCGCCGACCGCGACGTCGGAACCGTCGGAGGTGCGGACGCCGACGACCGCCGACGCGGGGTGCGCGTCGGCGCCGCCGAGCCGGAGCATGCGGTCGACGTACGGGTCGAGCGGGCTCATCGGGCGCCCCTCTCGCTCGGGCGGAACGTCACACGCGGCCAGGCGTCGCGGACAGCCGCGGGCGGCAGCGGAGCGCCCGGCGCCGGGCTGAGCCGCCCCAGCACCCGTCCGCCCGAGGCGCCGGTGCAGCTGGGGACGTTGCCGGGCAGGCCGTTCGCGCTCGCCCAGCCGATCAGGGCGAAGGCGACGGCCTCCTTGTCGTCGGACGGGACGCCGACGGCGTCGCTCGGGCGCACCTCCGCCTCCGGCAGCAGCTCGGCGATGCGCCGGAGCAGGACGGGGTTGCGGACGCCGCCGCCGGAGGCCAGCAGCCAGTCGACGCCGGCGGCACGGATGGCATCCGCCACCGTCCGCGCGGTCAGCTCGGTCAGCGTGGCGACGACGTCGGCGAGCGCGAGGTCGGCGCCGCGGCGGGCCAGGTGGTCGCGGACGTAGTCGAGGTGGAACAGCTCCTTGCCCGTGCTCTTCGGCGTCGGCAGCGCGTAGTACGGCTCCGCGAGGAGCTGCTCCAGGAGCACGTCGTCGACGGTGCCCGCCGCGGCCAGCCGGCCGTCCCGGTCGAACCCGTCCGCGGTCCCGGCATCGGCCGTGACCACCGCATCGATGAGCGCGTTGGCGGGGCCGATGTCCCATGCCACCGGCTCCTCGCCGGAGGAGACCACGGTGACGTTGGCGATCCCGCCGAGGTTGAGGGCGCCCGCGCGGCGGCTCTCCTCCGCGGCGCCGGTGAGGAGGATCGTGTCGAGGATGGGCACGAGCGGCGCGCCCTGCCCGCCCGCGGCGATGTCCGCCGCACGCAGATCCGACAGCACCGGGAGGCCCGTGGCCTCCGCGATCCAGGCGGGCTGCCCGAGCTGCAGCGTCCCGAGCGCGCGGCCGTCGGCGATCCAGTGGAACACGGTCTGCCCATGCGAGCAGATCAGGTCCACCGGTCCGAAGCCGGCCTCGCCGTGCGCGCGCAGGGCAGCGGCCGCGGCAGCACCGAACTCCTGGCCGATCAGCGTGTCGAGCTCGCACGCGACGTCGAAGCCGACCGGCGCGGGCGGGAGCGCCGCCCGCAGCCGCTCGCGCAGTCCGGGCGAGTACGGAGTGGAGGTCGTGTACTCGATCGCGACGGTCACGCCGTCCGCGTCGTCGGCGAAGTCGACGACGGCGATGTCGATGCCGTCGTGCGACGTGCCGGAGATCATGCCGAGGACGCGCATCAGGAGGCCGCCTTCGGAGCCGAGGCGACCACCGTGCGCAGGACGCCGGCCGCATCGTCCAGCGCACGCCGGGCGTCCTCGACGCTCATGCCGGTGACGATCGTCGCGATCGCCAGCTTCGCGTTCCAGTCCGCCGCATCGAGGGCGACGCGCGCGGTCTCGTCGTCCGTGCCGGTGGCGAGGGTGACGATGCGGACGGCGCGGCGGACCAGCTTCGCGTTGGTCGCCTTCACGTCGACCATGAGCGTCTTGTACGTCTTGCCGAGCCTGATCATGCTGATCGTGGAGATCATGTTGAGCACCAGCTTCGTCGCGGTCCCTGCGCCCAGCCTCGTCGAACCGGTGACCACCTCCGGGCCGACCGCGATCTCGATGCCGTACCGGGAGATGGCCGAGATCGGGGTGTCCAGGTTGCAGGACAGGCCGACGGTGAGGGCGCCGCTCTCGTTGGCGAGAGCAAGCGCACCGAGCACGTACGGGGTCCGGCCGCTGGAGGCGATGCCGACGACGGTGTCGAGCGGCCCGGGCGCGACGACCTCCAGGTCGCGTCGTCCGGTCTCCTCGCTGTCCTCCGCCGCCTCGATCGAGCTGACCAGGGCGGTCGGTCCGCCCGCGATCAGGCCGAGCACGATGTTGCCGTCCGTGCCGAACGTCGGCGGGATCTCGGAGGCGTCGAGCACGCCGAGCCGCCCGCTGGTGCCGGCGCCGACGTAGATGATCCGGCCGCCGGCGCGCACCCGGTCGGAGGTCTCCTCGATCGCCGCGATGATCGTCGGCAGCGCATCCCGCACCGCACCCGGGATGAGGGCGTCGCGGTCGTTCATCAGGGTGACCAGCTCCGCGACGCTCAGCTCGTCGAGCATCAGGTCGTCGTCGGCCACCGCCTCGGTCATCAGCTCGTCGAGTTCGGCGTCGGGCGAGTTCGCAGCCATCATCGGCCTCCGGTCTTGGGGTCGAGGGCGGCGCGCAGGCCGTCGCCGAGCAGGTTCAGCCCGATGACGGCGCAGATCAGCGCGGCGCCGGGGAAGAGCAGCATCCACGGGGCGACGCTGGTCAGCGCCTGCGCCTCGTAGACCATGCCGCCGAGGGAGGCGGCCGGGGGCGGCGTCCCGAACCCGAGGAAGCTCAGCGCGGCCTCGGTGAGGATCGCCCACGACAGCGACAGCGTGACCTGCACCACGAGGATGCCGCGCATGTTCGGGATGACGTGGGCGAACAGCGTCGAGAAGCGCCGTCGGCCGATGGCGGTGGACGCCTGGACGTAGTCGGCGGTGCGCAGCGTCAGCACCGGGCCCCGCGCGACCCGCGCGAAGATCGGCATGTAGACGACCGCGATGGCGATCGCGACGGTCAGCCAGCTGCGCTGCAGGGTGGCGGCGAGCGCCAGCGCGAGCAGCAGCGACGGGAAGGCGAACAGCACGTTCGTGACGATGCCCACCACGCGGTCCGTCACCCCGAGGAAGAACCCGGCGAGCACCCCGATCAGAGTGCCGACCACGGCGGCCGCCGCCACGGACACCACGGCGATCAGCAGCGAGTTGGCGAGCCCGGCGGCGACGCGGGAGAACGTGTCACGGCCGAACTGGTCCGTGCCGAACCAGTGCTTCGCGCTCGGCGCGCTCAGCGCCTCGGAGACGTTCTGGTGGGCCGGGTTGTACGGCGTGAGGCCGAACGCCGCGAGCAGGGCGAGCACGACGACCACCGCCATCAGCACCAGCCCGGTGATCCCCGGCACGGTGCGGAAGGCCGCGATCCACGTGTGCGAGCGGCGGCTCGAATCGATGGCGACGTCGGGGACGTTGCTCATGCCGGTCGCGGCGCTCACCGGACACGCACCTTCGGGTCGACGACCCGGTAGACGAGGTCGGTGAGGAGGTTCACCAGCACGAACATCGTGGCGATGATCAGCACCGTGCTCTGCACCACGGCGTACTCCTTCTGGTTCAGCCCGAGCAGGACCTGGCGTCCGATGCCCGGGATCGCGAAGATCTGCTCGGCGACGAGGGCTCCGCCGAGGAGGAAGCCGAACTGCAGGCCCGTCATCGTGACGACGGGGATGAGCGCGTTGCGCAGCACGTGCCTCACCCGCAGGCGCCGCTCGGGGACGCCCTTGGCGCGGGCCGTGCGGATGTAGTCCTCGGCGCGGATGGAGAGGATGGCGGTCCGGGTCGTCTGCAGCACCGGCGGTGCGATGCTGATGCCGAGCACGAGCGCGGGCAGGATCATCTGCTGCAGGTTGAGCGCCGGATCCTGGAGCAGCGTCTTGTACCCCTCGCCGTTCGGGTACCAGCCGAACGAGTTGGCCAGCCACGTCGCCAGCACGGTCGCGAGCAGGAACGACGGGATGGACAGCGCGAGCAGGCTCCCGAACTGGGTGACGTTGTCGCCGAAGCGGCCGGGCCGGTTGGCGGCGAACACCCCGCCGGGGATGCCGAGCAGCAGCCCGATGACGATCGAGAACAGCGCCAGCTCGATGGTGTTCGGCAGCGCCTGCGCGGTCATCTGCACGACGCTCTGGTGCGAGGTGGTGTTGACCCCGAGGTTGCCGGTCAGCACGCCGCCGAGCCAGTCGAAGTACTGCACGATCGGGGGCTTGTCGATGCCGTAGTACGACTCCAGCTGCCGGATCTGCTCCTGGGTCAGGTCGCCCGCGGCGGTGCCGTAGGCGGCGGTGATCTGGTTGCCGGGGACCACCCGGAGGATCACGAAGGTGAGGATGGACACCCCGATGAGGGTGAGGATCGCCTCGCCGACCCGTCGGGTGACGGGATGGCGGAGGAGGTGCAGGAGTCGAGTCATGGCAGCCGTGGGGTTCGGGTGCCGGGGCGGGCGCTGGGCCCGCCCCGGCGCGCGGTCAGGAGAGGGTCGCCTTCCACAGGGTGGACACGTCGGCGTCGTAGCGGGCCTCGAAGCCGTTCACGCTGGAGTTGAGCACGATGTACTCCTTCGGCGTGAAGAGCCAGATCCAGGCGGCGTTGTCGACGAGCTCGTTCGACAGCTTCTCGTAGACCGCCTTGCGCTTGGCGGTGTCGGTGGTCGCGATGCCCTCGGCGAAGAGGCTGTCCAGCTCGGGAGAGCTGTAGCCGGCCACCTTGTTGTAGGTGCCGCCCGCGGTGAAGTAGCGCGCGTACATGGTGTTCGGGTCGGCGCTGCCCGCGTTCTGGGCGATCGCCGCGTCGAAGTCGCCGGCGAGCCACTTCTGCACGTAGGCGTTGGAGTCGAGCGCCTGCACGTTGACCTTGATGCCGACCTTGCCGAGCTGGGCCTGCACGTTCTGGGCCTCGTCGACGGCCGTGGAGTAGAGGCCCTGCGAGGTCATGACGTTGAGCGTGAAGCCGTCGGGCGTGCCCGCCTTCTGCAGGTACTCCTTCGCCTTCTTGAGGTCCTGCTTCGCGCAGGGCTGGGCGTTCGGGTCGGAGCGGTACTCCGGGGAGGTGATCGGGCCCGTCACGGTGCCGGAGCCGAGCGCGGCGGTGTCGATCACATCCTGACGCGAGATGGCGCACTGGATCGCGAGCCGCGAGTTCACGTTGGCGAGGACCGGCGAGGCGGCGCGCAGCTGGAGCACGTGGTACTGCAGCGAGCTGGCCTCCATCGACTTGGTCTTGTTGGAGACGGCCGTCTTGGCGGTCACCGGGTTGTCGAAGATCGCGACGTCGACCGATCCGGTCTTCAGCGCCGAGACCATCGACTGGTCGTCGGGGATGATCCGGAACTCGACCTTGGCGGCTCCGGGCTTCCCGCCGAAGAAGTCGGGGTTGCGCTCGAGCGAGATCGACTCGTTCGCGACGCGCCCGGCCCACTTGTACGGGCCGGAGCCGACCGGGTCGGTCTGGAGGCTGTCGACCGACACGTCGGAGGGCACGATGCCGGTGTTCACCGCGGTGAGCCCGGACGGGAAGGACGCGTCCGGCTTCTTCAGGTGCACCACGACCGAGGTCGGCGACGGCGCGTCGATCGACGCGACCGAGGCGAAGTACGACCGCGAGCTGGCCTTGGACACCGGGTCCATGATCTTCTCGTACGTGTACTTCACGTCGGCGGAGTCGAGAGCGGACCCGTTGCTGAACTTCAGGCCGTCCTTGAGGGTGAACGTGTAGGTCAGGCCGTCCTCGGAGACCTTCGGGAGGGCGGCGAGGTTGGCGACCGGCTTGTCGTTCTTGTCGGTCGTCAGCAGCGGGCTGTAGATCTGCGAGAGGACCTGCACGGACTGCTCGGAGGTCGTCGTCCACGGGATCGTCTGGGTCGGGTCGGCCGTGATGCCGAAGACGAGGGTGGCGTTCGGGTTCGCGGACGCGGTGGGGGAACTGCCGGTACCGGTGCATCCAGCGAGCAGCATGGATGCGGCGGCAACCGCGGCACCGGCGGCGATCGCGTGCCGTCCGTAGCGGTTGACCTTCATTTCGGGCCTCCTTGGTAGGTGTTGCGCCTGCTGTGAGCAACAACGTCGGCGACGTTGCCGGGATCAACGCTATGAGAAAAATATTCCTCTTGCGTTTCCAAGTTGTAAATTATTTAGCACGATGGACGCGGTAAGTCCAATGGGTGCCGCTACGGTGAATCTGGACGACGACGAGGAGGCAGTGTTGACGGAGGACATCCTGGTGCGCTTGCGTCAGGCGCTGCCCATGCTGCGCCGGAGTGAGCAGCTGCTCGCGCAGGCCGCCCTGGCCTCCCCCGCCGAGGTGGCGAACCTGAGCATCACCGAGCTCGCGGCCCGCTGCGGGACGTCGACGGCCACGGTCGCGCGGTTCTGCCGCAGCGTCGGCTTCGACGGGTACAAAGGGTTCTGCCTCGCGCTGGCCCGTGCGGCGGTCGACGAGACCGGGCGGCGCTACCAGTTCGGCGTCTCCGAGGGCGACATCGACCCGACGGATTCGACGCGGGATGTCGTCCGCAAGCTGGCCTTTCAGGAGGCGCGAGCGGTCGAGGAGACGGCCGAGCTGCTCGACCTGGACGAGGTCGACCGCGTCGTCACGGCGATCATCGACGCCCCCATCACGGACGTGTACGGCTCGGCCTCCAGCGGCCTGGCCGCGCAGGACCTGGGCCAGAAGCTGCGCCGCATCGGCTACATCGCGAACGCGTGGACGGACGCCCACCTGGCTCTCACCAGCGCGGCAGTCCTCCGGCCCGGGTCGGTGGCGATCGCGTTCTCGCACTCCGGCGAGACCGAGGAGGCCCTCTCCGCGATCGAGACCGCGCACCGGGCCGGGGCCTTCACCGTCGCGGTCACCAACTTCCCGAACTCCCCCCTCGCCCAGATGGCGGACGCCGTACTGACCACGGCATCGCGGGAGACACGGTTCCGCTACGGCGCGATGTCGAGCCGCATGGCGCAGCTGATGATCGTCGACGTCATCTTCATGGGCGTGGCCCAGCGGAACCCCGACCAGGTGGCGGACGCGCTCGCCGCATCCCTCGCCGCAGTGGAGGGCCGCAGACGCCCGCGCCGGGGCGGCAGCTGACTCAGAGCCGATGAATGAGCAAGCGATAAGGTTCGTCCCATTCTCGTCGCGATTCGATCGGTCGACTTTCGACTGCGGCGAGGCCCCCGTCAACTCCTGGTTCCGTACGCAAGCTGGGCAGGCCGACCGCGCCGGGGCACCGCGAACCGTCTTAGCCGTTCGCGGGCAGGAGATCGTCGGGTTCTACTCGTCAGTTGTCGGCGTGATGACGCGCGACGAAGCAGCGCAAGCATTCGGCATAGGACGCGCGAAGTATCCGCTGTCCGCCATCCTCCTCGCACAAATGGGGGTCGACACACGCGAACAGGGGAAAGGTCTGGGCAAGCTGCTCCTTGTTCACGCTCTGACTGCGTTCGTCGAGGTCTCGAAGCTCACCGGGTTTGAGGTGGTGCTTGTCGACGCGCTCACGAACGAGCTCTGCGCGTTCTACCGAAAGATGGGATTCACGTCTTTGGAGGATCACCCGCTGCGGCTGTTCATGACAACCAAGAATCTGCGAGCGACCTTCGCATCGGCATCCTGACTCCACCACACCTTGCTGCGTGAGTACAGCGTATGTACGCTAGACACGTCAGCCACCGCAAGGGATCAACCGTGAAGTCCGAGAGAATCAACATCCGCCTGTCCGAAGAAGCGCGGGACATGCTGCGCCATGCCGCCGATCTGCAACAGCAGGACCTCACGTCTTTCATTCTCGGGCCAGCCCTGGACAACGCTCGGGCCATCCTCCTGCAAGACGCTCTTCTCAAGCTCAGTCCTGTTGAGGTGAACCAGATCGAGCGCGCGCTGGAAGCCCCTGCCGTTGCGTCCAAGCCACTCGCCGATCTCATTCGTCAGGTGCGCGAGAGCCAAGCCCTCGAGTCCGTCTAGAACGTCGTGGGCCAGTAGGACGCCGCCGCGTGGCATCGCGCCCGCGCCGGGGCGGCAGCTGACTCAGAGCCGCTTCGCCATGCCGATCTGCGGCACGCCCCACTCGGGGAGGGTCTCGCGCGTGCCATCCGGCTCCCAGCCGGAGCGCTCGTAGAAACGCCGGGAGGGCTCGTTCTGCTCGAAGACCCACAGGCGGGCGGTGGTGGCGCCGAGCTCCGCCAGTCCGCGCTCGGCAGCCGTCAGCAGGTGGCGTCCGAACCCGCCGCCCTGCGTGTGCGGCGAGACGTAGAGGGAGCTGACGTAGCCGACGCCCGGATCGGCGATCCGGAACCCGACGATGCCGGCGAGCCGCCCGTCCGGCCCCTCGGCGCCGAGGAACTCCATGCCGGGATCGGCGAGGCTCCGCGCCCACAGCTCCTCGGCGGCCTCGGGGCTCATCCGCGCGACCAGCTCGGCCGGCATCACTTCGCGGTAGCTGAGCCTCCAGCAGTCCAGGAAGATCGCGACGACGTCCGCGAGGTCCGGAAGCCCGACCTGCCGCACTGGGACGAGCTTCCGATGGATGTCGACGCGATCGATCCGGACCATGTAAGGATTTTACGCAACTGTCGCCGGATGTGTAAAAAGTACACGGTGGATGAGCGGCTCGGCCGATGGGAAGGGGCCTCAGGCGACCGGCCCCTCCGTCAGCGTGAGGTCCGCGGTGTGCGAAACGCCGTCCCCGTCGGTCCACGTGACCGTGACCGTCTGGCCCGGCCGGTGCGCGGCGAGTGCGGAGGTGAGGTCTTCCGCGGAGGAGACCGCGGTCCCGCCGAGGGCGGTGATCGTGTCGCCCGCGGACAAGCCGGCGGCGGCGGCGGGGCCGCCGTCGACGACTCCCGTGATGGCCGCGCCAGTGCCGGTCGCGCCGGCGAGGTCGGACGCCACCTCCACCCCGAGGAACGCCGGGTAGCCGATGGTCACGGTGGACGAGGCCTGACCCGCCTCGATCCGCGCGGCGATCGCGAGAGCATCCTCGATGGGGATGGCGTAGCCGGCCACCGTCGACCCGCCCTCCTGAGCGGCGGTGTCGATCCCGATCACGCGGTCGGACGCGTCGAACAGCGGGCCGCCCGAGTCGCCCGCCTGGATGTCCGCGTCGGTCTCGATGAGGCCCGAGAGCGTCTCCGAGGCCGCCGTCTGCTCCGCCTGCGTCGTGATGGTCTGGTCGAGCGCGGTCACGGTGCCGGGCGAGGCCGACGGCGTCCCGCCCGTGCCGCCCGCGTTGCCGACGCCGGTCACCGCCTCGCCGACCACCGTGTCGCCGGAGGTGTCGAGAGCGGCCGTGGCGAGGCCGGACGCGCCGTTCAACTGGAGGACCGCGACGTCGTCGGTCGCGTCGGTCCCGACGACCGCGGCCGTGTAGACGGCGCCGGTCGCGACGACCGTCACGCTGATGCTGGTGGCGCCCTCGACGACGTGGTTGTTGGTGAGGATCTCGCCGTCCGACGACAACACGATGCCCGTCCCGGCGCTCTCGGCCTGAGCGTAGGTGAGCTGCGAGGTGATGTCGACCACTCCCACCTCCTGCGCCGCGGTCGCGCTCGCCAGCGCGGTCGCGCCGGACGAATCGGACGCCGAACCCCCGTGACCCGAGCCCCCGCCGTAGCCGTAGGGACCGCGCGCGAGCGCAGTCCTGACGTCCGGCGCGGAGGCGGTGTGGGCAGCGGCCGACGAGCCGGTCCCGGTCGCCGCCGCGATCCCGAAGGCCGACCCGGCCACGAGGGCGAGGGCGAGGGCCGACGACACGGCGACCATCCGCCCCTGCCGCCGACGCGCGGGGACGCGGTGCCCGTCGCCCCCTCCCGGCGTCACGGCGTCCCGGTCGTCCGGGCTGGCGGGGGCTCCGTCGTTCGTGTTCATGGTCTGGTCCTCTCGGGATGTGCTGGCCTGCTCAGCACACCGCACCCGCGTGAGGGAACGCGATGGCCCGGATGTGGGTCCGCCGGGAGAAAGCCAGAGCTTCCTATGAGAAGGAAGGGAGATCGCTCGACACGCGGTACCGAACCGGTTCACACGTTCGTAACCGGACCGTTCCAGCCCGGGCCTGGTGCACCCCGTCCGGGGGACGTTAGCGTTGCCCTGCACCCTGACCCACAGCACCGCACTGCTCACCGGAGGGAAACATGGGAACTGTCACCACGTCGGACGGCGTCGAGATCTACTACAAGGACTGGGGTTCGGGTCAGCCGATCGTGTTCAGTCACGGCTGGCCGCTGTCGGCCGACGACTGGGACACGCAGCTGCTGTTCTTCCTCCAGCACGGCTACCGCGTCGTCGCGCACGACCGGCGCGGGCACGGGCGCTCCAGCCAGGTGAGCGACGGCCACGACATGGACCACTACGCCGCCGACCTGCGGGCGGTGGTCGAAGCGCTCGACCTGCGGGACGCCATCCACGTCGGGCACTCGACCGGCGGCGGCGAGGTCGCGCACTACATCGCCACCTACGGCGAGGACCGCGTCGCCCGCGGTGTGCTGATCAGCGCCGTCCCCCCGATCATGGTGCAGACCGAGAACAACCCGGGCGGACTGCCGAAGAGCGTGTTCGACGACCTGCAGGCGCAGCTCGCGGCGAACCGGTCGGAGTTCTACCGCGCGCTGCCGTCCGGTCCGTTCTACGGGTTCAACCGTCCGGGCGTCGAGTCGTCCGAGGCGATCATCGAGAACTGGTGGCGCCAGGGGATGATGGGCGGTGCGAAGGCGCACTACGACGGCATCGTCGCCTTCTCGCAGACCGACTTCACCGAGGACCTCAAGAAGATCACGGTCCCGGTGCTGGTGATGCACGGCGAGGACGACCAGATCGTCCCCTACGCCGACGCCGGCCCGCTCTCGGCGAAGCTGCTTCCGAACGGCACGCTGAAGTCGTACCCGGGCTTCCCGCACGGGATGCCGACCACCCAGGCCGACACGATCAACGCCGACCTGCTGGAGTGGCTGCAGTCGTAGCCGTCGAGGCGGGGAGCGGCTACAGGGCGTGCCGCCCGCGTCGCCGCTCCTCGCCGCCGAGCCGGCCGTCGTGCAGCCCGAGCACCCGGTCGGCGCGGGCCATGAGCAGCGGGTCGTGCGTGGTGACGACCGCCGCGACGCCGTCGCGGTGCACCAGCTCGACCAGCAGGTCCATGATCGCGCGACCGGTCACGCTGTCGAGCTGGCCGGTGGGCTCGTCGGCGAACAGGATGCGCGGCCGCGCGGCGAGCGCCCGCGCGATGCCGACGCGCTGCTGCTGGCCGCCGGACAGCTCGGTCGGACGCTGCCGCGCGTGTGCGCCGAGGCCGACGGCCTCGAGCAGCTCGGCGACCCGCTCCTCCCGCTCCGCCGGGGCGACTCCGAGAAGGCGCAGCGGCAGTTCGACGTTCTCGGCCGCCGACAGCACGGGAACCAGCCCGAACGATTGGAACACGAACCCGGTGCTGCGCCGCCGCAGGTCGACGAGCTGCGACTCGAAAGCGGTCCCGAGGTCCACACCGTCCAGGACGATCCGCCCGGCGGTGGCGCGGTCGAGCCCGCTGAGCACGTTCAGCAAGGTGGTCTTGCCGGAGCCGGACGGACCCTTCACCACGACCAGCTCACCCGGGTGCACCGAGACGTCGGCGGCGGAGAGCGCCGCGATCGGGCCGGCCGGCGTGTCGAAGCTCCGGGCGACCCCCTCGGCCACGAGCAGCGGGCCGTCCCCGTCCACCGGCTCGCGCTCGGTCAGTGCGTCAACGGTCGTCACCGTCGGACTCCCTCCGGTCGTCGTGCGGCCAGACGCCGACGTGGTCCTGCTCCAGTGCCAGGCGCACGCGGTCGCGCATCCCGAGCGTGGTGAGGTACTCCTGCGGCAGCTGGAGCCGGCCGACCCGGTCGAGCACGGCGAACTCCTCCGCCACCGTGTGCTCGTCGCCGTGCTCGTTCACGCCGGTGCGGCGCAGCACCTCGGTGGCGGTGCGTCCGTCGCGGATCTGCACGGTCCGGGCGACGTGCTCCGAGACGGTCGGGTCGTGCGTCACGATCAGGGTCGTGACGCCGAGCTCGCGGTTGACGCCGCGCATGGCCTCCAGCACCTCCACGCTCGTCGCCTCGTCGAGTTCGCCGGTGGGCTCGTCGGCGAGCAGGACGCGCGGCTCATTCGCCAGTGCGACCGCGATCGCGACGCGCTGCTGCTCGCCGCCGGACATCTCGGTCGGGCGGCGGTCGGCGCAGTGGGCCACCTCCAGCAGCTCGAGCAGTTCGGCGGCGCGGCGGTCGCGGACGCCGGTGCGGGCGACGGACATCGCCAGCGCCAGGTTCTCGCGCGCGGTCAGGTAGCCGAGGAGGTTGCGTGAGGTCTGCTGCCAGACGAAGCCCACGGTGTGCCGGCGGTAGTCCACTCGCTCCCGGTTTCCCAGGGTCAGGAGGTCGCGCCCGGCGACCGAGACGGAGCCGGCCGTCGGCGTGTCGAGCCCGGAGAGGATGCCGAGCAGCGTCGACTTTCCCGAGCCGGAGGCGCCGACGATGGCGACCAGCTCGCCCGCGTCGACCCGGAGGGTCAGGCCCTGCAGCGCCTGGACCTCCACACCGTCCGCGGTGAAGATGCGCACCAGGTCGGCGCAGCGGATGGCGGCGTCGGGGGCTGGCGATGTCACGTCGGTCATTCTCCTCCGATCCTCAGCACGGCCGCGGCCGACCGGCGGCGGGCGCCCGCGAGCGCAACAGCGGTCGCGACAGCGGCCACCAGGGCGAAGCCGGCGAGCACGGCTCCGACGAGCGCGGGATCCTGCACGATCGCGGGCTGCACCGGGCTCCCGGTGAACCCGCGCAGGTCGAGCGGGGTCAGCACGATGGCAGGCAGGGCCAGCCCGACCACGGCGCCCGCGGCGAGGCCGAACACCAGGACCGGGCCGAGCTCCCAGGCCAGCACGCCCGCGGTCTGCCGGGAGCTGTACCCGATGGTGCGCAGCGTGGCCACGAGCCGGATGCGCGCGGCGGTGTTCAGGACCAGCGTCAGCAGCAGCGCGGCGATGCACAGCAGCAGCGTCAGCGCGATCGACAGCGCGGCGATCGCCTCGGAGCCCGCGACGAGCGGCGACGCGCCCAGGGCGGCGCGCTCGGCGACCGCGTCCCCCACGACCGCGCCGCGACCGCCGATGCGCTGCAGCTCGGCGTGCACCGTCGCGGCGTCCGCCCCGGGGGCGAGCTTCACCAGGACGGTCTGCGGTCGGCCGCCGATGCCGCTCGACGCCGGGAGGGACGTCTTGTCGATGAACACCCACTCCGCGTCGCGGACATACACGCCGGGGACGAAGTCGATCTCCTTCACGCCCAGGTGCACGTTCGTGCCGCTGGTCTCGACGAGGGCGCTGGTGATCGGGATGCGGCTCGTCGAGCCGCCGAGAGCGGCGCCGGTGCGGCCGGGGAGCACGCCGGTGAGCGCGGTGGAGAGGCGGGCGGCGCGCGGCAGATCGGCTTGCACGGCGTCGAGGGCCCGAGGATCGACGAGGTAGCCGGAGACGGACGAGGAGTCGCCGGCCGCACTGAGCCGCAGGCCTCCCGCCCAGTCGACGGTCGCGGTGTGCTGGACTCCGGGGATGCGGGCCACCGCATCCACTTGGGCCCCCGACAGGGTGGACGCAGCGGTGAGCGACAGGTCGGAGCCCACCCGGATCCGGGCGCCCTCTGCGAGCCCCGCACTCGTCGTCGCCAGCATGCTCACCGAGAACAGCGCGATGCCCACGCCGGCGACCAGCGTGAAGACGGGCCAGAGCAGCCCCGACCGGGCGTGCCGCGCCGACGACGCACCGAGGAACGCGACCGCGCCCCGGCCCCGGCGCAGCGCGCCCGCGACCCACCCGACCGGGTACCCCGCCAGCCGGACCACCAGGATGCACGCCGCGAGCGCCACCAGCACGGGGGTGAGCGCGGTCAGCGGGTCGACCTGCATGCCGGCGCCGGAGGCGTCCAGCCCGCGACGGGCGACGAGGGCGACCCCGGCGACCGCCAGCGCCAGCACGACCACCTCGGCGACCCAGGCGAAACGGTTCCTGCGCCGGGTCGAGGGCGCAGGCTCCAGGGAACCCGCGGCCAGCAGGAGCACGACCGGCGGGAGCAGGACGCACAGCACGGCGAGCCCGACCGGCAGCGCGAGCGGTACCGCCCCCGGTGTGAGCAGGAGCGCGGCCGCCAGGCCGGCCGCCGCCGCAGGGAGCGACGCCAGCAGGCCGTGCGCGGCGAGCTCCGTGCGCAGCCGTGCCGGGGAGGCGCCGCGCGCCGCCATCAGTGCGAGGGCGGGCCTCCGGCGATCGACGACGAGGCGCCCGGCCTGAGCGAGCACCGCGAGGGCGACGACCAGCGGCCCGCTGAGGAGGATGGCGAACAGGGTCTGCGCGGGCTGGGCCCGGGCCGTGAAGTCGTCCAGCGGCTGCTGCAGCGCGGTGGCGAAGGACAGCGGCACGGACGCGCCTCCCACGGACGCGGTGCGCGGGGACGCGAGGAACGCTCCGAGCGCGCTGCGGACCTGCGGCAGCTCCTCCGCGGTGAACCGGCCGGGGACGACGGGGAACCACACCGAAGCGATGGTCGCGTCGAAGCGCGGGGCGAGGGCGGGCCATGCCTGCGGAGCCACCCAGGCGACGCCGCCGTAGTCCTTGCCGGAGTCGCCGCCGTCGACGAAGTGACCGAGGGCCCGCGTGACGTCGAGGTCCCAGAAGTCGGCCGAGCGGTCGAGCGGACGGATCGTCCCGACCAGCTTCAGGGGCACCGTCGCCGCCGGCATCGGGGCCGCGGTGCGCACGTCGCCGACCCGCCAGCCGAGCAGCGACGCCGCCGTCGCGGTGAGCACCACCGGGATGGGGCCCGCGTCGTCGGCCGTCGGCGCCGTCGGCCACTCGCCCGACACCAGCCGCGCGTTCCGTCGCAGGTCCGGGTAGACCTCCACCGTGACGGAGTACCTGCTGTTAGGAGCCGCCCCCGCGGGCGAGTCGGTCGGCTCGGCGAGGCTGCGGGCGGCGATGTCGCCCGGTGACGTGACGGCCCGGAGCGGCGGCCGCATGGCGTCGCGCACGGCCGTGGCCGTGGCGGGCAGATCGTGCCACAGCTGCGCCGGGTCGACCTCGGGGCCGCTCGTGAAGGTGCCGGTGCGGATGCCGGCGACGATGTCGCGGCCGCCGCCCCCCGCCTCCACGAGGCCGTGGCGCAGCTCGCCGCCCAGGACGATGCTCGTCACCCGGGGCCACGAGGCGAGCGCCAGCGTCGTGACCAGTGCGACGACGGCGAGGAGGGCGAGCCCTCCCCCGTACGCCCGCACGGACCGGAGGAAGAGCCCGGCGTCGGTCGTTCGCCCGCTCACCTCGTCTCCTCCCGGTAGGCGGTGTCCGCGGCCTGGCGGCGGACGGCCCTCCCGTAGCCCCACACCGCGAGCGCGAGCGCGGCGGCCAGGGCACCGAGGCCGACAGCCAGCCCGGGCACGTCGACCCGGCCCTGCACGGAGAGAGTGGAGGGCGCGGTCACCACCGAGAGCCGGGCGAGGGTGTTGGCCACCAGCAGCACGACGGCGACTCCCCCGGCCAGGCCGAAGACGGCGGAGGCGACGGCCACGCCGATCACCTCGAGCCGCCGCGACCACGCCTGCTGCGCGCCGGAGAGGCCGACGGCGCGGAGCACCACGACCTCGCCGCGGCGGCGGCGGAGCGAGGAGGAGATCGCGGCGGCGACGGCCGCGACGGCGAGCAGCGCGCATCCCGCGGCACCGAGCCAGGTGCTGAGCACGGCGCCCGAGAGGAAGCGCGAGACGAACGTCCCGTCGGCGGTGGTGACGACCGCGTCGGGTCCGACCATCGCTGCGACGCGGGAGCGCAGGGCGTCCGCGTCGGCGGCGGTCGCCCACACCGACGACGCCCGGGTCGCCGCGGGCGCGGTGCGCAGCAGCTGCGCGGTCACGGCGGAGTAGTCGGCGAGCACGGCCCGCTCGGAGGAGGTGCCGGGCACGGCCGCGACGATCCGCGCCACCGTTCCGGTGAGAGTGCCGATCGGACCCCGCACGTCGATCCGCTGGCCGACCTCCAGCGCATCGTCGTCGGCCAGGGCCTGCGTGACGACAAGACGGAGAGGAACGGGCTCGGGCCCGGGCACGAACCGCGCCGACGCGGTCCGGTCCAGGGTGGCCGTGGCGGCGCGACCATCGGACGACGCCACGAAGTCGGAGCTCGACGCGAACGCGCCGGGGGCGAGCGACCACGCGTCCGCCGCCCGTGGCAGCCCCGAGAGCGCGACCTCCACGTTCGCGGCGCCCGCCTCCGACTGCGGCTCTGCGGTGACGTCGACGGCCACCAGCCGTCGCGGTCCTCCCGTGGCGAGCGGGATGCGGACGACTCCCCCGGCGTCCGGGCGCGCCGCGACGGGCACGGCTTCGCCCTGGGCGGTGGCCAGCCACGCCGTCACAGCGGTCGGCGTCGCCGTGCCGCTGCCCGCGGACGCGGCCACGCGGAAGGTCAGCGCACTGTCGGCCTCCGGGAGTTCGGCCCCCGGGATGCCGCCGCGCGGAGGGAGGGCCGCGGCGACGGCCGGCGCGTCGAACAGGTAGGAGCCGACCGGCACGAGAGCCGGCAGCCGCGCGGCGTCGGCGACGACCACGGCGACGTCCGTCTCGCCGACCGTTCCGTCGTCCACGATCGCCGGAGACGCCGTCGCGCCTCCGTGCGAGAGCTCCGGGGCGGGCGAGAGCGCGGCGGCGGACCGGGCCGCCCCGCCCGTTCCGAGGTCCGCCCGCACGGCGGCCCCGGTGGTGAGGAGACCGGAGTCGTGGAGGAAGCCCGAGAAGGTGCCCGCGTACCCCGCGGCGAAGCCGAAGGAGCCCACCGCGAGCACGATCAGGGCGACCGGTCCGGAGAAGAGGCTTATCCCGCGGCCCACCTGCCGGGCGGGGAGGACACCCTCCACGCCCCGGCCGCGGCCCGCGAGCCGCTCCACCGCCGCTGCCGCGGGACCGAACAGCGACAGCCCGAGCAGCGCGATCGCGCACAGCACGGCAGCGGGGGCCAGCACCCCCACCGGGTCGACTCCGCCGACGCCGGCGGAGGAGCTGAACACGAGGAAACGCCATAAGGTGAGCGCCGCCGCGACGAGGGCCAGCACCGCGAGCCCGGCCGAGACGGCACTCCGGGCGCGCCCGGCCTCCACTGCACCCGGCGCGTCCGTGAGGGAGCGCGCCGACAGCACCGCGGTGAGGGTGGCGGTGGCGACGGCCGCCGCGAGGGCCGCGAGCGGAGGGAGCACGACATCCATCACACCGGAAGCGCCGGCCGCGGGTCCCCCGGTCAGCGGGACGAGAACCGCCTGCGCGGCGAGGGCGCCGAGCGCGACGGCGAACACTGCCGCCGCCGCGGACTCCGCAGCCGCCGCACCCGCCAGCGCGGGCAGCGTCACCCCGCGCGATCGCAGCAGCCGGGTCTCCGGCCGGCGCGCGTCCGACAGGAGACGGCCGAGCAGTGCCAGCGCGATCACGGCGCACACGGCCAGCACCGCGAGCGGGATCGGGATGACCGCCTGCAGCGCCACCACCGAGCGCTGCATCGCCACGACGGTCGCGAGCCCCTGACCGGCCGACGAGAACGGGCTGTCCGCGGCCGTCGAGTCCGCGCTGAGCGCGACACGGATCCCGTCGAAGCCCTCGCGCAGGCTGGGCAGCCGATCCGCGGTGACGCGACCGGCATCCGGTGTCACCACCCACTGCACGGCGGTGCCGTCGCTCGCGGCGTCCGCGACGCCGGCCGAGGCGATGACGCGGCCGTCGGTGCCGCCCGCTCCGTCGCGGAGGCCCAGCCACGCGGGAGCGGCAGGGTCGGCGGGCCGCCACACCGCCGTCACGGTCACGGGGACCGCCCGATCGGAACCGGCGAAGGCGAGGCGCCCGCCGACGGCCAGGTGGTGGGCCCGCGCGAACGACTCGTCCACGGCCGCTTCGGTCGCCGCCGAGGGCCACCGGCCGGAGACCAGCCGGATGCGGTCGCGGACGTCGCGGGAGGCCACGATCACCGCCGCGGTCCCCCCTCCCTCCACCGGGGCGGACGGGACGAACGCCGTCTCCGCCGTCCGAAGCGGCACTCCGCGGAACTCCGACCGCAGGACGGACCGCACCGCGTCCTCCTGCGCCGCCGCATCCGTCGACCGCGACGTCTGCAGGGCGACGGACGTCGCCGCGGCGGGCTCGTGCGTCAGGGTCGCGCGCACAGCCGCGTCGGGCGACCGCAGCGCCAGGCCGGTCATCACCGAGGCGAGGAAGGCGACCACGGCCACCACGAGGGCCGTCGAGATCAGCGTGCCCAGCTGGGCGCGGCTCCGGAGCAGCCAGAAGGGACGCATCCGCCCGGACCGCCCCTCCTCTGCACGCATCGTCTCACCGTAGCGCGTAGATTTCTGACGGTGAGCCTTCCCACACCCCTGCTTCTCGGACCCAACCAGCCGCTGGACCGGCCCTATCGGGGCGGCGCGGGGATCGCACGATTCCGCGGGACACCGCAGCCGAGCGAGTTCATGCCGGAGGACTTCGTCGGGTCGACCACGCAGATCTTCGCGGGCGGCGGGATCGGGCTCACGGTCCTGCCCGACGGCCGGACGCTGCGGGATGCGGTCGACGCCGACCCCGTCGCCTACCTCGGCGAGGAGCACGTCGGCCGGTTCGGCGCGCGAACGATGTTGCTGGTCAAGCTGCTCGACACCGCGGAGCGCCTGTTCGTGCACTACCACCCGGACGACGCGTTCGCGGCGCGCCACCTGCGCAGCCCGCTGGGCAAGACGGAGGCGTGGGCGGTCATCGAGACCGAGGGCGACGCCTACGCGGCCCTCGGCTTCCGGCGCCCTGTCCCCCGAAGCGAGGTGCGTGCCTGGTGGGACGGCCAGGACACGGAGGCCATGCTCGACGCCATGAACCGCGTGCCGCTCTCCGCGGGCGACACGCTGCTCGTGCCGGCTGGACTGGCGCACGCGATCGGGCCGGGCGTCACCCTGGTGGAGCTGCAGCAGCCGACCGACCTCTCCCTCCTGCTGGAGCGGCGCTCGCTGACCGAGGCGGAGGCCCTGCTCGGCCTCGACCTCGACACCGCGCTCGACGGGCTCGTCGTCGACGCGACGCCCGCGGAGCGGATCGAGACGCTGCGCCGGGGGCGCGGCGCGGAGACGCTGTTCCCGGCCGACGCCGACGCTTTCTTCTCCGCCGAGCGGCTGCAGGTCTCAGGATCGCGCGAGCTCGAGCCGTCCTTCTCCGTGCTCGTCGTGCTCGACGGCACCGGGACGCTGGAGTCTGCGGCGGGCAGCCTCCCGCTCCGGCGCGGCAGCACGGTGCTCACGGCGTTCGGGGACGGACCGGTCGGCCTCACCGGCGAGCTCCAGCTCATCCGCTGCCGGCCGCCGCGCTGAGCCCGGCCGGTCGTCGCCGTCCGTCCGCTGTCGGACGCCGCGGCTACGCTCGCGCCATGGACAGCCGATGCGCGCTCTGCGGCGGGCCGCCGCATCCCGGTGCCCCGCTGGCGCTGTGCCTCACTCACCTGCTGGAGGCGCACGACTGGGTGGCGGGCGAGTTCGGGATGACCGACCTGCTGCCCTCGCCGTGCGTGTTCTGCGGTTCCCGCCTGGGCGTGCGGTATCCGTCGGGCTGGCTGTGCGCGGTGTGCGAGTGGCGCGTCGGCGAGGTGCCGCCGGACGATCCGGCGGCCTCGCGCGTGGACGTGGTCTACTACCTGCGCTTCCGCGACCGGATCAAGATCGGCACGACCGCGAACCCGGCGCAGCGCTTCGCGGCCCTCCCGCACGACGAAGTCCTCGCCTTCGAGCGCGGCGACCGGACGCTGGAGCAGCGCCGCCACGCGGAATTCGCGCACTTGCGCATCCCCGGCACCGAGTGGTTCGAGACCGACCAGTCCCTCCTCTCCCACATCGCCTCCCTCCGCGCTCCGACCCCCGACCCCTGGTCCCTCCTCGCCCGCTGGCGCAGCGAATCCGCCGCCCGCGCCTGACCCCCCCACCGTCGAGTACACGAAGACTGCACGCGACACCGGCGTGTCGCGTGCAGTCTTCGTGTACTCGACGGTGGTCAGGCCACTTCGAGGGTGGGTTGCGGGGTGGGGGTGGGGTCGAGCTTGGCGGCCAGGCGGGCCATGTCGGCGGCCTCCTCGGCTGCGGGGTCGATCAGGGGGATGGCTGCGGCCATGGCGGCGGGCGGGGCCGCCGCCTCGGGTGCGGGGTCGGCGCGGCGCGCCCGCATGAGGACCGCGGCCACCACGGTGACGGCGCCCGCGGCGATCGCGAGCACTCCGGCGGTGGCGAAGCCCTCGGTGTAGCCGGACTCGGCGGGGAGGCCGTCGGGGGCGATGGCGCCGGTCACCAGGGCGGTCATCACGGCCGCCCCGACCGCGGAGCCGACCGTGCGCAGGTTCGCGTTCATCCCGCTCGCGATCCCGGTCTGGGTGGCGGGAACGCTCTGAACGACCACGCTCGTGATCGCCGCGTAGATGAGGCCGAGGCCGATGCCGAACACCCCGGAGGCCGCGGCCACCGCGAACAGCGAGCCGTGCAGGAACGCGAGCGACAGGCTCGCGGCGCCCATGAGCACGGCGGAGACCACGATCTGCGCCCGGAAGCCGACCCAGCGGGCGAGCGGCCCGCTGAGGAACCCGGTGACGGCCATGGTCACCAGCATCGGGAGCATCAGCATCCCCGACTCCGCCACCGAGGCGCCGAGGCCGTAGCCGGTGGAGGCCGGCGTCTGCACGAACCGCGGGAAGTAGGCGAACACGGCGAACATCGAGGCGCCGATGAACACGGCTGCGGCGTTCATGGACCAGACGCCCGGCTCCCGCATGAGCCGCATGTCCACCAGCGGGTGACGCGAGCGCAGCTCGACGAGCACCCACGCGGCGAGCAGCACGGCCGCCACGACGAACAGGCCGACGACCTGCGGGGAGCCCCAGCCCCACTGCGCGCCCGTGCTGAGCGGCAGCAGGAGGGCGATCAGCCAGCCCGAGAGCAGGACGGCCGCCCACGGGTTGACCCCGCCGGTCGCCCGGGTGGGCGACTCGGGAATGGCGATCAGGGCGAGGACGGCAGCGGTCACCGTCAGGGCGACCGGCAGCAGGAACAGGCCGCGCCAGCTGAGCGCGTCCGCCAGCGGTCCGGCGAGCACGGTGCCGAGCCCGCTGCCGATGGCGATGATCGACGCGATCGCGCCGATGGCGGAGGGCAGGCGGTGGGCCGGGAACTCGTCCCGGATGATGCCGAAGGCGAGCGGGAACATGGCGCCGCCGAGGCCCTGGATGACGCGGCCGGCGATCACGACGCCGATGGTCGGCGCGACGGCGGCGACCACGCTTCCGAGCGCGACGGCCAGGAGGGCGAGGACGAGGATGCGCCGCTTGCCGACCAGGTCGCCGACGCGGCCGAGCAGGGGGGTGGCGACCGCGGCGGCGATGAGCCAGGCGGTCATGGTCCAGGTCACGCCGGCGGTGGTGGTGTGCAGGTCCGCCTGGATGACGGGGAGGACGGGGACGACGAGCGACTGGAGGGTCGCGAAGGAGCCGACGCTCAGCGCCAGGATGGCGAAGGTCAGGCCGGGACGGGATCGAGACATCGTCGGTTGTTTCCGTTTCTCGAGATGAGTGCCGAAAAGGGCTAGAATTGGAGGCAGGCTCCGTTCGGAGGGTTCCTCCGGTTAGTGGATACATTACCGGAGGGCGCCTCCGTTTTGCAACCCCGATCTCCCGACCCCGGAAGGACCGACCCCGTGACCGGCACCGAGACCCCCACCGTCGGAGTGGTGCGCCCGCAGCGCGCGGACGCGCGCCGCAACTTCGACGCGCTGCTCGCCGCAGCGCGCGAGGCGTTCGCCGCACAGGGTTCGAATGCGCCGCTCGAGGACATCGCCCGCCGCGCCGGCGTCGGCATCGGCACGCTGTACCGCAACTTCCCGACGCGGGACGCGCTGGTCGAGGCGGTCTACATCGACGAGGTCGCCGCCGTGGTCCGCGCAGCCGACGACGCCGCCGCCCTCGAGCCGTGGGAGGCCGTCGAGGCGTGGCTGCGCCGCTTCGTCGCGTACGTCGGGACGAAGCGGGCGCTGGTCGACGGGCTCAATAAGGAGTCGCCCGTGCTGCTCAGCTGCCGAACCTCGCTCTACACCGCGGGCGAGCCGCTCATCGAGCGCGCCCAGGCGGCCGGCGAGCTGCGCGCCGACGCCACCATCGGCGACGTGATCCGGATGGTCTCCGGGATCGCCGGTGTCGCGTTCGATGACGACGAGCAGCGCGACCGCGTGATGGCGATGGCCGTCGACGGTCTCCGCGCCCGCTGAGCCGCATCCCGCGCGCGACCGCTGACTACTCTTAGAGGATGGAGCTCGGCGTCTACGCGGTGATCGCCGTCGCGGTCATCGTCGGCGTCGCCGCCTTCGCGCGCAAGCTCGGCGTCGCGGCTCCGATCATCCTCGTGATCGTCGGCGTTCTGCTGTCGTTCCTGCCCGGCGTCCCGGAGATCAAGGTGCCGCCGGAGGTGATCCTCGACGGACTCCTGCCGCCCATCCTCTATGCCGCGGCCATCAGCGTCCCGCTGACGGACTTCCGCCGTAATCTCGCCCCGATCGCCGGCCTGTCGGTCGTGCTCGTGATCATCACCGCCTTCGCCTCCGGGTTCGTGCTGTTCACGATGCTGCCAGAGCTGAGCCTGGCCGCGGCGGTGGCCCTCGGCGCGATCATCAGCCCGCCGGACGCGGTGGCCGCGACCTCCATCGGCCGCAAGCTCGGCCTCCCGCCGCGCCTGCTGACCGTGCTCGAAGGCGAGGGGCTGGTCAACGACGCCACGGCGCTCGTGCTGCTGAGGACCGCGCTGGCGGCCGCGCTCGGCACGCTGGCGACGCCCTGGGCCGGCGTGCTCGACTTCCTCTCCGCCGTGCTGATCGCGCTCGTGGTCGGGCTCGTCGTCGGGTTCGTCTCGGTCTGGGTGCGGTCGAAGCTGAGCGACCCGGTGCTCGACACCGCGCTCTCGGTCGTCGTCCCGTTCGCGGCCTTCGCCCCCACGGAGGCCCTGCACGGTTCCGGCGTGCTCGCCGTGGTCATCGCCGGCCTGTACACCGGGCACGCGGCACCGCGGCAGTTCAGCGCGCAGGCGCGGATCAGCGACCAGATCAACTGGCGCACCATCCAGTTCCTGCTGGAGAACGGCGTGTTCCTGCTCATCGGGCTCGAGCTGCGCACGCTCATCGGCGACGTGCAGCAGTCCGAGGTGATCAGCGTCGGGAGCGCGATCGGGATCGGGCTGGTCGCGATGCTCTCGCTCGTCATCATCCGGTTCGTGCTGATCGTGCCGCTCATCCTCGGCCTTCGAAGACGCGCGGAGCGCGCTGAGCGCTCCGTGCTCCGCGAATGGCTGATGATCAGCTACTTCCGCGACCATCCGGTCCGCTACCGCTGGCAGGCGTTGCGGAAGCAGCGCGCCGAGCAGCGCTACCTGAGGCACCGCAGCGACCTGGAGGAGTTCCGCCAGGAGGCGATCGACTGGAAGGGCGGCGTCGTGCTCGGCTGGGCCGGGATGCGCGGCGTCGTGACCCTGGCGGCCGCCCAGTCGCTGCCGACCAGCATCCCGTACCGTCCGCAGCTCATCCTGATCGCGTTCACGGTCGCCTTCGTCAGCCTCGTGGTGCAGGGCGGCACCCTCCCGTGGCTGATCCGCACCCTCGGCCTGCAGGGCGCGGACGCCGGCGAGGACCGGCGCCTGCTGGCGCAGCTGCTCGACGACCTCAGCGAGGCCGGGCTCGCCGTGCTCGACGATCCGGAGTCGGCGGCGGGCACGTCCGCGCCCGTCGACCCGGAGGTCGTGGAGCGGGTGCGCCAGTCGTCCTACCTGCGGGCCGAGTCGGCGTGGGAGCGCACGCTCACCCACGCGCCGCCGGACCAGCGCCCGCATCACATCTATCGCACGCTGCGGCTCGCCGTCGTCGACGCCGAGCGCACGCGCCTGCTCCTGGAGCGCGCCCGCGGCTCCTATCCGTCGCGCGTGCTCGCGGAGGCGCAGTCCCTCCTCGACCTCGAGGAGACCCGCCTGCGCACGCGGTCACGCTGAGCGGACCGGGCGGATCCTCCGCATCGCGTCATATCGCCGCGCCCGCCGGGTCTGTATAGGTGAGCCCTTTCCGTTGAGGGCATGAGGAGGAACCCATGGAACTCACCGTGATCCGGGAATCCGACGGCCGCCGCATGGTCGTCGCGGTGACGGCCGCCGACGAGAACGAGGCGCTGCGCGCGATCCAGAACGCGATCGGGAGCGTCACCGTCGCCCGCGAGGCGCCGGTCGTCCGCACGCGCAGGCAGGCGTTCCGCATGGCCGCTGCTTTTTAGTCATTCAAAACACCGTGTAGGGTCGGACCATGGACACGGCACGGCTCGAAGGCGTCCTCCACGACGCCGGCCTCAGGGCGACGCGAGGGCGGGTGGCGGTGCTGAACGCGCTGACCGTCCACCCGCACGTCGACGCCGAGACGGTGTTCCGGGCGATCCTCCCGGAGCTGCCCGGCACCTCCGTCCAGAACGTGCACAACGTGCTCGGCGACCTGACGGCTGCCAGGCTGATCCGCCGCATCGAGCCGGCGGGCTCCGCGGCGCTGTACGAGCGCCGGATCGGCGACAACCACCACCACGTGGTCTGCACCGCGTGCGGTGCCGTCGCCGACGTCGACTGCGTCGTCGGTCGCGCGCCGTGCCTGCATCCCTCGGACGCGGGCGGCTTCGCGATCGACACGGCTGAGGTCACGTTCTGGGGACTGTGCCCGTCCTGCCAGTGAAGAGATCGATACGAGGAGAAGAATGACGGACGACTACACCACCACCCAGACCGGTACCCCGGTCGCCAGCGACGCGCACTCGCTGACGGCGGGACGCGACGGGGTCACCGCCCTGCACGACCGCTACCTCGTCGAGAAGCTGGCCCAGTTCAACCGGGAGCGCATCCCGGAGCGGATCGTCCACGCGAAGGGCGGCGGCGCCTTCGGCGAGTTCGTCGTCACCGGCGACGTGACCGCCTACACGAAGGCCGCGGTCTTCCAGCCCGGCACCGCCACCCGGACGCTGCAGCGCTTCTCGTCGGTCGCGGGCGAGCAGGGATCGCCGGACACCTGGCGCGACGTCCGCGGCTTCTCGGTGAAGTTCTACACGACCGAGGGCAACTACGACATCGTGGGCAACAACACCCCGGTGTTCTTCATCCGCGACGGCATCAAGTTCCCCGACTTCATCCACTCGCAGAAGCGCCTGCCGGGCTCGGGCCTGCGCGACGCCGACATGCAGTGGGACTTCTGGACGCTCTCCCCCGAGTCGGCGCACCAGGTCACCTACCTCATGGGCGACCGCGGGCTCCCGCGCTCGTGGCGCACCATGCCCGGCTACGGCTCGCACACCTACCAGTGGATCAACGCGGCCGGCGAGCGCTTCTGGGTCAAGTACCACTTCCACTCGCTGCAGGGCAACGAGGAGATCACGGGTGTGGAGGCCGAGCAGCTCGCGGGCGCCGACGCCGACTACTACCGCCGCGACCTGTACGAGGCGATCCAGCGCGGCGACTTCCCGGCCTGGCGCGTGTCGGTGCAGGTCATGCCGTACGAGGACGCCAAGACCTACCGCTTCAACCCGTTCGACCTCACCAAGGTGTGGCCGCACGGCGACTACCCGCTGATCGAGGTGGGCATCCACACGCTCAACCAGAACCCGGAGAACTTCTTCGCGGAGATCGAGCAGGCGGCGTTCTCGCCGGCCAACACCGTCCCGGGCATCGACATCAGCCCGGACAAGATGCTCATGGCGCGCGTGTTCTCCTATCCTGACGCCCAGCGCTACCGGGTCGGCACCAACTACAACGAGCTGCCGGTGAACCGCCCGGTCGCGCCGGTGCACAACTACTCGCAGGACGGCTCGCTGCGCCACGGCTTCAAGCCGGCCGACTCGCCGGTCTACGCCCCGAACTCGTTCGGCGGCCCGGCCGCGCAGCCGGAGCGCGCGGGCGAGGGCTCGTGGGAGTCCGACGGCGCCCTGGTGCGCTCGGCGGCGACCCTGCACGCCGAGGACGACGACTTCGGCCAGGCCGGGACGCTGTACCGCGAGGTGTACGACGACGCGGCCAAGGCGCGCTTCCTCGACACGATCGCGGGAGCGGTCGGCGGCGTGAAGCGCGAGGACATCCGGGAGCGGGCGATCCAGTACTGGACGAACGTCGACGGCCAGCTCGGCCGCGCCCTCCGGGACCGCCTCGACTCGCCCGCGGAGACCCCGGACGAGGCCGCCGAGTACGTCGGCGTCGCCGAGTAATCAGGCCGGAATGGGAGGTGCCCGCGGCCGGATCGGCCGCGGGCACCTCCCTGTGAACATTGCGGTCGGCACGGAGTCGCGCCGGCGCGCAGATCGGTAGTCTGAGCCGGACACACACACGATTGGGGGTCGTGATTGCCTGCCGCCGCATACCTGACGGGCTTCGGCCGTTATCTTCCCGGGCCGCCCGTCGAGAACGACGACATCGCAGGGATCCTCGGGGGCGACGATCCGGTCACGGACCGCATCCGCCGTCGCGTCCTCAGCGCCAACGGGATCCGGCAGCGCCACTACGCCCTCGACGCCGACGGGCGCCCGACGGAGCTCAACGAGGAGCTGGCGGCGAAAGCCGTCACGGCGGCGCTGGAGGATCGCGGTCTCCAGGCGCACGATCTGCGGATGCTTGCCTGCGCGACGACGATGGGCGACGTCCTGGTCCCCGGCTTCGCCTCCATGGTCCACGGCCGGCTCGGCGGCGGGCCGATGCAGACCCTGTCGGTCTCCGGCGTCTGCACCTCGAGCCTCGCCGCCCTCGACGCCGCAGCGGCGAAGATCCGGCTGGGGGACCACCCTCGCGCGGCGGTCGTCGGATCGGAGCTGGCGAGCCGGAGCCTGCATGATAGCCGTTTCGACGGCAGGCGGGAGGGCCTCGACTCCCATTTCCTCCGCTGGATGCTGTCGGATGGTGCCGGCGCGGTGGTGCTCGAGTTCCAGCCGCATCCGACCAAGCCGTCGCTCCGGCTCGACTGGGTGCGCCAGGTGTCCCTCGCCGACCGGCATCCCGTCTGCATGACCGCGGGGATGAGGGGCGACGAGGCCCGGCCGGGCGACACCTGGCAGGACCTCAGCGTCGCGGATGCCGAGGCGGCGGGGATGTTCGTACTCCGGCAAGACATCGGGATGCTGGGCGACCTGGCCGAGGAAGGCATCCGGCAGTTCGAGCAGCTGGTCGACACCGGCCTGGTCGACATCGGGCGCCTCGACCACGTGCTCTGCCACTACAGCACCAACGCGTTCCGCGACATCGCCCTCGACGCGATCCGCCGGCGTGCGCCGAGCCTCGTCGAGGACCGGTGGTTCTCGAACCTCGAGACCTGCGGAAACACCGGCTCCGCCAGCATCTTCATCGCGCTCGAGGAGGCGTGGCGCACAGGGAGGTTCGCCGTCGGCGACACGATCCTCCTCGCCGTTCCGGAATCGGGACGCTTCTCGTTCGCCTTCGCCCACCTCACCGTGGTGGGGCCCGACACACGTAAGGACACCTCAACATGACCATCGAAGCCGTCGAAGAGACGACGCTGAACACCCGCCTCGCTCGCGTCTGGGAGGAGCTGGAGGAACGCCTGGAGCGCGTGCCCATCCTGAAGCGCCTGGCCGAGGGCGACGTGACCCTCGAGGACTACACCCGGCTGCTCTTCAACCTCCGCCAGCAGGTCGTCGACGGGACGCCGTGGATCTCGCGCGCCGCATCCAACTTCGACGCGGAGCACTTCGCCCTCCGCTCGGCCGCCATCCGTCACGCCGAGGAGGAGCACCGCGATCACCTCATGCTCGAGCGCGACTATGTCGCGGTGGGCGGATCGCTGGACGACCTGCGTCGCGGTCGCAAGAACATCGGCTCGGAGGCGCTGTCGGGCTACATGTTCCACTACGCGAGCCGCCCGAACCCGATCGGCCTGCTCGGCGCGATGTTCGTCATCGAGGGCCTGGGTGCGAAGCGCGCTGCCGGCTGGGCCGGACGCTTCCAGGAGGTATTGGGGCTGGCCGACAACCAAGTGCACTTCATGCGATACCACCAGGAGGCCGACGCGCAGCACACGGGCGCTCTCGACGCGATCCTGGCTTCCGATCTCATCGACGACGATGCTGCCGACGAGATCGTCCGCTGCGCACAGGTGGTCGCGCGCCTCTACGCCCTGCAGCTCGAAGAACTGGATCGCTGACATGACCGCCCCGGCGTCGCACGACCCGAGCATCTGGGAGGCGATCGCGGCCGATCCGTCGATCCCGCTCGACCGGCGGCTGACCCGGCTGATCCTGGAGGACCAGCAGCGGCCGTCGCGGCAGTGGCTCTACCCGCTCGCGCGCATCCTGAGCCGGGTCGCCGTCACGGTGGTGTCGATCGTCAAACGATTCGTGCCACGGCGCTGGATGTCGCTGGAGACCATGGATGCGCTCTGCCTCTGGTTCCTCCGGCGGTTCGTCTCCCCCGACGCCGTCGAGCTGCTGATCCGCCATTTCGTCGTCGAGACGAATCTCCTCAACTTCCTGATCCGCAACTCCCCGGCAGCGATCGAGCCCGTCGCGCTCCGACCGGTGTCCCTCGCGGGTCTCGGCGATCACGCCGTCGTCGAGCACGACCTCAACGTCTACGACGTCTTCATCGCCCTCGACGGCGCACCGGTCTCGCGCAGCGAGCCGCTCGACTTCCAGCAGCTCGATGTGCCGCCGCTGGATCCCGAGCGGCGGCGACGCCGGATCCTGCGGCTCGACATCCAGACGGCACTGTGCCTCATGAACATCCCGTTCTGCATCGCCCTCACCCGCGACGAGTACCGACGTGCCATCCACTCGATGAGGTTCGACGATTCGCTCCTCGACATGCTCGCCGTGGTGTGCGGCGACGAGGGTTTCCGCCGCTGGACCTCCGGCACCATGAGCATCCGGATCGACTCGAACGTGGATGTGCCGCGTGCCGTCTACGTGCACGCGCTGATCTGCGAGTACGCGCACGCCCGCTTGGTGCACCTCGCGGAGTCGGCGTCCGGATCCCTCCGGGGAGCGAAGGACGCCTCCCCGTCGCAGAGAGGCTAGAGGGTCGCCTCGATGGTGCGGTCGTAGACCGTGGTGCCGCCGACCCGCACGCGGCCGTCGCCGACCGGCTCCGTGGCGATGTCGGAGCCCTCGCCCTGCAGGATGCTGAGCGGACGGCCGAGGCGTGCCGTCAGCGCGACCGCGGCGGCCCCGGTCGCCTCGTCCTCGACGATCCCCATCGCCGGGGCGAACATGCGGGCGCGGATGGCCCCGGCGGACTCGTCGATCCAGGCGTAGGCGTAGGTCTGGCCGGTGGTGAAGGCGAACGGGTCGAGCGCCTCGACGTCTTCGGGCGACTCCAGCGCCAGCCACTCGAACTCGGGCGTCCACTCCGGCCGCGCGGTGATCCACGCCGTGTCGTCGTCGACCGCGACCTCGACGTCGCCCGCCGGCTCGCGCAGCACGTCCACCGGGGTGCGGCGGTCGGCCAGCCACCACGCCGTGCCGACGCTGGGGTGCCCGGCGAAGGGCAGCTCCTTCGCCGGGGTGAAGATGCGGATGGACGCGGCCCGGCCGGGCTCGTCGACCGCGTCGACGAACACGGTCTCGCTGAACCCGAGCGCGGTGGCGATCTCCTGCTCGCGGGCGGCGGTGGCCTCCGAGCTCTGCACGATGCCGAGTTCGTTGCCGTTCCGGCCGCTCTCGTTCGTGAACACGCGTACTACGACGACGTCGATGGTCTCATCCATGGGCCCAGCCTGCCAGACGCATATGCCCGCCGTTAAGACCGCTGGTGCATAATCGCGGCATGAGCGACGACCGCCAGAACGCCAACGAAGAGGACCTCGCCGTCGAGCACGCCGCCGAGCGGCTCGCCGAGCGCTTCCCCGACGTCCCGCGGGACCACATCGACGCCCTGGTCGAGAAGCACCACGAGGGGTTCGACGGTGCGCCCGTGCGCGACTTCGTCCCCGTGCTGATCGAGCACGACGTGAAGCGGGAGCTGAACGCGCGAGAGCGCACCGACTGACCCAGCCGGCGCGCCCGCGCGAACCCTTCCCGGTCAGGCCGGGATCAGCGTGTACTTCGTGCTGAGGTACTCGTGGATGCCCTCGAGGCCGCCCTCGCGGCCGAGGCCCGACTGCTTCACGCCGCCGAACGGTGCGGCCGCGTTGGAGACGAGCCCGGTGTTGAGGCCCATCATGCCGGTGTCGACGCGGTCGATCAGCCGCTGGCCCCGCGCGAGGTCCTGCGTGAAGACGTAGCCGACGAGGCCGTATTCGGTGGAGTTGGCGGCAGCGACGGCCTCGTCCTCCGTGGAGAAGGTGGAGATCGCGAGGATCGGGCCGAAGATCTCCTCGCGGAGGATCTCGCTTCCGGGCTGCACGTCGACGACCACCGTCGGCTCGAAGAAGTAGCCGTCGCCCTCCGGCGCGGTCCCGCCGGTGAGGACGCGCGCGCCGCGGGCGACCGCATCCTCCACGAGCGCCGTCATGGACGCGACCGCGCGGTCGTCGATGAGCGGGCCGATCGTGACGCCGTCGCCGGTGCCGCGACCGAGCCGCAGCGCCTGCACCTTCTCGGTGACACGGCGCGCGAACTCGTCGGCGACCGACTCGTGCACGATGAAGCGGTTGGCCGCGGTGCACGCCTGTCCGATGTTGCGGAACTTGGCGAGCATCGCGCCCTCGACGGCCTTGTCCAGGTCGGCGTCCTCGAACACGACGAACGGGGCGTTGCCGCCGAGCTCCATCGACGTGCGCAGCACGTTCTGGCCGGCCTGGGCGAGCAGGGTGCGGCCGACCGGCGTGGAGCCGGTGAAGGACAGCTTCCGCAGCCGCGGGTCGGCGATGATCGGCTCCGACACCGCTCGGGCGGTGCTGGTCGGGATGACGTTGACCACGCCCGCGGGCACGCCTGCGTCCTCCAGCAGCTGGGCGAAGAAGAGGGTGGTCAGCGGGGTCAGCTCGGCGGGCTTCACCACGACGGTGCAGCCCGCGGCGAGCGCCGGGGCGATCTTCCGCGTCGCCATCGCGAGCGGGAAGTTCCACGGCGTGATCAGGTAGCACGGGCCCACGGGACGCTGCGAGACGACCATCGTGCCGGTGCCCTCGGGGTTCTGCCCGTAGCGGCCGGAGATGCGCACCGCCTCCTCGGAGAACCAGCGCAGGAACTCGCCGCCGTAGGTGACCTCGCCGTTCGCCTCCGCGAGCGGCTTGCCCATCTCGAGCGTCATCAGCAGGGCGAAGTCGTCGCGCCGCTCCTGCAGCAGGTCGAACGCGCGGCGCAGGATCTCGGCGCGGACGCGCGGCGCGGTGGCCGCCCAGTCGTCCGCTGCGGCGGCGGCCGCATCCAGCGCCCGGATCCCGTCCTCGGGCGTCGCGTTCGCGATGCGCTTGACGACGCGGCCGGTCGCGGGATCCTGCACGCCGATCTGCTCGCGGCTACCGGCCTCCCACACCCCTCCGATGTAGAGGCCGTCGGGGACGCGGGCGAGAAGCTCGCTCTCGCGGGCGGTCAGCTCCGCAGTGGTGTCGACGATGGTCATGCGCCCGCCACCGCCTCCGCGACGACGTCGAGACCCTCGATGAGCAGGTGGTCCGGGATGCTGAGCGGCGGGAGGAAGCGGATCACGTTCCCGTAGGTGCCGCAGGTGAGAAGCACGACGCCCGCGGCGTGGGCGGCGGAGGCGACCTTGGCGGTGAGGGCCGCGTCCGGCTCCCCGGTGGTCGGGTCGACGAGCTCGATCGCGACCATGGCGCCACGGCCGCGCACCTCGGCGACGCGCGGGTCGGCGTCGCGGAGCGCTCCGAGCTTCTCGAACAGGATGTCGCCGATCTGGCGGGCGCGCGCGGCGAGGTCCTCGGTCTCGTAGGTCTCGATCGCGGCGAGGGCGGCGACGCACGCGAGCGGGTTGCCGCCGTAGGTGCCGCCGAGGCCGCCGACCTGCGGCGCGTCCATGATCTCGGCGCGGCCGGTGACCGCCGACAGCGGCAGGCCGCCGGCGATGCCCTTCGCGGTGACGATGAGGTCGGGCACGATGCCGAACTGCTCGGAGGCGAACATGGTGCCGGTGCGCGCGAAGCCGGTCTGCACCTCGTCGGCGATGAAGACGACCCCGTTCGCGTTCGCCCAGGCCTGGAGTGCCGGGAGGAAGCCGTCGGCCGGGACGATGAAGCCGCCCTCGCCCTGGATCGGCTCGATGATGAGGGCCGCGAGGTTGGCCGCTCCGACCTGCTTCTCGATCATGCTGATCGCGCGCTTGGCCGCCTCCGCGCCGGTCAGGCCGCCGTCGCGCAGCGGGTAGCTGAGCGGTGCGCGGTAGATCTCGGGGGCGAAGGGACCGAAGCCGTTCTTGTACGGCTGGTTCTTGGCGGTGAGGCCCATCGTGAGGTTGGTGCGGCCGTGGTAGGCGTGGTCGAAGGCGACCACGGCCTGCTTGCCGGTGTAGTGGCGGGCGATCTTGACGGCGTTCTCGACGGCCTCGGCGCCGGAGTTGAACAGGGCGCTGCGCTTGGCGAAGTCGCCGGGGGTCAGGCGGTTGAGGGCCTCGGCGACGTCGACGTAGGAGTCGTACGGCGCGACCGTGAAGCAGGTGTGGGTGAACGCGGCGACCTGCGCGGTGACGGCGTCCACCACGCGCGGGGCCGAGTTGCCGACGCCGGTGACGGCGATGCCGGAGCCGAAGTCGATGAGGGAGTTGCCGTCCACGTCCACCAGCACGCCACCGCCGGCGGCGACCGTGTAGACGGGGATGGTGGCGCCGACGCCGGCCGCGACGGCCTGCGCCTTCCGCTCGGCGCGCTTGCGCGACTCGGGGCCGGGGATCGGGGTGACGAGCCGGCGCTCCTGCGGGAGCGAGGGTCCGCCGACGGGGGTGTCGATGGCGGTGTCGAGGATGCTCATGTGGGGAATCGTAGGAAGGACGGGCCCGGGCGACGGTGGACGCGACGTACAATCGCTTCGCCGACGATCGACACCCTGGCGGATGGAGCCCGATGCCCGCGACCCTCACCCAGCTGCTCGCGCGTGCCGAGCTGGGGCTGCGACTGCTCACGCCGCACAGCGCGGGCGACCCGGACGCGCCTCTCGCCTGGGCGCACAGCTCCGACCTCCCGGACCCGACCCCGTTCCTCTCCCCCGGCCAGGTGCTGCTGATCACCGAGCCGCCGGAGGACGCCGAGGCCTACGTCGCGCGGCTCTCCGCGCACGGCATCGCCGCGCTCGGCTTCGGCACGGAGGTGGTGCGGGCCGGGACGCCGGAGTCGCTGGTCGACGCGTGCACGCGGCACGGTCTCCCGCTGTTCGAGGTGCCGTACCGCACGCCGTTCATCGCCGTGGTGCGCTTCGTGGCCGACCGCGTGGCTGCCGACGCGTACGCGAGGAACACCTGGGCGCTGCGCGCCTCCCGGGCGATCTCGCTCGCCGCGCTGCGGCCGGACGCCCTCGGCGCGGTCCTCTCCGAGCTGTCGCGTCAGATCGAGCGGCCGGTGGCACTGGTCGGCGCGGACGGTGCGGTCGCGCGGTCGTACCCGGCCGGCGCGGTGGACGCGCGCGCCCGCCGCGCCCTGGCGGAGGCCGCCGACCCGCTGCTGCGGAGCGGTCGCCGTGCCGCGGGGACCGTCGGCACCGACGCCGGTCCGTTCGCGCTCCAGACGCTCGGAGCCGCCGGGCGCCTCCGCGGCGTGCTGGCCGTGGGCTCGGAGGGGCTGGATGCGGCGGCCCAGCAGGTCGTCACCGGGGTCGTCGCGCTTGCGGGCCTCGCCCTGGAGCAGTCGCGCGCCGCCGACGCCGCCCGCTCGCGCCTGCGGACCGCCGTGTGGCGCGCGCTCGTGGCCGGCGACACCGCGGTCGCGGCGTCGATCGCGGAGCCGGTGCTCGGGGCGCTGCCGCAGCCGCCGTTCCGCGTGGCTGTGCTCGGCGGGAGCGGGGTGGCGGCCGCGGCCGACTGGCTGGAGTCGAACACCGACGTGTTCTTCGCCCGCGACGGCCAGGACCTCGTGGTGCTCGGCGACGACACCGTCCCTGCGACGCTCGCCGGCCGGTTCGACCTCCGCGGAGGGGTCTCCTCCCCCGCCGGTCTCGGCGGTCTCCCCTCCGCGCTGGAGCAGGCGGCCGCCGCTCGCAACCGCGCCACCGCCGACGATCCGGTCGCGTCCTTCGACGACGTCGCCGCGGCCGGGATGCTGGAGCTGCTCCGCACCCCCGACGCCCGCGCCGTCGCTGCGACGGCCCTGCAGCCGCTGTTCGCCGCCGATCCGACCCTGCCCGGCATCCTGCGCACCTGGCTGGACGCGGACGGCGTCTACGACGTCGCCGCCCGGCAGCTCGGCATCCACCGCCACACGCTGCGCGCCCGCGTGGCCGAGGCGGAGCGCCTGCTCGGCCGCGACCTCTCCTCGTTCGCCGCCCGCGCCGACCTCTACGCCGCCCTCCGCGCCACCGTCTGATCCCACCACCGTCGAGTCCGCGAAGACTGCACGCTTCCGGCGGTTCGAGCGTGCACTCTTTGCGGACTCGACGGTGGGCGCACATCCGCCACAATGGGGGGATGAGTATTCCGGTATCGGGGACACACTTCGGCCTGACCGCCGGCGACTACCACGCGACGATCGCGTCGGTGGGTGCGACGCTGCGGACCCTGCAGTTCGACGGCCGCGACCTCGTGGTTCCGTTCGACGCCGACGAGGTGCGGCCCGCCTTCCGCGGCGCGACCCTCGCCCCGTGGCCGAACCGCGTGGTCGACGGACGCTACACGTTCGACGGCGTCGAGCAGCAGCTTCCGCTCACCGAGCCGAACCGCGGGCACGCCCTGCACGGCCTCGCCGCCTGGCTGGACTTCGCCGCCGTCGACCGCGCGGCCGATAGCGTGACCTTCGTCGCCACCATCGAGGCGCAGGCGGGCTACCCGCACCGGGTCGAGGTGAGCGTCACGTTCTCGCTCGACGAGACCGGCCTCCACACGACTGTGACCGGCACGAACACCGGGCCGACGCCTGCGCCGTGGGGCACCGGTCCGCACCCCTACCTCGTGGCCGGCCCCGGGCGCGTCGACGACTGGACGCTGGAGCTGCTGGCAGGGCAGGTGCTCGAGGTGACAGAGGACCGGCTCATCCCGACCGGCCTCGCCGACGTCGAGACCGCGGAGGGCGGGATCTGGGACTTCCGCACCCCGCGCCCGATCGGCGACACCTTCATCGACCACGCGTTCACCGACCTGGCCCGCTCGGCCGACGGCGAGACGATCGTCCGCGTCACGGCTCCCGGCGGCACGGGCGTCGAGATGGTCTGGGGCGAGGACTGCCCGTGGGTCCAGGTCCACACCGCCGACCAGCCGCTCCCCGAGCTCGACCGCCTCGGCCTCGCCGTCGAGCCGATGACCTGCCCGCCGGATGCCTACAACTCGGGAACGGACCTGATCGTCCTGGAGCCCGGCGCGTCCGCCTCGGCCTCCTGGACCATCCGGGCGATCTGAGCCGCCTCCGGCACACAAAGAAGATGCGCGCGGCCTTCCACGACCGGCCGCGCGCACTGCGATGGTAGGCCGCACCAGCCGACGCTCGCGCTGTACGCGGTGTCGAAGCGCGTTGCGCTGTCTCGACAGCAGGGCGGATGCGCGTCAGGACGAGCCCCGGGCGCCGCGCGACACGTCGTCCCGCAAAAGCATCGCCGGGCGGACGATCGCGCGCTCCAGCCGGCGGACCACCTGCAGGTAGTCGGCCGTCCAGATGATGCGCACCGCCGTCGCCATCGCGTCCGCGGGGCCGTCGAGGTCGTCGCGGACCGCCGCGGCGAGCTCGTCGCTCGCGGCAGGGTCCGCCGGGTCCGGTTCGGGCAGCGGGCCGAGCGCGACCAGCTGGGCGGCGAGCTCGGCGTACCAGCGCTGCAGCCGGTCCATCGGGTCGAGGAGCGCCTGACGGGTGGAGGCATGGTCGCTTCTGGCCGGCGTCTGCCCGCGCCACAGCTCCAGGATGGCGTCGGCCGCCAGCCGCACCCCCGCGACGCCGGTCACGGTCGCGGAGACCTCGGAGAGCGGGCGCGTCTTCGACCCGCGCTCGGTCAGGAACGTTCGGAACGCGTCGTCCAGCCGCCGGGAGGCCGCGGCCGCGCGCAGCGACTGCTGGTGCGGTTCGGGATGCGCCGGTGCCGACGGATCGCACCGCCCCACCCCGAAGGCGACCGCCGCGCGGAGGTAGTCGACCCCGGCGAGGTACGCGTCGGCGACCGCCGAGCGGAGCGACGCGGCGGCCCCGCGCGGCCAGAACAGCGCGCCGACGACCAGGCTGACCGCGCAGCCGAGTGCCACATCCTCGATCCGGACCAGGCCGACCGTCCACCCGGCCGGTGCGATGATGTTGAACAGCAGCACGAGTACGACAGTGAACGCGGCCTGCCCGGCCGCGAACGAGATCGCCGAGGGCGCCACCCCGGCGATCAGGATGGCGACCGGCAGCACCAGCCAGAGCACGACGGGATTGGAGCCGATCGCCAGCAGCGCCAGCGCACCGACGACGACGCCGATCACCGTCCCGAGAACGCCGCGCAGCGCCGTCTGCCCCGTGCTCAGGGCGCTCGAGCGCAGCACGGAGAGGGTGCCGAGCACCACCCAGAAGGCGTGGTCGACGCCGGTCAGCTTGGCGATCAGCACGGCGAGGCCGAGGCCGATCGCGCCGCGGATGCTGTTGCGCAGCCAGACGGAGTTCCAGCCGACGTAGCCGCTGGCGCGCTCGGCCGCGGCGGCGACCGGGCCCGCCAGGTCGCCGGGCTGGCGGCCGAGGGCCCGCTGCCACCAGGAGCGGCGCTCCGCCTGGGCGGTCAGGACGATGTTGCGGCCGACGGTCATCACCGCGTAGGCGAGCTCCTGGGCGCGGAAGCCGGGTCCGAGTGCGGCGATCACGGCGTCGGCCGACATCCCGGAGCCGCCGTCCCGCGCCCCGGACTCGGCGAACGCAGGAGAGAGCGTGGCCGCCTCCACCGCGCTGCGCGCGAAGGACAGTCGTTCGAGCGCCGCGTCGAGCTCGGTCGTGTCGCCGCCATGTCCGGCAAGGACCACCGCGCCTCGGTCGAGCACGTCGGCGGCCGCCTCCCGGACCGTGCGGGCGGCCTCGTGTGCCGGCGCGGGCGTGTCGTGCGGCATCCGGATGTGCCGGTCGAGCTGATCGACGACGCTGTTCAGCCACAGCAGCTCGTCGACCAGGCGCACCACCGTCCGGGCGGGAGCGCTCAGCCCCGTCGGCCGGTACGGAGTGGCGAGGAAGCCGGTGTGCAGGGCGGTCACCGCGACCTGCGCCTCGGCGGCCGTCGCATCGGCGTCCGCAGCCGCGGCGGGTGACAGCTCCCCCGGCGCCAGGGAGCGCGCACGGGCTGCCAGCGCCCGGCAGGCGTCGGCCGCCCGGCCGCGCAGCGGTTCCCGGGTGGGCGCAGGCCAGAGCAGCGTGATCGCGGCGACGCTGACCAGCGCCGCGATGCCCCAGCCGAGCAGCCTCGGGCCGACGGACGCCGGGGTGCCGGGCAGCATCACCGGCAGGATGAACGTGAGCAGCAGCGATGTCCCCGCCGACGCGATGACGGAGCTGACCGACCCGGCGAACAGCACGACGAGCGCGACGACGGCCATCGCCGACGCGGAGAGCCAGACCGGGGAGGACGCGAGCGTCCCCAGCGCGACGAGCACCCCGCCCGCGACGGCGAGCGCGACCTGCGCCTGCACGCGTTCCCGCAAAGGTCCGCCGAAGTCGACGAACAGCAGCAGCGCGAACGAGCCGAACGCCGAGAACAGCGCGACCTCCGGGCTGCCGATCACCCGGCTCCCGAGCAGGAACAGGAGCGGAACGGCGATCGCCGCCCGCCCGGCCCGGCGCAGCGCCATCAGGCCGGGGTCGTGCCCGCTCAGCCAGGACATGACGCGCACGCGGACCTCCTCCCGCCGGGCGGCGCCGTCCGGCGCGCGCGCCGCGCCCCACACACTAGCGCGGGCGGGCCTCCGCCGGGGTACCGTGGCGAGAGATGAAGGTCACAGCCAAAGCCGGCGGGTCGCGCCCACCGTCGACGGGCGTCCCCCGGAACCCGGCGGGCGTCGGCCGCACCGCGCTCTACGCGACCGCGCTGGCGGCACTCGGCGTCGTCTTCGGCGACATCGGCACCAGCCCGCTCTACGCGCTCAAGACCGTGTTCCTGCTCGACGGCGGCGCCGTGCGACCCAACCAGGACGACGTGTACGGGGTGGTGTCGCTGATGTTCTGGAGCATCACGATCATCGTCTCGATCAAGTATCTGGGCATCCTGATGCGCGCCGACAACGACGGCGAGGGCGGCGTCATGGCGCTGGCGGCGCTCGCCCAGCGTCTGTACGCCCACAAGGCGGGCAAGGCCGGGGTGCTGCTCGTGATCGGCATCGTCGGCGTCTCGCTGTTCTACGGCGACTCGATCATCACGCCCGCGATCAGCGTGCTCTCCGCCGTCGAGGGACTCCACGTCACGACCCCGGCGATCTCGCACCTGGTGCTCCCGATCGCGGCCGTCATCCTGATCGCGCTGTTCGCGCTGCAGCGGTTCGGGACGGGCCGGGTCGGCGTCCTGTTCGGTCCGGTCATGGTGCTGTGGTTCGTCGTGCTGGCCGTGGCCGGACTCGGGATGGTGATCCAGTACCCGTCGGTGCTGGTCGGGCTCTCGCCCACGTTCGCCGTGACGTTCATCGTCGCGCATCCCGCCATCTCGTTCATCGCGCTCGGCGCGGTGGTACTCGTCATCACCGGTGCGGAGGCGCTCTACGCCGACATGGGGCACTTCGGCCGCTCGCCGATCCGCCGGGCGTGGTTCCTCCTGGTCTTCCCGGCCCTGACCCTCAACTACCTCGGCCAGGCCGCGCTGGTGCTGAACCATCCGGCGGCGAAGGCGAACCCGTTCTTCCTGCTGTTCCCCGACTGGTCGCGCCTGCCGGTCGTGTTCCTGGCGACGGCGGCGACCGTGATCGCCAGCCAGGCCGTGATCTCGGGGGCGTTCTCCCTGTCGCGGCAGGCCGTGCAGCTCGGGCTGCTCCCGCCGCTGACGGTGCGGCAGACCTCGGAGCGCGAGGGCGGCCAGATCTACATGCCGGCCATCAACATGCTGCTCTTCCTCGGAGTGATGGCGGTCACGCTCACCTTCGGCTCGTCCGACCGGCTCTCCACGGCGTACGGCATCTCCGTCACCGGGGCTCTGGTCGTCGACACCGTCCTGCTGTTGCTCGTGTCCCGGCGGCTGTGGAACTGGGCGCCGTGGAAGATCGTGCTCGCGGGCCTGGTCTTCGGCGGGCTCGAGCTGGCCTTCCTGGCCGGCAACCTGTCCAAGATCATCAACGGCGGATGGGTGCCGCTGCTGATCGCGGGGGTCGTCATCCTCATCATGACCACCTGGCGCCGCGGCCGCCGCCTGGTGCAGGAGGACAGGAAGCGCAAGGAGGGCTCGCTGACGGAGTTCATCGAGCACGTCCAGGAGGAGCGGCTCCCGCGCGTGCCGGGCGTCGCCGTCTTCCCCCACCCGAACAAGGACAGCACCCCGCTCGCGCTGCGGGCGAACGTCAAACACAACCACGTGCTGCACGAGCACGTCATCATCGTGTCGGTCGGGTTCGCGCAGGTGCCGCACGTGCCGCCGGCGGAGGCGTTCGAGTACGACGACCTGGGGTACGCGGATGACGGCATCGAGTACCTCGGCATCCGGTTCGGGTTCTCCGACGACCCCGACATCCCGAAGGCGCTGCGGGCGGCCTGCCGCATCGGGGCACTCCCGATCCGGACGGAGGACCTCACGCACGCGTCGTACTTCATCTCGCGCGGCGCCATCCGCACGACGCGCACCAAGAGCATGGTGCGGTGGCGGAGGTCGCTGTTCGTCGCGCTCGCGCACAACGCCGCGGACCCGGCCGCGCGCTTCGACCTGCCGCCGCTCCGCACGGTCACGATGGGCAGCGACGTCGAGATCTGACGCTCAGGCGCCGGACGGCGCGAGCAGCTGGTCCGTCAGCATGCGCCTCGTCTTCTTCGTGGACGGCCGACGTCGTTCGTCCGGCGGGGCTTCTCTGCTCCAGGAGGCCGAAGCAGCAGTGTTGCGAAGGGCAGGACGAGTCCGAGTGCTAGGTCGGCCCACACCAGCCATGTTCCCCAGAAGACGGACCACGACTGGAGGTGCGTCCATCCGACCCAGAAGAGCCCAGCGCAAAGGCCCGCCACGAGCCAATTAACCGTGATTCCGTGGAGACCGAGCAGACGGTTGAGAAGGTACGCGATGCCGCCGAGCGCAAAGCCGCCAATCGCTCCACTGAGGAAGAACATGACGACGAAGACCGGGAAGTAGCCCCAGTGTTGCGAGGATATGGTGCGCGCCCACAGATCGAATTGAACGAAGACCACGACGACAACCGCCACCAACCACGGTCCGTGGCGCCTTGGCTTCGCCAATTTGCTTCCGCTGCCTGTCTGGTGGAGGTCGCGATTCACTTTTGCGGGGGCTGTGCGGGAAGCGGCGGGTGTCCCATCGCTGCTTGAAGGTTAGCCGCGTAACCCGTCCAGAGCAGTCCTGTGAAGAGTGAATACGCGTCGTCCCAGCCTTCTGGTGTCGATTTCTCGAAGCCCGCTTTGACGTCGAGAAAGTTGTGGCCATTGGCTCCTGCTCGCACGGTGAACTCAACGGTGCCCGGGTACTCCGGGTGGCCGGGGAGAGCCTCGATGGTGTAGCTGGTCTCCGTGAGCTTGGTGACTTTGATGTCCCCGGAGGTCAGACCTTCGTTTTCCAGGTCCGCCAATCTGGTGTGGATCACTTGGCCGACGCGAGTCAACGTGACATCTTGAGCGGAGCCGTCACGCCTCCACGCTGGCGGAAAGACCTGGCCGAAATGAGCCTTGATATAGGCGAAGATTTCTTCCGGAGTCTTGTCGTTCATGTATGGCCCGAGGTCGTACTGATGTAAGTAGCCAAGCGGGTATCCGAAGTTGCCTTCTTGAATCGCTCCTGATTGAGCTGAAACGTCGACGCCAGCGTACTCGTGGGTGGAAATCTTCGCGGCGAATAGCCCCCGAATGACAGCGAGGTCCACGCCGTTCGCGTAATAACTGCCGTCGGCCTCTACCGCGACCTTGTCCAACTCGACGGCCGCCTGCGTGGCGAGGCGCATCACGTTCAGGCTGTCGGAGAAGTACTTCGCCACGTCGGCGACGAACCACTCCAACTTGTCGATCTTCTCCTTGAGGTCTTCAACCTCGTTCTCGACCTGATCTCTGAGCCGCTGGAGTGCCTGGTTCTGGTGGGCGAGCTTCTCCACGTCGCCGGTGAACACCGCTTGGAGTTGTGTGAAGAAGTCGTCGTTTCGTTCGATCTGCTCCTCGATCAGGCGAAGCCGCTCCTTGGCCTCCTGCAACGCCTTCGTGAGGTCGTCGTGGTCGAGGTTCCCGTATTTGGCGAGCACGGAGTGCGCGTGCTCGTAGGAGGCGAGCTCGGCCTGGACATCGCCCATGGCTTCGCGGAGCTTCGCGATGCCCGGCAGGATCAGCTCCGCGAACAGGCCGCGCCCAGCAGCGAACGCCGCCCCCTGAAGGACGCCCGCGTCGAGTTGGGCGACCAGATGCTTGGACCCAGAATCCAGGCGGCTGACGATCACGTCCGCGGTCGTGATGTTGCTGCGCATCGCGCTGATGAGGTTGCTCGAATCAGCGGCGCTGAACCTTACGCCCATGGCAGCGCGTTCCTCTCTTTCGCGAGCTTCTCCAGTTCATCGTCGAACGACTGCCGGACCCGCGAACGCGTCTGCTCGAGCTCCTCCGACGTTTCTTCCACGTACCGGTCGATCCTCAGCAGTAGGTCGTTACGCACCTCCAGTTCGTGCTGCACGCCCCTGTCACCGGCCTCTATCCGTTCTCTGAGGGAGGACTCTCGGTCCCGGCCCACCGCATGGAACTGTTCACGGAACTGCTCCAACGAACCCTCGTAACGCTGCCGAGCCTCGGAGAACTCGTCCTCCTGCCGTTCCACCCGCTGGATCTGCCCGTTCAGTTCGGCACGTTCCGTCGCGCTCCGATCCGCACTCACTGAGCATTCACCCAGCGTTCCGCATCCGCGACATCACGCTTTTCGATGCTGCTCGCAAGCTCCGGGAACTTGTTAGCCTGGCCCAAGACCGCAGCGCAGAACTGGCTGATCGTCTGGAACATCTCGTTCGTGACATCCCGGCCCGCATCCATCCCAGGAATGCCGGCGGCGAAACCGAATGTCACTTGCTGGTCCGAATACTCAGAGGTTTCGATACCGACCAGCTCATTCACCGCGGCATCGGCGCCGACCGTGCTCGAAACGATCCTTCCAGCTGACATCAGTTCCCCTTCATCGCTACATCCGACACGAGCAACATGCGCGTGCCCTTGGGCTGAAACATATCAACTTTAAGAACACGTGTTCTCGATACGGAATGATTGCGGCCATTACGACGACGGACGCAACGTTGAGCGCATTGGTGCGGCGATGCCGATGGGATGCCGTGCAGCCCAGCCCGACATGGTTATACGAGCGGTCGGGCTGACGCGCACCATCTGGGTCAGGGCGAAGGGCATGGCGACCAACACCGGTCCGTTCCTCGGGCCGCCGAGCGGGCTTCCCGTGCGGTTCACCGTGCTCGACATCGCGCGCATCGTGGACGGGCGGATCGTGGAGCACTGGGGCGTACCAGACCGGTTCGAGATCCTGGTGCGGACGGGGAGGCTGCCCGTCGCGGCCGCGTCGGCCGGGGCCAGTCAGCCGTAGCTCCGACCGGGAGGCGACGCGCCGGGCCGCGCTGGACGCGCCGGGCCACCCGCGGCACGATGGACGAATGACGAGCGCACGCGTGGTCGGGGTCAGCCGGGATGGGAGGCACCGCTTCTCGAAGGAGCCGGAGGACTCCATCCGGCTGGTGACGGGTCTTGGGGTGGAAGGCGACGCGCACTTCGGCGCGACCGTGCAGCACCTCTCGCGGGTGCGGCGCGATGCTACGCAGCCGAACCTGCGTCAGGTCCACCTCATCCATCGCGAGCTGTTCGACGAGGTCACCGCGGAGGTCGGCCCGGGTCAGCTCGGCGAGAACATCACGACGGAGGGCGTCGACCTGCTGGGGCTGCCGCGCGGCACGCGGCTCAGCGTCGGCGACGCGGCCGTCGTCGAGCTGACCGGGCTGCGCAACCCGTGCGTGCAGATCGACCGCTTCCGGCCGGGACTGCTCAAGGAGGTCGTCGCGACGGACGAGGACGGCGCGGTGGTGCGCAAGGCGGGGGTCATGGCCGTGGTGATCGCGGGAGGCGTCGTCAGGCCGGGCGACCGCATCGAGGTCCTGCTGCCCGATCCGCCGCTGGAGGCGCTCGCGCCGGTCTGAACGGGTGGCCGGGTCTCGGCGTCGTTCAGTCGTAGCCGAGGATGACGGAGTCGAGCCCGTCGGAGAGCCACATGGGTGCCGTCCACAACGGGCTGCGAGCGGTGTCGCGGGGGACGATCACCCGCTCCTGTTCGACATCGATGTCCGCGCTCATGCCGGAATGCTAGGCCGCACGCGCGCGGACCCGGGATGGACAGCGTGTACATTCCGGGGCCGCTTCGCGACGCGAGGTACAAGCGGTCACGCTCCGGGGACGGCCACGACCTTCCCGCGCAGCGTGCCGGCCGCCGACTCGGCGTGGATGGCGGGGAGCTCGCTCAGCGGAGCCCGCCGGGCGATCTCCACGCGCAGCTCGCCGCGGTCGACGCGGGAGACCAGTTCGGCCAGCTGGGCGGCGTCACTGCGGACGAAGACCACCATGCCGCGCACGCCGCGCTCTTCGTCGGAGGGGGCGGGCATCCAGGCCGTGGTGCTCACGACCACGCCGCCGTCCGCGACGAGCGGCAGCAGGCCGGTGAACTCCCCCGGGTCGAGCGGCGCGAGGTTGAGCAGCACGTCGACCGGCTCGGTCACGGCGTCGAGGAGCGAGGTGGTGGTGTGGTCGACGACCTCGTCCGCTCCGGACGCGATGACGCTGTCGCGGCTGCGCGGGCTGGCCGTCGCGATCACGTGCACACCCGCCTGCGCCGCGAGCTGGACAGCGTAGCCGCCGACCGGGCCGCCCGCGCCGACGATCAGCACGCGCTGCCCCTCGCGGAGCCCGGCGTCGTCGAACAGAGCCTGCCATGCGGTGAGGCCGACCGACGGCAGACCAGCCGCGTCCTCCAGCGGGATGCTCGCCGGGGCTGCGACCAGGGCTTCGGCCGGTGCGAGCGCGTACTCGGCGGCAGCCCCGTCGCCGGTCATCGGGAGGAAGCCGATCACGGCATCCCCGACGGCGAACCCGTCGACGCCCTCGCCGAGCGCGGCGACCGTGCCCGACATGTCGTAGCCGGGGATGTGCGGGAGGGCGACCGGGATGGGGAGGCGCCCCTCCCGGATGCCGCCGTCGGCCGCGTTGAACGCGACGCCGGCCACGCGGAGGAGCACCTGGCCCGGACCGGCGGCGGGCTGCTCGATGTCTTCGTAGCGCAAAACATCGGGGCCGCCGTGCTCGTGGAACCGTACTGCCTTCATGGTCTGACTTCCTTCTCTCGAAACCGTGTGCTTCGAATTCGAAGCATCTGAGAAGGACGATAACACTGCTTCGAGTTCGAAGCAAGTAGACTGTCGTCATGTCCGACGAACGACCCGCTCTCGACCCCGCGGAGCTGAGCGCCTACTTCTCCCTGATCGAGGTGAGCAGCCTGCTCAAGCACACGGTCGAGCAGCAGCTGCGCGAGGCGGGTGAGCTCAGCTATGTGCAGTTCCAGCTGCTCGCGCGGCTCGGCGACGCGCCGGAGGGCAGTCAGCGGATGACGGACCTGGCGGACGGCGTCGTCTACAGCCGCAGCGGGCTCACCTACCAGGCGCAGGTGCTGGAGCAGCGAGGCTTGGTGACGCGGGCGCCGGGGCGCGATGACGAGCGCAGCGTCACCGTGGCGATCACCGACGCCGGGCGGGACGTGCTGGCCGCGGTCTTCCCCGGCCACATCGCGGTGCTCCGGGAGCTGCTGCTCGCGCCGCTCACCCCGGACGACGTGCTCGAGCTCGACCGCGTGCTGGGCCTCGTGCGCGACCACATGCGCTCGAACCCGCCGAGGTCGGCCGCGCCGCGCCGCCGCCGCTCGTCCTCCTGAGCCGCCGCGGCGCCGCGGTCACCAGCCGTGGGTGTTGAACCACGCGCGGGAGCGGGCGCGCTCCGCATCCGTCTCATCCGGGTCCGTCGTGTCGTGCTCGACGAGGCGGCCGCCGGAGCCGAGCGCGACGAAGCGGAGGCAGTGCGGGCACAGCGCACGGCCGCCCGGGAAGCCGTCGTCGATCGCCGCGGCCGGCTCCCCCGGCTCGCCGGAGCCCGGGCACCGCGGCGGGTCGGCCTCGACCTCCGACCAGAGCAGCCCCTGCCGGCGGTGCAGCCCGGGATGGCCGAGCGGCCGCTCGCAGCGGCGCCCGCCCCGTCTGCTCGGGCAGAAACGCGGACTCTCCACCCCTCGAACCTAGCCGTCGAGAGGGTCAGGCGTCGGCGTCGTCGCCGTAGGCGCGCACCTCCTGCGGGCAGCGGCAGGCCTGCGCGAGGCGGGTGGCCCAGCGCAGGGCGTCCTCCTGCGTCGGCACGTCGACGACGGTGAGACCGCCGTCGAGCACGCGGTCGCCGAACCCGCCGGAGGTCGCGGAGCCGTCGCGGCCGACCAGCACCGGCGCGACGCTCGCGTCGATGCCGCCCGCGAAGACGAGGACTCCGGCGTCCTTCATCTCCTGCACGGCGGCGTGCGAGTCGATCACCACCTGCGGCATCTCCTCCGGAGTCAGCTGCATCGCCCCGCTCGGGAACCAGATCGCATACTTCGTCATCGCTTCTCCTCAGTGCTTATTGCTTGGGGGCTTATTGCTCGGGGGCATCGCGGCTCGGGCCCGGCCAGAGGTACGGGAGGTCGTCCGGCACGTCCGGGAACAGCGGCCGGTAGAACCCGGGGTCCTTGCGCACGAGGTTGGACTGGTGGCTGCGGTGGAACTCCGCGTCGCCGATCCATGGTGGCAGCTCGAGTTCGTCCTGCGCCAGGTCCGCCACCTCCGGTGCGAAGGCCAGCACCTGCGGGCGGACCGTGTCGGCGTGCCCCAGCTCGATCCAGGCGTCGGCGGACTCCAGCGCGTACTTGGTGAGGGCCGGCAGGTAGCCGCGCCACATCTTCGCAACCGGGTGGTGCCGCCAGCCGTACCCCTCGACTGTGATGGCCCGCAGCACCTGCAGCGCCTCGACGCGCTGCTTGCCCATCCGCGCACGGTCCAGCGAGCGCACGCTCTCCGCGAAGGACGGATAGGGCAGGAAGGTCTGCACGCCCACACCGTACGCCGGTAGCATTGTGGCGTCCGGCGGACGACCGCCGGTGCTCGAAAAATGGGCACGAAGCCACCGAGACGGCGCGCGAGACACATACGGAACCCGTCCCCTCCGTCTGTCTCGAAAGGCGTTCGCCATGCCCTCCGTCTCCGCCCACGTCGCCGCCACCCTCTCCTCCCACGTGAGTCACGTCTTCGGCGTGATGGGGAACGGCAACGCCTACTTCCTGGATGCACTGGAGCGGCAGAGCGGCGTCTCCTACTGCGCCATGCGGCACGAGGGCGGTGCCGTCGTCGCGGCGGACGCGTACTACCGCGCATCCGGGCGGCTCGCTGCCGCGACCGCGACCTACGGCGCCGGGTTCACCAACACGCTGACCGCGCTGGCGGAGGCGGTGCAGGCGCACATCCCGCTCATCCTGGTGGTGGGCGACGAGCCGACCTCCGGGCCGCGCCCGTGGGACGTGGACCAGATCTCGCTGGCCGCCGCCGTCGGCGCCCGCACCTACACCGTGGGTCGTGCGGACGCCGCCGCGACAACCGCCATCGCGGTGGAGCACGCGCTGACGTACCGGGTGCCGACGGTCATCGCCATCCCCTACGACGTCGCGACGCGTGAGGCCGGGCCGGTGCCGCAGGCGCCAGAGCCCGTGCTGCCGTCGCCGCTCGCACCTGTCGGCCCGTTCGCCGAGGCCGCGGTCGACGCCGCGGCCGCCGCCCTGGCCGCCGCGCAGCGCCCCGTGCTCGTGGCCGGCCGGGGCGCCTGGCTCTCCGGCGCCGGCGCGGCACTCGGCGCCCTCGCCGACGCGACCGGCGCCCTGACCGCGTCGACCGCGCTCGGCCGCGGCGTGTTCCCGGATGCCCGCTACGACCTCGGCGTCACCGGCGGCTTCGGAGCCGAGGGCGCGATGGAGCTCATCCGCTCGGCCGACGTCGCGCTCGTGGTCGGTGCGTCCCTCAACCAGTTCACGATGCGGTTCGGCGCCCTGTTCGCGCCCGGCACGACGGTGATCCAGGTGGATGTGGCGCCCGCCGCGTCGCACCCGCACGTCGGCGCGTACCTGCGCGGCGACGCGCGACTCGTCTCGGAGGCGCTGCTCGAGCGGGTGCGCGCGATCGGCGCCGCGCCGTCGGGCTGGCGGGAGTCGGTGGGCGTCGACGCCGCCCGCGTCCGGCCCACCGGCGACGGCCTCGCCGCGGACGGCCGGCTCGACCCGCGCACGGCGGCCGCCCGCCTGGCGGAGCTGCTGCCCGCTGACCGCGTGGTCGTGTCCGACGGAGGTCACTTCATCGGCTGGGCGAACATGTACTGGCCGGTCGCCTCGCCGGACCGGATGATCATGGTCGGCACCGCATACCAGTCGATCGGGCTGGGCTGGCCGAGCGTCGCCGGCGCCGCGCTCGCGCATCCCGAGTCCACCATCGTGCTCACCACCGGCGACGGCGGCGGGCTGATGGCGCTCTCGGACCTGGAGTCGGCCGTGCGCGTCGCCGGCGGCAGCGGCCTCGCGGTGGTGTGGAACGACGCCGCCTACGGCGCCGAGGTCAACCTGTACGGGCTGAAGGGGCTGGCGCAGGAGCCGATGCGCATCCCCGAGGTCGACTTCGCGGCCCTCGGCCGCGCGGCCGGCGCGGAGGGCGTCGTGGTGCGCACCCCGGACGACCTCGACGCCCTGCGCGAGTGGACCGCCCGGCCGGCCGCCGAGCGCCCGTTCCTCGTGCTCGACCTGCGCATCTCCGGCGCCGTGATCGCCCCCTACCAGGAGGAGATCATCCGCGTGAACTCGTAGCGCCGCGGCGACTCGTCACGAATCGCGGCGGTTCGTGACGAACGGAGGCGACTCGTGACGAATCGGGGCGGTCAGGAGGTCGCGCGGCGGACGGCGTCCACGATGCGGGTGGCGCGGTCGTCGGCGCCCGCCTCCATCCAGTTGGTCACGAAAGCGAAGCCGAGACGGGCGCCGCGGTCGGCGAAGGCGACCTGGCCGCCGGCGCCGTCGTGCCCGAGGCTGTGCTCCCCGAGGTAGCGGCGCGCCTCTGAGTCGAGCTGGAAGCCGCGTCCCCAGCGGGGCCACGGGCCGGGCGTCGGGAAGACCGGCTCGCCGCCGCTCTCCGGAACGAGCGCGCGATCGAGCACGTCGTCGTCCAGCAGTCGGACGCCCTCCGTCTCCGCCACCGTCGACGACCACAGGGCGGCGAGCGCGTCCGCGGTCGCGATGCCGCCGGCTCCCGGGATCTGCGCCGCGTGCACCCGCGGGTCGTTGAACCCGCCGTCCGGCGTCACCAGGTGCGGCGGGAACGCGTCGCCGAGCGTCATGGCGAGGGCCGTCCACGGCGACTCCGCCCGCTCCAGGTCGCGGCCGGCCTCGAGCTGGCTCTCCGACGCCTGCAGGTGGGCCACCCGCTGCTCGCGGTCGGCGGGCAGTCCGACCCAGAGGGAGTCCGACCAGGGCGAGGCGAGCTGCGCCAGGTACTCCCCCGGCATGAGCCCGGTGGCGCGGCGGACCAGCTCGCCGGTCAGCCACCCGTGCGTGAGCGCGTGGTACGCGTAACCGGTCCCCGGCGCCCACAGCGGCTCCTGCGCGGCGAGCTCCGCAGTGACGACGGACCAGTCCAGTGCCTCGTCGAGCGTCAGCCGGCGGCGCAGGGCGGAGAGGCCCGCACGGTGGGAGACCAGCTGCGCCACCGTGACGTCCTCCTTGCCCGCCGCGGCGAACTCGGGCCAGTAGCGGGAGACGGGCGCGTCGTAGTCGAGCAGGCCGTCCTGCACCAGCCGCGCGACCAACACCGACATGACGCCCTTGGTGCACGAGAACACGACGGAGGCCGTGTCCTCCGTCCACGGCTGCCCGTCGCGCTCGTCCTTCAGCCCGCCCCAGAGCCGGACGACGGGTCGGCCGTCGACCCGCACCGCGAGCCCGGCGCCCATGGTGGGGCGGCCGGCGAAGGCGTCCGCGAACGCCTCGGCGACCTCCTCGAATCCGGGCTCCACCGTCCCGTGGATCGCGGTCCCGTCCAGCTCCGTCGTCATGAGTTCTCCTTCTGCAGTTCAGCGTCGGCGAGGCGCGGTCGCGCGCCCTCCAGGTCGAGGTCGAGCGGGTCGGCGAGGCGGCCCCCGAAGCCGCTGCCGCCGCCGGTGTTCTCGAACGCGAGCAGGCGCGGCAGCCCGTCGCGGCCGTGGACGACCCGGCCGGCGTAGAAGCGCTCGTCGACGAGCAGCTCCGCCGCCTCCAGATCGTAGCCGCCCGTGGTGGATGCGGGGGGCGCGATCCACACGCCGCCGGTCGCGCCCTCCCGGTCGCCGGCGAGGTGCGCCGCGTCGCAGGAGAACAGCAGCCAGGGACGACCGCCGAGCACGACCGTCTGAGGCACCTCAAGGTGAGCGAACCCGGCGCCGGGGGCGGTCAGCGGCGGCTGCACCGTCCACTCCGCGAGGTCGGCCGACGTGGCATGCCCGACGACCCCGCGGTCGCGGCCCCAGCGGCCATCGCGCGAGCGCGCCGTGATGAGCATGTGCCAGCCGTCGCCGTCCGGATCCCGGAAGACCCACGGATCGCGCCACGCCTCCTCGTGCCAGGTGCGGTCGGGCAGCACCTCGTACCAGCGCGGGTCCGCCTGCAGCCGCAGCGCGGGGTCCTTGGTCCAGGCGGACAGGTCGTCCGAGCGGGCGAGGCCGATCGTCTCGATGTTCGTGATCTCGGCGGGCGAGAGGAACGCGGAGCCGGTGTAGAACATCCGCCACACGCCGTCGTCGCCGCGCACGACGCTGCCGGTCCAGGTCGCGGACGCGTCGAGGTCGGCCGGGCCGCCCGGGCCGAGCACGACGCCGTGGTCCTCCCACTCCGTCAGGTCGTGCGAGGTGGCGTGCCCGATCCTGGCGTTGCGGTGGCGCAGGTCGGGGTCGCCGAGCGACGCCGGCGCGTGCAGATAGTAGAGGTGGAAGAGCTCGCCGTCGTCGGCGACCCAGAAATCCCAGACCCAGTGACCGTCCTTGCTGAAGCCCATTCCGTCAGCCCTTGACCGCGCCCTGGATCAGCGCCTTGATGAACTGGCGCTGGAAGATCACGAAGATCAGGATCGTCGGCAGGATGATGATGAGCGCACCCGCGTTCAGCAGCGGGATGCTGAGGCTGTACTGCCCCTGGAAGAAGGTCAGCGCGCCCGCCACCGTGCGCTGCAGCGGGTCGGCGATGAGCACGACGGGGAGCAGGAACTGGTTCCATGTCCAGAGGAAGAGCAGGATCGCGAGCGCCGACAGCGCCGGGCGCGCCAGCGGCAGGTGGATGTGGCGGAGCTCCTGCCACATCCCCGCACCGTCCATCCGCGCCGCCTCGGAGAGCTCCGCCGGCACGCCGACGAAGTGCGCGCGCATCCAGAACACGCTGAACGGCATGAACAGCCCGATCAACGGCAGGATGATGGCCCACTGGGTGTTCAGCACGTTCAGCGACTGCATCTCGTAGTAGAGCGGGATGATCAGCGCCTCGAACGGGATGGTGAGCCCGAGCACGAACAGCACGAGCACCGCCTGCGACCCCTTCATGCGGAGGGCGCCGAGCGCGTAGCCGGCGAGACCGGCGATCACCAGGCTGACCGGCACGACGCCGAGCACGATCAGCAGGCTCGAGCCGAGCAGCTCCCAGACGTGGCCGGTGTTGAACGCCTCGGCGAAGTTGCCCCACTGCGGGTTCGTCGGCCAGGCGAGTCCGGTCGGGTTGACGTCCGCCGGCTGCAGCGCGGCCGAGACCATGTTCAGCAGCGGGATGACGGTGAGGACGAGCACGAGGACGAGCAGGACGCGACCCGTCCACTTCTCGATCGGGTTGACGATCATTTGTCACCGACTTTCGAGAGACGCTGGATGGGGAGGACGACGACGAGGACGAGGATCATCAGCACGATGCCGAAGGCGGACGCGAGCCCGACCTCGCTCTGGGTGAAGCCGATCCGGTAGATCGAGATACCGGGCACGAGCGTCGCGCGGCCCGGGCCGCCGAGGGTCGTCGTGTAGATGATGTCGAAGCTGCTCAGCGCGGCGATGATCGTGATGGTGATGAGCACCGCCAGCTCCTGCCGGAGTCCTGGGATGGTGATGGTGAAGAACTCGCGCCACCACCCGGCGCCGTCGAGGCGGGCGGCCTCGTACAGCGAGGTGTCGATCTTGCCGATGCCGGTGAGCAGCAGCACGGTGCAGAGGCCGGTCAGCGTCCACGAGCCGATCAGGCCGACCGCGGGGAGCGCGGTCTGGTAGTCGCCGAGCCACGGCCGGGCGAGGCCGCCGAGGCCGACCCAGCCGAGGATCTGGTTGACGGCGCCGGTCTGGGCGTACATCCACGACCAGGCGATGCCGGCCGCGGCGAGCGGGATGATCTGCGGGAGGAACAGCACCGTCTGCGAGAAGCTGGAGAAGAACCCGGCGCGGATCGACCGGATGAGCGTCGCCAGCACGAGACCGGCGATCACCGGGATGACGGTGAAGAAGGCGATCAGGACGAACGCGTTGCGGATCGCCCCGAGCAGGTCGGGGTCGGTGAACACCGTCAGGTAGTTGGCGAACCCGACCCAGGTGGAGGCGCCGATCCCGTTCCAGTCGTAGAACGAGAACTGCACGCCCTGGATGAGCGGCCAGAGCACGAAGGCCGCGTAGAAGAACAGGGCGGGGGCGACCAGCAGCCAGCCGATCGTCCCGGCCCGGCCGGGGGCGCCCCGTTTCCGGGGCGCCGGCCGGCCGGCGGTGCTGCTCGACGCGGCCCCGCGCGCGAGGTCGCGAGCCGCCCGTCGCGCCGACGGGGTGGGGCGGATCGTGTCGTCGCCCATGCGAGGCCGCGTCGAGGTCATCGTTACTTCTTCACTTCCTGCTCGTAGAAGGCCTGGACCTTGTCCACGAACTCCTGGCCGCTGATCTTGCTGGTGACGAGCAGCTGCGACTCCGGGATGATCGCGCCGGCGTAGATGCCCGCCGTCGTGTTCGCCATGAAGTCGACCTGACCATCCTCCTTCGCGATCTGCGCCGCGGCCGCCAGGACCTGCTCGGTGATGGAGCCCTTCTCGACCTTCGGCTGCGCCTGCGACGGGTCGCCGCCGGGGGCGGCGCCGGTCACGTCGACGACGATCTGGCGCGCCTTGTCGTTGGTGTGCACCCAGTTGAGGAAGTACGCCACCTCGTTGAGGTGCTTCGACTTGGCCGCGACCGAGAAGGAGTTCGCGGCGCCCATCGCGACGTGGTCGCCGCCCTTCTTCGCCGGAGGAACGAGGAAGAAGGTGAGGTCCTTGCCGAGCTTCTTCGCGTAGTTCGCCGCCTCCCAGTTGCCGTTGAAGGTGAACACGCCGCCGCCGTCCTGGAACCGGCTCACGAAGGTGAAGTAGTCGAGGGCGTTGATGTCGGACGGGAAGTAGCCGGCGTCGGCCCACTTGCGGATCAGCTCCGCACCCTTGACGTTGCCCGGCGTGTTGTAGGTCGCGCCCGGCTTGTTGAACATCCAGTCGAGGAACTGCTGCTTGTCGGCGTACTGGTTCATCGCCGCCTGGACGGTGAAGTTCACGACGCCGTCCTTGTCGCCCTCGACCAGCGGGGCGATCCCGGCCGCCTTCGCCTTGGCGAAGTCGTCCTCGAGCTCGGCGAGCGTCTCCGGCGGTGCGCTGATGCCCGCCTGCTGCGCCAGCTTGGTGTTCATGAAGATGCCGGTGACGCTGTAGCCGAGGCCCAGCTGGTAGAGCGAGCCGCTGCCGCGGACGCCGTCCTTGGTCATCCGCAGCGGCGCGAGCTGCGCGGGCGACCACTTGTCCCAGCCGTAGGCCTTGAAGAACGGGTCCAGGTTGGCGACCAGGCCGTCCTTCACCGTGTCGCCGAGGGTCGGCAGGCGGATGAGGTCGGGCGGGGTGGAGCTCGCCAGCAGCTTCGGCGCGTTGGCGGTCAGGTTCTGGAACGTGTCGCGGGTGATCTTGAACGTGATGTTCGGGTGCTGCTTGGTGAACTCCTTGGTGAGGTCGTCCGTCAGCGGGAACCCGGTCTCGTCGGCGATCGTCAGTTGCACCTTGTCCTTGGTGAGCGTGGTGCTGACGTCGGTCGCCGTGGTGGCGCCACCGGTGGACGATCCGGGTGCGCACCCGGCGAGGGCCAGGGCGGTGAGCGAGACGATGATGCCGGCGGCGGCAGTGCCGCGCACCCGCCTCACGCGCGTCGGTGTGGACATGCAGGACTCCTTCGTCGTGGACCGGGACTCGGTGCGATCCCGGTGCTAAATGCTTTCAGCAGGCCCTATACTGAGTTACGCCGCGCCGATTGTCAACTGGCCGCCGCAGCCAAAGGGGGGAGCGGGATACGATCCCGCAAGGAGGAGGACCACTCGATGTTGAGCAAGCGCGTGACCCTGGCCGACGTGGCCAGGAAGGCGGGCCTGTCCGTCTCCGCCGCATCCATGATCCTGAACGGGCGGCCCGACACGCGACTCTCCCAGGACGCCCACGACCGCGTCCACGCCGCCGCCGCGGAGCTCGGCTACCGGCCGAACGTCGCGGCCCGCGGGCTCAAGACCGACAAGACGCACACCTTCGCCTTCGTCTCCGACGTCGTCGCCACCACCCGCTTCGCCTCCGGCCTCATCAAGGGCGCGCTGACCGCGGCCGAGGCCGCCGGTCACGTGATGATGGTGCTCGAGACCGGCGGCGACCCGAAGCGCGAGACGGAGGCGATCGGCGCCGCGCTCGACCGCCAGGTCGACGGGATCGTGTTCGCGACCATGCGCGCCCGGGAGCTGTTCCTGCCCGAGATCCGGATCGAGACGCCGGTGGTCATGCTGAACGCGACCAACGCGCGCTTCCCGCATGCGGTGCTCCCCGACGAGTACGGCGGCGGCCGCGCGGCGGTTCACGTGCTCACCGACGCGGGCTTCCGCGACGGCATCGCCCTGCTCGGCCAGAGCGACGCCAAGGAGAAGGGGCTGTTCCGGTCGGCGACCGTGGCCCAGCGCGTCGCCGGGATCCGGGACACGATGGCGGAGCTTGGGCTCGACTTCGTGTCGGAGACCTCGGTGTGGCTGTGGGAGCCCGACGAGGGCTACCAGGCGACGAGGCGCCTGCTGCGGCAGAAGACCCGGCCGAAGGCGATCGTCGCGATGAACGACCGGCTCGCCTTCGGCGCGTACCAGGCGGCGAGCGAGGCCGGGGTGCGCATCCCGGAGGACCTGTCGATCGTCTCGTTCGACAACGACGAACTGGCCGCCTACCTCCGGCCGGGGCTGACCACCGTCGCCCTCCCGCATGAGGCGATGGGCTCGCGCGCGGTGGAGCTCATCCTGCAGCCGGAGCCTGCCGGCGAGACGCTCATCCCGATGCCGGTGATCGCGCGCGACTCGGTGCGGCCGACGGCGGACTGAGCCACCGCGCTCCGTGGACGAGCGCATCAATTAGTGCAATAATGATTCGTACACGAATGAATCGTGGAAAGGATCATCATGGCAGGCCGCATGTGGCGCTTCTACGAACGCGCCAACGACGTCGTCCGCACCTTCACCGGTCCGGCGCAGCTGGGCGCGGGGCACCCCGAGGAGCCGGACGTCCGTCGCACCGACGCCGCCTGCCCGCTGTGCGGGAAGCCGCTCGACCAGCACCGCATCGAGCGCTTCGAGGACTCGCGCACGTCGACGCGCATCCACTGCCCGTGATGACGACGGCCAACCCGCTGGCGCTTGAGAGCCAGGTCTGCTTCGCCCTCTCGGTGGCGGCGCGCTCGGTGATCTCGGCCTACCGTCCGGTGCTGGAGCCCGTCGGGCTGACACATCCGCAGTACCTGGTCATGCTCGCGCTCTGGGAGCACGGGCCGCTCTCGGTCCGGCGGCTCTCCGACCTGCTCGCCCTGGAGCCGGCGACGGTGTCCCCGCTGCTCAAGCGCCTGGAGGCGCTGGGCTACGTCACGCGCGAGCGCTCCTCGCGCGACGAGCGCGTGCTCGAGGTCGCCCTCACCGACGCGGGGTGCGAGCTGCGGTCGTACGCCGAGACCATCCCCGGCACGATGATGCAGCGCCTCGGGATGGACGCGGACGAACTGGGCGAGCTGCACGCCACCATGACCAAGCTGATCGCGGCGGCCCGCCCGGCCGAGTAGCGGCGCGACTGCGCCCATCCGGAACAACCGCGGGTGCGCGCGCACCCGCGGTCGTGACGCACGGCCGCAGTCGTCAACCGGCGGCCGTCTGCAGCCCCCGCGGCCGGCGCAGCACGGCGGCCGTCGTGATCGCGAGCACCACGATCCCGATGGACTCGACGATGACCGTCTCGGGCACGAGGGTGAAGCTCCACACCTCGCGGATGCCGAACAGGCCGACCGTGAGGGCGAGAAGGAGGGCGGCCAGGCTCGCGATGAGGAAGAGCAGGCCCAGCACGGTGGTGATCCGCAGCAGTGCGCCGCGCGTCACCAGCTCGCCGATCGCGAGCACGAGACCGGCGATCCCGTTGAGGACGAAGAGCACGCCGAGCAGGCCGCCGACCCCGACGGTGAGCAGGTAGAGGTGGATGCCGCCGGCGACGGCCAGGAGGATCGCACTCAGGATGCGCAAGGCCAGCAGCGGGCCGCGGCTCCGTTCGGACATGAGGACACCTGCCTTCCGTTCGCGCCGGCGCTGTGCCGGCCCTGTCGAGAACACGAGATGGGGCGCGGGATGGTTCACCCCGGCCCGAAGGCGGAGAGGAAGCGGTCGCGGAACGCGTCCATCCGCCACACGGGCGCGGACGGCGAGGGCAGCATCCCGGGCTCCCACTTCCACGAGGAGATCCGGTCGATTACGGCCGGGTCCTTCGCGACGATGCTGATCGGGACGTCGTGGTTCGCGCCCGCGCCGCTCACCACGGAGGCCGGCTGGTGGTCGCCGAGCACCACGAGCACGAGGTTGGGGTCGTCGACGGCGCCGAGGAAGGAGAACAGCGACCGGAGGGAGTACTGCACCGACTCGCCGTACAGCTGCTGCACGTGCTTCGGGTCGCGCCACACCACGCTCGGCGGGAGGCCCTGCGCGGGCTGCGGGTCGTAGATCGAGCCGTCGCCGATCGCGTCCCACGGCACCACCTGCGGGAGCGGCGTCCACGGGGTGTGCGAGGAGACGAGGTCGATCTCCGCCATCACCGGCGAATGCGGTTTCGCCAGCTCGCGCTGCTGGAAGTGGGCGAGCGTGTACTGGTCCGGGATGCGGGCGTAGCTGAATTTCGGGCCCTGGTAGCCGACGTCGGTCGCGTTCAGCAGCTCGTCGTAGTGGTAGAACGAGCGACCGACCGGCCACGGTTTCGTGTCGGACGGCACGTCGCTCACGGTGCGCCAGCCCGCCTTGCGGAACGCCGCGCTCAGGGTGAAGCGGTCGCTCGACGTGACCTGGTCGTACTTCTGCTGCGAGTCGATCCAGAGGCCGGTCTGCAGGGTGGAGTGGGCGAGCCAGCTGATGCCGCCGAAGGTCGACGAGGTGAGGAAGGCGCTGCGCTGGGAGTACCCCTGCGCGGTCAGCTGTGCCGTGCCGTCCCGCAGCACGGCGTCCACTCCGGGAGAGAAGCCGGTCCCCTGCACGGCGACCTGGCCGTAGCTCTCCACGAAGGCGACGATCACGTCCTTCCCGCGTAACCCTGTGAGCAGGTCGGATGCGGGGACCTGCGCGTACGGATCGGAGCCCGTCTGCCGTGCCAGCGCAGCCTGCGCGCCGACGGTCTCGACCGCCTCGCGCGTCTTCGCGATCCCGGTGGAGACCGTGTCGGCGGCGGCGACCGGCTCGCCCGGCACCAGCTGGGCCCCGACGAGGGCGACCACCAGCCAGCCCGCGGTGACGCCGGTCGCTCCGATGAGCGCAGGGCTCCGTCGCGGGGCGAGCAGGCGCGTCACGCGGAGCAGCGCGGCCGCCAGCAGCGCGACGGCGGCGAACGCCGCGACCCCGAGCAGGGCGACGAGGGCGGCCGCCCCGACCGGCCCGGTGGAGTCGCTGACCACGCCGTAGCCGTCGCCGAGCTCCTTCCACCCGCCGACCGGGTCGAACGGGCGGCCGACCGTGGAGGCGAACACGCGGTCGAGGGCCGCGAGCAGCGCGGAGACGACGAGTGCGATCGCCAGCAGGACGGCCACGATGCGGCGGGCACGGCGCCACGGCAGCAGGAGGAGCAGCACCAGCGCCAGCACGCCCTCCAGCGGGATGCGGACGAGCGCGAGCAGGGAGTCGGACGCGATCAGGCCGGGTGCGAGGCACGCGAGCACCACCACGACGGCGGCGAGCACGTCGAGCATCCGCGAGACGACGCGGCGCGTGCGGGCCGTCACGCGCCCTCCCCCGTGCCGGCGCCGCGGCGGACGTCGGCCGCCGCGGCACCGGTTGCGAGCTCGAACCGGTCGGAGAGCGCGTAGCGCAGCAGGACGACGTCCCCGATCGGGCGCACCTCCACGAGCTCGGCGCGACGCTCGGCCGACCAGGGGAACGCCGCGTCGCCGACGAAGCGCGGGGCACGCCTGTCCCCGACGAAGAAGGGCGCAACGGCGACGGTCAGCTCGTCCACGAGTCCCTCGGCGAGGAATTGCGTCAGGGTCACCCCGCCGCCCTCGACCATCAGCCGCCGCACGCCGCGGCCGCCGAGGTCGTCGAGGAGGTCGGCCATGACGACCTCCGTGCCGAGCCCCACCACCTCGGCGACCTCGCCCAGTCGCCGGCCGATGCGCCGGGCCTCCTGGCGCGGGCAGTAGACCAGCTTGCGGGAGTCGCCCTCGGTGAAGAACGCCGCCCGCGGATCGAGGTCGCCTGTCGCCGTCACGGTCGCCTTCCACGGCGAGCGCTCGGCGCCCGAGGCCTCGCGCCGGCCGCGCCGCTCGGCGCTCCGCACCAGCAGCCGCGGGTTGTCGCGGCGGACGGTGCGCGCACCGACCAGGATGACGTCGCTGCGGGCGCGCAGCTCATCCACCCGGTCGAAGTCCTCCGCGTTCGACAGCGCCAGCCGCGGCGGGTCGGCCGAGTCGAGGTAGCCGTCGAGGGAGATGGCGCAGTTGACGGTCACGTAGGGACGCTCGGACACGGGAGGTCCTCCTCACGATCAGAGGGACGAGTGCCGCCGCGAGCACGCCCGGGACGACGGAGACGACGGCGAGCACGCCGACGAGGGTGGCGGCGGAGACGCCGAGGGAGGCGGTGGAGCCGCCGACGGCGAACGCCCAGGCGGCGACCCCCTCGCGCGGCCCCCAGCCGCCGACGTTCGCCGGGATGGACGCGGCGCACAGCACGACGACCGCGAGCGTCAGCATCCGGTCCGGCTGCAGGCGCACCCCGACTGCAGCCGCCGCGAGCACGACGGTCGCGACGTGGCACGCGACGACGACGACCGAGGCGGCCGCGATCTGGGCCAGGGCGATCACGGCGCGGCGGTCGGTGCGCAGCCGGTGCACGCCGGCGTGCAGCAGGCGTCGCATCCGGGCGCTCAGGAGGGCCGAGGCCGTCAGGACGACGGTCACGACGGCGAGCACGCCGCCGATCGCGGGGAACAGCACCCCGCCGAACGCGGCGCCCGCGGCGAGCAGCACGGCCACCGTGATGACGAGCTGCACGAGCTGGCCCGCGACGCGCTCCCCCGCGACGGCCTGCGCCGCCCGGCCCGGGCGGTCGGTGCTTCGGCCGTGGTCGACCGCCCGGTGCACGTCCCCGAGCACGCCGCCGGGCAGCACGGTGTTGAGGAACTGCGAGCGGTAGTACATCCCGACGGCGCGCGGCCAGGCGACCTCGACGCCGAGACCGCGGGCGACGAGGTGCCACCGCCATGCGGCGGCGGCGGTGGCGACGAAGGCGAGCGCGATCGCGGCGGCGAGGACCGCCGGCCGCAGGCTGAGCAGGCCGTGGAGGAACGGGCCCGCGCCGACGCGCCACACGACGGCGGCGAGCGCGGCGCCGGCGACGACGAACCGGGCGACGAGCATGAACCGCCGGGAGCGGACGATCCGCCCGGTTGCCGAGGTCACCTCCCGGACGGTCATCGCGGCCCCGCCAGCAGGTCGAGGTGGTAGACCACCGCGGAGAGCTCGCCCCGGCGCTGCTGCGAGCGCCGCAGTTCCCGATAGGCAGCGGCGTCGCTCCGGAGGCGCGGCTCCTGCTCCTCCGCCGCCGCCAGCCAGCCTTCGAACCACTCGTCGAGCAGTCGCGGGTCGCGGTCCGAGAGCCGCCAGGTCGTGAGCGCCCGGCGGACGTTCCAGCCGGCCAGCCGGAACAGCCCCTCCACGATGCGCCCCGCGTACGGACCGAGCAGCCGGCGGCCGTCGACCTCCCGGCGCTGGTGCGCGTTGAATGCCGCCGCCACGCGACGGTCGAGGGGATGCCGGGGACGCAGCGCGACCTCCCCCGTCACGCTGAGCGAGAGCAGCGCGGGCGCCCGAGCCGCGACGCACGCGTCGACGACGGCGTGCGCCTCCTCCGCGGTGAGCACATCGAGCAGCGCGGATGCCGTGACGAGCGAGGCGCCGTCGAGGTCGGCGGCGGTCAATCGCTCCAGCGGCTCGACACTCGACCGCAGCGTCACCGTCCGGCCCTCGCGGTCTCGCGGAATGCCGCGGGCGGCGGCCTGCGCGGCGAGGTCGGCGTTCCAGTCGTGCAGCACCCAGGTCTGTGGTCCCGGCAGCGACGGCGCCAGCCAGCGCGCCATCGACCCGGTTCCGCTGCCGAGGTCGTGCACGGTGACGGGCCCCGCCTGCAGCAGCGCGGCTGCGGCCCTGGCGAGCGCGCCCGAGCGCGCGCCGGCGTCCTCCGCCTCCCGGAGGGCCAGCCAGTCGCTGCTGACCTCGATGACGCCGCTCACGATCGCACCGCCGATCCCACCGGTCGCGGATGCACGCTCGGGACCTCGTCCGCGACCTCCCGCAGCGCCCGCCCGACCGTCGCGGCGGTGTCCGCCCAGCCGGGACGGGCGCCGCGCGCGTCCCGCGCCGCCGCGGCCAGCTCGGCGCGCCACTCCGCGCTCCCCCACCAGCGCCGGAGCACGCGCTCCAGCGCCCAGGCGTCGCCGGGCGGCACGGTGACCGCGCCGCGACCGTCGGCGATCGCCTCCGGGATGCCGCCGACGGCGGACGCGACGACCGGGATGCCGTGCGCCAGCGCCTCCACCACCGCCATGCCGTAGCTCTCGCTGCGCGACGGCGCGACCAGGAGGTCGGCGCTCGCATAGGTCTCGTCGAGGTCGGACCCGGTGAGCACGCCCCCGAACCGGATGCGGTCGCCGAGCCCCGCCTCAGCGACCGCGGCGCGCAGTCCCGCGGCGAACTCCGGTTCCGTCTCGGTCGAACCGACGATCGTGCACGTCCAGCCGGGCACGTCCCGGGCGGCGGCGAGGGCCGCCACCAGCACGTCCTGCCCCTTGTGCGGGGCGACCACCCCGACGCACAGCAACCTGCCGCCGGCCGCCGACGGCCGGGACGCCGGCGCCGGCTCCGTCCCGGGGCGCGCGACGACGATGCGCGCGGGCTCCGCGGCATCCTGTGCGATCAGTTCGGTCCGCGTCCACGCGCTGGTCGCGACGATCCGCCGCGCTGACCGGAACGACCCGCGGGCGCCCGGACCGTCCTCCGGCGGAGGCATGTGCGCGAGCACGACCAAACGCAGGCGGCGGTCCTGCGCGGGAAGCGCCGCGGGCTCCCGCTGGACGAGCAGCCCGTCGACGAGCACCACGGCGCCGTCGGACACCCCGGCGAGCGCGGCCTCCAGCGCCGCGGGAGCATCCGCCACGGGAAGCAGCCGGACCTCCCAGCCGTCCAGCCGCAGGCCCTCCGCCACGTGCCGGTCGTAGACGTTGCCGCCGCTCACGCGTGCGGGGTCGTCGATCCCGTCCGGGACCGCGAAGACGACGACGGGATGTCCGCTCACAGTGACCTCGTGTAGCTCGCCCACGCGATGTGCGACTCGTGCAGCGTGACGGCGATCGTGCCGACGGCCCCGCCGCCGAGGTCGCCCGCCGCCACCCGTTCGGCGAGCCGGTCCGCGATGGCCCGGCAGAGCACCTCGGTGGTGGTGTTCCGGCCTGCGAACTCGGGCAGCTCGTCCAGGTTGCGGTAAGTCAGGGCGCCGGTGATCTCGGCGAGCGCGGCGGACGCCCGGCCGATGTCGACCACGACGCCGTTGGCGTCCAGGTCGTCCGCGCCGAAGGTCGCATCGACGACGAACGTGGCGCCGTGCAGCCGCTGCGCGGGCCCGAACGCCTCCCCCGTGAAGCTGTGCGCGACCATCATGTGGTCGCGGACCGTGACCGTGTACGGCATCAGGCATCCCTCCAGTCGATCGTGTGGCAGAGCGCGTCCCGCTGCCCGGCGGCGAGCGCGGCCATCGTCTCCGGCAGCTCCCGCCACGACGAGGAGCCCGTGAGCAGGACGTCGAAGGCCGGGTCCCGCAGCAGGTCCAGAGCGAGCGCCAGCCGGTCGGACGTACTGCGCCGGTCGCGCCTCCGCGGCGACACCGCACCCACCTGGCTGGACCGGATGCTCAGCCGCCGGGAGTGGAAGTCGCCGCCGAGCGGGAGCGTCACCGGCCGGTCGCCGTACCAGCTCGCCTCGACGATCTCGCCCTCGTCGACCGCGGTGCGGAGGGCCAGTCGCAGGCCGTCCTCCGACCCGCTCGTGTTCACGACGACGTCCTGGTCGCCCGGCGCCTCATCCGGTTCGGCGAAGCCGACCCCCAGCCGGCCGGCGACCGCGCGGCGGCCCGGCTCGGTGTCCACCAGCGTCACCCGCGCGCCGGGGATGCCGCCGGCCAGCCTGGCGACGCAGCACCCGATCATCCCCGCGCCGATCACCGTGACCCGATCGCCGAGAAGCGGCGCCGCGTCCCACAGGATGTTGACAGCGGTCTCGACAGCGCCCGCCAGCACCGCGCGCCGGGGTGGCACGTCGTCCGGCACCGGGATGACGGCTCGCGCGGGGACGACGAACGCCGACTGGTGCGGGAACAGGGTGAAGACGACCCGGCCGAGCAGGTCCTCCGGACCCTCCTCCACGCGGCCGACGTTGAGGTAGCCGTACTTCACCGGGCCGGGGAAGTCGCCCTCCTGGAACGGCGCCCGCATCCGCTCGTACTCGCTCGGCGGAACCCGCCCGCCGAACACCGTCGTCTCCGTGCCGCGGCTCACCCCCGTGTGCAGCGTCCGGACCAGGACCTCGCCCTCGCCGGGTGCGGGCAGCGCCTCGGTGCGGAGCGCGCCGGCGCCCGGCCGCTCCGTCCAGAACGCTGTGACCTCCCGCACGTCGTCTCCCTCCGCGTGAACCTGCGGCGCCCCCTTCTCGTATTACACAGCGAAGGGGTCGTACCCGGGAACACGAGGCAGGCGTGGAAAGAGTTCACTTCGAGGCGATCGGCTGGTCGGCGGGTGGGGCCGCGCTCGCCCTGGCCGGGCAGACGCTGGCGGTGGCGACCGGGGCCGTCGTGCCGTCGGTCGTGGGATGGGCGGCGCTCGTCGCCTACCTCCTCGTCTCGTCCGCGCTCCTGCTCCGCGGGCTGGTGCGCTCCGGAGCCAGGCGGTTCGGCGCCGCCAACGCGGTCACCGCGGTGCGCTCCTCGCTGGTCGGGCTGATCGCGGGACTCGTGGCGGCGTCCTTCGCCGGGCCGCTCTCCCCCGGTTTCCTGGTCGCGGTCGTCGTGCCCGCGCTCGCTCTCGATGCGGTCGACGGCTGGGTGGCCCGCCGCACCCACTCGGTCAGCGCCCTCGGTGCCCGCTTCGACATGGAGGTGGACGCGTTCCTGCTGCTGGTGCTCAGCATCCACGTCGCCGGGTCGTTGGGCCCCTGGGTGCTCGCGATCGGGCTGCTGCGGTACGCGTTCGTCGCCGCCGGGTGGATGCTGCCCTGGCTCGACCGCACCCTCCCGGCCCGCTACTGGCGCAAGGTGGTGACCGCCGTGGCCGGCATCGCGCTCGCCCTGGCCTCCTCCAGCGCGAGTCCGGGCCTGGCGGCGCTGCTCGTCGCCGTCGCGCTCGCGCTGCTGCTGGAGTCGTTCGGCCGGGACGTGCTGTGGCTGTTCCGCCGCCGGCACGACGCCGAGGTGGTACGCGAGCCGGTCGTCGCGCAGCGGTCGCGCTGACCCGCGGGCGTTTCCCGCCCGTTCACCCGGGCGTCGCCGCCCGGACGGCCGGTTTCGTTAGCTTCCGTCTCTATGAGACTTCTCAGAACCCGAGCCGTGGGGGCCCTCGCCGCCACCGCGACCGCCGGAACGCTGGCGTTCGCCCTCCCGACGGCCGCCCAGGCCGCGGCCGCACCCGACGTCCGCATCACCGAGTGGATGTACAGCCCCGCAAGCACGGGCGCCGAGTTCATCGAGTTCACCAACCTCGGCACGACCTCGGTCAGCCTGGCCGGCTGGTCGTTCGACGACGACAGCAGGACGCCCGGCACGGTCGCGCTCGACTCGCTCGGGACGCTGGCGCCCGGCGAGTCCGCCATCGTCACCGACACCACGGCGGCCGCCTTCCGCACCGAGTGGTCGCTCGGCGCCGACGTGAAGGTGCTCGGCGGCAACCCTGCCGGTCTCGGGCGCGCCGACGAGATCAACCTCTTCGACGGGACCGACCCGGTCGCGAACCTCGTCGACCGGCTCACCTACAACGACGCCGGCACGGGAACCGTGAAGGGCCCGCGCACCCAGGGCTTCTCGGGCGTGCCGACGACCGCCGCCGCGCTCGGCGCCGACGACGCATCGCAGTGGCAGCTCTCCGTCGTGGGCGACGCGGAGGCCTCGTGGGCTTCGGCGAGCGGCGACATCGGCTCGCCGGGCGCGAGCCGCTTCGCGCCGGGCGCGCCCGACTGGACCCACGTCCACATCAACGAGGTGTCCTCCGACAACACCGCCACTCCCGTGACCGACGCGATCGAACTGCTCAACAGCGGCGCGGCCGACGTCGACATCAGCGGCTGGCTGCAGGTCGACAGCAGTGCGGCGACGCCCGCTCCGTTCGCCGCGAAGCTGGCCGACGGCACCGCGACCACGGTCGTCCCGGCGCACGGCTACGTCTACTTCGGCTCCACCAAGGGCCTGGGCAGCGGCGGCGACGGCGTTCGGCTTTACCTCCCGGACGGCGCAGGCGGCACGGCGGGCACGCTCGTCGACTCGGTCGACTACACCGCGGGCGAGGCCGGGACGGACGAGACGAACGGCTTCGGCGCCGGCGCCTACGCCCGCTGCCCGGACGGCACGGGAGCGTTCGCCTCGGTCGCCGCCAAGAGCTTCGGCGCCTCCAACGCGACCGCCTGCCAGAACGTGCTCACCAACCCGGGCGGTGGCGGGAACGGCGGCGGCCCGACGCTCACCTGCCAGCCGGAGGCCCCGTCGGGCACCGGCACCCTCCCCGCCTCCGCACTCACCCCGACCGCGTGGCCGGGCAGCGGTTCCGTCGTGGTCGCGGACCAGCAGTGCGCGTGGGAGACCACCACGGGCCCGGAGGGCCGCGACGTCAGCGGCCTGGTCTTCGACCCCGCCGACCCGAACGTGCTCTACAGCGTCAAGAACAAGAGCTGGGTGTTCCGGATGGTGAAGCAGGGCGGCCTGTGGGTCGCCGACACGGCCAACGGCTGGAGCGCGGGCAAGCAGATCTTCTTCCCGGGCAGCACGGACACGGCGACCAACCAACCCGACTCCGAGGGTCTGACCGTCGGCCCGGACGGCGCGCTCTACGTCACGACCGAGCGCAACAACGCGGCCAACACCATCCCGCTCAACTCCATCCTGCGCATCGACCCGGCCTCGTCGGCGACGCAGCTGGTCGCCACCGACCAGTGGGACCTGACGGCGGAGTTCCCGGAGCTGCACGCGGGCAGCAAGACGGAGGCGAACCTCGGCTTCGAGGGCGTCGCGTTCGTGCCCGACAGCTACCTGACCGCGAACGGCTTCGTCGACCAGTCCACCGGGAAGACGTACCGGCCCGCGGACTACCCGCAGCACGGCAGCGGCCTGTTCTTCGCCGCGCTGGAGAACGACGGGAAGCTGTACGCGTACGCGTTGAACAGCGACCACTCGTTCCACCGCGTCGCCGTGGTGGACACCGGCATGGGCCACGTCATGGACGTGCAGTTCGACGCGGCGACACAGCGCATCTGGGCTCTGTGCGACAACACCTGCGGCGTCGCCTCGACGGTGCTGAAGGTCGACGGGACCGGGGCGATCGTCCCGCAGGTCGTCTACGCCAAGCCCGCCGGCCTCCCGGTGGACAACCTCGAGGGCTTCGCGCTCGCCCCCGCCTCGACCTGCAGCGGCGGCACGCGCGAGGCGCTGTGGTCGGACGACGGCGTCTACGGCACAGGCCCCGGCAGCGCCACCGAGGGCCACGCCCTGTACACCGGCCGGATCGCCTGCGACCTGGCCCTCGGGGGCCAGGGCGTCTCGACCCCGTCGACCCCGGCGGCCGCGCTCGCGCTCTCGCTCGGCTCGGGCATCGCCGGCGACCGCGTCACCATCCGCGGCGACCACTTCGCCCCGGGCACGCAGGTGTCGTTCGAGTTCCACTCCGCCCCGGTCGCACTCGGCACGGCGACGGCGGCTCCGGACGGGACGCTGACCTTCACGTTCGCCGTCCCGGCGGTCGCGCCCGGCCAGCACACGGTCACCGCATCCGTCGGCGGCACGGTCGTGGCCAGCGCCGCGTTCACGGTCGCGGCATCCGGTACAGCGGCCGGAGACCCCGCCACGGCGCTCGCGTCGACCGGAACCGACATGGGCGCGGCGCCGCCGCTGCTGGCGCTCGCACTGCTCGTCGGTGGAGCCGGGCTGGTGGCCGCGCGGCGGCGGAAGGCGGCCGTAGGGCAGCGGGGGCGGTAACGGACGCGGACAGACGGTTCGCCCGGGCGGAGTGCGTCTCCTCCCGGGCGAACGCCCGCATCAGCTGAGGCCCTCACGCTCATTCTGCTGCTCGCGGGTCAGGGCGTCGTACTCGTCCTGCAGTTCGCCGAGCACCCGGACGCCTTCCCGGATGTGCTCGTCGTAGTCGTGTGACACCTGCTCGAACGCGAGACGGAAGCCCGGGTCGTCGGCCACTCCCCGCTGCACGGCCACCCCGTGGAAGGTCTCCCGCATCGCGTTCATCTGTGACCGGTAGTGCATCAGCCGTTCGTCCGCCGTCTCGATCCGGCGGCGTACGGCCGTCCGCGCTTCGTCGTGTCTCTCCTCCAGGTCGCGGAGGCTGTTCCTGTCGGTCATCGGATGCTGTTCACCGCCCGGGCGTAGTCGGTGTCCTTCGCCAGATGCGCGAGGCCCTCGTCGACCTTCTTGGCAACCATGCCCGCCAGCACCGTGTTGCCCATCCCCAGGCCGGCCCGGTGGGCCTGGACCGCTGCGGAGTGGGCGGCGATCTGCGCCCAGGCGGCCGCCTTCGTGAGCTCGTTCCCGCCGTGCACCATGGGCGGCAGCATCGCGTTCAGCAACTGCACCGCGCCGTCGTGGACGAGCCCGTCGATCGCTTCGGCGGCCGCATCGGCCATGTCTTCGGCAGCGGTCATGATGTCCTCGATAGTGCTCACGCGTCGTCTCCTTTCTGCCTACCGATCGCCATACGCCTGCGACCATTCCATGTCTTGCGCCACCGCGTGCGCCACGGCCCGGCCGATGCCCGCCACAAGCTGGAAGACGGTTTCGATGTGGTCGTCCACGAGGCGACCGACCTCCGCGACGGCCTCCAAATCGAGGTTGTGTCGCACCTCGAGCCGGTTCCGCTCCACGCACTCCAGCACGTCGTGCTCTGTCACGAAGGGGAAGAGGTTCACCGCTGTCATCGCACCAGTGAGTCCCTGCTGCAGTTGCTCCTCCAGGCCCTCGTTCACGGACTTGATCCCGCGCAACGCATCCGCGGCGCCGAGGATGCCCGAGGACATACCCATGGCCGCCACGGTATCGACCGTGACGATCAGGCCGGACACCAGCTTCCCGACCGTCGACCCCACTCCAGGGTCACGCAGAGCGCCCATCGTCGCTGACAGCACGGGAACGAGAAGCCAGGACGGCGCCGGAGCGTCCCTGCTCACGAGGTTCGCGATGATCTCCTGGTCGGTGCGCCCCGGGACTCCTGCCCCGATCACGGCACCCTCGTCGTCGAAGTCGAAGGCTTCCTCCAGATCGTGGTACGACAGGACGTCCTTCAGGGGCGTCCCCTCCACATAAACAATCGCCCCCAGCCAGTCAAGTACGGAGTTCCCGACGATGTCGTACTCATTGACGTAATCCGTCAGCGGATTCCTGCCCGCCGCGAACTCCGCCTTCAGCCACGCCTTGGCCTCGGGCGACAGGTCCTCCCACGGGATGGGACCGTTGAACGCCGTCGACCGGCACCGCCTCTCGGCGGCGACCAGCATCGCAAGGTAGCCGCCCAGAGAGTGCCCCGTCGTCGACATGGCGGGCGGGACACCGCCGTTGCGCTTCGTCGTTTTCGCCGAAGCCTCATCGGCGAAGGCGAGAGCGTCCGCCGCCTGCGTGCCCTGGCCGGACTGCAGGCCGACCACCGTCACGACATCCGCGATCGCGTCGGCGCGATGGTCCGGGTTGGTGCCCGCGTAAGAGACGATCAATTGCGAGAAGTCGGGGGCGCCGTCCACCACAGGGACGACGGCCATGCCCTGGAAGCCGGAGATCGGGTTGGTGGACGTATGGACGACCAAGTACTCCTGCTCGCCTGGACCGGCCGTGAACTTTTGTCCTTCAGCAAGCGGTGGGTACTGCTTCAGAGGATCGACGGAGTACGCCTCCTGGGAGAGCGTCTTGTAATCCTCCGCGGTGGTCATTTGAGAATCTCCGATGTGCCATCGGAATAGGTCACACAGACCGATGCTGCTGCGGCGCCGGCCGGCGTATCCGGGAGGGGATCGCCGCCCCAGAAATCTGTCGCGAGGATCTCCTCAAAATCCGCGCCATTTACTGTTGCGACAGCGTTCACGCGCCACGACGCGCCGAACCCCGGGCGTCCGCCCTCGTTGGTGAAACGAAGCGCAGTCAGCTCCGGATTCGAATAATCGTTGATGAACTTCAGCGCTACCCTGCGCTGATTCTCCAAGTTAATCTCTCTGGCCTCTTCCTGGCTCACCGTTGTACCTCCGATCAATGAACATCCGTTACCCACGGCACCTATGCCGACGGCCAGAATGATCGCCATGGTCACGCGGGCAGCCGTGGCCGCCAGGAAACTTCGGCGTCGCACTGGAGCCCACCTCGCTTTCAGGGTGCGGACTTGAAATTGAAAGTATCAACATCAGTCCTAGATCGGCGAACGCACACTGACCGCAATTGCTGATAACGGTTTGTCGACATGGTCGGCCGGACGTTGTTGTTGCGCTTCGCCACCTTCGCACGCGCCTCATCGGAGAACGCCAGGGCCTCCGCCGCCTGCGTGCCGGAACCGGACTGCAAGCCCACGACCGTCACGACATCCGCGATCACATCGGCGCGATGGTCGGGATTGGTGCCCGCGTACGAGACGATCAGCTGCGAGTAGTCGGGTGCGCCGTTCACCACGGGAACGGCGGCCATGCCCTGGAACCCGGAGACCGCGTTGGTGGCGGTGTGGACCACCAGGTATTCGGGAGTCGAACCCTGCGCTGGAATTCTCGACCCTTCAACCAGAGGCGGGTCCTGTTTGAGGGGGTCCGCAAAATAGGCCCACCCCGAGAGCGATTCGTAATCCTCAGCGGTTGTCATTCAACACCTCGGAAGCTCCATCGCTGTACGTCACGACGACACCCGCCAATTCGTCTCCGAGCACCTCCGGAGGCAACTGCTCGCCCGCCCAGGAGTCGAGCTGCAGGACTTCTTCATAGTGTTGGTCGCCAATAGTGATCCGGGCGTTCACACCCCATGGCGCACCGAGGCCGGGACGCCCTCCCTCCCGCATGAAGCGGATCGCTTTCAACTCAGGATTGCGGTATTCACGCCGAAACATGACCGCCGCCCTTCGCTGGTTCGCAAGGTTGACCTTCGTAGTTTCTTCTTGGCTCACTGCCCTGCTTTCGATAGTCGAACATCCGCTTGCAGTTCCGGCGATACCGCAAACGATTGCCAGCGTCGCCGCCAGACGGCCAAGCGCGCCGACACCAGATGCAGCCGGCATCATCGGCCCTCTCCGATGACGGCGATCGCATCGGCGCGATGGTCGGGATTGGTGCCCGCGTACGAGACGATCAGCTGCGAGAAGTCGGGGGCGCCGTCCACCACAGGGACGACGGCCATGCCCTGGAAACCGGAGATCGGGTTGGTGGACGTATGGACCACCAGGTACTCCTGGCCGCTGACGCCGCCACGGAAGTAAGAACCCTCTGCGAGTGGAGGCTGCTGCTTCAGCGGGTCGACGTTGTAGGCCTCCTGCGCGACCGACTTGTAGTCGTATGCCGTCGTCACTGGAACACCTCTGCCGTTCCGTCGCTGTACGTGACGGTCACGGGACCATGGGTTGAGCCGGGATGCAACTCGGGAAGTCGATCGCCGCCCCACACGTCGTTTGTCGCAAGGATCTCGTTGTAGTCCGTGCCCGCGACCGTGACGACGACGTTGACACTCCATGGGACTCCCAACCCCGGGCGCTCCCCCTCCCGAGTGAAGCGCATCGCTGTGAGCTCCGGGTGCGGGTAGTCGACCAGGAACAGTGACGCGACTTTTCGCTGGTTCGCCAGATTCGTTCTCGTGGTCTCTTCCTGGCTCACAGGCCGCCCTCCGATCAGTGAGCACGCGCTCGTTCCGGCAACCACCCCAAATGCAACGGCGAAGGTCGCAACCATTCGGGCGCACTTTCGCCGACGCCCCGCCATGGAATGACTTGTGCTTCGCCACATCCGGGGAGAAGTACGCCGAATCATGCCCCTCCGAATCAAGATTGATGTTTAATGTTCTAACACCAGTTGTGCGAATCCGGACGCACGGTGGCCGCAATTGCCGACTACGGTGGAACCGATGACCGGCTTCCACATCAGGCCCGCCGCCGACTCCGAGTTCCCGGCGATCGGCGCGCTCACGCACGCGGCCTACACGCACGACTACGACGACCTTCCGTCGAACTACCAGAACGAGTTGCGGCATCCCGAGGCTCTGACCGACTCGTTCGCGTTCTTCGTCGCGGAGGACGACGCGACGGACGAGCTCATCGGGACCATCGCGATCCTGCGCCCAGGGCACGACATGCACGGGGAGATCGGGCCGGACGAACTCTACTTCCGGCTGCTGGCCACCCACCCGGACGCGCGCGGGCGCGGGGTCGGGATCGCGCTGACCGAGTTCGCCGTCGAGCAGGCCGCGGAGCGCGGTGCGCGGGCGGTCGTGCTGAACAGCGGGCCGGACATGGTCGGCGCGCACGCGCTGTACCGCAAGCTGGGCTTCAGCCGCCGGTCGGAGCGCGAGGGCGTCGTCGAGCTGCCGGACGGACGCAGCTTCGTCCTGTTGACCTTCGTGCGCGACCTCGCCGCCTGAACAGCGTCGAAACAGGGAGGCGGCGGCGTGCGACGCGCCGCCGCCTGACGGCGAACGGAGGAGTTCCGGGCCCGACAGGACCCGGAACTCCTCCGTCTCTGCAGCGAGGGCGCGGCGGGGTCAGGCCTCGCGCGTCTTCGGGGAGCGCGTCGCCGTGTGCGAGGGGTCGCGCTCGACGGCGCCGCCGAGCACCTCGTCGATCCGGCCGAGCAGCTCGGCAGGGATGGTGACGCCCGAGGCCTTCACGTTCTCCGCGACCTGCTCGGGCCGGGACGCGCCGATGATGGCGGTCGCGACGTTGTCGTTCTGCAGCACCCAGGCCACCGCGAGCTGTGCGGGGGTGAGGCCGAGCTCCTGCGCGATCGGGGTGAGCTCCTGGACGCGGGTGAGCACGTCGTCCGTCAGCCAGCGCTTGACCGCGCCGGCCCCGCCCTTCTCGTCGGTGGCCCGGCTGCCCTCGGGCAGCGGTGCCCCCGGCTTGTACTTGCCGCTCAGCACACCCTGCGCGACGGGCGACCAGACGACCTGCGAGATGCCGAGCTCCTTGGAGGTCGGCACGACCTCCGCCTCGATCACGCGCCACAGCGCGGAGTACTCGGGCTGGTTCGAGATCAGCTGGATGCCCAGCTCCTTGGCGAGCGCGTGCCCGGCGCGCAGCTGGTCGGCGGTCCACTCGCTGACGCCGATGTAGAGGGCCTTGCCCTGGCGAACGACGTCCGCGAACGCCTGCATGGTCTCCTCGAGCGGCGTCTCGACGTCGAACCGGTGCGCCTGGTAGAGGTCGACGTAGTCGGTCTGCAGTCGCTGCAGCGAGCCGTCGATCGACTCCAGGATGTGCTTGCGCGACAGCCCGACGTCGTTGTGCCCCTTCGGACCGGTCGGCCCGAACACCTTGGTGAAGATCTCGAGCGACTGGCGGCGCTCGCCCTTCAGCGCCTCGCCGAGCACCGACTCCGCCAGCGTGTTGGCGTAGACGTCGGCGGTGTCGAAGGTGGTGATCCCGTTCTCGAGCGCGGCGCGGACACACGCGGTCGCGGTGTCGTTCTCCACCTGGGAGCCGTGGGTCAACCAGTTCCCGTAGGTGATCTCGGAGATCTTGAAGCCGGAGTTCCCCAGGTATCTGAACTGCACTGTCGTTCCCTTCCGTGACGTTGGTCTGCACGCGATGGTAGACGCGCATCCTCTCATCACTCCAACAGCAAATGCCTCTCGCACTCAGCGACGCCGCCGATCAATCCCGCAGTCGCGGCGCTGGCGCGGTCGGACTAGGGTCGCGGCATGTGCAGGAACATCCGCTGCCTCCACAACTTCGACCCGCCGACGAGCGACGACGAGGTCCGGGAGGCCGCCCTCCAGTTCGTCCGCAAGGTGAGCGGGTCGACGCGTCCGTCCCGCGCCAACGCGGCCGCCTTCGAGCAGGCGATCGACGAGATCGCGGAGGCCACGCGCCGCATGCTCGACCAGCTCGTGACCAGCGCCCCGCCCAAGAACCGGGAGCTGGAGGCGGTCAAGGGCCGCGAGCGCCACGAGAAGCGCATGGAGCGCGAGGTCAGGATCCGCACCGCCTCAGCGTGAGGCGGGTGCGGCGAGGCCCGGCGTCGCCCGGAAGGCGTTGCCGGCGCGATCCATGACGACCTCGTCGTCCGTGCCCGAGTCGAGGACGGTGTTGCGCGCCGATGCCGGATCGACCAGGACGGTCGTGACGTCCAGCGCCTCCGCCTCGCCCGTCGTGAGCAGCGCATCCACCTGGGCGGCATACGCCGAGTCGCCGGAGGTCGCGCGCACCGCGAGGCCGACCATGTGGTTGTTCGCCACGTGGTTGCCCGCGCCCTCCTCCAACCGCACGACGACGGGACGGGCACCCAGGGGACGGACGGTCGCCGGGTCCACCACGACCGAGAAGTGGTTGCCGATCACCGAGTTGCTGTCGCCGCCGATGCGCAGCAGCCCGAAGTCGTCGTCCACACCGTTGTCGACGTCCTGGAACGGCGTCCACGGCTCGCGGTCCCGCAGGAAATGGTTCGAACCCACCAGGTTCTCGGAGCTGCCGTCCTCGAGCCGGACCATCCCCGGGTAGAACGAGTGCATTCGGTTGTTCGTGACGCTCGACCTGCTCACCCCGCGCAGGTGCACGCTGCTCGCGCCGCGCGGGAACACGTTGTTCGCGGTGACGAGGAGGCCGCCGTGGTTCTCGGCGTAGATCGAGTGCCCGCGGAAGCCGGCGCCGATCAGGTTGTCGGTCACCTTCGAGGCCTGCCCCCAGCCGCGCAGCTCGATGCAGCTCCCGCACTCCGCGATGAAGTTGTCGTGGATCGAGAGGGCGTCCGCGTGATGGATGGTCAGCGCGTGCTCGAGGTAGACGAAACCCATGCCGGTGATCCGGAACGAGTCGTTCGCGCTCGCGACGTGGATGCCGGTCTTGCCGTTGACGTACGTATTCTCCGGGTCGAGCCCGGAGCCGTCGTCGGCGAAGTGCAGGCCGTCGATGCAGAAGCCGGAGAACTCCACCGAGCTGATGCGGGGGCTGCCGCTGCGCTCGACGATGAAGGCCGGCCCCGGGGTGTCGACGAGCACCCGGCTGCCGCCCGGCCAGAGCTCGTGCAGGTCGGGCCATTCCTCCTCCGGGACGTTGAACCGGATGCTGGACGAGGTGAAGCCGTGACCCGAGCCTTCGATCCGGAGGAAGCTGACGTCGATGCGCACGGGGGTGCGCAGCCGGTGGTCGCCGGGCGGAAGGTGGATGACCGCGCCCGGCTTCCCGCGCCCGTCGTCGTCGGCGGTGTGCTGGCGCCGCTTGACGTCGGCGATGATGCTGTTGATGACCTCGCCGACGTCCTCCGCCGGGTCGCCGACCGGCCACTCGGTCACGTCGTAGTGGTTGGCGCCGCTCATCGGCCGCCCCCTTCCGGTCGGATGTCGGCGAGCCGAGGCAGGTCGGCCCCGGGCCGGGAGACGGTGATGGCCGCAGCATGGGCGGCCGTCTCGCCGGCGGCGCGGAGGCGGCCGGCGGTGACAGGGCCGCCATCCCAGCCGGGGCCGTCGAAGACGAGCGCCCAGATGAGCGCGGCCATGAACGTGTCGCCCGCGCCCACGGTGTCCGCGACCGTCGTGCGGATCGCGTCGACGCCGAGGCGTTCCCCTCCGCTCGCCAGCAGCGCACCGGCTCCCCCGCGGGTGATCGCGGCGACGCCGGCGCCGGCGCCGACGAGGAGGTCCAGGACATCCTCGAGGGGCGTACCGGGATAGAGGTACCCGGCGTCCTCGTCGCTGAGCTTCACCAGGTGCGCGGCGGCCGCCAGCCGGGTGTGGAGCTCCCGGACCGCTCCCGGGTCCGGCAGCAGCGACGGCCGGATGTTCGGGTCGAACGAGACCAGCGCCCCCTGCGACCGGCCCTGCTCGACCACCTCCAGCGCGACCTCGGCTCCCGGCTCCAGGAACGCGCCGATGGACCCGGTGTGGACGACCGCCGGCGACCCGAGGTCGCGCAACGGCGCCGGTGCCCAGGTCAGCGCGAAGCGGTAGGTGGCAGACCCGTCGGCGGCCAGGGTGGCCACGGCCTTCGAGGTCGGCGCGGGGGTGACCGACTCCGGCGTCAGCCCGACACCGGAGCCGCCGAGGTGACGACGGATCAGTGCTCCGTCCTCGTCGTCGCCGATCGCCGTGTGCAACCGGGTGGCGACGCCGAGCCGCGCCAGTCCCAGGGCCACGTTCGCGGGCGAGCCTCCGGGATGGCGGCTGACGCTGCCGCCGTCGACGACCTCGTCGATGAGGGCCTCGCCGACGACGAGCGCTCCGCCGGTCACGACGGCATCCGCGCGTCCAGCGCCGCCTGCGTCTCGCCGACATGCGGCTGCAGCCGTCCCCCGCTCCAGCGGACGGGCTGCGGATCGGTGATCTCGCCGACCCATCCGCCCGCCTCGTCGTCGTTCCGGAAGGCCAGCAGCTGCCAGTCCCCCGCGCGGTCCTGCACGAGACGGCCCACGTAGAGCCGCTCGTCGGTCAGCCGGTACGCCTCCTCGATGTGGAACGGCCCGGTCGGCGAGTCCGCCGGGAAGGCCCAGACGCCGCCGACGCCGTCTGCGGCCCTGCGCCCGGCGGAGAGCTCGGTCGCGAGGCACGAGAAGAGCCCGACCGGCCGGCCGTCGACCTCCACGGTCTGCAGCACCTCCAGGTGGCCGAAGCCCGCCCCCGGCTCGGAGAGCGGCGGCTGCACGGTCCAGCGCTGCAGATCGTCGGACGTGGCGTGACCCACCACGCCGCGATCGTCCGGCGCCCCGTGGTTCGCGCGGGCGGTTACGAGCATGTGCCAGAGGCCGCCCTGCCGGAACACCCACGGGTCACGCCACGCCTGGTCCGGCCACTGCCGCGTCTCGGCGGTCTCGTACCACCGGGGGTCCGGTTCGAGCACCTGGCGCTCCGGCTCGCGGCGCCAGGTGAAGAGGTCGTCCGAGACGACGGAGCTGATCCGCTGGTTCAGGCCGCCCTCGGCGCGGCTGACCGCGGTGTAGAACATCCGCCACGTCCCGTCGTCCTGCCGCACGACGGAGCCGGTCCAGGTGGCGAGGTCGTCGAACGCCGGCGAATCGTCCGGCAGGACGGCGTCGGCGTGCTCGGTCCAGTGCGTGAGGTCCGTGGAGGTGGCGTGGCCGATGGTCGCGCGCCAGTGCCGCCGGTCGGGGTCGAGCAGCGCGCGGGACGCCTTGAGGAAGAACAGGTGGAAGTCGTCGCCGTCGTCGGCGATCCAGAAGTCCCACACCCAGGAGGCGGCGAGACGGAGCATGTGTGTCCCTTTCAGTCGGTGCGTGGTGCGGCGACGGAGTCCCTGACCACCAGCGGGCAGTCGAGCAGCGTCGGTTCGTCGGAGAGACGGCGTGGGTCGGCGTCGTCGTGGAGGAGCCGGACGAGCGTCTCGACGGCCCAGGCGCCCATCTCGTAGTGGGGAAGCGCGACGGTGGTGAGCCCGGGGAACAGGTTCGCCGCGATCAGCTCCTGGTTGTCGAACCCGACGACGGACAGGTCGCGCGGGATGTCGAGCCCGAGCTCCGCCGCCGCGCGGTAGGCGCCCATCGCCATCCGGTCGTTGTAGCAGAACAGCGCGGTCGGCCTGTCGCTCCTGCCGAGCATCTCGCGGGCGAGCCCGTAGCCGGGCAGCGTCTCGGAGGGCGCGGAGAGCACGAGGCGCTCGTCGAACGGGATGCCGTTCTCCTCGAGCACCCGGCGGTAGCCGGCAAGGCGCAGGTGCGTCGCCGGCACGTCGTCGTCGTTGTTGAGGAAGCCGATGCGCGTGTGCCCGGCCTCGACCAGGTGCGCGACCGCGGCGACCGCCCCGCCCACCTCGTCCGGCACGACCGCCGGGACGATCCCGGCCCGGTCGGTCGAGTCGATCAGCACGGCGGGGATGCCCTGGAGGTTGGGCGGGAGGGAGACGGTCCGGTGGTACATGGTCGCGTACAGCACCGCATCCACCTGCCGGTCGATCAGGGCCTGGACGTCCTCGCGGTGGGAGGTCCCGTCGGCCTCGCGCTCGGTGTTGATGATGACCAGCGTGAGGTCGTGCTCCCGGGCGGCGTTCTGGGCGCCCAGGATGATGCGGCCGGCGTGCGGGGTGGTCGCGATCTCCTCGCTGAGGAGCCCGATCAGCCCGGAACGGTTGGTCCGCAGGGCCTGCGCCATGCGGTTCGGGCCGTAGCCGAGCGTCTTCGCCGCGTGCCTCACCCGCTCGCGCGTGTCCTCCGACACCCGCGTGTGCGGCGTCTCGTTGAGCACGTGCGACACCGTGGTGACGGACACCCCGGCGAGCTGCGCCACGTCGCGGATCCCGGCGTTCTTCACAGCCACCCCTGCCTCTCCTTCCCCCACGGAGTCATCCCTTGACCGCCCCCAGTGTCAGCCCGGCGACGATGTGCCGCTGCAGCAGCAGCGTCAGCAGGATCACCGGAATGGAGTAGACCACGGCGAGCGCCGTCATCGACCCCCAATCGAGCCCGAACTGCGTCTGGAAGTTGGCGATGACGATCGGCGTCGTCTGCGACCGTACCGCCGTGAGCAGCAGGGCGAACAGGAACTCGTTCCAGCTGGCGAGGAAGGCGAAGATCGCGGTGACGGCGACGCCGCCCGCGGTCACCGGGATGACCACGCGCCACAGGGCTCCGAGCCTGCTGCTGCCGTCGATCTTCGCCGCCTCCTCGAGCTCGGCCGGGACCGCCTCGAAGAAGCTCGACATGAGCCAGATCGACAGCGGGAGCGAGATGGTGGTGTGGGCGATGGCGAGCGCGAGCGACGTGTCGGAGATGCCGAGCGTGCGGAAGATCGAGATCATCGGGACACCGATGACGATCGGCGGGACCATCCGGGCGACGAGCGCCAGCACGATGAAGATCCGCCCCGTCCTGGTGCGGAACCGGGTCACCGCGTAGGCGGCCGGGATGGCGAGCGCGAGCGAGATGAGCGTGCTCAGGACCGCCGTGACGATGCTGTTGACGAACGACGCCAGCACGCCGTCGCGGGTCAGCGCGGCGATGTAGTTGTCCACCGTCCACACCGTCGGCAGCAGCTTGGGCGGCACGGAGATGGTCTCCAGCGGCGTCTTGAACGACGTGAACAGCATGTACAGGAAGGGGAAGCCGTACAGCACGACCACGGCGACCAGGATCAGCCAGAGCAGTGCGCGGGAGCTGAGCCGCCGCGCCTCCAGTCCGTTCATCGTTCCGTCTCGCTTCCCGGCCGCCAGATGGTGAGGATCGCGACGAGGGCGACGGCGAGCATCGCGATCAGGTAGACCGTGCCCATCGCGCTGGCGAGGCCGGGATCGCCGAACCGGACCATGGTCCGGTAGATCAGCAGCGAGAGCGTCTCGGTGCTCTGCTGCGGGCCGCCGTTGGTCTGGATGACGATGACGTCGAAGGCGCGGGCCGCGTCGATCCCGCGCACGATGAGCGCGACGGCGATGACCGGCCGCAGCAGCGGGATGACGATGCGGAACAGGATGGTCGTGTACCGGGCGCCGTCGAGCCGTGCGGCCTCGATCACGTCGCCGGGGATGTTCTGCAGCCCGGCGAACAGCACGAGGGTGATGAACGAGGTGGTGAGCCAGATGTCCGGGATGGCGACCGAGAAGAGCGCGATGTTCGGGTCGCTCAGCCACTGGATCTGGTCGCTGGAGTGGATGATCCCGGCCGACTGCAGGAGCTCGTTGACGATCCCGAAGTTGTCGATCAGCAGGAAGCGCCAGAGCAGGCCGGCCACGATCGGGGCGATCATCAGCGGGTACAGGAAGATCGTGCGGAACACACGAGAGCTGGAGCCGAGCGAGGTGAACAGGAGCGCGACGAGCAGGCCGAGCACGAACTCGAACGCCACCACGATGATCGTGTAGACGACGGTCCGCCATGCGGCGTTGCCGAAGTCGGAGCTGGTGAACGCCGTGACGTAGTTGGCGAACCCGACGAACTCGCGCGGCCCTCCCGCGATCGGGCTGATCCTGTAGAAGGAGTCCCCGACGAACTGCAGGAGGGGCCAGCCGATGAAGACGGCGAGGAAGAGCGCGGCGGGCAGCATGAGCAGGGCCGCGAAGCGCCGGTCGGAGGCGCGCATGGAACGTCTGCGGGGAGCGGGGAGTGGGCGAGCCGTTCGCTCGCCCACTCGCTCCTCGATCATTTGACCAGAGATTGGACCTGCTCCTTCGCGGCCTTCAGGAGTGCTGCGTTGTCGGCACCCGGCTGGAGCGACTTCTGGATCATCGGGACGAGGACCGTGTCGACGATCTGCTGCCACTTCGGGGTCGCGGGGCGCGGGATGGTGGCCTCCGCGTCCAGCGTCTCGACCAGCGGCTTGTAGTTCTCGTAGCCCGGCTGGTCCTGGTACTTCTCGAAGGCCGACTTGCGGGCCACCAGTCCGAGCGAGGTCTTCGCGCTCAGCTCGTTGTGCTCGTAGGCGAACTTCACGAAGTCGAGGCCCTGCTGCTGCTTCTTGCTCGCCTTCGCGACGGACAGGTACCAGGCTCCTGGGACACCGGCGACGCCGCCGGGACCGGCGATCATGGGGGCGACGCCGACCTTGCCGGAGACCGAGGCGTCCTTGGGGATCTGGCGGTAGGCGTGCGCCCAGAAGCGCATCATCGCCGTCTTGCCCTGGTTGAACAGGTTCTGCGCACCCGCCCAGTCGAGCTGGGCCGAGCCGGCCGGGGCGTACTTCTGCAGCCCGGTGTAGAAGTCGAGCGCCTTCAGGCTGTTCTCGTCGCCGAGGGTCACCTCGCTGCCGGAGCCGTTCAGCACCATCGTCTTCTCGCCGGTCTGCGAGAGGGTCGCGAGGTACTCCGTCTCGACGGCGCCCTTCACGTCGGTGCCGTACAGCCCCTTGTCGGGCTGGGTGAAGAAGGCGGCGGCGTCCTCGTACTGCTGCCAGGTGGTCGGCGGCACGAGGTCGTAGCCGTACTTCGCCTTGAACGCCGCCTGGTTGGCCGGGTCGCCGAAGAGATCCTTGCGGTAGTAAAGGATCTCGGAGTTGGTCCAGACGGGCATGCCGACGTAGGTGCCGTCGACATCGGCCTCCTTCACCAGCGCGGGGAAGAGGTCGCTCTTGACGCTCGACGTGAACTGCTTGTCGAGCGGGGTCACGGCGTCCTTGAAGGCCGGGAGCCAGATGGCGTCCAGCGCGGCGACGTCGAACGACACCGTCCCGGACGCGAACTCGCTGTTGAGGCGGTTGTAGAGACCGTCGTACGGGAGTTCGACGAAGGTGACCTTGGTTCCCGTCTCCTTCTTGTAGAGGTCGGCGATGGGCTGCAGTTCGGCGTGGCCGCCCGCCTCCACCAGCACGGTGATGGCAGAGGCCGAGGAGGACGAGTCTCCCCCTCCGACGCCGCACCCGGCGAGCGCCAGGGCGACGGCGGCGCCGACTGCTGTCGCCGCCGCGAATTTCTTACGAAGCATCGTTACTCCGGATCGTGAGAGCAGCTGTGGCTGCAGGATTGGGCACCATACTACGGTGCCAAGACGTTTTGGCAAAACGTCTTGGCACGAAGGTAGGTCGCGCGCCGTCGGCTCCGCAAGCGCCAAAACGTGCCAAAATGCCAAAACTTGCCAAACGGCAGTCGAGCCCGGCGGCCCGCCCCTCCGCGTGCTACGTGCGAGCCGACGCGCCGATCCGCTCCAGCGCTCGCGCCATCCCGTCGGCGAGCACCCGGGCCGGCGGCAGGTGCGACGCGTCGGTCTGGATGCTGACCCGGAAGCGCCCCGCGTAGGAGACGGCGAGCGCGCCGACCCGGACGTTGCCGGAGAGCAGCGCGAGCGGCCACGCCGCGACGAGCTCGGCGCCGCCCAGCCGCAGGGTGGCCGGAGGGCCAGTGAGCTCGGACGCGATCGCGCCGACCGCCCGCTGCCGCAGTGCGAAGTGCATCAGCATCCGCGCCGCTCGCGGGTTACTCATCAGCCGGTACGTGCCGACCGCGCGGGCGCGGGCCTTCTCGGAGCGGGTGAGGGCTGCGACGCGCGCGACGCTCCCCTCGATGTCGGCGTCGGAGCCCGCGACGGGGATCGGGACCAGCATCACGCCGGTGGCGTTCCCCTCCCCCGCCCGCCGCGCGAGCCGCACAGGGCTCGACACCGGGATCGCGGCCGGCGGGGTCTCGCCCGCCGCCGTGAGCATCGCCCGCATCCCCTGCCCGAACGCGGCGAGGAACGCGTCGTCGACGGTGCCGCCGAGGCGGTGGGCGCCGTCGTGCAGGCGCGTCAGGTCGACGTCGAGGAAGGCGACGTCGCGGGTCGGTCCGAGCGGCCCGAGCAGCGCGTCGGAGCGGACGCTGCGCCGGAAGACGGCGGCCGTCTGCACCGCGAGGTCGCCCCAGCGGCGGAGGAGCGGGCGTCGCGCGGCGGGCGGCGGCTCGGGAGACTGCGCGCGGACGGCGTCGGCTCCCTGCGCATCGTCGGAGAGCGCGGCGACCAGGGCCTCCGCGCCGAGCCCGTCCGCGACGGCATGGTGCAGCCGGAACAGCATCCCGCAGCGGTGGCCGTCGGCGCGCGGGACGAGCAGCAGCTCCCACAGCGGCCGGTCGGGATCGACGGGCGTCATGAGGACGCGCGCACAGGTGCTCTCGAAGGACGTCGACGGGTCGATCACCCGGATGTGGTGGGCGAGGTCCGGGGCCGCCGAGCGCCACCTCCACTCTCCCCCGGTCTCGACGGGCACGCGGTGCAGAACCTCCACCCGCTCGATACGTGGGGCGAGCACCTCGCGCAGCGCGGCCGCGTCCGGACGGCCGTCGGCGTCGACGACGCCGCCGGGCGCGAGCAGACCGGCCAGGGTCACGACGTTCGGCTGCCCCCGCTCCAGCGCCAGGTTGGCCGCGTCCACCGCCGCCATCGGCGTCGACTGCGCCGCGCCCGCCTCCATGGGACGACCCTAGGTCGGGCGGCCGCGCCCGCGCGGGCCTTAGGTCCCTGCGCGACAGCCAGGGTGCCGGACCGTGCGGCGATAAGCCGGGTCGCCCATACGCGGGAGCCACCGCTCGCGTCGGATCCGGCGGATCGAGGTCCGAATCTCCGACGGATGTCGGCCCGGCAGGAGATTCGAACGTTCGATTGCTCACCGGCTCAGCCGCTCCCCGCGTGTCGACGTGCCATTGTCATGATCCGCGTCGTGCTCGGTGAAGTAGGGAACCCCGAAGCGTCGACGTACGTGACGATCCAGGACGCGAAGTCGCCCGTATCGACGTTGCTGGTCTCAGCCGAGGTGGGTGTGCAGGAAGGCGCCGATCCGATGCGTCGCCTCGGCAGCCTCCGGAGTCCCGGCGTTCAGCTGGTAGACGTGCGGCAGACCCTCACCGACCTCGAGAGTGACCACGACGCCGGCCCGGCGTGCCGCCTCCGCCAGTCGCTCGGCGTCGCTGAGGAGCAGGTCGGCCGTGCCGACCTGGATCAGCAGAGGCGGGAGGCCGTCGAGCCGGGCGAAGAGAGGCGATGCGAGCGGAGTCCGCGGGTCGGCGCCGTGCAGGTAGTCCGACGCGAGCCGGCTCAGCAGTTCCGGCGTGGAGATGGGGTCCTCCTTGACGCGTTCGGTCATCGACCGGCCCGATCCGGTCAGATCGACCGTCGGGGACAGCAGGACGACCGCCGCGGGCGGCTCCTCTCGTGCGTCACGGCCCGCCACCAGCAACGACGCGGCGAGACCCCCGCCTGCGGAGTCGCCGGCCACCCCGAGCGAAGCCGCCGGCATCCCTTGGTCGTCCCGCAGCCACCGCCACGCCGAACGGACGTCGTCGAGCGCCGCGGGGAAGGGGTGCTCCGGCGCAAGCCGGTACTCGAGGAACAGGACGCGCGTGCCGGCGCTCCGCCCGATCCGTGACGCCAGCTCGCCGTCGCTCGCGAGGGACCCGAACTGGAAGCCGCCGCCGTGGAGGAACAGGACGGCGCGGTCACGGTCCACCCCCGGCGCGTCCAGCCAATACGCAGGAACGCCGCCCGCGTTCGCCTCGGCGACCGTCACATCCGCGGGGATGGGGTGCAGCGCGTCGGCCGGGACGAATGCCGCCCGCGCCTCCGCGAGAGTCGCAGCCGAATCGTCTGCGGCCGACTGCCGTCGTCGTCTCAGGGTCGCCAGGACCTTGTCCATCTGCGGGCTTGGCACGGTCGCCCGCCTCAGTCGGGGGACACTTCGGCCAGGAGGCCGGTGTGCACGTCGAAGATGAAGCCGCGGATGGGGATGTCAGCGGCGATCCACGGGTGCGAGCGCGCCTTTCGCATCTGCAGCCTCGTGTTCTCCTCGACGTCGGTGAAGCTGAAGAACGTCTCCGGCGCGACAGGGACGAGGCCCGTCTCCCGGCCGAGCCTATCGGCCAGTTCGTCGCCCGAGAACGCCGAGAGCCCGCACTCGTTGTGGTTGATGATCATGATCTCGCGCGTGCCGAGCACACGTGTCGAGATGACGAGCGAGCGCACCACGTCGCTGTCAACGACCGTGCCGACATTGCGGATCAGGTCGACATCCGCGTCCGGGAGCCCGAGCAGGCGGACGACACCGGTCAGCCTCGGGTCCGCGCAGGTGACGATCGCGATCTTCGGCGCGGGACGTCCGCCGAGCGCGGGGTCATAGCCGTCGGCCAGTGCTGGATTGGCGTTCAGCGCTCCATCGATGATGCTCATGCCGCCGGACTGTAGCGTTCCGGCCGTCCGGCGGCCCGCCGGTTTTCCGCCGACTTTCGGGATCTCTCCCTCGTCACGTGGGGGGAAAGCGTCGGAGATCCGGCGGATCGAGGTCCGAATCTCCGACGGATGTCGGCCCGGCAGGAGATTCGAACGTTCGAGTGCTCACCGGCTCAGCCGCGGTCGTGCAGCGTGACGTGGTATCCGTCGGGGTCGGCGAAGGTGAACGTCCGGCCGAACGGCCCATCGATCGGATCGGCGACGATCGGGTGGCCGTCGGCGGCGAGCGCGTCGTGGATGGCCTGCACGTCGGTGGCGTGCAGCCACAGCGCGACGCCGAGGCCGGGGCGCTCGATGGACGCCAGGTCGGTGCCCGGCACGAGGTCGCGGAGCGCGAAGGCGACGGGCGCGGTGTCGAACACGACCGCGTGCGGAGGGCCGGCGGGCGAGCGGACCAGGCCGAGGTACCGCTCGTAGAACGCCTGGGAGGCGTCGAGATCGCGCACCTGAAGCGAGACGAAGTCGGGGCCGGTGACGGGCATGGGGAGCTCCATTCGATTGATGTCAGTTTTCTGACACACCGAGGTTATGTCAGAATACTGACATGAGTCAAGGCGATGCGACGATCGACCTGCAGACCTCCCTCGGCTACCTGCTGAAGGAGGCCGCGAGCGCACTGCGCACGGCGATGGAGGACGTGCTGCGGCCTCTCGGCATGAACATCACGCACTACTCCTGCCTCGAACTGCTGGCCCAGCGCCCTGGCCTCTCCAATTCCGAGCTCGCCCGCGGCGCCTTCGTGACCCGCCAGACGATGAACGTGCTGCTGCAGTCGCTCGAACGCGACGGCTTCGTCACCCGCGCGGCCGAGCCCTCCGCCGGCAAGGCGCTCCCGACACAGCTGACCGCGCGGGGGCGGAGAAGCCTCGAACAGGCGAGCGCGGCGGTCCGATCCGTCGAGGTCCGGATGCTGGGCGGCATGACGCCGGAGGAGCAGACGGCCGCCTTCCGCAGCCTCCAGAGCATGGTCCGGTCGCTGCGCGGCGACGCGCTCAGCTCCGCGCCGCGCCCTGCTGCGCCGGCTGCTCCGGCTGCGCGTCCTTCGGCTCCTTCGGCTCCCTCCCGAGAGCGCGGAGACTCCGGTCGAACACCGTGATCAGCAGGAACACCGCTGCGACGCCGATCACCACCCAGCCGAGCACGTGCAGGCCGGCGGTGCTCGCCCGGGCGCCGTACACGTTGCCGTAGATCACGGAGGCGACGATCGCTCCCAGATAGAAGAACGTGCGCAGCAGGCCCGCCGACGACGCGATCCGCTCCGGCTGCGCCTGGTAGTACAGCGTGTTCTGGATCGCCAGGTTGTTGAGCCCCTGAGGGATCCCGAGCACCAGCATGGTCACGACCAGGAACCAGATCGGCGACCCGCCCGTCATGAACAGGACCAGGATGCCGGCGGCGAGTTGCGCGATGGAGCCGATCAGCAGCTTCCACAGCACCTCCGGGCGCCGCCCGAACGCGAGTGCGAAGACGATCCCGGCCGCGAACACCGGCAGCAGCACGAGCCCCGCCGCGGTCGGGTCGAGCGCCCTCCCCTGCTCCAGCCACTGCGTGAAACCGTAGACGAACGTGTACGAAATGGTGGCGGTCAGCAGCGACCGCGTGTAGGTGAGCAGCAGCGGGCCGTTGCCGCCGAGCACCCGGATGTCGATGAACGGCGCCGTCACGCGCAGCTCCCACCAGACCAGACCCGCGCCCGCCACCAGTGCGAGGGCGAGCAGCCAGAGGGTGGAGACGGACAGGTTCTGCAGGAAGATCAACAGCGACAGCATCGTCACCGCGAACAGGAGGATGCCGAGCCCGTCGATGCGCGGACGGTCCTCCTCCGCCGGCTCGAGCCCGGTCGTGCGCGGCAGGAGGATCCAGCCCAGGATGACGCTCGCCACGCCGAGAGGGAGGTTCACCGCGAAGGTCGCGCGCCAGCCCCAGGCTCCGATCAGCAGCCCGCCGAGGGTCGGGCCGATGACCGCGACGGTCTGCGTGGTGACCGACAGCACGGTGAGGATGATCGCGGGAGAGGCGACGCCCGTCCGCTTCCCCTCCGCTCGGATGAGGTGCATCGCGGCGGGATAGCCGGCGCAGGTGCCGAGGCCCAGCACGACACGGGCGACGACCAGCCACCACACACTGTCGCGGCTCTCCGGGATCAGCAGGCCGACCGCACCGGCGACCGCGACCAGGGCCCCGCCCGCGAGGTAGAGGCGCTTCACGCCGAAGATGTCGACCAGCCGCCCGACGAGCGGCTGACCGATGGCGGTCGCGAGGTAGAGGGCGGACACCAGCCACACGGTCTCCGACGCCGGGGCGCCGAGCGCGATGCCGATCGGCGCGAGCGCGACGGCGATGATGGCGGTGTTGATCGGGTTGAGCACCGCGCCGAGCATCATCGGCGCGAGCAGCCGGCGGTCGAAGCGGCCGGCGGGCGCAGGCCTGCGCGTCATCGGTCGAGGATCCGCTCGAGGATGGCGGTGGCCGCCGCGAGGGTCTGCAGCTCCGCCTGCGAGACCTCCTCGCTGAGCGCCTGGTCGAGCCATGCGACGCCCGCCTCGCGCTGGCCGGCGATCTGCGCCCATCCCGCCTCCGTCAGGTCGACGATCTGGCGACGGCCGTCGTTCGGGTCCTGGCTGCGGGTGACGAACCCGAACCCTTCGAGCGCCTCGACGATCGTGGCCATGGACTGCGGGCGCACCTTCTCGGCGTGCGCGAGCGCGCTGACCGTGGAGACCCCGCCCTTGCCGAGCCGGGAGAGGGCGGACGCCTGCGACGGCGTGATGCCCTCGTTCGTCGCCTCGCGGAGCTTGCGGAGGAGGCGCGCGAGGACGGCCCGCAGGTCCACAGCGGCCTGATGCGGGGTGGGCACCTGTTGCTCTGTCGTCATATAAACAGCCTAGACTGCACAGTTGTAACTGTCTACTTGCTCCGGAGGACCCCATGACCACCGCACTCCTGCTCCTCGACTTCCAGAACGGCATCGCCGGCCGGCCCGGCTTCGAGGGCGCCGTCGCAGCCGCGGGCCGCGCGCTCGACGCCGCCCGCCGCGACGGGATGCCCGTCCTCTTCATCCGCGTCGCCTTCCGCCCGGGCTACCCCGAGGTGGCCGCCGGTTCGTCCTTCGGCGGCCGCGCGGCCGCGGCGGGCGACACCATGCTGCTCGACAGCCCCGCGACGCAGATCGCCGACGCCCTCGCTCCGCGCCCGGACGAGCCCGTGGTCGTCAAGAAGCGCATCTCCGCCTTCGCGGGCAGCGACCTCGAGGTGCTGCTGCGCGGACTCGGCGTCGACTCCCTCGTGCTGGCCGGCATCTCCACCTCCGGCGTGGTGCTCTCGACCGTGCGTCAGGCCGCCGACCTCGACTTCCGCCTGACGGTCCTCGCCGACGCCTGCGCGGACGCCGACCCCGAGGTGCACCGCGTCCTCACCGAGAAGGTCTTCCCCCGCCAGGCGGAGGTCCTCACCGCCGACGACTGGGCCGCCGCGCTCACCTGACCCGCCCCGCGCACGAGGTGATTCGTGCCGAATGAGCGCTATTCGTGACGAATGGCGCCCATTCGTCACGAGTCGCGAGGGGTCACCGTCGGCGAAAGCGAGCGGAGGGTTGCGCAGGCCGGGCCCAGCAGGCATAGTTAGGCGCGTGCCTAACTATTACGACCAGCTCGACGGGGTGCTGCGCGCGCTCGCCGACCCGACGCGTCGAGCGGTCGTCGAGCGGCTGGCGAAGTCGCCGGCCGTCGTGTCGGAGCTGGCGGAGCCGTTCGCTATGGCGCTCCCGTCGTTCCTGCAGCATCTCCGGGTGCTCGAGGATGCGGGCGTCATCACCTCCGAGAAGCACGGGAGGGTGCGCACCGTCACCCTCCGGCCGGGAGCGCTCGACGTGCTCCACCTCTGGCTCGGGGAACAGCGCACGCCCGCAGAGCACCAGGCCGACCGGCTCGGCATCCACCTCGTCCGCACCGCCCAGAAGGAGCACTGACATGACCCGCGTCCGCATGGACCTCTTCGCCTCGCTCGACGGCTACACGCCCGACCCCGCCGACGCCACCGCCGACGACCCGATGGGGCCGGACTGGGGGCGCCTCACGTCCGCGTACGTCGGCACCCGCACGTTCCGCGCCAAGCTCTTCGGCGACACGACCGGCGCCGGCACGACCGGCGTGGACGACCGCTACGCCGCCGCGTTCTTCGACGGCATCGGTGCCGAGATCATGGGCGCCGGGATGTTCGGCCTGCACAGCTTCCCCGACGACCCGGGCTGGAAGGGCTGGTGGGGCGAGCGTCCGCCGTTCGGCACCCCGGTGTTCGTGCTCACCCACAGCGCTCCCCGGCCCTCGATCGAGATGGCGGGCGGGACGACGTTCCACTTCCGCGACGCGAGCCCGGAGGAGGTGCTCGCCGAGGCGACCGACGCCGCAGGCGGTCTGGATGTGCGCATCGGCGGCGGCTACGGGACGGCACGGGCGTTCCTGCGCGCCGGTCTGGTCGACGACCTGCACCTGATGGTCGCGCCGATCTTCCTGGGCCGCGGCCACCGCCTGTTCGACGACCTCGCCGGCTTCGACGCCGACTACACGGTGACGAGCGAGGTCGCCGAGAGCGGCGAGCTCCACATCACCCTGACGCGCTGAGAAAGGGACGCCGCATGACCACCGAACGCCGCCTCGCCCGCTCCGGCTTCACCCTCACCCGCGACTACCCCGCGCCGCCCGAGCGGGTCTGGGATGCCTTCGCCGTCGAGCAGGAGAAGCTCGCCTGGTGGGGCGCCGGCGACGCCATCGAGGAGGACCGCGAGTGGGCCTTCGACTTCCGGGTCGGCGGGCGCGACGTGGCTGAGGCGAAGTTCCACAACGGGCCCGTCTCGCGCTACGTCGCGACCTACACCGACATCGTGGAGCACGTCCGCATCGTCACGACGTACGACATGTGGCTGGACGGCGAGCACATGTCCACCTCCGTCGCCTCGCTGGAGTTCGAGCCCGTCGACGGCGGCACACGCTTCACGCACACCGAGCACGGCGTCTTCTTCGACCGGTTCTGGGCCGACGGGGTCGGCCGGGAGCAGGGCACGAAGGGGCTGATCGAGGCCCTCGGCCGCTACCTCACGCCGGAGCGCTGACCGTGGCGTCCTTCTGGAGGCCGACGGCGGGCAGCAGGATGTCGTCGAGCACGCTCATGAGGAACGCCCGGTCGACCGGCTTGCGCAGCACGAGCACGCGGTAGGAGGCCATCGACGGCGCGAGGAGGGCGAGCTGCTCGATGTCCACGTCGGCCGGGATCTCGCCGCGGTCGACCGCCCGCTGCAGGAACAGCCGGTTGACGGAGGCCCGCGGCTCGACGATCGCCTCGTTCACCGCGTCCGTGAACTCGGGATTCTGCGCGAGCATCGAGACGAGGCCCGCCATCACCTGCAGCTTCTTCTCGGCGTCGACGATCGTGTGCGGCTTCATCATCGCGATCAGGTCGCCGCGGAGGGTGCCGGTGTCGGGCAGCTTCGCCGGGTCGGCATCCATCTTCTTCATGCAGGCGACGGCCTCGATCACGAGGTCGGCCTTCGAGGGCCAGCGCCGGTACACCGTGGCCTTGCCGGCCTTGGCGCGCGCGGCGACCATGTCCATGGTCATGCGGTCGTAGCCGACCTCGGCGAGCACGTCGAGGGCGGCGTCGAGGATCTCCGGGTCGCGCGTGTGGTCCCGCTTGCGCCCGAGCCTCGTCGCGGGGGCTGAAGTATCCATTGCGGACAGTCTAGATGAATTTCTGAACAAAAGAGATCCGGAACTAGCGAGTTTCGTATATGCTGGCCCGCATGTCGCAGACCTCCCCCACCCTCCCGCCGGCCGCACCCGGGCAGCCGGCCGTCTCCACCCGCCGCTGGTGGACGCTCGTCACCGTCGCGCTTGCGCAGCTGATGGTCGTGCTCGACTCGACCGTCGTGAACATCGCACTGCCCTCCGCGCAGGCCGACCTCGGCTTCAGCAACGCCGACCGGCAGTGGATCGTGACCGCCTACTCGCTCGCGTTCGGCAGCCTCCTGCTGTTCGGCGGCCGCCTCTCCGACCTCATCGGCCGCAAGCGCGCCTTCATCATCGGCCTCATCGGCTTCGCGGGCGCCTCGGCTCTCGGGGGCGCGGCCGGCACCTTCGGGCTGCTGGTCGGCGCGCGGGCGCTGCAGGGTGCCTTCGGCGCGCTGCTCGCCCCGACCGCCCTCGCGGTGCTGACCACGACCTTCACCGTGCCGAAGGAGCGCGCCCGCGCTTTCGGGATCTTCGGCGCCATCGCCGGGGCGGGCGGCGCGGTCGGGCTGCTGCTCGGCGGCGTGCTCACCGAGCAGCTGGACTGGCGCTGGAACCTCTACATCAACGTCGTCATCGCGCTCGTCGCGGTCGCCGGTGCGGTCGTCTTCGTCACCTCCGTTCCCCGCGTCGGCCCGCGGCCGAAGCTCGACGTGCCCGGCACCATCCTGGTCTCGGCCGCGCTGTTCTCGCTCGTGTACGGCTTCTCCAATGCGGAGTCCGACGGCTGGGACTCGCCCGCCTCGTGGGGCTTCCTCGCCGCCTCGGGGGTCCTCCTGGTCGCCTTCGTGCTGTGGCAGCGCAAGGCGGAGCACCCGCTGCTGCCGCTCCCGATCGTCCTGCACCGCAACCGGGCGGCGTCGTACAGCGCGATCCTGATCGCGGGAGCCGGGATGTTCGGCATCTTCCTGTTCGTCACCTACTACCTGCAGGCGACGCTGAAGTTCACGCCCATCCAGACCGGACTCGGCTTCCTTCCGATGATCGCGATGCTGGTGCTCGCCGCCCAGCTGTCGACCAACATCTTCGTGCCGCGCTTCGGCCCGAAGGTCATGGTGCCGATCGGCATGACGATCGCCGCGAGCGGCATGGTCTACCTGACGCACCTCGGCGTGACCGCGAACTACGCGGCCGACCTGCTGCCGCCGCTGATGATCCTCGGCTTCGGCATGGGCTCCACGATGCCGGCGGCCATCCAGACCGCGACCCTCGGCGTCGACCGCCACTACGCGGGCGTCGCCTCGGCCATGGTCAACACCAGCCAGCAGGTCGGCGGCTCGATCGGCACCGCGCTGCTCAACACGCTCGCCGCGACCGCGGCCGCCGACTACCTCGCGTCGCACCTCCCGCCGACCCCGGCGGTCGCGGCCGAGGCGGCCGTGCACAGCTACGCGACGGCGTACTGGTGGGGAGCGGCGTTCTTCGCCTTCGGCGCCGTGCTGACCGCCTTCCTCTACCGCCGCCGCTCGGCCACCCTCGCGGCCTCGCCCGCGGGCGGCGCCGACGCGCCGGCCGACACGCCGGAGCCGGTCGTCGCGCACTGACCCCAGGTCCGCGCTGAGAACGGAGGAGGAATCGGCCGAAGGGCGTGATTCCCCCTCCGTTCTTGTCATCCCGGCCATTCACGGCCGACCTCTCCTCCGATTCCGACCGTTAACGTTTCATGAACAGTCGTTTCATGCACGTGATTTCCATGAACAAATCGTTCACGGGCTCCTATGCTTCTGGATGTGACCCCCGCCACCGCCGCCCAGAAGCCCGTGCTCGTCCTCGATTTCGACGGGACCGTGTGCATCGGCGATGCTCCGGTGTGGGCCTACGCCGAGGCCGTGATCGCCGGCATCCTCGACGACGGCGACGCGGAGGGCTCGTCCATCGACGCCGACCTGCGGGCGCGGCTCGGCGCCTTCCTCGACGGCGAGCCCGGGTCACCCGCATACGCCGACGGCTACGCCGCGGTCGCCGAGCTCGCAGCGGGCCGGGCGGATGCTGAGCTGCTGCAGCGCGCCTACCAGCGCAGCCGCCGCGAACTGGCCAGCGGCCGGCTGGACGTGAGCGCGCCGGCCGGGCTCGCCGAGTTCCTCGACAGCCTCGTCGACCGCGTGGAACGCGTCCTCGTCACCAACGCTCCCCTCGCCGGCGTCGCCGAGACGCTCTCGACCCTCGGCCTCGCCGACCACATTGACGCGATCCACGCAGAAGCGGCGAAACCGGGAGGCTGGGCCGCCCTGCTGCCCGCCCTCCTGGACGGCCGCGACCCCGCACTGCTGCTCTCCGTCGGCGACATCTGGGGCAACGACCTCGCCGCCCCGCTGGCCGCCGGTTGCCCGGTCGCCCTCATCGACCGGTTTGGACACCGAGCCGGCCCCGCGCAGCTGACCGCCACGACCTTCCCCGAGCTCTACCCGGGGATCGAGGACTGGGCAGCGGACCCGCGCGGCTTCGTCGCCGCGCACCTCCTTCCCGCCACGACGGCCGCGGCCTCCCTCGCTTGACCGACCGTTCCCCGACCGCACCATCACCGCACCATCCGCTGTTCCACCCTCACGAACCCGCAAAGAATGGGACTGTAATGAAACTGCGCAAGACAACCGTGGCCGCCGCATCCGGCCTCGCCATCCTCGCCGCGATCGCCCTGAGCGGCTGCGGTGTCCAGCAGACCGCGGCGGCGGGAGCCTCCTCCACGCCAACGGCCTGCACCGGCAGCTCCGACGACAAGGCCGCCGATCCCACCCAGCTGACGCTCGCCCTCGTCCCCTCGGGCGACGCGAAGAAGCTGGTCGAGACGGTCAAGCCGCTCGAAGAGGCCCTGACCCAGCGACTCGGGATCCCGGTGAAGGGCGTCATCACCCAGGATTACCAGGCCGCCGTCGAGGCGATCGGCAGCAACCAGGCCCAGATCGGCATGCTCCCGAGCTTGCAGATGAGCCAGGCGTGCGACAAGTACGGCGCCGTTCCGGCCCTCCAGACGCAGCGCAACGGCAAGAGCAGCTACGCCGCCCAGTTCTTCACGAACAACCCAGACAAGTACTGCTCCGACAAGCCGGTCGCCGGCGCCAACGGGATGCTCTACTGCAACGGCACCGAGAAGGGCACCGGCCCCGCCGGACTCGACAGCATCGCCAAGGTGAAGGGCGCGACCGTCTCCCTGCTCCAGGCAGCCTCGCCTGCCGGCTACATCTTCCCGGTGGCGGCGCTCAAGAAGGCGGGCATCGACGCCGACAAGGACATCAAGACGGTCCAGGTGACCGCCAATGACGCGAGCGTGCTCGCGGTCTACAACGGCGACGCCGAGGTCGGGACCAGCTACTGGGACGCCCGGAGCGTCGTGCAGAAGGACACCCCGGACGTCGGCTCCAAGGTCGTCGTTTTCGCCCTCACCGACGAGATCCCGAACGACGGTGTCTCGATCACCGGCAAGCTGAGCGGGAAGTGGCAGAAGAAGATCTCTGCGGCGATGAAGGACTACGCGGGCACCCCGGAGGGCGTGAAGGCGCTCACCGCGATCTACCAGATCACGGGCCTGGTGGATGCCGATCCGAAGAGCCTGACCAAGACGCAGGCCACGGCGGCCACCATCGGCCTCGGCTGACACCGCACCACCCGGCTCCCCGGTCTGCCCGCGCGGGCGACCGGGGCGCCGGTGCTCCACCTTCCTACCGATCGACAGAGAGGCTTCCGTGAGCGCGACCATCCCCCCACCGGCGGGCGCCGGTGTGCGGTTCCAGAACGTTGGCGTCACCTACCCCAACGGCTTCACCGGCCTGCGCGACGTGAGCCTCGACATCCCGGCCGGGGAGATGGCCGCCGTCGTCGGTCTCTCCGGCGCGGGCAAGTCGACGCTGATCCGCGCGATCAACGGGCTCGTGCCGATCACCAGCGGCGAGATCACCGTCGGCGACGCGCGCCTGCACGGTCTGCGCGGCAAGCGCCTGCGGGCTCTCCGCAGCGACGTCGGGATGGTGTTCCAGAGCTTCAATCTGGCCAAGCGCACGACCGTGCTGAACAACGTCCTGATGGGCCGGCTCTACCACACCTCCGCCTGGCGCTCCCTCCTCGGGGCGTGGGAGAAGGATGACGTCGAGCTCGCGATGCAGGCGCTCGAGCGCGTGGAGATCGTCTCCAAGGCGTACGCGAACGCGTCGGAGCTCTCCGGCGGTCAGCAGCAGCGCGTCGCGATCGCCCGGACCCTCGCGCAGCGTCCGCGGGTCATCCTCGCCGACGAGCCCGTCGCCTCCCTCGACCCGCCCACCTCGCACGTCGTGATGCGCGACCTGCAGCGAATCAATCAAGAGCTCGGCATCACGGTCGTGGTGAACCTGCACTTCCTCGATCTGGCACGCCGCTACGGCGACCGGCTGATCGGCCTTCGCGCGGGCGAGGTCGTCTTCGACGGCAGCGGCGCCGACGCGGACGAGGCGGTCTTCGAGTCCATCTATGGCCGGTCGCTCACCGCCGACGACGTGCTCGACGCGCCGACGGTGCAGCTGTGACCACCGCGCACGCCGGCGCCGCGCGCCCGGCGAGGCCCCGAAACGGCTGGAAGGCCGTCATCGCCGTCGCCGTGATCGCCGCGATCACGATCTGGTCAGCGGTCGCGATCCAGGTGGATGTCGGTGCCCTGTTCGCCAACGCGCAGAACGCGTCGAATACGCTCATCCAGCTGTTCCAGCCCGACTACACCTTCTTCCCGGAGACGCTGCCCGCGCTGCTGCAGACGGTGCAGATGGCGGTCATCGCTACGGCCGTCAGCGTCGTGGTCGCGCTGCCGCTGTCGTTCCTGGCCTCGCGTGCGACGAACCCGAACGGGTCGGTGCTCGGCGTCGTCCGCCTCGTTATGAACGTGGTCAGGAGCGTCCCCGATCTGCTCTACGCTTCGCTCTTCGTGACGGTCGTCGGCACCGGAGCGCTGTCCGGCATCCTCGCACTCGTGCTCTTCAACGTGGGCATCCTCGTCAAGCTGGTGTCAGAGGCGCTCGACGGTCTCGACCGCGGCGGCCAGGAGGCGGCGCTGGCCGCGGGCGCCACCTGGTTCCGCGCCGATCGCGCGGCCATGGTCCCCGAGGTCGCTCCCGCCTATCTCTCCCAGGCGATCTACGTGCTCGAGCTCAACATCCGCGCCTCCACCGTCATCGGACTCGTCGGCGCCGGTGGCCTCGGCATGCTCATCGACAAGGTGCGCACGTTCTACCAGTACCACTACCTGAGCATGATCATCCTCGAGATCCTCGTGGTCGTTGTGCTGCTCGAGCTGCTGAGCTCGTTCACCCGCCGGAGGCTGCTGCGATGACCGCGACGACGACCCCCGACGCCGTTGGCGCCGCCACCGCGCGGGCGGGCCGCCCGCCACAGGTGCGACCGAAGCGCCCGCTCCGGGTCGCGCGCACGATCGTCTGGGTCGTGGTCACCGCGATCGTCGTCGCTGCGTTCTGGGGCGTCGACATCTCGTGGGACGCCCTCCTGACGCTGCCGGAACGGCTCGGCCACTACCTGAGCCTGATGTTCCTCCCGCCGGCATGGTCGAAGCTCCCGGACGCCCTGGCGGCCACCATACTGTCGGTGGCGATGGCGTGGTTCGGCACAGTGCTCGGCGTGATCGTGTCCTTCCCGCTCAGCCTGCTCGCGACGCGGGGCCTCATGCCGGCCGTGATCCGGTGGCCGCTGCGAGCGCTGTTCGCGGTGCTCCGCGCCGTACCCGAGGTCGTGATCGCCGTGCTCATGCTGTCGGTGACGGGTCTGACGGCGTACACCGGGGCGCTCGCGATCGCTGTCGGTTCCATCGGCACGCTCGGCAAATGGGGGTACGAGAGCTTCGAGTCCGTGGACCGCGGACCGGTCGAGTCGGCGACGGCCGCGGGCGCGTCGCGGCTGCAGGTCATGCGTTGGGGCGTCTGGCCGAGCGCTATGCCGGACGTGCTGGCGTTCTGGCTGTACCGATTCGAGATCAATGTGCGGGCGTCCGCCATCCTGGGCCTCATCGGGGCCGGGGGCATCGGCAAGATGCTGATCGACAACATCCAGTTCCGCGTCTGGGATGTGGTGGGGATGCTGATGATCGTGGTCGTCGTCGTCACCATGGTGATCGATCAGCTCTCCGGGATGGTCCGCCACCGCATCATCGCCGGCCGCTGGGAGCTGCCGCTGGTCACCAGGCTGCGCCGCCGAGCCAGTAGGGTGACCACGTGATCCCCGAACGTCGACGTGCTGGACTGCGCATCCTGCACCTGAGCGACACGCATCTGTTCGGCGACGGGAGCCTCCATTACGGCCGGGTCGACACCCTCGCCGCACTCGACCGCACGCTGGAGCGCGCGGCGACGATCGACGGCGTCGACGTCGTCGCGGTGTCCGGAGACCTCTCCGACGACGGCAGCGCCGAGAGCTACCGCAGCCTCGCCGCGAGGCTCGCACCGTTCGCCGCGGATCTCGGCGCCGAGCTCGTCTACGCGATGGGCAACCACGACCTCCGTAAAGGGTTCGAAGCGGTGCTGGGGGCACGCGAAACGGTGACGCAGCGCAACGGCTTCCGTATCGTCACCCTCGACACGTCCGTGCCCGGCGCAGGCTACGGAGCGCTCGACGCCGACCAACTCGACGCGCTGGCGGACGTTCTCGCCGCACCGGCGCAGCACGGGACCGTCGTCGTGCTCCACCACCCGCCCGTCCCCGCCGCGAGCGCTCTGCTCGCCGCGCTCGAACTGACCACCCCGGAAGCCCTGCTCGACGTCTGTACGGCCGGCGACGTGCGCGCCGTGCTGGCCGGCCATTACCATCACGCCCTCGCGACGCAGGCCCACGGCGTCCCGGTGATCGTTGCGCCCGGCGTCGCGAACAGCTCCGATCCGATGTCGCCGGCCGGCACCGAGAGGGCGACGGTCGGCTCCGGGTTCGCGGTCGTCGACCTTCCGCTCGAGGGGAGCCCTCGCGCCACCTTCGTGCCCGTTTCCGGCCACGGCGACGGTCAGGAGATCTTCGCGCTCGACGCAGCAGAGGTCGAGCGTATCGCCGCGGCCGCGGGAGCGCCGTCGTGAACGAGCAACGGCCCGGGGCCGTGATCGCGACCATCCGGAGCCTGCTGCCGTCGCTTCTCCCGACCGAGCAGGCCGTCGCCGCCGTGTTGCTGGAGCGCTCGTCCGAGATCGTTGAGCTCAGCTCGCAGCAGGTCGCCGACCTCTCCGGGGCGTCCCGCGCCACGGTGGTGCGCACGTGCCAGAGCCTGGGCTTCACCGGCTATCAGCAGCTGCGCGTCCTGCTCGCCCGGGATGCCGCCGCCCTTCCGCCTACCAGCGCCCCGGCGCCGACGGATGCGGCCGGGATCGTCTCCCACACGTTCACGCAGCTCTCCGGCCGGGTCCCGGACATGCTCGCCCTGCTCGACGCGGATGCGGTGGAGCGCGCGGTGACGCTGCTCGCGAAGGCCCGCAGGGTCGTGGTGGCCGGGAACGGTCTCTCCGCGCCGCTGGCGATGGATGCCGCTGCACGGCTCACCAGCATCGGACGCCCCGCCGACGTGCAGCTCGACGTGATCGGTCAGCAGATCACCGCGCGCCTGCTGCAGCCGGGCGACCTCCTGCTGGCGATCTCGGGAAGCGGTTCGAACGCCGCGACGCTGGGGACTGTGGCGGCGGCAAAGGCAGCAGGGGCCGAGGTGATAGCGGTCACCGCCTTCGGCCGCAGCCCGATCGCGCAGTCCGCTCCCCCTGCCCTGGTGGTCACAATGCCCGACCTGACGTTCCGTGACGAGATCACACTCGCCTCCCGATTGCCCCAGGCCATCCTCATCGAGGGCCTCGTCGCCGCGACAACGGACCGCCTCGGCGAGACCGCGACGCGCGCGAAGAGCCTCGCGCTCGACGCGATCGGCGCCAACCTCGCCGAATAGCCACGACTGCGGAGGTCAGTCCAGGGTGGCGAGCCAGCCCTCCATCAGCCGTGCGGACGTCGCCTCGTCGAGGTCGGCCAGCGGCGGCAGCTGGAGGAAGTGCCGCGCGATGGTGATGCCCAGGATGCTGGAGACGACCATCGCTGCGCGCGCGTCCGCATCCTCCCCGGTCATCGTCCTGGCCAGGTTGTCGGTGCGCTCCTGGAGGTAGTCGCGCATGACCGCCGCGGCCTCCGGTGAGGTGAGCATCGAGCGCATCAGGGCGCGCGTGGACGGCGGGAGGTCGTGGAGCCGAGCCGCCAGCACCTCGCGCAGGTGGGCGGGCACCTCGTCGGGGTCGAGGGGGGTCGCCGGACGGACGGCGAGCGAGAAGAGCGCCTGCTTGGTGCCGTAATGCTGCAGCACGAGCGAGGGGTCGACGCCCGCGCGCCGCGCGATGTCGCGGATCGTGGCACCGTCCGCGCCGTGCTCGCCGAACTCGGCCCTCGCCGCGTCCAGGATCTTGGCGGCCGTCGCCACCCTGCGCTCCGCCCGCGTATTTCCGCCCGTCATACATTCACTCTACATCTGTTGAGCGAGAGTGGTATTGTCACTCAACGTGTGGTGAGCGAACTCTCCACAGGAAGGCTGCGCACATGAGCATCGAAGAAGCATCCATCTGCTTCCCCATCCACGACGTGCTGATCGTCGGCGTCTCCCGCGGGCTCGGTCACGCCATAGCCGAGGCCTACGCGAACCGCGGCGCGCGCGTCGTGGGCACCGTGCGCACTCCGGACTCCGAGCCGCCGTCGGGCGTCGAGACCGAGCGCCTCGACCTGACCGACCCGGCGCAGCTCGCCGCCCTGCGCGCCCGACTCGCCGGTCGGCGCTTCGACCTGCTCTTCGTCGTCGCCGGCGTCTCCCTCGCTCCGCGCTGGCAGGCAGGGGCCGAGACCTCCGACGACGATTTCGACACCGTGATGAGGACCAACGTCCTCGGCGTCATGCGGACGGTCGAGGTGCTCCAGGACCTCGTCGACCCCGCGGGAACCATCGCCGTGATGTCGTCGGGACAGGGCAGCGTCGCGAACAACACCAGCGGCGGGTTCGAGGTCTACCGGGCGTCGAAGGCGGCCCTCAACCAGCTGTTCCGCAGCTATGCCGCCCGTCACGCCGACGACGCTCGCTCGCTCCTGCTCCTCGCCCCCGGTTGGGTGCAGACCGGGATGGGCGGCCCTGGCGCTCCGCTCACCATCGACGAGAGCGTGCCCGCGCTGCTCGACACGATCGACCGCCGGCGAGGCGTCGCCGGGCTCGCCTACCTCGACCGGAACGGGGATACCGTGGCCTGGTAGAACACCGCGCCCGCTGAGCGCGGGGGCGACGGCGGCCCCTCCGGCGACCTGGCAGGATGACGGGGTGGGGACCCTTCTTGCCGCCGCCAGCCTGTCGCTGCTCTTCTCGCTCCTGCTGACCCCGGCGTTCATCCGCCTGTTCCGGAGGCTGGAGCTCGGCCAGTACATCCGCGAGGACGGCCCCCAGTCGCACCACGTCAAGCGCGGGACGCCGACCATGGGCGGCATCGTCTTCATCCTCGCGACCCTGTTCGGCTTCTTCGGAGCGGCCCTCCTCACCGGCGGCGTCGGGATCACGCCGTCATCGCTCCTGGTGCTGCTGATGCTGGTCGGGATGGCCGCCGTCGGCTTCGTGGACGACCTCCTCAAGGTGCGCAACCAGCGCAGCCTGGGCCTCGGCGGCTGGTCGAAGATCGCCGGCCAGCTGGTCGTCGGCACGACGTTCGCCATCCTCGCGATCACCGTCCCCAACGCGCACGGGGTGACGGCGGCCTCCACCGCGATCTCGGGCGTCCGCGATATCCCCGCCCTCGATCTCGCCCGGATCGCCACCGCAGTGCCGATCGTCGGGATCGCGCTCTACCTGCTCTGGGTGAACCTCCTGGCCGCCGCCGCGACCAACGGCGTGAACCTGGCGGACGGGCTGGACGGGCTCGCGACCGGCGCGTCCATCCTCTCGATCGGCGCGTACGTGTTCATCGGCTTCTGGCAGTTCAGCCAGGCGTGCGTGGGCGGGAGGCTGCACCCGGACAACGTCGCCAAGTGCTACGCAACCGCCGACCCGCTCTCGCTGGCGATCGTCGCCGCCGCCATCTGCGGCGCGCTCGTCGGGTTCCTCTGGTGGAACACGAATCCGGCGAAGATCATCATGGGCGACACCGGCGCGCTCGGTCTCGGCGGTGCGCTGTGCGCGCTCGCGATCGAGACGCGGACCGAGCTGCTGCTGCTCCTGATCGGCGGCCTGTTCGTCATCGAGGCGGGATCGGTGATCCTCCAGCGGACGTACTTCAAGGCCACGCGGGGCAGACGCCTGTTCCTGATGACGCCCATCCACCACACCTTCGAGCTGATGAACTGGCGCGAGGTCACGATCGTGGTGCGCCTCTGGATCGTCGCCGGCATCCTCGTCGCCGTGGGCCTCGGCGCCTTCTACCTCGAGTGGCTCGCCTGACCCTGCGCGATTCCTGACGAATGCGCGCGCTTCGTCACGAATAGCGCGCGTTCGTCACGAATCGGCGGCGCAGGGTGGGTCGGAGCGGCGGGTCAGCGGCCGGGAGGCGGCGGCGCCGTGCTCGCGCGCACGATGAGCTGCGGCACCGGGAACTCCGCCGGCGGCCCGGTGTCCTCGCCCTCGATCTGCGCCAGCAGCACCGCGATCGCGCGGGCGCCGAGCCAGCCGAAGTCCTGACGGACCGTCGTGAGCGGCGGCGAGTAGTGCTTCGCCTCCGGGATGTCGTCGAAGCCGACGATGCTGAGCTGTTCCGGCACCGCGATCCCCAGGTCCGCCGCCGCGTGGATGAGGCCGAGCGCCATCTGGTCGTTCGAGGCGAACACCGCCGTGAAGTCCGGGTGGTGCAGGATCTTGAGGCCGACCTCGTAGCCCAGGTCGGCGGTCCAGTCGCCCAGGATCGGCGCCGTCACGGCCAGGTCGTGGTCGTTGAGCTCGGCGAGGAAGCCGTTCATCCTGTCCTCCGCCTCGCTCCAGTCCTGCGGGCCGGCGAGGTGCCGGATGCGGGTGTGGCCGAGCTCGATGAGGTGCCGGGTGGCGAGCCGGGCCCCGGCCAGCTGGTCGAAGGCGGCGACGCGATCGTCGCCCGCGCTCTTCCAGTGCAGGCTCACCAGCGGCACCTTGAACGTCACGCGCTGCAGCGCCTCGTGCGCGCGCTGCTGCGGCGCGATCACCACGACGCCCTCCACCCCCTGCGCCACGAACGCGTCGAGCGCCGCGCTGATGCTCTCGTCGTCCTCCCGGGCGAGGGTGGCGGTCAGGATGGCGTACCCGCGGTTCCTCGCCGCCTCGTCGATCGCCGTCGCGGCGCTGAACGGACCGTAGTGGGACCGGGCCGACACGAGCAGCCCGATGGTCCGCGACCGTGAGGTCGCGAGGGCCCGCGCCGCGCTGTTCGGACGCCACGAGTGCTCCTCGATGACCTTGCGCACCTGGGCCTCGGTGGACGGCTTGATGTACCGCTCGCCGTTGAGCACCCGGGACACCGTCTGACGCGAGACGCCGGCCAGCCGGGCGATGTCCCGGATGGAGAGCGCGCGCTTCTCGCCGGGTCCCGGTTCTTCCATACGTCCTGTTCCGTCGTGGGGTTCGGCGACAGTGCCGCGCGATTTCGCTCATCATATTTGGCCGAAGCACTTGACTGATCCGGGGTCGGGGTCATAACGTCTAACCCGTTCTGGGACCGGTCACATATATCGCGTACGGTCCAGCATACGACGAGGGAGTCGCCGATGTCAGCACCCCGATCGCACAGCCGCGGTCGCACCTGCGTCACCCCGTTGCACGCTGGCCGACGGGCGCGTGACAGTTCCGAGCCCGGCGAACCCCTGCGCATCGGGCGCACCGGTCGCCTCACCGCTCGAAGGGAATCACAGTGAAGTTCAGGAAAGTCGCACTCGCCGCCGCGGCACTCGGCGTCGCGGTCGCACTCGCCGCATGCTCCGGCGGACGCGGAGGGGACAACTCCTCCACCACCGACAACAAGGGCGCCCTCGTCGGCGTCGCCATGCCGACCAAGGTGTCCGAGCGCTGGATCGCGGACGGGAATGCGGTCAAGTCGGACCTCGAGAAGAACGGCTACAAGGTCGACCTCGAATACGCCAACAACGACATCCCGACCCAGGTGCAGCAGGTCAACACGATGATCACGAAGGGCGCGAAGGTGCTCATCGTCGCGTCCATCGACGGCGGGTCGCTGACCGACCAGCTCGACGCCGCCGCCAAGGCCGGCATCAAGGTCATCTCGTACGACCGCCTCCTCACCGGCGACAAGAACGTCGACTACTACGTCTCGTTCGACAACTACAAGGTCGGCGTCTACCAGGCGAACTCGCTGCTCACCGGCCTCGGCGTGCTCGACAAGGACGGCAAGAAGACCGGCCAGAAGGGCCCGTTCAACATCGAGGTGTTCGCCGGCAGCCCCGACGACAACAACGCCACGTTCTTCTACAACGGCGCGATGGACACCCTGAAGCCGTACATCGCCGACGGCACGCTGGTCGTGAAGAGCGGCCAGACCAACTTCAACCAGGTCGCCATCCTGCGCTGGGACCCGGCGACGGCGAAGGCCCGCATGCAGGACCTGATCGCCAAGTCGTACTCCACCGGCGCCGCGGTGCAGGGCGTGCTCTCGCCGTACGACGGCCTCTCCGACGGCATCCTGAGCGCGCTCGAGGGCGCCGGCTACGGCCAGGGCGGCAAGCAGATCCCGATCATCACCGGTCAGGACGCCGAGGTCGCCAGCGTCAAGCAGATCATCGCGGGCACGCAGTACTCGACGATCTACAAGGACACCCGCAAGCTCGCCAACGAGGCCGCCAAGATGGCGAACGACCTCCTGACGGGCAAGAAGCCGGAGGTCAACGACACCAAGAGCTACGACAACAAGGTCAAGGTCGTCCCGAGCTACCTGTTCCAGCCGGTCGTCGTCACGAAGGACAACTACAAGGAGGTCCTCGTCGACAGCGGCTACTACAAGGAATCCGAACTGCAGTAGCACCGGCCGCACGGTCCGGGCGGGCGCGCGTCACGCGCCCGCCCGGACCTCATTCGCGAAGCAAGGGAGACCATGGCCAACACGATCCTCGAGATGCGCAACATCTCGAAATCCTTCCCCGGTGTGAAAGCACTGGAGGATGTCTCGATCAGCGTCGAGGAGGGATCCGTCCACGCGATCTGCGGCGAGAACGGCGCAGGCAAGTCCACCCTCATGAAGGTGCTGTCGGGCGTCTACCCGCACGGCACGTTCGAGGGCGAGATCGTCTTGAACGGCGAGCCGGTGGAGTTCCGGTCGATCAACGACTCGGAGGAGGCCGGCATCGGCATCATCCACCAGGAGCTCGCGCTCTCGCCGTACCTGTCGATCGCCGAGAACATCTACCTCGGCAATGAGCGGCAGAAGCGCGGCTTCATCGACTGGAACGAGACGAACCTCGAGGCGGCGAAGCTGCTCGAGCGCGTCGGGCTGCACGAGAACCCGATCACCAAGATCAAGGACATCGGCGTCGGCAAGCAGCAGCTCGTCGAGATCGCCAAGGCGCTGTCGAAGGAGGTGAAGATCCTCATCCTGGACGAGCCGACCGCAGCGCTCAACGACGACGACTCCGCCCACCTGCTCGATCTGATCCGCCAGCTGCAGTCGCACGGCATCACGTCGATCATCATCAGCCACAAGCTCAACGAGATCAAAGCGATCGCCGACCGGGTGACGATCATCCGCGACGGCCACACGATCGAGACGCTAGAGATGGGGCAGGAGGGCACCAGCGAGGAGCGCATCATCAAGGGCATGGTGGGCCGGGATGTGGCGAGCCGCTTCCCCGACCACGTGCCCCACATCGGCGAGGAGCTGCTCCGCGTCGAGAACTGGACGGTGCACCACCCGCTCGACCGCACCAGGACGGTCGTCGACGACGTCAGCTTCACGGTGCGCGCCGGCGAGATCGTCGGCATCGCCGGGCTCATGGGCGCCGGGCGCACCGAGCTCGCGATGAGCATCTTCGGCCGCAGCTACGGCGTCGGCATCAGCGGCCAGGTCTACAAGCGGGGCAAGCCGATCTCGGTGAGCACCGTGTCCAAGGCGATCGACAACGGCCTCGCCTACTCGACGGAGGACCGCAAGCATTTCGGGCTGAACCTGATCGACAACATCCAGCGCAACATCTCCATCGCGGCGCTCGACAAGCTCGTCAACTGGTTCAAGTTCATCAACGAGCAGCGGGAGACCCTGGTCGCCGAGGAGTACCGGCGGTCGATGAACATCAAGACGCCCAGCGTCCTGGCGATCACCGGCAAGCTGTCCGGCGGCAACCAGCAGAAGGTCGTGCTGTCGAAGTGGATGTACTCCGACCCGGACGTGCTCTTCCTCGACGAGCCCACGCGCGGCATCGATGTCGGCGCCAAGTACGAGATCTACACGATCATCGACAAGCTCGCGGACCAGGGCAAGGGGATCGTCGTGATCTCCTCCGAGCTGCCCGAGCTGCTCGGCATCTGCGACCGCATCTACACGCTCAGCGAGGGCCGGATCACCGCCGATGTGCCGCGGGAGAAGGCCACCGCCGAATACCTCATGCAATTCATGACCCAGGAACGCGAGAAGAAGACCGCATGAAATCGCTCACCAAAGCCCTGAACTACCTCACCGGGCAGCTGCGCCAGGTCGGCCTGTTCATCACCCTGATCGCGATCGTGGTGTTCTTCCAGATCGCCACCGGCGGCATCACGCTCGCGCCGATCAACGTGTCGAACCTGATCGTGCAGAACAGCTACATCCTGATCCTCGCGATCGGCATGGTGATGGTCATCATCGCGGGCCACATCGACCTGTCGGTGGGCAGCGTCGTGGCGTTCATCGGCGCGATGGCCGGCGTGTTCATCTCGCAATGGCACCTGCCGTGGCCGCTCGCCGTGCTGTTCTGCCTCATCCTCGGCGCGCTCGTCGGGGCCTGGCAGGGGTTCTGGATCGCGTACTTCGGCATCCCCGCGTTCATCGTGACGCTGGCGGGCATGCTGGCGTTCCGCGGTGCGGCCCAGATCGCGCTCGGCAACCAGCAGATCTCGTTCTTCCCGAAGGAGTTCCGTGCGATCGGCTCCGGCTTCCTCCCCGCCTTCGGGACGACCGGTTACGAGCCGCTGACGATGATCCTCGGCCTGCTCGCCAGCATCGCGATCGTCGGCAACGCACTCCGTCAGCGGGCGGTGCGCCGCAAGTACGACCTCGAGGACGAGCCGCTGTGGTGGTTCCTGGTCAAGCTGGCGTTCCTGGTGCTGCTCGTGCTCATCATCACGGTGCTGCTGGCCAGCTACAACGGCACGCCGATCGTGCTCATCATCCTGGCGGTGCTGGTGGTCGGCTACTCGGCGATCATGAACCGCTCGGTGTTCGGCCGTCACATCTACGCCATCGGCGGCAACCTCGCCGCGGCCGCGCTGTCGGGTGTCAAGACCAAGCGCGTCACGTTCCTGCTGTTCGTCAACATGGGCGTGCTGTCGGCGGTCGCGGGCCTGGTGTTCACCGCCGGCCTCAACCTGGCGAGTCCGAGCGCCGGAAACGGGTTCGAGCTGGATGCCATCTCCGCCGTCTTCATCGGAGGCGCGGCGGTCACCGGTGGCATCGGAACGGTCCCCGGCGCGATCATCGGTGGCCTGATCATCGGCGTGCTGAACAACGGCATGTCCATCCTCGGCATCGACAGCGACTACCAGCTGCTCATCAAGGGCCTGGTGCTGCTCGCCGCCGTGGCGTTCGACGTGTACAACAAGCGGCGGTCGGTCACCGCGTGAGGCGCGTCCTCGCCGGGGTGTGCGGGATGATCGCTGTGTGAACCGCACCGATCGCCTGTACGCCCTGGTCGAGGAGCTCCGCGCGGCGGCGCCGCGACCCCGAAGCGCCCGGTGGCTCGCCGGGCGCTTCGACGTATCGGTGCGCACCATCGAGCGCGACCTGGGCTCGCTGCAGGAGGCCGGGGTGCCGATCTGGGCGGAGCAGGGGCGCACCGGCGGCTACACGATCGACGCGGCGGCGACGCTCGGGCCGATGGGGTTCACCCCGGATGAGGCGCTCGCGGTGCTGATCGGCCTCGGCACCCTCCGCCGCGGCCCGTTCAGGCAGGCCGCCGGCACCGCGCAGCGCAAGGTGCTCGCCGTGATGCCCGACGAGGATGCGCGCCGGGCGGCGTCAACGGCGTCCCGCATCCACCTGCTGGAGGCCGACGACGAGCGGCCCGTCGTGCCGGAGTTCGCCGCCTCGCTCCGCGCCGACCGGGTGATCCGTCTCGCCTACCGCGACCGGGACGGCACGCTCACCCACCGCGAGGTCGAGCCGCTCGGTTCGATCGGCAAGGACGGCGACTGGTACCTCATCGGCTGGTGCCGCCTGCGCGACGGCGTGCGCGCCTTCCGCGGCGACCGCATGGTGTCGATCGAGGTGACCGACGAGCGGCCCCCGGCGCGGACCCTCCGGCGCGAAGAGCTCGACATCCCGTTCGGCACGCTGCGGCCGATCCTCGACGACCCGCGGTGAGCGGATCCGGCGAAACACCGACAGGACGCTGTCGCGACCCCCGGAGAAGCTGAGGGGGCGGGTCCGCTCGGGCCGCATCCATCCACCACCCGGAGGTCACCGTGCCGTTCGCATCCATCCGCATCATCACCGAGGACGTCGACCGTCTCGCCGCGTTCTACGAGCGCGTCACGGGACTGACCGCGGAGCGCCCCGCTCCCGTCTTCGCCCAGTTCGCCGGGCCGGGCGCGACCCTCGCGATCGCTGCGCCGGCGACGGTGGCGATGCTCGGCGACGCCCTGGGGCCCGCCGCCAACCGGTCGATCGTCGTGGAGTTCGAGGTCGCGGACGTCGACGCGGAGTTCGGCCGCCTCGAGTCTTCGCTCGCGGATGTCGTGCTCCCGCCGACGACGCTGCCGTGGGGCAACCGCTCCGCGCTCTTCCGCGACCCCGACGGCAACCTCGTCAACCTGTTCAGCCGGCCGGCCTGATCGGAATCGCCGATCGCAACAAGCTGCGACTGGCGTCCGGTAGCGGATCGGCTTACGCGTCATGCCATCCTTGTCACATGGTTATGGGCGCTGGTCCTGAGTTCCCCGATGTGGACCCTCGGTTCGATGTTCAACCTCGGCGTCTGTTCGGTCCGTTCTGGCGGCTCCAAGTTGTGGACACCGTTACGGGCCGCAACGTCAATCCGATCGGCGGCGCCTTCCTAACCGGATACGCGTCTGTGCGACGGGCCGCGCGCTATTCGACGAAGTTCTATCTCGATCAGCTCGCCCGCCGTCAGGGTGAAGAGCCTGAATAGACAGACGCCCCTGCGCCCGCTCGCTAGCTGTTGCTGGCCAGGAGGTTGTGACGGGTCCCTCGTGCACGGTTGCCGATCGGCTTGCGGGAAGCGATCACGACACAGAGCGTTGCGAGAAGGGCGACTTGGAGCAAAGCTGTCTACATGTCGACGTCGCCTCTTGGTACGGATCCGGTCCCGGGCTTGACGGCTTTCAAAAGTTAGGCGGGTCGAACTGATGGGGACCGCGCCGATGCGTTTCGGGGGCTTCCTTCCGGAAGACGCGCCTGATCCCCGGCGCGCTCAGGCCGAGCAGGTGAAGCTCATGCCGGTGCCAGTCATGGGGTTTGTGGCTCAGCCGACCCTCGAGGACGCGAACATGGAGAGCATCACGTCGCAGCAGGGAACGAGCGGGCTCTCTCAGATGTCGGTGAGCATCAACTACACGCTGTGGCGCAATCCCGATGATCGATCCGACCCGGTGAACCTCGCCGAACTCGATGAACCCACTCGTCGCGCCCTCGACGAGCCCGCCCCGAGACCCCGACCAGCATGGTTGATCGAGATGGCCGAACGGAGGCGATACCCGATGCTGTGGGAAGCCGTGCGGACGACGTGGACGCGCGACGCATCCGAATTCTCGACGCCGTCCCGCCTGCTCATGGACCATGTGAACCACATTCTGATGAACTGGTTCCGGGAGCAGCTCGGGCTCGGCAACATGGGCGTTGACCGCTTCGTCTCACCGCTGACCGAGAAGGGCATCAACCGGGAAGCGATCGTCACGGTAGACGGCGTCGAGGTGCCGGCGCTGGAGATCGACACCGACCCGTTGGTGTATGCCATCGGAGTCGAACTCTCGAGCGACACAGTCCTTACCGCGGTCGTCCCTCGTGACGAACTGGGATACATCTGTCTCGAGTTCGCCCAACGTCCTTCCGCGGCCGACTGACCACACACGAGCACCTGGTACACACCAGTGCGCTGAAGGATCGGCTACCGGAACGCCTCCTCTTCGTCACTCCGCAATGGGTGCGACGGCTACGCTCGCAGAATTGCCCGAACTGACGGCGGCCAGCCAGTTTGTGAGCTCAACGGACAGTGCTGCTGGTGCGTCGAGCTGAATGAGGTGCCCCGCCTCCGGGATGAGTGCGACCGAGGCGTGCGGGATGAGATCTTTGAGCCGATGGGCGCGGTCAACTGGTATCCAGGCGTCTTCTGTGCCCCAGACGATTTTCACGGGCTCTGTGATGCTGCCGAGCCAGGTTTCGATCTCCGTCGTGAATCGCTCGTCAGCTTGTGCAATCTGACGGTAAAAAGCCGGTTGGCCTTCCTCGTCCAACCAAGGCTCGACAAGCATCTGCAGCTCGCTGGCACGGAGGTCTTTGTAGCTGGCGCCGCTGATGTAGGACTCTACTGCACCTCGGTGGACCGCTGACGGAAGTTGCTCGAAAACCTGCGCGTGGTTCTGAACGAGCTTGAAGAATGGCGATCCCCAGGGAGCGAGCGCCACCACATCTACGAGGCACAGCGACGCGAATGTGGCTCCGTGCAAGAGGCGCGCTCGGAGCGCAACAGCGCCGCCAAAGTCATGGGCGACGATGTGCGCCTGATCGAGTTCCCAGGACTCGAGGAGCGCTGCGAACAGTTCTCCTTGCACCCCGAGATCGACAGCGTGCGACGGGTCCTTAGATGATGAACCGTATCCCGGCATGTCCCAGAGGTAGACCGTGAACCGCCGCGCCAGAGCGAGCGCGATCGGACGCCAGAGCACCGATGACCAGGGCGTCCCGTGCAAGAACACCAACGCCGGCCCTGCTCCTATCCGATCCCACCGAACGGTCCGCCCACGCCAAGCAAATTCTTGAGTCAGCTGCGGGTTATTCATACCACTATGGTTTCACCTCACGAGCCTGAGCTTGTCCGATAGACGATCGACAACCGTGCTACTGACCCCGCAACCTCCCCGAGCTCCTCGCGATGCCGGCGACTCGTCAACCGTGACGCTGACGATGTGGGGAGAGCGCAGGGGGCCTCACGCCGAATCAGATGGTGAAGGCAAGGCTGAGGTTTTCGCTCTGTAACAGCATTTGCCCAGCGGTGTCAAACTTCGGCGGGAGGGAGAAAGCAACGTCCACGAGTCCTGCGAACGGTCCGCTATCGGATGATTTCTGCTCCTGCGTCGCTTGGGTACCAAGTGAATCTTCAAGTGTTATCCGCTCGTTCATCACCGTCGGTCGAAGCGTGCCATGCGCACCCGATTCGACCAACTCCGTGGCACGGAATCGAAGCAGGATTAGCGAATCTAACAGCTCGACACTCTGCAACTCAACGTTGATCCCGTGCTGATGTTTAACGGTGGGCACAATTACCGGCACGGTTGCTCCTCACTGAGTTGTACCTTCTGCGGTGTCGAAGTAGTCGCTACCGCCGACCGCGAGGAAGGCTTCTACTTCAAAGTGTTGCCCCTTCTGAGGGCAAATTTGGTTCAGGCGGGTTCGGAGAGATGAACCCGATCCGTCTGCGTCGCCGCAATCGGCCCAGGTCCCGTAGCTCATCCGAGATTCGCAATAAAGATGGCGATAGGTTCCGGTCGTCATTGAGCTAGCAGTGGTCCACCATTCGAGGTTACCCGGGCTAATGAGGAGATCTGCACTGAGATCGCCTACCCGGTTGATGTACTTCATTGGCGTGACGGTTCGACCGGCCGGAGCGGTCGACCCCTTCGGACCGGCATAGGGATGCGCGCACTTCCAGCTGAAGAAGTCGATGACCCGCTGCTGGTGATCAAGCGATAGTGGCGCTCCTGTTCGCTGGTCGTTCAAGTCCACTGTCGTGCCGGGGCAGATGGTCACCGCGCCCCCAGTCAGGATGTACTCGATCATCGCCCACGACAGCCTGTCCCTGGTCCCATCAAGACCGCCGATCCGTCTGGACGCCGGCCGCAGCGTGCGTCGGACGTATCGCGCCAGGCTCGCCGCCGTCGAGATGTCGAGGACGATGAGGCCCGTTGCCCGCTTCAGGCGCTGCGGCATGAGCTTCGAATAGTTCCCCTCGATCACCCAGCGCTCGGAGCGGATGGCCGCGTCGTGCAGTTCGGCGAATTCGTCATCCGACCGGAGCTGCCACTGCGACCCGGGCACGTGCCGATATTGATCCAGATGAACGACCGGCAGGCCGGTCCGCCGGCCGATCGCGGCCGCCAATGTCGACTTTCCGGCGCCGGACTGGCCGATGATGCAGATCCTGTCGCCAAGATCAGAAAGCCGCATGCTCCAACGCTAGGCCACAACTACAGGCGTGGCTGCCTTGCGGCACGGAGCTACGGGTGCTTCTGACGCTACGTTTGTCGCCATGAGTCGGGTTGCCAGAGGTCGCCGCTTTGAGCCGGTAGGGAACGTACTCATGCTTGTGAGTGTCGCGGTTCTGCTTCTGGGGTGCGTGCAGTCGTATCCCATGGGACGCGCGCCCGCCGGGGATCCCATCGACGCCGCTCGAGCACTGTCCGATGCGCCCGCTCCTGTTCGCGCCAGCGACGCCAGAAAAGCGTGCGGCGCGTTCGTCCTTACTCAGGGCCAGACGCTGCCCACCGAGGCGGTCAAGTGCCTCCAAGCGGCCGTTTCCAATCGAGATGCCGCGGAACTTGCATGGAGTGTCCCGACTAGCGAAGGCGATCCCATCGTTTCTTTCGCCTTCGTCACCCCGAGCAGCGGAGAAGTGACGGTCTACTCCACAAACGCCTTCGATTCCTACGGGGGCGGTACAAGGTGGACGCAGAGGTCATGCAGCGATCCCGTGATCGCAACAAGTCTCACCGGATGCGCGGCACCCTGAGGCACTAGAGCTGGCTGCGTACATGCTGGCGAGGCTCTCCCGCAGGCGAGTAGCGTCAAGGCATGCTCGCACGGCTGTGGCGGTTCTCAGGCGTCTTCTTGCAGTGGGTGGCCCAGGTCCTCAATCAAGTCGGGGGTTCTCTCAACGGCGGTCGAAGTGGCGACGAACTCGCGAGCAAGCTCTATGAGAAGCCACACGACGGGTATCGGCCCTGACTGACCCGGGCCATGGCTCGCGCACACCTGTTTGTCCCCCGGCAGCGATTCTCTAGCGGGAACAACGGTTAGCCGCGCGCCGCCCCGTCCACCAGTCGCGGGCCACCGATTCTCGTAAGAGCCGCCCGCAAATGTGCCCGGTGATGGTGCCTCATACGCTACGGCGAATCATGGCCGCACCGGGGATATCGAGAAGGGACGGAGCGCTCGGCATATTGCCGCCTCGCGTTATCGGCTAGCCGGTACTCACCATGCGGCTCTCCCGGAAACCGCCCCGTCGCGCGCGGCCCGGCGCCGATGCTAGCCTCCGCGTGTCGGCGGGAGGTCACGGGATGGCTGAGCGGTGGGGTGCAGTGACGGTGCTCGGCGCCGCACAGTTCGTGATGGTGCTCGACAGCACGGTGATGAACGTGTCCATCTCGACGGTGGTGCGCGACCTGCACACCACGATCGCCGCGATGCAGACGACGATCACCTTCTACACGCTGACGATGGCGGCGTTCATGCTGCTCGGGGCGAAGCTCGGCGACATCTGGGGCCGCAGGCGCGCGCTCATCATCGGCTCCATCGTGTACGCGGTGGGGTCCGGGACGACGGCGCTCAGCCCGAACATCGTCGTGCTGTTCGTCGGCTGGTCCGTGATCGAGGGGCTCGGCGCGGTGCTGGTCATCCCGGCGATCGCCGCGCTCATCGCCGACAACTACTCCGGCCACGCCCGCGTGACCGCGTTCGCCGTCATCGGCGCCGCCTCCGGGGTCGCGGTCGCGGTGGGACCGCTGATCGGCGGGTTCCTCACCACCTACGCCAGCTGGCGCTACGTGTTCGCGGGCGAGGTGGTCATCATGGCCATCGTGCTGATGTTCAGCGGGCTCGTGCGCGACAGCGGCGAGCGCGAGCGGGTCCGCATCGACGCCCTCTCCGTCCTGCTGTCGGCGCTGGGCCTGGTGCTCGTGGTCTGGGGCCTCCTGCAGACGAAGGTCTGGGGCTGGCTGCTCCCGAACACCGACGTGTCCATACTGGGCCTCTCGCCCGTGCCGTTCCTCGTGTCGGGCGGCGCCGTGGTCCTCTGGCTGTTCTTCCTGCAGCAGCGTGCCCTGATCCGGCGCGGCCGGCCTCCGCTGCTCGACCCGTCCCTCCTCCGCATCCGGCAGCTGCGGGCCGGCATCGGCAGCCTGGGCCTGCAGTACACGGTCACGGCCGGTCTCTTCTTCGTCGTGCCGATCTACCTGCAGCTGACCCTCGGCCTCGACGCGCTCTCGACTGGCCTGAAGATCTTCCCGCTCTCGATCGCGCTCGTGCTGTTCTCGATCCTGGGCACCGTGCTCGCCAAACGCGTCGCACCCCGTCGCATCGCGCGCATCGGCCAGCTGGCGCTCGTCGGAGCCAGCCTGGTGCTGCTGGGGGCCGTGGACCCTCAGCTCGACAGCTGGAGCTTCGGCGTCGGGATGTTCGTGGCCGGTGCCGCGCTCGGCCTCCTGGCCTCTCAGCTCGGCAACGTCACGATGTCGTCGGTCGGGCCCGATCAGCTGAGCGAGGCGGGCGGCATCCAGGGCGTCTTCCAGAACCTCGGCTCGTCGCTCGGGACGGCCGTGGTCGGCTCGGTGATGATCGCCGCGCTCTCGACGTCGTTCGCCGGCGGCGTTGCCGCGAGCGAGCTTCCGCAGGACGTGCAGACGCAGGTGCAGCAGGAGACGCAGCACGGCGTCGGCGTGGTGGCCGTGTCAGAGGTGCCGAAGATCGCGGCCGACCACGGGCTCTCGTCCGCCGACAGCGCGACGCTGCAGAGCCTGTACTCGGAGTCGCAGCTGGCCGCGCTCCGGCTCTCCTTCGCGACGATCGCACTGATCTCGTGCGGCGCCCTGTTCTTCTCGCGCAACCTGCCGAAGACGGTTCCGACGGGCGAGCCGGTCGCCGCTGCGAAGTAGCGGGAACCGCGCTCAGCCGGCCTGGCCGGGAACCGTCACGCCGTCGAGCAGCACGCCGATCATCCGGCCCGGCCGCCCGTCGGCGTCTCCGACCCGGTCGTCCGCGAGGCGGGCGAGCGCGTGGATGAGGTCCTCGGCGCGCAGGCCCGGCCGGATGGTGCCGTCGGCGGCCCCCGCGTCGAGGATGCTCTGCACCTTCGGCGCGAGCACCCCGAGGAACTGTTCGGGCAGCGGCGCATAGGCGGGGTCGCCCGAGTGGAGAGCGCTCGCGAAGCCGCGCTTGGTCGCCACGAAACGGCCGAGGCGTTCCGCCCAGAGCCGCAGCGCCTCCGCGGGAGGATGCGCGGCGGCGAGACGCTCGGCTTCCGCGCCCGTGTCCTCCAGCTCGCGGCGGAAGACCGCGATGATCAGGTCGGAGCGCTGCGGGTAATTGCGGTAGATCGTGCCGACCCCGACCCCGGCGCGCGCCGCGATATCGCGCATGGGCGCGTCCACGCCGAGCTCGGCGAACGCCGCCTTGGCCGCCTCGAGCACCACCTCGGTGTTGCGCACTGCATCGGCCCGCTTGCGCCGCGCAGGTGCGGCGGTGCGCTCGTCTGGCACGGTCATCCTGTTCCCTCGCGTGACAAACGGAACAATGTTCCGTATAGTTGCGGACGAGTGTTCCGCTTAGTCGATCCTACCGCGAGCGGCACCCGGACATCGACTGGAGGAGACCATGAAGTACCGCCCGCTCGGCCGCACCGGCATCCACGTCTCGCCCTTCGCGCTGGGCGCCATGATGTTCAGCTCGTTCGGCAACAGCGACCAGGACGACGTGAACCGGATGGTGGGCCGCGCGCTCGACGCCGGCATCAACCTCGTCGACACCGCCGACGCCTACGGCGACTCGGAGGAGATGGTCGGCCGCGCACTGAAGGGACGCCGCGACGAGGTCGTGCTCGCCTCGAAGTTCGCGCGCCCCATCGGCGACGATGTCAACCACCGCGGCGGCTCCCGTCGCTGGATCATGACTGCCGTCGAGAGCTCGCTTCGGCGACTGCAGACCGACCACCTCGACCTGTACCAGCTGCACCGCCCCGACCCGCAGACCGACATCGAGGAGACGCTCTCGGCGATGACGGACCTCGTGCGCAGCGGCAAGGTGCGCACGATCGGGTCGTCGGATATGCCCGCGTCCGAGATCGTCGAGGCGCAGTGGACGGCCGAGCGGCGCGGCCTCGAGCGCTTCCGCGTCGAGCAGCCGCACTACTCGCTCCTCGACCGCACGATCGAGCGGGAGGTGCTGCCCGTCGCCGAGCGCTACGGCATGGGCACGGTGATCTGGAGCCCACTCGCCAGCGGGATGCTGACGGGACGGGTGCGGCGCGGTCAGGACACCGACCTCCGACGCGTCGGGCTGTTCGCCGCCCTCCGCGACGAGCGCCGCATCGACGCGGTCGAGCGGTTCATCCCGCTGGCCGAGGAGGCCGGGATCCCGCTCACGCACCTGGCGCTCGCGTTCGTCGTCGCGCATCCCGGCGTGACGGCGGCACTCATCGGCCCCCGCACCATGGAGCAGCTCGACGACCTGCTGGCCGCGGCCGACGTCGAGCTCTCGGACGAGCTTCTCGACCGGATCGACGAGATCGTCCCGCCCGGAACCGGCGTCGGCCGCATGGACCAGGAGTACAACACGCCGCCGATCGTCGACGCGTCGCTCCGCCGCCGGCGGCCCGAAGACCGCTCGGCGGCGTGAGCGAGGGCGACGTTCAGTCCTCGGCGATGTCCGAGAACAGCCCGGTGAACGAGGTGCCCGTCCCGATGAGGCGCTGGAAGAACTCGCCCGCGGCGGGGGTGGCGACCGCGGCCGAAGCGTCCTCGTAGCTGTCGAAGTACAGGTCGAGCGTGCGGTGGGCCGGAGTGGGAGTGCCGTCCTCCTTCGGCCACACCTTCGCCGCCTCGGTCCGGCGGAGGCCGGGCAGCCGGCGGGCGAGGGGCTCGACCTCTGCGTACGCCTCCTCGAAGGCGGCCGGGTCGGCCGGGTTGTCGATGATGAGGGTGATCTTCGTGGGCATGGTTCGTCTTCCTTCTCTTATGGGTGGTTCTTATCGATCGCTCGAGACGAGCTGGTGGGTGGACCGCGTCCTCACGCGGGTGTCGCTGCCGGCGGTCTCCAGCAGGCGCAGCCAGAGCTCGCTCATCGTCGGGTAGGCCGGGACGGCGTGCCAGAGCCGCTCCAGCGGCACCTGACCGGCGACGGCCACCGTGGCGGCGTGCACGAGCTCGGCGGTGTCGGGGCCGACGGCGGTGAAGCCGACGATCGTGCCGGCGTCCTCGTCGATCAGCATCCCGACCCGGCCGGTGTAGCCGTCGGCGTGCAGGGACGCCCCCGCGACCGCGCCGAGGTCGTACTCGACCGGGCGCACGCGGAGCCCTGCCGCGGTCGCGCTGGCGAGCGTGTGGCCCACCGACGCGATCTCGGGATGCGTGAAGATCACCTGAGGAACCGCGAGATGGTCGGCGGTCGCCGCGTGCCGTCCCCAGGGCGCGTCGTCGACGTCCCCGCCGAGCGCGCGGGCGGCGATCACGTCGCCCGCCGCGCGGGCCTGGTACTTGCCCTGGTGGGTCAGGAGGGCGCGGCCGTTGACATCGCCCGTCGCGTAGAGCCCGCCGCCGGCCACGGGGGTGCCGGTCTCGTCCACCACACGGAGGGTCTCGTCGACCGTGAGCCAGCTCCCCGGTGCGAGCCCGATGGTCTCCAGCCCGATGTCGCCGGTGTTCGGCCGGCGGCCGGTCGCGACGAGCACCTCGTCCGCGCGGACGGAGCCGCCGTCGGCGAGGGCGATCCGCACGGAGCCGTCGTCCTCCCGCGACACCTCGACGGGCTCGGTACCGACCAGGAGGCGGACGCCGTCCGCGGTGAGCGCGGCCGCCACCTGCTCGGCGGCGAAGGGCTCGACGCGGGGCAGCAGCCCGTCCCGCGCGATGAGCGTCACGGCCGTGCCGAAGGCGCTGTAGGCGGTGGCTAGCTCGGCGCCGACGACTCCGCCGCCGATGATCGCCAGGCGTTCCGGGATGCGCTCGGCGGACACCGCGTCGCGGCTCGTCCACGGCTTCGCGTCGGCGAGCCCGGGGATCGGCGGGACCGCGGGGCTGGTGCCGGTCGCGACGACCACGGCGTGCCGGGCCTCCAGCACGGTGGTGCCACTGTCGGGTCCGGTCACCGCGACCGTGCGCGCGCCCCGGAGGCGACCGTGGCCGCGGACCAACGCGATCCCGGCGCCCTCCAGCCACGAGACCTGGCCGTCGTCGTGCCAGTGCGCCGCGAACCGGTCGCGTCGTTCCAGCACGGCGGCGGTGTCGAGCTCTCCGGTGATCGCCGCGGCCGCGCCCGGCAGGCTGCGAGCGGCCCGGAGCGCGGCGGCGTCACGCAGGAGCGCCTTGGTCGGCATGCACGCCCAGTATGAGCACTCGCCCCCGACCAGTTCGGCCTCCACGATCACGGCGGTCAGGCCGCCCTGCACCGCCCGGTCTGCGACGTTCTCGCCGACCGGGCCCGCGCCGATCACGATGACGTCGTACACCTCGGCGCTCATCGGGCGTCCGCCTTCGCGGCGCGCGACAGACGAATCGCCGACACCAGGAAGAAGACGCCGCCGAGGGTGGCGTACCCGGCCAGGCTCACGAGCGAGGCGCCCGCGCCTGCCGACTGCAGCGCGAACCCGGCGCCGGCGAAGACGGAGATGCCGCCGCTGAGGATCATCGGCCACTGGCCGCCGAGCGAGCGCCGCGAGATGCCGACGATCAGCTGGACGACACCGGCGGCGATCGCCCACAGCCCCCACACCAGCAGCACCGCCGACCGGCCGGAACCCGTCGCGAAGGCGAGGCCGACGGCCGCGAGCACGCTCAGCGCCATGTTGACGTACAGGAGGCCCGCCGACCGGGTGCCCCGCGACGCGCGGTGGTCGATGACCGCGGCGACGACGTCGAAGACGGGATAGAGCACGAGCAGCGTCGCGGTCAGCGGCGTGACCGACGCGGCCGTCAGTGCGATGACGATCGCCCAGACGATGGCGAAGCCGAAGCGGACGAAGTAGAGGGTTCGCAGCGCCGACGCGATCGTCGCGGGCCGCGTATCCGGGGTGGTCGTGGTCATGAGCTTCTTTCTTCAGCGAGATGAATGGATGTAGAATGACTAGTAACTCTACAATGATTCACACCATAGCCACGGGCCGGGCACGAACGCAAGCGGCCCACGAGGAGCACTTATGATCGGGAGCGTGAAGACGTCGATCCGGGACCGGCTGATCGACGCCGCGACGGAGCTGTTCTATGCGGAGGGACTCCGCGCGGTCAGCGTCGACAAGGTCATCGAGCGCGCCGGCACGACCAAGGTCACCTTCTACCGGCACTTCAAGAGCAAGGACGACCTCGTCGTCGCGCACCTCGAACGGCGGGCGGAACAGGAGCGAGACGGCATCCTGGGCGCGATCGCAGCGGCCGAGGGCGACCCCGATCGCGTGTTCCAGCTCATCGCCGCCCAGCTCGGCGAGTTCGCCTGCCTGCAGGGCTTCCGCGGCTGCCCGTTCATCAACGCCGCCGCCGAGTACCCGGATGCGGCGAGCGCCGTCCGGCTCACCGTCGACGCCCACCGCGCCTGGTGCAAGGCGACGTTCGAGGAGATCGTGGGGCCGCTCGGCCTCCCCGATGCGCACGCGGTCGCCGACGATCTCATGCTCATCCGCGACGGCGCGATGGTCGCCGGCTACCTCGACGCGGCCGACGCGCTTGCCGCATCCTTCCTGCGGAGTGCGCGCGCCCTCACCGGGAGCCGCTGACACCCCCTCACGCCACTCCCCCGTTGTCAACCGGCTACGGATCGGCGCGGACGGAGGATGGTTGAGTGGTGGATGTCCCCGTATTCGTCGTCGTGATGCCGCACGAGATCACCCCCTCCGTGCTGGGCGTCTACTTTGAACTGACCGAAGCCGAGGCCGCCTCGGAGGCGGCCGACGGCTTCACCGTCGTCGACCGTTCCCTGCTGCACGCCTGACAATCCTCGCAGACCGCTGGTGTCTACCCCCTGGATGGGTCACACTGGGTAGACGCCCTCCGGTAGACGTGAACTCGGCTGGCATCCGACTCTTTGCCCCCTTCCGGACCGACAGGAGGGAACCATCATGGGCTATCTCAGCTACGAGAACCACGACGTCGAGATCGACGACCGGACGCTCGCGCACCTGCATGTCGTGATCGTCAACAAGCTCCGCCACGGGCAGAGCTTCGCCATGTCCTGGAAGGACGGCCAGGCGTCGGGAGGCGGCCGCACGAGCGTCTGGATCCACCCGGCGAGCAACGTCCTCTTCCACTTCGACGGCTCCCGCGCACCCGCTCTGAACCGCAACTGGCTCGCCGACCTGGCCGCGTCCGCGGACAGCTCCCGCGGGCTGATCGTCGAACCGGAGGAACACGCCGCTGCACCGACACACGCGCACGCGCTCGTGTGAGAGACGTCGAGGGGAACGGCCGATCGGCTGTTCCCCTCGACGCCCGGACGGAGCAGAATGACCTCGACCCCGTGCCGTCCGAGTCGGAGGAGCAGCGCATGTCCGCAGCCGAAGCATCCGTCGGTGCCCCCGAGAGCCTCCGCCGCCGCTCCCGCGAGGCACTCACGGCCCTCGCGCTCCAATTCCTGCTCGGGATGGCCGCCAACCTGATCGGCGAGCCCGAGGGCGGGTTCGCCGTGGCCGCCGACTGGGTCATCATCATCCTGCACATCCTGATCGCGATCGGCCTGGTCGTGATCGCGGTGCGACTGCTGCTGGCGGCACGGCGCGCGCAGCTGGGTCAGCGGCTCGCGGTGTGGGGGCTCGTGGTGATCGTGGTCACCTTCCTCGCGGGCGTCGGGACCATGGCCTCCGGGAGCGAATGGGCGTCCTACCTCATGGCGACCGGCTTCCTCGTCGCCGCCGCCCTCTACGGCGGAACGTTCTTCGCGTCGTACCGCCTGGGCAGCGCAGCCGGGGCTTAGGGGCCGCCCGCGTCAGCCCAGCTCGCGGCGCATGATCCAGCGCAGGCGGCCGCCGGAGTGCGCGTCGGTCTCGGTCAGGCGAGTGAAGCCGTGCTTCTCGAACAGGTCGACGGTTCCGACGTAGCCGCTGATCACATCCACGCGCTCGCCTCCGGTGTCCACCGGGTAACCCTCGACCACGGTCGCGCCGTTCGCCCTCGCATGCTCGACCGCGCCATCCAGCAGGTCGTGCATCACCCCGCGCTTGCGGAAGCCGCCGCGCACGACGAAGCACACGATCGACCACGGGTCGCGCTCCTCATCCAGGTGCGGGATGGTGCGGGAGTTCATCAGGCGCCGGTACGTCGACTTCGGCGCAACGCTGCACCAGCCGGCGACCTCGCCGTCGAGGTAGGCCAGCACGCCGGGGCCGGGCGTCGTCCCGCACTCGTGCTCCATGTACGCGATCCGCTCGGGCATCGCCAGGCGCGCGTCCCGGTACGACATGCACACGCAGCCACCGCCGCCGGGCTTGCGCGGCACCATGAAGGTGGCGAAGTCGTCCCAGCGGCCCGTCGCCGGCAGCACCTCGATCGTCATGCGCCGAGCGTAGCGGGCGGAGCGGGTGGTCGCGGCGAGCGGTGAGTAACCGCGGGAATCCGCGCCGAGTCGTGACGTGATGTCACCACTCGGCGGCTCAGCGGACCGGGTTCGCCGCCATGTAGTCGCGCATGGGCACGAGGTTTTCCAGCGGCGCGAAGTACCCGAACCCGGGCAGGTCGAAGACGATCCCGCGCACACCGGAGTCGGCGAAGGAGGCGGCCCACTCGATCGCGTCGGGCATCGGCACCGTCAGCACGCGGGATGCGGCATCCTCGTCGAGCCCGGCGCTCAGTGCACCGTCGTGCGCGCGGGCGATCGTGGTGAACGCGAAGAGCATCGGTCCTGACTCCAGCTCGCCCACGAACGGGGACGGCGCGTCGTCGGTCCCGCGGGCGATGAACGCCCAGCGAGGGAGGGCGTAGACCGCGCGCCACAGCGCATCCATCGCCGCGAAGTCCCCCGGCGCCGCTGCGCGCAGGGCCGTGGCCGCTGCGTCGACCTCCGCGACCACCCGCTCGTCCGCCGGATCCATCCACTCCCCCTGCCGTCGTCCGCCACCACCGTACTCCGCCCCGAGACGGGAGTATTCGCGAGAATCCGAGCCGAGTGGCGACGAGATGTCACCGTTCGGACGGCGCGGTGAGGCGGGCCAGGGTTTCCAGTAGGGCCGCGCGTTGGGGCTCGTCGAGCGGCGCGAAGAGGTCGTCGAGCACGTCGGCGGCCACCACGTGGCCCTCCTCCAGCGCAGCGCGGCCGGCGTCGGTCAGCTCGTGGTCGATGCGGCGCCCGCGGCCGGCCGTCCTGACGATGAGCCCGCGCTCGGCCAGCCGGTTCGCCAGGGTGCCGAAGGCCTGGTCGCTCTGGAACGTGGCGGCGGCGAGGTCGTGCCCCGAAGCCCCGGGCATGCGCGCGATGGCGCGCAGCGCGTCCCACTGCACCAGGCTGATCCCGACCGGGCGGAGCGCGGCGTCCATCGTGCGGTGGTTGCGGTACTGCGCCCGCTTGATCGCCAGGCCGAGTGCTTCCAGATCCACCGTCATGGTGTTACTGTATCAATACTCGTAGATAAACATGTTGATATAGGAGCCCGCTATGATGATCAGCCTTCCCGTCGACCTCCCCGCGCTGGAGGCCGGCGAACCGGCCGCCCCCGAAGCGCTCGTCCTGCACGGCGGGGGCGGACCGCGCACGGTCGCGCCGATCGTCGCGCACCTCGCCGCGACCATGCAGGTCGTGGCGCCCACACACCCGGGCTGGGAGGGGACGGCCCGGCCGGGCTCGATCTCCTCCATCGCCGACCTCGCCACCGGCTACCTCGACCGGCTCCTCGACCGCGGCGAGCGCGGCGTCACCGTGGTCGGCTCCTCCATCGGCGGCTGGATCGCGCTGGAGATGGCGGTGCAGGCGGCCACGGACTCCCGCTACTCGGGCCTCCTCTCCGCCGTCATCGATATCGACGGCGTCGGTGTGGTCGTCGAGGGAGAACCGATCGCGGACTTCTTCGCCCTCGACGCGCGCGGCCTCGCCGAGCTCGCCTGGCATGACCCGGAGCGCGGCTACATCGACCCGGCCGCCCTCACCGACGAGCAGCGCGCCATCCAGCAGGGGAACGGTCGCACCATGGCCGCGATCGCCGCCGCCATGAGCGACCCCGGCCTGCTCGGCCGCCTCGCCGCCATCGGCGTCCCGACGCTCATGGTGTGGGGCGACAGCGACAGGATCGTCACCCCCGCCTACGGCCGTGCCCTCGCGGCCGCCGTCCCCCGCGCCCGGTTCGCCGAGATCCCGGATGCCGGACACCTGCCGCACCTGGAGAACCCGGAGTCCGTGTGGCGAGTCGTGGACCCCTTCCTGGCAGAGGTCACGCCGCGCCGGGCCTGAGCGGCCGCCGGGCCTGAGCCTCAGTCGAGGTGGTCGAGGTAGCGGAGGATGATGCCCTCGCGCAGCGCCCACGGGCACACCTCGAGCTCATCCACGTCGAACGCCCGCATCGCCTCCCGCAGCACGATTCCGCCCGCGACGATCTGGAACGCGCGGTCGGAGGTGATGCCGGGGAGGGCCGTCCGGGACTCCGCCGGCATCCGGCCGAGCCGCGGGACCCAGTCCGCGAGCCCGGAGCGGGTCAGGTGCACGCGGTCGTCGCCTCCGGCGCGCGCGGAGGTGGTCCCGGCGAGCCGGGCAAGCGACCGGATCGTCTTCGAGGTGCCGATGACGTGGTCGCCGTCGCCGCGCTCGAACTCCGGCACCACCGCGGCGAGGAGCCGTCGCGCGTGGTCGCGGAGCTCCTCCACCTGCTCGTCGCGCGGCGGGTCGTCGTGGAGGAAGCCGATGGTCGCGCGTCCCGCGCCAAGCGGCACGGACACCGCGGTGTCCGGGTACTCGTCGGTGCCCGAGGCGATCTCCAGCGACCCTCCGCCGATGTCCAGCAGCAGGATGCGGCCGGAGGACCACCCGAGCCAGCGCCGCACGGCGAGGAAGGTCAGCCGCGCCTCGTCCGCCCCGGAGAGCACCTGCAGGTCCACGCCGGTCTGCTGCCGGACGCGCTCGAGGAGCTCGGGACCGTTGGTCGCCTCCCTCAGCGCGGAGGTGGCGAAGGGCAGCAGCTCGTCGATGTCCTCCTCCTCCGCGACCCGCAGCGCCGACGAGATGGCGTCGAGCAGCGCATCGCAGCCCTCGTCGCTGATGCTGCCGTCCGGCGCGATGTAGCGCATGAGGCGGAGCACCGACTTGTGCGTCGCCGCCGGGAGGGGCCGCGCGCCCGGGTGGGCGTCGACGACGAGCAGATGGACGGTGTTCGATCCGACATCGAGGACTCCGAGGCGCACGATCGGAGACTATTGCACGGCGGACGATCCGGCGAGCGGGAGCTCGCGATCGGGTGCCAGGAGCGCTTCGACCACGGCTGCGGTCTCCGTCCAGTCATGGACGGAGACCGACGGGATGCCGAGCTTCAGCACCGGATAGTCGTTCCCGTCCGGGTCGAGCCTGTCCCCGACGAACAGCATGTCGGAGAACGGGATGCCTGTCAGCGACGCGAGCCTCGTCATCCCGTACGCCTTGTCCACCCCGCGGCGGGTGATGTCGATGCTGGTCGAGCCGCCTGCACGCACCTCCAGCCCGGGGAGCCTCGCCTGCAGCGCCGCACGGAGGTCCCTCCGCCGGGTCCGGTCGGGGTCCCAGGCGGCCTTCACCGCGACGGGCGCCGACTGGCCGAGTGCGGAGAACGTGATCTGGGAGCCGCGGTCCTCGATCACCGGTCCCCACGTGTTCTCCTCCCAGAGCCCGAGGCGCGATGCCTCCTCCTCCACGGCCGTCACGGTCTCCGCGCGTTCGCTGTCGCTCAGGTCTTCGGCGTAGACGAGCCGCCACCGCTCCCCCTCCCAGCGCAGGTAGCGCGTCCCGCAGGTCGGCATCAGGTGGAGCCTGTCGAGACGTGCCGACCCCGGCAGGCGGGAGAGGAGCTGGTCGCGGAACTGCTCGAACCGGCCTCCCGAGATCACGCACACCTGCGCGATCTCGAGGAGCCGGGTCAGCAGCCCGGCCATGCGCGGGTCGAGGGGCGACTTGGAGACCGCGAGGGTGTCATCGAGGTCGAAGGCGACGAGGCGGGGCATCAGGGGGTCCTTTCCTGGCGGGGCGGAGGCGGGGGCGGGCAGGTGCTGCCGCGGACGACGAGCTCTGCGCGCGGGGGCGCGGGCATCCCCGAGCGGCCGCCGTCGATGCTGGCGAGGAGGAGGCGGGCGCAGGCCCGTCCCCATGCTGCCTCGTCCCTCCTCACGGTCGTCAGCGCGGGAGTCGTGGACGCGGCGACGGGGTCGTCGTCGAGGCCGACCACCGAGAGCTTCGTGGGCACCGACAGCCCGAGGGCCGCTGTCGTGCGGAGGCCCGCCGCGGCGAGCAGCGCCGTCTCGTAGACGATCGCCGTCGGCGGCGACGAGCCTGCCACGAGCGCGGCGGTCGCCTCCTCCGCAGCGACCGGCGAGGGGTTCGGCAGAGGACGCGGCACGACCTCGACTCCGAACAGACGCGCCTCGTCGCCGAAGGCGTCGAGAAGAGCCAGTTCCGTCGCGACGAGGGCGACGCGTCGATGGCCGAGGGCCGCCAGGTGGCGGGCCGCGAGGCGCGCCCGCTCCTTGCGATCGGCGACCGCCGCGGCAGCCGGTGCCGGGGCGGCCACGAATGGCAGTCCCGACCGGATCAGAAGGGCCGGCACTCCGTCGCCGGTCCCGAGCGCGCCGACGAGCACGACATCCACCTGGGACTCCCCGGCGAACACGGCGTACGCCTCTTCCTCGTCGAAGGCGGACGAGACGGCGCGGACCACCAGCGCGGTGCCGCCCGAGGCGAGGGCGCCGCCGAGCCTCTCCAGGAAGCCGACCACGTCCGTCCACGGGCCCGGAGCGGGACCGTCCAGGCGGATCACCAGACCGACGCTCCGCGGCCGCTTCCTGGCCAGGGCCCGTGCGCGGGCGTTCGGCGTCCAGCCGAGGTCCTCCGCTGCGCGCACGATGCGGGCCTGGGTGGCAGCGCTGAGCCCGCGGCGCCCGTTGAAGACGAACGAGACGGCGCTCTTGGAGACCCGGGCCCGCGCGGCGACGTCCGCGATGGTGACGGGGCGCTCGCCCGGTGGCGGGGAGGAGTCGGCGGCGGGGCCGGAGCCCGGGCCCGAACCGGACCCCGGCCCCGCCGCCCCGCCGGTCAGCCCGCCACGGCCCATGGCCCGTTGGCCGCGCCAGGGGCCTGGTTGCGGGTGTACCACTTGGCGACGTACACGACGCCCTTGTAGCTGGCGCGGTCCCCGGCGTTGAAGACGCGCGACGGCGTCCAGAGGGCGGTGCCGTCCGGCGCGGTCGCGATCTCCTGCCACGGCCCGGTCACCGACCCGGGGACGTCGCCGCGGCTGTACCAGCCCGCGAGGAACGTCCGGCCCTGGTAGTCGACGGTGTCACCGGCGCCGAAGACACGGGAGGCCGTCCACACCGCCTGCCCGCTCTCGGTCATCGCGAGCTCCTGCCAGGCCCCGGTGTTGCTGAGGCCGGGCTGCTCGCCCTTGGTCGACCATCCCGCCCTGTAGACCGAACTGCGGTAGCTGACGATGTCGCCGGTCTTGTAGCTTGTCGTCTTGACCCAGGCATCCGGGAGGGTGACCGTCACGGCGACCGTCGTGCTGGCGCCCGCGACCGTGTCGCTGCCGCTGTACGCCGCCGTCAGGGTGTGGACGCCCGCGGCCAGGCCGACCGGCAGCGTCACCGTCGCGACGCCGTCGCGCAGGGGCGCCGTGCCGCGGCTCTTGTCGCCCTCGGTGAGCGCGACCTGCCCGGTCACCGGCAGCGGCGACGTGACGGTGACGGTGACGGTCGCCGCCGTGCCCCACGCCGTCGTGACGGCCGGAGCGCTGATCGCCGAGGTGACGCGCAGCCCGTCGATGGCGCTCTTCAGCGCCGCCGCGCGGGCGTCGATCGCGGACTGGGTCGAGTCGGCCGCCGTCAGGGTCGCCTTGGCCGCTTCCAGTGCCGGCACCAGCGGCGCCCAGCTCGAGGGCGTGTACTGCGTGCTGTCCAGACCGTTCGCGCGGTCGACCAGCGCCTGCAGCGCACTCCGGTCGACCGCGACCGTGACCGGGCAGCGGACGAACTCGTCGCCCGCGCTGTGCACGAGCACGATGGAGGTGCTCCCCGGCGCCCCGGTCTTCAGCGGGACCGCGAGCGTTCCGTCGGCGGCCGCCTGCGGTGCCGACGCGACCGCCGCGACCGACGGGTCGAGCGAGTACGCCGTGAACGTGTCCCCGCCGTCGACCGGCGTGATGGTCGCGCCGAGCGTCGAGGTGCTGTTGCGCTCCGCGTTCACGGGGGCGCCGCACGCCAGGCTGTAGCCGCCGTAGAGCTCGAACTCCCAGATGTTGAGGCCGTACTTCGTCGCGGGCGACCCGATCACCCGGACGTACCGCACCTCCGCCGTCGGGAAGTCGGTCGTGTCGCGGCGGTGGTCGGCGGTGCCGGCGTTCTGCACGCGCGCGAGCGGCGTCCAGTCCGACCCGTTCGCCGATCCCTCGATCCGGTAGTCGGTGGAGTTGCCCGTCTCCCACTCGACGACGGCCTGCGAGACCGGGCGCACCGACCCGAGGTCGACCTGCAGCCAGTTCTGGTTGGTGTACGGCGCCGAGCCGGACGGCCGGGCCGACGACCACTTCGTGGTCTTCGAGCCGTCCGTGGCGGCGGTGGGCTGCACGTTCGCCAGATTGTTGTACACGCTGTCCGCGGTGGTGGGCCTGCCCTGGGCGAGGTTCACCCGGCCGGCCGTCGCGGGCGCCGAGGCGATGGCGCTGTCGCCGAACACCTCGAACTCCCACACCGAGACGCCGTAGCTCGTGAGCGCGCGCTTCACCGTCTGCATCCGCACGTACCGGCCGCTCGCGTTCAGCGTCACCAGGTCGGTGCCGCCGTCGCCGCCTGCCGCCGGGGTGGCGTAGGCGTCGCGCCAGGTGCTGCCGTCGTCCGAGACCTGGATCTTGTACTGGCTGGCGTAGGACGCCTCCCAGAACAGGCGGACCGCTCCGACCTTCTGCACCTTGCCGAGGTCGACCTGCAGCCACGACGTGTCCGGCGACCCTGTGCGGTCGGCGATCCAGCGCGTCGTCGCGTTGCCGTCCGTCGCGCTGGCAGGGCTGGTGCCGTCGGAGGCCGTCGTCGGGGCGCCGAGGGCGAGGTTCACGCTCGCGGCGGCCGCGAACTCGGCGATGGAGTAGGTGCCGCCTCCCGGTCCATCGAGCGGCAGGATGCGGACGAAGTTCGCCGCGGTCGCCGGGAAGTCGACGTGCTGGTGGCCGCCCGTGCCGTTCTGGACCAGCTTCTGGTCGGTCCAGGTCTGCCCGTCGGTCGAGGTCTGGAGGAGGAAGCGGCCGGCGTAGTCGGCGCCCCAGTCGATGTCCGCGCCCGTCGCGTACGAGCCCGCGGCGAGCCGCTGCTGCAGCCACGGCGCAGCCCCGGCGGACTGCCAGGTCGTCGTCGTGTCCTTGTCGCCCGCCTGCGACGGTCCGTGGCCGGCGGCCGAACCGCTCGCGGTGTACGGCGATCCGTCGGAGTCGTCGACGGCCAGCGGCTCTGTGACGGTCTTGCCCAGGTTCGCGCCCGAGCCGAGCACGAAGGTGCCGTGCGACGCGCTCGCCCCGCCCTTCAGTGCGACGTCGACGAGCAGACCGGGCTGGCTCGGGTTCGACAGGCTCACCACCGGGGTGCCGGAGGACTCGTCGAGCATCACGATGCTCGGCTGGCTCACCGAGAGCGTGCGGCCGTCGCCGAGGTCCAGCGACCCGGCGCGGTAGAACGTCGCCATGGTCCGCTTGAGCCCGGGATGCTGCACCGCCTGCACCGAGGTGTCGTTGCGCAGCACCTTCACCGCGGGGTCTGCGGCGTACGCCTTGGTCTGCGCGGCCGACTTGGCGGGGAGCACGATGTACTCGTATCCCGCGTCCGTCGGCGCCGTCCCGTGGTCGAAGTAGAGCGTGAACGCGTCGTGGCTCTCGGGGTCGCCGCCGTAGTAGCTGCCGGTCTGCGTCTTGTCGGAGAGGGTCACCGGCTGGTCGGTCGGGAACACGTAGCCGACCTTGTCGTTGTAGGCCCACGACGGATCCCCGACGACCTTGCCGTCCGTGCCCGCGGCGAGGCTCTGCCCGTCGACCGACGCGTTGTCCTTCGCCGCGACCTGGTTGACCGTGGTGTGCACGGGCGCGGCCGAGGTGGAGCGGATGCCCGCGCCGAGGGCCACCATCTCGTCGTCGAAGTAGTAGTAGCTCTTCTGCGCCTGCGTGCCGGCCCGGTCCAGGCTCTCCACGCTCGCGCCGTAGGTGCCGTCCGAGACGCCGCCGGTGAAGGCGCCGCCGTTGGCCGACCGCCCGTCCTTTCCGAGGGTGGTCTCCTTCACGTACGGGACGGTCGTGCCCGGGTAGTGGTACCAGTCGAACGCCGGGCCGAGGTCGGTGTACTCCTTGTTCGTCACCTGGATGGCGGTCGTGCCGGTCCGGTTCCAGACGATCTCGTTGCCGACGTCCTTGCGGATGGTCGACCGGTACTCGCTGCCGACGGTTCGGCTCGAGTTGAGGCCGGTGACGATGCCGTAGCCCGCACGCTGGTGCGACGAGAACTCGGACCGCCAGAAGTAGCGGTCGCCGATGGCCCCGTTGCCCGTGGTCTTGCCGCGGATGTTGTCCGCCATCTCCCGGTAGTCGGTCGCGTACAGCGGGTCGGTGCGCGCCATCCGCTCCAGCGGGTCGAGGAAGACGGCCGCATAGCTGGTGACGCCGTCCACCGTCGTCGCCGGACGGTAGAGCAGGTAGAGCATCTCGATCTCGCCGCGGATCAGCCAGCGGGTGCCGTCGACGATGTAGAACGCGATCGTGTCGAGCTGGTCGCGGGTGAAGGCCAGGCTCGTGCCGCGGGCGGAGTCCGCCCACATCGCGACCATCGTGAACAGCGCCATCCCGTAGCCCTCGCTGTAGAGCTGTGCGCCGTGCGCCCAGAACGTCGCGTCGGGCTGCACGGCCTCCTGCACCGTGCCGGAGTCGTCGACGGCCACGGTCTGCACCATGGTGGCGAAGCCGGCCTTGATCTGGTCGGCGTTCCGGGTGGCGAGGGCCTTGTAGAGGTAGTCGGAGGTGCGCCAGGCGCCGTTCGCCCCGGCCGGGTCGAGCTTGCCCTGGTTGTGCTTGATCGCGAGGGCTGCGGCATCCGCCCCGAGGGCGTCCCCGACGAAGATCGAGATCCGCCCCATGGCGATCGACTCGCCGATCTCGGTCTCCCACCAATTGGTGTTGCCCGGGTTCACCTGGTCCCAGTACGCGAGCGCGCGCTGCTCGGAGTCGATCAGCCGGGCGTCCTGGTACCCCTTCGCCGTCTTGTCCCGGTACGCCTGGGCGATGGCGACCATCCGGTAGAGCGCCTTGTAGGCGTCCCAGGTCTTGCCGTTCGCCGAGCTCGTGGTGTCCTGGTAGTTCACGTCCGACCAGGAGCCGTCCGCGTTCTGCGAGGCCACGTAGTCGAGCGCGTTCGAGGTCTGCGCCAGGTAGATGCCGTTGGCGATCTGCACCTCGTCACCCTGGCTGAGGTAGTAGTCCTGCAGGCGCGAGACGATGGTGGAGACGTCCGTCTCCAGGTCGGCGGCCTGGGCGGGAGCGGCGAGCCCGGCCGCGCCCAGCAGGGCGGCGACCAGGAAGGCCACGAACGCCGCCGCTCGCGAGCGGCGGGCGAGCGGGGGGCGTGGAGCGTTCGGAACGGGATGACGCGTCATTGCGCTGGACTCCTCGTGTGCTGGGGCGGTGCTGTCAGATGGTGCGGACCAGGCGGGCGACGGCGATGCGTGTGTCGGCCGCGCCGTAGAAGACGAAGTGCTCTCCGCCGATCTTCTCGATCGCCGTGGGGAACACCACGTTGGCCACCGTTCCCGCGGTCTCGTCCGCGGTCTCGGGGGTGAGCAGGGGCTCGCCCGTGCGGGCGAGCACGCGCGACGGGTCGTCGGCGTCGAGCAGCATGGCGCCGACGACGTAGTGGACGCTGAACGCCTGCGGCACGAACGAGCCGCCCGGCAGGTCGCCGGTGACCCCGTGGTGCAGCAGCAGCCAGCCCTCCGGCACGCGCAGCGGCGCGGGCCCCGCGCCGATCTTGAGCGCCTCCCACTCGTGCTCCGGGCCCGCGACGAAGCGGTGTCCGGCCGGCCGGGTGAGCGCGGTGAGGTCCTGGACGGCGTCGCCGACCGGGACGTACGAGATCCAGATGCTGGCGCGAGGGTCCGTCACGCCCGCGGGAAGGGGCGGCTGCTCGTCCGGCCGCACGAAGCCGAAGTCCCACATCGGCCGGTGCAGCATCGCGAAACTCGGGCGCCCGTCCGGGTCCGGCACGATCTCGGGGAAGAAGACCACGTCCTTGTTGGGGAACAGGTTGAGGTCGGTGTCGAGCGCGTCGTCGTAGGCGAACTGGATGGGGCCGAGCCGCTGCCAGGAGACGCCGTCGGTCGACACCGCGATCGCAGGCTTCGGTCCGAGGGGGCCGAACGCCACGTACGTCATCACGTGGATGCCGAGGTCCTTCAGCGGGGTGATCCGCGGGTCCTCCACGCCGCCGTGCGCGGTTCCGTGCTCCCATCCGCGCTCCGCCTCCAGGGCGACCTCCAGGCCGTCCACTCCGCTCGGGACGCCGTCGGTCAGCACGACCCGTGCCCGGCCGATGCGCGAGACGTTGTGCTCTGCGACGAGGCGCGGGAACAGATGCACAGTGCCGTCGGGTCCCTGCACGGTCGCGGGGTTGAGCACGCCCTCGACCTGCCGCGGGTCGCGCAGGTCCGGCTCCATGACGACGCCGGCGCGCTCGAGCAGGTACGGGATGGCGACAGCGGTGCTGCCGGCGGGGATGGTGGTGGTCACGGGACCTCTCTCAGGTGGTGGGGCTGGGGGATGCGCTGCTCAGCCTTTGACGGCGCCGACGACGCCGTTGACCAGGTAGCGCTGGATGAAGATGTAGCCGACGATCAGCGGAGCGGCGACGATGAAGGTCGCGGCCGCGAGCAGCGGCCACTGGTTGCCGTACGTGCCTTTGAAGGCGTACAGCCCGACGGTCACGGGGAACTTCGCGGGGTCGGCGAGGAGGACCGTCGCGAGGATGATCTCGTTCCAGATCCACACCGCCTGCAGGATGAACACCGTCACGAGAGCCGGCCGCGCCAGCGGCAGGATGAAGGTGAACAGGTAGCGCCAGTAGCCGACGCCGTCCATCGCCGCGGCCTCGTCCAGCTCGCGCGGGATCGACTTGACGAACCCGCTGAGCAGCAGCGGGCCGACGCCCACACCGACGCCTACCAGCAGGATGTAGCCGAGCTGTGTGTCGTACAGCCCGAGCCGCAGCAGCAGCTGGAACTGGGTGATGAGGGCGTTGGGCAGGAACAGCACGAGCACGAAGACCACGGACCAGTACTTCGCCCCGCGGATGTACCCGCGGGCGACGGGGAACGCCAGCACCAGCGTGAGCAGGGTGCCGATCGCGGAACCTGCTGCGGTGTAGAGGACGCTGTTGAGGATGTACGCGCCGAAGTCGCCCTTCTCCCAGGCGGTCGCGAAGTTGCCCCACTGCGGGTCGGAGACGAGCCCGACCGGATTGGCGACGAACTCCGCCTGCGACTTCAGCGCGGTGTTCAAGAGGTACAGCAGCGGGAACAGGAACAGCACCATCAGGAGCGCGGCGCAGATGTATGCCCCGATCGGAATGCGGCGACGCCGACGGCGCTGCTCGGCCTCCCGGCGCGGCCCCGCGGGCTGCAGCGGCGGCTCGACCGCGGTCGAGCTCGCGGCGTCGGTGGCGGTGGTAGTCACAGCTTCGCCTCCCGTCGGCGGAGGATGGCCAGCGCGACGATCGAGACGACCGCCACGAGCACGAACTGGACCATCGAGACGGCGGCCGCGTAGCCCTGCGACTGCGACAGGGTGGTCCCGGATGCGCCGCCGAAGCCCTGCACGTAGACGAGCAGGGAGAGCACCTGGGTCGAGCGGTTGTTCGGCCCGCTGAGCACGTAGATCAGCTGGTAGCTCTGCAGGGCGTTGACGATGCCGAGGAGCACGTTCGCCGTGATCGACGGCGCCAGCAGCGGGACGGTCACGCTGCGGAAGCGCTGCCAGCCGCTCGCCCCGTCGATCTCGGCCGCCTCGTACAGCTCCTCGGGCACCGCCTGGAGCCCGGAGAGGAAGATGATGACCGAGACGCCGAGCACCATCCAGACCTGCACGAGGATCACCAGCGAGAGCGCGAGCCGCGGGTCGCCGAAGAACGCGGAGTGGCCTCCGAAGAGGTCGAGGATCGACGCCGCCGGTCCCCCGCTCACGTTGAAGATGAGCGACCACACCAGGCCCGTGACGGTCACGCCGAGGATCGTCGGCATGAACACGACCGCGCGGTAGAAGTCCCGTCCGCGGAGGCGGCGGTTCAGGAGCACCGCGACAGCCAGCGCGACGACGATCTGCACGGCGGTGCTCACCACGGCGAAGATGATCGTGTTGCGCAGCGCGTTCGCGCTGTCCGCCCACTTCGCGGGCGAGAAGAAGTCGACGTAGTTCTGCAGCCCGACGAAGTTGATCGGGATGCCGGGGAGGCCGCGCAGGTCGGTGAACGACGCGATCAGCACGCCGACGGCCGGCACGAAGCCGAAGATGCCGAGCAGCAGCATCCCGAGGCCGAAGGTCAGCCGGACCGGCGTGCGGCGGGGGAAGGGGAACGATTCAGTCATCTGTCTCTCGACTTCCGGGAGGGCGGCCCGCTCTCGTCGCGGGCCGCCCTGCCCGTCAGTGTCAGCCGGCCGCCGACCAGGCCTTCTGAGCGGCCTGAGCGGCCTGCTCCGGCGTGGCGGAACCGAGCGGGGTGAGCGCCGGGTAGTTGAACGGGAAGACCGCGTCCTGTCCGGCCTTGTTGTTGGCGAACCAGATCTGGTCCCACGCCGGCTCGTACGACTTGGTGTACTGGCCGATCGACTGGAGGAACGCGCTGGTCGAGATCCCTGGCTGAGCGGACGAGAAGCCGGACTTCTGCAGGAACAGCTCGTAGTTCTTCTTGTCGGAGAAGAACTTCAGCCACGCCATCGCCGCCGTCTTGTTCTTCGCCGAGGTGGGCACGGCCAGCTGCAGCTCCGTCTTGCCGTTCAGCAGCGCGTTGTCCTTCGCGTCGTCGGCGCCCGGGAACGGGAAGTACCCGTAGTCGAACTTCTTCGCGACGGCCGCGTCGATGACCGGCTGGTCCCAGGTGCCGTCGACGGTCATGGCGAAGTCGCCGGCCGCGAACCCGGACGGGATGGACGTGTAGTCGGCGCCCGCCGCGCCGTCCTGCGAGTTCTGCAGCACGTACTCCGTCTGCTGCAGCACCTTCACCTCGGTCGGGTCGGTCAGCTTGGCCTTGTTCGTCCACAGGTCCTTGGCCAGCTGCTGCTTGTCGTCGGCCGTCGGATACAGCGACGCGACGGAGGCGAGCATCGGCAGGCCTGCGGGCCAGCTGTCCTTGCCGCCCATGCCGAACGGGGTGATCCCCTTCGCCTTGAGCGCGTCGACCACCGCGGTGAACTGACTCCAGGTGGTGGGGATCTCGAGGCCGTTGTCGGCGAAGATCTTCTTGTTGTAGAAGACGCCGGTGTAGTAGCTGACACCCGTCGGGACCGCGTACTGCTTGCCGCCGATCGCCTGCGCGTCGAGGAGCGTCGGCGTGTACTGCTTGAGGAACGACTCCCCGGTCAGGTCGACCAGCGCGCCGGCCTTGGCGAGCCGGGCGTCGTCGGTGGCCGCGTCCTTCGCGTAGGACGGCGTCTCCATCAGGCCCTTGACCACGAACAGGTCGAGGTTGCCCGCCGTGAGGCGGGAGGACTTGGTCGCCGGGTAGTTGTCGTTCGAGACGGTGGAGAAGACCACGTCCACCTTCGGGTACTGCTTCTCGAAGGCGTCGTTGACCGCGCGGAAGCCGGCGTCGGTCGCGTCGCTGCTCGAGACGAGCAGTTGCAGCTTGCCGCTCGGCTCGCCGTCGCTCGATCCGCCGCCGCCGGAGCAGGCGGCGAGCGCGCCGATCGTGGCCGCAGCGACCGCGCCGGCGATCAGCCGCCGGCCCAGGGTGCCGCGCAACCTCTTCGTTGCCATGTGATGTCTCCTCGTCGAGTTCGGGAACGGTGCAAGTGGTGATTCGAGTGCAGAAACGTTTTGGAAAGGAACCAAAGCCTTACCGAAACGTTTCGGTTCGGCAATGTTGCCATGCATCTGCAGGCGAATGCAAGCCCCGCGTTCGAGCTCGACGTCCGGGTCAGTGCTCGGCGCGCACCGGCCCGGTGGAATCGCGGACGATCAGCTCCGCGTCGGGGATGCGCACGTCGGCGACCGCACCCTCCTCGATCAGCTCGACGAGCATCCTCCCCGACTCCCTGCCCAGGAGCCGCGGCGACGTGTGGACCGTGGTGACCGACGGCCGCACGTAGGTGCCGAGGCGGATGTCGTCGAAGCCTGCCACCGAGAGCTGCCCCGGCACGTCCACGCCGAGGTGCTGGGCCTGCGCGATCAGGCCGATGGCCGAGAGGTCGTTGGCACACATCACCGCGGTCGGCGGCTCCGCGAGCGCCAGCAGAGCGGAGGCCGCGGCCGCGCCGCCCAGGTACGTGAAGTCGCCGGGCACCACCGGTCCCGGCGCGAGGCCGAGTTCGAGCAGCCCGCTCCGCCACGCCTGCTCGCGCTGTACCGAGTGCGTCATGTCGGCACGGCCGCTGACGTAGGCGATGCGGCGGTGGCCGAGGTCGACCAGATGCCGGAGCGTCGCGCGGATGCCCGCTTCCGGGTCCTCCCGGACCGCGGGGATCGGGAAGTCGATGCCCGGGTTGATCGCGACGGCCGGCAGGCCGAGCTTCTGGACCAGCTGGATGCGCGGGTCACCGACCTCCAGGTCGGTGATGAAGACGCCGTCGACGCGACGGTCGGCCGCGAGCTTGTCGTAGCGCTGGAGCACCCGGTCCGACTCGGCGCTGATCTGCAGCACCAGCGCATAGCCGGCAGGATCGATCGCGTCCTCGATGCCGCCGATGAAGCCACCGAAGAACGGGTCGAGTTCGAGCACGTCCGGGTCGCGGTGCAGCACGAGGCCGACCGTGAACGCACGCCTGCCGGACAGGCTCTTGCCGCGCAGCGACGGCACGAAGCCGAGCTCGGCGGCGATCCGGATGATGCGCTCGCGCGTGACGTCCGAGACGCCCGGGCGCCCGTTGAGTGCGCTCGAGACCGAGCTGATGGCGACGCCGGCCTTGTTCGCGACGTCGACGATCGTCACGCGCTCATCGCCCATCGCTCCGCCTCGCCTTCCGCCCTCGGTCGAGCGACGGACATCCTATGCCGGATCGGGCGCCGGGCGCTCACCGGTCACGCGCTGGTCGTTCATGGCGCCGGGGACCGTCCCGCGCTCACCGCCGTTCGATCACCTGGTCGACGAGCCCGTAGTCGCGCGCGGAGGCCGCGGTGAACACCCGGTCGTGGTCCGTGTCGGCTCGCAAGGTCTGCGCGGTCTGGGCGGTATGGCGAGTGAGGACGTCCTCGATGTCGGCGCGCATGCGCACGACCTCGTCGGCCTGCAGGATCAGGTCGGGGATGGCTCCCCGTCCTTGGGCCGCAGGCTGATGGAGGACGATGCGCGCGTGGGGCAGCGCGGCACGTTTTCCCGGCGCTCCCGCCGCGAGGAGCACAGCGCCCACGGCGACCGCCTGACCGACGCAGGTGGTCGCCACCTGCGGCCGGATGAACTGCATGGTGTCGTAGATAGCCAGCATGGCGCTCGGGTCGCCGCCCTCGCAGTTGATGTAGAGCTGGATGTCGCGGTCCGGGCTGCTGGATTCGAGGTGGAGGAGCTGCGCGATCATCGCGTTGGCGACACCGGAGTCGATGGCGGTGCCCAGGTAGACGATCCGCTCGGTGAGCAGGTGGGAGTAGACATCCATGATCCGCTCGCCCCGGGGATGCTCGGCGATGACGTTCGGGATGGTGTAGCTGCTCATCGCTCGTCTCCCCCGATCAGGCTGCCCGAGCCCGCAAGGCGCGTCGCCCGCGGCCGGTACTGGTCGAACGACCGGACGATCGTGTCGACGAAGCCGTACTCGCGCGCCTCCTCGGCGGTGTACCAGTGGTCGTGGAGCGAGTCCTCGAAGACCCTCGGGAACGGCTGGCCGGTGTCTTCGGCGATGAGGGCCAGCACGGTGTCGCGCGTGTGGCGGAGGTCATCCGCCTGGAGCTCGATGTCGACGGCGGTCCCCGCGATGCCCGCGGAGCCCTGGTGCAGGAGCACCCGGGAGTTGGGGAAGGCTTTCCGCTTGCCCTTGGTCCCCGCCGAGAGCAGGAACTGCCCGGCGCTGTAGGCGATGCCGAACACCAGCGTCGACACATCGTTGGGGATGGTGTGCATGATGTCGCGGATCGCGAGCATCGCCGGCACGGAGCCGCCCGGCGAATGGATCCAGAGGGAGATGTCGGCGGATTCGTCCTCCGCGGCCAGGCTGATCAGTTGCGTCGCGATCAGCGTTCCGTTGTCGTCGTCCAGTGGACCGTCCAGGACGAGGACGCGGCGCTCGTACAGCTGCCGTCGCACGGCTTCGGAGAAGGTCGGCACTTTCGGGGATTCGCTCATGCGATCCACAGTGCACAGGGTTCACGCCTTGCGGCAGGTGTCTCTGCTGTGAGCAGTACTGCTCACAGCAGACGTCGCCCTGCGACGTCACCCGACCCGGGACTCGGCTGCCTGCACGACCGACTCGCACGCGTCGCTCGGCCTGCGGGCGGGGTCGATGCTGCCGATCAGGGCGGCCGAGATCTCCGCGAGCTGCTCGACCTGAGCCGGGGTCAGCGAGCCGAGGAGCCGTTCGCGGATGAGCTCGAGATGCCCCGGTGCCGCGTTCGCCACGAGCTCCGCACCTGCGGCGGTGAGGACCGCGTTGGTCGCCCGGCCGTCCTCCTCGCAGGGGACGCGCTCCACCAGACCACGGGACTCCAGCCGCGTGATGACGTGGCTGAGACGGGACGCCGAGGCGTTGGTCGCAGCGGCGAGCGCGCTCAGGCGCATCCGGCGGCCGGGCTCCTCGGCGAGGCGGGTGAGCACGAAGTGCTCGTAGTGGGTGGAGGCGGAGTCGCGAGACGCGTGACTGTCGAGCACCGGCGGCAGCACCTGGGTGAGCGCGATCAGCCCGAGCCACGCCTCGCGGCGGGTCTCGTCGTTCTCGTCACTCAGCATGTCTCGATATTACCCATTTGCTTGACGCTTCAAGAATAGGGTCCTAGATTTAGTTGAAGATTCAAGTAAGGCTTCGGCCGGGAAGAGGACACAATGACCACAGTCACGATCATCGGCAAGGGGAACATGGCGAACGCGATCGGCGTCGTCGTCGCCTCCGGCGGGAACACCGTCGAGTACGCGGGGCGCGAGGGCGACGCCATCAACGGGGAGATCGTCGTGTTCGCCGTTCCCTATCCCGAGGTCGACGCGGTCATCGCCACCTACGGCGACGCCCTGGCCGGCAAGACCATCGTCGACATCACCAACCCGCTCGACTTCGCCACCTTCGACGGCCTCGTCGTCCCGGCCGACAGCTCTGCCGCCGCCGTGATCGCAGACAAGGTGCCCGGCGCGACAGTCCTGAAGGCCTTCAACACCACCTTCGCGGCGACCCTCGCCTCCAAGGCCGTCGGCGGCCTTCAGACCACCGTCCTGATCGCGGGCGACGACGACAACGCCAAGCAGGCGCTGACCGAGATCGTCACCGCGGGCGGCCTCCGCGCGATCGACGCGGGCTCGCTGAAGCGCGCCCGCGAGCTCGAGGCGATCGGCTTCCTGCAGATCACCCTCGCGGCAGGAGAGCGCATCTCCTGGACCGGCGGCTTCGCCGTGGCCCCCTGACCGGGATGTGAGCTCGCGCAGTCTGCCCCTAGCGGGATGCCCGCCTCGGCCCATCCTTCTCGGCATTGCTCTGCTCGACGAGCAGGGCGCGATACTCCTGCGCGGACGCGATCCGCGGTGCGAACAGCAGCGCGATGAGGTAGGCCAGTCCGAGCAGCCCTCCGGTCAGCAGCAGGAGGAAGAACGCGATCGTCCGCAGCCAGTCGACGCGAAGCTCTGCGCGCGTCGCGAGGCCGAGGCACAGGCCGGACAACATCCGACCTTCGTCGATCCTGCAGAGGACGGGTGCCCGCCGCTGTGGCACTGACCTTGGCGACTCGACCGGCCCGAACTGTTCGAGAATGCGGGCAATGGTGTCGTCGTCGAGTTCGGCGCCGGAATCGAGCGCTGCGCGCAGGTGGTCTCCGAGATCCGCCTCGATGTCGCGCAAGACGTCGTCGCGATCGGGATCGTCCTGCCCGTCGGTGCGCGCCCTGCCGAGGTAAGAGAGAATCCGAGTCTTCGCGGCCGGCGTCATCGGGAATGCGCCGGCGTGGCCGGCAAGAGCGAGATGATCCATCATCGTCCGATCGTTTCGAGGAGCGTGGTCAGGGATTGGAAGTACTCGCGAAACTCCCGGAGCTGAGCTCGTCCCGCGTCTGAGAGCGAGATGTATTTGCGAGGCGGTCCGGTAGGAGATTCCTGCCACTCGTGGACAACGAGCCCGTCACGTCGCAGACGACTCAGCAATGGATGGAGTGTTCCTTCTTGCACGGGGAAGTCGGCGGCGCGTAACGCTTGCCCGATTTCCCCGGCGTATCGCTGTTCGTGCTCGACCGCGGCGAGCACGAGCGGTTCGAGCATGCCGCGCCGAAGGGCGGCCAGCTTGGCATCCATAACTAGGTACCGTACTACAACAAGGTACCTGCACCAACCCCGAAGGGTCGGCCGCCACTCTTTTGCTCACCTGCCGCCCCCGCCACCTCAGTACGACCGCGTCGCCTCCTCCTGCGCCGCCCGCGGGATGAAGGAGTACCAGCGCAGCTTGAGCGCCTCCATCACGCCGCCCTCGCGCACCACGACCTCGCGGGGGACGAGCGCCGCAGCGATCCCCGTGGTGACGGGCACGGCTAGGACGAGCCCGATGCCGCTGCACAGCGTCCTGACCACCTCGGCCGCGAGGTCCTCCTGCGACAGGAGGCTGAGCGCGGAGCGGTCGTAGAGATAGAGCACGACCAGCACGACCATGGCGGCTCCCGCGTACGCGAACGCGATCGTGTAGATCGTCGACGCGATGTGGTCGCGGCCGATGCGCATGGCCCGCGCGAACAGCTGGCGGCGGGAGAGCTCCGGGGAGGCCGCGCGCAGCTCCCACACGGCCGAGGCCTGCGTCACCGTCACGTCGTTGAGCACGCCCAGTCCGGCGATCACGATGGCGCAGGTGAGCAGGCCCCGGAAGTCGATCTGGGTGGCGCCGGCGAGCATCCCGCCGACATCCCCGCTGACGCCGGTCAGATGCGTGGAGTCGACGGCGAGCTGGGCGATCCCGGCCGTCAGCAGGATGCCGAACAGCGTGCCGAGCAGGGCGACCGTCGTGCGCACCGACAGTCCGTGCGCCAGGTACAGGGCGACGAACATGATGGCCGATGCCCCCACGACACCGACCGCGAGGCCCGGCCGGCCGGAGATCAGCGCGGGCAGCACGAACTGGACGATCATGAACGCGGTGAAGCCGAGCGCGACCAGCGACATCAGACCGCGCAGCAGACCGACGGCGACGACGACCGCGACGAACAGGAGCGTCCACAGCAGTAGCGGGCTGTCCCTCACCACGCCGTTCACCGTCACGCCCTGCGGGGCGTCCCCCTGACCCGACTGGGCGGAGGCGCCGGAGACCTGGGGCGGGACGATCAGCTCCAGCTCGTCGCCCGCGTGGACGCCGGCGGTGGCCCACGGCCACAGCAGCGGCACCGCCAGGGTCTTGCCCGCGTCCTTCCCGTTGAGAACCTTCACAGTGGCGATCTGGCAGGCCCGCGTGTCGCCGGGCTTCGACGACGCCGAGCCGGAGGAGAAGTAGCCGGGGCAGTCCTTCGACAGGGCGACGATCCGTCCCGTCGGGAAGGTGGTTCCGGGCGCCGCGAACTGGAGGCCGGACGACGCGGAGGCGACCTTCGACTGGTCGGGCCACAGCAGGGCGAGCCCTGCCACGGTCGCCAGCCCGGCCACGATCAGGATCGCCGCGACGACGGCCCGCAGCGGACCCCGGGCGCGCGGCTCGCGGCCCGACCGGCCGTGCGAATGGACGTGGGCGTGCGCCATGGGACCTCCGGAGTGCAGAGTCGTCTCCCCGGTCGGGCAACCGGGGCGGTCGCATCATCGCACGCGATCTTGTACTGTCGCCGATCAGGGGCCCGAGCTCGAGGAGTGGATGCCGTGAAGCACCATGACGACGCCGTCGACGCCTTCGTCCGGTCGGTCGCCGACGATCCGACGGTGGTCGGCGTCGTGATCAGTGGGTCCGTGGCCAGGGGCACCGAACGCGCCGACTCCGACGTCGACCTGTACCTGATCGTCACGGAGGACCGCTGGCGCGAGGCCGCCGAAGCCCGGCGGCTGATGTTCACGAGCGTCGACGGCATCGGCTACGACGGCGGGTACTACGACATCAAGCTGGCGACCCTGTCGTACCTCGACGATGCCGCGGCCCGCGGGGACGACCCCGTCCGCGACTCCTTCGCCCACGTGCGGGTCGCCTTCAGCCGCGTCGACGACCTCGGCGAGCGCCTGCGCCGGATCGCGGACGTGCCGGACAGCCGCTGGGACGACCTCTGCGCCGGTTTCGTCGCGCAGTGCCGGCTGCACGGCGGCTACTTCCTGGAGCAGGCGCACGAGCGCGGGGACAGGATGCTGCTGGCGCACGCATCCACCCACCTCGCGACCTCGGCGGCCCGGGCGCTGCTCGCCCACAACCGCGTCTTCTTCTCCGGCCCCAAGTACCTCGCGGCGCTCACCCGCACCCTGCCGGACAAGCCGGTGGGGTTCGACGGGATGCTGACGGCGCTGCTCGACGACCCGACACCGGCGACCGCGCGCACGGTGATGGACGCGGTGGAATCGACGGTCGGAGCCCTCCTGCCCGAGGAGGAGACGCTCTCCCGCTTCGTGCTGGACAACGAGCTGGCCTGGCGGACGGGACGCAGCCCGGTCGAGTACCGCTGACCGCCGCGCGCTACCCCTCGACGGCGGCGACGCCGCTGTCGGCCGTCGCGAGTCGCTGCCGGAGCTCGGCCAGCGATTCGGCGGGGATGCGCACCTCCCCGCGGTACAGGACCGTCCTCACTTCGCCGTTGCGGATCGCAGCGTGAATCCGCAGCTCCGGCACCCCGGCCCGCAGGGCCGCGGCCGCCGGCAGGAAGAAGTCCGGGTCGTCCATGGCCGAACGGTAGCACCGCGCCCGACAGTCGGCGACGGGAGGTTCGCCCAGGCGCCCATCGGGTGCGACGGCGCCCATTACCCCCGTCTCGCGTCGCCGTCTACCCGGCGGCGCGAACCCGTGGAATCCCGGAGGATATGGGGGTGAGCAAACCCCCGGCCCCGATCCCGCTGCTGCTGGAGAGGTACCGGCCGGAGCGGCTGCTGGCGCGCGGCGGCTCCTCGATGGTCTTCCGGGCTCGCGACGAGAACCTCGGCCGCGATGTCGCGATCAAGCTCTTCTCCTCGGGCAGCCAGGACGACCTCGCGCGGTTCCGGGCCGAGGTCGCCGTCCTCGCCGGCCTGCGGCACCACGGCGTCGTCTCGATCCTCGACGCCGGCGTCGACGACTCGTCCCCCGAGGACCCGCGGCCGTTCCTGGTCATCGAGCTGGTCGACGGCTCGACGCTCCGGACGCTGCTGGAAGGGGAGGCCCTTTCGACCCGGCAGATCGGCGAGGTCGCGTTCGAGGTCGCTGAGACGCTCGAATACGTCCACGCACGCGGGGTCATCCACCGGGACGTGACGCCGGCGAACATCATGATCGTCGACTACCGCACGCGGTTCTCGCGTCCGCGCGCCAGGTTGACGGACTTCGGCATCGCCATCCACGCCACGCATCCTCAGGAGTTCACGGAGGAGACGTTCGGCACCGCCGCCTACCTGAGCCCCGAGCAGGTGCGGGGCGCGACACTGACCCCCGCGTCGGACATCTACTCGCTCGGGCTCGTCCTGCTGGAGTGCTTCACCAGAACCGTCGCGTTCCCCGGAACCCCGGTGGACTCCGCGCTCGCCCGGCTGGACCGCGATCCGGAGATCCCCGGCTCCGTCCCCGAGCCGTGGAGGGCTCTCATCCAGTCGATGACGCAGGCGGAGCCGTCGCGCAGGCCGTCCGCGGCGGATGTCGCGACCGCGGCCCGCACCGCCCTCCGGGCGGACCCCGACGACGAGAACGCCTGACGGGACCTACCCCGCCAACGCCCCGATCGTCGGCACGTCGAACACTGCGGCCCCCGGGAGCCGGGCGTTCGCCGCGGCGACATCGGCGGCCGCAGCCAGCGCGTCGCTGAGGCCGCCACCCGCGTCGAGCACGGCGACGAGGCCGGCGAGGTAGCAGTCCCCGCTGCCGACCGGGAACAGACCGGGTCGGGCCACCGGCGGCGCGGTCACGCGCTCGCCGTCGGCGGCGAGCGCGAACGACCCGGCCTCTCCGTCGGTGACGACAGCGATCCCCGCACCCCGGGCGAGGAGGGCGGCGGCCGCGGCCTCCCGCTCGCCCCGGCCGGTCAGCTCTTCGGCCTCCGACCGGTTCACCTTCACCAGGCGCGGCCGCGCGACCTCCAGGATCGTCCCGAGCGCGGGGCCGTGCACGTCCACCGCCAGCAGCACCCCGCGATCGACCTCGGCCGCGAGCAGGTCGGCCAGCGCACGCGGGTCCACCGCAGCAGGCACGGCTCCGGAGAGCGTCAGCCACTCCCCCGGCCGCGCCTGCGCTGTGCGCTGCGCGACCTCCGCCAGAGGCACGTCGAACGCCGTGACGGGTTCGTAGAACTCGGTCAGGGTGCGCGCGGTGGTGTCGCTCGCGGTGACGCACATGCGGGTCTCCACCGCCGACGGGATGCGGTCGACGCGGACGCCGCTCACGTCCAGCAGCTGCGCCACCAGGTCGCCGATCCTGCCGCCGAGCGGTGCGATCGCGCGCACGGGGACGCCCAGCAGCGTGAGCGCCCGTGCCACGTTGAGCGACTTGCCGCCGGCGGAGCGCACCACGACCGGCGGACGGTGGATGCCGCCGAGCCGCACCTCGTCGAGGACGTAGACAATGTCGAGTGCGGGCGTCAGCCCGAGCGTGTGGACGGTCACGCGAGCACGCCCGCGAGGTCGCCGCGGGTCGCCTGCGCACCGGTGCCCCCGCGTCCACGCACCGACAGCGAGCCGGCGACGGCCGCCCAGCGGACGCGGTCCTCCTCGGCGGTCACGTCCGCGTCGAGCGCGGCGAGGTAGCCGGCGTCGAAGCTGTCCCCGGCGCCGGTGGTGTCCACCACGTCCAGGACCAGCCCCGGCGCCGCGGCGACCCGCTCGCCCCCGGCGAAGACGATGCCGCCCTCCGCCCCGGCCTTCACCACCACGCGGCAGCCGAGCAGGGAGAGCGTGGAGGCGGCCTCGTCCCGGTCGGTCTGCCGCCGCCCGGCGACGGCCGAGCCGATCGCGAGCGCCTCCTCGCCGTTGGGCAGGAACACGTCGACGCGCCGGAGGACCTCCTCCAGTCCCGTCCACTTCTCGGCCGGGTCCCAGTTCGTGTCGAGGCTCACGGTGACGCCGCGGTCCGCCAGCCCGTCGAGCACCCCGGGCAGCTCCGACGCCAGCCCCGGCTGGAGGAAGTAGGAGGCGACGTGCACGTGCCGCGGCCGCATGCGGTCGACCGCGGCGAGCACGGCCTCGGCGGTCAGGGCCGGGATGGTGCCGGGCAGCGTCAGGATCGCCCGGTCGTGCGGCTCGGAGAGCACCACCGAGATGCCGGTCGGGAGGCTCGCGCTGGTCTCCACCGCCGAGACGTCGACGCCGCCCTCGCGCAACCGCTCCAGCACGAACGCACCGAACGGATCGTCGCCGACGACCGCTGCCAAGGCGGTGCGCACCCCGAGCCTGGCCAGCCCGTGCGCGACGATCGCGGCGCTGCCGCCCAGCAGCAGGTCGGCGCTGTCGAGCAGCTGCTCGGCCTGTCCGAACCGCGGGACCGTGTCGCCGGTGAGCAGCAGGTCGGGGTTGGCGTCTCCGACGACGAGCACGTCCACCGTGCGCGAGGCGCTCATCCCTTGAGCCCGGAGAAGGTCATGGTCGCCACGAAGTGCCGCTGAGCGAACAGGAAGAACAGGATGAGCGGCAGCGTCGCGACGACGTTCCCGGCCATGATGAGGCTCCAATCGGTCTGGTGGGCGCCCTGGAAGTTCGCGATGCCGAGCTGCAGCGTGAACGCCTGCTGGTTGTTGATCGCGATGAGCGGCCAGACCAGGTCGTTCCAGGCGCTCAGCAGGGTGAAGATGGCGAGGGTCGCGAGCGCCGGCCGCGCGAGCGGGAGCACGATGCGGAAGAAGATCTGCCAGCGGTTGCAGCCGTCGATCGCCCCGGCCTCCTCCAGCTCCGCCGGGAGGGTGAGGAAGAACTGGCGCATCAGGAAGATGCCGAACGCGGTCGCGAGCCACGGCACGATCGCCGCGCCCAGCCCGTTCAGCAGCCCGAGCTTGGCGAACAGGATGTAGGTCGGGATCATCAGCAGCTGCGTCGGGATCATGATGGTCGCCAGGATCATCAGGAAGCCGACGTTGCGCCCCGCGAAGCGCAGCCGTGCGAAGCCGTAGCCGGCGAGCGAGCACAGGACGAGGTTCGACACGATGGCCACCGCCGACACGATCGCGGTGTTGCCGAGCCACAGCAGGATGTCGGTCTGCCCGAACAGCTTGACGAAGCCGTCGAGCGTGAAGTGCGAGGGGATGAACGGGGGCGGGAAGGCCACCAGTTCCTTCGCCGGAGAGAACGCCGCGAGCGTCATCTGCAGGAACGGCACCAGGAACAGGATGGCGATGGGGAACAGCACGAAGTGCCAGCCGCTCATCCTCGTCCTGCGCCCCGCGGGACGCGTCGGGCTGTCCGCCAGCTCACGGGAGGCCTGCGAGACCTCGTCGAGCACGGTCGCCATCAGAAGGCCTCCGATCCCCGGCGCCGCTGGAAGACGACGACGCCGATCGTGATGAGCAGGGTGGCCGCGAAGAGTACGTACGCGGCGGCGGAGCCGTAGCCGAACTGCAGGGCGTGGAACGCCTTGTCGTAGAGGAAGTAGACGATCGTCTTGGTGGCGTCGAGCGGGCCGCCGCGCGTCGTCGTGTACACCAGGTCGAACAGCTGGATGGCCTGGATCGTCTGCCAGATCGCGACGAAGACGGTCACCGGCGCGAGCTGCGGCCAGACGATGCGCCAGAACGTCTGCCACCGGTTTGCCCCGTCGATGCGCGCCGCCTCGATGAGGTCGGCCGGCACATCCTGCAGCGCCGCCAGGTAGATGACGGTGGTGAATGCTGCCGACCCCCAGAGCGACATGATCGCGATGACGAGCATCGCCTGCTTCGGATCGTCGAGCCAGCCCTGCTGCGGCAGGCCGAGCACGCGCAGCACGTTGTTCACCAGGCCGAACTGCGGGCTGAACAGGTACGTCGACAGGATGCCCGTGGATGCCGCGGAGGCGACGAACGGGACGAAGATCGCGGTGCGGTAGAAGCCCATCCCGCGGATGCGCCGGTTCAGCGCGACCGCGAGGAACAGCCCGAGCAGCACGGAGGCGGGGACGAACAGAACGGTGAAGCCGAGCGTGTTGACGACGGCGTTGCCGAACTCCGCGTCGGTGACCAGGTCGGCGTAGTTCTGACCGCCGACCCAGGTCGCCTGGCTGAAGCCGTCCCAGCTCTGGAACGACAGCACGAAGGCCCAGATCGCGGGGAACACCGAGAGTCCGAGGATGATGATGGTCGCCGGGCCCACGAAGCCCCAGCCGGTGAGGGCCGCGGCCCAGCCCTGACGGCGGCGCGCCTTCCGCGGGCGGGCGACGTCCAGCGATGCCGCCCGCCGCGACAGGGCGGGAGGGGTGGTGTCTGCCATGCCGGTTCCCTCCCTCACGCCTACTTCTTGTTCAGGGCGGCGTCTGCGGTCTTCGCCGCCTGCTCCAGTGCGGCCTTCGGCTCGCCGTCGCCCTGCAGCACCTGCGAGATCGCCTTGCCGATCGCCACCGAGAGCGCCGCGTACCCCTTGGTGGTCGGGCGCGTCTCCTTGACGTTGGCGGAGTTGGCGACGAACACCTCGTAGCCGGGGTACTCGGCGCTCTCCTTCTTCACGGCCTCGCTGTCAGCCTCCGAGGAGCGTAGCGGGAGGTTGCCGATCGCGACATTGAACCGCTCGTCCTGCTCCGCGGAGGTCAGCCACTCGGCGAACTGGGTCGCCCAGTAGGCGCGGTTCTTGTCCTGGTGGTCGAACAGCGCCCAGATGTCCGGGCCGGAGGCGGTCTGGTGGTCGCCGTTCGTGCCGGGAAGCTGGACGACGCCGTAGTCCGTGCCGCCGGTCTTGAGGTCGGAGAGCTGCCAGGGACCGGAGGTGATCATCCCGATCCGGTTGCTGGTGAAGAGCTGGCCGAACTTCACGTCGGTCTGGTCGAGATAGACGCTCTTGTCGTCGACGGCCATCTTCTGCAGGAAGGTCAGCGCATCCACACCGGCCTGCGAGGCGAACTCGGACTTCGTGGCATCCTTGTTCAGGATCTGGCCGCCGTTCTGCCACAGGTGCGGCCAGAACTGCCAGGTGGTCTCCTCGCTGCCCGAGACGGAGTACGCGTAGCCGTAGACGTGGTTCGGGGTGTCCGTCAGCTTCTTGGCCGCTGTGCGGAAGTCGTCCCAGGTCCAGTCGTTCGTGGGATATCCGAGCCCGGCCTTGTCGAAGAGGGTCTTGTTGTAGAGGAGGCCGATGTTGTCGACCACCGCCGGGAAGCCGATGACCTTGGTCCCGGTCGGCTGGGCCGTGCCGCGCGCGGCCGCCGTGAACTCGTCCCACTTCACCTCGGGCTTCTTCACCTCGGCGGAGATGTCGAGCGTGCGGCCGGAGGCCTCCAGCTGACCGGCCCACGACCCGAACGCGTACGACATGTCGGGATACTGGCCGCCCGCGAATCCCGCGGAGAGCTTCTGCAGGAGCTGGTCCGTGGAGGAGGCGCCGGGCGAGAGGTCGACGGTGACGTTCGGGTGCTGCTTCTCGAACTCCTTGGCGAGCGCCTCGATCTCCTGCTGCGCCGCGTCGGCCTGGCCGGACCACACCTCGATGGTCACCTTGGCCTTCGGGTCCAGCGTCGTGGCCCCCGAGGAGCCGCTGCAGCCGGCCAGCGCGATGAGGACGGCGGTCGCCGCCGCTGCTCCCGTCGTGCGCAGCATCCGGCGACGCAGCTCACTCCGGCCGTGCCGTTTCTTCGGTGGAATCGTCATCGTTGTCCTCATCTCGGGTGTGTGCGGTGCCGGTCGAGTGGCTGGACGCGGGCGTGTGGGGCGCCCCCGCGGCTCAGCCGAGCACGATCGAGCGTGTCAGGTGCCTGGGGTTGTCGGGGTCGAGACCACGGTGTGCAGCGATCGCGACCGCGAGGCGCTGCGCGTCGGCGAGCTCGACGAGCGGGTCGTGCGTGCTGACGCGAACGGTCGCGCCGGTGCGCTCGATGTCGGCCGGGAGGCTGGGCTCGGCCGGGCCGATGATCCAGACCAGGGAGCGCTCGTCGGCGACGGCCAGCGGGCCGTGCCGGTAGTCGAGGGCCGGGTAGGACTCCGACCACGCCTGGGCGGCCTCCCGGATCTTGAGCGCCGCCTCCTGGGCGAGGCCGTAGGTCCAGCCGCTGCCCAGGTAGACGAAGTGCGAGAGCCGCTCGGTGTCGACGTCGAGCGGGAGGGCCAGGGCCGCCTCCGCCTGGTCGGGGAGGCCCGCGACGTCCTCGCCGAGTGCGGCGCGGGCGAGCAGCAGGAACGTGGTCGGGAAGCGGGTCTGCACCACCGACTCCTCGTCCGCGAAGTCGAGCAGCAGCACGTCGTCGACGCGGTCGGCGACCGGGGAGTCGGCGACGCCGGTGACGGCGATCGTGCGCACCCCCTCCGGCAGCGCGTCGAGCGCGTCGATCACCTCGGTGGTGGTGCCCGAGCGGCTGAGCAGCACCACGGCATCGTAGTCGCGCCACGGCCAGGGCTCCGAAGCGTAGGCCGCGTCGGTCATCCCGAAGCCGGCGCGCTCGCGCAGCGCGGCGAACGACTCGGCGAGGTAGGCCGAGGTGCCGCAGCCGAGCACGAGCACGCGCTGGCCGGGCAGGGTGAGCAGCTCGGCCGCGCGAGCGCTGCGCGTCTCGAGCGCCTCACGCCAGATGGCCGGCTGGCTGGCGATTTCGCGGGAAGTCAGTGTCACGTCTGGTGCTCCTGGTGTCATGTGCGGTGCGCCGCCCGGGTGGTGGGCGTTGATTTATCATTGGCGCACACTGAGCGTTTGACAATAAAGATGTGCAGATCGATCATTCAGATTGATCGTTTGCACAAATCCCCCGCCGTTCCAGAGAGGTTCCGATGACGCACGCCCCCGCTCCCGACCCGTTCGACCTGCGCTTGAAGGACTGGGCGCCCCGCAGCCAGCTGCGGGCGGCCGCCACCGAGGTGGCCGAGCCCGCCTTCCCCGTGATCGATGCGCACAACCACCTCGGGCGCTGGCTGACGCCCGACGGCGGCTGGATGATCCAGGACCCGGGCGCACTCGTCGCGCTCCTCGACGAGTGCGGCGTGGGAATGGTGGTCAACCTCGACGGGCTCTGGGGCAACGAGGTCACCGCGAACGTCGAGCGCTACGACCGCGCCCACCCCGGTCGCTTCGTCACCTTCTGCCAGCTGGAATGGGAACGGCTGGCCGAGCCCGACGGCGAGCGGGCGCTCATCGCCTCCCTCGACGACAGCGCGGCCCGGGGCGCCCGCGGCGTGAAGGTCTGGAAGAGCCTCGGGCTGACCTTCCGCGACGCCGACGGCACGCTGATCTCGCCCGACGATCCGCGGGTGATCGCGGTGCTCCGGCATGCCGGCGAGCTGGGGCTGCCCGTGCTCATCCACACCGCCGACCCGATCGCCTTCTTCGAACCGCTCGACCGTCACAACGAGCGCATCGACGAGCTCGTGGGCGTGCCGGAGTGGTGGTTCGGCGACCGCAGCGTCCACCCGACCTTCGACCGGCTGATGGACGCGCACGCCGCGCTGGTGCTCGCCTGCCCGGGCACGATGTTCATCGGCGCCCACGCAGGCGGCTCGGCCGAGGACCTCGACCGCGTCGAACGGCTGCTGGCGGCAGCCCCCAACTACACGATCGACACCGCCGGGCGGATGGCCGAGCTCGGCCGCCAGCCGCGGCGGTTCGCGCGCCTGGTCGCCTCCTACCCCGACCAGGTGCTGTTCGGCACCGACATCTACCCCGTGACGGCGGAGCAGTACCGCCTGCACTACCGCTTCTTCGAGACCGCCGACGAGGGGTTCTCGTACGACCCGGGCAGCGAGGTCCCCGGTCAGGGCCGCTGGGATGTGTCGGCGCTCGCGCTCGATCCCGCGCTGCTCCAGCGCGTCTACGCGGGCAACGCCCGCCGCGTCCTGAACCTGTGACGCGGAACCGCGTGGTGGCGGCGGCTCAGGCCGCGGCCACCACGCGGCAGAAGCCGGCCACCAGCTCTGTCATCGCGCGGCGCGCGGTGGCCGTGTAGCCGCGCGGGTCGACCGCGTCCGGCTGCTCGGCCAGCGCGGCGCGCAGAGCGGCGGTGTAGGCGACGTTGAGCGCCGTGCCGACGTTGACCTTCCGGATGCCCGCGGCCACCGCCTGCGCGATCACGTCGTCGGCGACACCGGACGAACCGTGCAGCACGAGCGGCACCGGCACGGCCTCCCGGAGCCGGGCGATCAGCTCCAGGTCGAGCTGCGCCGAACGGTCGCGCATCGCGTGCGAGCTGCCGACCGCCACGGCGAGGGCGTCGACGCCGGTCGCCGCGACGAACGACGCCGCTTCCGCCGGGTCGGTGCGGACGCCCGGCGCGTGGGCGCCGTCCTTCCCGCCGATCTCGCCGAGTTCGGCCTCCACCCAGACCCCGGCGTCGTGCGCGCGGGCGACCACCTCGCGGGTGGCGGCCACGTTCGCGTCGTAGTCGAGCTTCGAAGCGTCGAACATCAGCGAGCCGATGCCGAAGTCGGCGGCCCGGGGCAGCACCCGCGCGACCAGCTCGCGGTCCTCGATGTGATCGAGGTGGATGGCCAGCGGGGTCCCGGAGGCGGCGGCCGCCTCCCGGCAGGCCGCCAGCAGGGGCTCCGGCGCGCCCCGGAAGGCGATCGCGTTCTCGCTCAGCTGCAGCAGCGCGGGCGCCCCGGCCGCCGCTGCACCGGCGGCCACGGCCTCCACATGGTCGAGCGACAGGACGTTGAAGGCGGCGACGGCGCGACCCGTCCCGACCGCGGCCGAGAGCAGTTCCGCCGTGCCCGCCGGGCTCATCGGCCTGCGCCGGCGCCGGCCCCCACCGGAGCCGGGACCTCCAGCGTGCCGCCGAGCGCCACGGGCAGAAGGGCGGAGTGCCTCTCGGTGAGCTCGTCGCAGAGCGCCCAGATCTGCTCCGGCGTGAGCGACGACGACGCGTTCGGGTCGGTCAGCACCGCACGCCGCACCAGCTCCGGGTCGCCCGTGCGGGCCGCCTCGATCGCGAGCTCCGCCACCGAGAGATAGGTGCGGTTGAGCGCGGCACCCTGCACCGGGATCGCGCCGAACGGCAGCGGGTGCACGCCGTCCGCGTCCACCCGGCTCGGCACCTCGACGACGGCCCCCTGCGGGAGGTTGTCGATCAGCCCGTGGTTCACGACGTTCGCGTGGATGGTGCGCTCGGTGCCCGTGAGGATCGAGTGGATGACCTGCGGGGCGTACTCGGCGGCGCCCTCCTCCAGCTCCAGCGCCTCCCCGGCGGCGAGCGCGGCCTTGGCGTGCTCGAACTCGGCCACGTTCTCCTCCGAGATGCCGACGTACTCGAGCGGACGCAGCCGGAAGCGCTCGATCTGCTCCGGCGAGCGCAGGAACCAGTCCAGGTACTCGGACGAGTGCTCGCTCGTCTCGGTCGGGTAGTAGCCGATGCGGGTGAAGATCTCGACGCGCACGCGGCGGCGCAGCTCCGGGTCGCGCTCGATCGCCTCGCGCAGGCGCGGGTACAGGTCCTCCCCGTCGCGCGACCACTCGACCAGCCAGGCCTGGTGGTTGACCCCGGCGGCGCGGTAGTGGGTGCCCTCCAGCGGCACGCCGATCAGCTCGCAGAGGTCGTGCACGGTCCAGTAGACGCTGTGGCACAGGCCGACGGTCTTGATGCTCGGGGCGACCACCGACATCCACCAGACGTTCATGGCCATCGGGTTGGTGTAGTTGAGGAACCACGCGTCCGGGCAGAGTTCGAGCATGTCGGCGGCGATGCCGGACAGCACGGGGAACGTGCGCAGGCCGCGGAACACGCCGCCGACGCCGGTCGTGTCACCGATGGTCTGCAGGAGGCCCGCGGCGGCCGGGACCTCGAGGTCGACACGGGTGGCGTCGATGCCGCCCACCTGGATCATGTTGATCACGAAGTCGGCGCCGCGCAGCGCCTCACGGCGGTCGAGCGTCGCGGTGATGCTCGCGGTGCGGCCGAAGCGGCCGGCGACCTGCTCCGCGGTGCCGCGCGCCACCTCCAGTCGCTCGGCGTCGATGTCGTGCAGCACGATGTCGAGCACGGGGAGGTCGTCGAAGCGGTACAGGTCGGCGAGCAGCTGACGCGTGAAGACCACGCTGCCCGCACCGAGGAAGACAATCTGAGGCATGCTGCGATCCTGCGATACGGTGTGCGGTCCGCGCAACGAAATGAGCGATTCGGGGCTAAAGTGATCAAGCAGATTGATTGCTTTGCTGTTCGCTTGACGTTCGGCCCACCGAGAGGACCCCATGGCCGCCCCCAGCGCCGAATCCCTGATCGCCCGCGTCACCTCCGGGCGACGCGCCCAGCGCATGGTGTCCATCCTCGACCTCGTCTCGGAGCGCGGAACGATCGGCCTCGCCGAGCTCTCCGAGACGCTCGGCATCTCGGCGGCGACCGCACGCCGCGACCTGTCCGACCTCGCCGACCAGCACCTGATCGTGCGCACCCACGGTGGCGCCTCCGCAGTGGAGCAGGGCCGCGAGATCCCGGTGGCGCTGCGGGACACGCGGTTCCAGGAGGCCAAGCGGCTGATCGCGAAGGCGATGGTGCGGCGGCTGCCCGCAGAGCGGTACGTCGTCGCCCTTTCCGGCGGGACCACCACCGCCAGCGTGGCGCGGGCGCTCGCCAACCACCGCGACATCGCCGTGGTGACCAACTCCCTCTCGATCGCCGGGCTGCTCTCCGGCTACCCCGGCGTGCGGGTGATCATGACCGGCGGCTTCCTGCGCCCGCAGTCGCTGGAGCTCGTCGGCGCGCTCGCGGAGAGCACCTTCAACGCCGTCAACGTCGGCACGGCCATCCTGGGGGCCGACGGCATCAGCGCCGCGACCGGGGTGACGACCCACGACGAGACCGAGGCCCGCACCAACCGCGCGATGGTCGCGAAGGCCCAGCGCACGGTCGTGGTCGCCGACGGCTCCAAGATCGGCAACGTCGCCCTGGCGCAGATGGCCGAGATCGATCAGGTCGAGATGCTGATCACCGACTCCAGCGCCGACCCCGCGCAGCTGGACCTGCTGCGGGAGGCGGGCGTGGAGGTCGTCATCGCCGATCAGGAGTAGCGACTCCTAGCCAGGACGATGCGCCGCGTCGCCACGGCTGAAGGATCGCACTGGAGCAGTTCCCAATTCGCCGCGGCGTGCCTGGCAGTCCTATCCGCCTGCGCCCGCACCGCCGTCTTGGCGAAGTGCCTTCAACTGCGTGCGCATCGCCTTCCTGATAATGCTGTGCGACTGCTGGTCTCTCAACTGCTCTTGGTAATTCGAGCCTCCCCGATCAGTGCGTAACCACCGAACAAACGCCTCCGCATCTGCACGTAGGTCGTCGCTCGAGATTTCATCGCACCACTCCTCGGCAAGATCTGCTTCTTCGTAGAACGCATGAGTCTGCTGCTGAAAATCGTCGGTCGGAACGACGACGCGCGAACTGTAGTGAACCCAGCGCTGCAGCAACAGGTTCACGCCGAATGGAGAGAGGGACGCCACCCTAGTTGAAAGTTCACCGGGTTTAACAACGTAGAGATCGTCAAAGTTAGCTGCGTAGTGGCCGGAGGCATGAGAGGCCAGCTTCAAATCAGGCAGCGGCATCAAGTTGAAGTAACCGGTAGACCACTCCTCCTCGGATATTTCCTTCCGCCTGGAGACCTCCGCCACAAGCACTTGCCAGCCAAGGTCGACCCCGTTTGTCCGCATTGAGCATGGATGCTGCAACACGATTACAGATCGTGACTTCACCTTTCCGGTCTTGCCGGGGAGCTGGAGACCCTCGAAAACGTCCCCCGTAAAGATCGGGCGGGTGGCCGAAACCTCGTCGCCGCGCGCGCGATAGAGGGAAGCCGTTCGAGGCGCACCCTCCTCGAACGGTGCTTCAAGGTTTCTTCCCAAGTGTCACCCCTTCATGCGAATGGATCGGTTTCCATCCCCGGCTTCGAACACTTCGAACTCGGACCGATAGTGCTCGCGCCAGTCCGGCTCAAACTGGCTAAGCAGCGACTCGGGATCGGTGTGTCCGCTGGCATATTCGAACACGAGGTCGGCGCGTTCTCTCGCGTAGAAATCGATGGGCGTGAGCGGAGCTGACATCGTTATGGGCATCTCGAACCAGGATGCGATCTCATCGACCATATAGTGACCCGCGATCAGGTCGCATGCAGCCAATAGATTCGCCAATTTCTGCCGACTTTCCCCGGACGCTCTCTCGCCCTTACGCCACTTCTGAACGGCCGGAACGCTGACCCCAAGCAGGCGCGCAATATCCCTCCAAGCGAAACCCAGATCAGCAAGTTCGCCCAACATTGTTGCGACACTCGACTTCGCTCGAGTAGCGGCTGCAGTTCGCCACTCGACGTCGTGGGTGCGTTGATGAAGGTCTTGATAGTCCTGATTCAGTACACGAGCCTCGCTTCGGTTACCACCGACCTCTTCCGTGAGCCGAGCTGCGGTAAGCCTCGTTTCGGTAAGAACAGGCGCAGGAATCGATTCACTGGCTGTTCCCTTCTGAGTCAGCGCACTTGCCACTGCAGCGTTCCCAACCCCGGAGTTAGCCATTCCGAAGAACTTCCCTTCTAAGTCGCTCTGAGATCATGCTTTCAAATACCCCGCCCACTGGTTTATGGAGAAGGTCCGCCTGCTCTAGCAAGACGCCTACCTCAAATTCCGGAACTTCCTCCCCGGCCTGCCAGAAGCTGTCTATGTCGAGCTTGAAAAGGGGCCCTGGGGGTGGGAGCGGCCGCCGCAGGTCGGATGTCGACTGCACCGCGTACTGGTCTTGCGCGCCGTATCTCAGCACTAGTGCAGTATTCTCGGCACCCGAATAGACGACCAAGCCTTCGTTGGCCACGGGCGATAGACCCAATTCGCTTTCCACCTCGACCGGGCCAAGCAGAGCCGAATTAATCCACTGATTCCAGTCCGGACGCTGACCGCTATTGGCCAGCGGTACTCGAATCTCGTCGATGTAGCGCAGTCCAATGCGATCTACGCCAGCAGGCCGCTCAACGCTAGCTCTCGCCTCAAGAGCACGATGGAAGAGGCTTTTCACCCGCTCGTAGCTACCGTATTGCGTTGTCTCTAGTACCAGCGCGTTCTGCCGAACCGTGAGCGCAGTTCGCTTGTCCCTGGTCGTCCATCGAGGGAGGGACACGACCTGCTGAACCGGCTGGGCAGCTCCTTGAAACTCGACTGATACCTCGCTAATTTCCCCTGGCAACGGGAAGATGTCGCGAAGCAACCCGCTCATTTGAGTCACCTGTCTGCGATCCAAGGGCTCGCACTGCGTATGCCGAACCTCGACAGCCATCAAGACAATCGGCGCGTTCGGGTAAACCTCTCGGGCCTTCACACAAATGATGCTACCGAAACTGAAACCGTTTCGACAACCCCGCAGATGGGGTTCAAAACGCCGCGAACCCCTGACCTTAGAACACCGACCCCTTACCCCGGTCTCACGCCCCCGTCTACCCGGCGGCGGGAACTCGCGGAAACCCGGAAGATGTTGGGGTGAGCAAACCCCCGCCCCCGGTCCCCCTGCTGCTCGGCAGGTATCGGCCCGAGCGGCTGCTCGCACGCGGCGGATCGTCGATGGTGTTCCGCGCCCGCGACGAGAACCTCGGACGGGACGTCGCGGTCAAGCTGTTCTCCTCCGGCAGCCACGGCGATGTCGCGCGGTTCCGGGCCGAGGTCGGCGTGCTCGCCGGCCTCCGCCATCACGGTGTGGTGTCGATCCTCGACGCCGGGGTCGACGACTCCTCTCCGCAGGACCCGCGACCGTTCCTCATCGTCGAACTGGTAGAGGGCGACACCCTCCGCGGCCTGCTGGAAGCGGGCCCGCTGTCGACCCGGCGGATCGGCGAGGTCGCGTTCGAGGTCGCGGAGACGCTCGAATACGTGCACGCGCGCGGTGTCATCCATCGCGACGTGACGCCGTCGAACATCATGATCGTCGACTACCGCACCCGGTTCTCGCGTCCCCGGGCCCGGCTGACGGACTTCGGACTCGCCATCGACGCCACACAGCCGCAGGAGTTCACGGAGGAGACGTTCGGCACCGCCGCCTACCTGAGCCCCGAGCAGGTGCGCGGCGTCGCACTGACACCGGCGTCGGACATCTACTCGCTCGGCCTCGTGCTGCTGGAGTGCTTCACGAGGACGGTGGCGTTCCCTGGGTCGCCCGTGGAGTCGGCACTGGCCCGGCTGGACCGGGATCCGGAATTGCCCGACAGCGTCCCCGAGCCCTGGCGCACTCTCCTCCGGTCGATGACCCTCGCCGACGCGTCGGACAGGCCGTCCGCGGCGGACGTCGCGACCGCAGCGCGCGCGGCGCTGCGGTCGGACCGGGAGAACTCCTCCGATCTCACTCCGTCAGGTCGTGGAGGGTGACCCCTCCGACGGTGGTCGCCGTGAAGTTCTCCTCCACCCAGCTCGCGATCTGACTGGACGCGTCGCTGCCGCCGTTCGACCGGCCGACACCGCCCGAGATGAAGTAGTGGATCTTCCCCTCGGCGACATACTGCTTGAACTGCGCGAGCGTGGGCGACGGGTCGGAGCCGTTGAAGCCTCCGATCGGCATCACGGCCTCCTGCGTCGCCAACTGGTAGCCGGCGGCCGAGTTGGAGCCGACCGCTGCCGCGACCCACGTGTACTTCGAGGCGTCGGCCTTCAGGAGGCTGCTGAGCTGGGAGCTCACGGTGCCGGAGTCGAGGAGGCCGCCCATCCCGCCGCGGCTGCCGCCGCCGTTTGTGCTGCCGCCGGGCGCTCCACCCGTCGCGCCGCCCGGGATTCCGCCGGCCGGCGGCGCGCCCTGGGCGCCGTTCGGCGCACCGCCGAAGCCGCCCTGGCGCGGCCTCCCGCCCCCGAATCCGCCCATCGCGCCCGACACGGTCGGTCCCGCCGTGACGATCGAGCCGGTATGCCCGGTCGTCACCGTCTGCAGGGTGTACGCCGTCGGCGCCAGCAGCGCCCCGACCAGAGTCACGGCGATGGTCGCGCCCGACAGCACCCGGCTGCGCGGGGGAAGGAGCAGCAGCACGGATGCCGCGAGCGCGACGATGAGGACCACGACCTTCAGCCACGGCAGCCACCCGGTCGCACGGTCGAGCAGTACCCAGGCCCAGACCGCGGTGCCGAGCATCGTCACGGCGGAGAGGATGCGGACCCAGAGCGTCTCACGGGACGCCCAGACGGCCGAAGCGCCGATCGCCACCACTCCGGCGAGCGCGGGAGCCAGAGCCACCGTGTAGTAGGCGTGGAAGATCCCGGCCATGAAGCTGAACGCGAGGGCGGTGACGATCAGCCAGCCTCCGAACAGCAGGAGCGTGGCCCGGCGGGCGTCAGTGCGGGCGAGCTTCCGGCCCAGCACCAGGGCGACGACGAAGAGGACGAGCGCGGCCGGCAGGAGCCACGTGATCTGTCCGCCGATCTCGTTCTCGAACAGCCGGAGGATGCCCGTCGAGCCCCACATCCCGCCTCCTGCCGCACCTCCGCCACCGCCTCCGCCGGTGACGCTGCCGGTCTCGTTCCCCGTGAGCCGCCCGAGCCCGTTGTACCCGAAGGTCAGCTCCAGGAAGCTGTTCGTCTGCGAGCCGCCGACGTACGGCCGCATCGAGGCCGGGACGAGCTCGACCACCGCCACCCACCATCCGGCCGCGACGACCACGGCGCCCAGCGCCGCGAACAGGTGACCGAAGCGCTTCGCCCACGACACGCGTGCCGCGGCGAGGTACACCCCCGCCAGCACCGGGAGGATGAGGAAGGCCTGCAGCTGCTTGGTGAGGAAGCCGAAGCCGACCGCGACGCCGGCCCAGATCACCCAGCGGATGCGGCCCGACTCGATACCCCGCAGGGTCAGGTAGGTCGCGAGGGTGAGCAGCAGCACGAGCAGCGCGTCCGGGTTGTTGAACCGGAACATCAGCGCGGCCACCGGCGTCAGGGCCAGGACGCCTCCGGCGAGCAGCGAGGTGCGAGCGGAGAAGGTGCGCCGCACGGTCAGATAGACGAGCCACACGGTCGCGACGCCCATCAGCGCCTCCGGCACGAGGATGCTCCACGAGCTGAGGCCGAACAGCCGCACCGACAGGGCCATGATCCACAGGCTCGCCGGCGGCTTGTCGACCGTGATCGAGTTGGCGGCGTCGCTGGAGCCGTAGAAGAAGGCCTCCCCGTTCACCGAGCCGGCCTGCACGGCGGCGGAGTAGAACGAGTTGGCCCAGCCGCTGGCGGCGAGGTCCCAGAGGTAGAGGAGGGCGGTGACGGCGAGGAGGCCGAGCAGCGCCGGGCGCTCCCAGGCCGCGGCGTCCTCCCGCCCGCGAACGAACCGGCGGAGGCCGGAGCGGAGGCGGCCGCTCAGCGGCTGGGCCGTGGCTCCGGCGGGAGCCGCCGAGGCGTCTGGCGCGGTGGTCGGCGTGGATGCGGTGGTGAGAGACATGGTCACTGCTCCGTTTCGGTCGGGACGAGCACGCGGGCGGGGTCGGAGGGTCGGTCGGCGTCAGCGGGATGCGGCGGAGTGGTTCGCCCGCGGCCGGCCCGGAAGACCCAGAGCCGCAGCAGCACGAAGCGCAGCAGCGTGGCGAACAGGTTGGCGGCGGTCAGCACGATGAGTTCGACCCGGGTGGATGCACCGGGCGCGGTCGCGTGGAGCACGGCAAGCGAGCCGCTCGTCAGTGCCCAGGCGATCCCGAAGACGATGAGGCCCTGGAACTGGTGCCGCACCATCCCGGGCTTCCCGCGCACGCCGAAGGTGAAGCGCCGGTTGGCCCAGGTGTTGGCGACGGCGGTCAGCAGCAGTGCGGTGAAGTTGGCGGCCTGGCCGCCGAGGACACCGGACAGCAGCAGGTAGAGCAGGCCGTAGGCCGCGGTGGAGAGCACGCCGACGATCGCGAAGCGCACCACCTGGCCGACGAAGCTGGGAGGTGACGGCGGCGCGAATGGGCGGCGCCCGAGCTCCGCGTACACCGCCTCCAGCGGGATGCGGCTGCGCGCGATGTTGGTCCCGACGCGCACCATCCCCTTGAGGTCCTCGCGGGCGGTGCGCACGATGTCGACCGAGCTGTGCGGGTCGTCGACCCAGTCGACCGGGATCTCGTGGATGCGCAACCCCGCCCTCTCGGCGAGGATCAGCAGCTCCGTGTCGAAGAACCAGCCGTCGTCCTCGACGAGGGGGAGCAGCCGTTGCGCCACCTCCCGGCGGATGGCCTTGAAGCCGCACTGCGCGTCGGAGAAGCCGACCGCCATCGTGCGGCGCAGCAGCAGGTTGTAGCTGCGGGAGATGAACTCGCGCTTGCCGCCGCGGGTGACCCGCGATGTCCTCCCGAGACGCGTTCCGATCGCCAGATCGGAGTGGCCGGAGAGGAGCGGCGCCACGAGCGGCGGCAGCGCGGCGAGGTCGGTGGAGAGGTCCTCGTCGAGGTAGACGAGCACCTCGGCGGGAGAGGAGCCCCACACCGCCTTGAGGGCTCGACCGCGGCCCTTCAGCGGCAGGTGCACGGCGACGACGTGCTCCAGCTCCGCGGCGAGCGCGTCAGCGAGCGCCGGCGTCGCGTCGGTGCTGGCGTTGTCGGCGATCGTGATCCGCCAGCTCTCCTGCACCGCGCCGGTCAGGTAGCGGTGCAGCCGGCGGACGGATGTCTCGAGCGTCGCCTGCTCGTTGTACACGGGCACGACGATGTCGAGGGCGAGGGTCGTTGGCTGAGACATGCCAGCAACCCTGTCGCCGTGACATAACCGTGACCTTTCGCACGGTTATGTCCCGGCGATGGGTGTTCTCACCGCTTGCTATGCGGAGGCAGTCACTCCGCTGGGAGCAGCAGCGCTGGTGTCGCTCAGCTCCTCGAAGGCGGACTCGAGGGCGTCGTTCTCCGCGTCCTTCTCGTCCGTCACCCCCGTCTTGACGATCTTCTTCTCCGCATTCGTGAGAAGCGCCCCGACATCCAGCCCCTTGGGGTCCACGGCGACGATGAGAAGGCCGGCCTGTCCGGACGACAACGTCTTGCCCATCTCCTCCACGGTCTCCTTGGGGATGTTCCGGTAGAAGTGACCGATGAGCCCGCCCGCACCGGCGAGCGCGCCGGCGCCGGCGACCGCCCCGGCACCCGCGCCGGCCGCGGCCAGGGTGGTGATCCCGAGCGGCGGCACGAGCACCACGAGCGACGCGCCGATGATGGCGCCTCCCCACGCGAAGTGCTTGGCGGTGGAGTCGTGGCGGTCCACGACCAGCTTGCCCTCATCGTCCTTGGCGATGACGGCGATGGCGAGATGGTCCAGCTCGCCCTGATGCTTGGCGCCCCGGATGATCTCGTAGTCCTCGACCGCGGCATCCCTCGAGGCGTAGGTGGCGACGGCGACCGTCGTCGGTTTCGTTGACATGATTTTCTCCTCCCTCACATCCGACGCCGCAACGGTACGACCGGCGGCGGCCGCCGGCGCGGGCCGAAGGTCCCCCGCCCGCGGCAGGTGAACGCGCCCGGCGGGTCCGAGCAGGCACCCGCTCGCCTCGGTCAGGTCGTGCGCATCAGCTCGACGGTCGCCCGCGTGCCTCCGCCGGGTCCGGAGGCCAGGCGGACCGAGCCCTGGTTGCGCTCGACGAGGGCGGCGACGATCGCCAGCCCCAGGCCGGTGCCCGGGACGGCCGCTCGTTCCATGCCGGGGGCGCGGTAGAAGCGGTCGAACGCGTGCGCCAGCTCGTCCTCGCTCATGCCCGGTCCGGTGTCCGACACCACGATGGTCGCCGTCGTTCCGGAGGCGGACGCGGAGACGGTCACCGTGCCGCCCTCCGGGGTGAACTTGACGGCGTTGGAGAGGAGGTTCGTCAGGATCCGTCCGACGTCGGCGGCATCGGCCACGGCGACCCCCGCCCGCCCGTCCACCCTGAGGGCGATCCGCTTCTTGGCGGCGACGACGCTCAGCTCGCCGATGGTCTGGTCGATCTGCGCGTCCAGATCGACGTCCTGCCGAGCGCCGCCCTCCGACTTTCCGTCCGCTGCGCTCAGGGTCAGCAGGTCCTCGACCAGGGACCCGAGCCGCGCGGCGTTCCGGCCGATCACCTCGATCCAGGAGCGCTCCTCGCTTCCGAGCGAGTCGCCGTCGGCGAGCAGCTCGCAGAAGCCGATGATGCTCGTGATGGGGGTCCGCAGCTCGTGGCTCGTCGTCGCGACGAAGTCGCCCCGCTGGCGTTCGAGGTCGATGCGCGTCGAGTGGGCGGCCTCCTGCGCCTGTTGCGCAGCGAGCGTGGCCGCCTGCAGACGGAGCGTCTCGGTGACATCGACGAGCTGAACCGCGAACCGGTCCGCCTCGTCGGGTATCGGGTTGGCGGCGACGGTGAGGGTCCTCTCCCCCGAGGGCAGGGTCACGGATCCGGCACCGGCGAGGGCGGCTCTCGCCGCGTCGGCGATGGGCCCGTCCCAGAGGGTGCCGCCGTCGGAAGGGAGGAGCTCCGCCGCCGTGCGGTTAGACCAGACGATGCAAAGGGACCCGGTCTCCGAGCGCTCGGCGATCAGGAGGCCGACCGCGGCTTCGACGAGACTGCCCGAGAGCAGGCGGGAGGTCGCGACGAGCCGGCGGTTCGACGCGCGCAGCTCGTACTGTGCGGTCGCGAGCACGACGGCGAACCCGGCGAAGGTCACCAGGAAGACCTCCGCCAGCCCGGCGCGCTGGGCGAAGTCCAGGGAGGGCAGGTTGTACGGTCCGCCGCCCGCGATCGTGAGGCCGAGCATCGCCACGGACGCCAGCAGCGTCTCGGTCACCACCACGCGGATGGGGAACCGGAACGACGCCCAGGCCAGGACCGGGTACGGGATGAACGAGAGGGACAGGTGGACGGACGGATGGAACACCAGGCCGATCACTCCGGCCAGGATCGCCGCCTGGACGACCATCTCGGTCACGGTCGCCCGCACGGGCAGCGGCGGCGGGAGCAGCCCGAAGGGGGCGATCATCAGCACGGCTGCGGCGTGCGAGGCGGCGACCAGCGCCGCCGTCGGGAAGAAGGAGACGCCGTCGAGCACGGCGACGGTCGAGCCCGCAAGCGCACCGATCACGATCGCGCCGCAGACGACCGCGAGGACGAATCTCGCTGCCGCGGCCAGAGTGCGCAGAGTCGGGTCGCCTCTTCCCAGCGAGAGCAGTACAGCGAGAACGACGAGCGCCTCCAGCGCGTTGGCCACTCCGAATGCGGCGGCGACCAGAGGCGGACGCCCGGCGACGACGTTCGCGAGCGCGGTGGTCAGCAGGATCGCTCCGAGCGCCCACACCTGTTCCCGCCGCGTCCGGACGACCAGCACCAGCAGGACGGACAACCCGGCGGCAGGCCACCAGACGGCGACGGAGCTGTGCGTCGGAGCGAACTCCACGCCGAGGATCGACGTCGCGAAGATCAGGACGAGCGCGACCGCCCAGCCCCACCAGGGAAATCTCGTCGAGAACCACGATCGCCTCGCGGGTTCGGCGAGGCTCGCATCCATGGCGAAGTCGCTCACACCATGGACGGTACCAGCCTGCGAGCAGGAGACCCGGCTCCCGCCGAGCGAGGAATCCCAAAGGGCTTTGCCAGCGTTCACCCACGCCACGTAAGAATCCGCCAAGAATCCGCGACGAACCTGGAGGCAGGTGATTCGAAACGGAGGCACACCATGGCGGCACTCGAACGCGGCAAGCGCATCGCCGGCTGGCTGACCGGGCTGATCGGCGCAGGAAGCCTGGCGGTCACGGCGGTCATGTCGGGTGCGCTGCTCGGCAGCACCCACACGGCATCGTCGACCACGCCCTCCACGACCACCCCCTCCTCCGGGACGTCGTCGGGAAGCTCCTCGGAGTCGTCCCAGCCGTCCGATCCGTCGACGGAAGGCGACGACGAGCAGCAGGCGCCGGCCGCTCCGGCCCCGGCCGCTCCGCAGGCCCCCGCGCCGGTCGCCCCGAGCCAGGGAGGGCAGAGCAGTGGCACATCCTCCGGCTCCTGAGCTCACGTCCGCGCGTTCCGACTGGCGCGTGTGGAGCACGGACGCCTCCCTCGTCGTCGAGCGCGGCGATGTCGTCGACGCCGCCCGTGCGATCGCGGACGAGGTCCTGGCGGCCGTCGGCGCGGCCTGCGACCGCTTCGACCCGGCGTCCGAGCTCTCCCGCCTCGGGGGCGAGAAGACGGCACGCGGTGTGGAGGTGTCCCCGCTTCTCGCCGACCTCGTCGCCACGGCGTTGCGGGTCGCCGAGCGGACCGGCGGGAGCGTCGACCCGACTCTTGGCCGGGAGCTCGCGCGCTGGGGCTACGACCGCGACCTCAGCGAACTGGACGCCCCGGCCGGCGCCTCCGACGCCGGCCGATCCGCACCGTTCACCGTCTCCGTGACCCGCCGCTCCCCCGGCTGGCGCTCCGTCCGCCTCGACGGGCGCACCCTGACCGTTCCGGCAGGGCTGCGCCTCGACCTGGGCGCGACCGCCAAGGCGTACGCCGCCGACCTCGTCGCCGCCCAGATCGCGTGCGAGCTGGGCACCGGCGCGCTGGTGTCCCTCGGCGGCGACATCGCGACGGCCGGTACGACGGCCACCGGCGGGTGGGAAGTGCTCGTGCAGGACGTGCCCGCCGACCCGTCGCAGCAGGTGTTCCTGCCCGACGGCAGCGCCATCGCGACCTCCAGCACGCAGAAGCGCCGCTGGCGGCACGAGGGACGCATCCACCAGCACATCCTCGACCCCGCCTCGGGAGCGCCCGTCGTACCGGTCTGGCGGTCGGCGACGGTCGCCGCGGCCGACTGCGTCGAGGCGAACGCCCTGAGCACCGCCGCGATCGTCCGCGGGCACGGCGCACCCCGGTGGCTCGCCGAGCAGGGCGCGGCCGCGCGCCTCGTCGACCTGCAGGGGCGCGTCGTCGTCACGGGCGCCTGGCCCGCAACGGATGCGCAGCAGCCAGGAGGTGCGCGATGAACGAGATGCTGTGGGCCTTCGGGCGCGCGAGCGGCGTGATCGCGCTCATCCTCTTCACGGTCACGGTGCTGCTCGGGATCGTCACCCGGTCCGGGAGGCCGCTCCCCGGGATGCCGCGGTTCTCGGTCTCGCTCGTCCACCGGAACGTGTCGCTGCTGGCGGTCGTCTTCCTCGTGCTCCATGTCGGCACGCTGATGTTCGACTCCTTCGCGAAGCTGAACCCGATCGATGTCGTCGTGCCGTTCGTCGGCTCCTTCAAGCCGTTCTGGCAGGGGCTGGGCACGGTGGCCTTCGACCTTGTCGCCGCGATCGTCATCACGGGCCTCCTGCGGCGCAGGATCGGGCAGCGCGCGTTCCGCTTCGTCCACTGGTTCACGTACGCCATGTGGCCGATCGCCGTCGTGCACGCGATCGGCAACGGCACCAACGGGACGAGCGGATGGTTCCTGCTGCTCGCTGCCGGCTCCGCCCTGCTCGTGCTCGCCGCGGTGATCTGGCGGGCGTCGGCCGGGTTCCTCGAGCATGCGCAGACGAGACGCATCGCCGACGTCTACCGGGAGGAGACACGATGACCATGACCTCGGAGCCGGGGACGGCCCCCATCGTCCAGGCCCCGGCCGGCACCCAGCGGGTCCTCGCCGCGGGCGCCGAGGCCGACCACGAAGCGCACCTGCGCACGTTCGGGCCGCTGCCGCTTCGCGACCCCGGCGCCCTGCTGGCCCAGCTCGAGGCCTCCGGCCTCACCGGCCGCGGCGGTGCGGGATTCCCCGCCTGGCGCAAGCTCGCAGCAACCGGCGAGGCGGCGGCAGGCCGGCGGCGCGGGCGCGCGCCGATCCTGATCGCGAACGGCTCGGAGGGCGAGCCGCTCAGCTGGAAGGACGAGGTGCTGCTGCAGAACGCGCCGCACCTCGTGATCGACGGGATGCTGACCGCTGCGCGCACCCTCGGCGCCCGCAACGTGCTCCTCTACGTCGGGTCCGGATCCCTCGCGGCCGTCGAGCGGGCCATCGGCGAGCGCGCCGACGCCCGCGGCATCGAGGTGGTGGAGGCGGCGGACAGCTTCATCGCCGGTGAGGCCAGCGCGGTCGTGAACGCCATCGAGAACGACGACCCGCGGCCGATCGACCGCACCGTGCGGCTCTCCGAGTCCGGGCTGCGCGGCCGTCCGACACTCGTGCACAACGTCGAGACCATGGCGCACCTCGGGCTGATCGCCCGCTTCGGCGGCGCCTGGTTCCGCTCGGTCGGCTCGCCCGAGGACCCGGGGACGCGCCTGATCACCCTCAGCGGCGACATCCCGCGGACGGGCGTGTTCGAGATCGCCACCGACGCCACGCTCGACAGCGTGCTGCGGGCGGCCGGCCTGCAGCCGGGGTCCGCCTCCGCGGCCCTGATCGGCGGGTACCACGGCGCCTGGGTGCCGGCGTCGTCGTTCGGGACGCCGCTGACTCCGTCGGGCCTGGAGCCGTTCGGCGCGCAGCCCGGGGCGGGCATCGTCCACGTGCTCTCCGACCAGCGTTGCGGCCTCCGGGCCACGGCCGACATCGTCGAGTACCTGGCCGGCCAGACCGCGGGCCAGTGCGGACCGTGCATGTTCGGGCTGCCCACTCTGGCGACCCGCTTCACCGCACTCGCCCGCGGCCAGGCCGCCGCGGAGAGCGCTGCGGAGCTCCGGCGTGTGTCCGGCCTGATCGTCGGACGCGGCGCCTGCCACCACCCGGACGGCACGGTGCGGCTCATCCGCAGCGCGCTGGACGTCTTCGCCCGCGACGTGCGCGCCCACGCCGGCGGCCGGTGCACGAGGAGGCCGTGATGAGCACATCCACGAGCACCCACGCCCTGCACATCGACTGGACCCGCTGCGACGGCCGCGGCCTCTGCACCGAGATCCTGGAGCGCGCGCTCACCCGCGACGACTGGGGCTACCCCGTCGCGACGCGCGGCCTGCCGGAGCGCCGGACGGACGCACCGCTGCGGGAGGACGAGCTCGAGGATGCCGAGGAAGCCGTGCGGCTGTGCCCGCTGGCCGCGCTGCGCCTGACCCGCGTCACCGTCCCCGCCGCCGCGGGAGGGGCGCGCCGCAGCGGCCGGTCAGCGTAGCGCTCGTCTGGCGCAACGTCGGGGATTCGGCCCCCAGCCGTTCGGATCTCCGACAGAGGGCAGCCCTGCAGGGGATTCGAACGCATTCGATCCGACGCAAGCAGGGGCCGCCGAGGCGGAGGAGGGCGCGGACGTCTCAGTCGCCGGCGACCCAGTGCGCCGTCACATGCTGGACGTGCGCTCCGTCGAGGTCGCTCAGCTTGACGCCGGCGAACCGGCGGGCGGCCTCCGATGTCTGGACGCGCGCCGCCGGCTCCGGGTCGAGGAGCGTCGCGACGATGACCTCCGCGACGCCGTCCGCCGTCTGCGCTGCGGACGGGTCGAACGCCGCCGCGGTGCGGGCGAGGTAGGCGTCGAGCAGCGGAGCGTACGGCGTCCCCGCCACCGGCAGCGCCTCCTGCGCCTGCACCGAGGCCACGAACTCGGTGCGCACGGCGCCGGGCTCCACGACGGTCACGCGCACGCCGAGTGGAGCCGCGACGGGCGTCAGCGACTCCATGAAGCCCTCGACCGCGAACTTCGCGGCGCAGTAGGCCTCGTTGAAGGGCTGGCCCACCACCCCGCCGACGCTGCTGACGGTGAGCAGCCGGCCGCCACGCTCGCGCAGGAGCGGCAGGGCGGCCTTCGTCGTCGCGACGACGCCGAAGAAGTTGACCTCCATCACCGCCCGCACCGCGGCGACCGACTCGACCTCGATCGTCCCGAGGTGGCCCGCGCCCGCGTTGTTGACCAGGCCGTCGAGGCCTCCATAGGTCGAGCGAACGTACGCGAGACAGGCGTCGATCGACTCCTGATCCGTGACATCCAGCGGCTGGACGTCCACCTCGACGCCCGCTGCCGCAGCGGCCTCCCGCAGCGGCCCCGACTTCTCCGGGTCGCGCATCGTCGCGACGACGCGGAAGCCGCGGCGCGCGGCCTCGACCGCCGTCGCGAGACCGATGCCGGACGACGTGCCGGTGACGAGAAGGATCGGATCAGCCATAACCGCATTCTGCACCCCGGATGTGCGCGGCAGCATCCATCGCTCGCATTCTGCGATCATGAGCGCATGGATCCGGACGGGCGTCCCCTCGGTCGGACGTGGAGAGGCGTTCGCGCCGTCGACCTCGTCGATGTGTTCAGCTACCTGATCGTCCTCGGGATCTTCATCCAGGTGTTCCCCGCGGTGATCTCGGAGAGCTTCCTCGTCGCCCTGCTCACTGCCGTCCTGCTGAAGCTCGTGCTCGAGGTCGTCCTCGCGGTTAAGAAGCGGGTCGTCGGGCGGATCCGGCGCAGCCGCCGGACCGCTGTGCGTGTCGTCAACGTCGTCGTGCTGATCCTCGTCCTCCCCGGCAGCAAGCTCGTCGTGCTCGAGCTGGTCGACCTGGTCTTCGGGGACGCGGTCCACCTCGGCGGCTTCTTCCAGGTGACGCTGCTCATCGTCGTGCTTATGCTCGTCCGCGGCGCGGTGCGCAGGCTCGTCCGGCGCTGACCTCAGGCGTCGGGATCGGACTCCGCCGACGGGCTGACCCAGCACTCCCACGCGCCGACATCGGCGAAGCCGAGCCGCCGGTACACCGCATGACCCTCCGGGCTGGACTGCAACCAGGCGCCCCTGGCGCCTTCGACCAGCGCATCCTCGACGATCCGGGCGGTAACGGCCGAGCCGTATCCCTTCCGCCGGTGCTCGGGCGGTGTGGCGATGTTGAAGACGCCGACGTGCTCTTCGAGAATCAGGCCGAGGCCGGTGGCGACCGGCTCGCCGTCCAGCTCGGCGACATAGAACCTGAGCGCGGACCCCTCCGCCGAGCCGAGCCGGGTGATCGGCGAGAACAACGCGGGCGGCGCCCCGAAACCCGCCGCGGCGATCTCGGCGTGGAGGCCGACGTCGGCGGGCCCGAGCCTCCGGATTCGCAGGCCGGTCACCGTCACCGGATCAGGGCGCGCTGCGGTGTACATCAGGGGCATGTCCTCGTCGCGGACCAGCCCGGCGCCGGCCGCCGCACCCCGGCCCTCCGCCGAACCCGACACGAACTGCGCGCAGTACGGCAGACCGGCATCCCGAACAGCCGACAGCAGCTGCGGCAGCCGTTCAGGATCGGGCCGTGCGGACCACACCCCGTTCATCGTGGCTGCGGCGAGGCCGGTGACGGAGGCCACCTGGTCCCCGTGGCGGAGGGACCACCCGCCCGCCACGTGCTCTCCCAGCCACTCGCGAGCGCCCACCAGCAAAGACGACGCCTGCTCGAACGAGGCGGGTTCCATGAGCGGAACCTACCCTGCCGGGCCGGTGTCCTGCGCGGTCGAGGCGCGTGTCGGTCCAGGTCGCGGGGCCCCTGGGTCGACCGGAACAGCGGGCACGCCGTTGCCGTCTGAGGCTGGAGCACGAGGGACCTTCGCCCCTGCGACCGCCCTCGGCCCGGAGGGATCCTGACTGCGACGAAGGAGGTCGACGTGGAATCCATCGCAGCCGCACCCGGCATCTACCTCGGTTGGGGGCCGGTCGCCATCCAGCTCGGCAACGCGATCGTGATCGCCGTCATGATCGTGCTGTTCGTGCTGGCTCTCGTCCTCCCGTTCCCGGCGCCACGGAGGCGGCGATGACCACCGAACGGACGCGCCCGCCCGACGAGCGCACGGCGGAGTCGGCACAGACGCCGCCGGCGGCACCCGAGCCGGGCGCGGGCGCGGGCGCGGAGGAGTATTACACCTGGACGGGCCGACTCCGCCGCTGGCTCCTGCGGAGACTCCCGCCCGCCAAGCTGCTGCCGCAGGAGCAGCCCAGCTACGTCGCCTCCTGGATCTACGTCTTCGGGATGGGAGCTCTCGCTGCGTTCGCGGTCGTCATCCTCTCCGGGTTGGTGCTCAGCCTGAACGGGCCCTCCTGGTATCACGCCTCGGCGCTCGGCCACTTCACCAACAGCGTGCACCTGTGGAGCGTCGAGCTGTTCTTCCTGCTCATGGTCGTCCACCTGTGGGGCAAGTACTGGATGGCCGCCTGGCGAGGCGGCCGCGTGCTGACCTGGATCACCGGCGTGATCGCGTTCGCCGTCTCGATCGCGGCCGCCTTCACCGGCTACCTGCTGCAGACGAACTTCGACGCCCAGTGGATCGCGTTCGAGGGCAAGGACGCCCTCAACGCCGTCGGCATCGGCGCCTGGTTCAACGTCGCGGATCTCGGCCAGATGTTCACCTGGCACATCGCCCTGCTTCCGCTGGGTGTGGGCATCATCGTCGCCCTCCATGTGCTGCTCGTGCGCGTCCACGGTGTGGTCCCTCCGATCGACGCCGACGAGACGGATGACCAGGTCGCGCACCCGGATGACGGATCGGGGCGGACGCGATGAACGGCGACAAGCAACGGCCGAGCCTCACCTGGAAAGCGCGGGGCGACCTGATCAGCCGTCCGTGGGCAGGACGGACCCGGACCTACGACCTGATCAAGGAGGTCACGATCGGGTTCGTCGTGGTCGCCCTCGCCACACTCGGACTCGCCGCCGTCTTCGGCTCGCCCGACGAGCCCAGCGTGACCTTCCGCTCGTGGGCGACCAGCGCACCCGTCGACTTCGCCACCACGGCGACGGCCGAGCTGGGCGGCACGAGCGACACCGCGCAGTACGGGCCGCCGTACAACCACACCCCGGACGCCACCCAGACGCTCGGCCCGCTCGACCTGCAGAGCCTCTCCGGCGTCCGGCTGCCCGTCGACACCGCGCGGGCGTTCGTGCTGGGGCCGCTGGAGACCATGCCGGGACCGACGCCGGCGATCCGACGGTGGAACACCGCGACCCCGGCGCAGAAGGCCGCCTGGATCGACGCCTACAGCAAGGCACTGGGGGCGGACAAGGGCGCCGCCCTGCCGCAGGCCCGACTCGCCTACGGCCCCGTTCCCGACCTCATCGGGAACCTCTCCCGGATGGCGCGCAGCGGCGCGCTCGACGGCGCGCTGGCGAACCGCGACGGATCGTCGGGACTGAACCGGACCTCCGCCATCCTCTTCCTCGGCGACGGCCAGTACTTCCAGAACCTCGCCGCCGACCAGCACCTCACCGGAGACCAGTGGGGGATGATGAACGAGACCGGGAACACACCGGGTCAGTCGTGGCTCTGGCTGTTCTCGCTGTTCTACCAGCTGCCGCCGTTCTCGTCGGCCCCGAACGCCGACCTCGTGATCGTCCTCATCTTGGGACTCCTCACACTTGTGCTGGCCCTTCTGCCCTTCATCCCCGGCCTGCGCACCATCCCGCGCTGGATCCCCCTGCACAAGCTGGTGTGGCGGGACTACTACCGCCGCCGCGTCCCGCGCGGCTGACGAGGCACCGGGCCCCCTGACCGAAGGCGGATGACGTGACAGCCGACCACTCCGACGCGATCCCCCAGGTCGGCCGCCGCCGCGGGCAATCGTCCGCGTCGCGCCGCGCGGGCTATGCGATCGCGATCCTGGTCGACGCGCTGCTGCTCTTCCTCGTCCAGGTCTGGCCGGGCTGGCATGCTCTCGGCATCCTGACCCCGGCGGCTGCCGCCGTGGTCCCCTGGATCGACGCCGCCTTCATCGCGGGGATCGTGGTGAACCTCCTGAATCTGATCTTCGACCGGCGTCTGCTGAAGGCGGTGGGCGACCTGGTGACCACGGTGATCGGCCTGATCGCGGCCATTGTCGTGTGGGACGTCTTCCCGTTCGACTTCGGTGCCCAGGGAGGCGGCTGGGAGGTGCTCGTGCGCGTCCTGCTGGTCGTCGCGATCGCCGGTTCGGCGATCGCGATCGTCGTGTCGCTGGTCGTGATCGCACGGCTCCTGTTCGGAGGCCGGACGGCCCGGGCGCGGTAGGCGGCCGGGTGGAGGCGACGGCTAAAGTCGTCCGGTGTGCGGAGGCGTGCGATCGCCTGGCGAGGTGGGAAGACGAGCGGATCAGTCGTCGTCGCGATCGTCCGGGAGGGGCTCGCCGTCGCGGTGCCCTCCCCGCACCTCCTTCTGGAGGATCCTCACCGACTGGCCCACGCCTCGGGCGAGTGCGGGGAGTCTCGTCGCCCCGAAGAGCAGGACCACGACGGCGACGACGATCAGCGCATGCCACCCGGTGAGGTTTGCGAACACGGCAACTCCTTTGTTCCTGTCCCTGAACGCTTCTCCCGTCAGCTGGCTGACGTATCGAAACGTTTGCTTGAGCATGCTAGGGGCATAAGGCACCCCGCGCAACAGTCCGGCAGGCGTGACGACGCCCTTCCGGGGTGCCCGGGTGATACGTTTCTTGCGCAAGCACTCTCCGGGGGTTCCATGGCGACCATGATCGACGTCGCCCGCCAAGCGCGGGTGTCGGTTTCGACGGTCTCGCACGTCATCAACGGAACGCGCCACGTGGAGCAGGCGACCAGGAAGCGCGTCCTCGATGCCATCGAGGCGACGGGATACCGGCAGGACACCCTCGCCCGGGCGATGAGACGCTCGAGGTCCGACAGCATCGGGCTCGTCCTCTCCGATGTCGGCGAGCCCGCATTCGCGGAGATGATCCACGGCGTGGAGTCCGCAGCGGCCGAACACGGCCTGACCCTCATCCTTGCGAACTCGGCGGAGGACAGCGACCGGGAGAAGCGCGCAGTCCAAGCACTCCTGAATCGGCGCGTGGACGGCCTGGTGCTCGCGAGCGCGGCGATCTCGGATCGTGGCCTGCTGGAGGAGCTGCAGGGCGAGAAGGCTCCGACCGTCCTCCTGGACCGGGTGTATCCAGAACTCGACTTCGACCAGGTCGGCGCGAACAACCGCGAGACCATGTACGCGCTCGCCTCGCAGCTGATCTCGCAGGGCCATGCGCGATTCCTGGTGGTGGCGGGCGACCTCCGGGTGCCGACGCTGCGCGAGCGTCACGACGGCTTCACGGAAGCCGTCGCGGCCGGAGGACTCCGAACCGAGGACCAGCACATCCTCAGTTCAGACGAAGGATCGCCACGCCCGGTCCCCGACATCGAGGCCGTGCGGAAGGCCCTCACGCTCTCCCGGCCGACCGCTGTGATCGCATCGAGCACCCCTCTCGCCGCCGTCGCGCTTCGGGCACTCGCCGCCGAGGGTCTTCGCATACCGGAGGATCTCGCGTTCGCCGCGTTCGACGGCTTCGACAATTCGGACCTCTTCGAGCCGCAGATCACGACGGTGCGGCAGCCGGCCTTCGAGATGGGGAGAACCGCCGTGGGACTCCTGATCGACCGGCTCGAGAAGCCCTCGACCAGCCATCGCACCGTGCGGTTGAAGCAGCGGATCGATTGGCGCAGCTCCACCCGGACCGAGAACGTCGTGGCTCCGGAGCACGACGCCGGTCTGGCCTGAGAGATCTCGACGAGATCGCGCCCGCGACTCGGATGAGTTGACACGGCGGCGTCACGCCATTACGGTCAGACAAACGTTTTCGCGCCAACGTACTTCGCGGCACCGCTCACCCTTCTCCCTACGAGGACGAGGCTGGGCGGTCGCCATCCAGAGCGCCTGCTCGTTCATCGAAGGAGATGCCCGTGCAACCGTCCCGTCTTCGCGTCACCCCGCACCGTCCCGTTCCCCCCGCGACCCGGCAAGGAGGTCGCGTGAGGACGCGACTCGCGTTCGTCGCCGCCCTCGCCGTTGCGAGCGCTGGGCTCCTGTGGGCGCCGCTCGCAGCGGACACGCCTGCACGAGCAGGCACGTCGGCGTCGTACCCGGAGTTCCCGTATGCCTCCACCGACTACACCGAGCCGCTCCGAGGTCAGTTCCACTTCAGTCCGCCCAACGGGTGGATGAACGACATCAACGGACCGGTGTACTACCGAGGCGTCTACCACCTGTTCTTCCAGAGCAACCCGCATTCGCTCGGACCGAATGACGATATCCACTGGGGGCACGCCACCAGCACCGACCTGGTGCATTGGACCCAGCAGCCGATCGCGCTCGAGCCCGGAGTGCACCGGCCGCAGGGAGCGCAGAGCCTGCTCTGGTCCGGTTCCGCCTGGGTGGACACCGCGAACGCCACCGGGCTGAAGACCGGGCCCGACGACCCCATCCTCCTCTTCACCGGCACCGATGGCGTCAGCATCGCCTACAGCGTCGACGGCGCCCGGACCTTCCAGATGTACAACGGCGGAGCCCAGGTGATCTCGACCGACACGACGGAGAGCCGAGATCCGAAGGTGCAGTGGGATCCGGTCGGGAACCGCTGGATCCTCGTGCTGTACGACTTCACCGGCTCGCAGGGGGCGAGCTTCTACACCTCGACCAACCTGCTCACGTGGACCAAGGCGGGTCACTACTCCGCCGGGTGGTTCGTCGAATGCCCCGACCTGTACCGCCTTCCCGTCGACGGCGACACCGCTGAGGAGAAGTGGGTGCTGCAGGACGCCGGCGGCCAGTATGTCGTGGGCGGTCTCGACCCGTCCGGCATGTTCGTCCCGGATTCCGCCACTCCCCTCAGCATGGATGGCGGGAACACGAGCTATGGCGGGACGTGGTACGCGTCCCAAACGTTCAATCAGCTTCCCGCCGCCCGCGTGGTCCAGATGGGATGGCAAGGCGGCAACCATGGCGCGACCTGGACCGGGAACGCGTCGTTCCCTGTCGAACTCGGCCTCAGATCGTTCCCCGACGGCGTCCGCCTGACCCGGAATCCCGTCAGCGAGATAGCGGCCCTGCGATCCAGCACGCAGTCGTGGCCGTCGTCGACGATCTCATCCGACCCGGCCTCCGACCCGCTGGCCGCGACGACCGGCGACACGTACGAGCTCCGGGCAGCCTTCTCCACCACCGGCGCGACCGCGCAGTCCGTCTCCTTCGCGCTCCACCGGCGCACGGACGGCTCCCGTCAGGCGACCGTCACCTACGATCTTGCACAGCAACTGCTGACCGTCGATAACACCGCCGGCAGCACGCATCCGACGTTCGCGACCCCGCTGCCGTCCGTGGGCGGAAGCGTCACCCTCCGAATTCTGGTGGACCGCGGCCAGCTCGAGGTCTACGGCGGCGACGGCAGAGCCGTCATCAGCGACAATGTCGACTTCAGCTCGGCGCCCGGCGATCTGGGGATGTCGCTGACGGCGGCAGGCGGCACCGTCCAGCTGAACAGTCTTTCGTTTTCGCCGCTGCGTTCTGCGTGGCGCCCCTCCCCGGAAGGGCGATCGCCTGCCGATGCGATCGTCTCTGCGCTGTCTCAAGTCCCGCGGAGCGGACCCGCAGATCCCGAGACCATGAAATGCGTCGACAACGACGGCCCGACGGGCACCGTGCAGATCTGGGACTGCACGGGAGGCTCCAATCAGTCCTGGGTCCTCAACGCGGACGGGTCCCTCATCGTCAACGGCCTCTGCATGCAGACGCCGCCCGGCCAGACGGCGAACCACACCCCGATCCTGACGGCCGCGTGCTCGGGGGCCGCCGATCAGAAGTGGGCGCGCGGCGATCGCGGCTCGATCGTCAACCAGCTGTCGGGCCGGTGCCTCGACGTCGACTACAGCGACTACACGAACGGCCGCCCGCTGCAGATCTACGACTGCGTCGGTTCTCCCAATCAGATGTGGGTCGGCCCGACGGTGTCGTTCCCGCCGACGGGCGCCGTCGTCTGGGACGACTCGTCGAAGTGCCTCGACCGGGATGTGGCCTCCGGCCGGGTCCAGATCTGGGACTGCGTGGGCAACGGGAACCAGACCTGGACGCTCAACCCCGACGGCACGATCAGCACCGCCGGCGCGTGCCTGGAGGCGCCTGCGGGTCAGACCGCCAACTACACGCTCGTGGATGTCGCCGCCTGCACGGGTGCTCCCAACCAGCTCTGGAACCGCTCCGCCAACCAGGCCCTGCGGAACACCGCTTCCGGCCGCTGCCTCGATCTCCCCTACGGGGATACGACGAACGGCAGGCAGCTGCAGCTGTACGACTGCGTCGGAGGCGCCAACCAGTACTGGAACCCTCCGATGTAGCCGCTGCGCATACCGGGACAACAGAAGAGACGCCGAACCACGATGTCCATCAAAACGTTTGCCTCGATCGGCGTCCGCACCTCCCGGCAGAGGCGAACAACTCACCAAGCGACAGGAAGCAGGGCGAAGACATGTCCGAACAGGCAACGAACGACGATTCCATCCCACCGGGAACCCTGACTCGGCAGCCGATCAGCCGGCGCTCGGTGGTCGGCATCCTCGGCGCCCTCGCCGTGGGCGCATTCGCCCTCCGCGACTGGTCGACCCCCGGCGTCGCCGAGGCCGCACCCGCCGCCCAAGCGGTCGCGGCCCCGCCGAGCTACCAGGGCATCATCGGCCTGCTGTAGCGCCCCATCCCCCATCAGTCACCACCAACGAAGGAGATCTCCGTGGCCACGACCGTCTATGACGTCACCACTTGGACCGGTTCGGCTGTGTCGCCGTTCACCGACATCGGCGCCGTCATCAACGACATCATCGCCGACATCCACGCTCATCAGACCACTCAGACGACGCGACCCGGCGCCGTCATCTACATCCCGCCGGGGCATTACACCTTGCAGACGACGGTGAACATCGACGTCAGCTTCCTCACCATCAAGGGCTCCGGTCATGGCTTCATGTCCGAAGCGGTGCGCGACGACAGCATCACAGGGGCGTGGGTGGAGACCCTGCCAGGATCCAGCCATGTCCAGATCGCCAATGCGAATCAGGTGGGCTTCTCCGTGAATCGATCGGGCACTCCCGGAACGAACGGACGCCTGGACGGCATCGTCTTCCAGGACTTCTGCATCGACGGCGTCAGCGCGTCGAAGCCGTACCTTCCCGGCAACGGCAAGACCGGCATCAACGTCCAGTACGACACCGACTCCCTGCGGATCGAAGGCATGGGGTTCGTCTACCTGGCGCACGCCATCGTCGCCCGCAATGCCGACGCCTTCAACATCACGAACAACTTCATCACCGAGTGCGGCAGCTGCATCGAGATGGTCAACAGCTCCGTCGTCGGGAAGATCACCAACAACTACCTCATCGCGCCGTGGGCGGGATTCTCGATCTTCATGGAGAACAACGACGGCGTCCTGATCTCCGGGAACAGCATCCTGTGGGGCGCGAGGATCCAGTTCAAGAACGTGAATCACGCCGCGATCACCAGCAACAAGTTCGTCAGCAACTTCTCCGGGATGATCGTCCACGAGACCGCCTGCAGCCAGAATCTGATCTCCGCGAATCAGTTCAACCGGATCTTCGGCGACGGCGGACCCGCGCGCAACGACGATCTCTACGGCATGGTCCAGATCAACGGAATCGAGAACTCCGTGACCTCGAACTCGTTCTCCCTCAATGTGCCGACCGCCAGCGTCGTTCCCGCCGGCGCCAAGCCGACCATCATCCTGGTGAAAGGAGGGGATCGGAACTTCCTCGCGACCAATCTGATCTCGGCGAATCAGGCCGTGCAGGTGGTCATCGACAGCTCCTCGACGAACACCAAGGTGCTGTTCTCGGCCAGGACCGACCAGCTTCAGGACGCCGCACCGAGCGGCCAGACCTCGCTCGTGGCGACACCCGGCGCCTGACGAACGCCCAAGGGGCCTCTCGAGGAATGTCTCGGAGGCCCCTTCGGCGTCTCCCGGCGGCCGGCGGCCGCCCGCAGCCCGATCAGCCCTTGACGGCGCCGACGGTCATCCCCGCGATCACGTGGCGCTGGAAGATGGCGTAGATGACGAGCTGAGGCAGGAGGACGAGCGTCGCCGCCGCCATCATCCCGCCGTAGTCGACGGTGTACTGACCCTGGAACCGCGAGACGGCGAGAGACACGGTCACCATGTCGGGATTGTTGATCAGGATCGAGGCGAACGGGAACTCGTTGAACACGTACACGACGTTGAAGATGAGGATCGTCGCGATGACGGGGCGCATGAGGGGCAGCACCACGGACCAGCAGAGCCGCCAGAGCCCCACCCCGTCGATGATGGCGGCCTCTTCGATCTCGGGCGGGAACTGGCGCAGGAATCCTGTCATCAGAAGGGTGTTGAACGGGATGGACACGGCGATGTACGGGATGATGAGCGCCGCGTAGCTGCCGAAGATCCCCAGTGCGAGGTCGAGACGGTACACCGGGAACAAGAGGATGTAGACCGGTACGGCAAGACCCGCGAGGAGGTAGAACCGGACCGACGATTGCGCTTTGGGGCGGCGGAACACCATCCGGGTCAGGGCGTACGCCGACATGAACGAGATCGCGGTGCCGACCGTGACGGAGACCACGGCGATGAGGATCGTGTTCCCGTACATGCGCAGCAGCGGGAGGGCGTTCGCCGCGTTCAGGTAGTTGTCGAAGGTCAGGTGGTTGAGCGAGAACGGATCGGTGAGGATGTTCGCGCTCGGCTGGAAGGACAGCAACACGATCCACAGCAGGGGCAGCACGATCAGGAACGTGATCAGATACGCGACGATCCCGACGATGACACCCGTGCGCCGGCTCTTGCGCCCCCGCGCCGGGGCGAGGGATCGCGGGCTGTCGGTGACGGCGTCTGCGATGACGTCGATGTCGGTCGTCATGCTGCGGCCTCCTTTCGGCGCACGGCGACGAGGTAACCGAGCGAGACCAGGGCGCCGAGGATGGTGATGATGACGGCGAGGGCCATTCCGTAGCCGTACTGCTGGTTGGTGAAGGTGACGTAGTACATGTAGCTGACCAGGGTCTCGGAGCGGTGCACGGGGCCGCCGCCGGTGAGCATGTAGACGAGCTCGAAGATCTTGAAGACGTTGGTGATCATCAAGATGGTCACGATCGCGAAGGTCTCGCGCATCATCGGGATCGTGATGAAGCGGATCTGCTGCCAGCCGGTCGCGCCGTCGAGAGCGCTGGCCTCCATGACGTCGGCAGGCAGCATCTGGAGCCCGGCGTAGAAGATCGTCATCGCGAAGCCGATGCTGCTCCAGATGAACACGATCGCCACCGAGATCGGAGTGAGATAGTCTCCACCGATCCACTGGATGGGCGTGCCCCCGAGAGCGGCGAGCACGCGGTTGAGGAGCCCGATCTTCGGATCGAGGATGAAGACCCAGATCAGGCCCACCAGGATCGGCGCGATGATGGCCGGGCCGAACACCAGGGCGCGGAGCACCCCTCGGCCGGGAATCGCGCGCTTGAGGAGAAGCGCCAGAGCGAACGAGGCCGGGATCAGGATCACGAGCGCCACGACGAGGATGACGATGGTGTTCTGCAAGGACTGCCAGAAGAAGGGGTCCGCGAGCAGTGCCGCATAGTTGTCGAACCCGATCCACGAGGGATCCCCGAATCCCTGGAAGCGGCTGAAGCTGAAGACCCCGGAGTAGATCACGGGGTAGACGACGAACATCGTGAAGACGATGAGGGCCGGTGCGAGCATGACCAGGATCTTCCAGCGGCTGCTGACCCAGTTCATCGATTCACTCCTTCGGAAGCGGGTGGGGCTTGTAGGGCCCCACCCGCTGTTGACTACTTGGTGTTTGCGTCGAGCGCCTTCTGCACGAGCTCGAGGGCGGCCTGCGGTGCGAGCTGACCCTGGATGACGCCGTAGATGCTGTCGTACATGGCGTTCGCCACGGGGGTGGGGACCAGCAGGTCCGGCTGCGATTGCGGGCTGGTGACCCCGTCGGCCTTGGTCGCGTCGAGCGCGGCCTTCAGTGCACTCTGCTTGGTCGCATCCAGCTTGGCCTCGTAGGTGGTCACCGGGGGCTGGCCATTGTCGACGAGGATCTGCTGCGCTTCGTCGCTGTAGTAGAAGCTGAGGAACTTCGTGACCGCCGCCAGCTTCGCCTTGTCGTCGCCGACCTTGTGGCTGACGGCGAACGGGGCGGATGCGACGTTCATGATGATGTTCTGCTTCCCGACGCCGTCGCTGAACTCGGGACCCTTCCAGAAGTCGACGTTGCCGGCCAGCGCGGAGGACTGGATGGCGCTGGAGGCCCACACGCCGGCGTCGAGCATCGCGGCCTTGCCGCTGGTGAACTGGTCGACGGCCTGCTGATACGTCTGCGTCGAGACGTTCGAGGGGAAGGCTCCCGCCTTGCGCAGTTCGTCGATGTGCTCGTACAGCTTCAGGAAGTCGCCGTTGGTGTACTTGGTCGAGCCGTCGAGCAGCCCCTTGACCTTCTCTTCGTACCCGAACCGGTCGAGCATCGTGAGGAAGCTCCACACGCTGAACGCCGACTGGTTGGCGCCGTCCGAGATCGTGGTGATGCCCTTGGCATTCAGCGCTTTGGCGGTGGCGACGAGGTCGTCGAAGGTCTTGGGCGCCGTCAGGCCGTTGTCGTCGAGGATCTTCTTGTTGATCCACAGCCCCGTCAGCAGGCCCTGGTAAGGCACACCGTAGATGACGTCGCCGGCCGAGAAGTTCTTGACCGTGCTCGCGGGGAACTTGTCGGTCAGCTTCTGGTCCTTGAGGAGGGGCGCGAGGTCGAGCAGCTTGCCCGCCTTCTGCATCTCTTCCGCGGTGGACTTGTACACCCAGAAGATGTCGGGGAGCGTATCGCTCTGCGCTGCGACGGAGAGCTTCTGCAGGTGCTCGGCGACCGCCTCGCCCGAGACGGTGACCCGGATGTTCGGGTTCTCCTTCTCGAATGCCTGAACGATCGCCCACGTAGCCGGGTCGGCGGTCTTGACGTCGGGGTTCTGCATGGACAGGGTGATCTCGGTCTTGCCATTCGCCGAGGCGCCTGAGCCGCAACCGGTGAGGACAAGCGCTGACGCCGCGAGTGCGGCTGCTCCGACGAGAACGCGTCCGAGTCTGCGCGAGGCTGTGTGTCGCACGTTCATCTCCTTTGATGGAAGTTCGGGTAATAAGTTGTTCGAATCATCGAAACGTTTGCGTCAAACGTTTGTCACACACTATGGCGGGCCAGAGCGCGTGTCAACAAACAATTCACGGCGCGTAGCCCTCCGTCGACTCGCGGAGCTCCAGGGTCTGATGAAGGCGGAGTGTGCGCGGGCTCGCATCGGGAGCCGCAAGGCGGTCGCCGAGAAGCCCGACGGCTGCGACGCCCATGTCGAAGGCGGGCTGGCGCACGGTCGTGATCCCCGGCCGGAACAGGTCGGAATCGCTGAACCCGTCGAAGGTCGCGAACGAGACCCCCTCCGGCGTGCTCAGCCCGGCCTCCGCCAGCGCCCGCAGCCCCACGACGGCGAGCGGGGTGCTGCACGCGATCACTGCGGTGTACCGCTCCTGCTTCAGCGCTTCGGCCATGCGCGATTGCAGGTGCCCGTCGTCTCGACCGGTGAGCACGAGCTGCTCCTGCTCCGGCAGCTGCGCGTCCCTGATCCCGTCGAGGAACCCGTCGAGCCGCTCCTTGAGCGCAGGGACCCGCGTGTCCCCGGCGAGGATCGCCAGGCGGGCATGCCCCTGGGCGACCAGGTGCCGGGTCAGTCGCCGCATCGAATCGCGGTTGTCGGCACCCACCTGATCGAGAAGCGCTTCGGGGAAGAGCCGGTCGAGGAGGACCACGGGGGTCTTCTCGCTTTCCAGCTGCTCCATGAGCCCGGGGGTGGATCCTGCGGCGCGCGCGAGGATGAGTCCGTCGATCCGCCGCTCGAGCAGAGTGGTGATCGCCCGCTGCTCCCGATCGGCGTCCTCGCCGGAGTTCGCCAGGAGCAGCGTCAAGCCGCGTTCGGCAGCGGCCTGCTCCACTCCGTGGACCATCTCCGCGAAGGCCGGCTCGCCGGCCGCGGAGACGACCAGCCCGATGCTGTCCGTCTTCGAACGCCTCATCGCCCGGGCCAGTGTGTCCTGCCGGTATCCGGTCTGCTCGATGGCGGAGAGGACGCGGCGACGGGTCCCCTTCTCCACATTGCGCGTCCCGTTGAGCACGTGGGACACCGTCGAGATGGAAACACCAGCGATCCGGGCGACATCGACCATCGTGGCCATAGAGGCCTCCACTCCTGAAAATCCGTAACCGATTTGCGCAAAGGTACCGCACTTGCGGCAATCGGACGAGAAAACCAGGAAACGCGGGCGATGCGGCGGACGGATGTTGCAATTCGGAGAGCCGGTGGCTACCGTTTCCAGATACAAACGTTTCGATGGCACAGCGGCCATCGGGGAGAAGCCAGTTCATGGCCTGGGAAGGACGATGATGACCGACATGACACCGCCGGCAGGGATGCTCGGAGACCTGACGAGAGCGCGGAAGGCGAAGTCCGCGCGCGCGTCGAGCTTCGACCAGTCGGGCCGTAACCGCGACAACTGGATCGTCATGCCGGGCGAGGAGCGCGTTCTCGCCGACATCGAGGGCCCCGGGTTCATCACCCACATCTGGATGACGCAGTCCTGCAGGATCCAGCCGGGCCCAGGGCAGATCGATCCGAACGTGGTCGGCGTGCCGATGCTCGAGATCCACAACGCTCTCGGCGTGAGCTGGGAGGTGGTCGATGCGGACTACTACCGCAAGGTCGTGCTGAAGATGTACTGGGACGATCAGGACACCCCGAGCGTCATCGCCCCCCTCGGAGACTTCTTCGGGCTGATGAACTCCCTCTCCGGATCCTACGAGTCCCTCCCGCTCTCGGTCTCCGCCAAGGAGCCGGAGCTGCACTCGTTCGGGGGCAGCGCCGCGTTCAACAGCTACTTCCGGATGCCCTTCAACCGCCGTGCCCGGATCGTGGTCGAGAACCAGAACGACATCCCCTACCTCCAGTACTTCTACATCGACTACGAGCTCGTGAAGGAACCGCTTCCCGAGGACACGGTCTACTTCCACGCCCACTGGCGGCGCGCTCTGCCGTCCGGGTGGGGACCGGACCTGCAGGCCAACAGCATCGAGACCACCGTGCCGAACCTCGACGGGAAGGACAACTACGTCGCTCTGGAGACGGAGGGGCGCGGCCACTACGTCGGATGCACCCTCGCCGTCCGGCACTTCCAGGGTTCGTGGTGGGGCGAAGGCGACGACATGATCTTCATCGACGACGACACCTGGCCGCCGAGCCTGCATGGAACCGGTATGGAGGACTACTTCGGTCACGCCTGGGGCATGCAGCACAACGACTACCTGTTCAACGGCACCATCGTCCACGAAGAGGACGTCCCCGGCTTCCACCACTCGTACCGCTTCCACATCGCCGATCCGGTCCGCTTCGAGAAGCGGATCAAGGTGACGTTCGAGCACGGTCACGGGAACCACCTGTCGGACGAGTGGTCCTCGACCGCCTACTGGTACCAGACGCTGCCCTCACCGGTCCTCTCCATCCCCGACGTCGAGGAGCGTCTCCCGCTCCGCCCGGTGGATCGCGTGATCGCGGCGCCGCTGCCGGAGCTGACGGACGTGCAGCGTGCGGCCAGGGACGCGGCCGCGGCTCGCATGCAGGACTTCGTCGCCAAGCGGGAAGCGTTGCGCGCGGAACGCCGAGCGGAGACGGACAGCTGGGAGCGCGGCAACGCCGAGATCGCGCGCGACGTGCGTCGCCGTTACGACGAGAGCGGGTCCTGATCATGCGCCCTCGTTTCCACTTCACCGCCGAGAGCGGGTGGATCAACGATCCTCACGGCATCACGTTCAGGGACGGGCAGTACCACGTCTTCTACCAGTACGTGCCGGGCCAGACCGTGTGGGGCCCGAACTGCCACTGGGGGCATGCGGTCGGTCCCGACCTGCTCTCGCTGAACGAGCTGCCGGTCGCGATCGCCCCCGGCGACGGCGACGACGGCATCTGGACCGGCTCGCTCGTGACCGACGACGACGGCAGGACGGTCGCGTTCTACACGAGCACGGCGCGTCCCGACATCGGCATCGGCCGCGTCCGGCAGGCTTCGCCGGCAGATGCGGATTGGATCGAATGGTCGAAGGGGCCTTTCGTCGCCGACGCACCGAAAGACCTGGACATCATCGCCTACCGCGACCCCTTCGTCCGGCGCGAAGGGGAGTGCTGGCGGATGATCGTGGGAGCCGGCCTCCGCGACGGGACCGCGACGGCGCTCTCGTACATCTCCACCGACCTCGATCACTGGACGTACTCCGGCATCGCCCTCCAGCGCTCCACCACCGAGACGGCCGACGTGTGGATGGGCGCCCTCTGGGAGTGCCCGCAGATCTTCGACCTCGACGGCAAGGCCGTGATGGTGTCCTCCGTATGGGACGACGATGTTCTGCACTACGCCGGCTACGCGATCGGCAGCTACACCGACGGGGTCTTCCATCCCGAGACCTGGGGACGCTTGACCTACGGGGACAGCTACTACGCGCCCTCCCTCTTCACCGACGCGGACGGCCACCCGTGCCTCGTGTTCTGGATGCGCGGCATCGGCGGCGCGGAGCAGGGGTGGGCCAGCGCCCACAGTGTGCCGCATCGACTTTCGATCCAGGGCGGCCGGCTCGTCGCCACGCCTCACCCGGACGTGACCGCCCGCCGTTCGTCGCAAGCCGGAGGCGCGTCGGTCCAGGGGCTCGCCGCCGACATCCTCTGGAACGGCGACGGCGTCCTGACCGTGGCGAGCGGCGGCGTCGATGTCGTCGCTCTCGACCGCGTGGGTCCCTCACTCAGCGTGCGGCTGGGTGCGGAGGCGACGCCGATCCCCGTGTCCGGCGAGGTCCGGGTGGTGCTCGACGGTCCCATCCTGGAGGTCTCGAGCGCTTCCGGGATCTTCGGGGCGCGGATCGAGCCGGAAGGGGACGAGCTCACGGTCACCGCCACGGGGGCGGGCCCTCTGCGGGTCCACGCGCTCGAGGCAGGGCCGGAGCGTGACGCCGAGGTCGGCCTCACGACCGGGGGAACCGTCGTGTCGCGAGCCTGATCGTAGGCCCCCGACGCGGGAGTCGCAGCCTCCGGAAGAGACCGGAGGCTGCGACTCCTGGCGCGCTACTGCCGCGCGGCAGCCGTGAGCGTTCCGCTTGACCTTGCGTTCGACACCCGATACAGTCACCTCATCGCAAACTAGTTTGCAAACAGTTTGCATTGAATTGGGAAGCATTTTCCGAGGTCGACGGGGATCGAACATGGCTAGCGATAGAACTGGTTTGGGTGCCGCGCACGAGAAGCGGACGGCCGCAGGCACCGTCACCATTCAGGCGGTTGCGGACGCCGCGGGGGTCAGCAAGACCACGGTGTCGCACGTGCTCTCCGGAAACCGGCCGGTGTCCCCCGAGACCCGACGCCGGGTCGAGCGGGTCATGGAAGACCTCGGCTTCACCCCGAACTTCTTCGCACAGGCTCTGAACCGCAATCGCAGCAACAGCATCGCGCTCATCGCCCAGGACATCACCAACCCGTTCTACCCGGCGCTCGCCCGAGGCCTCCAAGCCGCCGTGTCGAGCCAGGACCAGGTCGTGATGCTGTTCGACGCCGGCGCGGACAGCGGCAGTCTCACGCACGCCTTCGTCACCGACGCCATCCAGCGCAGAGCGGACGGCGTGGTCGTCGCGGTCAGCGATGTGGACGACGACATCGTGCGCCTTCGCGACGCCGGCATCCCGGTCGTCGCGGTCGGTTCCGGCGCGTCGTCGCTCCCGATCGACTGGGTGACCGCCGATGACGAACGCATCGCGGCCGATGCGGTGATGCACCTGCACCTCCTCGGACATCGTCGCATCGCGACCATCGCCGGACCCTTGACCCACACGCCGGGAAAACCCCGGCATGTCGGCTACCTCCGCGCGATGCAGGATCTGGACCTGCCGGTCGACGCCGCGCTGATCCAGCACGGCGAATGGACGCGCGAGAGCGGCTTCGACGCGATGCGACGACTGATCGCGCTGCGGACCAGGCCTAGTGCGGTGTTCTGCGCCAACGACCTCATGGCAATCGGCGCGCTCGACGCCGCCCATCAGGCCGGCCTCTCCGTTCCCGACGACATCGCCATCATCGGCGTCGACGACATCGACGCGGCCGGCCTGGTGCGGCCGGCGCTGACCACCGTCCGCATCCCGGCCGAGGAGATCGGCCGTGCTGCCGGGGAACTGCTGCTGCACCGCATCACGGAGGGGATGACCTCCACCCACCGGCACGTCCTCGTGCAGCACACGCTCATCTCCCGCGAATCCGCCTGACGACCCCCGAGAAAGAAGACACCAGTGCATTCTGCGCTCGACCCCCGCGACCTCGTCCCCGACGAGGCCGAGCAGCTCGCCCACTCCGGGTACCTGATCGGCGACCTCGAGACGCGCGCACGCGCCGCGGCAGCCTCCTCCGATCTGGACGAGCTCGCTCGCATCCGCGGCGACCTCGCGGACGCGCCGCTACGCGGGGACTGGCCGTTCGACGAGCCGAGCGATGAAGCGACGCTCTCGCGACTGGGAGCGAACGTCGCCCCGGCCCCGGTCGATGAGGCCGGACTTCCGCGGCGCCTCCGCGGAGCATGGCTCGGGCGCACCGTCGGCAACACCCTCGGCAAGCCCATCGAAGGCCTGACCCGCGCGGAAGTGGAGACGTACCTCCGCGCAGCGGGGCAGTGGCCGCAGACCGGCTACGTCGCCCTCCTCGACCCGCTCCCGGCGGGCGTGTCCCACCTGCACGAGTCGGCGCCTTTCGCCTCGGCCGGATTGTTCACCGACGTGCCTCGCGACGACGACATCGACTGGACGATCCTCGGGCTCTACTTGATGGAGACCTACGGACAGGATCTGAGCACGGCGGACATCGAGACCGAGTGGCTGGACCGCATTCCCTTCACCCAGACGTTCACGGCCGAGCGCGCCGCCTACCGCAACCTCATCCACGGCCTGCATGCGCCCGAGACCGCGATCGTCGACAACCCCTACCGGGAGTGGATCGGAGCGCTCATCCGGGCAGACATCTTCGGCTACGTCCACCCCGGCGACCCGGCGGCCGCCGCTCGCCTGGCCCTGGTGGATGCCCGGCTCACCCACGTCAAGAACGGCATCTACGGGGAGACGTGGGCGGCAGCGCTCGTGGCCGCAGCGTTCGCCACCGACAGCGCCGATCGCGCGCTCGAGGTCGCACGGCGCTTCGTCCCCGGCACCTCGCGCCTCGCCGCCGCCCTGGACGGCATCCAGGGCGTGCACCGCAGCGGCGCGACCGCCACCGATGCCCTCGACTGGATCGACCAGGAGCTCGGGCACTACAACTGGGTGCACACCATCCACAACGCGGCAGCGATCGCTGCCGGCCTGCTCTGGGGAAGCGACTTCACGACGTCCGTCGCGCTGACGATCGCGGCCGGCCGGGACACCGACTCGTCCGCCGCCACGACCGGGAGCGTATACGGCGCCCTGCACGGTGACGACGCCGTCCCCGCCGACCTGGTGGGCACGACCCACCACCGCGTGCGCAGCAGCATCCGCGACTTCGACCGGATCACGATCGACGAACTCGCCGAGCGCACGCTGGCCGTGGCCCGCGTGGCCGTCGCGGCCGAGCCGGAGGCGGTGCGCCGATGACGCCGCGCAAGGTGATCATCGACACCGACCCCGGCCTCGGGGAACCGGGCAGCGACATCGACGACGGGCTGGCGATCGCACTGGCGCTGCGCGCCCCCGAGTTGGACGTCCTGGGCCTCACGATCGTGAACGGGAACGTGTCCCTCGCCACGGGGGTCCACGTCGCGCGCAACCTGATCGACCGTCTCGGCGTCCCCGACCTCCCCGTTCTCGCCGGCGCGGACGCGCCGCTCGTCCGCGATATGGCTCCCGTTCGCGCGCTGTTCGACGCCGTGCCCGGTCACACGTCCTCTTCGCCGACCGGCGAGCTGCGCGGGCCCAGCTCCGGCCTCCACGCCGTCGACTGGATGATCGAGCAGGCCGAGCAGTTCCCCGGCGAGGTCAGCGTCATCGCGATCGGGCCGATGACGAACATCGCCCTGGCGATCCAGAAGTCCGAGACATTCGCTGCGAACGTGGCGGAGTTCGTCCTCATGGCCGGAAGCGCGACGACCTACGCCCAGAACATCACGGTCGTCGGAGACTTCAACGCCTACGTCGATCCCGAAGCCCTCGATATCGTCGTCCGCAGTGGCGCGCGCATCACGATGGTGGGCCTCGACCAGACGTCCAAGGTCCTCCTCACCCGAGACGATGCCGACCGCATGCTCGCCTCGGCCGACCCGTTCTCGCAGTGGGCCGGGGAGTGCACCCATGCGTGGATCGATTACCTGGCCCGCGCCTTCCCCAAGCGGCCTGAGCACTCCTCCGGCTGCTTCCTCCACGACCCGCTGGTCGTCGCCGCCCACCTCGACCCTGCGCTCTGCGAATGGGACTCGGCGCACGTCGAGGTCGAGCTGGTCAGCGAGCTCGCCCGAGGACTCGTGGTCGCGGACCGCGGACTCTCTCTCACCGTCCCGGGGGCACCGAACGCGACGGTCGCCACCGAGACCGACGTCGACGCATTTCGTCGGCTGTTCCTCTCGCGTATCACCCCTCCCCCCTCCCCCTCGCCCGTTCCGGGCACCTAACACACAGCAGAAGGAGAAACCCGACATGCGACCTCACAATGGCGTGACCCGCTGGCTTGCCGCCGGCGTCGGCACCGCACTCGCCCTCACCGCGTTCACCGCCTGCAGCGGCTCCGGTGGTTCCGGCGGCTCAGGCAGCATCAACGGCACCGCGCCGGCCAGCCTCACCGAGCCGACCCAGCCGATCACGGTCACCTACGCGGGCGCCGCGTACGACGCCAAGCAGATCCAGCCCGTGCTCGACGCCTTCCACAAGGAGCACCCGAAGATCACGGTCAAGTACGAAGCGGTGCCGTTCGACGACTTCAACAGTGTCCTCGCCGCGAGACTGACCTCGTCCAAGGACGCCATCGACGTGTTCGACGTCGACATGCCGCGCACCTCCGCCTATGCGGCCCGCGGCTGGCTCGCCGACCTGACGAAGACGTTCCCCGACCTGAAGTCAGCCGTCGACCCCGGCAGCCTGAAGGCGGCGACGGCGAACGGCAAGCTGGTCACGATGCCCTACCAGACGTCCACGAACATCATGTACTACAACAAGGCGCTGCTCACGGCCGCCGGCATCACCGCACCGAGCGCGGCACCCGAGGCCCGTCAGACCTGGGAACAGGTCACGGACGACGCGAAGAAGGCGAAGGCGGCGGGCGCCCAGTACGGGCTCGTATTCGATCAGATCGACCGCCATTACCAGCTCCAGCCGCTGGCCGAGAGCGCCGACGGCGGCCCCGGCGGCAAGGGCACCGGAAACCTCACCCCCGCCGTGACCAACGCCGGCTGGCAGAAGGCGTTCAGCTGGTACGGCTCCCTGTTCGCAGACGGGCTCTCGCCGCGAGGAGTCGCGGTCGCCGACACCCCGAGCCTGTTCGCCGCGGGCAAGGTCGCCTACTACGTGGGAGGCCCCTGGTGGGGCACACAGTTCGTCGGCGAGAAGGGGCTCGACTTCGGAGTCGCCCCCTTCCCGGCCTTCGACGGAGGCAAGGCGGCGACACCCACAGGCGGATGGTCGCTCGGGCTCAACCCCAAGGCGTCGACCGAGAAGGCCAACGCTGCTGCGCTGTTCATGAAGTTCATGGGCATCGACAAGGGAGGCTACGCGCAGTACCTCTCCGCCCTCGCCGTCCCCCCGTCGAACCTTGACGGCGCGGCCAAGTTCTACGAGTCGGACACTTTCAAGGATCCCCGATTCGCCGGGGTGGTCGACCTGATGAAGTCCGAACTGGCCCACACGTCCACGCTGCGCCTGCAGACCGTCGGCTATGTGGAGTTCGAGGACATCATGACCAAGACCTTCGACGACATCATCAACGGCACCGACGCCAAGACGGCCCTCGCCTCGGCGTCGAGCCAGCTCGACGACGCCTGGGCCAAGTACCGCAAGTAGACCACCAGCCGGTGCCGGGGCGCTGCCCCGGCACCGGCGATCTGGAGACATGATGACCTCGGTAAGACCGCTCGACCGACCGGAACCGGTGACGATCCCGGCCGCGGCCCACGTCCGCGCGAAGAACGGGCGGCGCGGCAGGCGGCGCCGCGATCTCATCGCGGCCGCCTGCTTCCTCCTCCCCACGATCGTGCTGATCCTCCTGCTGCGCATCTGGCCGACGATCGCCGCCGTCGTGAACTCCACGCGAAGCGGCCTGCCCGGCAGCCTGGCCGAACCCGAGTTCGTCGGCGTCGACGTCTTCGCCAAGATGTTCGCCAGCCCGGCGTTCTGGAACAGCGTCACCCAGACCTTGATCTTCAACGTCATCGTCAACCCGCTGCAGATCCTGCTCGCCCTGCTGCTGGCCGTGCTCCTCACCCAGAACCTCCCCGGCCGCGGCCTGTGGCGCACCCTGATCTTCCTGCCCGCCGCGGTGCCCCTCGCCGGCTCCACCATCGTCTGGGGGATCGCCCTGCGGCCCGACGGCCCGGTCAACGGATTCCTCGCGCTCTTCGGGTTGCCGGCGCAGCCATGGTTCACCAGCCCCGACCAGGTCATGCTCTCGATCATCGTGCTGGCCAGCTGGATCGGCATCGGCTACTGGATGATGTTCCTGATCGCCGGGCTGAACGACATCCCGCCGGTGTATTACGAAGCAGCCAGGATCGACGGCGCCGGACCGGTGCGCACCTTCTTCTCCGTGACCCTGCCGATGCTCAAGCGCCCGCTCCTGTTCGTGCTGGTCGCGGACACGGTGTCCAACTTCGTCCTCTTCGCGCCGGTGCAAATCCTCACGCGCGGCGGCCCCGAGGGCAAGAGCGACTTCCTGATGTACGACATCTACCACCGCAGCTTCGAGCTCAGCGACCCGTACCAAGCCTCCGCGCAACTGGTCGTCCTGCTCATCCTCATGATCGCGATCGTGGCCGTCCAATTCCGGCTGCTCGGGAACGGAGCAACCGACGAATGAATGCACGACCCACGCTCCTGTCCCGGAGCATCCTCACCGCCCTGGCCGTCCTGATCTCCGTCGCCTTCCTGGTCCCGGTGCTCTGGTTGCTCGCCAGCACGTTCCGGTCCGCGACCGAGACGTTCGCCTCCAGCGCTCCCCTGACCTGGCACGTGCTCTGGCCGCAGGACTGGACGCTCGAGAACCTGCGTTCCGCGGTCGACAGCGGGTTCCTCACGGCCCTGGGCAACAGCCTGATCGTCGCTGCCGCGACCGTCCTCGTCGGACTGATCATCAGCTCGGCCGCCGCGTTCGCACTGGCCGTCATACCGTTCCGCGGACGAGGCGCCGTGTTCACGATCGTCGTTCTCAGCTTCCTGATCCCGTTCGAGGCGATCGCCATCCCCCTCTCGCGTACCTTCTCCGACTGGGGGCTCGCGAACACCTTGCTCGCGCTGATCCTCCCGGGTCTGGGCAATGGCCTCGCCGTGTTCACCCTGCGCCAGTTCTTCCTCGGCATCCCGCCCTCCCTGTCGGAGGCCGCCCACCTGGACGGCGCGAACTGGTTCCGGATCTACTGGTCGATCTACCTCCCGCTCACCCGCCCGGCTCTCATCGGCGCTGGGCTGATCCTGTTCCTCTTCCAGTGGCAGGCGTACCTCTGGCCGATTCTCATCACCTCCACCGACGCGATGGACCTCGCGCCAGTCGCGATCGCCAAGTCGTTCGGCGCCTTCTCCACCGACTACGGCCGGGTCTTCGCCGAGACCGCGATCCTCGCGGTCATTCCCGCCGTGATCCTCCTCGCGCTCCAGCGCTACTTCGTCACCTCCGTCGCCAGCACCGGGAGCAAGGAGTGAGCGCCCTCTCCGCCGTCGCCGGCCGCTCGGTGGCGGTGGTGGGATCGGTGAACCTGGATGTCGTCATCACCGTCGACCGGCGACCGGGAGCCGGCGAGACCGTCGCCGGGACCGGAGTGCAGGACGCCATCGGCGGCAAGGGCGCCAACCAGGCGATCTCCGCAGCCGCCGACGCCCGGACGGTCCTCGTGGCGGCCATCGGCAGCGACTCCGCGGGAAGGACCGCTCGCGTCCAGCTCGAAGCCGGCGGCGTGGTCGCCGACGAGCTGCGCACCTCCCCGATTCCCACGGGGCGCGCCTACATCACCCTCACCAGCGACGGCGAGAACAGCATCGTCGTCGTCCCCATGGCCAACGGGGATCTGACGCCGGAGCACGTGCGCGCGGCGCTGGACCGGGCGGATCCCGGCGTCGTCCTCTGCCAGCTGGAGGTCCCTCTCCGCGCCGTCGAGGAGGCCGCCGCCTGGTGCGAGTCGTCAGGAGCCCGTTTCCTCCTCAACCCCAGCCCGATGATGCCTTTCGACCCGCATCTTCTCGCCCTTGCGGACCCGCTGATCGTCAACCGGCACGAGGCCGCCACGCTCTGCGACGACGACACCGCCGCCCCTCGGGAGCTCGCCCGGCGGCTCGCGTCGATCTGCCGATCGGTGGTCGTGACCGACGGCGGCAACGGCGCCTACGTCGCCGTCGGCGACGAGCTCGGCCTTGTGCCGGCGCCGCGTGTGACGGTCGTGGACACCACCGGCGCCGGCGATGCGTTCGCCGGCACTCTCGCCGCCCGGCTGACGCACGGCGACACCCTCCTGCAGGCGACGGAACACGCGGTCGCCGCCGCCTCCCGGATCGTCCAGCTGGCGCGATCCGAGCGTTAGACGCAGAGCCAGCGATCCCTCTCTGCAAAGGAGCAGAAATGAAAGTGATCCGATCTGTCGCCCTCATCGTCGCTTTGGCGATCCCGGCCACCGCACTCGCCGTGTCCTCCTCCGCGAACGCCGACCCGCTCTCCCCCGCCACCGGCGCGCGTCCCGCGGGCTCCGGCACGCCGGCCGCGGGGTCAGGAGGCACGGTCTACTACGTGGACTCCGCCTCCGGAAACGACGCGAACGCAGGCACGTCGGCCGGCTCCGCCTGGAAGACGCTCTCCAAGGTCACCTCCCACACGTTCGGCCCCGGCGACGTCGTGGCGTTCGACCGCGGCGAGACGTTCACCGGCGCCGCCACCATCACCGGGGGCGGCACCAGCACCAACCCGGTCACCATCACCGCCTACGGCACGGGAGCACAACCCGTGCTCACCAATCCCGGCGCCTGGAACATGCTCCTCATCGATTCCCCGTACGTCGCCGTCAAGGACCTCGCCTTCACCAACGGAGCAGTCTTCGACAACTCAGACGGCCTCGGGATCACCGGCGCCAAGTACGAGAGGAGCGGCGCGGTCGCCATCACGGGCAATGGCACGGGAGCTCTCGTGCAGGACAGCACCTTCAGCGACGTGGGGGTCGGGGTGAAGACCTACGGCGCGAACTCCAAGGTGCTCCACAACACCTTCCAGAACCTCCGCATCGCCTACCGCGGTCTGGATTCCGGAAGCCAGACGTCGTACGGAGCCATCGGGATATCCATCGACAACAGCGGAGTCGAAGTCGGCTACAACGACTTCATCAATTGCCGCTCCACCGACAGTCCCTACGGAGCCGACGGCGGTGCGATCGAGATCGAGGGCTTCACATACTCCAAGGACAACATCACCATCCACCACAACTACTCGCGGGGATCGCAGGGCTTCCTCGAGGTGACGGAGACGACATCCTCCGGCATCACCGTCAACGAGAATGTGAGCGACGACTACCAGCAGTTCATCGCCTGGGACACCACCACCACGCCGAGCAACTATCTGGCCCAGAACAACACCGTCATCCGATCGTCCGACTCGTCGACGCTGTTCGATCAGTACTACTACCGGGTCAGCGGCCCGTCGCCGAGCGCAAGCTGGATCTCCATCCAGAACAACATCTTCCAGACCTCCGGCGCGTTCAGCTTCTACAACTTCCCCCACGACCACAACCTGTTCACCCCAGCGGTGTCCCTGAGCTACGCGCTCGGAGCCGGAGACATCGTCGCGAATCCCGCGTACGTCAACGCGGCGAACCGCGACTACCGCCCAGTACAGACGAGCCCTGCCGTGGACAACGGGACCACACCGGCCGTGGCCACGGACCTCGCCGGCAACCCCGTGGGGGTGGGTCTCGGAGCGGACATCGGAGCGTTCGAGCTGCAGACCTCGCCGTCCTCGGTCGGCACAACCCTCGTCAGTGACGGCGGATTCGAGTCGCAGACTGCGATCTCCGCGGGCAGCACGCCGTGGTGGAGCGAAGGCAGCCTCTCCTACGGAGTCGACATCAACGCCGGGAAAGCCCACTCCGGACAGGACAACGGCTGGATCGCGACATCCGGGACCGGCTGGGGTGCGCTGAGGCAGACCGTCGCCGTCACCGCGAACTCCGACTACCGGTTCACCGTATGGGTCCGGAGTTCGAGCAACGTGAACAATGCGTGGCTCGGGGCGAAGACGACCGGCGGTACCGTGCTCGGTGAGCTCCGGCACGGCCAGGCCGGCGGGTACACCCGCTACGTCGTCACGTTCAACAGCGGCTCCAACACGTCCGTCAACCTCCACGTCGGACTCTGGGGTGCCGGCAGCGGGACCTGGGAACAGATCGACGACGCCTGGCTACAGAAGCTCTGAGCCGGTGGGCTCTGAGGCGTGACACGAGGAACGGCGGCTGATCATCAGCCGCCGTTCCGTGTTTCCCCATTTCATGACCTGTAGCGAGGGCGGGACTCGAACCCGCGACACCACGATTCGGCCCGGAGCTCATGGCCCGCAGCGCCGATCAGCCCTCATGGCTCAGAGGGAACCAGACACGCAGGGGTCCCGAACCGCGGTTGCCCCACGCGAAGTAGGGAACCATCGTGACGCTCACGCTCGTCATCTCGACGTTTGCGAGCGTCTCCTGTCGGCCATATGGCCAGGAGGGCCGCTCGTGCCGGCGGTGCCGCGTGCCGGGGACCCGCAGTGCGATCGGGACGGGGTCGAGCGGATGTTCTTCGGCGGGTGCGCCCGCCGTGCGCAGCGCCACATCCCCAAGGCATGAATCCTCCAGATCCACTCCTTCCGCGCAGAACACGAGTGGCCCGAATTCGACAGCCACCTCGCTGCGAAGGCCCTCCACATCGACAAGAGGGACGGTGTACCTCGGGCGCATGCCGATGTTCACGGCGACGACATCGCCGTCCTCCCATTCACGGTGCATGCGAAGATATCCGTCCGCGCCGGCTCGCGCTTCTTCGACGCGGCCGCCGATCGTCACGGAGAAGTCGTCTGCCCACGCCGGAACGCGCAGCGCGAGAGTCCACCGGGAGCGTGTCGACCGCTTGACCGTGATGACGACGCGGCCGTTCAGCGGGTACTCCGTATCGACGTGGAGTTCCGCCGAGCGAGCGGTGATCTCGCTGCGGACGTACTGATGCAGCTGCACTTCGTCATCGCTCTCCGACGCGACGTACTGTTCGATCGAGGCGAGCGTACGCATGATGTTGGGCGGGCAGCACGCGATCTCGAACCACGGCTGGCGGTCGTGTGACTGCCGCACGAGGAGCGGGTTGACGTAGTTGTACGCCTGCCCGTCGAGCGACACTCCCGCGAGCAGACCGTTGTAGAGACTGCGCTCGATGAGGTCGGCAACGCGGCCGTCGAGGCCGGTCAGCAGCAGGCGCCAGGACCACATCACCACGCCGATTGCCGCACAGGTCTCGCAGTACGCACGGTCCGACGGCAGTTCGTAGTCGTCTCCGAACGACTCCCCGTGATGACGGGAGCCGACGCCACCCGTGATGTAGGTCTTCGACGCCACCATCGCATCCCACTGCCGACGCGACGCGGCCAACAGGCCGGTATCGCGCGCCTCGACGGCGGCATCTACTGCACCGCTGCCCAGGTAGAGAGCACGCACGGCGTGCCCCTCGACGGTGTCGAGCTCTCGATAGGGGATGCGATCCTGGTAGTACCCGGAGCCGAACCGCCCCTCGCCGAGCAATCCGCGGCCCCGTCGATCGACGAACGCGAGGGCCAGGTCGGAGTACCGCTGGTCCCCCGTCTCACGAGCCAACTCCACGAGCGCCATCTCGATCTCCGGGTGACCACAGACCGCCTCGCGGCCGCTGGGCCCGAACTGCTCCACGACGAGGTCGGCGAACCGACGCGCCACGGCGAGCAGGCGATCGTCCTGCCTGGCCCGGCGGAAGGCGATCGCCGCCTGGATGAGGTGACCGAGGCAGTAGAGCTCGTGGCCGAACTGCAGGTTGCTGAACCGGGTCGACGGGTCTTGCGTCTGGTACCAGGTGTTGAGATACCCGTCCTCGTCCTGTGCGCGCTCGATGAGGTCGATCGCTTCTTCGGCCAGCGCTTCCACCTCGGCCGCGAGCGGTCCCCGCTCGCTCTCCCAGCCGACGGCCTCGAGCCACTTGTAGAGGTCGGAGTCGACGAAGTTCTTCACGTCGGAGTCTGCTGCGCCGGCGTGTCCGTGCCGGCCGCCCGAGCCGTCAGCGATGAGCCGGAAGTTCTCGAGGTTGCCCGCGTCGATCAATCGGTGGATCCCGAGGGGGATGGACACGTCCCGATTGATGCGCTGACGCTCCTGCAGCACGCTCGGCAGCAGACGGACGGCTCCGAGCGGCAGCGGGCGAGCAGCGAGGAGGTCGGCGCGCCGGGGGGCGACGACGCCGTGGGTTTCAAGGATTGTCATGATTTCACCGATCCCGCGAGGAGTCCCTCGACGTAGTAGCGCTGGAGAAGAAGGAAGATGGCGATGCAGGGGATCGAGGTGACGAGGACGCCGACCTGCAGCATTCCCCAGTCGATGGTCCCGAACTTGCCGGTCGTGAGGTTTTGAAGCAGCACCGGGACGGTGAACCGGTCGTCCGAGGAGAGCAGCACCAGGGCAGCGAGGAACTCGTTCCACGCGGTGAAGAACGCGAACAGCGCGACGGTCGCGATACCCGGACCGACGAGCCGCAGGCTCACCCGCCAGGCACCACCGAGGATGCCGCAGCCGTCGACCCACGCGGCCTCTTCGATCTCGGCCGGGATCGCCGCGAACGCATTGCGCATCACGAACGTGCCGAACGGCACCTGCGAGACGGTGTATACGAAGGCGAGCCCCAGTAGTGAGTCGTTGAGGTGAAGGTTGAGCAGGGTGACGTAGAGCGGCGTGAGGAGTGCCTGAAGCGGCACCATCATCGGCGCAAGGAGCAGCAGGAACACCAGGCTGCGGCGCTTGAAGGGCATTCGAGCCAGACCGTATCCGGCGAGGGTGCTGAGGACCAGGGTGAAGACAACGGTCATGAGCGACACCGAGAGGCTGTTGCCGAGATACACGGCGAGGCCCGAGCCCGCGTTCCAGAGATGGACGAAGTTGTCGAACGACAGCTGCGTCGGGAAGACCGTGGGCGGCGACGCGACGGCCTCGGCAGGGGTCTTGACGGACGTGAGCGCCACCATCACGAGAGGGAAGAGGAAGAGGCAGGCGATGAGCGCGCAGACGATCACCCAGAGCGCGGCTATCGGAAGGGGTTCCCGCTTGCGACGGAAGGGCGGGCGCTCGAGAGTACCGTCACCTGTCTCGGGCCGGGCGGGCGCATCGAGGGTCGTGGTCATGTCAGGACTCCTCCTCGCGCATTGCGCGCAGCTGGAATGCGGTGAAGAACACCAGGACGGCCAGGAGAACGAACGAGCCGGCCGCGCCGTAGCCCAGATCGAAGTCGAAGAACGAGGTGCCGAAGATCCACTGGACGACACCCGTCGTCGAGGAGCCCGGACCACCGCGGGTGAGGATGTAGAACGGCTCGAACACCAAGAAGGATCCGACTGTCGAGAAGACGAGGACGAGGGCGACCGTCCTGCGCATCATCGGGAGCTTCACCGAGAAGAAGGTGCGGAAGCGACCAGCGCCGTCAACCGCCGCGGCCTCGGTGATCTCGGCCGGGATGGACTGCAGGCCGCCCATCAGCAAGAGCATGCTGAACCCCACGGTCTTCCACAGGAAGAGCGTCACGGCCGAGAGCAGAGCGGTGCCCGTGTCGCTCAACCAGGCGATGTTGTGGTCGATCAACCCCACGTCGCGCAGGATCTTGTCGACGAGCCCCACATCCGGGTTGAGCAGCCAGAGCCAGATGTACGCGGCCGGCGCGAACCCGATGACCAGCGGGATGAAGTAGATGCTGCGGAAGACGGCGACGCCTCTGCGGCGGTTCTTGACCAGGAGAGCCAGCCCGAGGCCGAGCAGGACCGCAAGGGGTGTCGCGACGACGACGAACGTCAGGCTGACGACGAGGGCGCTGAGGAAGCTCTGGTCCTGAAACAGGTGGATGTAATTGTCCAGACCGACGAACCGGGAGTCGCCGACCAGTGGCCAGTCGCTGAGTGACATCCACGCCATCACGCCGAGCGGGATGAAGAAGAAGACGATGACGAAAACCAGCGCGGGCAGCGTGAGCAGGACGCCGGCCCGGCGCCGGCGGCGGGCGAAGGACGCCCGCCGCCGGCCGCTGGGAGCGGGGAGTGCGACCACTAGCGCGCCTTCTTGAGAATGGTCGTCCACTGCTCCTGGGCGGTCTTGGCCTCCTGCGCCACGTCTCCGTTGAAGACCGAGTTGTGGATCAGATTGGCCCAGGGACCGTTCGGGTCCTCGAACAGCTGGCTGTACACGGTGCTCTTCGGCGTCCGGCCCTCGGCCATGGCGGTCACGAGCGCCTTGAAGTTGGCATCGCTGTCCGCGGGGACGGCGTCCTCGCGGATCGGGACCACGCCCGCACCGGCGATGTACTTCTCCTGCACGTCCTTCGACGTGGCCCATGAGAGGAAGCTCCAGGCGGCGTCCGGGTTCTTCGAATCCTTCGTGATGGCGAGGGTGTCGCCGCCGGCGAATGATGCCTTGCCGCCGTCCTTGCCCGGGATCGGCGTGATCCCGTAGTTGAGGTTCGGGAACTTCGCCTTCAGCTCGCTGTAGGCGAAGGCCCCGTTGGCGAGCATGCCGACCTTGCCCGCCTCGAAAAGCGAGAGGATCTGGCTGCCGTCGTCGGACTGGGCGCTCTGCGGGATGGTGCCCGCGGTCCAGAGCGAGCGGTAGAACTCGAGGGCTTCGCTCACCGGGGCACTCGTCAGCGTCGCCTTCTGGTCGGCGCCTTCCCCGGTCAGCACGTCGCCGCCGTTGGCCCAGATGAAGGGAGTGAAGGTGAAGAGGTTCCACCCGGAGCCGCTGCCGGGGAAGTAGTACCCGGAGGTGTCGCCTCCGAGCGCGGAGATCTTCTCGGCAGCTGTCTTGATCTCCGCCCAGGTCGTCGGGGGCTTGTTCGGGTCCAGGCCGGCCTTGGTGAAGAGGTCCTTGTTGTAGAACAGGGCGGACGCATCACCCGTGAACGGCAGGGCGTAGAGCTTCTGATCCCAGGTTCCGAGGTTGATTTCCGACTTGTTCAGAGAGTCCAGATCCTTCAGCTTGTGGGCACGGTCCGTGATGTCGAGGAGCTGACCGGCCTGCGCGAAGTACGGGTCGTACACGAGGTTCAGCGAGACGAGGTCCGGTGCGCTGTGCGACGCCACCGCCGCCCCGAGTTTCTGGGTGAACGAGCTGCCCGCCGGGATCAGGGTGAGCTTCACGTTCGGCTGATGAGTCTTGTTGTACGCGTCGACCAATGGCTTGATGAACGGCGATGTGTCGCTTCGCGCCCACATGGTGAGCGGTGCCTTTGCGTCGCTGCCGCCGCTGCCGGAGCATCCTGCGAGAGCAACGGCCGACGCGGCGATGAGGGCGAGGGTCGCCACGGCTTTGCGCGTGGAACGGAACTGCTTCATTGCGTTTCCTTTCGGGTTGTTATGAATTGGAGGGTCACTCGGTCGGCAGCCACACGCGCATGGCGTTGCCACCGCGGTTCGCCCACGCGAAGTAGGGGATGGCTGTCAGAGTCGTCGGCGTCTCGGTCCTTCTGACACCGTCCGCGGGACGGTAGGCGAAGGCTCCGGCCTGCGGTGCGGTGACGACCCCCGCACCGACCGATACGGCGACGAGGCCTGGCACCAACTCGGGGCCCTCGCCGTCGGCGAGCTCGGGAACGGCGGCGACACGGATGTCTCCCAGATCGACGTCGCCGTTGTCTGCCTGCTCCACGCAGTAGACGAGAGGGCCGCGTTCGATCGCGACGGTGCCGTAGACGGCCGAGGCGCGAGGCATCGGGGCCGTCGCCCGCGGGATCAAGGGAAGCTCGAGCCTGATGGTGTCGCCGACCTTCCACTCCCTGGTCGCGGACCAGTAACCGGGATCAGCCGCAGCCGCATCCTCGTCGACCTGGACGGTGGCGCCCTCCGCCCAGCCGGGGATGCGCAGCGACAGCGTCCACGCCGCCTCCGTGGTCTCGGTCACGGTCACGGTCACGGTGCCGTTCCACGGATAGTCGGTCTGCACGTCGGCGGCGACCGGTCGACCATCGAGCTCGGCGTCGATCGTCCCGCTGGCGAACTGCTGGATCTGGAGGCCGCTGTCGTCGCTCGTGGCGATGTACTGCTCCAACGACGACAGCACCCGCATCACATTGGGAGGGCAGCAGGCGCAGCGGAACCAGGGTCGGCGATGGGAGGTCGCCTGCTCGGGTGCCGGGGAGATGTACCAGGGTGTCTCGCCACTCCACTCCGATTCGTGAGGCGCCTCGTGGTCCGCGCGGACCTCGAGCGGATTGGCATAGAAATAGGCCCGGCCGTCGATGCTGACACCCGCCAGGAAGGCGTTGTACAGAGTGCGCTCCAGCAGATCCGCGTACCGGGGGTCGCCGGTCGCCTGCAGCATCTTCCAGTTCCAGAAGATCAGCCCCGCGGCCGCGCACGTCTCGCAATAGGCGCGGTCGGGCGAGAGCTCGTACGGCTCGCCGATCGCCTCGTCGCGCTCCCGCGAGCCGAGCCCACCCGTCAGGTACATCTTGGTCGAGACCATGGAGTCCCACTGCCGCGCGAGCGCGGTCAGGAGTTCCGGGTCGCCCTTCTCCAGGTAGACATCGGCCGCACCCGTCGCCAGGTACATGGCGCGGACCGCGTGACCGGTGATGGTCTCCGCCTCGCGGACGGGCTCATGGTCTTGGTAGTAGCGCGGTCCGAACACGCCCGGGCCGACCAGGCCGTGCCCGCGCTCGTCGATGAAGCGCTCGGCCAGGTCGAGGTAGCGCTGCTCTCCGGTCTCGCGGTACAGCTCCACGAGTGCTAGCTCGACCTCTTCGTGCCCGTCGATCTCGGCGCGGCCGCCCTCACCGAACTCGGCGACGAGCAGGTCGGCGAAGCGGCAGGAGGCATCGAGCAGCCGCTTGTCGCCGAGGGTTCGCGACAGGACCACGCCGGCCTCGATGAGGTGGCCAGCGCAGTACAGCTCGCACCCGCGCGTCAGGTCGGTGAGCTTGCGGTCGGGCTCGACGGCCTGGAACCACGAGTTGAGGTAGCCGTCCTCCTCCTGGACGCGCAACAGCAGGTCGAGCACCTTCTCCTTTGCGGCGTGCAGTTCGCCGGAGCTTTCCCGGCCGAGCTCCCAGCCGACCGCCTCGAGCCACTTGTGGACGTCCGCGTCGAGCGTCAGCGTCGGGTGATATCCCGTCGCGTCTCCCGCCGCCACCTCGAGATTGTGGAGGTTGCCACCCGATTCCAGCTGCTGGAGGCCGTACAGCAGGCTCGTCTCGCGGTTGGTGCGCATGCGCTCGGCCAGGAACCCGCTCGTGATCCGCGTGCGGCCCGAGTTCACCGATGGACGCACGCGGGCGAACGGCGAAGCGGCCAGGCGCGGAGCGGCGCTGGTGATGTCGTGCTGGGTAGGCATTGGGGATGCTCCTCCACTCGTCTTCGAGCGGGTGAACAACGAAAGCCGAAACTGTTTCGCCATTTCCCGCAACCGGTTTCGAAATGTTAGCATCACTCGTCGGCCGGTTGTCAAACCGGACGAATCACGACAACGAGAGCTGAAAAATGGGCATCATCGACGATGGACGGTCGGCGGCAGAAGGTGGCGCGCGGAGGACCGGCGGAGTCGTGCTGCCGCCTGCGCGCTTGGCGGACGTCGCGCGGATGGCGGGGGTCTCCAAAGGAACGGCATCCAAGGCGCTGAACGACAAGAGCGACGTGCGCTCCGAGACACGGCTCCGCGTGCTCGAAGCCGCCGAGGCCCTTTCGTTCCGGCCGAGTGCCATCGCGCGCAACCTGACCTCCGGCCGTACGGGGACCGTCGGCATCCTCACGAACGACCTCGACGGACGCTTCGTCCTCCCCATCCTCGCCGGGGCGGAGGATGCCCTCGGTGCGGGAGAGATCTCCGTACTCCTGTGCGATGCCCGGGGGGACGCCATCCGCGAGCAGCGGCACTTGAAGACGCTGCTTGAACGGCGGATCGACGGGCTGATCGTGGTGGGGGGCGCGCGCACTGAGCCGCGCCCGACGCTCGGGAGGGACCTGCCGATCCCGGTGGTCTACGCGTACGCCCCGTCCTCCTCTCCCGACGACCTCTCACTGGTGTCGGACAACCGGCTGGGCGGGCGCGTCGCGGCCGAGCATCTGTGGGAGATCGGCCGGCGACGTATCGCCTACATCGGCGGCGACGCGAGCTTCGTCGCCTCACGCGAGCGCGAAGAAGGCGCTCGCGCGGCCCTGGCCGACCTCGGGGGAGAGTTGATCGCCGACGGCGCACTCTACGGCGACTGGACCGAACGATGGGGACGGGCGATGGCGAGCCGGCTGCTCCAGAGCAACCCCGAGATCGACGCGATCATCGCCGCGTCCGACGGGCTCGCGCGCGCGGCGCTCGACGTCCTCCGCGACCAGGGCCGCCGCGTCCCCGAGGACGTCGCCGTGGTCGGCTACGACAACTGGTCGATCATCGTCCAGAACACCCGCCCCGAGCTCACCAGCATCGACATGGAACTCGAAGCGATGGGCAGGCTGGCTGCGAGCCGGCTCTTCGGGGCGCTCTCCGGCCACGACCTGGGCAGCGGGGTCGAGGCCCTCCCCGTGCAGCTGATCGTGCGGGCCTCCACAGTGAAGGACGACCTCGACGGTGGATCACCGGGCTGACCTGCACGTCGAGAGCGTGGACACGGTGCCAGGGGCGATCGAGAGTGCAGGGCCGCCGCGCCGATCAGCGACCGACGCGCTCGGCCTCGTAGTACTCGCGGTGCGCCAGGCGACTCGCTGCGCCCTGGTCGAGGATGACCGTGACCCGCGGATGCAGCTGGATCACCGAGCCCGGGCATCCAGAGCTCACCGGCCCCTCGACGGCGGCCGCGACCGCGGCGGCCTTCGACTCACCGAAAGCGAGCAGCAACAGCTCCTCGGCTTCCAGGATGGTTCCCAGCCCCTGGGTTACGCAGTGGGTCGGCACGTCGTCGAGGCGGTCGAAAAAACGCGCGTTGTCCGCCCGCGTCGCGGCACTCAGCCGCTTCACCCTCGTCCGCGACGCAAGCGACGATCCCGGCTCGTTGAAGCCGATGTGACCATTGGAGCCGATCCCGAGCAGTTGAAGATGCACGCCTCCCGCAGCCCGGATCGCGTCATCGTACTCGCGAGCCGCCTCGTCCGTCCGCGAGGCCGAGCCGTCGGGCACCAGCACCGCGCCCGGCCGCAGGCCCAGCGGCTCGACGACGTCGCGGTCGATGACCGATCGGTAGCTCTCCGGGTGGCCTGCGGGCAGCCCGACGTACTCGTCGAGCGCGAACCCGCTGAGCGCCGCGACGTCGACTTCCCCTTCCCGAACGCGGCGGGCGAGGGAGCGGTAGACAGTGGTCGGGGTCGACCCGGTCGCGAATCCCAGCACGGGACGCCGATGCGCCCGGACCACCTCCGCGAGCCGATCCCCCGCCACGTCCCCGGCCTCGACGGCATCCCGCGCGATGACCACTCGTGTCATGCGGACACCTCCAGTAAGGCCGCTCCCACAGCGGCCACCGCATCGATCGGCGCTCCGAAGGCGACACGCCCCGGCACGTCGAGGGCGCGAAGGAAGGGCGAGTCGCCCTCCCACGAACGAAGCCGTCGGAGGACCGGGTCCTGCAGCTCCGCTCCCACCCTGGTCAGACCGCCCCCGACGACGACCTGCTCGACGTCGAAGGCGACGACGAGCATCCTGATGGCGGCCGCGATCCCGTCGACCATGTCGCGGGTCAGGATCCCCGCTAGGGGATCACCCTGCCTGCTCGCCCTGAACAGCTCGAGAACAGGATGCTCGGCCGAGCTCGGCCATCGCGTCGCGACCGCGTGGCCGGAGGCGATCGCTTCGAGACAGCCCGTCTGACCGCACCGGCAGCGCGGCCCGTCACTCCGCACGGGGATGTGGCCGATCTCGCCCGCCGTCCCGTTTGCACCGGAGAGGAGCATCCCACCGACCACGATGCCCGCGGCGAGGCCGGTACCGACGTTGAGGAACGCCAGAGAACGGAGCGGTCGAAGGGCGTCACGCGACAGTGCTCGGTAGGCGCCCAGGGCCGCGGCGTTCACGTCGTTCTCGATGCTCACCGGCACGCCCAGGCTCCCCGCCAGCTCTTCGCCCAGCCGGACTTCGTCGATGCCGAGGTTCACGGCGTGCAGCAGTGTGCCCGTGCGAGGGTCGACCAGGCCCGGGATCCCGACCCCGACCGACGCCGGGGCCCGGGAGGCCTCGCTCTGGCGCACGAGCTCGTCCACCGAGGCCTGCACGGTGGCCACCACCGCGGCGAGGCCGAAGCCGGTCGGCCGCACGTCGTGCGCCACCACGGTGCCGCGGTCGTCCAGCCCGACCGACTCCGTCTTCGTGCCGCCTACGTCGATTCCGATGCGCACGGTGCTCAGATCTCGCGCTTGCGGTCGTCGTGGGGGCGGACCTGCAGCTTGCGCCCGGAGCCGTCCCGGAACATCTGCATGGCATCTGCGTAGCCGTCCAGCGGGAAAGAGTGGCTGAACAGCGGGGCCGCCTGGATCGCCCCGGCGACGAACATGTCGACGGCTCGGCCGAAGCTGTGCCGAGCAGCCATCGAGCCGAGGATGGTGATCTCGTCCTTGGTGATCCGGAGGGGCTCGTACCGGGCCTTCGCACCGACCGGCGCGACGCCGAACTGTTGGAAGACTCCACCGGGCTTCACCCGCGTCATGGCGTCTTCCATCGCGGGAATCACGCCGGTGCAGTCGACGACCACGTCCCACTCGTGACGGTCGAGTTCGTCTGCGCTGCCCGCGCGCAGCTCCACGCCGACTTCGGCGGCCACGGCGAGTCGCGACGCATTGGTGTCGACAACCGACACGCTCGCGGCGCCTGCGCGCACCGCCATCTGCGCCATCAGCAGGCCCATCGTGCCGGCGCCGTAGACGAGGTAGTGGTCGCCGATCCGACGCGGCTGCAGGTCAAGGCCGCGGATCACGCAGGATAGCGGCTCGATCATCGTCGCCTCGAACAGATCGACGTTCTCTCCGAGCACGTGAACATTCCTGGCGGGCACGGACACGTACTCGGCGGAGGCGCCGAAGCTCCGGATGACGCCGAGGGAGTTCCAGTTGCGGCAGAGGTTCGGCCGCCCGGTCGTGCAGTACTCGCACTCTCCGCACGTGAGGGTCGGGTCGATCGCCACGAGATCGCCCACCCGGAGCGAGTCGACGGCGGAGCCGACCTCCACGATCCGCCCGGTGGCCTCGTGACCGGGGACCATCGGGAACTCGCCGCCGAGATAATCGCCCTCGAACACATGGATGTCGGTGCCGCACATCCCGACGGCCGCGACCTCGACGATGACATCGCGGGGGCCGGCGGTCGGATCGGGGACGGTCGTGACCGAGAGGTCGCCAGGGGCGGAGAAGACAACGGCGCGCATGGTGCGCTCCTTTCAGGAAGAGGGTTCAGGGAAGCCGGTCGAGCTGCACGGGCAGGCCCGTCGCCGCCGACTCCAGGGCGGCGAGGGCGACCCGCGTCGCGCTGAGGCCGGCCTCGCCGGAGATGGCGGGGGCGCGGTCCTCGCGGATGGAGGCGACGAATTCGTCGATCATCAACTGGTTGGTGTCGAGCCCGAAGTCGACCCAGCTCAGTGCCCGACGACCGCCGTACTGAACCAGCCGCTGACGGAACAGGTCGGCCTCCACCGTCCCCGCCTCGGCGACGATGGAGATCGCGAGACCGCCCCAGGTCGGGTAGTCGAGCGGGCGGTTCCAGCTGCAGTCGATGGTGGCGAAGACGCCGTTCTCGTAGGTCACGACGACCAGCCCGGAGGTCTCCACGGTGACAACCTCGGTGTGCACGATGCGATTGCTCACCGCGTACACCTCGACCGGCTCCGCGCCGACCATCCAGTTGTACAGGTCCGCGAGGTGCACGATGTGGTCCATCATGGCGCCGCCGCCTGCGAGGGTCTTGTCGGCGAACCACGAGCGCTCGCGCATCGGCATCACGCTCTGGTTCGTGCCCGTGAACGAGAGCACCCGGCCCAGGTCGCCCTCGCGCACCATCCGCTCCACCCGACGGGCGGCCGGGCTGAACCGGGTGGGGAACGCGGTCATCAGGCGCACTCCGGCATCCCGGCACGCCCGCACGATCGCCTCCGAGTCCTCGGCGCCGACGCCGAGCGGCTTCTCGCACAGCACCGCAGCGCCCGCGGAGGCCGCAATCTCGACGAGGGCGCGGTGGTGCACGGTCTCCGAGCACACGACGACGCCGTCCACCCCCTCGGCGACCAGCTCCTCGGCCGACGCGAAATACGGTATCGACTCGTCGCGAGCCCAGGTCGTCCCGCGCTCCGCGTCCCAATCGGACACGCCGACGATCTCGGCGCCCGCGTTGCGGAGGTTCTCGACATACGCATCCACGTGCAAGTGGGCCACCCCCAGAATGGCGATCCTCATCGGGTGCCCTCCTTCTCGATCGCAACGGGCCGACCGGTCTCCAGCGAATGGTTGACGGCTCCCGCGATGCGGACCGCGGCCAGGGCGTCGCCGGGCGACATGACGGGAGCCGCGCCATCCAGCTGGTCGAGGAACGCGCGCACTTCGGCGTGGAACGGATTCGAGGCCAGGTCCGTCTCGCCGAGGCCGGTGTCGCCACCGCCGCCGTCGTCGTGCAGACAGACCTCGAGGGGCGTGGTCTCCTCGGACGAGAACTGGATCAGCCCCTCCGACCCGGCGATCTCGAACGCCGTCCGGAAGTGGGGTGCGGGCAGCGCCCACGAGCTCTCCACGTGGCTCACGGCACCGTTCTCGTGGCTGAGGATAGCGACGGCCTGGGTGCGGTCGCCCGACGTGGACCTGGCATAGACCCTGGTGACCTCGCCGGCGACCCAGCGGGCGTAGTCGAGGTCGTGGATCATCAGGTCGAAGACGATCCCGCCGGACTTCGACGAGTCGGCGAACCAGCTCTCGCCGGCGCGTTTGGGCGCGAACGACCGGCGCGAGAGGCGAAGCACCGCCGGCTGTCCGATGTCTCCAGCCTCGACGCGAGCGCGTGCGATGGCGTACTCGGGGCTGTAGCGGAGGATGTGAGCCACCTGGAAGGCAACCCCGGCCGCCTCGAACGCGTCGACGACGCGACGCCCGCTGTCGGAGTCGAGTGCCAACGGCTTCTCGCACAGAGTCGGCTTGCCTGCGGCCGCCGCAGCGAGCGCGTACGAGACGTGCAGGTGCGTCGGGGTGCAGATGTCGACGATGTCCACGGCGTCGAGGAATTCGTCGAGGGCGGTGAAGACGGTCGCTCCGTGGCGCCGGGCCAACTCCGCCGCCGACGACGAGCCGTTGCCGAGCATCGCGACCGGGGAGTGCCCGATGGCGTCCCAGGCGTCGGCGTGAATCCCGCCCATGAAGCCCGTACCGATGATCCCGACGCGCCTGGCACTCACGCTCGCTCGTCTCGGGCCGACGGGATGGGGTCGGCCCGGAAGTCGAGCCAGGACGGGTGCGCCTCGATGCGCGCCTCGATGTCGCGGAAGGCCGCCGCCGACCGCCGGAGCTTGGAGTAGACGTCCCCGCCCATGGAGAAGCCCTGGATACCGATGGGGCCCTCGAAGCCGGCGTTCTTGAGCAGGCCGATCAGGTAGAAGTTGTCCTGCTCGCCCTCGTCGAGCAGCTCGATCGTCGCGGCCGTTCCGTTGTCGCTGGGGACTCGGCGGCTTCCGCAGAAGTTGGCGGCCGACAGATGTGGCACGACCGCCTCGATCGTCGGCCGGGGGCGGCGTCCGTCGGTGAGGTACCAGTGGTGGGACGAGAAGGTGAGCTTGAGGTTGGGCGCGTCGATCGCCGCCCGGAGCCGCTGCGCGTCGCCCAGGGTCTCCATCCAGCTGTTGATGTGGTGGTAGAGCGAGAGGACGATGCCGCGCTCGGCAGCGGCCCGGGTCAGCCGTTCGATGACCGGCAGGACCGCCGCGTCGCCCGCGGCGTCGGAGTTTGCAGAGGCGGAGCTGCTGCCCAGGACGGCCAGGTCGATGGTGGAGCAGTCCTCCATCGTGTCGATGAGGTCGTGGATGCGACGGATGCCCTCGTTGTCGTGATCGTCGGCGATCGACGTGTAGACCCCGGTGACGTCGATGCCGAACGAGTCGCGCACCGATGCGATCCGGGACACGTCCGCCCAGGACTCCTCGCTCCACAGCGTGAGGTTCACGCCGTCGAATCCCGTCTCGGCGAGGATCTCGCATTTGGCCTCGAACGGATACGACCCCAACGAGTTGTAGAACCAGGTGTCGAGTGCGAAGAGCGTGCTCATCGTGTGCTGCTTTCTTTGTGTAGGGCGAGAATGCTGTCCAGCGAGGCGGAGGCGTTGGCGAGACCTTGGTCCCAGAGCAGACGGTAGGGGGTCACTTCGGCCGAGCACCAACCGTCGTAGCCGATCGCGTCGAGCTCGGCGAAGACCGCGCCGAAGTCGACGTCGCCCGACAGAAGGTCGACGAACCCGGTGAGTCCTCCGGGGTTCGTGCGGTAGTCCTTCACGTGCACCCGCACGATACGCTCGCCGAGGATGCGCACCCACTGCTCGGGGTACCCCTGGCTCAGCGCGTTGCCGATGTCGAAGTAGGAGCCGACGTGCGCGCTTCCGACCGCATCCAGGAAGTCGCGCATCTCGAGGGGGCTTGTGAGGAACCGGTTCCACACGTTCTCGATGCCGATCACCACGTCCGCCTCGGCGGCTGACGCGGTCAGCCCGGTGATCTCTTCGAGCGCCCGCCGGTAGGCGTCGTCGTAGCGGACCGGCGTCGCTCCGGGGATGAAGTCCACCCCGACATAGCCGGGGACGACCAGGATGGCGCCGGCGCCCAGCTCGTGGGCCACCGCCAGCTGGCGCCGGGTGGCGTCGCGTGCCGTCCGCCGCTCGGCGGAGTCGTCCGAGACGAGGTTGTGCTGCAGCTGCAGCATCGACACGACCGAGATGATCTCGACGCCGTTGTCCTCGGCCAGCCGTCGCAGCTCCGCGATCTCAGCGTCGGTGGAGGCGATGGTGAGGTCGCCGTCCTCGGCCAGGCACAGCTCGGCGCCCTCGAATCCGTGGCGCGCGGCCCCGCGGATCACCTCGGCGTTACTCGTGCGCCCCGGGAACGACCAATAGTTGATGCCTTTTCTCATCGGCTTTTCCTCCTGCGCATGATGGCGTCGAAGATGACCGCGGCGATGAGCACGCCGCCGGTGATCATGTACTTGACCGGTGAGGGCAGCGCCAGCAGGTCCATCCCGTTGGAGATGGATCCGATCACCAGCGCTCCCAGGATGGCGGACCACACCGATCCCCGCCCGCCGAAGAGGCTCGTCCCGCCGATGACGACGCCGGCGATGGCGTTGAGGAGGATTTCGCCCGCCCCCGACGATTCGTTGACCGCCAGGAGCCGCGAGGCCGAGAGGATCCCGCCGGCCGCGGCGAAGGTCGAGGCGAGCGCGAACACGAGCACTGTGACCGTCTTGACCCGCACGCCGACGCGGGCGGCGGCGACCTTGTCCCCGCCGATGGTGAAGAGCCGGCGGCCGAACAGGGTGCGTCGGCAGACGAAGTCCATCAGGGCGAGCATCCCGCCGAGGATGACCACGCTGAGCGGCAGCCCGCGGCTCGAACCGAAGACCAGCAGGGCGGCCACGAGCACCACCGCCACCGCGCCGACGCGCACCGCGTCCGCAGCCAGCCGCCCCCGTGCCAGGCCCAGCAGGCGACGCCGGCGGCGGTCCCGTGCCGTGTTGAGCGCCATGGAGCCGATGATGACGATGGCCGCGGCCCAGCCGATCCAGATCGGGAAGAACACCGAGGTGAGGCCCGAGACGAACGGGTCCGTCAGGTTGATCGCGCCGGTGTCGCCGAGCAGCAGCAGCTGGAGGCCCTGCCAGGCGATCAGGCCGCCGAGCGTGACCACGAAGGAGGGCACGCCCCAGGTCGAGATGATCAGTCCGTGGATCAGGCCGACGAGCGCTCCGGCGCCGAGGCCGAGGAGGATCGCCGTCGGAGCCGGGATCCCCTGCTGAACGTTGAGCACAGCCATGACCGACGCCGCCAGGCCGCTCACCGAGCCAGCCGAAAGGTCGATCTCGCCGATCAGGAGGACCAGAACGACGCCGATTGAGATCGTCGCGACGGCGATGATCTGCTGCGCCAGGTTGGTGAGGTTGCCCGCGGAGAGGAAGTTCGGGTTCAGGACGGTGAAGGTCGTCCAGATGACCGCCAGCCCCACGAGTACGGGGACCACGCTGATGCGCGTGGCGTCGTCCGCGCGGAAGAGCGCCGCGAGCACGTTCGGTCGCTGCTCCGGGGGCCGTTCGGCCTGACGGGCGGATGCGAATGTGGACGTGGTCATTGCTGCTCCTCCGATGCGGACAGGGCGGTGCCGGTGATCGCCGACACGACCCGGTCCTGGTAGGCGGGGTCACCGGGGAAGGACCCGGCGTTCCTGCCCAGGCGCAGGACTTCGATCCGGTCGGCGACGGCGAACACCTCTGCGAGGTTGTGGCTGATCAGGATGACAGCGAGTCCGCGGGCCTGGAGCCGCCGGATCAACTGGGTCACCTGGTCCTTCTGGGCCACCCCCAGCGCGGCGGTCGGCTCGTCGAGCATGACGAGCTTGGGCGCTCCCAGGAGGCAACGCGCGATCGCGACCGACTGCCGCTGGCCGCCCGAGAGGCTGCTCACGGGCGCCCGGAGCGAGCGCGGGTAGACGGCGAGCTCGGCGAGGAGTCCTGCGGTCAGCCGCTCCATCTCGAGCTCGTCGATGATGCTGCCGTGGTTGAGCTCGCGACCCAGGAAGAGGTTGGCGACGACGTCGAGGTTCCCGCACACGGCGAGGTCCTGGTAGACCGTCGCGATGCCCAGGTCCACGGCATCGTTCGGGTGGCCGAACTGGACGGGTTTGCCCTCGAAGACGATCTCGCCGCGATCCGGTGTGATCGTACCGGAAAGGGACTTGATGAAGGTCGACTTGCCGGCACCATTGTCGCCGACGAGCGCCACGACCTCCCCGGCGGCGATCGAGAACGAGACGTCCTCGAGGACCCGGATCGCGCCGTAGGACTTGTTGAGCCCGGTAATCGACAGCAGAGGCTCCGTCATCGTCGAGACCGCACTCATTCGAGGCCCGCAGACGCGCAGGCCGCCTTGAAGTCGGCGGTGCAGACATCGCTGAGCTTCCAGAAGCCGGTGGGCTCGACCATGTCCTTGATGTTGTCGATGGTGATGACATCGTTGGTCCACAGGTAGGCGGGGATCTTCTTCCCGTTCACGCCGTCGACCGTGCCGTTGACGAGACCCGCCGGCGGCTTCTCGCCGGTTGCGAGCGCCGCTGCCAGGCGCGCAGTGTTGGCGGCGAACTTCTTGATGGGCAGGTTGATCGTGTTGAACTGCTCTCCCTTGATGATGCGCTGCAGCGCGGCCAGCGCGCCGTCCTGGCCCGTCGTGGGCTTGGTCGACGGGTCGATCCCCGCGCCCTTCATCGCCGCGATGGCGCCACCGGCGAGCTGGTCGTTGGCTGCGTAGACCGCGACGAAGCCCTTCTCGCCGACCTTGGTGATGGCCTGCGACATCTGATTCTGCGCCGCGTCTCCCGACCATCCCTTCGCGTCGTACTCGGCGGCGACTGTGAAGTCGGTCTTGTCGAGAACCGAGTGGGCGCCGCGCTTGTACTCCTTGCCGAACGCGTCGGTGGGGTCGCCGTTCAGCATCACGATGCCGCCCGAGGTGATGCCCTCGCCTTTCAGGTGGTCCACCAGGCTCTTGGCCTGCTGGGCGCCGATGCCGGCGATGTCCGTCGTCACGCCGTAGTCGACGTACGGACTCTGGATGATGCTGGCGTAGCTGATGGTGATGGCACCGGCGTCGTGCACGCGCTGCACGATCTGGCCGGCGGTCGTGAAGTCCGTCGGGGCGATCACGACGACGTCCGCGCCGTTCGTGACCGCCGCCTCGGCCTGCTGCAGCTGGGTCGCTCCGGACCCCTTCGCGTTGTACGAGGTGACCTCGCAGGTGGCGCAGGCCTTCTTGACAGCCGCCTCGAAGACGGGCTTGTCCTGCTGGTCCCAGCGGGCCGTCACGAGGTCGGGGAGGAGGAGCGCGATCTTGCCGCCCTTGCCGCCGTCGGCGGCGGCGCCGCCTGCGGAAGAGCAGCCGGAGAGCAGCAATCCCGCGGTGGCGAGGAGGGAGACGGAGAGTGCGATGGTGCGGGAGGTGCTGGAAGTGCGCTTCATTGATCTACCGGCCATTTCTCGGGTTCGTTGGATTTTGTTACGGAAAGAACAAAATTTGGTCATACGTCTGCCCTGCGGCAGACGGGTGGGGCGTTGGTGCGGTGGTGCGGTCGGGCGGCGCGTCAGGTCAGCAGGACGATGCGTAGAGGTACGACGCCACGTCGGGGTCGTCGACGTTGTCCCGGGTGATCCACTTGAAGCCAACCTCCGTGTGCTGGGGATACGACGCCTTCCCTTCGCCGCGGGCCTTGGCAGCGAGGATCTCGACTGCCTGATAGCCCATCTGGTACGGGTTCTGAGCGATCAGCGCGTCGAACGTACCCGCCTTCAGGCCGCTGACCAGTTCGGGACCCGCATCGAACGTCACGTTCAGGATGTCGCCCGTCTTGCCCGCCGCCTTGATGGCGGAGGCGGCGCCGCTCCCACCGGTGTCGGCCACCGAGTACACGGCCTTCAGACCGGGCGTGGACTGGATGAGCCCCGAGACGATGTCGGCCGCCTTGGCGGAGTCCAGGCCCTCGTACTGAGTGGGGAGCACGGTGACGTCCGGGAACGACTTCAGGCCCTCGATGAAGCCCTTGGTCCGCGCGACCGCGCTGGACCCGGTGGGGTTGGCGCCGAGGATGGCCACCGTGCCCTTGCCGTCCAGGAGCTTGCCCAACTGCCCGGCCGCCTCCTTCGCCGCCTCGTAGCCGTCGGTGCCGACGTTGGTGACGTCGACATGCTGAGCGAGGGCGTTGTCGACGGCGATCACGTTCGTGCCGGACGCCATCAGGGCCTTCACCGGCTGCACGAAAGCGACCGGGTCGAACGGGTCGAGGAGCATCCCGGCGGGCTTGGAGATCGAGGCGGCGTTGAAGGCGTTGAGCAGGTCCGCCGTGTCGGCCGACGCCACTCCGGTCCAGGTGAGGTTGACGTCGTGCTCCTTCGCGGAGGCTTTCGCACCGAGGCACATCGACTTGAAGTACGGGTTCTCCTGGAGTGGCATGACGCCGGTGATCGCGACGGCCTTCCCCGACGAGGAGCCGGTGGCGCCGGACGAGCATCCGGCCAGCGCGAGGGCGGCGACGGCCGCCGCGGCGACGACGAGCGGGATCTTCCTCTGGTGCTTCATTGCTGTGTTCCTTTCACGAGGTGGAGCGCTTGGAACTGCGGATGTCGATGTACACGGCGACGATCAACACGGCGCCGACCGCGATCTGCTGATAGAAGACGGGAAGGCCCACGATCACGAGCCCGTTCTGGAGGACCACGGCGAGGAGGGCTCCGAGCACCGCGCCCGGGATGGAGGCACGACCACCCCAGAGGCTGGCCCCTCCGATCACGGCCCCGGCGATGGCGGCCAGCGCGGTGTCGGTGTGCCCGCTCAGATTGGTCGTCGCGAACCGGCTGACGTCGACGAACCCGGCGAGCCCTGCCAGCCCGCCGAGCAGGACGAAGAGCCCGAACACGTAGCGTCGGCTCCGGATGCCCACCCGGTCCGCCGCTTGGCGCGAGGACCCGATCGCGAGCACCCGCACGCCGAAGCGCGTCTTGGTGAGGAAGAACCAGAGCAGCACCACGATGACCGCGACCAGGATCGCCGGCACCGGCAGCCCGTAGAAGGTGAGCAGGCCGAAGTTCTCCTGCACGGCCGGCGGGATGTTCACCACGTTCGTACCGTTCGAAATGACCAGCGCGAAGCCGGCCCCGACCCCGAGCATGCCCAGCGTCGCGATGAACGAGCTGAGGCCGAGCCTGGCCACGAGGAATCCGTTGACCGCCCCGAAGATCAGCCCGGCGGCGACCGAGGCGAGCGCCCCGAGGAGGATGGCGAGCGTCGCGTCCGGCTGGTGTGCTGCGGCCGGGTCCGGCGCGCCCGCCACGGCCACCATGACCTTGGCGCCGACGACGGACGAGACGACCACATTCGAACCCAGGGAGATGTCGAGCTCTCCCGCGCCGAGCAGAAGGGACATGCCGGCGGCGAGGAGCAGGATCTGGGAACCGCCGAACAGGATGTTCTGGATGTTGCCCGGCTGGAGGAAGTTCGGCGACGCGAAGGCGAAGGTTGCGATGGCGATCACGTTGACGACCGCGATCCAGAAGGTCGTCGAGCCTCGGAGAGCCTGCATCCGCGTCGCGGGCAGCGTGGGTGTGCTTGCGGTCATCGTTCCTCCTCCTCGTCGGCGTCGAGCTGCTGGTCGCCGGTCGTCGACCGCCAGGCCTCCGTCGGCACGTCCTCGCCCAGCATTGCGCCCAGGATCCTCGGCATCGTCGCCTCGGCCGCGGTCAGGTTGGCGGCCACCTGGCCGTGGCGCATGATCAGGAAGCGGTGCGCGAGGGTGAGCATCCGCGGGAGGTCGTGGGAGATGACGAGCACACCCAGCCCTCGCTCTGCGCAGTCCCGGATCGTGTCGCAGACGATCTCGGTCTGACGTGCGCCGAGAGCGGCCGTCGGCTCGTCCATGAACACGCCGCGGTCGGCCCACATCACGCTCCGCGAGATTGCCACGGCCTGCTTCTGTCCGCCGGACAGCGTCCCGATCGGAGTGCCGGGGCCGGGCATCTTCACCGACAGCTGCGAGAGCGCGGCAGCGGCGGCGGCGCGCATGCCACCTCGATCGAGCATTCCGAGTGCGCCGAGCAAGCCGCCTCTCACCCGCTCGCGACCGAGGAAGATGTTCTCGGAGAGGGTCAGGTCCGGGGCGAGCGCCAGGTCTTGGTAGACCGTGTCGATGCCATGATCCTGGGCCTTGTAGGCGGGATCGCTCCCCACCTCCACTCCCCCGATCCGGATGACCCCTCTGTCAGGGCGGACAGCCCCCGACAGGACCTTCATCAGGGTCGACTTCCCGGCCCCATTGTCGCCGACCAGCGCGACGACCTCGCCGGGGTAGAGCTTCAGACTCGCCCCGCGCAGGGCTTCGACGTGGCCGTAGGACTTGATGAGGCCTTCCGCCTCCAGGACTGCAGTGCCCACCGTCATCGTTCTCCGTTCACTGGCCGGCTCACGCGGCCGAGACGTGCTCGGCGGCCATGATGTGCTCGGCGGCCATCACGATCGCGAGCATCGGATTGGCTGCAGGGATCGTCGGCAGGATCGACGCGTCGACGACCCGAAGATTCGATACGCCGTAGACGTTTCCGTGCTGGTCGACGACGCCGCCGTGCTCGCGGTCGGCCATCTTCGCCGTTCCGGTGAAGTGGTAGCCCGACGCCACCGTGTCGGTGATGAAGCGTTCGAGGGCCGCGTCGTCGGCGATGATCCGCTCGTCCACGCCGATCGGCGTACCGAGCATCTCCGCCAGGGGCGATGCGGTGACGACCCGCCACCCGTCTCGCACGATCTGCTTCATCACGGCCATGTCGACCTCGGCCGAGAGGTAGTCCGGGTCGACAGCCGGCATCACTCCGGGCGCCGACGAGCGGATGGCCACCCGGCCGACCGATCGCGGCTTGTTGATCACGCAACCGACGCCGGCCACGTTCGCGATGCCGTCGTTCGCCGATCCCGCCATGCCGCGGCCGCCCTCATCGTTCGTGCGGGCGTCGAGATAGCTGAACATGGTCAGCTGGGCGTCGAGCGTGCCCGGCTGCACGTCGGTCGAGTAGCGCCAGGCGGTCTGCAGGCTGAAGTCGGAGGGCCTCCAGGCATCGGCGACGGGCGGTGCGAGCAGGGGCACGCAGCAGTGATCCGCGAGGTTCTCCCCCACCGGAAGATCGGCGACGACCTCGATGCCGTGGGACTCCAGGAGAGCCCGCGGACCGACACCGGATCGCTGCAGGATGGCCGGGGTGGCGATCGCGCCCGCACTCAGGATGACCTCGTCGGCCTCGAGCACGCTGCCGTCGAGCAGTTCGACCCCGTACGCGCGGTCGCCGTCGAACAGCACCCGGGCGACCTCCGCCTCGGCCCGGACCTCGAGGTTCGGACGATCCCGCACGGGGTTGAGGTAGGAGAGCGCAGTCGACACGCGCGTGCCTCCGACCCTCGCCTGCGGCACACGCCCGACACCCTCCACGTCCGGAGCGTTGAAGTCGGCGACCGGCTGTGCGCCCACCGACTGGGCCGCCTCGAGGAAGGCGCGCTGCAGCGGGGCGAGCTCGTCGTCGGTCGCACGGGTGATCGGGAACGGCCCCGCGTCACCGTGGTTGACCGCGTCCTCGGCCGTGTCGCTCTCAAGCCGGCGGAACGTGTCCGACACGGCTTCGAAGTCCCACTCGGGGTTGCCCGCTTCGGCCCACTCGCGGTAGTCGGCCGATGCCCCGCGAAGCGCGATCGCTCCGTTGATCGCCGAGCCGCCGCCGATCAGCTTGGCCTGCGGCACCACGATGGTCGTGCCCGCCATTTCTATGGTGAGGCCCCAGTCGTGCTTCGGGTCCACCTCCGGAGCGTGGCCCCGCATCGGCACGTACTTGGCGTCGAGCACCCCGGCGGGCGTCTCGTCGAGGGTCGGATAGTCGACACCGGCCTCGAGCACCATGACCTCGGCACGAGCGTCCTCGCTGAGTCGCGCTGCGACGATGCAGCCCGCGGTTCCGCCGCCCACGACGATGATCCGCCGCCCCTGTGCCGTTCGAGCTTCCTCGCCCATCTGTCCTCCCGGAAAGTAATTTGTTCTGGGAAGAATAAATTGACGGCCACACGTACGTCAAGCGGGGAAACGAGGTTGTAACAATCGCCGTTCGATCTGCGCGCAGTGGCGAGGGTGTCAGGCCGCGATTCCGCGAACGGTGGCTTCCGGGTCCCGGAGGAGGGGCTCGAAGGCGAGCTCGGCCGCCCCAACCAGGACGTCGTCGGCAAGTGTGGACGCCTCCAGCTCGATCGGGTCGAGCTGCGCGACGACGGAGGTCCCGAGCGCCCGGGAGAGGGGTCCCTGGAAGCGCGAGGCGAGGGCGGCGAGTAGTCCGGAGAGGACGATGCGGTCGGGGGCGAGCGTGTTCGCGAGACTGATCAAACCCGTCTCGAGATGCTTGACCACGTCGTCGAAGACCTCGTCGTCGTCTTCATCCTCGAGGACCTTCAGCAGCTCCTCCGTCGTCGAGCGCGGGTCTCTGCCCAGGGCCCGCGCGATCGCGCGGCCGTCCACGAACAGCTCCAGGCACCCGCGGGCACCGCAGCTGCACGTCGGGCCGTCGGGCTCCACCAGCAGGTGACCGGCCTGGAGCGAGTGGTCGGAGCGGCCGGCCTGCTCGTCGGCGAGGATGAGCGCCGAACCGACCCCCACCCGTTGTCCAGTCAGGAAGAGCAACCGTTGAGCGCCCCTGCCGGCCCCCCAGCGGAACTCGGCGAGCGCCGCCAGTGTCGCATCATGGGCGACCTGCAGCGGCACGCCGGGCGGGAGCCATCGCTCCAGGGAGCGCGTCATCTCGACGTTGCGCCAGCCGATCGGGAGCAGGGCCTGGGCGTAGCCGGTCTGCTGGTTGAAGATTCCAGGCACGGACAGCCCGACCCCTACGATCGGAAGCGTTGAGCTGTCGATGGTCTCGCGGAGGAATCCGCCCAGGATCTTGAGGGTGCTGGAGGGCGCCTCTGCCGCCACATCGAACCGTCGCTCGGCCCGGAAGCGCGTCGCGTGAGCTAGGTCGATGATGGCCAGAGTGATGCCGTCGCGCCCGAGCACCCCGGCGACCACCCCCGCCCCTGAGCTGCGCGGCACCAGGAACGACGACGGCCGCCCCCTCGTCCCCGGCGGCACTGGAGGCGAGGACTCGAGGAGCCCGAGACCTCCGAGATCCTCGACGGCTCGGCCGGCGGCACTCCGGGCCAGCCCCGCGAGCGCAGTGGCGTTCGACCGCGTCATCGACCCGTGCATGAACAGGGCCGCGAGCAGCCGGCCCGCTGCTGTCGAGCCCAGAATCGGCGTCGGCACACCACACCCCCTTTTGTTTTCAAGCATACAAAACTGCGGGGTGCGTGGCCGTACGACCGTTGAGGCACTTCAGGACCAAGTCGCGGCTCTTGAAATCCGGGAGTCTGAAGGCCGAGCCCGGAACCTGCAAGCGAACTCCTTTCGACGGCCACTGCAGCGTTCGATGCCGAATCAACGCGAAGGGGCCGTGAAGCCTGGCTCGCCGAGGTACCCGCCGCTCCAGACGATCCAGCCTGCCGCGGCGGGCGCGAAGGTCGCGAGCCAGCTGAGACACCCCGAGCACGTCCAAGCGACCGGACCGCTTTCCGTCCGGCCACGCGCCGGCGCCACAGCGAGACGGCGGGTGACCCGGTCGAAGTGCAGCTGCATCTGGGTCGGCGTGAGGCGCTCGAACGCCTCGACGTACGCCGTCTCGAGTGTCCGCGGACGGCTGCCGAGCAGTCCTTCGTAGCGCTCGACCGCCCGGAGGTCGGCACGCGAGAAGGAGGGTGCGGGGTCCGGTTCGAGGTCCAGCCGAGGGCCGAGGATCCGGTCGAGGCGGCTCATGGTCCGGTCCCTTCCCAGCGTCCCGGCGCCCGGGTGACGACCTGCTGGATCGTCCAGCGGTTGCCTTCCGAGTCGGGGAAGGATGCGTACGTCCCATAGCTGTCGGTTGCGGGATGCGCCCCGACGACGCGGTTCGCATCCCCGGCCCAGTGGAACACGCCGTCGGCGTCGTGCCAGAGCTCGCTGACCTCGGCCCCGCGGCCGATGAGCTCGTCCCGGGTGGCGGCGATGTCGTCCGTGATCAGGTGCAGCCCTTCGGCGCTTCCGGGTGCAGCCTCTGTGAGGTGATAGGAGGGCGCGGACGGCCGACGTGGACGACATGTCGATGGACACGATGATTTCGGAGCTGAGGAGTCGACACCTCAGCGAGGGCCCGACGCAACCGGGCGACGCGGCCGGGCAACGAAGAGCCCCCGAACACTGAACGGCTGATACATCCTGCGGAATTCCGCGGATATTCGACCACTGGACTCATCCTCAATCACCCCTTTCTTCTGAGAGTGTGTCCAATTCATGGATCACATCCGTCTCGTTCTCCGAAACTCGGAGTGATACTACCTACGAGCCAACCGATGCCATCGACTCGCTCATCAGAATGGAGCGGGTACCGGAGATTCCGGTGCATCCTACGAGTCGGCAGGGACGGTGTACCGCAGTCGGACGACTCCCCGGCCGAGCTGCCGGGCCTCGACCAGCTCGAGGTCGCTCCGGACCCCGCGCGGCAGTCCCGGCTTACCGCCTCCCAGGATCACCGGCAGGACGTAGAGCTGGACCTCGTCGATCAGACCGGCTTCGAAGGCCTGTGCGGCGAGGTCGGCCCCGCCGATGATCAGGTCTCCGCCTGCAGCCGCCTTCAGCGCGCGGACGGCGGCCGGGACGAACTCGTGTTCGATTCGGGTTCGGGCTGTCGTGGCCGCGGCGAGCGTCGTCGAGAAGACGATCTTCTCCGGCGCCTGCCAGGCCGCCGAGAAGGCGGAGAACGCGGGCGACTGCGCGGCGAGGTCGGTATCCGTCTCCCACACCGCCATGTTCTCGTAGAGGCGCCGCCCGTAGAGGTGGAGGCTGGTCGAACGCATCAGCTCGGTATGGACGGCGAAGACCTCCTCGTCGATCGGGTAGAAGGTGAATCCTCCGCTCTCGTCCTCGATGTATCCGTCCAGCGAGACGTTGGTCGGGTAGATCAGTCTTCCCATTTCGAGACCTCCTGTTCGAGGGTTTGGAATGCCTCGAGCCAGCCCTTCTCGGCTGGCCGGGCGAGGTCGGCAGGTAGCCACTGACGTATGTCGAGACGAGTGCGGCGGAGGCCTTCGTCGTGGAACTCGACGACGAAGCGGCTCTCGAACGGTGCAAAGCCGTCGCGGCGTGTACCGGAGACGTGCATCACACCGTCGATGAGTTCATCTGCACGCACGTCGATCAGTTCGATGTGCACGTGGATCCGGGCCTCCGGGTCCGAGGCCACGCGCTCGACCCAGCGCTGATGCCCTCCCGGACGGACGTCGAAATCCATCTCGTCGCGGTCGATCGAGTTGCCGATCGGACCCCACCATGCCGCCAGCTGATCCGGGTCGGTGAATGCCCGGTAGACGAGTGCGCGCGGTGCGTCGAAGACGCGGTCGATGTGGATCGGAGCGTCGCCGAGCCGCATCACTCAGCCCTCGCCTGCGGGCCCGGTGCGCCGTCCTCGTCGAGCGCTTCCGCCAGGTGATGCTCGAGACGATCCAGCGAGGCATCCCAGAACCGCTTGTACCGTCCGATCCACTCGGCGGCGTCGCGGAGCCGGGCAGCTTCCAGCCGGCTCGCGCGCCACTTGCCGACCTGCGACCTCGAGATGAGGGACGCATGCTCCAGAACCTTGAGGTGGCGGGATACGGCGGGCATCGAGATCTTCAGAGGCGCGGTGAGTTCCGTCACCGTCGCCTCGCCGTCCACCAGTCGAGCGAGGATCGCACGCCTGGTCGGGTCCGCCAGGGCAGAGAAGACGAGGCTCAGTTCGTCGGTTGCCGTCATGCGGGGTCCGATCGTTTAACCATGTCGTTAAACGTAATGGATGCGGGTGGGGCGGTCAAGCCCTGACCAATGCTGCGCGGACTTCCGACTGAGTCATACGCCGGGAATGTCTCACCAGCTCGTCGTCACGACACGCGTCCAAATGACGCCACCGTCGCGGTCCGCTCTCGACCGTGCAGTAAAAGCACGCGACTCGCTAAGCTGCCGAAATGGCGGACAGCGCGGCACCCAATCTTCCGTCTCGAAGATTCGATGACACGATCGCCTTCTACGGCGGGTTCGGGTTCGAGGTCACCTATCGTCACGAGGACTGGCTGATCCTGCGCCGAGGGGGGATTCAGCTGGAGTTCTTCCCTCATCCCGATCTCATGCCCGGGGAGAGCTCCTTCATGTGCAGTGTCCGGGTCGACGACGTGGACGCGCTGTATCAGCAGATCAAGGACGCGGGAGTGGAAGAGAAGTCGTTCGGGGCGCCGCGGCTGCATCCCGTTCGGCTGCAACCGTGGGGGCAACGAGCAGGATTCCTCATCGATCCCGACGGGACGCAGCTGCATCTCATCGAGAACACCCCCTGACGCGAAGCGGAGGTGCCTGCGTCAGGCCGACGTGCGGCGGCCTTCGAGGGCGTCCAGGACGAGGTCCAGGCCGAACGAGAACTCTTGGAAGGGGTCGTAGCGGATGCTCATGAGGTGGGCGCCGGACTCGTTCAGGTAGGGGAACTCGTCGGGAGGTAGCTGCGGGAGGTACACCTCCGCAGTCATGTCCGCCAGCTCATCGGCCGTGGCGAAGGGAAGAGTCGCCTGCTGCAGGGCGTACCCGTAGACGTGGCTGTTGATCAGCCAGTTCGCGTGAGTCGCCATGATCACCGAGAAGCCTCCTCGGCGCAGGCACGCGGTCACGGCCTCCCGGTGTCGCAGATTCGCCGGCCCCGGAGTCGTCCGCGACTCCATCAGACTGATCGCCCACGGGTGGCGCGCCAGGACTTGGCGCGCAGACATGGCCTCCACCCGCATCCCCGTCCGCCAGTCGACGTCGAGCGGCGGCAGCTCGATCTCGTCGAAGACGACGTCGACCATCGCATCCAGCAGCTCATCCCTGTTCTTGACGTAGTGGTAAAGCGACATGGCACCCGCGCCCAACGTTGCGGCCAGCCCCCGCATGCTCAGGCCGTCGACGCCGTCGCGATCGGCTATGCGGATCGCCTCGGCCACCACTCGCTCCCGGCTGAGACCCGGGGTCTCGGTCGCAGACTGACCTGGTCGCGCCATCGATTCCCCATTCCCTCGATCTGAAGTATTGACAATCGTACAGCGTACGCTCCATAGTACGTTGTACGACGTACGGCGTACGAAGCGCCGAGGTGGAAAGGACGACGATGATGGATCTCGCGACGCGGCGCTCCGCTGGTGGGGGCACGACGATCCCGCCGGAGAGGATGCGCGCCCTGATTCAGCGGCGATACGGCCGACCGGACGTGCTCGAATCGGCGATGATCGATGTCCCCTCGCCGGGCCCACGCGAGGTGCTGGTGAAGCTTCAGGCCGCCTCCGTGCATCCCGGCGACGTCTTCATCATGACGGGGCGGCCGCACATCGTCCGGCTGGCGTTCGGACTTCGCCGGCCGCGGCGCCAGACCCCCGGCATGGACCTCTCCGGAGTGGTCGAAGCCATCGGCCGGGACATCGACTCGCTGCGCGTCGGCGATCGCGTCTTCGGTTGGACCACCACGGGGTCGCTCGCCGAGTACGCCCGGGTACCTCAGGACAACCTGGCGCTCATCCCGGACCACCTCCCTGCGGACCAGGCGGCGGCGGTACCCACCTCGGCGATGACAGCGCTGCAGGCGATCCGCGATATCGCGAAGGTACTGCCCGGCCAGACAGTCCTGGTCACCGGCGCGTCCGGCGGCGTCGGATCCTTCGCCGTGCAGATCGCCGCCGCACTCGGAGCCGATGTGACGGGCGTGTGCAGCAGCCGAAACGTCGAGCTGGTCCGCTCCCTCGGGGCGCGTCACGTCATCGACTACGAAACGACCGATGTCACCACCAGCGGCGCGCGCTACGACGCCATCCTCGACAACGTCGAGGCGCAGCCGCTTGCAGCCATGCGCCGGATCCTCGCCCCGGCCGGAACCCTCATCCCGAACAGCGGGAACGGCGGCCGCTGGATCGGGCCACTGGGCCGCATCGTCGCCGGGCGCCTGCGATCGGCACTGACGCGGCAGCGGCTGAGGCCCTTCACCTCGCTGGGCACGCGCGACGACCTGCTCGCCCTTGCAGCGATGCTCTCAAGCGGCCGCATCACTCCGGTGATCGACCGCACCTACCCGCTCGCAGAGGCCGCGGAAGCCCTCCGCCACGTAGCCGCCGGCCACACGCGCGGCAAAGTCGTCGTCACCCTCTGACGGCGATTCCACACCACAACCCAGGAGAAACCACCGTGTCCCTCACCCATCAGACCCAGCCCACCCTCGGCCGCGCGACCATCCCGCTCCCGGCAAAGATCGCCGCCGCGTGGACGAGCTTCATGTTCCTCTATGTCTACGTGGACGTCCTCAACTTCTACAAGCCTGACGTCGTCGCAGAAATCCTCGACGGCCGAATCTGGCGGTTCGAGGTCACCCCTCCCCTGCTCACGGGGATACTGGCCTCGGTCATGATCCCCGCGCTGATGGTCGCGCTCTCCGTCATCCTGCCTCCCCGGGGGAATCGCATCGTGAACACCGTCGTCGCCACGCTCTATGCACCGTTCACGGTCTTCAATGTCGCTGGGGCCACCGCCGAATGGCTGCCCTTCTACGCACTCTCCATCGGCGCCGAACTTGCTCTCCTCGTCCTCATCGTGCGATGGGCGTGGATGGCAGTCCCGCGTCGCTCCGAGATGCTCTGAAGCAGGACAGACGACGAAACGGCGGCTGATCGTAAGGTCAGGATGATGTCTTTTCGATCGCGCGACTTCAGCCCTTGACAGCGCCGCCCAGGACGCCACGGACGAAGTACCGCTGCAGCGAGACCACGAGAACGAGCGGGACGAGGATGGAGACGAACGTCGCCGCCATGACCAGCGACTCCCCCTGTCCGTTGGACTGCACAAGGCCGGCCACCTGCACCGTGATCGGCGCGCTCATGTCCGAGCCGCCGAGGAAGATCAGTGGGATGAGGAGGTCGTTCCACGACCACAGGAACTGCATGATCGCGAGTGACGCCATCACCGGGATGGACAGCGGCAGCACCACCGAGCGGAACACCCGCAACGCGCCGGCACCGTCGAGCGCGGCCGACTCGAACAGCTCCTGCGGGATGGAGGCCATGAAGCCTCGGAGCAGGAAGATGCCGAACGGGATGGTGAAGCCGACCTGGTAGATCCAGACCGACGGAATCGTGCCCTGCAGCCCGGTCGCGTTGAAGAATCGCAGCATGGGGACGAGGGTCACCTGCGGCGGGATGACGAGCATCGCGACGAGGACGAGCGACAGGATGGTGCGCCCCGCGAAGCGCATGCGTGTCAGGGCATACGCCCCCAGCGCGCTCAGTACGGTGGTGAGCACGGTGACCGGAACGGCGATGGCGAGCGACGTCGCGAGGCTTCCCCCGACACCGATCACGCTCATCGCCTGCTGGTAGTTGTAGCCGGTGAAGAGCGGCTGGACGAAGGCGTTCCACCAGCCGTTCGCCGCGGTGTCCGACTGGGTGCGCACACTGGTCACGAAGAGCGACAGCACGGGGGTGAACCAGACCACCATGAAGACGACGACGATGAGGTGGAGGACGGGCCGCGTCCACGTGAGACGGAAGCGGCGGCGGGGGCGGACGGTCGCCGGGCGGGGCGCAGCGCCGGAGCGCGGGTCGGCCGTGACGGCGGCGGTGCGTTCGAGTGCGGTCGTCATGTCAGCGTGCCTCCTCGGCGCGGAACTGCCGGATGTTGATGATGACGATGGGCAGCGCGACGATCAGCAGGATGACCGCGATCGCGCTCGCGTGGCCCAGGTTGTTCGCCGCGAAGAGCTCGGAGTACATCTTGTTGGCGATGACGTCGGTTCCGAAGTTGCCGTTCGTCATCACATAGACGATGTCGAACACCTTCAGCGCGAAGATGACCTCGGTCGTGACCACGACGAGCACGGCGGGCAGAATGGCGGGCAGCGTGATCGAACGGAAGATGCGCCACTCCCCCGCGCCGTCGAGACGGGACGCCTCGACGAGCTCCGCCGGCACGTTCTTGACGGCGGCCGAGAGGATGAGGGCGGCGACGCCGAGGCTCGACCACACGGCCACGAAGATCAGGCAGAGCGTGTTGACGAACGGGGTCTGCAGCCACGGCACGGGAGCGGCGCCGGTCGCCGTCCATAGGGCGTTCAGCACACCGGTCTGCGGGGTGCCGCCTGGCTTGTACGAGTAGATCTGCCGCCAGATGATCGACCCCGCGGTGAACGAGATCGCTGTCGGCAGGATGATGAGGGTCATCGCGAGCTTCTCGTACTTCACGCGGTCGAACAGCACCGCGACGATCAGCGCGAGTACGAGGGTCGCGACGGGGAAGACGATCAGCCAGACGACGTTGTTGCCGAGCACCTGCATCATCTGGTCGCCGAACGCCCAGGCGAAGTTCGCCAGGCCCGCCCACACCTTCCCGTCGGCGCCGAAGAACGCGTACGCGATCGTGGCGACGAGCGGGTATACGAGGATGAGCGCGATGACCGCCAGGGGCACCAGCAGCCACACCCAGGGACGGACCCCGTGGGCGCGACGCGGCGTCAGCCGGGAGAGGATGCGCTCCCCCAGCCCCAGCATCAGGTACACGACGGCGGGGATGCCGACGGCGCCGATCACGATGAGCGCCGGGACGCTGGTCATGAGATCCACGGGATCCGTCCTTTCGGATGAGGGCGGTGGCTCAGGAGCCGTCCGCCGCCTTCTGGATGGTCTGCAGCACCGAGTCGAGCGAACCCGGGTTCTGCAGGTACGAGATCACGCCCTTGTAGAAGGCCGCGCTGGTGGCCGCGTTCGCCATGACGTTCGGGCCGGTCGCCAGAGTCACGTCGTCGCCGAAGTAGGTCTTCGCGGCACGCTGCAGCAGCGTCGACTTGTAGGTGTCCGACGGGACGTTCTTGTTCGAGACCGTCCAGTGGTCGGCCGACGCGAGCAGCGCTTGTGCGGGCGTGGACTCGATGAACTTCATGAACGCGCGGGTCTTGTCGTTGTCCTGGAACGCCGTCGCGACCGTGGTCTGGAAGATCTCGGTGTTCCGGTACTTCGGGTCGCTCGCCGGCACCTGATAGAAGTCGAGGTTCTTCCCCGCCTTCACGTCGGCGCCGATCAGGCCCGGCACCCAGCTGCCCCAGACATCCGCCTGGCACGTCGCGGGCTTCGCGACCAGACCGTTCGACCCGGTGGCGATGGAGGCGGCCAGCGAGCCGGTGACACCGCCGGAGACCTTCTTGTCGTCGGCCGCGATCGAGCCGAACATCTGGAACGCGTCCTTCACCTCCGGGCTCGTCCACTTCAGCTCGCCGTCGCCCCACTGCTTGAGCAGGTCGGGACCGTACTTCTTGGCGAACAGGATCTCGATGAACTGCGCGCCCGGGAAGCCGCTGCCTGCGCCCGACTCCTCCGCGATGCACCAGACCGGGGTGTTCTTTGCCGCCTCGGCGTCCGTCCAGTCGGTGATCTGCTTCCAGGAGGTCGGGTCCTTCGGGCCCGTGTACTGCTCCGGGTTGTACCAGAGCATGAAGTTGCTGAAGCCCTGGTAGACGCCGTAGACCTTGCCGTCGACGGAGGCTCCGTCGAGCAGCGACTGGTTGTAGTTCGCCTTCAGCTCGTCCTCGCCGATCACCTTCGACAGGTCCATCAGCTTGCCCTGCTTCGCGTAACCGGAGGCGACGCCGAGGCTGAGGTCTGCGATGGCCGGCGGGTTGCCCGCCTGCGACCGCGACTGGACGATGTTGTTGGTGTCCTGCGTGCCGGTGTAGTTGACCTTCGTGCCGGTCGCGTCGGTGAAGGCTTTGTAGACGGCCTGCAGGATCGCGCCCTCGTTGCCGCCGTTCGGGCCGATGTACTCGATGGAGCCGCCGAGCTGCTTGTCTCCGGCGATCTTCTTGGCCTGGTCGACGGCCTCCTTGTACAGCGACGAGTCGAGGCCGACGGCCTGCGCGGTGGCGCCGGGCTGGGACGCGGCCTGCTGGTCGCTGGCGCACGCCGTCAGGGCGAGCGCCGCGGAGGCGATGGCCGCGGTGGCGAACAGCACGCGCCGGCGGCTCTGGGATGACTGCATTGTCTCTCCTCGGTGGGGGTGGTGGGTGGTGCGGGTAGCGGCTACCGGGCGGCGGCCGAGGTCAAGATGTCGAGCTCGCGGTCGTCGACGCGGGGAGCGGCGGTCTTGTGGAGGGCGCGCTCGATGTACTCGCGCGCGGCCCGCATCTCGCCGATGGGGTCCGGCACCGCGTCCAGTTCGAGCAGCGTGACGCCCGCCACTGCGGTCTCGTTCACGAGCCGGTTCCAGGCGAACCAGTCGATTGAGCCTGCGCCGACGCGGCGGAAGTACTCGCGATGCGCCAGGTGCACGTTCTCGTCGATCGGGACCTGGGGCATCGCGCCGATGGCGTCCTTCCAGTGCGAGAGCACCATGCGGTCGCGGTGGTGATCCATCACCAGCGACGGGTTCGCTCCCGAGAGCGTGAGGTGTCCCGTGTCGGGGCACATGAAGACATAGACCGGGTCCGTCAGCGTCATCAGCAGGTCGACGTCGCGCTGGGTGCAGAACACCGAGTGCGCCTCTGTGTGCACGGCGGTCTTGACGCCGAGGCGCACGGTGGCGTCGCCGACGCGATGCAGGATGTCGGCGAGCGTCGACATGTACGCGTGGTCCACGAAGAGCGGAGGCTGCGCGTCGCGCGACCGGCGCATCGGCGGGCCGACGACCATGGTGTCACCGCCCGCGTCGCGGATGAACTCGGCGTAGGCCGCCGCCTCGTCCGCCGCCTGCGACGGGTCGGTGTCCGCACCCCAGCCGAGTGCGATGTGGAAGCCGCTCTTGAGAGCGAGGCCGCGCGATGCGAGCTCTTGACGGAACGCCACCGCGGAGCCGTACGCCTCGACGGCGGAGTGCCAGTCGGCCGGCGGGAAAGTCAACTCGAGGAGCTCGACGCCGGCGGCCTGCATCCCGTCGAGGATGCGCTCCCACATCGCCAGCGGGTCCTTGCGTCGGAGTTCCACGATCTCGTCGTAGTCGCCGACGCCCCAGAACTGCGGGTGGTAGAAGGTGATGAGGTCGACGCCGAAGCGGGTCTCAGGCATGTGCTGCGATGTCCTTTGCGTTGAGGAGGGACGGCTCGGGCCGCGACGGCCGCGACGCGATGGGGACGACGGTGGAGGTGCTGGACGCAGTCTCGATGGCCTCGAGGACCTCCAGCACGTGGAACGCCAGCTCGGCCGACGCGCGCAGCGGCGCGCCGTGGAGGGCGGCAGCGAGGTCGGCGACGCCGTGACCGCGGAGGTACTGCACCGGATCGCCCGGTGCTCCGCCCGGCTCCAGCACCGGCTCGAGAGTGGCCCAATCGGCGTCCGCATGACGCTTGAGCTGCACGGGGCCGTCGTACTCGTTGGGATCGGGCAGCGCGAGCGCGCCCTCCGTGCCGTAGAGCTCGATCTTGGGCAGGTGGTGGTCCCACACGTCGAAGCTGAACAGCAGCGTCCCGATGGCGCCGGAGGCGAATCGGATGGTGGCACCGGCGTGGGTGGGTGTGGTCACCTCGATGGTGTCGGCGCGGGCGCCGGGAGCCGTCACGGTGCGGACCGGGGCGCCGATGCGGGAGAAGCCGGTCACCTCGGCGACCGGGCCGAGGAGGTTGACCAGCGCGGTGATGTAGTACGGCCCGAGGTCGAGGGTGGGGCCGCCGCCCGGGCGGAACAGGAAGCCCGGGTCCGGGTGCCACGTCTCCGCCTTGGAGTGGGTGACGAACGCGACGGCACCGATGGGCTCGCCGATGGCGCCCTCGTCGACCGCGGCGCGTGCGGTCTGGCCGGCGCTGCCGAGGAAGGTGTCCGGAGCGGAGGCGAGGACGCGGTCCTCGCGAGCGGCCGCCTCCACCATCCCGGTCGCGTCGGCAACCGTCGCGGCGATCGGCTTCTCGACGTACACGTGCTTGCCCGCCGCGAGCGCCTGCTCCGTGACGGTGGCATGCGCGATCGGCGGGGTGATGTTCACCACGATGTCGATGTCGGTGTCGGCGAGCAGGCCGTCGATGTCGGCGTAGGCGCGGATGCCAGTGTCGGTGGCGAGGCTGTCGGCCAGCTCCTGCACGAGGTCGGCGCAGCCGACGAGCTCGAGCTGGGGGAAGCGTCGCATCCCCTCGACGTAGCGGCGAGAGATGTTGCCGCAGCCGATGATGCCGACGCGAGCGGTCGTGGTGGTCACGAGTGTCCTTTCCCGGCACCGCGTGTGCCCGGGAGGGCTCGACCGTCGGTGTCGTTCATCCAGTTCTAGATGACCCAGGTTGCTTTTGTCTAGTACTGCGCAAAACTTTCCTCCGTACGTATTCGCTTTTGCTACGAGCTATGCGCTGTTTGTGGAAGACTGGCTCACATGTCCGAATCGAGCGGCGTCGCGTCCGCCAGCGCCGGGGCAGCCGACCTGCTCCGGCTATTGCGCGACGGGGAACCGCGCACCCGCGCCCAGATCGGCGCGCAGACCGGCTGGGCCCGCGCCACCGTGGACAGCCGCGTTGAGACTCTGCGATCTGCGGGATTGGCCACGATCGAGTCGGTCCAGTCCACGGGCGGCCGCCCATCGACGCGCTTCCAGCTCGTTCCGGAGAGCCGCCTCATCGTCGCAGCCGACATCGGGCACACCCACCGCGTGATCGGCCTCACCGACCTGCTCGGTCGGGTACTGGCCCAGCGGCGAATCGAGGCGGACATCGAGGACGGCCCCGAGGTCGTCCTCGACTGGTGCGTCGACACCGCCGTCGAGCTCGCCCGCGATCTGGGCCGCGCGCCTCACGACCTCGCCGCGGTCGGCGTCGGACTCCCCAGTCCAGTGGAGTTCGAGACTGGCCGGCCGTTCAACCCCGTCGGAATGCGCGGCTGGACCAACTTCGACGTCCCCGGGTATGTCAGCCGGCGGCTGGACGTCCCGGTGCTCGTGGACAACGACGCCAACCTCATGGCGCTCGGCGAGCAGTCCCGCGCGTTTGCGGACCAGCGCGACCTCATCTTCATCAAGATCACCGCCAGCGGGCTCGGCGCCGGCGTCATCGCCGGCGGCGCCCTGCAGCGCGGCGGCTGGGGTATCGCGGGCGACATCGGTCACGTGCCGGTGCCGCGCGGTGCGGGCATTCCGTGCGAGTGCGGCAACACCGGCTGCGTCGCCAAGGTCGCATCGCTCTCCGCTATAGCGGACGCCATCCGCCAGGCGGGCATCGAGGTGCGCGACGACCGCCACGACGTCCCAGTGCTGGTCGCAGACGGCGTCGTCGAGGCGATTTACGCCGTCCGTCAGGCGGGACGCGACATCGGTGACCTCCTGATCGGCTCGGTGAGCCTGATGAACCCGTCCCTCATCGTGGTCGGCGGCGATTGGGGCCAGTCGGCCGAGCACCTCATCGCGGGCATCCGCGAAGTCGTCTACGCTCGCGCGCTCCCCCTAGCAACCGAGCACCTGAGCATCGTCGCGTCCCGCACCGGTGACGACGCGGCTCTCGTCGGTGCCGGGACGCTCGCCACGGACGCCGTCATCAGCCCCGAAGGCGTTCGGGCGGCGTTGCAGGCGAAAGAACGGCGCCCGGTCGCAGCCGCGAACTGAGGGCGATTCGGACGCACGCGCATCCCGGAGCGGTCGAATCCGAGGGCATGAACCGTAGCCCGTAGAATTTCTAGCCCGGCTAGGGATATTCTTCGGCCAGGGTCTCGAACCCTGGCGGAAGGAGCATCCGATGGCGAAGAAGCCCGAGGTGATCACGGTCTTCGAGTACGACCGCAACGGGGACGTGGACGTACTCGAGAAGCGCACGCGCCCCCTCCCCGAGCCCGGCCCGGACGAGGTGCTGGTCGAGGTGATCTCGACCGGCATCAGCCACATCGACGGCTTCATCCGGAGCGGTCGTGAGGAGGCGTGGGCCGACGAGCCGTTCCCGCGGGGTTCCGGCAGCGACTTCGCGGGGATCGTCGTCACCGGTGACGAGGGCGGACGGTTCCGCCGCGGCGCCGAGGTCATCGGCCATGTTCGCACCGGAGCTCACGCGACCCACATCGTCGTACCGGTCGGCGCACTCGTACCGAAGCCGCCGCATGTGGCATGGGAAGTCGCCGGCGGGTTGTACCTGGCGGGCGTCACCGCGCTCGACACCCTGGACGACTTGCGGATCGGACCCGACGACATCGTTGTGATCTCGGCCGCGGCCGGGGGCGTCGGCAGCATCGAGGCGCAGCTGGCGAAGCACCGCGGCGCTTACGTGATCGGCACCTGCGGCGACCGAAATTTCGACTACCTTCGTCAGCTCGGAATCAAGCCGGTGCGATACGGAGAAGCGATCGAGGACCGGATCCGCGAGCAGGCGCCCGGCAGGGTCACTGTGCTGATCGACAACTTCGGCCAGGACGGCCGTGCCCTGGCCGAGTCACTCGGCGTCCCGGCAGCCCGCTACCGGTCGAGCGAAGACCGCCGCGGTATCGAGCTCAAGCTGCTGCAGGAGGACCCGGAATCTGTCGCCCACGGCACCGCACAGCTCGCCCGGCTGTCCGAGCTGGCCGAGGAGCGCGCGTTCACGCTGCTCATCTCGGGCTTCTACCCGCTCGACGAGATCAAGTACGCCTACGACGACCTGCAGAATCTGCACTCCCGCGGCAAGATCGTGCTCGGCACTCATCCCGTCACCACCTACCGCACCCTCAAGGCCCGCGACGTCCAAGAGGCCCGGGACTGACCCTGACGTCAGCGCCGACGCCGAACTGACGGCTGATGAAGCAGCCATGTCGAGTACCGTGACGACCACCCGTTCGCGCTCGAGCATGAAGATGATGCCCTTGTCGATCGATGGGCCTCGTCGTTGATCTGCGACGGCCCCGCAGCTTCGTCAGAGATGCCCTGATGGATCACACATCTCCCCGTTCTCAAATTCGATAGCGATACCGAGTGGTGCCCCCACACCACCTCTCACTGTCTCCAGAGCTCGACCTTGTCGAAGGACGCCCATTGATTCGGGGAGGCGTTGGAGTAGGCGCCGATCGTGATGCTGCCGGAGGTGACGACGATCCCGGCGATACTCAGCCGCCGCCAGTTCGGATATCCGAGCCCCGGTGTCGATGCGGTCAACTCCGGCGCCCCGGCCGCGTACCCCTTGGCAGACAGGAAGCTCGCCGCTTGGCCTCCTCCTCCCTCGGCCCAGGCCGTGAGCGTGTATGTGCCGTTGGGGACGGTGACGGTCTGGCCGGTGTAGACCTCGTATGCGGTCGCCTTGTAGTGGCTGAGTCGTGTCGCGCCGTTGAAGGCGTCGGCTTCGGTGTAGTCGGCGTCGGCGCTGGTGCCCGCCGATCCTGGCCAGGTGCTCCAGCTGCCGGGCGACTGCGTTGGTCCGGAGGCGTCGAAGTCGCCGTTCGGCACTGAGATGTCCGAGATGGAGTCGTAGACGGGTTGGGCACCCGTCGACAGGTCGAGAGCGTCCAGCTGCACGTAGCCTCCGCCGGTCGCGGGCTTGGTCAACCGGATCGTGTTGCTGCCCGCTGCCAGCACCACCGGGATCTGAACGATGTTCCGCGAGAACTGCCCCCACCCCTCGGTGCGCGGGAAGGCCACGGTCGCCTTCGCTGACCCGTTCACGGCCAGCTGCAGGCTGCTCGTCGCAGTGGTTCCGTTCGCGAACGACACGTCGGCGCTGTACTCGCCGGCGGTGGCCGCATTCACCGTGAACTGCACGTAGTTGCCGGGATCATCGATCCCGCCGACGTAGGAACCGGCGGATGCGGTGGAGCCGGACAGCACTTCCGCGCCGCTCAGGCTCGCCGACTCCGCTTCATAGCGGGCGGTCGTCGGCTGGGTGACCTGCTCGACGGTGATGTTGTCGATCGCGGCGAAGCCGGTCGGCCCCGGAGGCAGGTGGAGGCCGACCTCGGCGGTCGAGCCGTCGGCCGTGAGATCGACATGGCGCGATACCCATTGGTTCTGGCTGTTCGAGTACGAGCCGACGACCGAGGCGTACTGCTCCACGCCGCCGGGGTTCGTGGCGTAGAGTCGCGCCGCCTGATCCGACTGGATGAACGCCTGGACCCGATACGTAGCGCCCGCCTGCAGTCCGCGCAACGTCGTGGAGAGCTTCACCTCCGGTACTGCGCTGTCGGTGAATACGGTTCCCTTCCAGCTGCCGGACTGGGCCGTACCGTTATTCTCGGCGAACGCATTCGGGCTGCCCGGGTCCGCGCCGGGTGTCCATTCGCTCCATCCCGCGAGCGTTCCCTGCTCGAAGTCTGCGTTGTCGATGAGGAGCGTCTTCTCCGGCTGGATGCTCTGGGCGTTGACGTAGAAGTTCGTGCCGTCCTGCGAGCCTCCCCGGGCGACGATCTGTGCGGCGGCGTTGCTCTGATACAGAGCGGCGATGTCGTCCCAGGACTGGCTGTGCGGGTAGTTCTGCTTGATGTACGGCGGGTAACCGGTGGTGTTGTCGTTGATGTAGCGACCTGCTCCGTTCTGGTAGATCCTGTCCTTGAACTCTTGAGGAGTCCCGGCCATGCCGGTGATGATCCCCATCAGGCCGGCGACGCCGGAGGCGGTGCAGTCGGCGTCGTTTCCGATCAGGGAAGCGATCTTCAGCGTGGTGAGGTAGTCGTTGCCGCCGTAGAGGATCGACAGGATGAGCGATCCCATGTTCCGGTCGGGGATCGCCATCGCGTTGTCCTGCCCGTAGACGTTCCGGGTGAAGGCCAGCAGTTGGCCTTGGGCCCAGCGCCAGTCGGTCGCGTTCTGACCGTGGAGCGCGACGGCCTTCTGATACACCTGGTACGGCCATCCGTTCCGGGGCAGCACGTCCTTCGCCTGGGCGAGCACGTCCCTCACGTCCGGGGCGAAGTACGCGAGCGAGTACATGGTGCCGAGGAACTTCGCCCAGGTGACCGAGTCCCATTCCGTCGTGACGGAGGCGAAGCGGCCGGTGAGGTCGCGGGCGGTCGCTGGCATCCCCGGCGCGACCATGCCAAGGGTGTCGTTCTCGATGTACGCCTCGGTGAGCCAGTAGAAGCGGTTGAACTCGGCAGTGCCGGTCTGTGGCGGCAGGTATCCCTGGGTGCGCATGAGCCCGTTGGCGAGTTCGCCCGGCCCCCAGTCGCCGACGTCGTGCGCGACCCATTCGTCCTTGATGTCCTGAAACGACGGGTTGGGGCCGTGATCGGCGAGGATGAGCTGGTTGAAGAAGTCGATGTGGTAATCGTCGTCGCTGCCCGTCTCGTTGCTCGCGAAGTTGGGCGCTCCGACGCGGTCATAGCCGGGGTAGTTGTTCGGCGTCCAGCAGCTGGCCGGCGCGTCGCCGGAGTAAGGGCCGTAGGCGGGACGGAAGCAGTCGTCGGTCGGATACGGGTTCGGCGAGGCGTATTCGTAACCGGTGACGACGCCGCCGACCTGTCCGAGGATGCCGGCGAGGGTCTTGTCGTAGTAGCTCGCCTTGGAGATCGTCAGGGTGGAGGCGCGGGCGGCCGGGGCGTCGCTGATGGCGAGGCCAGAGGCGAGCAGCGCCGTGGTGGCGGCCAGAGCTGCGAGGGGGATGAGGCGTCGAGACACGGAAGAACTCTCCTTTGAGCGGTGGTGTGGCTTGACGGGTGTGGGGTCCTGCCGGCGGAGCGGGCTAGGGGCGCTCCGCCGGCAGGAGGATCACGCGGTCGTGACCGGCGTGGTGAGGAACTCCTCCGCGTAGCGGTGCGCGTCCTCGATGATGAGCGCGATGCGCTTCGCGGCGGCGTCGAGGGTGTCCTCGACGAGCCCCATGGTGGGTATCACAGCCTTGCGCACCGGAAGCCGCCACGCCTTCACGTATCCGGCTTCGTGCACCCCGGAGGAGCCGTGGGCGGCGTCGCCGAGATTGACGTGCCCGAACGACCGGTTGCTGACGGCGAAGAGGTCCTCATCGGGCAGGTCGTGGTAGACGGGCACATTGAAGCGGTGGCCGGTCTGGACCAGCGGCGTGATGCTGCTGAGCGCATCGAACCACGCCTCGCCGGCGACCAGGTGTCCCGGCATGGCCGCGTGCAGCTCGTCGACGAGCGACCGCAGGCCCTCCGTGGTGCTCCCAGCGGGGTCGTTGGCGTGCATGGCGGTGATGTCGAGGAACGTCGCATCGAAGCCGAAGCGTTCCTGCAGCGTCGCCACCTGGTCGACCAGGTGTGCGCGCCACGGTGCGAACGCGGGGTTGAGCAGCGCGCCCGACCCGTGATCGTAGTGACGCGACCCGTCCCAGTCCACCGAGCCGGCGTCCACGAGCCCGCTGGCCCGGCGCAGGACGCCGGGGGCGCCCCACCGCTCGAAGCCCTCGACGTCGCGGGATGCGATGTTGGATCCGAACATCGGCATGACATGCACGCCGAGCTCGCGCGCTTCGCCGATCAACCGATGGAAGCCGTCCGAACCACCGAGAGCGGGGTCTGTGTCGTAGCGCCCGTACCAGCGGTAGTAACGCCCCTCCCAGCCGGGCACGTACGCGAGAATGCGCTCCCCGCTGAGCTGCGCGGCGACGCGGCGGATCTGCGTCAGCATCGCGTCGTAGTCGAGGAACACGCGGCCGGTGAAGTGGCGTCCGTGCAGCGTCATGACCAGCGAGACCTGCCGCATCCACTCGGGCACGTCGGCGCGGCTCTCCCACGGCTCGGCGGGATAAGCGGCGTGCACGTGCTCGCGATGGGCGACGAGCGCCGCAGTGGGTTCCGCCACCTCCTCGAGCGCCCATTCGACGGTGAGCGTCGGGCTCGGCCGCGTGGCGTCCGCCTCGACGAGCAGGTCGACGTCCATGACCTCCGGGCTCCCGAACTGCGGGATGAAAGCGAAGCTCGCGGGACGCGGCACGTCGTCGCGCAGGCCGGCCGTGAGCTTCCGTCCGCCTGGCTGCTCGATGCCGAGGAACGGGGTGGCGAGGTCGTGCCATCCGTTGGGGTACCGCACGATGCGTCCGTCTTCGCCGACCTCCAGCCGCCCTTCGCGCACCTCGGTCACGTCGCCGGTGGCGAGATCGTGCACCGTGACTCCGATCGACCGGATGCCGTCCGGGTGGGTCCCGGTCAGGGTCAGCCGGATGCCGTCGCCCGCGGCGCTCAGCACAGCGGTCAGCGTCCCGGTGCTGATCTGCTGGCCGCCGGCCCAGGTGAGGCCGGAGGCCGAGACCGTGGTGACACCGTCTGCCTCCTCGACGGTGGTCAGCCCGCCGTCGAGACCGTAGACGTTGTCGAAGGTGTGGATGCGGAAGCTGAGCTCCCCGATCCGCGACGGGAATCGCGGGTGCGGGTAGCGGAAGCTGAGATCCATCATGCGGTGTGTCTCCTCGGTGTGGGGATGGTCACTTCAGGCGTTCGTTCCAGGCGGACTGGGTGGCGGCGATGGCGCCGTCGCCCTTTCCGTCGATCACCCACGAGCGGATGAACTGCAGGAACGGACCGGTGGAGTCGATGAACAGGGAGTTGTACTTGGCCGTGTCGGGGACCTGCGCGGTCGCGATGAGCTTGTTCGCGGTGACGCGGCGCGGGTCGGCAGCGGTGTTGGGGTTGTCGACGAGGTCGGAGCGGACAACCAGCGAGCCGGCCTTGGCGACGATGTCGGTCTGCACCTTCTCGCTCATGGACCACTTGATGAAGTCCCACGCCGTTCCAGCGTTCTTCGCGCCGGTCGGGACGCCCACGATGTCGCCGCCGACGAACGAGGCCGTCTTGCCGTCGACGCCGGGGATCGGGGTCACGTCGAAGTCGGGTCCGCCCTTGGCGCCGTAGATGCCGATGGCGAAGCTGCCGAGGGCGATCATGCCGATCTTGTTCGACTGGTAGCTGGTGATCCAGGTGGCGCCGGTGTCGTCCTTCGCCGACGGCGGGATGAGCTTCTCCTGCCACATGGTCTGGAACAGGTTCATCGCGTCCGCCACGGCCGGGTCGTCGAGCGTGGCCTTCGTGCCGCCCTTGTTGAGGATGTTGCCGCCGTTCGCCCAGATGAACGGCAGCGTCGCGTAGGCGTTGCAGCCGGCGCAGTTGCCGGCGAAGTAGAACCCGTAGGTGTCGTTGCCGAGTGCGGTGATCTTGCGTGCGGCGTCGAGGATGTCGGCTGACGTCTTCGGCGGGTTCGCCGGGTCCAGGCCGGCCGCCTTGAAGAGCGTCGGGTTGTAGTAGAGGAGGGATACATCCAGCTGGTGCGGGACGCCGTAGATCTTGCCGTCCTTGCTCGAGATGTCGATCGCCGCCGGGGCGAGGTCCTTCTTGTACTCGAGGCCGTTCACCTTGTCGGTGATGTCGGTCAGGAGGTCCTGGCTGACCAGCGCCTGCGCGTTGGCGATGTCCGCGACAGCGATGTCGGGGACGTCTCCGGAGTTGACGCCCTGCACGAACTTCTGCACGTACTGTGCGTCGGGGATCGCCACGAGCGAGATCTTGCGCTTCGGGTTCTCCTTGTTCCACTCGGCGACCATCGCCTTGTCCAGCGGCGCGTCGGCCGCACGCACCCAGAGGGTCGCGGGGCCGTTGCCCTCGGAGGTGGTTCCGGAACTGGAGGAGCAGGCGGTGACCGCGAACGCGGTCGCCGCGGTCAGCACCACGGCTGCGGCGCGGAGGGTGTGTCGTCTGGTGATCATCGGGGGTGCCTTTCGGGTCGCGCTCGGCGGTGAGCGGCTTGTGGAGGGTGATGCGGTGGAGTGGTGCGGGGGTCAGCCCTTGACGGCGCCGGCCGTCAGACCGGCGACGTAGTAGCGCTGGAGGAGGAGGAACACGACGATGCAGGGCAGGGCGGAGACGATCGCTCCGGCCTCCAGGACGCCCCAGTTGAGCGTCCCGAAGGCGCCGGACTGAAGGTTCGCGAGTGCCACGGGGAGCGTGAAAGCGTCCTGCTTGGTCGTGAAGATGAGGGCGGCGAGGAACTCGTTCCACGCGTTGAAGAAGGCGTAGATGGCGACCGTCGCGATACCGGGCACGACCATGGGCCCCATGACGCGGGTGAGGGTCGTCCAGGTGGAGGCGCCGTCCATGATGGCGGCCTCCTCGATCCCTCCGGGGATCGCCTGGAACGATGCCCGCATCGTGAACACTCCGAACGGAAGCACAAAGCTCGTGTAGACGAGGATGAGCCCGAGGATCGAATTGGTCAGGTGCACCGAGTTCAGGATCGCGTAGAGGGCCGGGATGATCGATTGGAAGGGGATCATCAGGGTGCTCAGCAGGACGATGAACAGCACCCCGGCCCCGCGGAACCGGAAGCGCGCGAAGCCGTAGCCGGCGAGCACGCTGAGCCCGGTGCCCAGCAGGACGGTCCCGACTGCGGCCATCGCACTGTTGGCGGCGTACTGCCACATCCCCGCGTCGGCGAGGGCCCGGTAGTTCTCGATGCTGAAGACGCGCGGGAGGTAGGTGGGTGGCACCTGGGCGAACTCGGCCGAGGTCTTGAACGAGCTGAGGAACAGCCACCCCAGTGGGGCGACGAACAGCAACCCGACGATGGAGCTGACGATGTAGAAGGTAGCGCTGCTCCAGAAGGAGCGGGGCCGTCGCGCCGACGGGGCGCTGGGCATCTCGGGACGGGGCGTGTTGTCGGAAGCGTCGGACGCGGGGCGTCGGGTCGTCCGGCTGGGCAGTTCGAGGTCGGTGGTGGTCATCAGTCGTTCGCCTTCCGGAGCACTCGGAACTGCACGATGGTCAGCAGCAGGAGGACGACCATGAGGATCACCGACAGCGCTGCCGAGTACCCCAGGTCGAAGTCGATGAACGCCGCCCGGTAGATCAGGTAGACGACGGTGATCGTCGATCCGTCCGGGCCGCCCTGGGTGAGGATGAAGAACTGGTCGAACGCCAGGTAGCTGCTGATCACCGTGAGGATGAGCACCAGCGCGATCGTCGGGCGCAGGAGCGGGATGGTGATGCCGAAGAGCTTCCGCCACCACCCCGCGCCGTCGAGGGAAGCCGCTTCGTAGAGGTCGCCCGGAATCGCGTTCATGCCCGACATCAGGAGGAGCATGGTGAGCCCCACGGTCTTCCACACGACGAGGACGATCACGATTCCGAAGGCCAGTCCGAAGGTTCCGAACCAGGAGATCGGCTGGTCGATCGCCCCGACATCCCGCAGCACCTGGTTCACGACACCGATCCGGCCGTCGAGGATCCACAGCGTGATGTAACTCGCCGTGGCGAAGCCGATCACGACCGGGACCACGATGAGCGTGCGGAAGACGGGCGTTCCCCGCCGCTTCGTCGTGACCAGCAGCGCGAGGGCGAAGCCGACCGCGAAGAGCACGACCGTGACGACGACGGTGTAGAGCGTCGTGAACCCGAACGTCTTGTAGAGGCTGGGGTCGGAGAAGGCGCGGACGTAGTTGTCCAGCCCGAGGAAGGTCATCTTGCCTAGGAGCGAGTACTTGAAGAACGAGACGACGACGGTCCACAGGGTCGGGGCGACGAACAGCACCGCCACGAGGAGCATGGCCGGGAGGACGAAGAGCAGCCCTGCGCGATTGCGGCGGGCCAGGGGTCCTCGGCGGCGCCGCGGGACGGCCGTTCTGAGCGGGGGCGCTACGGGCACCGTTGCCATGGGGCGAACCTCATTCACGAAATCGATATCGTAACCTTGAGGCAAGACATTACTGGCCGCGGCGGGCGAAAGTCAACTAGGCTCGGCAACGATTTCGTAAGGAGGTCCGAGTGAGCGAATCCCTCGTCGACGGCAAGCGGATCACGCTGCGCGACGTGGCCACGGCGGCCGGCGTCACGACCTCCACGGTCTCCAAAGTCATCAACGACCGGAGGGACGTCGGCCCAGAGGTGCGCCAGCGGGTGCAGGAAACCATCGCCGCGCTCGGCTACCGCCCCAACTCGGTCGCCCGCGGCCTCCGCACCCAGCGCAGCGACACCATCGCCATCGTCACCGACGACCTCGAAGGCATCTTCACCAACTCGCTGATGCGCGGGGTGGAAGAAGTGGCGTCGGCGGCGGACAAGGCCGTGCTCCTCTGCAACAGCTACGGCGACAGGGAGCGCGAGGCGCGGCAGCTCAGCAGACTGATCGACCGCCAGATCGACGCCCTCATCTTCATGTCCGGCAACCGGGTCGGACCGCGTCCCGAACCCGCGATGGAGGTCCCCGACCACATCCCGTACGTCTACCTCTACGAGTACGGACCCCCCGGGACGACGGCGGTCCTCCCGGACGATCAGGGCGGCGCTGCGCTAGCGGTCGACCACCTCATCGAGCGCGGGGCGCGCCGGATCGTCTTCCTGAACGGCCCGACGGACTGGGAGGCCACGGCCGACCGCCTTGCCGGGTTCACGGCGGCCCTCGAGCGCAACGGTCTGCCCGCGACGTCCGATCTCGTCGAGAGCTCCCCCACGTGGGACCCGGAGGACGGCTACGCGACGATGAACGCCCTCTTCGAGCGCGTACCGGACCTCGACGCCGTGTTCTGCTGCAGCGACGACCTGGCCACAGGGGCGCTCGAAGCGCTGCACGATCGTGGTGTGGCTGTCCCGAACGACGTCCAAGTCGTCGGCTTCGACAACCGCTCGCTCGCCATTCACCAACGACCGCCACTCACAACGGTCGCTCTCCCCCTCGTCGAGATGGGCATGGAAGCAGGACGACTCGTGCTCGGAGAGCGGCCCATCCCCGAGAGCCTCGAGCTCCGGGTCGGGTGCTCGCTCGTGGCACGGGAATCGACGCGAAGCTGAGCCCCGACGATCCGCTGGAGCTCTTGGTTCGCCAATTCACTCCGGTGGGAGCAGATCGTGGTCGAAACGCTCCTGACACCGCAGAACGGCGGCTGATGATCAGCCGCCGTTCGTTTTCGAGTCTTGTAGCGAGGGCGGGACTCGAACCCGCGACACCACGATTATGAGCCGTGTGCTCTAACCACCTGAGCTACCCCGCCGTGGCATCCCCTCGCCGTGCGACGCGTCGCGAGACGGGGAGACGGAGCCCCCTGTGGGAATCGGACCCACTACCTCTTCCTTACCAAGGAAGTGCTCTACCAATGAGCTAAGGGGGCGGAGCCGGCGCCGGCCAGAGGACCGGCCGTTTTCGGCAACCGTACGAGGATACCATCTGCGGCCGGGTGCTCCGAACCACGCGCGAGCGGCGCATCCATGGGACGCAACACGCCGTTACGCGGGCGTCGGAACGGCGTGTTGCGACCCATGGAAGCGGCGGCACGCGGCCAGCCGGCGGCCGCGACGCCCCGCGCCGGCCGCGCCGGGCGTCAGGCGGCCTTGGCGGGAGCGGAGGCTCCGTCGAGGGCGTCGAGCTCGTCGGCCGACAGTTGCAGCTCGACGGAGGCCAGCAGGTCGGGCAGCTGCTCCAGAGTGCGGGCGCTGGCGATCGGCGCCGTGATGGTGGGCTGGGCCGCGAGCCACGCGAGGGCGACCGTGGCGACGGACGCGCCGTGCGCGGCGGCGACCTCGTCGAGGGCGGACAGGACGGCCCGGCCGGTGTCGTCGAGGTACTTCGACGCGCCGCCTGCGCGGGCGCTGTCGACGGTCACGCCGTCGCGGTACTTTCCGGTGAGGAAGCCCGCGGCGAGGGCGAAGTACGGCATCACGCCGAGGTCTTCGCGCTCGGCGATCGCCCGGTACGCGGACTCGTAGCCGCGCTCCACGAGGTTGTAGTGCGGCTGCAGGGCGACGGCGCGGTGCAGGCCCTCGCGCTCGGTGATGCGGAACCACTCCTCGATGCGCTCGGGCGAGTAGTTCGAGATGCCGATGTAGCGGACCTTGCCCGCATCTACAAGGCCGGAGAGGGCGCCGACGGTCTCCTCCAGCGGCACCGTCTCGTCGTCGAAGTGCGCGTAGTAGAGGTCGATGTAGTCGGAGCGCAGGCGCTCGAGCGAGGCGTCCGCCGCACGGCGGATGTTGTCGGCCGCGAGCCCCTTGAAATCGGGGTGCTGGCTCACCTTGGTGGCGAGCACGACCTGGTCGCGGTTGCCACGCGCGTCGAACCACTCGCCGAGGATGCGCTCGGAGTCGCCACCTGTGTTGCCGGGCACCCAGGCCGAGTAGCCGTCGGCCGTGTCGACGAAGTCGCCCCCGGCGGCGGTGTAGGCGTCGAGCACGTCGAACGAGGTCTGGCGGTCGGCCGTCCAGCCGAAGACGTTTCCGCCCAGCGAGAGCGGGTAGACCTCGAGGTCGGACGAGCCGATCGTGCGGCGGGGTGCAGTCATGCGTGATCTCCTTCGTTTGTTCCTCTTCCACGCTAACGTCGGGGTCCCGGCGCTATTCCGGCTCTCCCTGAAGATGTGGAAAGGTCCGCATCGGCCCGTACTGTGGACGGGTGCGCACCGCCGAAGACCCTCGCCGCGAGCTGAGAGCCGACTGCTCCCGCTGCGTCGGCCTCTGCTGCGTCGCGCTCGCCTTCGCCCGCTCCGCGGACTTCGCGTTCGACAAGCCGGCGGGCGACCCGTGCCTCAACCTCGACGACGACGACCGCTGCCGCATCCACTCGCAGCTTCGCGACCGCGGGTTCAAGGGCTGCACGGTGTTCGACTGCTTCGGCGCGGGCCAGCAGGTGACCGAGCACACCTTCGACGGACGCAGCTGGCGCGACGACCCCGAGGCCCGCTCCGGGATGTTCGCGGCCTTCCCGATCATGCGGCAGCTGCACGAACTGCTCTGGTACCTGGAGGACGCCCTCGCGCTGCCGGCCGCCGCCCGCCTCCATCCCGCCCTCCGCCAGGCCCGCAGCGACGTACGATCGCTGACACGCGCGCCCGCGGCCGACATCGTCGCCGCAGACATCGACGAGCTCCGCGCACCCGCCGCCCGGCTCCTGCGGGATGCGGCCCGCCTCACCCGCGAGTCGGGTCCCGTCGGCACCTCCCCGATCGGCACGGGCCGGAGGCACGTCGCACGTTCGCGCATTCAGCCGGGAGCCGACCTGCTGGGCGCCGACCTGCGCCGGGCCGATCTGCGCGGGGCGGAGCTGCGCGGCGCCCTGCTCATCGCCGCCGACCTCCGTGAGGCCGACCTGTCGCGCGCGGAGCTCCTCGGCGCCGACCTGCGCGACGCCCGCCTGGACGGCGCAGACCTGCGCGAGGCGATCTACCTCACCCAGCCGCAGGTGAACGCCGCCTCCGGCGACGCCCTCACCCGTCTCCCGGAGACCCTGGATCGGCCGGGCCACTGGCGCTGACCGCGCCACTGCGCCCTCCCGTCGCGTCTGCGCCCGCTCGCCCTGGCGCACAGGTGACGCCGTACCGCCGTCATCGACTGCAAACGCTTCCACTCGACTCGCTATACTCCCCCTGTGACCGGCGACACGCCCGGCACCGGCGGTCGCAAGCGCTTCCACCGCAGACGCTCCAGGAGGTGGCATGCCCGGCATCGACGACGTCGCGCGCCTCGCCGGCGTCTCGACGGCCACGGTCTCGCGCGCGCTCAGCGGCAACGGCCCCGTCTCGCAGCAGACCAAGGCGCGCGTCGTGCAGGCGGCGTCCGAGCTCGGCTACGTCGTCTCCTCCGACGCCTCCAGCCTCGCCTCCGGCCGCACGCGCAACATCGGCGCCGTCGTCCCGCACCTCAACCGCTGGTTCTTCACCTCGGTGATCGAGGGCGCGGAGCGGGTGCTGCTGCGCAGCGGCTACGACCTCACCCTGTACAACCTCAGCGGCGACGGCGAGGAGCGGCGGCGCGTCTTCGAGCACCACCTGCTCCGCAACCGGGTGGACGCGGTCTTCACCGTCTCCCTCGAGCTCGCCGAGGACGAGGTCAGCCGCCTCCTCGCGATCGGCAAGCCCGTGGTCGGGGTCGGCGGACCGCTCCCGGGCGTCCGCACCCTCACCATCGACGATGTCGCGGTGGCGCGCCTGGCGACCGACCACCTCGTCTCCCTCGGGCACCGCCGGATCGCGCACATCGGCGGGTCGCACGAGTTCGACCTCGACTTCCACATCCCGACCAGCCGCCGGCTCGGCTACGAGGAGTCCCTCCGCGAGGCCGGGCTGCCGGTCGACGAGCGGCTTCACCGCGCGTCCGACTTCACCATCCCGGGCGGCTACGACGCGGCGAAGCAGCTGCTCGGCACCCCGCACGAGCGTCCGACCGCGATCTTCGCCGCCTCCGACGAGATGGCGATCGGCGCGATCCTGGCCGCCCGCGACCTCGGGCTGCAGGTCCCGGGAGACGTGTCGATCATCGGCATCGACGACCATCCGCTCGCCGAGTTCTTCGGTCTGAGCACGGTCGCGCAGCACCCCGTCGGCCAGGGCGAGCGCGCCGCCGAGCTGCTGCTCGCGGCCCTCGATCGTTCCCGGACGAGCGCTCCCGGCCGCCCGGAACCGCCCGGCCACATCGCACCGGCCGACCTGATCGTGCGGTCGAGCACCGCCGCCCACCCCTGACCCCCGCAGAACCCAAGAGAGAGACGAACACGAGGTGACCACCATCGCATCCACACCCTCCCCCGAATCCGCGCTCACGCCGTCGGCCCCCGGCCGCGAGTGGTGGCGCTCCGCCGTGATCTACCAGGTGTATCCGCGGTCCTTCGCCGACTCCGACGGAGACGGGATGGGCGACCTCCCCGGCATCACGCACCGCCTCCCCGCACTGCGCGCCCTCGGCGTGGACGCCGTCTGGCTCTCCCCGTTCCAGCGGTCGCCTCAGCGCGACGCCGGCTACGACGTCGCCGACTACCGCGACGTCGACCCGCGCTTCGGGACGCTCGCCGACTTCGACCGGATGCTCGCGGAGGCGCACGGCCTGGGTCTGCGCGTGATCATCGACATCGTCCCGAACCACTCCTCCAGCGACCACGTCTGGTTCCAGGAGGCGCTGGCGGCGGCCCCCGGCAGCCCGGAGCGCGCGCGGTACATCTTCCGCGACGGCAAGGGCGACAACGGCGAGCTGCCCCCGAACAACTGGGAGTCGATCTTCGGCGGCCCGGCCTGGACCCGCATCGCCGAGGCCGACGGCACCCCGGGCCAGTGGTACCTGCACCTGTTCGACAAGTCGCAGCCCGACTTCGACTGGGAGAACCCGTGGGTCTGGGAGCAGTTCCGCGGCATCCTGCGCTTCTGGCTCGACCGCGGCGTCGACGGCTTCCGCGTGGATGTGGCCCACGGCATGATCAAGGAGGCGGGCCTCCCCGACTACACGCCGCCGGCCGACATGGGCAGCATGGGCGGCGTCCCGCTCGAGCCCGAGATCGCCGCGCACGCCGAGGCAGACCCGCCGACGCCGCCGTACTTCGCGCAGGACGGCGTCCACGCGATCTACCGCGACTGGCACACGGTGCTCGACGAGTACGAGGGCGACCGCGTGCTGTGCGGCGAGGCCTGGGTGGAGCCGCTGGACAAGCTGGCCCGCTGGGTGCGCCCGGACGAGATGCAGCAGACCTTCAACTTCGCCTACCTGGAGACCCCGTGGGACGCGGCGGCGCTGCGCCGCGTGATCGACCGCTCGATCGCGGCGTTCAGCAGCGTCGGCGCCCCGAGCACCTGGGTGCTGTCGAACCACGACGTCGTCCGGCACGCGACCCGGCTCGCACTGCAGCCGGGCAACCTGCAGGGCCACGGCATCGGCCCGAAGACGCAGGGCCTTCCCGACCCGGCGTTCGCACTGCACCGCGCCCGCGCGGCGACGGCCCTCATGCTGGCCCTCCCCGGCTCGGCGTACCTCTACCAGGGCGAGGAGCTCGGCCTCCCGGAGGCGATCGACCTGCCCGACGAGGCGCGGCAGGACCCGACCTGGTTCCGCACCAACGGGGAGCGCTACGGCCGCGACGGCTGCCGCGTCCCGATCCCGTGGGAGGGCGAGGAGGCGTCGTACGGCTTCGGCCCGACCGCGGCGAGCTGGCTGCCGCAGCCGGCGAGCTGGGCGGCGTACACGCGTTCGTCGCAGGAGGGCGTGCCCGGTTCGACCCTGACGATGTACCAGGATGCGCTGGCTCTGCGCCGGGAGCACGACCTCGCGTTCGGCGCGCCGGAGTGGCTCGACCTCGGCGGCGACACCCTGGCATTCCGCACGGGCGACGTCACGGTCGTGGTCAACTTCGGGACGACGCCCGCCGCCCTTCCCGCCGGCGAGATCGTGCTGGCGAGCGGCGCCCTGGAGGATGGCCTGCTTCCGCGCGACACGGCCGTCTGGCTGGTCTGACGGCGCGGGGGCTCACTCCCACGCGGCGAAGTAGGGCTCGACGCGCGGGTGCAGCTGGTCGGAGAGGTCCGGCGCGGCCGCCACGATGAGGCGGTTGTCCGCCGGGCCTCCCCCGAGCCCGCTGACGCGCGCGCCGGCCTCCTGTGCGATGAGGGCGCCGGCGGCGTGGTCCCACGGATTCAGCCCGCGCTCGAAGTAGGCGTCGAGCCGGCCGGCGGCGACGCCGCACAGGTCGAGGGATGCCGCGCCGATGCGTCGGATGTCGCGCACCTCGCCGATGAGCTCGCCGACGAGGGCGGCCTGCCGCCTGCGCACCTCGGCGTCGTACCCGAAGCCGGTGCCGACCAGCGCCAGCGGCAGCTGCACGCCCTCGTTGACGTGGATGGGCTCCCCGTTGAGGCGGGCCCCTCCGCCCGCGTAGGCGGTGAACACCTCGCCGAGCACCGGGTTCACGACCGCGCCGGCGAGAGTGCGCCAGGTCGCCGGGTCGGGGTCGCCCTCGACGACGGCGATGCTGACGGCCCACGCCGGGATGTCGTAGAAGTAGTTGACGGTGCCGTCGATCGGGTCGACGACCCAGGTGAGTCCGCTGTCGCTGCTGCCCCCGCCGGACTCCTCCCCCAGGAAGCCGTCGCGCGGGCGCGAGGCCGCCAGCGCATCCCGGATCAGCTGCTCGGTCTCGCGGTCGGCGCGCGTGACGATGTCGCTCAGCGACGACTTCGACGCGGCGATCTCGACACCGTCGCGCCTGCGCTGCAGGGCGAAGGCGGCCGCCCGGCGGGCGATGGTGGCGGCGATCTCGAGCAGCTCGGCATTGGAGGTCATGCGTCCAGCCTGACAGATGCGGGGCTGCGCCGGCTCCGGGGCTCCTGGCTTCCGTCGCAGATTCGGGCGATCCGCCTCCGAATCTCCGACGGATGTCAGCCCAGCAGGAGATTCGAACGTTCGATCGCTCACCACAGCAAGAAGCCCCCGGCCGTTGGCCGAGGGCGACTCACTGAAAACGTGGCGAGTGGGGTGTCTGGGTTCACGACATAGGTCTCAGTTGATAGGTCCCTGGTGAGTCGGGACATGCGTCACAGTCGGTGGCATG
>NZ_JABFMV010000020.1 GCF_013359685.1 Leifsonia sp. C5G2
GGGGGCCTGCGGCCGCGCTTCGCGACTGTCGTCCTCGGTCACGGTCTGGTCCGCGTGGATGATCAGCGGCCATTCCCCGGCGGGGTCGCGGGTGAGGACGTGCAGTGGTCGACCGAGCTGTTCGGCGCGGGCTGCGACGATCGCGACGACCTGGGCGCGCGCCTCGTCGACGTCGCCGGCCGCAACCTCCGTGACGGTGCCGCCGATGGATACCTGGGCGGTGCCGTCCTCGTTGAGGGTCGCGGTGGCGCGGGGCCAGGCGGCGGCTTCGGTTGTCGTGCTCATGTGGGTGTTCTCCTTCCGCTCATCCGCCGATAGTGATTCCCACGGTCTTCATAAAGGCCACGGGATCGGTGGGGGAGCCGTTGATCATGACTTGGAAGTGGAGGTGACAGCCTGTGGATTGCCCGGAGGAGCCGATACGGGCGATCTGCTGGCCTGCGGTGACCTTCTGGCCGTCTTGGACGAGGATTCCGGAGGCGTACATGTGCAGGTAGACCGTCTGCACGCCGCCGCCGTGGTCGATGACGATCGTGCCGTTGGAGCCGTAGCCGACGCCGAAGCCGCTGGCGACGACGGTGCCGGTCTGGGCGGCGTAGATGGGGGAGTCACAGCCGCCGGCGATATCGACGCCGGCGTGGAGCTGGTAGACGCCGGTCACTGGGTCCACGCGCATCCCGAAGGGATCGCTGATCGGTCCTGCCGCCGGAAGTGCCCAGCCTTGGGCGCTGACGGTGCCGGTGCCGGTGGCGACCCCGGAGCAGACCTGGTTGCCGGTGCCGGTGCTCAGGCCGAGCTTGGCTCCGGTAAGCCCTTCGACGACGGCCACGGCGGCGTCCCAGTACTGGGCGTAGTAGTACGGGTCCGCGTTCACCTGGACCTTGTGCGCGGCGATCGTCGGCGCGAGGGAGTCGCGGTCGGTGATCGTGGCCAGCTTCTTGAAGAAGTTCGTTGCGCTGATGTACGGGTCCATGCGGTCACTGAGCGACCCCCATGCCCCGTTCGCGCGCTGCTGGAACAGGCCGCGGCTGTCCGGGCCTACAGCGTCGCCGTAGTTGAGCACGCGCAGACCGGATTCGCCCATCGCCGTCATGACGCCGATGGTCTGATCGCGGGAGCTGAGGTTGAGATCCTTTCCGGCCTGGATCACATACGCGGCGTTCACGAGCTGGTCGTGCCCGTATCCCCTGATCGTGGTGTCGGGCACCGTCTTGGGGTCAATGGTGACCCCGGCGGCGCTGCTGCCGGTGGGGTTGCAGCTCGCGGACGCCGACGACGTGAGCAGCAGCATGCCCAACACCGTGGCGAGGATCAGCACGGGCACGGTGATGATCGCTAGGAGCCCCCCGGACTTGCGATCCATCGTCAGTGTGTCCCCGCGGGAGGCGTGAATCGGCTGGCAAGCCACGGCGACGCGCCGTCGCGCCGCGTGAGGATGATCGTGTAGGTGCCGGCGTCGGTGGGAACCTCCACCGACACGGCGTAGGTGCTGCTGTCGTCGACGATGGTCCCGTGGCCGGTGAGCTTGTGCGCAGGGATGTTGGCGGGGTCGACGGACTGGTAGTCCTGCTGCGCCTGCGGCGTCAGGAGAGGCGACAGGGCCGCCCACCACTCGGTGGAGTTGAGGTCCGGCCGCGCGAACGCCGTGAGCGCCTTCTCGGCCGCGACAACGGCGTTGGAACGCTGCGACGCGTCCCAGGCGGGTGCGGGCTTCGGGTGGACCGTCCCGCCGCCGGACTCGTCGTCGAGTTTGGTCCCGTTCGGGGCCGGCGTGAAGGTGCTCAGGTCCGGGATGGAAACACCGGAGGGCGTGGGGGAAGGGCTCTCGCTCGGTCGCTGTTCGCTGTTACCGGCGCATCCGGCCAGCGCAACCGTGACCAAGACGACGCCGGCTAGACCGAGCGTGCACTTTCCCCCCATTACCCCTCCTCGTGCTCCTCACCCCGCGCTGACGGCTGTGTCCGCCGTGAGTTCGCCCCCTGCTCTAGAGCTTCCTTTAGTTCATCCCGCAGGATGAACCATGTAGCTCCGAGCTTGTAGCCGGGAATCACTCCGTCTTTGAGCCACTTGTAGACGCCGGGCTTCGTGAGGCCCAGCATCTCTGCAACCTCTGGAACGGTCAGTGTCTCCTTGCGCCCCTTGAACAGCGCATCAAGCCCTGACGTCACGGGGAACACCGGAAGCCGCAAGCGCATGCAGACAGTGTAAACGAAAGGTGGCTCTGTTGCACGCTGTTTATGCGTGCGTATCCCTGTAGCATGCTGTTGCTCCCAGTAGAACGATCGAGTATTCTTGTCGCGTTAGCGACGTCGAACACAATTATCGAGGGGGGAACGGTGAGCGACGGCATTAATCCATGGATATCCCGACCCACTGACCCTGAGCCGGCATCTCCGGCGATCAGCGCACCGTCTGTTGCGCCGCCCACAGGGCCGGTCGGGCCTCAGCGTGGGGTTCCGGCCCCGGATCGCGTTGACCAGCTGCCGACCTACGACCGGCCGCAGGCAGCGCCGCTGTGGTGGCTCGGAGCGCACGGTGGTTCCGGTGAGTCGAGCCTGGCCGCGCTCGTGCCTGACTGGCTTGCTGCCGATCACGGTTGGCCGCACCCCCCAGCGGGGATGCCGGCGCGTGTCGTTCTCGTCGCCCGCTCCCACGCTTATGGGCTGCGTGCCGCCCAGGCGGCCGCAACTCAATGGGCGGCCGGCCTCGTTCCGCACGTGGAACTGCTCGGCCTCGTTCTCGTCGCTGACGCCCCCGGCCGGCTGCCGCGCCCACTGCGCGATCTGGCCCAGGTGGTCGGCGGCGGTGTCCCGCGCACGTGGAACGTGCCGTGGATCGAATCGTGGCGTCTGGGGGAGCCGTCGGCTCTCACGGACGCTCCGCGGGAGGTTCGTCGACTCGTCGACGAACTGAGCGCGCTGGTCACACCCGTTGCAACGGGCACCACCTACCGAAAGGAACAGCGATGAGCACACTGCACACCATCCTGACCGCCGCAAACGACTTCCTGGCGCACGTCCCGATGGTCGACATTCCGAACCCGAACCCCCAGCAGCCGCCCGGCACGGGCGGCATCACCACGATCATGGCGTGGTTGAAGTGGATCGGGTACGCCGTCGTCGGCGGCTCGATCATCGTTGGCGGCATCCTGATCGCCGTCAGCTTCCGCCGCGGCGAGGGCCACGACGCCCTCCCCAAGATTCTCTGGCCAATGGCCGGCGCGATCGTGATCGGTGCAGGTGCCGCGTGGATCGGCACCATCGCAGGAGGGTGATGCAGTCGTGAGCGACGACAACAACAACGACAGCCAGAGCCCTTTCACACGTCCAGGCTTCATCGCCGCGGCGATCGTCGTCGCACTCATCGTCGTGTGCGCGATCATCCTCGTCGCCGTCAACGTGGGCAAAGGCGACCCGAAAGCGGATCCCACGCCCAGTGCGTCGAGCACGTCGCCCGGAATCATCTCGTCGCCCGGCCCTGTGTCGGGCGATAAGAGCGTCTGCGGTCTCAGTGGGACGGAGCTTTCCGGCACGGTGAGTGCAGCGCCCGAGACGTCCTGGAAGTACCAGGACGTGCTCGCCTACCCGACGTCGCAAGTCGCCGGCCCTGCCGCCACTGCACCGTCTGGGTATCGATACTGCTTCCAGCACACCCCGGACGGTGCGCTATTTGCCTCAGCAAACTTCGCAATCATGTCGTTCGATCAGTCGCTCCGGAGCACATGGCTCCCGTATGTGCTGGCCCCGGGCCAGTACAGGGACAGCCTGCTCAACTCGGGACTCAATGCAGCGAACCCGTCCGGCATTCGAGCATCCATCGCTGGATTCCGCGTGCTGTCGTACGACGGCGAGCACGCGCAGGTCGACGTCGCATTCCAGGCGACGGCTTCCGGTCAGATCGTGACCGGATCATTCGTCGCGAAGCTGGTCTGGTCAGGCGGCGATTGGAAGCTCGACTCGTCTGCGGCGAACCCCGCGCAGGTCGATCAGCTTCCGAACCTTGCCGGGTACACGGCATGGACGGTGGGATGACCAATGGCTGGACAAGACTGCGGATTCCTCGGCACCGGCTGCGTAGTACAGGACTGGGTGAACAGCGCGGTCGGTAACGCGATCGACAACATGGCGAAGGCGGTTCAGGAGGCTTTCGGCAAAGCGGTGGCCTCGCTCGGAACGGTCTGGGTGAACATCGGCACCCCCAACCTGACGGGGACGGGCAGCAGCTCGTCGCTGACCGCAGGCTCGTCGGCGCCGAACTCGGAGGGCATCACAACGGTGCTCGGCTACGTCACCTGGGTGTCGTTGGCCATCTGCGGCATCGCCATGATCATCCTCGGGATGATCGTGGCATCGAGGTTGCGATCTGGCCAGGGCATCGCGGCTGTCGGCAGGGCCGGCATCATCCTCGGTGCGGTGGTCCTGATCAGCGGGGCGAGTTCGCTCGTCTCTACGATCATCGCCGCAGGGCCGAGCGGCGCCGGGGGTGCGGTCGCGTTCCTGCAAGCGGGCCTCTGGTGGTACATGGGCGCGCTGGCCGTGCTGTCGGTGATCATCGGCGGTGCCCGGATGGCGTGGGAACAGCGGGCCGAACCGGGACGGGAGACGCTGAAAAGCCTCGTGACGCTGATCATCGTCGCGGGTGCCGGCGTGACCGTTGTCGGCCTACTCGTCGCGGCGTCCGACTCGTTCTCGGTGTGGATCATCAACAAGTCGCTGGACTGTGATGTAGCCGCGGCCGGGTCGACATGCTTCGGCACGAACGTGCTGAACCTGCTGGCTCTGACGACGAACCCGGCCGCGGGCGGCCTGGGCTCGCTGCTGATCATCATCTTGGGGCTGATCGCGATCCTCGCGACGGCGTTTCAGATCGTGCTCATGGTCGCCCGCGGAGGCATGCTCGTCATCCTGACGGGCATCCTGCCGCTGTCGGCGTCGTTTACGAATCTCGAAACCGGCAAGGCGTGGTTCCGCAAAAACGTCGGCTGGCTGCTGGCGTTCATCCTCTACAAGCCGGCGGCGGCATTGGTGTACGCGGCCGCGTTCCAGCTCGTCGGCACGAACGTGTTCAAGGACGACGGCACGGGCCTGCTGGCCGTGCTCACGGGCCTCATGCTGATGGTGATCGCGCTGTTCGCGATGCCGGCACTGATGAGGTTCGTCACTCCGCTCGTTGGCTCGATGGCTGGTGGCGCGGGTGGCGCTATGGGCGTGGCTGCTATGGCCGCGCTTCCGACCGGAGCTGCGGCGCTGGGACGTCTCGGGACGGGTAGCGGCAGCTCCGGCTCTGATGGCGGCACTGGGAGCACGGGTTCGACCGGCTCGACCGGATCACCCTCGGGCAGCCGCGGCGGCGGCGCGCCTGCGTCTCAGCCGGGCGGCGGTGGTGCGTCCACGGGTGCAGCGAAGTCGACTGGTGCGGCCGCGGGCACAGGTGGTGGAGCTGCGGCCGGTGGTGCGGCCGCCGGAGGCGGTGCTGCAGCGGGTGGTGCGGCCGCGGGTGCGGCTGCCGGGCCGATCGGAATGGGCGTGGGGGCAGCGGCCGGTGTGGTCGCTGACGGCGCGAAGAAGGCCGCACAGGCCGTTCAGAGCGTTGGCGAGCAATCTACGGAGGGAGGCCCCAGTGGTGGCCGTTGATTCAACTCAGGAAGGCCCTCGGACCTACGGCAACTGGCGGCGCCCGACGTCGCCCGGCCTGCTTGGTCTGGGAACGGTCGGGACGGGGCTGCTGTTCGTCGCTCTGTTCGCGATCCTGATCGCGCTCATGTCGGCCGGCATCCTGGCAGCGCTGATCACCGCGGCGATCGCGGGCGGTCTGCTGCTGCTCCTGGTGCTTAAGAACGCTGATGGGCGCAGTGTCCTCTCCCGCGCCTCGAACAGGATCGGATGGTTCTCTGCCCGTTCGCGCGGGACGCACCTGTATCGGTCCGGTCCTCTGGGCCGCACCGAGTGGGGCACATACCAGCTTCCCGGCGTTGCGGCAGCGACGCGGCTCAGCGAGCACACGGACTCCTACGGGCGTCCGTTCGCGCTCGTATACACGCCCGTCAGCAAGACCTACGCCGTGGTGATCGGCACCGAGCCTGACGGCGCGTCGCTGGTCGACCCCTTGCAGGTCGACACGTGGGTTGCCGACTGGGGTCACTGGCTGTCCCACCTGGCCGACGAGCCGGGTATCGAGGGCGCTTCGGTTGTAATCGAGACGGCCCCGGAGTCCGGCACTCGCCTGCGGCGTGAGGTCGAGCTGAATCTCGACCCGGACGCGCCCGAGTTCGCGCAGGCGATGCTGCGGGAGGTCATCGACACCTACCCCGCCGGCTCGTCGACGGTGAAGGCGTTCGTGACGCTGACCTTCAACGCGATCCCCCGGAAGGGTGCACAGCCTCGTAGGCCGGACGAGATGGCGCGCGAGCTCGCGGCGCGTCTGCCCGGTCTGACCGGCAACTTGCAGGCCACCGGGGCGGGGGCCGCGCGCCCGCTCGCGGCGCAGGAGTTGTGCGAGACGATCCGGATCGCCTACGACCCTGCCGCCGCCCAGCTCATCGACGAAGCGCACGCGCAGGGTGAGACGCCCGAACTGTCGTGGCCGGACGTCGGGCCGACCGCGCATCAGGCGTCGTGGTCGGACTACCGCCACGATTCTGCGACGTCGGTCACCTGGGCGATGACTCAGGCTCCGCGGGGAACGGTGCAGTCGGGTGTTCTCGCCCGGCTGCTGGCCCCACATCGGGATATCGCTCGCAAGCGGGTGACGATCCTCTACAAGCCGATCGATCCGGCCCGTGCGGCCGGACTCGTGGAGTCCGATCTGACGGCCGCGCAGTTCCGTGCCAGCGCGACGCGAAAGCCGCAGGCGCGTGACACCCTCGCGGTGCGCGCCGCGGCCGCGACGGCGCAGGAGGAGGCATCCGGCGCCGGGCTAGTGAACTTCGCAATCTTGGTCACTGCGACGGTGCTCGATCCGGCCAGGGAGCCGGAGGCGGCCGCCGCGATCGACAACCTGTCCGCTGGCGCGCGCCTGCGCGTGCGCCGGGTGTATGGGTCGCAGGATTCGGCTTTCGCGATGGCGCTGCCGTTGGGACTGATCCCGACCAAGCACGTTCAGGTTCCCTCCACGCTCCGGGATCGGGTGTGATGAGGATGGCAACGAACAAGAAGCGCAAGAGCACCAAGAGCCCCGTGCAGAAGGCGCAGACGACGACTGAGCCGCGCTCGCTGCGCCCCAGTGGGCGCGGCTGGATCGGGCGCGGTCGCGGTACTGCCGGATACGTCCAGGCACCCGTCCAGTACCGCGGCACCACCGTTCAGGTGTGTGGGCTGTGGCCGTTCTCGGTGGGGACGGGCGCGCCGCTGGTGGGCGTGCCGCTCGGCCGCCACCTCTACACGGGCGCAACGGTGTGCGCGGACCCGATTTCGTGGTTCCAGCGCGCGAAGCTGATCAGCAACCCGAGCGTGTTCGTGCTCGGCTTGCCTGGCTTGGGGAAGTCGACGACCGTTCGACGGATGGCCGCCGGCCTCGCCGGCTTCGGCTCCATCCCGTTCATCCTCGGAGACTTGAAGCCGGACTATGTTGACCTGATCGAGGCGCTCGGCGGACAGGTGATCCGCCTGGGCCGCGGCCGCGGCCATCTGAACGTCCTGGACCCGGGCGAGTCGACCGAAGCCGCCGTGCGGCTGCGCGAGGCCGGTTATGAGAAGGAGGCGGAGGAGGTTGAGGCGGACGCCCACGGCCGACGCCTCACCATCGTCTCCGCCCTGCTCACGATCCTGCGCAAGCAGCCGCCGTCCGACGTCGAGGAGTCGATCGTCGACCAGGCGCTCCGCATCCTAGATCGCCGGTTCGTCGACCAGGTGCCGGTCCTCGTGGACCTGCTTGCGATCGTGCAGGAAGGACCGGCCGAGCTGCGCGAGGTCGCCGTCGACCGTGGCGACTTTGCCGAGTATCAGCGCACGACCCGTGGTCTGGAAGCATCGCTGATCAGCCTCGCCCGCGGCGGCCGTCTCGGGGAGACGTTCTCCCGGCCGACGACGAATCCGATGCGGCGTGACCGTCCGGTGGTCTACGACATTTCCGGGCTGAAAGAGACCGACGTCGACCTGCGCGCCGCGACCCTGCTCGCGTGCTGGTCGAACGGGTTCGCCACGGTGAACGTGGCGAACGCTCTCGCTGAGGCGGGCCTAGAGCCGCAGCGGCACTACTTCGTGATCATGGACGAGCTGTGGCAGGCGCTCCGCTCCGGCAGCGGCATGGTGGATCGGGTCGACTCGCTCACCCGTCTGAACCGCCAGTTCGGTGTCGGGCAGGCGATGATCACCCACACGATGCGCGACCTCGACGCTCTCCCCACGGAGGAGGACCGGATGAAGGCGCGCGGGTTCGTCGAGCGCGCCGGCATGGTCGTGGTCGGCGGCCTTCCGCACTCGGAGATGCCGCTGCTGACCACGGCCGTGCCGTTCTCGCAGGCCGAGCAGAGTCTCCTCACCGGCTGGTCTGCGCCGCCGTCGTGGGATGCCACGACCGGGAAGGAGACGGAACCTCCCGGCCGCGGCAAGTTCCTGATCAAGGTCGGTGGCCGCCCCGGCATCCCGATCACGGTCAAGCTGACCGAGACGGAGCGCTCGACCAACGACACGAACAAGCGGTGGCACGCGCAATCCCGTGTCGGCCGGCGCCTGCACGCCGTCGAGCCGGAGGAGGCAGTGTCGTGAGCACACCCAACAATCGCCGCCGCGACCCGGGCGGCCTGTCGGCGGAGTCGATGCTGCTCGCCGCCGGCATCGTGATCGTCATCGTCGGCGTGTTCGGGGTGAACCTCGCGGTTCGGCTCGGCCACCAGCTCGACCACACCGGGGTCACTCTCAGCAGTGACCCCTTCACGCTGACGTTCCAGGTCCTCATGGGGAAGGTGCCGTGGCCGCCATCGGGCACGTGGATCATCGCCGTGGTCGCGGCGATCGTGCTCGCCCTCGCCGTGCTGATCATCGTGGCGATCGCCCGCTACCGGAAGGCGCGCACCCGCGTCGACCGATCGGCCGCGTACATGGGCCGCGGCCGCGACGTCGCGGACCTCAGCCGCAAGAGCGCCCTGGAGAAGGCTCAGCGCCTCGGCGTGGCTGACGCGCCCGGTGTTCCCATCGGGCGCACCGTCGCGTCAGGACAGCCGCTCTACGGCTCCTGGGAGGACATGCACATCGACATCTGGGGGCCGCGCACCGGTAAGACGACCAGCCGCGCCGTCCCGGCTATCCTTGCCGCTCCCGGCGGGGTGCTCGTCACCTCGAACAAGCGCGACGTCGTCGACGCCACCCGGGACGTGCGCGAGAAGGCCGGCCCGGTGTGGGTGTTCGATCCGCAGGGGATCGCTTTGGAGGAGCCCACCTGGTGGTGGAACCCGCTGAGCTATGTCACCGACGAGGTACGCGCCGCCAAGATGGCCCAGCACTTCGCCTCCGGCTCCCGCGACACGGACGCAAAGACAGATTCCTACTTCGATCCGGCCGGCAAAGACCTCCTGGCCGGTCTTCTGCTCGCCGCAGCGCTGGACAACCGGCCGATCACCGACGTGTACACGTGGCTGACCCGGCCCGCCGATGACACGGCGGTGGAGATCCTTCGACAGCACGGCTTCCCGCTGACCGCCGACCAGGTGGCCGGCGTCATCGACGCGCCGGAGAAGCAGCGCGGCGGCGTCTACGGCACCGCCCAGCAGATGGCGTCCTGTCTGACCAACCGCCAGGTCGCCCGCTGGGTGACCCCGCTCGGCGGGAACACGGCCGACCGGCGGCCGCAGTTCAGCCCGGACGCGTTCGTGCGCGGCGGTGGCACCCTCTACAGCCTCTCCAAGGAGGGCCAGGGCACGGCCGGTCCTCTGGTGACCGCGCTCACTGTCGCCGTGGTGGAAGCGGCGGAGGAGCGGGCCGCTCGGTCGGCCGGCGGCCGCCTCACCACGCCGCTCCTGGGCGTCCTGGACGAGGCAGCGAACGTCTGCCGGTGGCGTGACCTACCGAACCTCTATTCGCACTACGGTTCGCGCGGCATCGTCCTGATGACGATCTTGCAGAGCTGGTCGCAGGGCGTGGAGGTGTGGGGCGAGTCCGGGATGCGCAAGCTGTGGTCGGCCTCCAACGTGAAGGTCTATGGCGGCGGCGTCTCGGAGGCCGGCTTCCTGGAAGACCTGTCGCGGGTCATCGGTGACTACGACCGTCTCTCGTCGTCGACGTCGAGCGGGCGCGGGCAGCGCACGGTGTCGCAGCAGCTCCACCGTGAGCGCATCCTGGACGTCGCGGACCTGGCCGCGATGCCGAAGGGTCGCGCCGTGGTGCTCTCCTCCGGCTCTCGGCCGACGCTGATCCGTACTCAGCCGTGGATGACCGGCCCGCGCGCGGCCGAGGTGCGGGCCTCGATCGCCGCGCACGATCCGCAGGCGCAACGAACGATCAGTGAGGCGCAGCACGAGGTCGCGGCCGTGGAGGCGACAATCGGGAGCGAGGCGCGATCGTGAGCGACTGGGGCGAGGACGAGTACGAGCCGCAGGACGCCGGCAGCTCGTCGACGACGGCAGCAGCTCCGTCCGGCGGTCGCGCGTTCGGGATCGACGTCGGCAGCTTGGCCGACGAGCTGGTGGATGCCGCGGTCAAGTCCTTGGTGCGCAAGGAAGTGTCGGCCGTAGCCGCCGAAGCCGTCAAGGACGCTCTGACCGACGAGGTGCTGGACGCGCTTCGCGATCGGGCGGAGACGGCGGCCGCCGCGGCGATCGCCGCGCAGCTCGAAGATTCCGGGCTGGACGATGACGCCCCGGCCGGTCCGGAGGACGCGGCAGAGCCCGTCCTGACGTACGGGAGCGTCGACGAGTTCCTGCGCGAGTATCTGCGCAGCGTCTACCGGCGCAAGATCGACGGCAAGAACCGGGTGTGGGCGGCCGAATGGTGGAAGTACGACGAGGCGGTGATCCGTCTCGAAGCGCTCTGGCGCTCCTGGGAGTTCCTGCGCCGCGATCCGTCGACCGGGATGAGTGTGTGGTGGCGTGACCACGCGGACACGCACATGGCCGTGCTGATGGACCCGCAAGGCCCGTTCGCGCCGGCCGACGCGATGGACCCGGAGAACCAGTGCAGCAAGGGCGACCCGCTGCCCTACAAGCAGCCGCCGGAAGGGCTGTTCCCCGACGTCCGGGCGGAGAACGCGGAAGTCAGTTAGCAGGGCCGCTGCCGACTAGCCCAGGGAAGGGTGCAACCTGGAGCATTTCGGGCAGTGTCGCGAGCGTGAAGACGCGGCCGTCCGTGTCCCGGATCACCGGGCCGAGGGTGTCGTTCACGCGGGTCCAGCCCATGCCCGAGAGGACGGCTAGCAGAGGAACGCCCCCGAGGCGCACGGACTCCGCCCGCAGTCGCTCGAACCGCAGAGCCTTGTCCCGCGCGGTGCCTCCGTCGTTGACGAGCTTGCATTCGAGCATCGCGCGCAGCGTGCCTGACGAGTCGTAAACAACGAAGTCAGGGGCCGGCTGCACTTGAATCTCGAAGCGCGCAGCGATCTCGCCTTGGTCGTGGCCGCCTGTGCGAATGTATGGGATGCGGTTCTCGACGAACAACTCCTCGACGGCATCCTCGATCAGGTTACCCCGCTGAGTGGAGGTCGCGTCGAGCACCTGGCGGAAGGCGCCGCCGTAGTGTCGCTGGTGGAGAAAGTCGGCGTAGGGGACACCGTTCTCTGCGAGGCGGCGCACCGACTCCCATCCCTCACGGGTGTCGATCTTGTCTTGCTTGGAGCGAAGCTCGCCAGGAGGGTCACCGAAAAGAGTGCCGTCCATCGCCTGAGTGATCGTCCTGGCGACGAGCTCAGCGACAGAGTCGGTGACTGCGACTCCGTCCTTTTCCATCGAATCGACCTTGCCGGCCGAGATGCCCTTACCGTCGTCGCCGGCCACGAGGAGGGTGGCCTGAGCGAATTCATTCTTGGCGAGTCCGAGCATCGTGCGGAACGCCAGAAGCGAGCGCGGGGCGTCGTACAACGCCCGACCGATGCTCACTTCATCCACACGGGTGAACCCGTCGGTTGCCTCGTAGGCGAGGTTGTACGCCGTGTGGAAGGTCTCGGGTTCGTAAAACTCTGACTCGTTGATGTAGGCAAAGTCCGGGGCCAGGTGCGGCACGTAGGCCAACCGGGCGATGGAGGCGAAGATGCGCTGATGCTCCGCGGTGCCGTGCCGTTGCCCAATAAGGCGGATCAGGGCAACACGTTGGTCCCAGGAGGGTGCTCCAACGATCTCTGCGACGGTCTCGGAGGCGTCCACCATCAGCCGACGTCCAGCAGCTTGCCGGGGATGTCGTGGGCCTCGTCAGCGTCAATCCGACGCAGCGCCTCGGTCACGAATTCCTCGTGCAGCTCAATACCCCCAGCTTGCCGGCCGTGACGGCGTGCCACCACGACGCTCGTTCCGCCGCCGGCGAAGGGATCGATGACGATTCCTCCCTCCGGCGACATGGCCTTGATGAAGAACTCGGCCAGCCCCTCTGGCATGGCGGCCGTGTGGGCGACGCCGTAGTGCTGGTTGTAGGTCTGCGAAACCGAGATCACATTGCCGGGGTCGGCCGCACCAAGCCTGTAGGTGGTGGTGCGGTCACGGCCAAACCCGGCATCGGTGGTCTTGCGCCCATTCGCATCCATGCTGCGGCGGGTGATCTCCGATTGCGGAGTCTTGTAGGGGACCCGCACCGCGTCCAGATCGAAGTAGGGCCGGTTGCCGCGGGCGAAGTGATAGACGTACTCGTACGCATCTTTGGTGCGGGGCCCGAACTTGCCGGGGACGGCGTTCGGCTTCGCCCAAATGTAGGTCTCGATCCACCGCCACCCCATGTTCTGGAGAGCGATCACCAGCTGATACACGTAAGGGTGACGCTGGCCCTTTAGCGGCCCGCTCTTAGCCACGCGGTTCTTGATGTTGATGACCAGCGATCCCGTTTCAGTGGTCGCCTCGAACATGTCGCGCGCTAACGGCAGGAACCACTCGACGTAGCGATCCGGGTGGATACGGGAGTAGGCGCGGGCGTCCGCGTATGGCGGCGACGTGAAGAAGAGGTCCACGCTCGCGGGTGGGAGCTTGGGGAGCCAGTCATATGAATCGCCCCAAACGACGCCCTCCTCAGTGAGCTTCGCCAGCGCGGATTCCGGTTGAGAAGGTACGGCCGGGCGAGACGAAGGTGCGGCGTGGAGGTGCATGCTGAGACTCTAGCTAAGGGGGTGCGACAGTCGTCTGAGGCGCGCACCACAGGGCCGCTCCTCCATAGCCTCCAACGGAGGGCTTGTTCCGGCTCATACGCGAGTCGGATAATGGCGCGAACGTCGCTTCCCCCCAGCGACGGGGACACAAGAAGGGCCGCGCTCCCCCCGCGCGGCCCTTCTTCCTGTCTGCCGTCCGGTTCAGCGGCTCTGTTCGTTGCGCTGCACCTGGACGCCGCGGCCGCGGGCCTTGCGCGCCTTCGGTGCCTTGGCGGGGCCGCCTGCGGCCACCGCGGCGGTGGCCGGCTTCGCCTGGCTGACGTCGGCGCGCATCCGGGTCGCGATGACGTCCTGATCGATGCCCTTGCTCTCCAAGTCCGCCGCGGTGGACGCCCGCCGCTCGGAGCTGTCGTACGCGGTCGCGCTGTCCTCTCGGGCAGCGTCGGCCGTCACGGTGCGCTCGTCCGCCTCGGCCTGTGCTCGAGTACGCTCCTCCGGGTCGGGCTCGTACTCGGCCGCGGCGCGCTCCTGCTCGGCCAGCCGGTCTTGCTGGTCCGCCTGCGCGAGGAGCTGCTGTGCCTCGACGTTCTCGACCGCGGAGCGCTGCCGCTCGACGTCGGCCTGCGCACGCCCCTGCTCGGCACGCTCGACCGCGGCGCGAACCGCGCCCGCATCGGCGCCCGTGTCGGCCGCGTCGACGCCGTAACGGGTGCGCAGCTCCTCACGCATCCGCTCCTCGGCGCGGGCCGCTTCCGGGTCGTCCTGCGACCATGCGCGGGTGGTCTGGTACGTGCGACCGATCTGCTCGGGCGTCGACCGCTCCCACCAGTCCGACCGGTAGACGTTGCCGTACTCGGTGCGCGCCGTCCGCTGCTCGGCCTCGAACCGGGTCCGCAGCTCGCGCGCCTCGCGTTCGCTCGCCGCCTGCGCTCGGCGCAGCGCGTCCTCCCGCGCTCGGGCGATGCGCTCGCCCACCTGTCCCGCAGCGGTCACCGCGACCCTGATCTGCCCTTCGATCGCTTCCGCGATCCCGTCGCTTTCCTCGGCCATGATCGGCCCCCCTCTCCTATCGTTCCGGGCCGCGCTCTGCGCCCGGCCCCGTCCTCTGTCGTGGCTTCGTCGGCTCGATCTTGTTCGGCACCGGCGACGTCGCCGCCGTCGCCGGCTGAGCCTGCCCGGCCCGCAGCCGATCCAGCATCGCCTGCGTCTCCGAGTCCAGCGTCGCGGCCGGCGCGGCCGTCGTCGACGACGCCTCCGCGCTGACCGCCGGCAGCGCGTCACGAACGCGCGTCAGACGTCCCCGCACGTCCTCAGCCAACAGTCGAGCCTGCCGGGCCTGCTCGGCCGCCTGGGCGGCCTCGTAGACCGCCTGCGTAAGGCGGAGGAGCTGCCGGATCATCGCGGCCTGTGCCACCGTGCCCTGACCGCCACGTGCGGCGCTGGCCAGCAGCATCGCCGCCCCGGAGATAGCGGTCGTGCCCGCGCGATGCGGCCGCACCGTGCGGGTGTACGTCTGCGCCGATCGTGACAGGGCCTCCGACGCCGCGGCGAGGTCGCCGGGCGTCTCCTCGGTCGCGTTGGACCAGGCCGCGAATGCGCCGGCTGTCTGTCGCGCGACCGTGGCCCACGTGTCCCTGTCGTCGACGGGAACCGACCGCAGCCGGTCTACGAGCTGCCGCAGCTCGTCGTTGCGCCGGCCCCACAGCTCGGGGTCCGGTTCCCGCGTCTCAGCTCCCGGTGCGACCACGCGGCGGCCGCGCTTGGCGGCGTTCCACTCGGCGGCCGCATCGCTCGCTCCAGTCGGGGTATCCGGCCACCCGTCGCGCAGCCGGGGCAGCGTGAGATCGCGCCCAAGGTGACCCCCGCCGTACCAGATCGGACGCTCGCCGGCCGCGGGTCGCTCGGCCACCGAGTAGCCCGTGATGACGTCGGTACGTCCATCCGCGTAGCGGGGACGAACAAGCAAGCCCGTGCGTCGCATGCGGCGCACGAACTCGGCTTCGTCGGTAGCCGCGGTCGCGCACCCGCGCACCTTCAACGCCAGCAAATAGCGGGGCTGATCGGTGCGCACCTCGGCGCTGATCCGCGCCTGCCGATCCGGCCCGGTCAGGTGTTCCCACCGCGGCGCGTCCTCGCCCAACTGCGGACGGGTGCGCTCGTACTTCGCACGTGCCCGCGACCGCGCCTGAGCTTCCCGCTCGGCCGGGTCGTAGCCGCGCGTCGACCGCTCGGCGCGCACCGATTCCAGCTGCTCCAATCCGTACTTCACTTCAAGCGCTCGGGTCGCCACCTGGGCGCGGTGGAAGTCGTTGTGGATGGATGCCTTCGTGCCGTCCTCTCGGACCAGGTTCACGGCGATGTGGATGTGGTCGTTCCCGTTCGACGAGACACCGTGCCGGACGGCGACCCACCGGCACGGGGCCTTCGCTCCTTCGTTGTCGTCGAACTCCATCGCCGTGATGAAGTCGTTCGCGATCGCGCCCCACTGCTCATCCGTGAGCTGTCCTTCGTCGGCGCGCAGCGAGAGCGAGCAATGCCACACGTGACCGCTGGGAACCTCGACACCGAATGCAGTTCGCGGCTTATCCAGGTGGCGCGCGATCGACAATGCCGCATCGCGTCCAAGCTCCGCGTCATCGTGCCACGCCATGAGCGCCGGATCACCCGCGACCAGATGCGGCTCAGTGTGCTCGTTCGACCGGCCCGGACCGGTGAGGTAGGTCATCAGTCCCGACATGCGATCGCCGCGGACAACGTTCGGCATCACGACGCTGCACCGCTCAGCTCGTCGACGAATGCGTCGATCCGGTCGGCCACCTCGCGCACCTTGCGCAGCGTCGCCACCATCTCGGCCTGCACGTCACCGGTCGCGTTTGTCGCCTTCGCCATCTGGTTCACGTTGTTCGCGATCGTCGCCAGCAGCCGGTGCGTGGAGAACATCTGAGCGATGACCTCGTGCCGCACCGACGCATTGGACGCGGCCGCCGCAGCCCCTCCCGCCAGAGCGGAGTCCACCAGCAACTTGGGCACGCTCACCTTGTACTGCAACGCGAGCGCAAGAAGCTGCCCCTCCTCCTCGGGAGTGACACGCACAACATGCCGATGCCGGCGACCACCCTCGACGCGACGACGACGCGCCTGCCGACGGGGCTCCTGCTCCCCCGCCGTGTCAGAAACAGCCATGTCACCACCCCCTCTCGGCCCAGCGCAGCGACCCCGCACAACGCGGGGACCACACATCCAGTGTGCCGCATCCTCGACCCCGTGTCGAGGATCAAGCCCGATCCGGTCACCGGATCATATAGCTTGCTCCGTTCCGGACTCGGTTTACTGCTGCTCACGTCCTCGGACGGGAGTGGTCGCGGCTTCGCCGCGCCTGCTTGTGAACGTGTCGGCAGGTGTCGACGAGAAGCGCTCCACTCCGTACCATGAGTGCATGGCTACGCAACTGACACCAGAGGAAGCAATCGAGCGCGCACGGCGTCTACAGGACGAGCGGCTGAATGCCGTTCGCGGCGTCGCGGAGGCGCGCCAGGCGCTCGTCGACGTGCGCGAGGAAACCGACCGTGAGCTGTCCGCGCTGCAAGCGCGGATCGCTGAGAGGATCGCCAACGCGGAGCGCGAGGACGTGCGCGCGTACTCGGCCGCGGTGAGCGCCGGATGGACCGCGGAGGAGCTTCGTAAGATCGGCTTCTCCGAGCCCGACAAGAAGGCGCGCGTCCGTCGCCGCTCCACGCGCAAGCCAGCGACACGGACGACCCCCGATGCGGCTCCCGCTTCGGGACAGGACACTTCTTCGGAGGGTTGATCCCGCAACAACGAATGGCCCCGCGTTCCGCTCTGCGGCGTGGGGCCTTTCGCGTGTCCCCGCGGTGCGGGGTTGCACTCCGCTACGAGGCCGTCAAGGGCGCTACGCGTCCCTTCGGGAGAGCCCTCCGGGCTCCCCTTGACCGCCTCTCCAATGCGTGCAAGTCGGCCAGTGTTCCGTTGAAAGCAGCCAGCTCGGCGCACGCGCCGAACTGCCAACTTTCAATCGGACACACAACAACTGGAAGGCCGAACGATGGACAGGGAAACCGCGCAGAGCGAGAACGTCGGAGGGTACGTCGTACCTGTCGACCCGATGGACGAGATGGGGTGCGACTCGTGCCAGTGAACGACGACCAGAAGCGGCCCACGATGCTCACACCCAAGACACTTGCCGCGCAGCTCGGCGTCGACGTCGAGCACCTGCGCCGACTACGTGAACAGGGCATCGGGCCGGCCTACATTCGCATCACTCCCCGCACCGTCCGATACCTCAGCTCGGAGGTCGCGGAGTGGCTGGATGAGGAGGTTACAGAGTCGGCCTAGGAGACGATCGCTAGAAGCGCGTCTAGGGCTCTCAGTGCTGCGTTGTAGTCCGCCTCTGCGGTGGGCTCGTTCTGGGTTCGAAGCAGTGTGCCGATGAGCCCTCGGGAGTCTGTCGGGTTTTCGCGCATGACCCGATACAGCTCCAATGCCTGGCGCTGATCCTCCTCTGCCTCGTCAAAGACGTTGGCCGGTAGATGGAGCTGCGTCTCGGCCTCGGCCAGAGCGAACTTTCCGACCAGCAGCTCGACCTGCGCCCGGATGCGTGCCGCCGTCCTTGGAGCTAGGTCCTCGGCCTGCGTCATCACCTCGCGCGCGAACTGCTCCTGGCCTTTGATATCGCCGTACGACTTCGGGTAGGCACTGTCCTTATAGAACCGGGCACGATCGCGCACCAGTCGCGCGCGGTACTCACTCACCACGCTCACGATCGCGCGCTCGGCGGCGCGGCGTTCCTTCGTCCGCTCCCCCAATCGGGTGATCGGCACGACCGTGAGCAAGCCGCCCGCGGCACCACCGAACAAGCCTGCGACGGCAGCGACGATGGTGTCCGTCGAGACCCACGCGCTCACGCTGGGATCCCCGCACCCTGACGCGCCTGGTCGTGCTTGGCGAGGGCGCGGGAGACGCTGGATGCTCCGACTCCGAAGGTGCGCGCGATCTTCGCGATGCTTACGCCGGCAGCGCGCATCCGGGCGGCTTCCTCGACGCGCTCGGGTGTCATCACGGAGGGCCGCCCGCCGACGCGACCCTGCGCCCGAGCGTGAGCGAGGCCGCGCATTGTGTTGTCGCGGATCGTCGCGACCCTCAACTGGGCGAGAACGGCCATGATGCCGACGATGGCCTCCCCCATCGGCGTGGACGTGTCCACGTCCAGGAACGGTTCGGTGAGGCTCCGCAGCCGGATACCGCGGCGGCCCAGGTCACGGATCAACTCGATGGCCATCAGCTCCGATCCGGCGATGCGATCCAGCGCCCGGATCACCAACGTGTCGCCCTCGCGGAGGAAGTCCAGGCACGCGACCCACTGGGGCCGATCAGCGACCCTGCTGGACTCTCCCCGGTCGACGAACACGCGGCCGGCGCCGGCCGCCCGCAGCTCGGCCTCTTGCGCATCCGGGTTCTGCTCCCGCGTACTCACTCGCGCGTAGCCGACGATGTTCACGCTCGATCCTCTTTCGTCTCGACGGTGACGAGCCCGTAGCGCTGACGGGTGCGCTCCACTAGCTCGTCCGCGTCAATGTCTCCCGCGATGTACAGGTCCGCGTCCGCCAGCATCGCAGGCGACAGCGACAGTCCCTCCATTTCGGCGCTGTGGATGCCGTCAGCAACCTGGCGAGCTCGCTCGGCCGGCGTCGTCTCAACGGTGTTCGTCATCGCCCTTCCTGCCCTGCCTCGTACCCGCGCTCCGCCATCCGAGAAGTACTCGGCCGTGACTCCTGCGACGGTGTTGCGGGTGCCACTCGAGTGATGTCGTTTGCGGATCGTGGAAAGCTCACTTGCCAGAGGGCGCGCCCCGCTTCGGCTCCGGCTGGCGTCTCGCGGGAGCCTGGCTCAAAAGGGGCGATCGCCTGCCCGAGCACCGCGGCGAGCTGGTCGTTTCGGCCGGTGTCTTGGCTGTTGAAGCGGGCCTCCACGAATGCGTCGCGCAGCGGCGCTCCTGGCGCGAAGTGCGCCGGGTCGATGCGGTAGCCGGCCTGCTGCGCGAGCTGGGAGAAGAACACGAACTGGGTTCGGGTGTTGCCCTCGCGGAAGCTGTGGATCACGTTGACTTCGCCCCAGCTCTCCGCGAGCTGGTCGACGAACTCGGCCGGCTCTAGACCGCGCAGGTAGTTCTTGCTCGCCAGCTTCGCGTACTCGGCTTCCGCGGCCGCGGTCAGGTGGGGGCCGGCGCCGTAGTAGGCGTGGCCGTCCTTGGTCATGAACTGCCCGACCGGAGCGACGCGCTCCTGGCCGGCCCACTCGTACACGTCCTGGAAGATGTGCCCGTGGATGGCCTTCATGTGGTCGTAGTCGAATCGACCCTCGATCGGCGTCTCCGCCAACTCCTGAACACGCGAGTGGGCGTATGCCTCCTCTAGCGTGCGCAGCTTGTCGGGGTCAGTCTCGCCGTAGGGCTTGCCCGGAGCGGTGAACTTGTTCCGCAACACAGACGTACCTGGGATGAAGTAGTCATCCCAGGTACGGAAGGTAGTTGCGCGGGGCATCAGCCCTGGACGTGTCGGCGGATCGCTTCGCGCGCCTCGTCCCCGGTCAGCTCGTGCCGTGCCTGGCGCTCCAAGATGGCGCGCAGCTCCGGGTCGGTTACCTCGTGGCCGGCCAGGGCGAGCGCGGCGTCAGCGAACGCCACGCGCTCGTCGACGTCGGCCTGAGTGGGCCGGGCGGTTGCGATCGTGTGAGCCATGATGCGCCCCTTCCGTGAGCTGCTTCCATTCTACCAGAAACCAACCGAAAACGGGGATATTGGTGTTTCGGTTGGAAAGAGTTTCGGTGGAGAGTTTCGGTGCACTGAGAGTCGGCGTGTCGCGGTACTGATCGGGTCGAGGCAGATCGCACCGGAAACGATCGTTTTCCGCGCAAGCCGCCCGGGCGCGCCTTTCATATCCCCGCGTATCGCCAGGCCGCGACAAAGGCGTTGCGTTAGGGCCTCGCGGTAGTACTTGCGGGGCCTAGACAGGGCGTTCTAGACTCCGGCTCAGCTGCACGTTCAATGAGGATTGGGGAGGAATTATGAAAAAGCGTTCAATTATCGGGGTTGCGGGAGCTGCTGCCCTTGTCGCTGCTTCGGTCATCGGATTCAGCGCGCCGGCGCAGGCCTCGATCACGCAGTGCGGGAGCAACCGCGCGTGCGCGTGGACGGATTCAAGCTACGCGGGGGCATTCGGGTCTTGGACGAGTTCGCAGTCCTCCTTGCCCGGATTCCACGACAACATCTCTTCCGTGGCGAACAACCGGACAGCGTACATCGGATGGTTCAGCGACCCTGGCTACTCGGGCGCCTTGTTCCAGCAGGCTGGCGGAGCTGCAGGTTTCTTCAACTGGCCCGACACGCGCAACGACTCGTTCGACTCCCTCTACTTCTACTGATGGCGGGTGGGCGGCTGACAGCGACAACGTCAGCAGCGGCGCTCATCACTGTCGTTGTGTTGACCGGGTGCTCGTCCGGGCCGTCGCAGGCGCATGCTAACGTGCGTGGACAGCTCGATCCGGCAACGGCGCAGATTGTGTTGCCACTTGAGTCCTACGCGATGAGCTGGGGTGAAGTGCAGACCGTAAATCATGCAAATGCGATTGCCATCGAAAAGTGCATGGCTAAGAAGGGGCTCACCTTTCCTCGCGCCTCTCAGGACTGGTCGGCGCTCACGCCTCTACCGGATCGTCGGTATGGGCTGTGGGCGCCGGCCGACGCTGAAGCCAACGGGTATGAGTTGCCCGAGTCGAGTCAATCGAAGGACGTTCAGGCCCAGGAGGATGCACTTGGTCCGGATTGGTGGCAGGACTATCAGGGGTGCTTCAAGTCGACCAAGCAGTTGCCGGTGATGGGGGTCAACACATCGCCAGATCAATCGGTGGTGGACCGTGGAATGAACGAGTCTTTTGAGGCCCTGCTTGCCAGCGACGAGTTCAAGTCGACCCGGGAGAAATGGCTCAGCTGCATCCAGAACGGCGGCCTTGCCGCCAACAAGGATGCCAGGGTGCTCGTGCCTCAATTTCCTTCTGCGGGAGAGGAGCAGTTGAAGGTTGCAGCCATCGATGTGCAATGCAAAGAATCGCTGAACTCCGTCCAGACGCTGGCGGACTGGGAGGCGACCAGGCAAGCAGAGTACATCGATGGTCACGAGGGCGACCTGACGGCCTACCGCGACAAGGTCAAGAAGGTGGTCGCCCAAGCGCAGAAGCTGGTCACGACCGTTGGCGGGTGAGCCGCGGCGGTTGCGCCGATTGGACCATCCATTCCGCGCTCTCGCCTTCGTTGCGGTCACGGTTCTAATCGCGGGCGCAGCCTTCCTGCTGGGCATGTGGGTGCGGTCGCCGGACTCGGCTGTCCTCGACGCTCGCGGTACAACTGTGCCCGTGTATGCGTCGGTTGAATCCAGAACCGTCACGGCAGACATTCGCATCCAGGGTGAGGTATCCGGGACGCAGCAACAGCCAGTGAGCGTTAATCCGCCAGCGGGGGCAGAGCGCATTGTCGTCACGTCCGTTTCAGCCAATCCGGGCCAGCTCACGAACGGCCAGCTTCTGGGCACCGTGTCGAACAGGCCAGTGTTCCTCTTCAGCGTGGATATCCCGCTGTTCCGAAACCTAGTAGCTGGAGATACAGGCAGTGACGTCGCCAGCCTGCAGAAAGCGCTTGGCGTCCCGCAAACAGGAAAGGTCGACAGTGCCACCCTAAGCGCCGTGCGCTTCGCTTACTCGGCCGCAAGTATTGAGCCACCCGGCGGTCGATACTCCACGACCATCACCACCGCAGAGTTTTACACCGTTCCCACTTCCCTCGGTGCGCTCTCCTTGATCTCAATCGCTCCGGCCGGCTCCTCTGTAGACAGCGATCACCCCTTCGCTGTACTGGGAACAGGATCCCCATACGTCAGTGTCCGAGCCAGCGTGAGCGAGGCCGAACAGATCAAGCAGAACGACAAAGTCAGCATCACCGGCTCTGGCGGGAAGAAGGGCACCGGCACGGTGGCCAAAATCAGCGAATTCCAGTCGAGCCCCACCAGCGGAGGACGACCACCCGGCCGCGACATCCAAATCAACCTCGATGCTGGCGGAAACCTGAAGGCCGGTGATGCCGTCGCAGTCCTCTTCGGTACCGAGTCAAAACCCGATATGGCAGTACCCACGATCGCAATCCGGTCGGACTCGGGAGGCGACTACGTGATCAAGCGCAGCCAATCCACCACCCCTGCGCGCACACCAGTCGTCGTGCAAAGAAATGCAGACGGCTGGACGGCGATAAAGGCGGAGGGTCTCGCGGTAGGGGACCAGGTGCTGGTGTCCCAATGACCGTTTCACCACCACGGCTCACACTCAACCGTATCCAGCGCCGCTATGGAGAGTCACAGCAGTGGTTCGCTATCCGAGAGGCGTCGCTGATCGTCGAACCTGGCGAATTCCTCGCCATCGTAGGGCGCTCCGGGTCAGGAAAATCGACCTTTCTCAACATCATCGGCTTGCTCGATTCACAGTGGGAGGGAAGCTACAAGCTCGGTGATATTGACGTTCGCAGTCTGAGCGCAACGCAGATCGACCGCCTGCGCAGCGCAACATACGGATTCATCTTCCAGTCTTCCTATGCAAACCCCTACGAAAGCACCGAACGAAACGCAACCCTGGCCCTAGCTATCCAAGGAGCACCGCTCCGCGAGCAATCAGAAAAGGTCTCGCAGGCACTGGAAGTTGTGGGGCTGGAGAGAAAGGCCGCTGCGCTCGCCCGCTCACTATCCGGTGGAGAACGTCAAAGACTCGCAATCGCGCGAGCCCTCACCACGAATCCCTCAATCATCGTGGCCGACGAGCCCACAGGAAACCTCGACACTGAAACGGGCGACCAAGTGATGCAGGCCCTCCTCGAGCTCAATCGACAGGGGGCAACGGTCATCCTGGTCACCCATGACGCGCGGATTGCAGCTTATGCCCACCGGACGGTTCGGATGGCCGACGGCATCCTTGAGACCACAGGGGCTGGCGCTTCTGTCGGTTCGACGACTGATGCTCAGGGGCCGCTCCCTCTACGGCCAATTCTTTCAAAGAAGTTGCGTCGTGGCACACGGTTGCGACGAGCATCGGATCGACTCACTCGAGCGATCAATAACGTGACGTCTCGACCGTTGCGCTCGGTCGCGCTCATCGCCGCCTTCGCTTTGGCGTTCGCGGGACTCATAGGGGCGGCAGGCATCGGCGCGACCGCATCACAGCAGATCGCAGGGCGGCTCACCGCCGCAGCTCGAGACGAAGTCCGAGTGAACGTACCTGGCGGTACAGCGGACGATCAGGCGGCTCTCTGGCTGGACCGACTAGATTCGCTCCCACATGTTCGAGAGGTCGGGCAAGTAGCGCCCCTGGATGCCAATACCGCGCGGACAAGTCGGTTCGCGTTCACATCGGCCAGCGGCAACTCACCGTTCCAGGGGAGCACCGTGGCTGTCGATAGAGGGCTCTTTGGCGTGCTGGATATTAGAACGTCTCCCCAGAGCGCAAGCAGACTGTTCTCCTCCACCACCAAACACATCGCGCTCGTTGGCGCGGAAGCGCGTTCACAGCTCGGCCTGTCGGACAGCGATGGTGTTGGAGCGGAGGTGTGGGTCAACGGCGAGCCGTACGCAGTGGTAGGCACCATCACGTCCGCACCACGGGAGCCCAACCTACTGACGAGTGTTGTCGTGCCTCTAACGCAGTTTTCGACCGGTTCTCGACAAGTCGTGGTCCGAACCGATCCCGGCTTTGCCGGCCCCTTGGCAAGCGCGATACCCCTCGCGCTCTCTCCGGCATCGCCTGCAGATATCTCAGTCGAGACCGCTGCCGAGCTGCGGAACTTGCGAGTGGGAGTGCAAACCGACCTGAACGGATTACTTGCCTCATTGGCGATCGCCCTTCTCGCCCTTGCCATACTCAGCGGCGCCTCAGCGATGTTCATCTCCGTTCAAGCGCGCACCCAAGAGCTTGCGCTCGCTCGGGCGGTTGGACTGGGAAAGGGCGGCGTAGCGACAATCTTCCTCTGGGAAGGCGTAGTCATCGGCCTTGCGGGAGCGCTAGCGGGAATCGCAGGTGGACTAGCGATTTCCGTCGCAGTCGCCGCTCTACGCGGATGGACGGCAATCGCGCCATGGGAAACGATCGCCATCGCACCAATAGCCGGAGCCCTCTGTGGTGCCCTCGCGGCCTTGCTCCCCGCCGCACGCGCCGCACACATCGACCCTGCCGACGCCATCCGATAAGCCTCTGTGAGGCATCCCCCGTGGCTGCTCACGGGGCTACCCTCGATGCATGAGCGCGAAAGTTCTCACATCTGAGCTCAGCGAGCCTCGTACTGAACACGGTTCGCGCGGGAATCTGCTGCTGATTATCGGCGCCGCCAGTGCAATTTTCGGAACGGTCACCTTTCTCATACAGGCCGACCATGCCGGCATTGCCGAGGTCCGCGCTTCTCAATTCGACCCTGCCGCGGCCTCAGCCGTCGCAGACGCGAGACTTTGGATGTGTGGGGGGATCCTATTAGCTGCCGTGGGGCTCTGCCTGGCGGGTGGGTCTCTCGCTACCCGGGTGCTCCGGGGGCGCAAGCACAGGTCAACACGTCACGGCGCGAGCCCGATGCCACCGCGATTCGCGCGCCACCTCCGCAAGCTGGCATCTCTCCACGCCGAAGGGATTCTCACCGATGCAGAGTACGAGCAGGGCAAGCGAAAACTGCTCGAATAGGGCCGCGATCGAAGATCGACATTCCTGCGCTCGGCGCTGCGGCTAGAACGGCCGTTTCGTTACACGACAAAGCTCGGACTTTGGGAATTAGCTCGGCGGCGTGTCTGCTTGCTGTGAGCACATCACCAAGAAGCGACGCGGCCTTGCGCCTCAAGAGTCCGTCGGTACCCGGGAACGAAGAGTTTCGCATGACCTGGTGCCGCGTCAACCGGCGGGTTGTGCCCAAGGGAGGAGGGGCTGGGAGGCCTTCCATCGACGAGTCAAACTGAGCCAGTCTGGTTCGACGAGAAGGGAGCGGGCGGCGACGTTCCGAGTTTCGTCGAGGAGAACAAAGTATGGGTTGGAGCTGCCCGGGTTGTAATCCAGCAGGAACGTAGAGTCTGGAATCGGGATCAAGACCGGAAGGTCCACGCTCACTTTGTCCTCCCTGGCGATCGTCGACAGCCATTCGCGCGTTGTCCGAGTATCTTCATTGCTCACCAGAACAATGTCTGTGTGGCTGCCGGAGGAAGCGAGCGAACTCAGCCTGCCTAGTTCTGGTAGTTCGCTTCGACACGCACCACAAGAGGGCGAGACGAAAACTAGTGCGGTGGCGCGCTGAAGATCTTCGAGCGCTATCTCGGTTCCGCCTATGGTCCGGGCGCGGAACGGTGGAGCGGGGCGTCCGACGGGCAGCTGTGTGTCCGCTGAGCGGCGCCGCCGCAAGTCGATTTGACGATGTAAGTAGACCGATACGCGTAGCAACATGAAGAGGTTCAAGCCCAGGAGGACGAGTACAGCGAGAAGGGTGATCAAGTAGACATCGCTCATTTCGTGCCCTTTTTCCGATCTAAGTGGCCAGTCAGATGCCGCGCACTATGACACGGCCGACGTCGCGGAGGTTGATGATTAGGACCGTGGAGACGGCTGCGAGCCCTCCTCCTAGTAGTAGGTATTCCAAAGTCATCGAGAGCTGCCATTGGAGTGCGTCCCCGAGAGGGAGGCCCGTCACGCATAGGCCGATGAGCAAGACGTTTCGAGAGACGTCCCATGGAGAGACGGCCCGATCGCTGGGACCGAAACAGTTGCAGATCACAGCCTGTCGCCGGATCAAGACCGTGCTAATCGCCGCTGTGTATACCAACAGAGAGCAAATGGCCAATATGAACCCGCCGACAGCGGCCGCGCCGCCAGCCATAAGCAGCAAGACGACCAGCACTTCGCTAGATAGCACCGCGACGGCTAGCGGGGTGACCGCGGCAGGTCTCACGAGGGAGAAAGAGCGTATAGCTGCCTTGAAACTCCGGAATGCTGTGGCCTTGCTTAAAGCTGACACCGCGAAAAGCATCATTGTGGTTAGGGCTACGTAGTCGTACAAGAAATCAGTCAATTGTTCGCTCCCACCGGTCGTTAGAATCACAGATCGCAGTCGGGAACGATGTCCCACTTGATGAAGCCCTCCGGCGTACCGTCCGGGCCGGGCACAAGATGTTGCCGCCTCACCGCAGTGAAGTGCGGCGCAAGAATGACTCCGGTGGGCTGGCTGGTGAAAGCGAGCATGCCGGGTGCCTCCGCGAACGCTGCTCGTGCTGACTGCCAGGCCGCCCAGACCTCGCTCTCCTCTTCGCTTGTGAGGCGAGCAACGTTGAGCCCGATGGCTGCTGCCTCGTCCCAAGTGATTGGGTACTCGTGCGCATCGCGGGAGCAAAGGAATTCCACGATTCGTCGGCGCTTCCTCATTGGTCCAGGGACCTGATAAGCGAGGAAATCGAGGGCAGTCGATCGGACGAAGTTGCTCGCCCGATGGGCTGCACCGATGGATGGCAGGAACACCTGCTTCGAGAGGCGTTCGACTGCGCGAGCGTTGAATCGATACCCGCGGAGTCCAAACCAACTCTGCAAGGCCGGCTGAATCGCTTCGATATCGGCGGCGCTGAGTAGTCCACTGTCGCTCCCGTTGCTGCCCGATAGGTGTGCGTCTATCGGACCGATTTCGGACATCGACCCCATACCGATGCAGCGCGCGCCTAAACAGATCAGGCTCGCGGCTGACGCGGCCCGGAATGGTATGACTACGTCGTAGCTGTCGAAGTACTCGCGTAGAAGATGGACGATCTTGCGCGCGACAGCCACCGAGCCACCCTTGCTCGAAAGGACGACGTAGATCTCCTTGCCCCCGCCGTGACGGCGGAGCGCTTCGTAGACATGGCGCTCGAGGTCTTCGTCGAGGAAGCCATCGATGTACATCACAGGGGCTTTCCACTTGCCACCGAGTGATCGAAGGAGCTGGTGTGTGCGAGAAAGCACTGCTCGCTCGTGAGGTGCCGGATCGGGCTCATGCGTGGCCTCGAGTGCCTTGCTAGCGTGGGTGCCCATGGCGCGACTAACCGTTCGCCCCGCGGGCAAGGCAGGATGCTAGGGCGCTTGTCATTCGAAGCTCCGGGACGAGCTTCTCAACCCAGATGAAGTTGCCATTCGGGTTGTTCTCCAAGAACACGTAGCGACCGTCCGGGGTCTTGACGATGTCCATCGTGCTGAAGTTGAGGCCGTAACTTCTCACGAAATTGATGCAGCGTTCTTGAACGTCGTCCGGCAACGTGCCGCGGGAATATCTAATCTCTAGGCCGCCGTTGGCCCAGTCTCGCCAATCCACGCTCGTTGACTCGCGGTCCTGCGAGTGAATTTCACCCACGAAGATGTCGTCTCCGATGACCGTCACCCGCAACTCCACGTCTTTTTCGATGTACTCCTGGAACAAGCCGGGTGAAAGACGGACCCCGTCGATCGCTTCGAGCTCCGCTTCTCCGATGAGGGTGGTCAGTGTGTGTCTTTGGTCGACGGCGGCTTCCGGATGCTTCTCGCTGGTGGCTGTCAATCCAAGGCCCGGCTCCGAGAGGACCTTGTAGACCATCCGTCCGGGACACGCTGCGTAGAAGGCTCGGACAACGTCTGGATCCGACGTGATCGTGGTCGCAGGAGTCTCCAGCCCAAATCGCGCCGCACGGTCCAGTTGCTCAATCTTCAGGCTTGCCCGCCTGTTGTCCTCTGGGCGGTTCATCCAGTACGAGTCGAGGAGGGCCCACGTACCGGCGAAGGCCTGATCGAGTTCCGCCTTGACGAACTCCCGCTGTTGCTCGGGCCATCCATCCGGAATGCCGTAGTAGTTCCGCGGCCGCCTCCACCAGACAGACGTTATGTTCGACAAGCTGCGGAGAAGCGTCTGATCGGAATGCAACGAAGCGTCCCAGGACGATCGCCCGCCGCCGAGTGAGACGGTGATCGAGCCGTCCAAAGGCAAGGCGTCAGCGTTCACCTCCCGAACCTCCACGTGCATGTCACGCAGTTCGTGCACGACGTCGTGGGTGTGCGGGTCGCCGGTCGAGCTGACGACGACTACGACTGGACTCGACATAGATGATCTATCCCCCTTGATAGCCAGAAATCTGAGCGAAACAGTAGAGGCTAGTGCGGGCGGAGTCTTCAGGCTCCGCCCGCACTATCCCCGACTGGTTCTGTCGAGAGTTAGTAGTAGTCGCACCGGTAGAGGCCGCCACCCAGTGAGCTACACCCGCTCTGCACGCAGGTCATCGAGCTACCCGCGTAGTAGGCGTCGCAGTACCCACAGGTGCCGATGGCGTCGTGGGTGCAGTAGGCCTCGGTGGCCATCGCTGGACCAGCGGCTTTCCAGGGCTCCATAGCCTTGAGCGGCTTTGAGACCGCGAAGGCGAACGGCTCCAATATGGTCCGCTCTTCGTTCAAGATAACCGTCATTTTGATCATCCTTCCGTCATGCGCAGCTTCCTTACTGCGCCAGTAGACGGGAAGGTATACCCGGCAAATTCTCGACGTCAAGAACCGGTTTTCTGGTCCGCTGCTCTCGCGCTCACATCTGGCCCGAGCACGCCGCGTAAAGCTTCACTTGGGTGCGAAGCGCTTGGTCCGCTTCGTAAAGTCCAACTATTCGGTCATGGGGCGGGGCCGGGATACGTCGGATCTCGGGTAAGGAGTTTGTTGACGCTATAGCACGGACGTTCGAGGCTACTGCCTGTTCACCGGCTTGTAGGACCTGGATCTCATGCCGAGAAGGGGTTGGCCACTCTGGACGCTGCAGGGCTCGCAGGACTTCCTGGGCGGCGCCCGCCGCTTGTCGAGCAGCGGTGTTGATCGCCGCGACGTTATTCGACCGGAAGGCGGTATCGAGCCGCTGCAATGACTGCATTTGCAAGCACCACCCCTGTGCGTACTGTTGCCTCGCCGAGCCATCGAATCTCTGAGAGCAGCCCGATACTGTCGCGATGAGGATCACGACGGTACAAGCAAGCAGAACTGCGTTTGGGACGCGCAAAATGGGCCTCGGCAAATTTGAAAACAGGCGCTAGTATCCGAGCACACGCATTCAGCTTGCGCAAGGAGGCCAAGGAATGTTCAGGGGGAACAAGGTTCCGCGCATCGATCGCGACAAGAAGGCTGGCGGTATCTCCGCTGCCACCTTCGGAGATTCGGTGGGGTCGCATTTTCTCCTTGGGTCGTTGGACCAAGCGCTCACGGTGGCGACGGAGTGTGAAGCGCTGCTCGACTCGATCAACCACACCCCCGAGGCCACACGCCCCGATGCTAGGGCCGCCCTCCGGCTGCGAGTAAAGCTGGCCGATCTGGAACACGCACTTGATGACGTGACGTGCAGGCCCGAGGACGAGCCGATAAGAGAAGAAGCAAAAAACGCAGTCTCGTTCTACGAGCTGATGCTGAAGTACTCAGTCGAGGCCTGGTACTCACACCTATCGCGCGATGACATTCGCATTCGGCGGTCCGAGGCACCATCGGTGCTCGAGAATCTTGGTCGCTTGCGCGAGGAACTGGCTCAGTCACTCGACGAGGTCCCCGCATAGCTCTCGCTCAAGCGGGCGTGCCTAAGTGACCGCGGACGGCTTGGCGTCGGCACGAGCATGTCGGGCTCTGGACCAACGCCGTCCGACGAATCGGCTACGAGACCGACCAGGAGAGCTGACCTCTACGGGTAGACGTAGAACTCGTGAGGCTCGCCGGCTTGCACCGAGAGCGAACCGCCCGGACCATTGCTGTCGACCGTGAGCTTGTAGGGCACCCCGGACCCGTGGTTTCGTCCGGCGCACACGCATTGGCATGTCCACGCGGTGTCCGGCCTGCCCTTCCAGCAAGCCTCGACACATTTCTCGACCCCGCCGTACTGGATGACCTTTACTCGCCGCCTGTAATGTGCGGCGAGTCCGAGGATGACGGCGTTCGTGTGGGTTCGCGCGACGGTCCAAAGCCCACGACCCTCATACTTCACCTGGCCTCGACGAGACGCATCGATCATGTCGTCGAGGATCGCGTAGCCGCGACCGTTCCCCTCGTACGGCATGTTTCGAATCTCGGTCCGCTTGCCGTTCGATCTGATGGTCACTGTCACATCCCCCATGCCCCCGAGCGTAGAGTGTCCTGAGGCGGAGTGAGAATCTGGGGCGCCAGCATCAGACCGATGTCACTGGGGAGGGCGATGCCGGAGGATTATCGAGAGCACTTTTCGTGCCGTCTTGCCTCGCGGGCCTGTATTGAATGCGGCGACCCAGACGACCGGAAGGATGGCGAGCAGAGCCAAAGCGGGTGTCACCCAGCCCGTGTACGTGGCGATGTCGTGCATCGCGTCTCCCAACTAGCGCGACGCCCAGGATGAGGCGCTGATGGTTGACGTTCGGTGCGTTGATCGGGGTAAAAGGCGTGTGAGTGCGGCCGGAGGCTGGAGCCACGATCGGTCTCCTGGGGACGTGTAGCTCAGTCCTCGGCTGTACTCGCCTACTCGCTTGCAGCGCTCTCGGCGCTCCTAGCGAAATCAAGCCGGCCCCGCCGGTCTTGACGTTCGTACACACCATCCGGGCGTTTCGCCGTGGATGGCGCCTTGCGGGCGTTGCGCTCGCTCCGCTCAGGCGTTTCGCCCAAACGTCTCCGCTCCTTGCTTTTCGCCAGGTGCGTATTTGCCCATGTCGGGCCCCGGGTTACCGCCCCGGTTGGCGTGTGCCCATGTCGGGCCCTGTCCGACCCCGTTTCGGCGTCGGTCTGCTCCCGTGCGGGTGCAGAGCCAGTATGTGGATACTAGCAACAGCGTCGATAACACGAATGTCTGCTGTTGGCGTGTCGGCCAGTACGGGCACAAGCGGGGTAGCGCGCCCCGGGACGCATCCAGCCAAGGAGGTCGACCGGAAACGATCGTTTCCGGGACATTAGTGCGGACGTGTTTCTCAGCAATTCCCGACAGCTAGAGTGACGGCGATGGCTCAGAGAAAAGCTCACCAACGCGGGAACCCGGCAGCTCGGGGGCCGGCCTCGAACAAGCCCGGTAAGCGCCGGCCGCAGGGGTACCGGCTGAGCGAGCGCACCATCCAACGATGGACGCGCGGGCTGATCTACGCGATGCTCATCGGCTTCGCGATCGGCGGCGTCATCGCGCTCGTCGGCGTCATCATCAACAACAACGACCTGCCTCCGCTAGGGCTCGGCCTCGCTGTGCTCTGGGCGCTTGTCATCCTCCTGATTGCCGCCTTCATGGGCGGCCAAGCTCTCGGCCGGTTCGGCGGCATCCTCGGGCTCGCCCTCATCGCCGGCATCGTCTTCGGCCTCACCGGAGACTTGATCGCCCCGTGGGTGCACTGGGCCGGTCTCGCCGTGGCCGTCCTCGCGGGGATCGGCTTCTTCATCATGGGTATCTGGCGGCGTGTGCCCATCTGGTTCGGTGGCAGCAACGACGGTCCCCCTCGCTGACCACAGGTCCCAGGCCGCCTCCCCACGGCCGGAGGGCGTGTGAGAGGGTCGATGCATGAGCGAACAACCAGAAGCGAACCCCGCCCTGCGGGACGCGCTGCTGATCGCCCGGCAGCAGTGGCAGCTCAACGAGATACGCCAGCTCGTGCGCAGCTTCGCCCGCAGCGGCACCTCTACAGCGCCGCCGGAGGCGTACGCCTACCTCGAACTGATGGTGGATGCGATCGTGGACGACCCGGAACGGGTGATGACGCTCAACGCGGACGTGAGCCGGCTACTCAACGACGGCGGCTCGACCTTCCATCCAGGCGGCAGCCAGGCCGGCTGAGAGCTTCACGGCAGTAGGCGCGGCTTCCCACTCCGGGGATCGAGGCCGGCCGCCCATCGCTGGCGCTGCTCCTCCGGCGTCACGATCTGCCCGTCCGGCCCTGTGACCGGCGCAAGGAACTTCGGCACGCCCAGCTCTCCTTCAGCGGCTGCCTGCGCCGCCGCGAGGGTGTCGTAGTAGCCCAGCGGCCACCGCTCTGCGCGTTTCAGCACCCAATGGTCGACGCGGTACATCATCAGCGTTTCACCCGTGAGCTTGTTCACGGCCGGCCCGTGGTGGATGAGGAAGCGCGGTTGTATCGCGTCGTCGAGCACGAGCCAGTCGCTCTCCCCTACCCGAATCGTTCTCACGAATCTATTCGAACATACTTTCGAATCTCTGGTCTAATGGACTCATGGGAACGAACCACCGGTACCCGGAGATGGGGCTCGGTCGAGGCATCGAGGAGATTCTGATCCGCGCGCAGCCGGTGAGCTTGACAGATGCGGAGCTCGACGTCGAGCACCATCCCGTCTATCGGCCGGCGGAGCCGCGGCCGGTGCGGGCGTGGGTGCGTTTCCCGGAGACGGTGATCCGGCCCGAGTGCGAGGCGATCGCCTGGACGGACCGAGCGGTGCAGGTCCGTTGGACGTCGGTCAACGGCATCGTGCGCACCGCCTGGGTGTGGCGTGGTGCGATCGAGGAAGGTTGGGACCGGCCGCCCATTCCTCCCCGCCGCTAGCTCTCAGCGCGGCGCGCTGTTGCTTGCGCTTCGAGCCGTTCGCGGGCCTCTGCGATGAGCCGGCCCAGCTGGAACATGCTGACGATGGTCTCGGGGTTGCCGTGGTTCTCCTCGTCGACGAGGGTCACTTGAAGCGGGTTCTCGTCCTCGGAGCGGTCGTCGACGACGGCGCGGATCGTGATGGCGTCGATATCCGCAAGGAGGGCATCACGCCGGACAAGAGCGAACGCCGCCCCGTCGACGGCCACAGTGCCGTCCTGGCGTCGCTGGAATGTGGTTGCCGTGGTGGCCGTTGGGGGCAGATACCAGAGCAAGTCATCGCCCAGCTCGGAGCCGGCCGGCAGCCCCATCTTGGCCAGGAAAAGACGGGTGTAAGTGGGAGCGAGCTTGCTCGTCTCCTGCGCCAACCACTCGGAGCGGAGTTCTTCTTGCTCCGCCGCTTCCTGCGCCCGCTTGGCCTCAATCTCGGCTAACTCGTTGCGGTACTTGGAAAGGGCGGCGTCCGCCAGTCGTGAGTTCGTCATGCTCGTTTCCTCTCGTCCTCGCCTCTCTCGTAGAAGTCTCGGAGTGCAGTCAGGTCCGACACAAAGTCGGGCCGATGGGCGGTGAAGTGATCGGGGTGCCCGTGTTCCCCGGTGCCCTCGTCGACAGCTACGTATCGCAGCGTCACGAGGTCGGCCAGCGCCGTGGAAACAGCGGGGTTCGAAAGACCGGTGCCGTCCGTGATATCGCGGCGGGTAGCGTCCGGGTGATCGAACAGGTAGGCCAGCGCGGTCCGATGCGGACGACGTTCGAGTACGTGCAGCGCGGCCGCTGCCGGCGTCAGCGGCTTTCCGTTGGTCGGGTCGATGCGCTCGGCCATCAGCGCGACTGGCGGGCGCGCTCGGTATAGGTCAGGCCGGTACGGCGCAGCGCGTCGGCCGGCGTGCCCTCGCTGTAGTCGGGTGCATCCCCCGTCATTGGCAACGGCGCGTGGATGCGCGCGTACTCGTGCACCTGGTCGGTGAAGGCATCCCACGTTGGGATCTCACCCACCGGAGTGGTGACCAGCTCGACGTCGCATGTGATCCCACGCTCAGTCAGATAGCGACGAGCTGCCGTGAGATACGCCTCGGCGTACGCGGCCAGGTCGCGCGCGAACAGCGCTTCCACGTCGTCTACGAGTTGTTGCGCCGCCGTGGCCTGCTCCTCGGTCATTCCCTCGGTGAATGTGGCTTCTGCGGCCGCGTCGCGCTCGTCGTCGTAGAGGTCGCCTAGACCGAAGTCGTAGAACGCATCCTCCGCGTCGAAGGGCAGCCGCACGGGCTCGGTGCGGTAGCGCAGCAGCTCCGCATCGTCACCGCCCGCGGTGCTGTGGACGATCTGGCGCACGTAGTCGGCTTCCCATGATCCGGGCCGGCCGGCCAGCAGCTCCTCAACGCCGCCAAGGTTGGCGGCAACGGCTGTGAGGACGTAGGTGGCGATTTCTCCGAAGTCGACGGGCTCGACGGTGGCCTGCTCGGTGCCGGCGCCGCGCACACGCGTCTGACGCGCGGCCGCGGTGAGCGCGGCGATCGCGTCGGCTACCGGGTTGGGCTCGGCGGCCTCGACCGCCTGCAGTGTGGTGCTCATCGTGTAGTCCTTTCGGATCGATACTCGAGGACGGCGGCCTACAGGTTGGCCGCGGCGGCCCCTTGGGGCAGCTCGCGGGCTCCAACGGGCGGGAACGGCTGCCCGTTGTTGTACTTGGCTTCCAGGCGCTCGACCTCGGCCATGACGGCCTTGTGGATGAACTGCGAGAGGTTGCGGCTGCCCTCGGTGGTCATCGTGTAGAGGATCGCACCACGCACCCGGTCGGTGTCGGCGGGGTCTTGGTAGAACGACACCTTCGCCCGTGACTTGGGCTCGCGCGGCGCGGGCTTCGCGGCAGCGCGCTCGGCCTCTTGGTCCCGGCGGGTCTGCTCTACCTGGTCGGCGTCCTCGTGCTGTTCCCGCGTCCATCCGGTGGCGTCGACGGCGGCCGGCGCGGCCGCGGGCGGCGTGATGGGGCTCGATCCGGCGAGGCTGGATTTCCGTGGTGCTGGTCGGTTCATGATGCGGCTCCTTCGATCGCAGTCAGGTGGTCGGCGTAGATGGCTCCGAGTTCTGTCGCTTCGGAGCCTCCCCACTCGTCGAGGCCGCGGGCGGCCTCGGCCGCGTCGGAAATGACGACGCGCTTGGGGACAACGGGTGAGAGCATGCGCAGCCCTCGGGTTGTGATGGCCTGTTCCAGCTCGTCCAGCCATGTACGGCCGCTGACGGTCTTTTCCTCGTGTCTGTTGACGATGACGCCCGCGACGCTCAGTCGGGGGTTGTAGTAGGCTCTGACGTTCTCGATCGTGTCGAGGAGCTGGCCTAGTCCGTTGGCGCTGAACAGCTTGGATTCGGTGACGATCACGACGGCGTCGGCGGCCGTCAGGCTGTTGATGGTGAGCTGGTCAAGGCTGGGCGCACAGTCAATGAGGATCAGGTCGTAGTCGTCGATGACGCTGGCCAGGGCCTCGCGCAGGCGGCCCTCTCGGCCTGCTCCTGCGATCACGAGTTCGTCGCGCACGTAGCCGAGCGTGACGCCGCTGGTTGGCACGACGTCGAGGCCCGGCCAGACGCCGGGAACGATGACGTCGCGGATGGTCTCAGGTGCGCGCGAGCTGAGCGCGTCGGCAAGGCCGGCCTGGTCCTCCCCTACGTCCTCGGCCGCGGCGATCGTCGTCAGGTTGCCTTGCGGGTCGTTGTCGACGGCGAGCACGCGCCGGCCTGCGCGCACCGCGGCGCGCGCCAGGTGAAACGTGGTCGTGGACTTGCCGACGCCGCCCTTCTGGTTGCAGAGGGCGAAGATTCGAGCGGTCACGTTGGTTACCTCCAATGGGTCTAATAGTACTGTTACCGTCACGCAATGCGGGTGCGTTGTCCGCGCGTGGCGTGACATGGCCGGGGAGCTGTCGGGCAGCTCCCCGGCCATGCTCGGCTCAGAACGGGGTTTCGTCGTTGGTGTCGACGGCGGCGGTCGCGCGCTGCACGGTGACGCTCTGTCCCCGCAGGCTCACTCCGATTTCGTCGGCTCGGACCTCGTGCTGAAGCCGACTGCCCTGCTCGCCCTTGTACTCGGTGATGCGGTAGCTGCCGGAGAAGGTCACGCGGATGTTTCCGCCCGTCTCGGCCGCGTCCACGAGGTTCTGCGCCTGGTTGCCGCTCACGGCGACGTCGTAGGCGGTCGCGGGTCCATCGCTGTACGAACCATCCGACTGTCGGATGCGATCGCTCACGATGACGCGGGCGTAGGTGTACGGGCCGTGCTCCCCCTCCCGGAGCGTCGGCGTCTCGGCCAGGTTTCCAGTGCGAGTGATGTAGCTCATTTCGATTCCTCCCAGAATGATGGTGACTCTAACAGTACTGTTGGGGTTTATAGAGTTGCAATGATCTAGTAGCGCTCGACCTCCATCTCTCGACCGTCCATCTGGGACGGGTACAGCACCCACTCGATGCCGCTGGCGGGGTTCGGGCTCTCAACCCGCACACCGCGCACGGGTGAACCGAACTCGATCGGCCCCAGCTCGTCCGTAACGCGCAGCGGCGTGGAGTACACCCGGCCGCCGTGGCTGAGAATGCGGTCCCCGATCCGCAGGTCTGCGAGTCGAGTAACGATGATCTTGGACATGGCTTCTCCTATGGAGTGATCTAACGGTAATAGTACTGTTAGGGTCGTTAGGGCTATTTGGGGTTCTGCTGGTTCGTACCGGCGGATGGTGACCGGACCGCTACGCGGCCCTACCGTCTACATCTAATAGTACTATTACCAGCGTTGGAGGTCAAGTCACTGGCAGCTATCACACTGCAAGGCTTCCATCGGGTCGACCGGCACCACGTACTCCGCCACCGGAGCGCGGTAGTGGTCATCGCCCTCGTCGTCACCTTCGGCGTGCGCCTCGATCCACATGTCCGCGCTGGCGGGCTCTCCGATCGCTCGAAGCATCCCCGCCAGGGCCTCAACCTCTCCGCAGCTCAGTTGTGGTCCCACGTCGCCCGCCAGGTCTCCGGCCGAGAACACCGCCGCGAATCGAGTGACGTCGCTGGTGTTGGTAATGAGTGTGCTCATCGCTTCTCTCCCTCTCCCTCATGTTTTTTTGCCGGGAAGGCACGTAGTGCCGTTCAGGGAGAGCGGTTGGAGTGCAACCCGAAAGGGCAGCGGGGGAGAGAATTTCCGCGCGAAATAAGGGAGCTTGCGACCGCGTGCGGAAAGTCTCGGCGGAGCTGGCTCCCGGAGGGAGCTTGCGCGGAGGCCGCCGACCGTAGAATGCCGCAGGCTTCCCGGCAAAAAGACAGGGGCCGAAGGCCGTACAGTCGGCCGGCTCCGTCCGGCCGTCCGTTGTCGGCGCCGGCTCCGTCCGACGCCGACCGCTCTGGACGGGTTCAGTCGATACCGGGGCCGAAGTTGTCGGCCCAGCATTGCGGGTGGATGCCGGACCGGATCAGCTCGCGTTCCGCGGCTGGTCTTGTGGGTGCAGCGTCCTGAATCAGCGCGCCCGCGCGCAGTGCGGCGGCTTCTTCTGCGGTGAGCTCGACGACGCTGCTCTGGTGACAGAACATGCATGCGGGGGTGGTGTGCGCCTCGGTGGTCATTGAGTCCTCCAATAGTGGTGTTGGGGTTAGTCGGCGGCGAGGTCGTAGCCGCCGAGCGGGGAACGGCCCGGGACGTGGCGGCGTCCGTGCTCGCCGCGCTCGGTGAGGATCGGCGCGCCGGGCCGCTGCCAAGCGGCCGGATACGTGGCAGCGACCCACGCGGCGACGGCCGCGATCCGCTGCTTGTTCTCGAAGCGGGCCAGCTTGCGCGGCAGGATCGGCAGCTCGCGCCAGCCGGGGAGCGCGTGATCGTGCCACGCCTCAACGGCGGCGTTCTCGTTGTCGGTGATCACGTGCCAGGCGCAGCGGGGGCAGTTCGCCTGATACCGGCCGCCGCCGGGCAGTGGAGCGGCGCTGTGGTCGTGGTCGGCCTCCCGGCACCAGGCGTCCGCGGTGAACATGTGCAGCTCGTGACCCTCGGTAAGGGTCGGGCCGCCGCCGTAGTGCGCGGAGTGCCACATGTGGCTACGGGGGATGCAGCCGAAGTGCCCGTGTTCGGCGCAATAGCGCTCGAACGCGGCGACGAGGGCGGCGGGTTCGTAGTAGTCGGTCGTGTACGTGAGGGGCGCGCCATCCCAGGGGGTGGCGGCGACCGCCTCGCGCTCGAATTCGGCCAGGTCGAACAGGGTCGGCTCACCGGTCATTTCGATTACCTCCAACAGTACTATTAGGGTCAGACGGTGGCGGGCTCGGGTGCGGGCTCGGTGAGCGCGTCCGCGAGGGTGTGGGCGGCTCGAAGCACGTTCGCCGCGGTGGCCTTGATGGTGTCGGCGTCGCAGTTGCTCCACCCGGCGACGTATCCGACGCTGTAGGCGCTGGTGTCCAGTCCGAGAATGCCGGCGACGACGTAGGCGACGCTCTCGGCCTCGGTTTCCTTCACGCCGCGGTGCTCGATGTACTCGGCGTGATCTTCCTCCGCGTGCAGGATCGCGTGTGCTGCCTCGTGCAGGGCGGTCTTGGCTGCCTGGGCGGCGGCGAGGTTCGCGTCGATGACGATGCGTCGGGCCTCGGGGTCGGTGTAGCCGTTGGCGGTTCCCGCGATGGGCTCGCGCTCGACTGTCCAGCCGGTGCCGGTGAGGTAGTCGGCGGTGGCGGCGAAGATGCCGCGTGCGTCGTCTCCGGTGAGGGGGCGCGCAATGTCGGCGGGGTCGCCAGCTTCTTCGTCGATGAGGTCGGTCTGTCCCATGTCGAACACGGAGACGGGGAAGAACCGGACGCGGCGCTGTTCTTCTTCCTCGCCGGTTCGCTCGTTCTCGACAGTCTCGCGAATCTCGCGGCCGCCGAAGATGCGGATGCCGCGCTCGCCCTTGCGCACCTGGCGGTTGAGCTTCTGCCAGGTCCGGTATCCGGCGACGTGGGTCGCCTCGGGACGCTGGGCGAAGATCAGGAGGAGGTTTCCCAGGCTGTAGCGGTGGAACGACTGGGCGAAGTTGAGGAACCGCGCCCATGCCTCGGACTCGCGCAGCGCCTCGACCTGTTCCGCGATCGTCGCTTGCAGCTCCTCGGCCTCGGCGCGACGCTCCTCGGGGCTCTTGGTGCTGGTGATCTTGCGGGCCATCTCGCTACCTCCGGTGACGGTATTAGTACTATTAGGGCCACTCAGACCCCCCTCACGTTTTCTTGCCGTGAAGGCACGTAGTGCCATTCAGGGCAGAGGAGGGAGTGCAACCCGGAGGGCGGTGGGGGAGAGAGTTTTCGGCCGAAATAAGGAGCGCAGCGACGCGGCCGAAAAGTCTCGGAGGAGCCGGCGGCGAAGCCGCTTGCGCGGACGACGAGGCCCGTAGAATGCCGCAGGCTTCACGGCAAGAAAACGAGCGCCGCAGGCGCGAGAAGCAGCCGGCCGCGTGCGGCCGTCCACTGATGTTCTGCTCGACCGGTCGGTTAAGGGCGGCCGGTCGTCACGTACCGCATCACCGAAGCGCGATCGGGGAGTGTCATGCGCTCCCACTTGTCGTGCGCGATGCTGCCAGTGCCATTGCGCCAGTGCGGGGTCCGCAGCTCGAACTGTCCGCCGCCGATGGCTTGGATGCTGAAACGCGTCCGGTGGTCGCCTCGGGTCCACTCATCGAAGAAGAAGTCGGCGTCGGTGTCGCCGTCCTCGATCGCCTTCCTCCGGGATTGCCACCCATTGGCGCGCATAAAGATGTCGAGGATCTCGTCGTACGGTTCCGACTCGTCCATATGTCGAGGTTATCCGGGGCGTCAGGCCGTTTGGAGGTCGAGCGAGTCGCGCGCGTCGGCGCTGCTAGCGCGGTCGATCGAGTTCCAGGGACGCCGGGCGACGCCGTTGCGTTCGTGCTCGACCTCGCGTCGAGCTGCGCGCCAGTCGAGGCGGCCGTCAGGCCGGCGCGGATGGGGGCCGTACGCGTGGGTGCCGTCGTCGGGGTAGAGGGCGAGCTGCCCGCGGCCGGGTCGGCGGTTGGGGCTGGTGCGTCGCGGGGCGCGCATCCATGTCTCCTCGGCTTGCCACCACGCCCATAGCTCGCGCTCGACCGCGTAGCGGGCGGCGCGCTCCTGCAGTCGACCGTCGACGTCGACCTGAATAGCGGCGGCTCGACGGTAATCCACCGATCGGCGTCGCCACCCGTCACGGTTGTGCACGAGGACGCCGGCACGGGTGAGCCGGTCGAGGGTCGGGCGCACCTGGTCGACGGTGCATCCAGCGGAGTGGGCGATGGCGTCGACAGGCTGAGGCTCACTCGTGGTGCGGGCGTAGATGTTTCCAGCGTGGAAGCCGATGCCCGGTCCCAGCGTGAAGAGGTCGTGTGCGGCATCCGCGGTTCTCTCCGTAAGGGCAGTGAGGAGGATGAATCGCTCAGCGGACCCTGCCCCTGCGGGGCGCGGGTCCGCTTGTGACCGACTTGTAGATGCAGGGCTGGGGATAACCGACTGGGGGTCGATGGTCCAGTGCGCGGCGTGGGGGCCATCGGCCGCGCGGGCCTGCTCGATCCATCCATCTGCGGCAAGCCGTAGGAGGGCCGTTCTGGCCGTCTCCCGGCCGATCCCGGCCAACAGGGCGAGCCGGCGGGTATCGGCCTCCAGAGAGGCGCTGAGGGCTTTCAGGGCGAGCATGCACAGGACGTCGAGCACGCGGCGGTCGGCTGGGCCGCCACGGTGGGCCCAGCGGCCGGCGGCCGCATCCGCTCGTGCCTGGATGTGGCGGACGTGGGCGGCGATCGCGTCGGCGCGGGCGTCGAAGGTGGGGTCGTCTCCGACCTGGCGGTCGGTGGTGGCGACGAATCGGACGGCTTTGTCCCACTGCCGCCGCAGCACGTGTGCAGCGCCTCCGCGGCCACGTGGGCGTCGCTGTAGGCGGTCGCGCTCGGTGCGGACGTGCTCTAGGCCGGGGGCTTCGTCGACGAGCGCAGCGACGTCGGCGTGACGCCACCTGGCGGCCGCGGCGCCGACGAGGATGCGCCAGAGGACAGCGGAGGCGTCGCCGGAGGCGGCGTCCTCGCGAAGTGCAGCGGCGCTGCCTGCTGTGAGCTCGCGGCGCGGGCCGGGCAGGTAGAGCCGGCCGTGTTCGTCGACGGGGATCGGGCGCTTGGGGTCGATGCGTCCGGCAGGCTCAGCGCCGTTGCTGAGCTTGGCCAGGGCCTCGACGAGGCCACGCACCTGCGCCGCCGTGGTGGTGGGAGCGGTGAGCGTGCCGAGGTCGCCGCGCAACACCGTCGAGCGGCCGCCGTGGCGGTGCGGGGCACCTGGTGGCCGCAGGCAGCCGGTCTGTGGGTTGGTCAGGGGAACGATGTCGAGTGTGGGGCACTCGTTCCGCAGGAAGTGCGCGAGGGTGGCGATCGTGTCGGCGTCGACTCTCTCGGAGAGAGCGGCCCAGACGTGGCGGCCGTGTGAGGGGCCGGACTCGCAGACGACGTGTTGAATGCCGGCGTCCGTGAGGAGGCCGGCGATCACTTCGGCGTCACGAGCTGCCGCGGCCGCGGCATCCGGCGTCTTGGCGTCCAGGTCGAAGCCGAGGAAGCGGAAGCGTCCGCTGGCGTCGGCCAGGTACATGGCCCACGGGCGTGCGGGCTCTTTGCCGTCGACGCGGCGGTGGGCCGGGTAGCGGTTCTGAACGTCGCCGTAGGCGTCTGCCACAGCGACGCGCACGCTCGGGCGGGGGCTAATGGTGCGCGTGAGCAGCCACGACGCGCCCTGAGCGTCGCTGTATGCATAATCCGCCGACAGCGTTATGATTGCACCAACTTTCAAGTGTTGCAGGTACGACAAGGCCCCGGCCTCGTCAGCCGGATTCTTGGAATGAGCCCGATCTGTTCCCGTCGCCAAACAGTTCCAGATCAGGCACTTAGCTTCGGCCCCCGTCTCGTAGAGGCGGGGGCTCGCTCGTTAAGCGGCCGGTATAGGCAGCTCCTCACGCTGGGGGCGCGGAGACGCGATCGTGGGGAGCGCGCCTTCCGTGTCTTCGATCTGGGTAATGAGCGCCTCCAAGTAGTAGGCGATCGAGACGCCGCTGCGGGCGGCGGCTTCCTGCACAGCGGCTCGCGCGTGCGGTGCGACGCGGCCCTGCAGGAGCACGGTGGGCGATCCTTCCGCGCGACGCGCGCGTGTCCTGATTGCGCTCATGCCGCCAGCCTGGATTAACGTATGCATTCTCGGGCGTAGGTGGGCGGCGTGTCGTAATCACCGTTCTACCCTTTCGATCGTGCATACGACGTCGCCCATGCGCAGGCTGGTGCCGGGCTCGATCGTGTAGGGCACGCCGGCCTCGAATCGGCGGGGCGGGTCGGTCTGCGTCTCGATGCCGTTGCCGCTGTGGTAGTCGGTGACGACGATTCGGCCCTCGTCGTCGACGTCGACGAGGGCGTGTGTGCGTGAGAGCATTCGCTCGGGGCTCTCGACCGTGATCGGCTTGCGATCGCCCACGGCGACGGGATGGCGGCCGAGCACGACGCTTTCGCTGGTGTCCACGGGCTACTCGGTGGCCGAGCGACCCGCGGCCGTGTCGCGGGCGGGGGAGTGGGCTTGGCCATCACTGTGTGGTCCAGCTCCTCGACGGGGACCATGACGGCGCGCACGACGGGCAGCTCCTCGACGGTGGTCGCGGCGTCGGGTACGACGGCCTTGACGTCGATCGGGTCGGCTTCGACGCGGTGAGGCTCCGGCGTCTTGCACTGGACGCACACCGCTTCGGTGACCGGTTGGAGTCGCCGGCAGATGCGGCATCGTCCTTCGTGGACGGTGAGCCCGTCCGCGGGCGGGATGGTGCCGGAGGCATCGAGGAGCTGCACGATGCCTTCAGGCCGCACGCCGAGCGTCCACGTCTGGCTGCTGTCCTTGACAGTGAGGCGCACCGGCCGGTGCAGGCGGATGGCGATCGCCACGCATCGGGCGATCATGCCGGTGCGCAGCTCCTCGACGCTCGCGGCCTCGCAGGGCCGCTCAGTGCCGTTGATCGTGATGCTGCCGATGTAGGTCGGCCGCCCGTCTCCGAGCTGGTCGCTGGCACCGTAGATGCTGGCGACGACTTTGGGCCAGTCCGCGACGGCTTCTGATGGGCGGAGGGCCTGTGTGGCGCTCATAGCCCGCGGGCGACGGCGGCCGCGGCCGCCAGCCACTTCCGTTGCGTGGTGGGTCGGAGAGCGCCGTAGTGCAGCACGCCGTCGACCATTGCCTGGTCGAAGGGGATCGTGACGGCTTCGCGAGTGATTTCGCGGTAGCCGGCCGCGACGCGCTGCATGTCGGCCGGGGTGGCCTTGGGGTCGGCCTGGGTGACGATCACCACGGCGTTGTCGGCCAGGCTGGCCGATCGCTCGTCGCGATCGGCCAGCGCTTCCAGGAGAAGCGCGCCGGCCTCGGCGTGGTCGTCTCGGGTGGTGGTGGCCACCACGAGCTGGTCGGCGTGGTCGATCATCCGCCGCCACATCGGATCGGATTCGTCGTTGCCGGAGTCGATGAAGATCAGCCGGTAGTACTTGCTGGCGACGGCATGGATGGCGTCGACGTCCTCGGGCTCGATGCGCTGCTCCTGGGCGAGCGCCATCGGCTTGGAGCGGAGCACGTCGAAGCGGTCGCGGGTCTGGTGGTGCACGTAGTGGGCCAGGTCCGCGGACTGGGCGCTGGTGCTCAGGAGTCGATCGACCTGGGGCAACAACTCGAGCAGGGTCGACTCGTGCGGCCCCTGCTCGGTCCGCCAGCCGAGCGTGCCTCGGGTCTGGTTGTTGTCCCAGGCGAGCACGCCCGCGCCGCCGTAGCGGGCGAACACGCCTGAGAGGAGCACAGTGCTGGGAGTCTTGCCAGCGCCGCCCTTGCCGTTCACGATCGCGATCGTGCGCGGGCCGGGCCAGTGCTGGGAGACGGCGAGCACGTCGGCGCGCTCTGCGCGCTCCTCCTCGCTGGGGCTCATGCGGATACCGGCCCGCGTTGCCAGGCCTCGCCACCCGGTGGTGGCCGGCTCCTCGATCTGCTCCCTGACAAGGAACGACTGGCGCATGGCTCGACGTGTCGGAAGATCCGCACCCGGCGCGGCAGCGGCGCTGGCGGTGGCGGTGACCCATGAGCCCGGACCGGCCGGAGACGACGGCGACGGCTCGGCGGCCTTCGGCTCGGCGGGGGCCGGTTCCGCGGCCGCGGGCTCGGGGGCCTGCGGCCGCGCTTCGCGACTGTCGTCCTCGGTCACGGTCTGGTCCGCG
>NZ_JABFMV010000021.1 GCF_013359685.1 Leifsonia sp. C5G2
ACATCCTGAAGTTCAAGTACATCGTCAAGAACACGGCGAACGAGTGGGGCAAGACCGCCACCTTCATGCCGAAGCCGCTCTTCGGCGACAACGGCTCGGGCATGCACACCCACCAGTCGCTGTGGAACGACGGCAAGCCGCTCTTCTACGACGAGGCCGGCTACGGCGGCCTCTCCGACATCGCCCGCTGGTACATCGGCGGCCTGCTCAAGCACGCCCCCGCCGTCCTGGCCTTCACGAACCCGACGGTGAACTCGTTCCACCGCCTGGTCCCGGGCTTCGAGGCGCCGGTCAACCTGGTGTACTCGGCGGGCAACCGCTCGGCGTCCATCCGCATCCCGATCACGGGCTCCAACCCGAAGGCCAAGCGCATCGAGTTCCGCGCGCCGGACGCCTCCGGCAACCCGTACCTCGCGTTCGCCGCCCAGCTGATGGCCGGCCTCGACGGCATCAAGAACCGCATCGAGCCGCACGAGCCGGTCGACAAGGACCTCTACGAGCTCCCGCCGGAGGAGGCCCGCAACATCCCGCAGGTCCCGGCGTCGCTGGGCGAGGCGCTCGACGCGCTGGAGGCCGACCACGACTTCCTGATCGCAGGCGGCGTGTTCACCCCGGAGCTCATCGAGACCTGGATCGAGTACAAGCGCGAGAAGGAGATCAAGCCCCTCGCGCAGCGTCCCCACCCGTTCGAGTACGAGCTCTATTACGGCCTCTGAAATGACGGCCGCCATCACGACTTCTGCCGGAGTACCGGCAGAGCCAGAACGCTCCCGCGCCGCTATGGGTTCGTCCACGGGCCCGGCGCGGGAGCCAGAGGGGGAACGTCCTTCGCCGAGGCGTTCCCCCTCGACCTGACACCTTCGGAGGATACGCCGATGAGCGCACCGCGTGACACGGGCACAGGGCCCGACGAACGCTGGATCACGCCGGGCGTCGTCTCGATCGGCGCGGCGAGCTTTTTCTCCGACTCCGGACACGAGATCGCCACGAGTGTGATGCCCGCATTCCTCACCAGCGTGCTTGGCGGCTCGGCAGCAGCGCTCGGCGTCATCGAAGGGATAAGCGACGCCCTCACGGGTGTCACTAAGGTCGTTGGCGGACCGCTCGCGAACGACCCGGCCCGTCGCCGGTCGCTGGCAACGGGCGGGTACATCGTCACGGCCGTCGCGACCGCGGCGATCGGTCTGGCGACTGCCGTCTGGCAGGTGGGTGTCCTTCGCGCTTTCGCCTGGGCTGCTCGCGGGATCCGCTCCCCCGCCCGTGATTCGCTCCTGGGTTCACTTGCGAACCCGAACGCCTACGGGAAGTCGTTCGGCATCGAGCGCGCCGGCGACAACCTCGGTGCAGTCGTCGGCCCACTCCTTGCCGCCGGCCTGGTCGCCTGGGTGGGCATTCGACCGGCGATATGGTTCGCGTTCATCCCCGGGATCCTCGCCGCCGTCGCGATCATCGTCGCCGCCAGAGAGGCCAAGCGACGCTTCGGCGATCAGACGAAGGAGCGAGTACGGCTCAATATCGCCGGGCTCCGCTCAGCAGGCCTTGGCCGCCCTTTGCTGCCGATCCTGTTGTTCGAGTGCGGCAACTTGGCGACGACCATGCTGATCCTCCGCTCGACAGATCAGCTCACTGCATTGGGCTTCGCGTCCGCCGCGTCGCTGGCGATCCTGTTCTACGCCGGCCACAACGCCATCGCCGCCGCGATCTCCTTCATCGGCGGTGTATGGCTCGACCGCGCCGGGCCACGTATCGTGTTCGCCGCTGGTGCTGCTGCGTACGTGCTCGGCTACGCGGCGTTCTCCGTGCCCGGTGTCGGATGGGCGCTTCTTCTGCTCGGGTTCATCTTGGCCGGCGCGGGTATCGGACTCGCTGAAACGGCCGAGTCCGCCCTTGTTGCGCGTGCACTTCCCGATCGGGTGCGCGGAACTGGTTTCGGCGTTCTCGGTGGCGTCCAGGCGATCGGCAACATCGTCGGAACCGTCGTCGCAGGCATCCTCTACACAACACTTTCACCGACCGCAGCGTTCATCTACGCGGCCGCATGGATGCTGCTTTCTTTCGCCGCCTCGGCCTTCTTCACCAACCCCAGTTCAGAGAGGACACCCTGATGCAGTTCGACGTGACCATCGAGATCCCCGCAGGTAGCAACAACAAGTACGAGATCGATCACGAGACCGGTCGGCTCCGGTTGGACCGGACACTCTTCTCGTCCATGGTGTATCCGGTCGACTACGGATTCATCCCCGACACTCTCGGTGAAGACGGTGATCCTCTCGACGCGTTTGTCCTGCTCGGGGCACCGGTCGTCCCGAACGTCGATGTCGCTACACGACCTGTCGGGGTCCTGCGCATGACGGACGAGGCAGGCATCGACTGGAAGATCCTCTGCGTACCCGACGGGGATCCCCGCTGGGCTAGCATCCAGGACGTTGCGGACGTCCCGCAGGAGCTGCTGGCCAAGATCGAGCACTTCTTCGCCCAGTACAAGGAGCTCGAGCCTGGCAAGCACGCCGACATTGCCGGCTGGGGCGGCAAAGCGGAAGCCGAGCAGATCGTCCGCGACGCACTCGCCCGCGAACGAGACCGCGTCGACCACTGATCCCGTCGGCGTCGGCCGTCAGGCCAACGCGGTCACCACGACGATGACCGCGAGCAGCGCGATCAGCATGTACGCCATGTAGGCGTCGAGCCGCCCGGACTGGAGCTTTCGTGCTGCCGCGACCACAGCACGGACCGCGGGAAGCAACGGGCGATAGAGGTAGCGCTGAACGACGTCGGTGACATCCACGACGTATCCGAGCCGGGCGGACGCAGCGGCGGGCCGGCCCCCAGACGAGCCGGCATCCGGGCTCAGCTCCCGCAGCTCATGCCGAGTCATCAAGAGGGCGGCGAGGACCTTGCGGATCGGGTTGGCAAACCCGTAGGAGGTGTAGCCGGTGCGTCCTGGGGCCCCCTCAGATCCAGAGGTCCAAGCGGGTGTACGCCGTACCCGCCAGAATCGGCGGCCGGAGAAAACGATGGCGACGACGATGGTGATCACGACGTAGGCGGGGATCACGATCCACAGTAACGTCGGCGAGAGAGCGGAGAAGTCCGCGAACACCGGTTGGAGAACCCACCCACCGGCCAGGGCGCCATTAGTTGTCGTCCCGGCGATCGGACGTATCCCCGCCGCGATCATCACGACCACGAGCGGAGCCACGGCGGCGACTCCGAGACAGGCAGCAGCCAACAGGCCCGTCGCCGCCCGATGGGTCCACGACCGTTCAGCCTCGCGATGAGCGGGCCGAGGGTTCGCGGGCTTGCCGAACGCAGTGAGCCCGACCAGGCGTACGAAGGCAATCCCGGAGACACCGATCGTGAGGGCGACAAGGATGCCGCAGACCGCCATGCACAGCTGCAGCGGCAACTGCCCGACCCGAAACTGCTGCATCAGCGCCTCCAGGGTCATCCACTCGGAGGCGAACCCGGCTGTCAGCGGCATTCCGGCGAGGGTGAGTCCACCGACGACGAGCCCGACGCCAGTGAATGGCAATGTCCGTGCTACACCGCGAAGTTGGTCGAGGTCGGTGGTGCCGAGCCCCACCTCCACGGCGTTCGCGCTGATGAACAACAGCGACTTCGCCGCGGCGTGCGTGATCACCTGGAGCGTGCCGGCCAAGAGGCCCACCGCCACCAGCTGCTTCGACCCGATCGTTTCGCCGACCAGCGCCACCGCGAAACCCGCACCGATCACCCCTGCGTTCTCGACGCTCGACCAGGCGATCAGGCCGCGCAGGTCCGCGTGGACGGCGGCGTGGGCGATTCCGAGGATGGCCGACACCCCGGCGAGCAGGAGGACGGCGCAGGTCAGCCAGGTCGGTGGGGCGCCGAGGACGTCGAGTGTCCTCCACAGCCCGTAGAAGCCGGCGTTCACAGCCATGCCGGCCAGCAGCGCGCGGACAGGACCTGGAGCGGCCGAGTAGCTCGGCGGCAGCCAAACGTGGGCAGGGACGAGTCCCACTTTCACCGCAAATCCTGCGAGCAGGAGCGTGTAGCCGAGCGCCGTCCACGCGCCCGGATGCCGGCCGAGCTCGGACAGGGCGATCGAACCGGATTGCGCGGCGAGGACGCCGCCACCGAGGAGGAGCAGCGCACCGCTGGTCTTGCTGAATCCGGCGGCGAGAACAGCTGCTCGCCCCCGCCCTGCCCTCCTGCGGTCGTAGCCGACGGCCAGATAGAAGGAGAAGCCCAGCAGCTCCCACCCGGCGAGAAGCGTGAACAGGTCGTTCGCGGTCAGCACCAGCCCGACGGCGAGCCCGACGAGCGCGGCCGCCGAGCCAAGCCGCGGTCTGGATGCTCCACCGCGGGTGAGGCCAACCAGAAAGGCAGGGACTGCGACGCCGAAGGTGATCACGAGGAACAACCCGGTCAATGAGTCGACATGGAGCCCGATCGCGCCGAGTGGCGGGGACGACTCGAGCGTGGTGGACTCGCCGGTTCCGGCAAGTGCACGGGCGCCGACGACGACAAGCAGCAGGGAAGCCAGGACGGAGAGCGTCCAGGACGTCGCCGCGGCGATGCGCGACCAGCGCCGAGCGTCGGAGTCCACGCGGAGCGCCAGCCAGCCGACGGCACCGGCGGCGAGGAAGAGTAGGAGACCGAGCACCGTCATCGTCGCGTCTCCTTCCGGGCGGGCAGCCGGTCGAGGGCGAGCAGGATCCCGTGCAGGATCGCGAACGGGGAGGCCGGCGAGCCGGGCACCCACACGTCGACGTCGAGGAGGCCGCCGATGCCGCCGGACGTGGCGTACCCGCTGCCGACGATCCCGCCGCTGATGGCATCCACCCCGGTAGCGATCACGACGGTCGGGGTCGGCATGGCCTCCAGGGTGGTGAGGAGCGCGTCGGTCATCCCGTGGGCGCCGAGCCCGGTGACGAGGAGGATGTCGGCGTGACGCGGGCTGGCGGTGAAGAACAGGCCGAGGCGGTGGAGATCGTAGACGGGGTTGGTGAGCGCCTGCACCTCCCACTCGTCCGACCCGTCCGAGCCGGTGTCGACGTGGCGCAGGTGCACGGATTGGCGCAGCCGCCGCACCCGGGCGGCGAGCTCGGCGCGAACGGCACGGAGAGCGTCCTCGGTCTCGGCGGGTTCGCCGACGACGATGCTGCGACGGGTGAGATCGGCGACGTCGGAGCCCTCCCGCCACGCGAAGGTGTGCGGCGCGATGAGCGGGCACCGGCCGCAGAGGATGCACCGGCCGCGGTCGAGTCGCAGCCTCCCGTCGTCCCCGCGGTAGATGGCTTCGGTGGGGCACGCATCGATGGCGCGATCCGTGTCCCGGTCGTCCGCCTCGGCCGAGGTGATGTCGATGGTGCCTGCGAACCCGTCACCGTATTCGTCTGGTCGTTGCGGCCAACGGGTGGTGATCACTCCGTCGCGGAGTCCTCGTGTTGCCCACGGCATCTACATCGCCACCCCTGCTGCGCTGAGTCCGAAGCTGAACTCGTTGAAGGCGAAGTCGGTCAATACGTCGCCATTGAACACGTCGTGCAAGAGGACCAGGTTGTGCAGGGATGGCGTGCGGGCGAAGCAGCGCACGATCCGGCCTTCCTGCAGTTCGGTGACGTAGACGATCTCGCCGTGCGGGCCTTCGGACCAGCCGACCGCCGTCCCCGTGGCGGCGGGGACGTGCGCCCGGGAGCTCTCGCCGGCGACCTCCCGCAGCGCCGAGCAGGCACGCTCTACGAGGACGACCGAAGTCTCGATCTCAGACCAGCGGACTCGTGTTCGGGCGAGGACATCGGCGGTCTTCTCGACGGCGGGCTCCAGCCCCTCCACGAGAAGGCCGTAGGCATCGGTGGGCCTGCTCCACCGGTTGTCGTCGATGACTCCGCTTCCTCTGCCGACCGGGCCGAGCGCGCCCCACTCGCGCGCACGTGCCGGGTCCAGTCGGCCGGTTCCGCGGAGCCTGTCGAGGAAAGACGGTGTCTTCATAGCGAGCGCCGCATCCGGCCGGATGCGCTCCCTCAGCACACGCACCGCGTCCAGGATCTCGTCCGGGCTGAGTGCGAGCGGGCGCGCGATTCCACCGGGGACCACGAAGGAGCGTCCGAACCGGCTGCCGGTCAGTGCGCTCATCAACCGCAAGGTGGATTCCTTGTGCCAGGCGAACCGTGCGTTCGCGACCGCGAGCCCGGCCGCTTCGGCGAGCTTCATGGCCACGTCGAGGTGGTTGGCGATCCGTTCGACCTCGGCGACGACGACCCGCGAGAGCTGTGCCCGCAGCGGAGGGATCGTGCCGGTGAGCGCCTCGACTGAATGCACGTACGCCGACGCATGGGTGGCCGAGGCGATTCCTTCGACGCGTTCGGCGACGAGGACGCCGTCGTCGATGCTGCGACCCTCGAACGCCTTCGCGATGCCGCGGTGCTTGTAGTGCGGCCGGATGTTCAACCGCGGGATGTCCTCTCCGGGCGTCTCGACGAGGTACTCGATCGACTCGGCGACACCCGAGCGGACCGGGCCGTAGGCGATCGTGAACAACCCGCGACCCTCCACCTCGACTGGGCCCGGCGGTGTAGCGGTGCGAACGGCGGATTCCTCCAGGTGCGCACCGTTCTGTCCCGGCCGTGGCCGCAGAGAGCCCTCCGCGATCGGCAACAACAGTGGGTCGAGCCGGGGGTGCCCGACCGGAACGACCCCGGACAGATCCGCCGCGGCGCGCTCGTACCAGAACGCGCTCGGCACCACCGGGGTCAGCGCGGGATAGCGCAGACCGTCACCCTCGTCGACCACGTCGATCGAGCGGAGCTCGAACCCGCCGTCCACCGCCAGCAGCACGGTCAACCGGCAGCCGCCGGCGGTCGCGGTGCCGAACAGGCCGGCGAAGCGTGCGCCATCCTCGATGCTGTCGCGGATCGCGTCCCGCCACTGCTCTGCCAGCCGGACGTCGCTCATCGCCCCACCCCCAACTGCTGCGCTCCCGCGTTCAACAGCGCCGACAATGCGTCCGGAGGGTGCACGCCGAGCCAGAGCAGCGCCACCATCGCCACGACGACGGGGACCACCATCCACATACTCGGCTCGCCGCGAGTGGGAAGCGGCTCGCCGTCGCGAGCGGGACGGAACAGCATCCGCGTCACCGCCATGGAGAGCCCGAAGAACGCGAACGTGACCAGCAGCACCAGCGCCGCCGCGCCCGCGGTTTTCGCGCCCTGGAGGCCCCCGATGACGATCTGGAACTCGCTGCGGAAGATGCTGAACGGCGGGAGCGCGCAGAGCGCGAAGATCGCCAGCAGGAACAGCGGCGCCGACCAGGGCAGCACCCCGAGGCCGTCCCGGATACGGCGCAGCTCTTTGGTCCGGTACGTGTGGACGAACACCCCGGCGCCCATGAACGCCGCGCCCTTGCCGAGCGCGTGACCCAGGACATGCAGTAGCACCCCGGCGAAGGCGAGGGGGGTGCCGAAGCTGACGCCGATCGCGAGGATACCCATGTGCTCGATGCTGGAGTACGCGAGCATCCGTTTGAGGTTCTTCTGGTCGAACAGGTACAGCGCGGCCAGCAGCAGCGAGAGCACGCCGAAGATCAGCAGCATCGTCTGCGGGAACGTTGGCCCGAGCGCGGCGACGGCGACCTGGAAGTAGCGCACGATCGCGTAGAAGCTGGTCGCCAGGAGTGCTCCGGAGAGCAGCGCGGACACCGGGGTCGGCGCCTCCGAGTGCGCGTCGGGCAGCCAGGTGTGCACCGGGAAGAGGCCCACTTTGGTGCCGTACCCGACAACCGCGAGGGCGAACGCGAATTGCACCGGCGTCGAGGGAAGGTGCTTCGCCGCGTCCAGGAGCGGTGCGAAGGCGAGATCGTAGGAGGAGCCGAGGGCGGTGGCGCCGGCGTAGTAGAGCATGATCGTGGCCAGCAGTGCGATGCCGAGCCCGGAGGATGCGATGAGGACGTACTTCCACGCGGCTTCTGCCGCCTCGTCGGTGTTGTCGAGCGCGACAAGCAGAGCCGAGACGACCGTCGTGATCTCCACGGCGATCCAGAGCAGCGCGAGGCCGTTGACGAGAGGTGCGCAGATCATCGACCAGGCGAAGATGTTGAAGCCCGCGTAGAACCGGGCCGAGTAGCGCCGGAAGCTGCGGTCGACGCCGACGCTGGAGGAGGCGGCGGCGCGGGCTCGGTCGCCGAAGTAGCCGACGGCGTAGATGCTGGTCAGCGCGAATAGCGAGGTGGTGGCCAGGAGGAACACACAGCCGACCGCGTCCAGGCGCAGATACCCAGTGACCTCGACCGTCCCGGTCGTCGCCGCAGGGACCAGCGCGATCGAGAGCGCCATGCAGACGACGGCGACCGCCACCGTCAGGGCGCGCGCGACGCGATACGACGCCACGAACGAGATGATCGCCGCACCCAGCGGCATCGTGACGAGGAGGATCAGCAATGTCGACATCTCAGCCTCGCAACCGGTCGAGCGGGATGGTGGACAGCGTGTTCGACCGGCCGTGATGGATGCGGATGAGCACCCCGAAGACGACGACGGCGACGAGTAGGTCGAACAGAAACGCGACTTCGAGGATGAGCGGCAGCCCGGCCGCGACGACGAGACTCGCCATAGAGACCCCGTTCTCGAGCGAGAAGAACCCGATGGCCTGGCTGACCACGTCCCTCCGCAGGATCATCAGCACGAACGAGACCAGTACGACGGCCATCGACAGGCTCAATGCTGTCGACGGGAGTACCGGTGAGTCGATGTGAAGTGCCCCGACAGCGAAGAACCCGAACGCTGCCACGATGAGCGCGATCACCACCTCGCTGGCCACACCGACCGCGCCGCTTCCGGCGATCTCGGTTCCGGAGCGGCGCAGCTGCCGGAGCATCACCAGCGGGACGATCACCACCTTCAGCGCGAAAGAGATCGCGGCCAACGCGTAGAGTTCGGGGATGCCACGGCCGGCAGCCACCACGAAGGCGAGCACGCTGACGGCGGCCGACTGCATGGCGTATAGCCCCACCTGGGAGCGCAGCATCGCCGCGCGCAACATCCCGAATTCGAGCAGCAGGACGATCACGGCGACCGTGTTCGCGGTGCCCTCGTATACGCTCGGCACGCTCTGCGCCGCAGCCGTCGCGGACAGGGACAGCATCAGCCACCTCCGAGGTAGAGGGTCAGGATGGCGAGCACCGCGAGCAGGAACGCGGCCGCGACGAACTCGGTGATTTTGAACAGCCGGAGCTTGGCGAACGTGTTGTCGATCACCGCGACGACGACACCGAGGGCGGTGGCCTTCACCAGCAGAGCGATGATTGCGAGCACCACGAGGTCCAGGCGTCCGCTCGGTGCGAGACCCCACGGCGCCACGAAAACGTTGAGCAGGATCGTGTAGAAGATCAGCTGCTTCGCCGCCGATCCCCACTTCAGCAAGGCCAGGTAGGGCCCGGAGTGCTCGAACGACCTGGCCTCCTCGATCATGCCGAACTCGATCGTGCCGGTATGGGTCTCAACGGGGATGCGGGCCGTCTCGAACAGGATCACCATGAACAACGCCGCCGAAGCCAGAAGGTGCGCCGGCCGGATGATCTGCTCCGGCCCGCTGGTGACGGTCGCGCCGAGCACGTACGGCAGATCGGTCGTGGTGAGGATCGCGACCGTGAATACGACCAGCAGCACGACCGGCTCTGTGATCGCCCCGAAGGTCTTGGCACGGCTGGCGCCGAGCTGTGCGTACGGGTCGCCAGTGGACGCCGCGGCGACGGCGACGACGAAGCTGGCGAGGGCGAGAATGAAGCCGCCGCCGAGGATGTCGCCCATATTCCCCAACGGCAGCCCGAAGGTGGTCAGCACGGGGATCAGCAGCGGGACGGTGAGGTAGCAGGCGAACGCGATCACCGGACCGGCGAGGAAGAACCAGCCGGCGCCTGCCGGGGCGAGAGCCTCCTTGCCGAACAGCTTCGCGAGGTCGAAGTAGGGCTGCAGGATTCTTGGGCCTCGGCGCCCCTGCATCCGGGCTTCGATGCTCGCGATGATCCCGCTCACGCCCGGCGCGGCGCCGGCGATCGTGAGGACTTGAAGGAATTGGATGACGGGTGCGGAGAGTTCGATCACTGTGCTCCCGCCGCGGTCGTTGCAGCCACGGTCGGAGGTGGATCGGAGCGAGGGCTCTGCCCGGTGCTCTCGTCCTCGTTCCAATGCGCGTGCATGCCTGTTCCCATCTCTGGTCACAGGGGCTATCAGCGCGTAGGCGGTTCGGACGAGGGTCGTCCCGGCGAGCTCCATCGCCGGATGCTCAGTGAATCACGGCTCTTCGAACGCGGTCAAGGACATCCGTTCGGCGGGTCGCGGATCCTTCTCGTCGCCGAATACGCGTTGGTAGACGTCCCAGCCGAAGCTGGTGGAGAGGGGTTCGCCTTCGGTCAGGGTGAAGTCGCGGCTGCCGTCCTCTGCGCGATGGGCGCGCAGGAAGAGCGTGTCCTCGCGGTTTTCCTCGCGCAGCCGGTGCGCGAAGTCGAACAGGTGGGTCACGAAGGCGACGGTCACCGCGCGATCCCGGAACGCGTGGACGACGTGACGAGAGATCTCCGAGCCTTCCCGTTCATTGGTGGAGGCGAACGACTCGTTGAAGAGCACCATTGCCCCCGGTGTCACGGCGTCGACGATCCGACTCATCCGGCCGAGCTCCTCATCCAGCTTGCCGCTGACGAGCTGCTTGTCCTCCTCGCGCTTGAAGTGGGTGAAGATGCCGGTGCGGACACCGGTGCTCAACGCCGTGGCGGGGGCGAAGAGTCCGCACTGGGTGAGCAGCTGGGCCTGGCCCAGGCTGCGCAGGAACGTGGACTTGCCGCCGCGGTTCGCTCCGGTGATCACGACCAGAGGGGTCGCTGTGGCATCGATCGTGTTGCCGACGGCGGGCCGGCCGCCGATCAGCACGAGAGCGATGTCGTAGAGCTCGTCTGCCGCGAATCCGGCCGTGTCGGTCAGTGTGGGGATTGTCGTCGGTTCGCCCTGCGCGGTCAGCGCGTCGTGGAGGTTGATAGCTCCGAGGTAGAACGCGAGCTCGCGTTGCAGCATCGTCAGGAAGCTCTTGATGTGATCGGTCGACTGGATCAGCGCGTTCGCGACGAGGTCGACTCCGCGGTCCTGGAGCTCGTGGAGCGCGCTGAAGCCGGCCTCGTCCCGGTCCGGGATGGTCATCGTGTGCGCGGGGTGGGTGAACCCCAGCCGCTGCAGCAGCGGGATACGGCGGCCGGAGGGGCGGCGCAGGGTGATCCTTGTAGGCTTGTTCGCCTCTCCGAGGTGGGCGCTGCTGAGCACTCCGTGCCGGAATCGCAACTGGGCGAGGTGCTCGTCGATCTCCTCGAAGTACTCGTCCGTCAACTCGGACTGCAGCATCTGGAACAGGGTCGTGAACGCCGGCGACCGGAAGGCGGGTGCGTTTTCGTCGGCGAGCAGCCGCAGACTCCGCAGGTAGCGGATGTACACCTCCATCAGCTGGCTGCCGTGATGAACCATCCCGGACGGGGAGGACAACCCCCAGCTGTAGATGCGTTTCGCCTCCGCCAGCGCTTGGACCGGCAGCGCGTAGAGCGCGCGGATTGCGTCCGGGTTCGCGAGTGCGTCAGTGAGGGCCTGCTGGCGGTGACGGATCTGGTCCGCGTCGGTCAACGGCTGGTGGAGGGCCGCGGTCGCGGTCTCGGCGAGGAATGCGTCGTCGGCTGCCATCGCGCGCACGAGGACGCCGAGTTCGAGGTCGGCGAACCGGTCGTGCTGGTTCTCATCCGGATGATCGATGAGAACGAAGTCGGCGTCGGTGAAGAGCAGGTGGGCCTTCATGATGCGATCCGTTCGGTGATCCGGGCGGTGGACAGTCCGTAGCGGTCAGCGAGGGCGGTCGCGTGTGCCAGGCCGTCGGCGGGCCGCCGTTCGATGTGGAAGGTGCGCCGGGTCACGTCGTCCGGGTCAACCTCGGCGACCATGCTGACCGTCTCCGGACCGAGGGCGGTCAGCTCGTCAATGAACGTCACGTAGACGCCCATCGCGCCCTCATCGATCAACGTGCGGAGGATCCTCTCGCCGAGCTCGAGCGCGTCCTGGGCGGTGGTCGAGGTGAACGTCTCGTTCATGATCACGATGCTGCGATCGTCAGCCGAGGAGATGATCGCGTGCGCCCGCACCAGGTCGTCCTCGAGTTTGCCGGCCAGGTTGGTGAGATCTTCCTGCCGTTCGAAGTGAGTGTAGAGCCGGTCGAACAGCGGGAGGACCGCCCGGCGCGCCGGGACGGGGAGCCCGAGTGCGGCGAGGTAGTGCAGCTGCCCGAAGGACCGTGCGAACGTGGTCTTGCCGCCCTGGTTGGCGCCGGTGACTACGAGGAACTGCTCCCCGCGCCGGAGCTGGAAATCGTTGGTGACCAGCGGCGTCGCGTCCGTCTGTCGCTTAAATGCCAGCGCGAGGTCGTAGCCGCCGGTGACGTTGCTTTCGCGTTCGTCGACGACACGGGGCACGCAGACCGGCAGTCTGTTGCCTGAGGCGTGGGCCAGGTAGTCCTGGTAGGTGAAGTAGAACTGCAGCTCACGGTCGAACCGGGCGAGCGTCGCGGACTGGAACGTCGCGTGCTCATTGCAGAACTTGGCCAACGCCGCGAATGGCTCCGGGAACACGTCAGCCACCAGGCCCAGGATGCCCGCCTCGACATGGTTCATGTCGACCGTGTCGATGAACTTCGTCCGGTGCGTTCCGACGTCGGACTGCCGGAACTTCGCGAAGGTCGCAGCGACGTCGGCGCTGAAGTCCGTCTCGCCGCCGTATGGGATCACGGTGACGCTGTTGCCGTCGATGAGGAACTCGTACTCGACCTCGTCCAGCTGTTCGGCCACACGTTCGGCGTCCTCCGCCAACCGAGTGAATCCCTCCGAGGCGACGTAGCGATCCAGATGGTCCTGGAACACCAGCATTCCCGCCGACTCGAGCGGTGCGTCCATGAGCCCGCGGGCGAGGTTGCCGGTTAGGGTCACATAGTGAGTGACGGCGTCCAGGAACACCCGTTGTCGTTGCAGCACGTATCGCAGTTTGTCGACCAGGGCGAGCTGGGTGCGCAGTTCCCGCATGCCCTCGGCGAAGGCCCGCCCACTCTGCTGCACGCGCTCGTGCGCCAGGTCGGCGAGCACCGCATGACGGAACTCCACCTGCTCCAACGTGGTCAGCGGCGTCCAGTAGAACGGCCGCAGCTCGTAGTCGTCCGTGCCGACCAAGCGTTCGATCACCAGATCGAGGGCAAGGTCGGGGAAGCAGTCCGGTTGCGTTCTTGCCAACTCCATGGAGGCGGCGTCGGTGCCGGCTGGGCCGGCGGCCGGAAACAGGATGCTCGTCAGTTGTGCGCGGTTCTCTTCCACGTGGTCCTCCTACCTGGACGCGATGCAGAGCAAGGGTGTTCAGGTAGAAGCCATCAGCGGGGACCCGCGGTTTCGGTGAGCTTCATCACCGTTTGGGAGCACAACGATACACCCCCCGGCGGTGTGGTTGAACTCGTCGCACCTTCTGGCACACTGTGAGGTGACGATGAACTCGTCGCGGTGGTGGGGCTCACCGCGAACAACCTCGGCGCCGCCGACAACAGTCCCTATCTCGCCAGACGCGCGCGCCCGCCGCCGAGATAGGAGACGTCAATGTCCGATCCCCACACCCCGGACCAGAACCGCTCCGTCATCCTCGTAGGTGTCGAACACGGGTTGGCCGACGCCGTCCTGCTGGAAGCAGCCCATATCGCCCGAGACCTGGACTGCGAACTCATCTGCGCCCACGTCGACCTCGGCCGGTATACGGTCGACGAGAACCCGGACGGATCGGTGCATTCGCTCCCCTTCGACCCCGACCTCCCGGAACTCGATGAGGACGTATTCGACACCGAACTCGCCGCACACATCGAGAAGACCCTCGCAAAGACCGGCGTCAACTGGAGCAAGCGCGAACTCGCCGGCGACCCCGCCCATGCGCTCGGACATCTCGCCGAGACGCTGAACGCCCGCATGATCGTCGTCGGCACCCACGAAGCCGGCCTGCGCTCGGGCCTTCGCGAATTCTTCCGCTCCTCTGTCGCTGTCCACCTCGCGCACCGACAGCACCGGCCGGTGCTGGTCGTCCCCCTGTCGCCGGTGACCGACGGCCGGGCGCTGCCGTGGGAGTGACACGGCTCTACGAGGTCTACCTGCTTCGGCACGGTGAGAGCACCGCGAACGCGCAAGGACTTTTCACCGGTGTGCTCAACCCGCCGTTGACCGAGCGTGGGCGTATTGAAGCGCGAGACGCCGGACTGTTGCTGCACGCGGCGGGCATCAGGCCTGTATCGATCTTCGCGTCGGCGCTCGAGCGGACCATCGCCACGGCACTCATCGTCAAGGATGTCCTCGGCCTTGACGCGGACCTGCGCATCGAGTGGCGGTTGAACGAACGCAACTACGGTGCGCTTACGGGCCAGTCCAAGACAGCGGTCGCTCGCCGCTATGGAGTGAGCCAATTCCTCACCTGGCGACGCTCGTTCCTCACCGCGCCGCCACCGATGAGCGCCGAACAGCTCGAGGCGATCCGGTCCGAAGAGCCCTTCCGGTCACTCCCGCAGGCCGCTCTGACCCCGACGGAGTCGCTCCATGACGTCGGACGGCGGATCCTGCCCTTCGTCGCCGAGCAGCTGTATCCCGTGCTGGTCGAAGAATCGCCGGTGATCGTGGTCGGTCATGGGAACTCGCTTCGCGCCCTGTGCATGATCATCGAGGGCCTCACCCCGCGGCAGGTCGAGCAGCTGGCGATTCCGACCGGTCAGCCCTTGCGGTATCGTTTCGATCTCCGGTCCGGAACGCCCGCTCTCGTAGCACGCGACTACCTCGACCCCGACGCCGCTGTCGAAGCCACCGAACTCCTCAACCGGCAAGGGGGCACCTAGGTGTCGCCTGCGCGAACAGAACCAACCATGAACCCAGACCCCAACGACACTCTCCCCATCGACTCAGACATCGAAGTCGATGACACGCGCACCCGCACACCGCGGCCCGTCCACCTGCGCTGGCGCTACATCGGGCTGGTCTTCGCCGGCGGAGCCATTGGCACGGCCGTTCGCTACCTGTTGTCGTTGAGCATCCCTGCTTGGAACGGCCTGCCGGTCGCGACGTTCGGCATCAATGTCACCGGGGCGTTCTTGCTCGGCTGGCTTCTTGAGACCCTGTCCCGCGGCGGACCAGACGAGGGCAGGCGCAGAGCCATCCGTCTCTTCGCCGGAACCGGGATCATGGGGGGCTACACGACGTACAGTTCGTTTGCGGTCGACACCGACGGGCTCATCGCTACCGCGCACCTCGGCGACAGCATCCTCTACGCCTTGGCCACCGTGCTCGTCGGCGCCGCCGCATCGGTCGGAGGCATCGCGCTCGGCGCAGCCATCCACCGAGCCCGTGCACGGAAGGAGCGCGCGCGATGATCGGTCTGCTCGTTCTCGGGGTCGCCCTCGCCGGCGGCCTCGGCGCCACCTGCCGACTCGTCCTCGACGGAATCCTGAAGGCACGCGTGCGCGTCGCGTACCCGCTCGGCACCACCGTGATCAACATCACCGGCTCTTTTTTGCTCGGCCTGGTGACCGGCCTCGCGATCACCCACCTCCTCCCACCGGAGTGGCGGGCGATCATCGGGGTCGGCTTCATCGGTGGATACACCACCTTCAGCACCGCCAGCTTCGAGACAGTCCGGCTCGCCCAGGAAGGCCGCTACGCGGCCGCGGTCTCCAACGGCTTCGGGATGCTCGCAGGCGCCCTCTTGGCCGCCGGTCTGGGGCTCTGGCTCGGCGGCATGTTCTGACAGGTCGCTGAGAATCATCACGCGAGACACTTTCGCTCTCGAGATTTCTCTGGCACACTCCTGATCAGCGCTTCGGCGCTTCGGCGGTGGGGCTCGCCGACACCAACCTCGATGCCGACAACGGTCCCTATCTCAAGCGATAACGCATGCCCGCGCGCATGCCCTGAGATAGGAGAAACCGATGCACGCCCACGGCTACACCGGTCACATCGACCCTGCCCACCAGGGCCACTATGTGAGCCACCCCGAAGGCCACCCCGTCGTGATCGACCAGGTGACAGCCCGCCAAATCCTCGACTCCCGCGGCTATCCGACCGTCGCTGTCGCCCTGCACCTCGAGGACGGCACCACCGTCGAAGCCTCGGCACCCGCCGGCGCATCCACCGGCGTGTTCGAAGCGGTCGAACTGCGGGACGACGGCCCGTCGTACTCCGGCCGCAGCGTCCACAAGGCCGTTACCTCGGTCACTGACGAGATCTCGCCCGCGCTTGTGGGCAAGCACTGGCGGACCATTCGCGACCTCGACACCGCCATGCGGGAACTCGACGGCACCGACAACCTCGCCCGCCTCGGCGCAAACGCCGTCGTCGCGGTCTCGATCGCCGCCTCCCGAGCCTTCGCCCACGCCGCCGAAGTGCCGCTGCACGTCTGGCTGGCGCGCGTGACCGACAGCGCCGAACGGATGCCCGTCCCGCACTTCAACGTGCTCAACGGCGGCGCTCACGCTGCGAACCCCCTCGAGTTCCAGGAATTCATGATCGCCCCGGTCGGCGCCGTCGACGAAGCCGCGGCCGTCGAGGCCGGGGCGGAGATCTATCATGCCCTCGCCGCGCGGGTGAAGGCCCGCTTCCACACTGCGGGGCTCGGCGACGAGGGCGGCTTCGCGCCTGACATTGCCAGCCCGGAGGACGCGATGGACCTGCTCGTCCAGGCGATCCAGGACGCGGGATATACGCCGGGTGTAGACGAGGTGGCTATCGCGATCGACCCGGCCGCCAACGGGTTCTACGAACGGGAGGGCCAGTACAAGATCGCCGGCCGGCTGATCGGCCGCGACCAGCTCGTCGACTACTACGTCAAGCTGCTCGACCAGTACCCCCTGCGCAGCATCGAGGACGGATTCGCGGAGGACGACCACGCGGGCTGGAAGCTCCTGTTCGACGCGGTCGGTGACCGCACCCAATTGGTCGGCGACGACCTCTACGTCACCGACATGCGCCGCATCGCCGACGGAGCCCGCAACCACTACTCCAACGCCGCCCTGATCAAGCCCAACCAGATCGGCACCGTCTCCGCCACCCTCGACGCCATCGAGACCGCCCGCCGGCTCGGGATGGCCTCGATGGTCTCCCACCGCTCCGGTGAGACCACCGACACGTTCATCGCCGACCTTGTCGTCGGAACCGGCGTCGGGCAGATCAAGACCGGGGCGCCCGCCCGCGGAGAGCGGGTGGCGAAGTACAACCGGCTCCTGGAGATCGCCGATGAGAACCCGGGCCTACCGTACGGGCTCACGCTCGCGAGCGCAGAGGAGCTCGCCGCGATCGAACACTGAACCCACCCAACGTGGGGCGGCGGGTGTGGTCCGCCGGCCCACCGGTCGGCGGCGCGCCTGTATCGCCTCGCCGGTCGTAGCGGTGGCGGCCCCGACCACCTTCCTTGGGACCGTCACCGCTTTCATCTGTCGGAATCGATCGGGCATTCCGCCCGCTTCGTCGTCGCGCGAACCGTCACTCGTTCAGGGTCTCTCGGCCCCGTCCTCACATCTAAGCCGTCGCGTGCTGCGTGTGGCAGCCGATCTCCCGACAGATATGCCGGCCGAGGGCGTCGGAGATCGACTGGATGGTGTCAGTGCGCCAACCTCGTCGGTGATGGCAGGGGAGCCGCCTGCGGCGGCGCTGTCCCTCAGTTTGTGTGTCATTCCGCCGCCCGATCGTAGCTCGTTCCCGGTGCTTCCGTGCCGAGCTTTCGCGGCATATCCTCACTCGCTGCGCTCCCTCCGGTATTCCACGGTCCCGGCACTCCGCACCTCCCACTGATCTCCCCGGCGGAAAGGCAAACAAGACTCTAATGAGACCGGTCGGTCTGGGACTGGCTGGCAGACTGACGTTCGGTTCGGCGTCGCGTGACTCAAAACAAAAATGGCCCCTCGGGTGCCTTTCGATCGATCTGTCCGCGCGCTGAACTGGGCGTCGGTTTGTCTGTTCCGATGGCTTGATAGAAGGTCGTCCGCGACCGGGGAACCGGCTCGTGTGACTCGTGAGAGTTCCGCCTCGAAACACTTCCAGACCGACGAACTGCACTGTTCGCCAACCGGAAGGGGACCATCGGAGTGAACTCCGTGGCTGATCACTATGACCACGTCGTCGGCGTCGACACGCATGCACGAACACACACCTACGCGGTGCTGGAAGCAGGCGAACGGTCTCAGCAGGGCACTGGCTTGGATCCGGCGCCGTGCTCAAGGGCGGCTCCTGGTCGCGATCGAGGGCGCGAGTTCCTATGGTTCGGGCCTCAGGCGAGCTCTGATCGCTGCCGGCGTCGACGTGTGCGACGTCCGACCGCCGAAGCGGGCGGCCCGCGCCGGACGCGGCAAGTCCGACGAGATCGACGCCGTTGCCGCAGCCCGGACTGATCTCGCGTCGGAGGTTGATCGCTTGACAACACCGCGATCGGACGGACTCCGCGCCGCCCTGCGGGTCCTCTTGGTGGCACGGCAGGCGATGGACAGTCGGCGAACCGCGGAGCGGAACGCGCTCACTGCTCTGCTGCGCAGCTTTGATCTCGGTATCGACGTTCGCAAGCCGCTCACGGATGTCCAGGTCCGCGAAGTTGCAGGTTGGCGTCAGCGCGTCGCGGACGACACAGCGATGATGACCATTCGGCAGGAAGCTCGACTGTTGGCCGTCTCCGTGCAAGCGCTCACGCTTCAACTCGCGGACAACCAGGCGGCGTTGGCCGGTCACGTTCAGCAGCTCGCGCCAGGGTTGCAGCAGCTGCTCGATGTGGGTGCCGTCACTGGAGCCATTCTGGTCACCGCCTATTCTCATCAGGGGCGTGTCCGCAATGAGGCGGCGTTCGCCGCTCTGGCTGGGGCGTCACCATTGGAGGCCTCCAGCGGGAACACGACCAGGCATCGGCTCAATCGACACGGCGATCGGCAGTTGAACCGGGCGCTGGACGTCATCGCCCGGGTCCGGTTGAGTTGCGACCCAGCGACGCGCGACTACCTGGCCAGACGGTTGGCCGAGGGCAAGAGCAAACGGGAGATCCGCCGCAGCCTGAAGCGCTATATCGCTCGGCAGTTGTTCCGGCACCTCAACACGGCGATGGCTTTGCGGTGATCGATCACCGACGTTTCAGGCCGGATGGACCGCGGGCGGTGCCCAGTCTCCGTTGAGGATCCGGTCGTCCGGCCAGTAGGCGCGGAGGTAGACGGAGAAGTCGTCCGCGGGAGCCGGCAGCCAGTTGGCGAGCTGTGCCGGGTCGGTCGGTGGTTCGCCGCCGACCGTGAGGGTGAGCGAACCGTCGGCGGCGTAGGTGAGGTTCTGGTTCTTGGTGCCGAGGGAGAACCGGTCGAGGTCGTTGGCGTGGAAGAAGTGGTGCTTGTTGTAGACGGTGAGCGACCAGAAGCCGGCCACCGGGGGCAATTCTCCCGCGTCGAAGCGCAGCGAGTAGCGGCGTGAGCCGTTCAGGCGTGCGCCGTCGGCGTCGAGGTCCTGGTAGAAGTAGGTCGTCTCGTTGGGGGTGTTGACGAAGATGTTGGATTTGCCGACCGCGGTGCGCATCAGATAGTCGGTGCCGAAGCGGGCGCCGGAGCGCTGGGTGGACCAGTTGTCACCGACGGGGATGCCGTAGTTGCGGAACTCGAACAGCTCCTTCACGATCGCGTCGGCCTCCAGGGCCGCCTGCCGGCACGCGGCGGCGACGTCGCCGTCCCGTTTCGCGGCGTCGAGGACGACACGGAACCAGTCGTACATCGCCTCCTCCCCGGGAAGCGGCGGCACTTCGTCGAGGATCTCACCGAAGGACTCGAAGAACGTGTCGGGGTGGACCCACTGTGTCTCCTCCTGGCCGGAGGTGGAACCCGATGCGCCGAAGCTGGGCACGGAGGTCCAGTCGGTGACCTTCATGGTGCCGTCGAACTCGGCGAGGGGATACACGCTGATCTGGTTGACCAGCGGGAGGACGGCGGCGCGATCCTCGGCCGTGTCGTCCATGAAGACCCGGGGGATGACCACACCGCAGCGGGTGTCGTAGCGGAACACGCCGGCGATCCCGGACGGGACCTCGCCGTCCCAGGCCTCCGGCGCGAGGAGGTAGTGACCGGGTTTCGTCCCGTACATCTTGCCGAGCTCGACGAACGAGTCGGTGCGCTGGTTCACGACCTGGTACACCCAGAACCGGTCGCCGAAGTCCGGCACCTGCACGACCGCGGGCCCCAGGTTCCCATCCAGCGGCCCGAACCCGTACGCGACGTCTTGGTTCGGGCAGGCGACGACGCGTTCCTCGGGACGAATGTAGTCATGCAGCATCCCGATGTGGTTCGGCGGCCCGGCGGGCACGATTCCGGCCAGCAGCCTCGGCCCGGGCAGCTGTTCCATGAACACGCGTCGGTTGTGGATGTTCACCAGAGGCCACCCCCAGAGGTAGGCGGCACGAGCCACCTCCGCCGCGTACGCCGTCGTCACCCGCTGCTCTGCGCCCACCAGTCCTCCTCGAGCCCGTCGATGCCCGGAGTCTAAGTAGCCCAGGGACGTCACGAATAGCCCCGGGATCAGACCCGGGCACGGGGTGGAGCCGCACGGAGGCGGCGCTGCTTTGCTGGATGGAACGCCTCCTCCAGGATTTCTTTCCGATCCGGCCGCCGATCATAGCGAGCTCCACCAACTCCGTTCCCTGCACGCGCTATTTGCAGACTCCGCTCGCTGCGCTCCCTGCGCTTAGCAACCGCTCCCTCCGGGCACTGCGCTGCCTCCGCCCGCTCTCGATCTGTGTGCCGGAACGGCAAGAAAAACGATCAGGAACAGGACAGCACAAACGCCCTCACCTGGTCAGTCGGCTCGGCGGACCAATTTGACACCGGCCCATAGAAGGGTCGATCAACCAGGGGAGTGATCAGGATGCGGGTATTCGCCATCGATACGAGAAACATGGGTCCGGAACTGCAAGGTGGACTGATCGGAGTGGTCGGCTCGATCAGCCCATCAGCGGAAGAGAAGCGGGAGTGCATCGAGACGGTGAGCCGGTACGCCGTTGATGGATGGGCGATTGCCGCTGATCCACGCACGTCGATCGGCCGGCTGGCGGCGCTGACGGCCGAGACAGCGTGTGTTCCGTTCGTTGCCTTCAACCGGGTAGCCCAGCGGGGTGGTCCAGCCGTCGGGCCGTCGACAGTCGCGGCGACGACTCGCGAACTGTCTTGACCGCTCAACGAGAAGCGGGCCTGGTGTGCAGGCCCGCTTCCGTCCGGCGTGGTCAGTCGCCTGCGCCAGGTTCTGCGTTGACCGGATCAGCCTTTTCTGCCGCCTGGGCGGCTTCGCCTGCTGTCACGATTTGCTCGACGTCGCTGAGGCTGTAGCCCCAGGCCCCGAGTTGGGTGAAGTAGTCCGTGTCGGTGGGGGAGGGGTAGCGCCAGGTTTGCTTGCTGGTGACCGACTCGCACGCGCCGAGTACGACCGCCAGAGCGACATGCTGCGCTTTGGCCGGGGTCTGCTGGACCAACGCGACGAGCTTGTCGTTCTCGAAATAGCCGGAGGGCTCCAGGCCGAGCAGCTGGTGGGCGAGATCGTTGCCTTCACGGATGGCGGTGCTGATCGCCTGCCGGTGGATGGTCAGACCCTTGGCGATCACGACGGCCGCGTCCTTGGGCAGAGCCTTCCGGGACAGGAGCGTGGCGAGCCATTCGCGGCGGACGATTTCGGCGGATGCCCACGCCTTATTGTTCGCGATCAGAGTCCGTCGTTCGGCCTTCTCCTCGTCTGTCATCGGCCCAGACTTGGACTGGGTGCCCCCGTAGGTGCGGAAGCCTGCGGCTTTCGGGTCCTGGAGGAAATAGCTGATGGTGGCGTCGCCGTCCGCGTAGACGCGCACGAGCGCGGCTCGCCCGTCCTGGTGCTCGATGTGTTCGACGGTGACGCGTTGGTCGTCGGCGGTGAGGAGTTCGCTGATGCGGGTGTACTCGGTGTCGTAGTAGCCAGGGTCCACGTCAAGGATCGCGTACCCGCGCGCGGCCAGGTCGGCTTCCGCTCCCGCCTTGGTCTTGGCTCGGGCCTTCTCGTCGCGTGCCCGCTGGGCCGCGTGCACGAACTGGATCGGGTCGGTGGTCGCGACCTTTATCAGGTCGGCGCGGATGTCGTCGTCGCTGTCGAACTCGATCAGCACCGCCGCCTGATCCAGGGTCAGCTCGTGCTCTTGGATCGCGGACGCCGCCACCTCGTTCTCAGAAACCGCGAGAGCGGTCTTGACCTCTTTCGGCTTGGTCCCGGTGCGGCGGGCGATCGCGGTGACAGAGAGTCCTTCGAATGCGAGTTGCTGGAACGCGGCGGCGCGGTCGCCGTCGGTGAGGGCTTCGCGTTGGTCATTCTCGACCATCTGCTGCACGATTCGCTCCGCGGTCACCTCGTCCACTGCCACCAGGTAGACAGGAATGGTCGTCAGTCCGGCTTCGCGAGCGGCGAAGATGCGGCGCTGTCCTGCCCGAACAGTCACGGTGCCGTCGTCGCTGCGGTGTCCGAGAACGGGAGTGAGGACGCCGTTCTCTTTAATGGATTGCACGAAAGCGGGGGTGATGGGTGCGGAGGGTCGCACGTTGGTTTCGATGATCAGGGTGTGCGGGTCGAGGTGTTCGATGGTGCCCGCAGCAGTGGTGGTGGTGTCGCTCATGGTTCTGTGATCCCTTCAACTGTTCTTGTTCGCCTGTATGGCAAGGGGATCGAGGGTGAGCGGAGCGGAGCGCAGTGTCGGGTCGTGGAATACCGCAGGGAGCGTAGCGAGTGAGGATATGCCGCGAAAGCCCGGCACGCAGCCCGCAGAGCGAACTACGATCGACGGCCAGGCAGACGGACAACCCGTCAAGCAGGAAGACGCCTCGCGCAGCTCCCCTTTTGTTGCCGTTTCACGCGAGTCGAATCAAACGCCGCCTGGACCTGAGCTCGTAGTAAGTGACCGGCAGGCGTGCCGCCTAGTCCGTCCGTTCGGTTCGTCAGGCCCAAGTACTCAAGGAGACGAGCGCAACTGATCGCTGTCCGCCGACGGCGGCAAGCGAAAACATCCAAATGGTCACCGTCGAAATCGACCGTTGGCATTTGGCCACAACTGTCGTACGATTTGTCTAGTCCTCTAGATGGGGGCGAATCAACCCGACGCGCAACAGCGCGTGTCCCTCTTGGGCAAGGACGCCACAAGAAAGGTGAAAGAGTGAACAAGCGCAATCTCCGGCGCGGAGGATTCGTCCTCATCGCCTCCAGCATGGTGGCCTTGTTGGCCGCCTGCAGCCCCGGAACGAGCACCCCCGGCTCGTCCACCAAGGCCTCCGACCTGCGCGGCCAGACCATCAAGGTGATGGTCAGCTCCGGGCACCAACAGTTCAACCCCGTGTGGGACACCGAACTGCCGAAGTGGGAGGCCAAGACCGGTATCAAGGTCGAGCTCGACAAGGTCAACACGACCGACATCTCGAGCGCGTTCCTCCGCGATGTGACGGTGGGCGGCTGCACCATCGACAACGTCGAGATGCTCGACGGCGGGACAGCCGCCGCAGCATCCCACATGGCCGATCTCGGCACGTTCCTCAAGGCGGACGGAAGCACCACCGCCGCCCTTCTCAAGGACCAGGTGTCGTTCGCCCAGAAGGCGTACACCTTCGACGGGAAGCTCAAGTTCTACCCGTTCTACTCGGGCGCGAAGGCCGTCGCCTACCGCAAGACCTGGTTCGAGGATCCGTCGAACCAGTCGGCGTTCCAGGCGAAGTACGGCTACAAGCTTCCCGACCCGCCCACCACGGCCCAGCAGGTGAAGGATGTCGCGGCGTTCTTCTCGACCGGTGACCGCAAGGGCATCGTGTTCTCCGGCTCGGGCGACCCCGCCGAGACCACGCTCGCCGACCTGATCTTCCGCAACGGCGTCGACGGCTACCAGGACGCCAAGGGCAACGCCCAGTGGGGTCCGGCGCACCCGGACAACGAGAAGAAGGTCGTGGCGGCCGCCGACTACCTCAAGGGCTTCATCACCGACGGCGACACCCCCGACTCCATCGGCGCGATGCAGTCGGCCGACACCACGGCGAACTTCCTCGCGGGCAACACGGCGATGGACTACGACCACATCTACCTCTTCTGGAACAAGCTGAAGGACGCGCAGTCCACCCTCGGCGACATCGGGACCTTCGAGTTCCCGAGCCTGCAGAAGGGGCAGGGCGGCATCTCGTTCTACTGGGGCCGCGGCATCCCGGAGTGCAGCAAGCACAAGGACGCGTCGTGGGAGTTCACCAAGTGGATCATGTCTCCCGAGATCCAGAAGATCGCGCTCAGCAAGGGCGTCGGCGTGTACGTGCCGACCGACAAGTCGCTCCTGAGCTGGTCGGTTCAGCAGAACCTGATCCCCCAGGGCGTCGCGGACTCCGTCAGCCACGCGAAGGCCTACAAGGTGACGCCGGTGACGAACCAGCTGCGTCAGTCGATCGACATCCCCCTCGTCGAGAAGCTGATCGGCGGACAGCTGTCGCCGAAGGAGTATGCCGACACCTCGGGCAACCAGATGCAGGACGCCGCGAATGCGGCAGGAGTCGCCCACTGATCGTGAGCCTCGTGCTCAGCCGCCGGGGTCGTGCCGTGTGCACGGCCCCGGCGCCATAGAAAGGAGACGGACCGTGTCCAACGGAACTCTCACGAGACGTGCGGAACAGAAGGGGTCGGGACCGGTGGACCAGACGAAGACCCGCGAACGCGCACGTCGCAAGCGGCAGGGTTTCTGGCCGTTCCTCATCCCGGCGCTGATCGGCGTGATCGCCCTGATCGCCGTTCCGATCGGCTTCACGCTCTACTACAGCCTGCGCAACTACAACCTCCAGGTCGGCTCGGACTCGTTCACGGGATTCGACAACTACGTCCGGCTCTTCACCGGTCAGAACGGCGACTTCGTCGCGGCGCTGCTGCGGACGTTCGGCTACGTGATCGTGGTCATCCTGTTCGACTTCGTGCTCGCGATGACGCAGGCACTGCTGCTCTTCAACATGAAACCGGCCTGGGCGAAGTTCTGGCGGGCCGTGTTCATCCTGCCGATCCTGGTCATCCCGACCGCGAGCGCCGTGTTCTGGCGCAACGTCATGTATGCGCCGCACGGTGGCGAGTTCCTGAAGGTGCTCGGCCTCGATGGCATCGTGCCGCCTCCGCTCGGCGATCCGAAGCTGGCGTTCTGGGCGATCATCGTCGTGGTGGTCTGGGCGTGGTCGCCGTGGGTGTTCATCCTCTTCTCCACCGGCCTCGACCAGCTCGACAGGACCGTGCTGGAGGCGTCGATGGTCGACGGCGCGAGCTACTGGCAGCGTCTGCGGACGATCATCTTCCCGCTGATGCGGCCGGTGATCTTCGTGACCCTCAGCTTCAAAGCGCTCGACTCGTTCCTCTCGTTCCCGTTCGTCTGGGTGCTGACCCAGGGAGGTCCGGGCAATTCGACGCACATCCTGAGCACGTTCATCTACCAGCAGGCGTTCAACCTGCTCGACTACGGCAACGGCTCGGCGATGGCCATCGTCATGCTGCTGATCAGCGGCGTGATCTCGGTCGCGGCCGTGCTCGGCTGGCAGCGGTTCTACGGGAAGGAGTCCTGACATGCGGACCCTCAAGCGCACTGTCCGGCTGCTGCCGCGGTCGGTGCTGATGGTCGTGATCCTGCTCTGGGTGCTCGTGCCGGTCTACTTCCTCGTGGTGACGTCGCTGTCGCCGGAGGGCGACCTGCTCGACGGGCTCGAGCTGCCGTCGTCGTTCACACTGACGAACTACGCCGGGCTGTTCTCCGGCGCGAACTCGATCTGGATCCCGCTGATCAACAGCACGATCGTCACGATCGCCTCGACCGTGATCGCCCTCGTGCTGGCGGTTCCCGCCGCGTACGCGCTGTCGCACCTCCGTCACCGCCGCTCGGGGAGGATGGCGTACCTGTCGTTCTTCGTGCTGCGCGGCATCCCGCCGATCGCGCTCGTGATGCCCTTCTATCTGATCTTCGCGAAGGTGCAGATGCTGAACACCCTCCCCGGGATCATCATCGCGCTCGCGCCGCTCGCGCTCCCCTACTGCGTGTGGACACTGCGCGTCACCTTCGACCAGATCCCGCGCGAAGTGGAGGAGGCCGGCGCGGTCGACGGCGCGGGCCGGATGCGCATGTTCTTCTCGGTGGTGCTGCCGATCGCGACGCCAGGGATCGCGGCGACGGGGATCCTCGCCGGCCTGTTCATCTATGTCGACTACATCATCGTCGCGCCGCTGGCAGGCCCGCAGACGTACACCTTCCCGATCTACGTGACGAGCTTCTCGCAGGACTTCGTGCAGCTCGTCGGCCCGCTCTCGGCGGCGGCGATCGTGGGTGCCGTGCCGATGGCGCTGATGTTCATCGTGAGCCAGGGCTTCAGCCGGCGGCTCGCGAGCGCCGGCATCCACTGACCCGACGACCGATCACTTGCAGACAAGTCGTCTAGTTGTATAGACTACTAGACGTATCCGAACCGATGGAGAACGAACAGATGACACAGGACTCAGCGACGAGGCCGTGGCGAGACCTCACCGATCCGCGCCGCATCGTCGACTACGACGACATCGCCGACCGGGAGGCCGGCCGCAAGGAACCGGAGTTCGAGAATCTCGAGATCCCCGAAGACCTCGGCACCGTGCGCGAGCTCGTGGACGACCACAAGATCAAGCGGTACGCGTTCACGCAGGACGAGTACGGCCCCTGGTACTTCGAGGACAGCCCCTTCGGCGGCCGCATCGGCCAGGCCACGCTGCTCTGCAACGACCTCGTCCAGATGTTCACGAACGTGTACGCGGCGAGCGAGGTCGTGGGATTCCACACCGAGGAGCAGATGTGGTTCGACAGCCCGGCCCACCTCGATGAGGAGGTGACACTGGCCGCCACCTACACCGAGTCGTACGTGCGCCGCGGCGAGGGCTACGTCGTCATGGAGGCCGCGGCCACCGGTGAGGACGGGCGCAGCATCGTCCGCCACCGCGGGGTCGAGATCCTCAAGACCGTACCGGGCACGCTCGGCGGACGGGGCAGCGGGACGCCCGAGAAGCGCGTGACCGGCGAGATCCCGGACGGCGCGCGCACCGTCGCCGCGTTCGACGCGGACACGCGGCCCGGCGACGTGCTCGAGCCCGTCACGCACGAGGTGACCTTCGAGCAGACAGCGGTGTTCTCCCGGATCGGCGAATACGTCGTCAACACGCACAACGACCTCCGGGCCGCGCGGGAAGGCAAGCTGCGGCAGCCGATCGTGCAGGGGGCGCAGCAGTTCGGGCTCATCGCAGGCCGCCTGGTGCAGGCCTTCGGCGCCGGATTCTTCACCACGGGCTGGATCCAGGCGAAGTTCCTGGTGCCCGTCGAGGTCTTCGAGCCGATCACCATCCACGCGCTCGTCACCGCCGTCGTCCCCCGCGAGGGCGGCGGCAGCACCGCCGAGCTCGAGGTGTGGATCCGCCGCGCCGACGGTCGTCTCGTGACCGTCGGCTGGGCCTCCGCCGCGCTTCCCTCCCGCTCCTGACCCCACCATCCCTCGACAGAAGAACGGACTCATGACCACTCCGAAGACCGGCGGCCAGATCGTCGTCGACATGCTCAAGTCGCTCGGGATCCGATACGTGTTCGGTGTCGTCGGCGGCCAGACCCTGGCCATCACCGACGCGATCATCGACACCCCGGGGATCGAGCTCATCCACACCCGCCACGAGAACGCGGCAGCCGTGATGATGGACGCCTACGGGCGCCTCACTGGCGAGATCGCCGCGTGCATCTCGACTACCGGACCGGGTGCGACCAACCTGCTGACCGGTGTCGGCGGCGCGTACCGCGACTCCAGCCCCGGGTTCGTGATCACCTGCAACAACAACGGCGAGAACATCAACAAGGACGACGCTCAGAACGCCGACCATGTCGAACTGTTCAAGCCGCTGACCAAGTGGAGCCGGCTCGTCGCGCACCCGACCTCGATCAAGCAGGCGATGGAGGAGGCCTACATCAACGCGATGTCGGGCAACCCCGGGCCCGTGCATCTCGACTTCGCGCGCGACACCATCGAGGGGACGGTGGTGCAGCCGCCGGAGATCCCGGAGGTGCACCCGTCCCGGGCCTGGGTCGCCCAACGACCCGCGCCGAACGCTGTCGCCGTCGCCGAAGCCGTCGAGCGGCTGCTCGCGGCCGAGCGTCCGGTGATCTGGCTCGGCAACGGCGGCAACCGCGGGCGTGCTGGCGACGCTGTGCTCGCGCTCGCCGAGGCGCTCAACATCCCGGTCGTCACCACCTTCAACGGCATCGGCGCCGTGCCGACCACGAACCCGCTCGCGTTCGGCGCCGTCAGCCGGATGGGGACGACCATCTCGACCCGGGTCATCGGCGACGCCGACCTGGTGCTCGCGCTGGGCAACAGCCTCAACGCGGTCTCGACCACGCGCTGGAAGCGCGTGTTGCCCGATGTGATCCAGGTGGACGTCGACTCGACGATGATCGGCCGCTACTATTCCGAGGTCACCACCGGCATCGTCTCCGACATCTCGTCCTTCGCCGCCGCCGTGATCGACGCCGTGGGCGACCGTGCGGCCGCCGCGCGGGAATCGCGCGCGGAGTGGATCGAAGACCTCCAGCAGGCGCGCGCCGAATGGTGGGAGAGCACCGCCGTCGCCGAGGGCGAGCACGCGGCACCGCTGTCGCCCGCCGACATCGTGCGGGCTCTGCGCGAGGTGGCTCCCGACGACACCCTGCTCATTCCCGACGCCGGCAACCCGGGCGTCTGGTCGTTCCTCTGGCAGGTCACCCAGACGAACAGCTACATCAAGCCGGTCGGCTTCGGGAACATGGGCTTCGCCCTCCCCTCGGCCATCGCCGCGACCGTGCTCGACCCGAATCGGCCCGTGCTGGCGCTCATCGGCGACGGATCGCTCGGGATGAGTCTCGGAGAGCTCGAGACGCTGGCGCGGGTCGGCGGTAAAGTCTGCATCGTGGTCCTCAACGACGCGAGCTACGGCAACATCCGGCAGGAGCAGGAGCTGCACTTCAACGGGCGCACCATCGGCGTCGACTTCGGCCCGGTGGACTTCGGCGAGGTGGCCCGCGGGATGGGCGTCGACGGCGAAGTGGTGCACGACCTGGCGACGCTGACCCGTCGCGCCGCCGAGGCGCTGACGACCGGGGTCGGCCCGGTCGTGCTCGACGTGCCGCTGGACCGCAACGCGAACGCGTGGACGTACCACGCGTTCGTCCCCTACGAGGCGAGCGAGGAATAGGACGCGATGGCGCGAGAGAACGGTGTCGGCCCGCTCGACGGACTGAAGGTGCTCGATCTCTCGCGGTTCATCGCCGGTCCGCTGTGCGCCCAGATCCTGGGCGACTTCGGGGCGGAGGTCGTCAAGATCGAGCGCCCTGGCGGCGAGGACTCCCGGCATCACGGCCCGTACTACCGCGACGAGAGCGTCTACATGATGCTCTACCACCGCAACAAGTACGACGCGACGCTCGACACCCGTCATGCCAGGGCGCTCGGCATCCTCGAACGGCTGGTGGAGTGGGCCGACGTCGTGGTCGAGAACTTCCGGCCGGGCACGATGGACAAGATCGGCATCGGCTGGGAGCGGATGCGCGAGCTGAACCCGTCCGTCATCCTCGTCTCGATCTCGGGGTTCGGGCAGACCGGGCCGGACTCGTCGCGAGCGCTGTTCGACGCCATCTCCCAGGCGCAGTCGGGGCTGATGCACGTGACGGGCGACCCGGACGGGATGCCGACGCTCAGCGGAACCTACATCGCCGACTACACGACCGGCTACCTGGCCGCGATCGGCACTCTCGCCGCGGTGGTGCACCGGGAGCGCACCGGTGAGGGCCAGCTGGTCGACATCGCGTCGCTCGACTCGATGTTCGCGACCCTCGGCATCCGGCTGATCACGCAGCTGATGCTAGGCGAGGAGATCCCACGCAGCGGGTCGCGCGATCCGCTGACAGCACCGGTGAACGTGTACGAGGCGGCGGACGGGTCCATCTACATCCAGGGCGGGACGCGCACGCTGTTCCGCACCCTGTTCGGGGTCATCGGGCGGCCTGACCTGGCCGGCGACCCGCGCTACCAGCACGCCGAGGTGCGGATGGCGCACCGCGACCTCCTCGAGGGCGCCGTCGCGGACTGGGCGCGCACGCGGACCCGCGACGAGATCGCCGAGGCGCTGCGCGGTGCGGGAGTGCCGTACGCGCCGGTGGCGTCGATCGCGGAGGTCGCCGCGTCGCCGCAGATCGCCGCACGCGAGATGGTGCAGGAGGTCGAGCATCCCACCCTCGGGACGCTCCGCCTGCCCGGGTCGCCGATCAAGCTCAGTGAGACGCCGCCGACGATCAGGAAGGCTCCTCCGCTGGCCGGAGAGGACAACGACTTCGTGTACGGCGGCATCCTCGGGATGTCCCCGGCGGAGATCGCGCGGCTGTACGAGGACGGGGCGATCTGATGCCGGGCGCGCTGGCCCTCGCGATCGATGTCGGCTCCTCGGCCGTGCGCGCCGCCGCCGTCGACCCGCTCGGCGTGCTCGTTTCCACCGCACGGGTGGAACGGCCGGACTCCCATTCCGGGCTCGTCTTCGATCCGCAGCTGCTGTGGTCGCAGGTGGTGACGGTCTGCGCGTCGCTGGCCGCCGATGCCCGGGCCGGGATCGGCACGATCGCCATCGCGGGTCACATCGGCACGGTGTTCCTGGACGAGAGGCTGCAGCCCATCGGGCCGGGCCGGGGCTGGGCGGACACCGACGGGGTGCCGCTGCTGGAGGCCGCGCTCGGCGCGCGGTCGGGCGAGCTCCTGCGCTCGGCGGGGCGCCCCTCGATCACCGGAGGTGCCGGAGCGGCCGCGCTCCAGTTCCGCTCGGAGCGGCCGGAGGAGTTCGCCCGCGTGCGGGCGATCGTGTCGCCCAAGGACTTCCTGGTGGCCCGGTTGACCGGAGAGGTGGCGACCGATCACACCTCGGCCGCGTACACCGGGCTCGCCAGGGTCGCCGAGCGCGGGTGGGATGCGGGTCTGCTGGAGGCGACGAGGCTCGACGCGGCGCTGTTCCCGGGCCAGCTGCCCTCCACCTCCGTCGTCGGCGTGCTCGGCGCGGCCGTGAGCGCGGAGCTGGGCCTGCCCTCCGGGACGCCGGTCGTCTCCGGCGGTCCGGACGGGACGGTCGGCGCGACCTTCGTGATCGGCGAGCGCTCCGACCTCATCGCCGACGTGGCGGGGACCACGGACGTCCTGGTCGGGCTCGTCGGAGACCCGGAGGCCGCGCCGGCGGAGGCGATGGTGAACCCGTATCCGCTGGGCGGGTTCAGCGCGGGTGGCGCGACCGGCATGACCGGTGGCGCGCTGGCACGCTGGGCCGCGCTCCTCGGCTTCGGGGACTCGGGGACGGCCGTCGCGGCGCTCGAGGGGCGTGCACCGCTCCGCCCGGGCGCCGGCGGCTTGCGACTGGTGCCGACCCTCTCCGGAGCCCGGTTCCCGCGCTGGCGTCCGCACGAGACCGGCCGGCTCCGCGGTCAGCGCGCCGAGCACGAGGCCGCCGACATCGTCCAGGCCGCGGTGGAGGGTGCGGCGTTCGTCGTCCGCGAGGGCGTCGACGTGCTCGACCCTGCTCGCGAGGCGTCCATCGCGCTCGCCGGAGGGGCCGCGCGGTCCCGACTTCTCGCGCAGTTGCGGGCGGACATCCTGGGCCGGCCCGTCGTACTGTGCGGAGAGCCCGACGTCAGTCTCATGGGCGCGGCGCTGATCGCGTTCCGCGGGATCGGTGCGGAGACCTCGGGAGAGTTCGACGTCGGGGTGCGTTCGCCCGGCGTCGTCGCCCCCGACCCCGAGCGGGTGGAGGCGTACCGCGCCGTCTACTCGGATTGGCAAGTAGACTAGACGTCCACACAAATCTTTCATACAATACAACCAAGCCGCTTCGGGGAACTGGCGAGCATGCGGCGACGAGGAGGCATCGTGGGCTCCGCCATCGGACCGATCTATCAGGTCATCGTGCGAGACATCACCGAGCAGATCACGGGCGGGTCGCTCCAGCCCGGCGACCGGCTCGACAGCGAGCCGCGGCTCGCGGAGCGTTACGGCGTGAGCCGCATGACCCTGCGCCAGGCGCTCGGCGAGCTCGAGGCCGGCGGCCTCGTCGTGCGGCGTCACGGAGCAGGCACCTTCGTGAACACGCCCCGCCCCATCCAGCGCCGCGGCAACCAGCTCGGCGCCTTCCACGAGGAGATGGGGCTCGACCCGAACGAGATCGTCACTGACCTGCTGCTGCAGGAGGTCGTCGCACCGCCGGCCGCCGTCGCCGACGACCTGGTGCTCGGCCACGGGGCGACCACGTCGCACGTGATCCGGCTGCGGAGGCTGCACGGCAAGCCGATCGCGCTGCAGGAGTCGTGGGTCCCCTACCTGCTCGTCCCCGGGCTGGGCCGCGACGGCCTGATCGACGGCTCGCTCTACAAGACCATGCGCGAGCGGGGCGGCATCGAGATCCGCAGCGCGGAGCAGGCGGTGTCGGTCGCCACGGCCACACCGGAGGTCGCTGACGCGCTCGAGGAGACGCCGGGCAGCCCGGTCATGAGCATCCGCCGTGTCTCCTGGGACGGCTCGGGCAACCCGGTGGAGGTCGCCCAGAGCTTCACCTCCGCGAGCCTGCCGCTCATCGTGCGGCTCGAACGCTGACATCCGACCATCCATCTCCATCCATCGGAGGACGCAGAACGATGACGATCACCCATCCCTCGACGATCACTCACGCGGAGGCGCACGCCCACGGCAAGGACGCCAGCTACGACGCGATCGTGATCCCCGAGCCGTTCCCCTCCACCGAGGCGACCCTCGACGCCGACCGCGTTCGCGCGTTCGCCTTCGCCCAGGGCGACTACGGCTCGTGGTACTTCGGGGAGTCGCCCTTCGGCGGTCCGATCGGACATCCGCTGGCCCTGGCCAACGACCTGCTGTTTCTGTTCTACGAGACCTACAACGGCAACACCGCCGAGGGCCTGCAGACCCATGAGCGGCTGCGCTTCCGCTCGCCGCTGCGCCTCGGCGAGTCCGTGCGCATCGACGGCGGATACGTCGAACGGTACGAGAACCGCGGGCACGGCTACGTCGTCATGGAGGCCGCGGCGACCGCGGAGGACGGCCGGACCGTCGTCGAGCACCGCGGCACGGAGATCATGCGGACCCGCGCCGGCGAGGTCTCCGGCCGATCGAAGGCCGCTCCGGCTGGCCGCCGCGTGCAGGCGGCGCCCGACACCGCGTTGCCGACCCTGACCAGGGCTGCGCTCGGCGCGCCACTCGGCTCGCCCGTCGCCGGCGTCTCGCGGCACTTCACGCAGGACCAGATGAACGTGTTCTCCTGGCTCGCACGCGGCTACCGCAACGTGCACACCGACATCGGCCGGGCTCGGGACAGCGGAGTGGACCGCACCATCGTGCAGGCCCTCCAGCAGACCGGGCTCATCGCCGAGGCGATGGTCGGCTACTTCGGCGCGAGCTGGTTCACGACGGGCGAGCTCGACCTGCGCTACACGCACCCCGCGTTCTGCGGGGAGCAGCTGACCGTTCGAGCCGCGCTCGTCGGCGAGACGGACGGGGTGCAGGAGCTGGAGGTCTGGATCGACTCGGACGGCGGCCCGCGCACGGCGCTGGGCTGGGCCCGGGCGATGGTGACCGACGACGAGCGCCGCCCTCACCCGGTGATCGGGATCTGAGGGCGGCGCCGCGTCGCGAACCGCTCGCTTCCGGGGGAGGTCAGCGCGGCGGCTCGCGGTCCATGGGCGGCTCGGCGCCCTCGGCGATCGCCAGCCGCTGCTTCGCCGCGTTGATCAGCCATGCCTGGTCGGTCGTGATCACGTAGCGGTCCTCCGCGATGCCTTTGAGGACGATCGTCGCGACCTCCTCGGGGCTGAGGCCGTGCTCGCGCGCGGCGAGCAGGCGCGCACGGCCCACCTCGTCGGCGCCGCCCGCTTCCTCGAGGTGGTTGACGAGACCGGTGCGGACGGTGGTCGGGCAGATCATGGACACCCGCACGGCGCTGCCGATCTCGCGCAGCTCGCGGGAGGCGGACTCGGTGAGGGCGAGGACGGCGTGCTTGGTCGAGCCGTACGAGCCCATCCGCGGACCGGACGACCACGACGCCACCGACGCGGTGTTCACCACACGGCCGGAGCCGCGCTCGATCATCGCGGGCAGGAAGGCGCGCATGCCGTGCAGCACGCCCCAGTAGTTGATGCGCATCGACAGCTCCCACTGGTCGAGCGGCCCCTCCCAGACCGGGCCGACGGGGCCGATGATGCCGGCGTTGTTGACGACGATGTCGGGAGTGCCCCATTCGCCGGCCACGGTGTCGGCGAGGGCGGCCACGTCGTCGAAGTCCGTGACGTCGGTGCGCACCGCGAGCAGTTCGGCGCCGGGGACGGACTCGGCGATCCGGTCGCGCGCCTCGTTCAGGGCGCCCTCGCGCAGGTCGGAGAGGACGACGCGGTGGCCGGAGGCCGCGAAGGCGTGCGCCAGGGCGAGGCCGATGCCGCCGGCGGCGCCGGTGACGACGGCGCTGGGTGCGACGGTGCTGGGTGCGTCGGTGCTGGGTGTGTCGGTGCTGGGTGCGGATTCGTTCATCGTTCGGGTTCCTCCTCAGAAGGGGTTGGGGATGGACTCGGAGGCCGAGGGGCGGGGCTCGTCACAGCAGCCGGTCGAGGATGCGGCCGAACTGGGCCTCCTGCATCCGGACGCCGCTGTGCGTTCGGAGGCCCCGGCCCGCGGCGGCGGCGAGGAGCTCGGTGTGCTCGGGGTTGGCGACGACGTCGGCCACGACCGTGTCGGGCGCGAGCAGGGAGGGATCGATCGGGATGCCCGGATTCACCACCGAGCCCACGCTGGTGGCGTTGACGACGAGGTCGGAGTCGGCCGCATCGCCGACGGTGCCCGCCGCGATGTCGCGGTCGGGGAACGCGGCACGCAGCTCTGCGACCAGCTCCTCCACGGGGGCTTGCGACCGGTTGACCATCCGCAGGCGCGCGGGCCCGGAGCCGGCGAGCGCGAAGGCGATCGAGCGGGCGACGCCGCCCGCGCCGAGCAGCAGGATGCGCGACCCCGCGGGTTCGATCGCCGCCGCCTGCAGGCTGCCGACGAAGCCGCTCCCGTCGAGCTGGTCGCCCTCGAGCCGGCCGTCCGGGGTGCGGTTCACGACATTGACCGCACCGCTCAGGCGGGCCGCCGGGGTGAGCTCGTCGACGAGGGAGGCCAGAGCGCCCTTGTGCGGCATGGTCACGACCAGGCCGGCGAGGTTCGTCCAGCCGCGCGCGCTCGCGATGAAGGCCGGCAGCGCCTCGGCGGGGATGCCCGCGGGGATCGCCACGGCGTCGTGCCCGCCCGCGGCGAGTGCCTCGTTGAGCGCCTGCGGGGCGCGAGCGGCGGTGATCGGGTCGCCGACGACGGCGATGACACGGGTGTGACCGGTGATCATCCTGGCTCGCTTCCCGCCGCCTCTGCTCCGAGGCCGGCGAAACCGATGCTAGAACCATTTGGACTATATGTCTATACTGATTTGCGTCGGCGCATCGCAGCTCCGACGAGCAAGGAGGCTCACCCGTGACGCACGCCCGTACCGCCCCGCTCCGCTGGGGCGTGCTCGGTTCCGCGCGGATCGTGGAGACGGGGCTCGCCCCCGCCATCGCACGTGACCCGCGCTCCGTCCTGGCCGCCGTGGCCAGCCGCAGCACCGCCGACGCGAGCGCATTCGCGGGGCGGTTGGGCGCCTCCCGTGCCTACGGGAGCTATGACGAGCTGCTGCACGACGAAGGCGTCGACATCGTCTACGTCCCACTGCCCAACTCGCTGCACCGGCAGTGGGCGATCGCCGCGCTGGAGGCCGGGAAGCACGTCCTGGTCGAGAAGCCGCTCGCACTCACCGGCGCCGACGCGCGGGCGATGGCCGACGCCGCCCGGGCCGCCGACCGGCTCCTGCTCGAAGGGTTCATGTGGCGGTACCATCCGCGCGTTGAGCGGATCCGGGAGATCGTGCGCGACGAGCTCGGGCCCCTGCGCCTGGTGCGGATCGCCTACACCTACGACCTCGCGGCGGGCTATGGAGGCGACACCGACGCGGCCGCCCGCGACATCCGGTACGACGCCGGGCTGGGCGGAGGTGCGCTCGGCGACATCGGGTCGTACACAGTGAGCGGGCTGCGCACCTACGCGGGCGGCCATCCCGAGCGCGTCACCGGCCGGCTGCTCTCCGAGGGGCGCGGAGTCGACCTGCGCTTCTCCGGAGAGATCCTCTTCGACGACGGCGTGCTCGGCCAGTTCTTCGTGGCGATGGACGTGCCGGGCGGCGCCCTGCTCGACCTGCAGGGCGACCGCGGCCGGCTGCGGATGACGAACGCCTTCCGCACGGCGGCCGAGTGGGGCGATCCTGTGATCGAGGTGATGCCCTTCTCCGGACCGGCCCGGCGCGAGACCGTGCCGTTCGCCGACCAGTTCGACCTGGAGGTCCAGGCCGTCGCTGCCGTCCTGCTCGACGGAGCGGACCCCCTGATCACGCTCGAGGACTCGATCGAGAACGCGGACACGCTCGACGCGATCCGCCGGTCCTGGAGCGAGCACACCGTGGACATGCCCCACAGCGGGGCGGAAGGGAACACACGATGACCACACTCAGCGGCAAGCGCATCCTCGTCGTCGGCGCGGGAGGCGCCCAGGGCAGCGTCGGCGCACGGCTGTTCGCCGAACAGGGCGCCCACGTCGTGGTGGCCGACGCGGTCCAGGAGGCGGCCGAGACGGTCGCCGGCGAGATCCGCGCGACCGGCGGGACCGCCGTCGCAGCCGTCGCGGACGTCGGCGACGCCGACTCGTGGACGCGTCTCGTGGAGCTCGCGACCGCCGAGTTCGGCGGCCTGGACGGCATGGTCAACTACGCCGCCATCCTGAGCCGTGCCGGCGCGGCCGACACCGAGATCGACGTCTTCGAGCGCACCATCCACGTCAACCTCACCGGGGCGTGGTTCGGGATCCGCGCCGTCGTCCCCGCACTGCTGGCCGCAGGCGGCGGCTCGATCGTGACCATCGGCTCAGTCGACGGGCTCGTCGGCAGAGGCGGGGGCGCCGCCTACCAGGCGTCGAAGGGCGGCGTCCGGTTGCTGACGAAGTCGGTCGCGACGGAGTTCGCGTCGCGCGGCATCCGGGCGAACTCGGTGCACCCGGGCCCGATGAAGACGAGGATGGCGATGGTCGTCGGGCCGAAGGCCGACCCGGCCGGGGTGCAGGAGCTGGAGGTCAGGCTCACCGCACAGGTGCCGATGGCACGCCTCGGCCAGCCGATCGACATCGCCTACGCCGTGCGCTACCTCCTGTCAGACGAGTCGTCGTTCGTCACCGGAGTCGACCTGCCGGTGGACGGCGGGTTGACGGCGCAATGAGCGCCCGCAGCAAGGTCGTCGACCTCCCCACCGCGGTGGCGAGCGTCCAGGAGGGCGCCTCATTGTCATTCAGCGGCTTCGGCCACTTCGGCCACCCGCTCGCGTTCGTCCACGAACTCCTGCGGGCGGGCACCGGCGGCTTCACCCTGCACGCCATCGCGGAGTGCTGGCCCGCCGAGCTGCTGACCGCGGCGGGACGCGTGCGCCACATCGACATGTCCAACCTGATGTTCGAAGGTCTCGGACGCGTCCGCGCCATCTGCCGGGCGGTCGAGAACGGCGAGATCACGACCGACGACCACAGTCACCTCGGGCTCACCCTCCGGCTGCTCGCCGGTGGCTGGGATGTGCCGTTCCTGCCGCTGCGGACGATGGCCGGCTCCGACCTGGAGAATCTCCAGACCGGGCCGAAGCCGAAGTTCGCGCGCATCCCGTCTCCGTTCGGCGACGAGAGCATCGGCGTGGTGTCGGCGCTGCAGCCGGACGTCGCCGTCATCCATGTGACCGAGGCGGACGACCAGGGCAACGGCATCCTCTACGGCCAGCTCTCCGTGCTCGACGCGCAGGTGCGGTCTGCCAGGCACGTGATCCTGACGACCGAGCGGCTGGTGACCGGTGACGAGATCGTGCGGAACAACCAGCTGGTGTCGGTGCCGGGGATCCTGGTCGACCAGGTCGTCCACACGCCGTACGGCGCGTACCCGGGCGGGATGTACGGGCTCTACGACGAGGACCTGGAGCTGATGGGCGAGTACTACGAGGCCTCGCGCGACCCGGGGACGACCGCGGCGTACCTGGCCGATTGGATCTTCGGAACCGCCGACCACGACGCGTACCTCGACAGGATCGGCGCACGCCGTCTGAGCGAGGCGGTCGTCGACCCGGTGCACAAGCTGGCGAGAGGACGGGGCGAGTGGTGAGCGCGTTCACGAGCGACGAGATCATGACGGTCGCGACCAGCCGCTTCATCCGCGACGGCTGGAACGCCTTCATCGGCACCGGCCTCCCGATGGTCGCCGCGTACCTCGCCAAGGCGACCCATGCGCCCGACGTGACGCTGATGTTCGAGTCGGGCGTCCTGGCGCCGGAGCCGCGGTCGATCGCCCGCGCCGTCGGCGACCCGCGGCTGCAGTCGACGGCGCGCAGGGTCAGCGGGATGCTCGACGCGCTGCTCCTGCTGCAGGGCGGCAACGTCGACTTCGGCGTGCTCGGCGGCGCCCAGGTCGATCGGTTCGGCAACATCAACAGCACCGCGGTCGGTGGCGAAGGCTACCGTCGTCCCGCGACCCGGCTGGGCGGCAGCGGCGGCGCGAACGACATCGCCAGCGCGGCGGGCGAGTTCCTGATCGTCGTGCGGCACAGCAGGCGCACCTTCGTCGAGAGCGTGGACCACCTGACGACGCCGGGGTTCATCACCGGACCGGGCGCCAGGGAGGCTGCGGGGCTCCGCGGGCGCGGCCCGGTCGGGGTGGTCACCGACCTCGGGGTGTTCGGCTTCGACGAGGTCACGAAGGAGATGACCGCGGTGTCGCTGCACCCCGGCGTGCACTGGGCCGACGTCGAGGCGGCGACCGGGTTCGCGATCGGGCGGCCGGACGACCTCCCGACGACACCGCCCCCGAGCGAGGAGGAGCTGGAGCTCTTGCGCGTGCACATCGATCCGGACGGCATCTACCTGAAGGCGGACCGCGCATGACCGGGCAGCGGAGCACGGAGCGACTGGTGTCGCTCGCCGAGGCGGCGCGGGCGGTGCCCGACGGCGCTGTCGTGGCGATCGGCGGCCCGGCTCAGGCGCGTCGGCCGCTCGCGCTCGTGCGCGCGCTCGCCCGCCAGGGGACGCGCCTGTCCCGGTTGCTGGCGCGGACGGACGGACCGGAGGGCGACCTCCTCGGCGTCCCGCTCGAGCTCATGCCCGACGGGGAGGCGCTCCACGCCGACGTGCTGCTGCTGCACGCCGACGCGGCGACCCTCGCCGGCGACCTCCTGCTGGTGGCCGACCCGGACGAGTGGTACGCCGACCGCCTGCTCGGCGCCGGCGCCGGCCGCGTGATCGCGACAGTCGAACAGCTCGTGAGCCCGGCCACCGCCCTCGGGCGGCCGCGCGATCTGGTGGTGCCGGGCGAGCACGTCGTCGCGCTCGCGCACACCCCGTTCGGAGCGCATCCGCTCGCCTTCGCCGGCAGATACCCTGCGGACCCGCAGGCGACCGTCGAGGGCCCGGAGGCAGAGGACCACTGGGCGTACCTCGACGCGATCGGCTATGCGCGACTGGTGCGGCGCGCGACGGAACTGGACGCACCCTCGAGAGGAGAATCAGAATGACCACCTGGAACGACCCGGCCGTGACGGTCGACCTGAGCGGCAGAGTCGTCGTGATCACCGGAGGCAGCCGTGGCATGGGCCTGTCGATGGTGAAGGCGGCGCACGCGGCCGGCGCCACGGTCGTCGTCCTGGCGCGCGACGCCGAGCGACTCGACGGTGTCGTACAGGAGGCGGCGGCTGCAGGCGCGACCATCCACGGGATCGCCGCCGAGCTCGCCGTCGACGACGAGCGGGAGGCCGCATTCGAGCGCGTCGTCGCCAAGTTCGGCCGGATCGACGGGCTGGTCAACAACGCCGGGATCACCAAGGTCGGGCCGAGTGCCGACTATCACCTGGCGGACTTCCGAAGGATCCTAGAGGTCAACGTCGCGGCGGTGTTCGCGTGCTCGCAGGCCGCTGTGCGCGCCATGCCGGACGGCGGCTCGATCGTGAACACGGCCTCCCTGTCGTCGTTCATCGGACAGCCGGAGCGCGCAGCCTACGTCGCCTCCAAGACGGCCGTGCTGGGGCTCACCCGCTCGCTCGCCGTCGAGTGGGGACCGCTGGGCGTGCGCGTGAACGCGATCGCCCCCGGCTACATCGAGACCGACCTGACCGGCGACCTGCTCCGGCGCGGCATCCTCGACCGCGACGTCGTCGAGGGTCGGACCCCACTGCGCCGGTTCGGTATGCCGGACGACGTCGCGGGCGCGACCCTGTTCCTGCTGAGCGACCTCTCGTCGTTCGTCTCCGGCGCGACGCTGTCGATCGATGGAGGCTGGCTCGCCAATGGCTATATCCGCTGACGGGCTTCGGCTCGCGGATCTTCCGAGTATGGTCGGGCGGTCCCTCGGTCCCAGTAGCGCCGTCGACGTGACACAGGAGCGCATCGACAGCTTCGCTCGCGTCACCGAGGACCTCCAGTGGATCCACACCGACCCAGAGCGCGCAGCAGGTGGCCCCTTCGGCGGAACCGTGGCCCACGGCTTCCTCACGCTGGCCCTGCTTTCGCGGTTCGTTGGGGAACTGATGAGGGTGATCGACGCGCCCGCGGCGGTGAACTACGGTCTGGATCGAGTCCGCTTCCCTTCCCCGGTGGCTTCCGGCGCGATTATGCGAGCGGTGCTCGAGGTAATCGACGTACGTGAGCAGGAGCGCGGGGTCTTGCTGACATCCCGTGTGACGATGACAGCCGACGGCGCAGACCGCGCGGCCTGTGTCGCAGAGAGCCTGACCTTGTATCCCGGCGGGAGGCTGCGATGAATGGGAACCCGGTCGCCCTGATATTCGGCGGCAGCTCCGGAATCGGGCTCGGCATGGCGGAACGCTTCGCCGATGAGCGCATGACGGTCGTGATCAGTTCTCGTCGGGGCGGCAAGTTGCGGCTCTCCGACGGACGATCTGTAGCGAACCTGCCCTGTGATGTCTCGGACGAAGAACAGGTGGCCCGTGTCATCGAGGCGGTCGAGCAGGAGCACGGCCGGCTCGACGTGCTCGTCAACAGCGCGGGTGCGACGAAGTTCGTGGACTTCGCCGACTTGGACGGGATAGATGTCTCCGACTGGCGGCGAATCCTCGACGTCAACGTGATCGGCGCCTGGAACACGGTTAAGGCGGCTGCCGGGCTCCTGGAGGCGTCACCGATCGGCGCGGTCGTCAATGTGGCGTCTTCGGCGGGGATCCGGGTTGCTGGCAGCTCGCTGCCGTACTCGGTCTCGAAGGCGGCCCTCATCCAGTTGACACGAACGCTCGCTCGGGCACTCGGCCCGCGCGGCATTCGGGTCAACGCCGTCGCACCGGGCTTCGTGGCGACGCCCTGGACCGCTGGATACGGCGAACGCGGGGTCGAGGTCGCGCGGCTTACCCCGCTCGGGCGGATTGGGAACCCCGCGGACGTGGCAGAGATGGCACTTGCGCTGATCCGCTCCGATTATGTGACAGGGGAGGTCGTCCTCGTTGATGGCGGCCTGGCTCTTGTCGACTGAGGTCGTGTCGTCGTTGAGGACGTCCACGATTGGGTTTCAGCAAGGAGCTCGGACCGAGTGCCGTCGGTACGTCGACGTCGCCCAGGCGGGGCTCCTTGAGTTCGATGGAGATTACGCGGGTGTCGGTGTCGCCGAAGTTGTGGCCGGTGTGCGTCTGCGCCCCGAGTCACCGCTCTTCACCGCTGTTTTGTTCCCAAACTGGAAGACCCGACTGTCAACAACCTCCGTCAGTTTGATATTTTGGGTTGATATCCTACCGCGCGCAATTTGCGCACATTTTGCGCACAATCGGACGAGGTTGAGTGGGGTCGTAAGGGGTCGAGCGAGCGCGTTGATTGTTGATTTTCCGCGGGTATTCCAGCCCGGTGACGTGACAAGAGTATCCCGGATAGAGTTCGAATCCCACGCCCTCCGCCCTGTCTTGAGTCGCGACATAGGTCTTACCTGAGTCGCGTCTTAGGTCTCATTTGAAGAAGCCCTCGGCCATCGGCCGGGGG
>NZ_JABFMV010000022.1 GCF_013359685.1 Leifsonia sp. C5G2
ACCCACCACACCCCGCACCCTTCATCACGTGATGCGTTGACCGTATGAATCCGCCTGACGAACGGGCGCGATTCGTGACGAATCGCGGGTCAGGAGGCGCGGGTGCGCGCGGCGCGACGGGCGGCGAGCTCGTCCATCGCGTCCGTCTGGGTGTCGAGCTCGACGAGGCTGGTCTCGACCTCGCGGAGGACCTTGCCGACGGCGATGCCGAAGACGCCCTGGCCGCGGCTGACGAGGTCGATCACCTCGTCGTTGGAGGTGCACAGGTAGACGCTCGCCCCGTCGCTCATCAGCGTCGTCTGGGCGAGGTCGTTCACTCCCGACTCCCGCAGCTGGTTGACGGCGGTGCGGATCTGCTGGAGCGAGATGCCCGTGTCGAGCAGGCGCTTCACCAGCTTGAGCACGAGGATGTCGCGGAAGCCGTAGAGACGCTGCGAGCCGGAGCCGGCGGCGCCGCGGACGGTCGGCTCGACCAGCCCGGTGCGCGCCCAGTAGTCGAGCTGGCGGTACGAGATGCCCGCAGCGCGGGCCGCCACGGCGCCGCGGTAGCCGTTGACGTCGTCCATCTCGGGCAGACCGTCGGTGAACAGCAGCCCGAGGTCGTAGCGGGAGGCGCCGTCGTCACGACTCAGTTCGCTCATGAAGATCGCCTCTCACCCGGGTAGTGGATCGCGCGCCGCAACCGCGTCGCTTCATCCACGGTACCCATGCCGACCGCGCCGGGCAACGACATCCGCTGTTTCGGCGTCGGCGTGTCGAGACGTCGCCGCCCGATCACGGCCGCAGCCGGGCGATGGACGAACGGATGATGCTGCCGCGCACCACGTCGAGCTGCGCCGCGATCTCGCGGGCGAGCTCGGCGGTCCGGGCCTTGCTGCTCACGTCGTTGCGCCGCGCGATCGGCACGAGCGCCGTCTCGATGAGCCCGATCTCGCGCTCCGCGGCGGCGCGGAAACCGCGCAGATGCCGCGGCTCGATGCCGCTCCTGCGCAGCTCGGCGAGCGCGCGGAGCACCGTGAGCGCCTCCTCGCCGTACACGTCGGCCGCGGGAACGAGGGAGGCGCTGACCGCGTCCTGGAGCAGTTCGAGGTCGGCGCCGGCCTCGCGCAGCAGCTCGTCGCGGCGCAGCCGCCGCGCGCCCGCGAGGATCGACCCCGCCGGCGCCGTGCCGGGGAACGCCGGGTCGAGCCCGGCGTCGAGGTCGGCGAAGTACTTCTTGATCACCTTCAGCGGGAGGTAGTGGTCGCGCTGCATCGCCAGGACCGCGCGCAGACGCTCCACGTCGGCGGGCGAGAACTTGCGGTAGCCGGATGCGGTGCGCGAGGGCGACACCAGCCCGCGCTCCTCGAGGAAGCGCAGCTTCGACGAGGAGAGGTCGGGGAACTCCGGACTCAGTCGCGCGAGGACCTGGCCGATGCTGAGCAGGGCCGGAGCGTCGCCGGCGGCCCGGGTGGCCGGCCGGGCCACTAGCCGTTCGCCGCTGCGGCGAGATCGTGGCGCGAGGCGTAGAACGTCAGGCGGAACTTGCCGATCTGCACCTCGGAGGCGTCGGACAGGAGCGCGCTCTCGATCCGGACGCCGTCGTAGTAGGTGCCGTTCAGCGACCCGAGGTCGCGGACCTCGAACGCCGTGCCGCGCCGGGTGAACTCCGCGTGGCGGCGCGACACCGTCACGTCGTCGAGGAAGATGTCGGCGTTGGGGTGGCGGCCCGCCGTGGTCACGTCGGCGTCGAGGAGGAACCGGGCGCCCGAGTTGGGCCCGCGGCGCACGATGAGCAGCGCCGACCCGGAGGGCAGCGCAGCGATCGCCTCCTGCTCCTCGAGCGAGACCTCGCCGGAGGGGTACATCTTCGAGATGAACTCCTCGCCGAAGCGCGCGGTCGTGTCCTCGTTGCCCCCGGCGTCCCGCAGGGGGCCCCGGGCGGCGTCGTCGTCGGCTTCGCCGGCCGAACCGTTCGGGTTAATGTCTTCAGGCACCGTCTACCTCCTTGCCGTCCAGCGTATCCGATGCAGGGCCGCTGTCATCGGCCGGAAGTCGGATTACCCTGGCCGTCTCCCTGACGTACACGATCCCGGCCCACCAGTAGAGGAACGCTCCCCACAGCGCGAACGCCCACCCGAGCGGCAGCGAGAAGGGCGCGAGCGGCTCGAACGCCTCCCCCAGCATGAGCAGCGGCAGCGCCCAGAACAGGCAGAAGGTCGCCACTTTCCCCAGGTGGTGCACGGGCAGCGGCCCGAAACCGTGGTTCGCCAGGATGACGCCGAGAACCGCGAGCATCGCATCCCTCGCCACGATGACGACGAACAGCCACCACGGGATGACGTCGCGCCAGCAGAGTCCGATGAGCGCAGCGAAGATGTAGAGCCGGTCCGCGGCGGGGTCGAGCAGCTGGCCGAGCCGCGACACCTGGCGGAGCCGGCGGGCGAGGTAGCCGTCGAGGAAGTCGGTCACGCTCGAGAAGACGAGCACGAGCAGCGCCAGGGCGTCCTGTCCGACGATGACGAACCAGAGGAACACCGGCACGAGCGCGAGCCGGAGGAAGCTGAGCACGTTCGGGATCGTCCAGATCCGCGAGCTCACCCCGGCGTTCGCACCCTCCACGCTCACGAGTCTAGTGAGGGCGCGGCGTCCACTCGGCGAGGCGGTCGCGCAGCCCCATCGCGTCGTAGGGAGCGCGCACCTTCACGTCGTTGTCGAAATACGCGTACACATCGTCGCCGTCGGCGAGCCTGGCGCCCAGCTCGGCCGCCCAGCGGTCGAGCGACTCGTCGGTGTAACCGCTGGTGTACAGCTCCTCGTCGCCGTGCAGGCGCACGTAGGCGAAGTCCGCCGTGCGCTCCCGGATCACCGGGTAGCGCCCCGCGGTGTCGGCCAGCACGATCGCCACCGCGTGCGCCCGGGCGATCGCGGTGAATCCGGGCACGTCGAACGAGGGATGCCGCACCTCGACCGCGTGCCGCAGCGGACGGTCCTCCTCTGCCGTCAGGTGGGTCCGGTCCTCGTCGAGGGTGGTCTCGCGTGCGAACGCGGCGGCCTCGGCGGTGGTGCGAGGGAGCATCCCCAGGAAGGCGTCCACCGCCTCCGCGTCGAAGTGCAGGGTCGGCGGGAGCTGCCAGAGCAGCGGGCCGAGCTTCGGCCCGAGGGCGAGCACCCCGGAGGCGAGGAAGTTGGCGACAGCACCGCGGGCGTTCTTCAGGCGCAGGATGTGGGTGATGTACCGGCCGCCCTTCACCGAGAAGACGAACTCCTCCGGCGTGCGCTCCGCCCACATCCGGTAGCTCGTCGGGCGCTGCAGCGAGTAGAAGCTGCCGTTGATCTCGATCGAGTCGAGGTGGTCCGCTGCGTACTCGAGCTCAAGCCGGTGCGGCAGCTTCGGCGGGTAGAAGACGCCGCGCCACGGCGCGTACGTCCAGCCGGAGATGCCGATCCGCGCGAACGCCATCAGCGGCCCCGGAGCTGATCCAGGACGCGCCGCTCGCGCTTTGTCGGCCGCCCGGCGCCGCGGTCGCGGATGACCGTGGCGGGCGTCTCGGTCCGCGGCGGCGGCGGGGGCGTCCTGTCCTCGAAGCAGTCCGCGGCGACGGCCGCCGAGACGCGCTTCACGATCAGGCGGCGGGCGATGTAGATGCGCTCCGTCCCTCCGACGAACGCGCGCACCTCGTCGCCCACCCGGACGGGCTGGGCGGGCTTCGCGCGGTCCCCGTTCACCTTGAGGTGACCGGCCTTGCACGCGTCCGATGCGGCCGAGCGGGTCTTGAACAGCCGCACCGCCCAGGCCCACGAGTCGACGCGGACGCTCCCCGGGTCGGGCATCAGACCGCCGCCGGCTGGTCCTCGGCCAGCGACGCCTTCCACTTCACCAGGCTGCGCACGGTGCGGCTGCGGTCGGAGGCCAGCTTCTCCATCACATCGGCCGGCACGAAGTAGTTCACCGCGACCCAGCCGCGGACCGTCTCGGAGCGATCGTCGGCGAGCGCGCGCAGGATGTCGCACGGCGTCGCCTCGTTCTTCGCGACGCAGCCGCGCACGCCCTCGTCGGGGTCGGCCGCGAGCGTTTCGAACAGGTCGGCCGGGGTGTTGTAGCTGCTGGCGACCGCCTCCCGGATCTTGGGGTTCGGGTCGGTGGCGAGCAGGCGCAGGCGGCGCACCTTGCTCTCGGTCACCTCGGGCGCGGGATGCAGCGCCGCGGCCTCCTCCGGGGTGAGCATCGCCGGCCGGCTGTTCCGCATGGCCTGACGCTGGGCGGGGGTGTTGAACCGGATGCACGACATGCTTCCACCGTAGCCCGCGTTACCGTGAATGCATGGAAACGCTCCTCGCGCGGCTCGATCGCATCGCAGGCGGGCGGCACGCCGGCTACCGCGTGCCGGACGAGGCCAGGGATCACCCGCGGACGCGCCGCGCCTTCACGGTGATCGCGTGGCTCCTCACGGCCGAACTCCTCATCGGCCTGACCGCGGTCGTGGTGGCCGTCGTGCTGAGCGCCGGCGGCTTCGAGGTCGGCTTCGCGGTGTGGATGCGCTCGGTCATCGTGCTCGGCATGACCGTGACCCTGTTCTACTTCGCCTGGCGCGCGCGGGCGGGCTACTACTGGGCGTACTCGCGGCTGCGGCTGTTCGCCAAGATCTTCCCCGTGGTCACGCTCGTCATCGCCGCCATTCCGGGCCTGTACCCGCTGTGGATGGTGACGGAGCAGATCGTCTTCAGCCTGATCCTGATCGGCGTCGCCGACTACTTGGACTCCGACCACATGCGCGCCTCGTTCCCGCGCCCGGGGAACCAGGGCACCACGGGCGACGTGCGCGCCTGATACTCGGCGTACTCCGGGTACCGCGAGCGCGAGATGCTCTCGGTGAACACCGTGGACCCGACGAACAGGCCGGTGAGCAGCAGCGGCCCGATCACGGTCCACTGCAGCAGCGAGCCTGCGGCGACGCAGCCGAACAGGAACACCACCCACCACTGCGCCTGCTCGAAGAAGAAATTGGGGTGGCGCGAGTACGTGAACAGCCCGGTCTGGAGGAAGCGCGGGGACGGCTGGCGTCCGGCCGCGAGCTCGAGGTTCTTGCGCTGGTGGAAGCGCCACTGCTGCTGGTCGGCGATGGTCTCGCCGGTGAGGAAGGCGAGGAACACGGCGGCGAGGATGACGTCGAGCGGGGTGAGCGGCGTCCGGTGCTGGTAGGCGGTCCAGGCGGGCAGCGCGATGAGGAGCAGCAGCACGTTCTGGTAGATCACGATGAAGAACAGGTTGAACAGCTGGAACGCGCCGGCAGGCATCCGGCCGCGCAGCACCTGCCACCGGTAGTCCTCGCCTCCGGGGGCGTAGCCTCCCTTCCGTGCGAAGTTGAACGTGAGGCGCGCACCCCAGAGGGTGACCAGCACGGCCAGGAGGTCGAGCCGGACGTCGGTCAGCCCCGCGGCGGCGGCGAACACCCAGACGTAGACCACCGGGACGATCGACCAGATGCGATCGACCCAGGAGTGCTCGTTCGTGATGAGCGACAGCACCCAGGTCGCCGCGCACGCCGCGACGAGGATCCAGAGACAGACGATGATCGGGTCCACGGTGACATCCTAGAACGTTGTGTAGACGCAGTGATCGTTATGAGACCGGCCTGGACATCCGCTGTGGGGGGTCGATCCTTGAGGCCTACACGCCTAACGTGTTGACGTGCCCGAATCCGAGCAGCCTCTCTTCCGCGCCGTCCTGTACCGCGACGACGAGGCGACCCCGCGCGAGCTGGCACTCCCGAGCGACGTCGATGTGCCCCCCAGCAGGATCCGCATCCCGTCGGAGTTCGCGGGCGCCTCCGCCTTCGACGTGTTCGAGCTGATCGACGACCGCGACTGGCCGGGCCAGGCGACGTACCGGCTCACCTCGACGGTCCCGCGCTCCACGGACGACCTGCCGGAGCACGAGCGCGGCACACCCGGCGGCGCCGGCGACGACCTCTCCGACCCGGAGCCGCGGTACTGACGCCCGCCCGTCAGTCCTGCAGCACGGACAGTACGTTGCCCGCAGGGTCGCGGAACCAGGCGATGTCGGGCCCGCGGTCGGCGGCGCGGCCGCGCATGATGCCCTTCCCGTCCGTCGGCAGCGCGTCGTCGTCGTAGATCTTCGTGGCGACGCCGCGCGCGTTGAGGTCGTCGACGGCGGCGTCGATGTCGTCGACCACGAGGTTCAGGATGGTGAACGACGCGGGCGTGTGATCCGGCTTCGGGTAGATGAAGACGTGCCCGCCTGCGGGGAGCCGCAGGTCGAGGTTGCCCATCGTCCCGTCGGAGACGTCGAGGCCGAGGGTGTCGGCGTAGAAGGTCTTCGCCGCGGCGATGTCGTCCACGCTGAAGCCGCTGAAGATGTCGAGTGGGGTGACCATGCCGCCCACTCTCCTCCCCTGTCCCGCGGGATGTCCAGACCGCGCTAGACGAAGCGCACGGCCTCCTGCAGCCGGGTCCGCAGCTCGAACGCGCGGTCGACGCTCTCGCGTCCGGCGGCGTTCGCCCCGTCGCGCAGCACGCGCGGCAGCAGCGAGCGGCGCACCACCATGGCCCCGGTCAGGCGGCCGCGGCGGACGACGTCGTACGGCACGTCGAGGTCGGCGTCCGGCACCACCACGATGTACCCCGTGAAGCGCACGCCCGCCTGCCGGCCGAATCCCTTCGCGGCCCGATAGAGGTCGTGGAAGGGCTCCTCGCCCGGCGCGATGTCCGCCCCGGTGAGCTCGCCCTTCGCCAGCTTCACCCGGCCGCCCCAGTCCGCGGACCGCACCGCGAACAGGCCGGCCGGGCCGAGGACGATGTGGTCGAGCTTGGCGTCGGTCGACGGATGGACGGCCACGTCGTTCCAGATCGTGAAGCCGATGCCGAGGCCGGCGACCGCGCGCGCCGTCGCCTCCTCGGCGAGCGCCTCCGCCAGCAGGCGGCGGATCTCGCGCGGCGCGGAACGGACCAGAGCCGGGTCGTAGGGGTCGCGGTCGTCGGTGCCCCGGCCCATCCACTCGCGCATCAGGCCGAGGAAGCGCTCGCGGGCGCGTCCCCCGGGGTGGCCGTAGCTGCGAGCGCGGACGCTGGAGCCGCGGGAGGTGGACCGCCCGGCGGCGTGGAAGGTGGCGCTGAACCCTCCGCCGGCCGAGTCGCCCGCGACGGCATCGACAGAGATGCTCTCGCCGCGGTCGTAGCGGGCGCGGTCCTCCGGGTCGCCGACGAGCTCCCACGCCTCCTGCACCGCCTGGAACGCGGCCGCGGTCCCCCCGGTGTCGGGGTGCGTCTCGCGCAGCAGCCTGCGGTACGCGCGGCGGAGCTCGTCGTGCGGCGCGTCCGGCCGGACACCGAGCACCTCGTACGGGGTGGGCGAGGCCGGGGAGTCGCTCATCGGTGGGAGTCTCGTTCGCTTTCGGTTCTGGCCGGGGGCGGGGATTACGACGATAGCGTGCGTGTCCGCGAAATCGCCGAATTCCGATTGCGGCCAGAAGCTGACCGCAAGCGGTTCTACCGTGGGATCACCGAAACGGAAGGGAACAGACCATGACCATCAGCGACTGGCGCATCGAGCTCATCATCCTCCCCGTCACCGACGTCGACCGTGCGAAGGCGTTCTACGTCGACGCGCTCGGCTGGAACGCCGACCACGACCAGCGGGTCTCCGACGACCTGCGGTTCGTGCAGATCACCCCTCCCGGCTCGGCGTGCTCCATCGCCTTCGGCCAGGGCCTGACCGACATGGCGCCCGGCACGATGAAGGGCCTGCAGATCGTGGTGCCGGATGCGGACGCCGCTCTCGCCCACCTCACCGAGCACGGCGTGGAGGCTCGGGGCGTCGCCGACCTCGCCTGGGGCCGCTTCGTCGACTTCACCGATCCCGACGGCAACGCCTGGACGCTGCAGCAGCTGCCGAAGCGCGACTGATCCCCGGCGGTGCTCAGCGGATGGCGGCCCACCAGATCAGCAGCATCGTCACCACGAACCCGCAGGCGTAGTTGATCCAGAGGAAGCGGCGCCAGCCGCGGTTCGCGGCGGCCGCGTCCTCGTCGGCGACCGACCGGTAGGGGGCGGCCGCCGCGAGGTACGGCAGCGCCAGAAGCGCGGCGAGCGGGCCCGGCCACGGCGTGAACAGCATGGCGACGCCCGCCAGTGCCCAGGCGGCCATCGCCAGCCGGACGGTGGCGGCGGCGCCGATGGCGGTCGCGATGGAGGCGATGCCGGCCTCGCGGTCGGGCACGACATCCTGCACCGCCCCGAAGGCGTGACTGCCGACGCCCCAGAGGAAGAACGCGAGCAGCACCAGCCACAGCGCCGGGGTGAACACGGCGCCGGCGAGCACCAGGCCGTACAGCGCGGGGCTGACGAAGTGGATGCTGGAGGTCGCCGAATCCAGGAACGGCACCTCCTTGAACCGCAGCCCCTTCACCGAGTAGGCGACCACGGCGAACAGCGAGAACGCGAGCACCAGCCACGACAGCGGCGACCCGACCACGACAAGGTAGACGACGAAGGGCGCGGTCGACACCGCGGCGGCGATCAGCGTCCTGCGGTGCGCCGACCGGTCGAGCAGGGCGCCCTCGGCGCCGCCCTTGCGCGGGTTGCGCAGGTCGGACTCGTAGTCGAACACGTCGTTGATGCCGTACATGGCCAGGTTGTACGGGATGAGGAAGAAGACCGTGCCGACCACGAACGTCGCATCCACGCGTCCCGTGGTGAGCAGGTACGCCGCGGCGAACGGGAAGGCGGTGTTGATCCAGCTGAGCGGGCGCGACGCCAGCAGCAGCTGACGGAAGGGCGCGGGGGCCACGGCGGTCACGGCCTCTCCCCCGGGCGACGCCGCGTCAGCAGCCACAGCGCGGGCAGCAGCAGCAGCGCGGCGAGCGGGTAGGAGAAGTCCTCGATCGGCACGAGCCCCAGTGTGGCACCGCTGGTGTGGGCGGCGGAGTAGGTCATCAGGCCGACGGCGATCATCGCGTTGTCGAACACCGCCGTGAGCACGAGGACGACGACGGCCGCCAGGACGATCGGCAGCCACCAGCGGCGGACCAGCGCACGGCGGTCGGGCGCCACGGCGAGCGCCACCGCCAGCACGGCGGCGGCGACCAGGAGGAAGACGAGGCTGAGCAGCGCGTAGGTCATCGGCGACTCCCCCGCCGGTCGAGGACGGCCCGGGCTCCGAAGATCAGCACCAGCGTCAGGTAGCAGAGGAACAGCAGGAAGAAGATCTCCTCCAGCGGCAGCTCGGGTGCCACCTCGACGCCGGTCATGTACGGCGACCCGCCGCGGGCGAAGACGCCGAGGGCGATCCCGGCCGCATCCCAGGCCAGGAAGAACACGAGACCGACGGCGAGCACGATCGTCGCCCGGCGCGCGTCCCGCCAGAACACCAGGCGGAAGCGCGCGTCGAGCAGGACCATCGCGCCGAGGGAGAGCAGCAGGCAGGCGAGGTACAGCAGGCTCACTGCACGCGCTCCGCCTGCGGGGCCGGGAGCGGCTCCGGGAGCGGGCCCGCGCCGCCGTCGCCGCGCAGGCGCTTCACGACGAGTTCGGCGCTGATCAGGCACATCGGCAGGCCGATGCCGGGAATGGTGGAGCATCCGGCGTAGAAGAGGCCGTCGACCTTCTTGGAGGCGTCGCCCGGCCGGAAGAACGCGCTCTGGCGGAGGGTGTGCGCGGGGCCGAGGGCGCCGCCGCGCCAGGCGTTGAAGTCCGTGGCGAAGTCGTCCGGGCCGACCGTGCGGCGCAGGACGATGCGGTCGGCGAGGTCCGGAATGCCGGCCCAGGCGGCGATCTGCGCGATGGCGGCGTCCGCCGCCCGCTCGATCGCCCGGTCGCCCGCGCCGCCGATCCCGCCGGCCCCGAGAGATACGTCGGCCGGCACCGGGACGAGCACGAACAGGTTCTCGTACCCCTCGGGCGCCACGTCCGGGTCGGTCTCGCTCGGCATGCACACGTAGAGCGAGGCCGGGTCGGGGATGCCGGGATCGGGGCCGTGGATCGTCTGGAAGTTCGCCTCCCAGTCGGTCGTGAAGAAGAGGTTGTGGTGCGTCAGCTGCGGGAGCCGGCCGCGCACGCCGAGCATCGCGAGCACCACGCCGGGCCCGGGGTCGCGGCGGTCCCAGGTCTTCTCGGGGTGCGTGCGCAGGCGCTCGGGCAGCAGCTCCGTCTCGGTGTGGTGCAGGTCGGCGGCCGAGACGACGACGTCGGCATCGACCGTGTGGACCCGGCCCGCCGCATCCCGGTAGTCGACACCCGCCGCGCGGGGCCGGGCCGCAGCGTCGGCGGTGCGGATGGCGGTGACCGTCGCCCCCGTGATCAGCCGGGCGCCGGCCTCCTCGGCGAGGGCGGCGACGCGGTCGATGAGCGCCGTGAACCCGCCGAGCGGGTAGCGCACGCCGTCGTCGAGGTCGAGGTGGCTCATCAGGTGGTACATGCTCGGCGCACGGTCGGGGGACGTGCCGAGGAAGACGGCCGGGTAGCCGAGCACCTGCCGCAGCCGCACGTCCTTCACGAACCGGGCGGCGTAGCGGTCGAGCGGTTCCAGCAGGAGCCGGGCGAGGCGCGGCAGGCGACGGAGCAGCTCCGGCGCGAGCAGCGGGCGCAGGTCGGCGAAGGTGCTGTAGAGAAACCGGTCGACGGCGAGCCGGTACGTCTCGGCGGCGCCGTCCAGGTACCGGTCGAGCGCCTCGCCCGCGCCCGGCTCCTCGCTCTCGAAGAGCTCGCGGTTGGCGGCTCCGTCGGCGCGGATGTCGAGCGGCGGACGGCGGTCCTCGGAGAACACACGGTAGCCGGGGTCGAGCGTCACGAGGTCGAGCTGCTCCTGCGTCGAGGTGCCGCACAGCCGGAAGAAGTGGTCGAACACCTCGGGCATCAGGTACCACGACGGCCCGGTGTCGAAGCGGAAGCCGTCGTGCTCCCACGAGCCCGCGCGGCCTCCGACGGTCTCGTTCTGCTCCAGCAGCGTCACCGTGTGCCCCTCGCGGGCGAGCAGCGCGGCGGTCGCGAGGCCCGCGATGCCGCCGCCGACGATCGCGACCCGCCGCCCGCTCATGACGGCGCTCCGGCGCGGGCGGACGAGACGGTCGCCTTCGCGAGGATCGCGAGCTTGACCCGGGTGGGCACGCTGATCCGCCGGGTGAGGAGCTCGGCGGCCGGGGTGGCCCGGATGCGGTCGCTGAGCTCGGCGAACAGGCCGTGCGCTGCGGCGATCGCGCGCCGGCAGTTGTCCGGCAGCTCGGGGATGACGTCGGCCGCAGCACCGAGGTCGCAGTCGATGTCGACGACCAGGGCCAGCTTCTGGCGCTCGGTCAGCCGCGCCGGGTCGATGCCGGGGAAGTAGCTCCGGCCGAGCTCGGACCAGTCGACGGCGAGGTCGCGGAGGAAGTTGAGCTTCTGGAAGGCCGCGCCCAGCCTCCTGGCGCCGGCCTCGAGCCGCAGGCGCGACGCCTCGGACACGGGATGATCGGCCAGGAACACCTTCAGGCACATGAGCCCGACCACCTCGGCCGAGCCGTAGATGTACTCCCGCAGCTCCTCGGCGGTGAAGTCGACGGGGCTGAGGTCGCGGCGCATCGACGAGAAGAAGGGACGCGTCAGGTCGACGCCGATGCCGGTGGCGCGAGCGGTCACAGCGAAGGAGTGCACGACGAGGTTCGCACTGTAGCCGGTGCGCATCGCACGCTCGGTGTCCGCCTCAAGGGCGTCGAGCAGGGCGCGCTGCTCGTCCAGATCGAGTCCGGCCTCGGCGGCCGCGCCGTCGACGATCTCGTCGGCGATCCGCACGAGCGCGTAGACGTCCTCCACCCGCGGCCGCACCTGCGGCGCAAGCAGGCGCGTCGCCATGCCGAACGAGGTCGAGTAGGCGTGGATGATCGTCGCGGCGCCCGCGTGGGCGGCGTCCGTGTAGGTGGCGAGGTCCGTGGGAGCGGTGCTCGCCGGGGCCTCCGGCGCACGGGTCATGCGATCCTCCCGATGCACGATCGTGCCACGCCGGTGAGCGTCTCGGCGAGACCCGAGGGGAGGGACGGCGTCTCCAGCACGGCGACGGCGCTCTCGACGTGCTGCTCCAGCAGCCGCTCGACGAACCGTCGCGCTCCGCACTCCTCCAGCACGGCGGCGAGGCGCCCCGCCTCGCCGGGCGCCAGGTCGCCGCGACCGAGCGAGTGCGCGACCTCCTGCCAGCGGGCGGTGCCCCGGGCGTAGGCGATCAGGGAGGTCTCCTTGCCCTGCCGGAGGTCGCTGACGATGCTCTTGCCCGTCACATCCTCCGCACCGAAGACCCCGAGGAGGTCGTCGCCGAGCTGGAAGGCGATGCCGACGAGCCGGCCGAACTCGGCGAGCGGCGTGAGCACGTCCTCTCCCGCCCCGGCGAGCACGGCCCCGGTCATCAGGGGACCCGAGACGGAGTACGCGGCGGTCTTGTGCTCGGTCATGGCGAGCACGTCCTCCAGCGCCGGCCGCTCAGGTCCCAGGCGCTCGGCCAGCGCGACGTCGGCGAGTTCGCCCGCCGCGGTCACGAACACGCCGTGGTCGAGGATGTCGAGCAGGCGCTCGCGCGTCCACTCGTCGACGTCGGCCCTCGCGAGCACCGACGGCGCGGCGTGCAGGAGCAGGTCGCCGGCCAGGATGGCGCCGGCCTCGCCCCAGCGCCGACCGCGCGCCGCGTCGGCCCCGCGGGCGGCGGCGTCCGCGGCGAAGGCGCCGGCGACGTTCGGCCGGCCGCGCCGGATGGTGTCCCCGTCGATCACGTCGTCGTGCAGCAGGAAGGCGGTGTGGAGCAGTTCGTAGGCGACCGCGGCGGTGACGGCGGCATCGTCCGCGCCGCCGCCGAGGCCGCGGTGGGCGGTCAGCAGGAAACGGGGGCGGATGCGCTTGCCGCCGTCGGCGGCCTCCTTCGCGGTCGCCCAGAGTCGGCGGTAGGCGGCGTCGAAGCCGGCGGCGGCGTGGAGGCGGCCGGCGAAGTAGCGGCCGAGGCGGTCCTCGACGGCGCGGAGGTCTGCGTCGATGGCGGCGGTGTCGATCGCGGCAGGCTGTCCTGCCGTCTCCCGTTCAGGGATCCGTGTCTGGGGGTGCAGCTGTGTCATGACCGGCGCTCCCTTGTCTAGCCTGGATAGCAAATAACCTAGCACGCTTCTTACGGATGGGAATAGGATGGCTGCCATGACACCGGCCCGGGACGACGCGCGCCGAGACGCCCGTCGCATCTCGGCATCCATGATCGACCCCCGGGTCATCGATCCGCGGCAGGAGCTGGTGCGCCACGACGACCTCAGCGAGGAGGAGCTGGCCCAGGTCGTGCGCCTCCTGGCGGCCATGCGGGCCTGGCGCGACGCCGACCAGCGGCTCAGCTTCGCCTCCCGCGCGCACCTGAAGCTCAACGAGACCGACATGAAGGCGCTGCGCTACATCATCGCCTCGATGAACGCCGACGTGCCCGTCACCGCGGGCGCGCTCTCCGACCACCTCCACATCTCCACCGCGTCCACCACCAAGCTGCTCGACCGGCTGGAGCGGGCCGGGCACGTCGTCCGGCGCCCGCATCCGACCGACCGCCGCGCCGTGACCGTCGAGATCACGCCGGAGACGCACCGGGAGGTGCGCCGCACGATGGGGCTTCAGCACGCCCGGCGGTTCGAGCTCGTGCGCTCGCTCAGCCCGGCGGATCGTGAGACGGTCGCGCGGTTCCTCGAGGACCTCAGCGCGACGACGCTGGAGACGGCTGCTGCCGCACCGGACGACCCGGCACCGGCCGCCCCGGCGCACTAAGCGTCCGCGCTCTCCCCCACCGCAGCGTCCAGCGGCCTCGCCACCCGGCTCGCCGCGCCCGGGTGCTCCGCCTCGTAGACGATGCGGTTCGCCATGCCGTTGAAGATCACGCCGTGGAACGGCAGGATCGCGAACCAGTACAGCCGCCCGGCGAGCCCGCGAGGGAAGAACACCGCGCGCTGCCGGTAGTGCGACCCGCCCCCGTCCCGCGGACGCACCGCGAGCTCCAGCCACGCCCGGCCCGGCACGAGCATCTCGGCCCGCAGCCGCAGACTCCTCCCCCGCTCGATGCGCTCGACGCGCCACCAGTCGAGCGCGTCGCCGGTGTTCAGGTGGTCCGCGTCGCGCCGACCGCGGCGGAGCCCGACGCCGCCCACCAGCTTGTCGGCCCAGCCGCGCAGCGCCCAGGCGAGCGGGAACGAGTACCAGCCCCGCTCTCCGCCGATGCCCTCCACCACACGCCAGAGCAGCTCGGGATCGGCCGAGGAGTCCCGCTCGCGCACATCGGTGTACACCGTGTGGCCGGACCACTCCGGGTCGCTCGGCAGCGGATCGCTCGGCGCACCCGCGACCGAGGCGTCCTGCCAGCTGGTCTCCACCTCGCCCGCGCGCTCCTTCGCCAGGGCCAGCCGCACGGCGCGCCGGTAGCCGGTCAGCCCCTCCGGCGGCGGCGGGATGACGGCGTCGATGTCGTGCTCCCGCATCACGCAGTCGTACTGCAGCGACTCGATGATCGGCACAGCGAGGCTGCGCGGGATGGGCGTCACCAGGTTCACCCACTGCGACGCGAGCCACGGGGTGAACACCGGGAGCGACGCGATCGGTCGCTGCCGCAGCCCCGCCTCCACCGCGAACGCGTTCATCATCTGGCCGTAGCGCAGGATGTCGGGTCCGCCGATGTCGAAGCCGCGCGAGACCTCCGGCGGAAGCTCCGCCGCGGCGAGGAGATAGTGCAGCACGTCGCGGATGGCGATCGGCTGGATGCGGTTGCGCACCCAGCGCGGAGCCGGCATGTACGGCAGCACTTCGGTGAGGTGGCGGATCATCTCGAACGACGCCGAACCCGACCCGATCACGACGCCCGCCTGCAGCACGACCGTCGGCACGCCGGACTCCAGCAGGATGCGGCCGACCGCGACCCGGGAGCGCAGGTGACGGGAGAGCGGCCCGTCCGGGTGCAGTGCCCCCAGGTAGACGATGCGGCGCACGCCTGCCTCTTTCGCGGCAGCGGCGACCGTGCGCGCCGCCGCGGATTCCTCGTCCTCGAAGTCGCCGCGCGCCCGCATCGAGTGCACGAGGTAGTAGACGACGTCCACGTCCGCCATCGCACGCTCGACCGCGTCCGGGTCGTGCAGGTCGCCCTCGACCACCTCCACCTCGCCCGCCCACGGGACGTCGGTCAGCTTCTGCGGCGAGCGCGCCAGCACGCGCACGACGTACCCACGGGCCAGCAGCCGCGGCACGAGGCGCCCTCCGATGTAGCCGGTGGCGCCGGTGACCAGGACTCGGGAGGGGCTCATGGGCCGAGCGTACGCCCGGGGGCGAACATCCCGAGGGGTCCTGAGCGTACGCCGATGCGGAGTTCCGGCGCGCGTCCTGTACTTTTTAGGCATGGGCAAGCTCATCTACGGCGGGACAACTGAGATCGGTTTCGAGGACCGGGTCCTGGCGCACCTGCAGATCGTGATCGGGCTGAAACTGCGCCGCAAGGAGGGGTTCTTCTTCTCCTGGCGCGACGAGCAGAGCGTCGGCGACGGCCGCAGCGCGATCTGGATCGACCCGGCCGTCCCCCTGCTCTTCCGCTACAGCGGCGGCCGGCCGCCGCGCATCAACCGGGCGTGGCTGGAGCAGCTGACGCTCTCGTCTAACAGCTCGCAAGGCCTGCAGCTCACCGAGGAGATCGGTGCGCTCGGCGCCGACGAGGTCGACGCGGACGCCCCTCCCGGCAAGTAGCCCTCCACTCCCCTCCAACGCGAACAGCTCCTGAGTTCTTCGACCGGATCGCGGCGATTCGGTCGAAGAACTCAGGAGCTGATGGCTTGGGTGGGTGGCGTCCTCAGCGGAGGTACTCGAGCAGCTCCGGGCAGCGCAGGCGCTTCAGGCTCCGGGTCTCCAGCTGGCGGACGCGCTCACGCGTGATGCCGTAGACCTCGCCGACCTCGTCCAGCGTCATCGGCTTCTGCCCGTCGAGGCCGAAGCGCATCCGCACGACCTTCGCGTCGCGCGGCGGGAGCTCGCGCAGCCGCTCCTCGAGGTCGCGATGGCGGAACTCCACCTCCACGGTCTCGGAGGGGCCGGCGAAGTCGCCGTCCTCGATCAGGTCGCCGAGCTCTGCGCCCTCGTTCTCGCCGACCGGCACGGCCAGCGAGACCGTCTCCGAGTCGCTCATCTGCAGCTTGTGCACCTCGGCCGGGGCGAGGTTCGACGCCTCGGCCATCTCCTCCAGCGTGGGCGTGCGGCCGAGCTCGCCGCCGAGGTCACGGCGGATGCGGTCCAGCTTGTCGATCTTCTCCACGGTGTGCACCGGGATGCGGATCAGGCGGGCGGTGTCGGCGATGCCGCGCAGGATGGACTGGCGGATCCACCAGGTGGCGTACGTGGAGAACTTGTTGCCGGTGCGGTAGTCGAACTTCTCGACCGCGCGCACGAGGCCCAGGTTGCCCTCCTGGATGAGGTCCATGACGGGGAGGCCGCGGCCGGCGTAGCGCTTGGCGATGCTCACCACCAGGCGCAGGTTCGCCTCGATGAAGCGCTCGAACGCACGCTTGCCGTCGTCGGCGAGGTACTGCAGTTCGCGCTTCTCACGCGGGGTCAGGTTGGGGCGGATCGCCAGCCGCTCACCGGCCAGCACACCGACCTCGATCCGCTTGGCCAGCGCGACCTCCTCGTCGGCGGTCAGCAGCCGCGTGCGGCCGATCGAGTTCAGGTAGTCGCGTACCGGGTCGTTGGTCACTTCGAGCGTCGTCATCATGTCATCCCATTCAGCCCGTGTACACACGGGCGGCCATCGTCGGTTGCTCTCAGCTTTCGGGTGTCCTTCGGCCCCTTGTGGAGGCCTCCGGTTCGTTAGCAACGATAAGCAATGCCCCCCGTACCCCAACAAGGGGTTGACAGTTGGGCTTTACGTACGCTAGCTGCGTTCCAAAGCCCAATCGGCGGGCTTTGTCAAGGCTCTGCCGGGGGACGCACAGGACTCCTACAGTCCGTCTGGTGAGTTCGCACATCTCCTCGAAGCAGAGTCCGGCGTCGCTGAAGACGATCCGCACGACGATCCCCGCACGGATGGATCGCCTCCCCTGGTCGAAGTTCCACTGGCTGGTCGTGGTGGGCCTCGGAACGGTATGGATCCTCGACGGACTCGAGGTCACCATCGTCGGCGCCATCGGCAGCAGGCTGACCGAGCCGGACAGCGGCCTCGGCCTGACCACGGCGCAGGTCGGCCTCGCGGCGGCGATCTACGTCGCCGGTGCGTGCACCGGCTCCCTGGTGTTCGGCTACCTGACCGACCGGTTCGGCCGGAAGAAGCTGTTCATCCTCACGCTCGGGCTCTACCTGGTGGCCACCGTGCTGACGGCGTTCGCCTTCACGCCGTGGATGTTCTTCCTGTTCCGGTTCTTCACCGGCGCGGGCATCGGCGGCGAGTACGCGGCGATCAACTCCGCCATCGACGAGCTCATCCCCGCACGGCGGCGGGGCCTGGTCGACCTCGCCATCAACGGCTCGTACTGGCTGGGGACGGCCTTCGGCGCCATCCTCACGGTGTTCCTGCTCAACACCGCGATCTTCCCGCCGGAGATCGGCTGGCGCATCGCGTTCGGCCTCGGCGCGGTCCTAGGGCTCGTCATCCTGCTGGTGCGCCGGAACGTGCCGGAGTCGCCGCGCTGGATGTTCATCCACGGCCGCGACGAGGAGGCCGAGAAGCTGGTGGGCGAGATCGAGCAGGGCGTCGAGGAGGACACCCACCGTCCGCTCGACGCCGTGCCGGACGACAAGGCCATCGAGATCCACCAGCGCCGCTCCACGGGCTTCGGCGAGATCGTCCGGGTCGCCGTGACGCAGTACCCGAAGCGCTTCGTGCTGGGGCTCTCGCTGTTCATCGGGCAGGCGTTCCTGTACAACGCGGTGTTCTTCACCTACTCGCTCGTGCTCACCAAGCTCCTGCACGTGCCGGACGACGTCGCGCCGTGGGCGCTGGTGCCGATCGCGATCGGCAACTTCCTCGGGCCGTTCCTGCTCGGGCACCTGTTCGACACGGTCGGCCGGCGGTTCATGATCACGCTGTCGTACGTCGGGAGCGGCGTGCTGCTGGTGGGCACCGCCATCCTGTTCGACACCGGGGCGCTGGACGCGTTCTGGCTGACGGTCTGCTGGATGGTCGTCTTCTTCTTCGCCTCGGCCGGCGCGAGCGCTGCCTACCTGACGGTGAGCGAGATCTTCCCGATGGAGACCCGCGCGATGGCGATCGCGTTCTTCTACGCGGTCGGGACGGGCATCGGCGGCATCATCGGGCCGATCCTGTTCGGCACCCTGATCGAGGGCGGCATCCACTCGGTCGTCATCGGCTACTACATCGGCGCGGGCCTGATGATCGGCGCCGGTCTCGTGGAGCTCTTCCTCGGCGTCGACGCCGAAGGCAAGTCCCTCGAGGACATCGCCGCCCCGCTCTCCGCCTCCACCCCCTCCCAAGCCAAGAGCTCCTGAGTTCTTCGAGTGCGCGACGGCGTGTCGCTGTAAGAACTCAGGAGCTCTTGGCGTCGGCGCGCTCGGTGTCGGGGTCGAGGAGGTCGAGGAGGGCGGCCTCGGGGACGCGGGAGGTGTCGATGACCTCGCCGTTGCGGTAGCGGTCGAAGATGCGCGGGTCGATGTAGCTGTTGCGGGCGATGGCCGGCGTGTTGCCCAGGGCGGCGGCGGCCTCGTTGACCGCTGCGCTGACGCGCTTCTTGCGCTGCGAGTCGGAGCCCGCGACGCCCAGCCCCGCGAGCGCCTCCGCGGCGACGATCGTGCCCTTCAGCGTCCGGAAGTCCTTCGCGGTGAACTCGCCGCGGGTCTGCCGCCGGATGTACTCGTTCAGCGAGGCCGGGCGGATCGTGTGCCAGGTTCCGTCCTTCCACGACAGCAGCCGCGACCGCTGACCGCGCAGCGCCTGGATCTGGCGCAGCAGCTCGGCGAGGTCCTCGTCGGTGATCGTGCTCGTCCACTTCTGCGCCGACTTCGCCGGGAAGGTCAGCACGATGTCGTCGCCGTCGACCCGGGCGTGACGGCACAGCAGCGTCGTCAGGCCCCGGCTGCCGTTGGCGTGCAGGTACTCCTCGCTGCCGATCCGGACGCTGCCCAGGTCGATGATGCGGAACGCGGCGGCCAGGATGCGGTCGCGGCCGAAGCCCTCCTCGCGCAGATCCATGGTCACCTTGCGGCGGGCGGCCGGCAGGGTGTCGGCGAGCTGGGCGGCCCGCTCGAACTTCAGCCGGTCCTGGTGCAGCCGCCACGAGTCGTGGTACCGGTACTGGCGGCGCCCGGCCTGATCGGTGCCGACCGCCTGGATGTGACCGCGGGCGTCGGGCGAGATCCAGACGTCCTGCCAGGCCGGCGGGAGCACGAGCGAGCGGATGCGCTCCAGCTCCCGCTCGTCGACGATCCGGTTGCCCGCCTCGTCCTCGTAGACCGGTCCCTTGTCGGTCATGCGCCGGTGGTAGCCGGGGCCGGACGGGTTGCTGCGCTTCAGCCGCGTCACGCGGGCTTCTTCGCAGACTTCTTGGCCGGGGCCTTCCGGGAGGAGGTGGACTTCGCGGCCGGCTTCTTCTCGGGCGACTTCTTGGCCGACGAGGACGACGTGGTGGAGGACGACGACTTCGACGACCAGCTGCGCTCCACGCTCCGCTGCAGCGCCTCCATCAGGTCGATGACCTCGCCTCCGCCCTTCTTGCCCTCCTCCTCCTCGCCGAAGGTCGCGGCGGTGTCGACGCTCTCGCCCTGCTCCAGCTTGGCGTCGATCAGCTTGCGCAGCTCCGCCTGGTACTCGTCGGTGAACTTCTCCGGCTCGAAGTCGCCCGCGAAGCTCTCCATCAGAGCGCTGGAGAGCTGCAACTCGCGGTCGGAGATGCGCGGGGTCTGGTCGAGCGACGGGAAGTCGGCCTCGCGGATCTCGTCGTGCCACAGCAGCGTCTGCAGCACCAGCACGTTGCCGCGCACACGGAGGGCGGCGAGACGCGTCTTCTGCCGGAGGGCGAACTCCACGATCGCGGTGCGCTCCTCGTCCTCCAGGGTCTTGCGCAGCAGCGCGTAGGCCTTCAGCGACTTGGAGTCCGGCTCCAGGTAGTAACTGCGGTCGAACATGAGCGGGTCGAGCTGGTCGTTCGGCACGAACTCCACCACGTCGATCTCGCGGCTGCGCTCGGAGGGCAGCGACGACAGGTCCTCCGGCGTCAGGATGACGGTCCGCTCCCCGTCGTCGTACGCCTTCGCGATGTGCTCGTACGGGATCACCTTCCCGTCGATCTCGCAGCGACGCTGGTAGCGGATGCGGCCGCCGTCCTCGTCGTGCACCTGGTGCAGCGGTACGTCGTGATCCTCGGTCGCGCTGTACACCTTCACCGGCACGTTCACGAGCCCGAAGGTGATGGCGCCCGTCCAAATGGCCCTCATGTGCCCATCGTGTCCGGGGAACGGCGCAAGTTCAAGGGAGGAAGCCGCACGGGGCGTACGGTGTGCCTATGGCCGCGAAGGACACCGAGGTCGTCGACATCGACGGCCACCGCCTCAAGCTGACCAACCTCGACAAGGTCATGTACCCGGAGACAGGGACGACGAAGGCCGACATCTTCGGGTACTACTCCGCTGTCGCCGACGCGATGATCCCGCACGTGCGCGACCGGATCGCCACCCGCAAGCGCTGGGTGCACGGCGTCGGGACGCCGGACGACCCGGGCCAGGTGTTCTTCCAGAAGGACCTCGACCAGGCGTCGACGCCCGACTGGGTGCGCCAGGTGACCATCCAGCACTCCTCCGGAGCGAAGTCGTACCCGCTGGTGAACGACCGGGCGACGCTCATCTGGCTGGCGCAGATCGCGTCCCTCGAGATCCACGTGCCGCAGTGGCGGGTCGACCGCGACGGCGAGCGCGAGAACCCCGACCGGCTCGTGCTCGACCTCGACCCCGGCGAGGGCGTCACCCTGCAGGACTGCGCGGAGGTCGCCCGGCTCGCCCGCGCCATCCTGACCGACATGGGCCTCGACCCGATGCCGGTCACCTCCGGCTCCAAGGGCATCCACTTGTACGCGGCGCTCGACGGCTCGCAGACCAGCGACCAGGTGTCCGCGGTCGCGCACGAGCTGGCGCGGGTGCTGGAGTCCGACCACCCCGACCTCGTCGTCAGCGACATGAAGAAGTCGCTGCGCTCGGGCAAGGTGCTCGTCGACTGGAGCCAGAACAACGGCTCCAAGACCACGATCGCCCCCTACTCGCTGCGCGGCCGGTTCGAGCCGACCGTCGCAGCGCCGCGGACCTGGGACGAACTGGAGGCGAAGGACCTGCGGCACCTCGACTACCGCGAGGTGATGGAGCGGGTGAGCCGCGACGGGGACCCGCTGGCCGGGCTCTCGGCCGGTCACGCCTCGGAGCCGGACCGGCTGTCCACCTACCGCTCGATGCGCGACGCGGCGAAGACGCCCGAGCCGGTGCCTGCGGAGCGACCGGAGGCGGGCGACGGACGCTCGTTCGTCATCCAGGAGCACCACGCCCGGCGGCTGCACTGGGACTTCCGGCTGGAGAACGACGGCGTGCTGGTCAGCTGGGCGCTGCCGAAGGGCACGCCGACGGACACCAAGCAGAACCACCTGGCGGTGCACACCGAGGACCACCCGCTGGAGTACGGCGGCTTCGCCGGCGACATCCCGCACGGCGAGTACGGCGCGGGCCACGTCGACATCTGGGACCACGGCGACTACGAACTCGAGAAGTGGCGCGACGACGAGGTGATCGCCACGCTGCACGGGCAGCCCGACGGCGGACTCGGCGGCGTGCCGCGCAGGTTCGCGCTCATCCGCACCGCGCAGGGCGGCGACGAGAAGAACTGGCTGATCCACCTGATGAAGCCGGATGCGGAGCACGGGGAAGCGGAGGAGCCCGCGAAGGGCACGCCCGCGAAGACGGCGGCCGCCTCCCGCCGCCGCTCCCCCGCTCCGCCCATCACCGACCCGCCCGTCTCCCCCATGCTCGCCACACTCGGCTCGGCCGCCGACCTGCACGACGAGGACGAGTGGGCCTTCGAGATGAAGTGGGACGGCATCCGGGCGATCGCCGAAGTGCGCGGTGGCCGGCTGCGGCTGACCACGCGCAACGGCAACGACGTGACCGTCACCTATCCCGACCTCGCCGGCCTGGTCGACCTCGCCGGCGACCACGACCTCGTGCTCGACGGCGAGATCGTCACGCTCAACCCCCAGGGCCGGCCCGACTTCGGGCTGCTGCAGACGCGGATGGGCCTGACGCGTCCCGGCGACGTGCAGGCCGCCCTGAAGCGCGCCCCGGCCCACTACATGGTCTTCGACGTGCTCGAGGTGGACGGCACGAAGCACACCCGCGACCCGTACGAGCGGCGGCGGGAGCTGCTGTTCGAGGTGCTGCATCCGGCGAAGAACGACCCGGTGCAGGTGCCTCCGGCCTTCGACGGCGACCTGGCCCACGCCGTCGCCTCCAGTAAAGAGCTCGGTCTCGAAGGCGTCATGGCGAAGCGGCGCGACAGCACCTACGCCACCGGGCGTCGCTCCCGCTCCTGGATCAAGATCAAGCACCACCTGACCCAGGAGGTCGTGATCGGCGGCTGGACGCCCGGCAACGGCCGCCGCGCGAACACGATCGGGGCGCTGCTGCTCGGCATCCCGGACAGCGACACCCTGCGCTACGTCGGCAAGGTGGGCACCGGGTTCACCGACCGGGTGCTCGACGACCTCGCGAAGAAGCTGAGCGCGCACGAGCGGAAGACGAGCCCGATCGAGGGAGTGCCCTCGGCCGACGCGCGCGGCGCCCACTGGGTGCGGCCGGAGTTCGTCGGCGAGGTGGAGTTCGCCGAATGGACCGGGCCCGGGCGCCTGCGGCAGCCCTCGTGGCGGGGCCTGCGCCCGGACAAGCGCCCCGACCAGGTCGTGCGCGAGTCCTGAGCGCGTCGGCGCGTCAGGCCCCGGTCAGGGGGTGGGCGCGAGGGCGTCGTAGCGCCGGAAGGTGCGCTGGACGCGCACGACCGTCGCGACGAGCACCACGATGAGCAGGCCGCCGAGCAGCGGAGGGAACCACAGGGCCCCGGTCAGCGCCAGGATGCCGACGTAGAGGTCGCCGAGGCGCGGCCCGCCGGTCACCACGACGGTGAAGACGCCTTGCAGCCTCCCGCGCATCACGTCCGGCGCCGACGCCTGCAGGATGGTCATCCGGAAGATCGAACTGACGTTGTCGGCCGCGCCGGACGCCGCGAGCAGCAGGGTGGCGACCAGGAGTGCCGGCAGATTGGCCTCCGCCAGTGACGAGCCGCCTCCGGTCGTGCCGGTGACGGCGACGACCGCCAGCACGGTCCCGAACCCGAGGATCGCGGCGCCGTAGACGACGATCGCGCGCTCCACGGCACGGCCCTGCCAGCGCACGCCGCCGAGCCGGCCCGAGAACACACTCGACGCGAGCGTCCCGACAGCGCCGGCCGCGGTGAGGATGCCAACGGTGAGCGGTCCGCCGCCGATGAGCAGCGCGCCGACCGCCGGGAAGAGCGCGCGCGGCTGTCCGAAAGTCATCGCGATGACGTCGAGCACGAACGTCATGCTGAGGTTCGGCGCCGTGCGCAGGAAGCGCAGGCCCTCCAGCACCGACGCGAGGCCCGCTCCCGTGCGCTCCCCCTCCGGCACGATGGACGGGAGGGTGAAGATGCCGAGGAACGCGGCGGTGAACAGCACCGCATCCACGGTGTAGGTCCACGGGATGCCGACGGTCGCGACCAGCAGGCCGGCCAGCGCCGGCCCGACGGTCACCATGACGCCCATGCTGATGCCGCCGAGCGCGCTCGCGGCGGGCAGCAGGCGGACTGGCAGCAGCCGCGGCGTGATCGCCTGGCGGGTGGAGCCGATCATCACGCCCGCCACGGCGTTGATCGTGGTGAGCACGTAGAGCGGCCAGACCACCGGGACGTGCGTCCAGGCGAGCAGCGCGAGCCCCGCGATCGAGAGCCACGCGACGATCGCGGTGACCAGCGCGACCTTCCGCCGGTCGAACGCGTCGGCGAGCACCCCGCCGTACAGCCCGAATACGATCATCGGCACGAGGGCGAACAGCGCGACGAGCGACACCGCGAGCGTGGAGTGGGTCAGGTCGAAGATGTGCAGGCCGACAGCGACGATGGTCATCTGCGAGCCGATGCCGGAGATCGCGCCGCCCAGCCAGAGCCGGGCGAACGCCGGCGACTCGCGCAGCGGAGAGAGGTCGACGAAGTGGCGACGGGAGGCGAGCGTCTCGCCGGCCGGGACGCCGGGGTCGACGGGCGCGGTCGGGTCCTGCTGCATCGCCGGTTCGGCCGGCGCGGCCGGATCGGGCGCGGCGCCCGGTCGGCGTGCCCCGTCCGCGCTCAGAAGCGAGGCTGCTTGCTGAGCCGGACCGCGGCGGTCGAGAAGACCACGCCCGCCACCATGATCACCACAGTGACCGCCTGGAGCAGCACCTGGAAGAACGGCGCGAACGGCGTCACCGAGACCCAGAGCCAGAGGATGGCGCCGATCAGGGTGATGACGTAGCTGAAGGTGCGGCGGGCGTAGAGCGCGTTCAGCGACACGACGGTGGCCGCCACCGAGACCTGGAAGAACGGCAGGAAGGAGCCGGCGTTGCCGCTCCACGTGGCGACGAGGCTCCAGATGCCCACCACGAGCGACACCAGCACCACGAGCGTGGCGAGGAGGTTGCCGAGGGGGGTCGGCAGCGTGGTCGAGAGGCTGCGGACGAGCGAGCCGTGCTCGTCGTCGGCGGTCGCGTCGTGCTGCTGCTCGTTGGGCTGGGAGATGACGTGCGTGCTCACGTCGACGATCCTACCGCCCGGCGGGAGCGTCTGCAGGAGCTCTCCACAGGCGGAGGCCGTGCCCTGCGGACGTCGTCCACAGCCCGGCGGCCCGCACCGGTTCTCCACAGATCGTGCGCGACCCGGGCCAGGCCGACGCGTCGGCGTAGATTGACGGCATGACCGCACCCCGCCGCCGTTCCCGGCGACACCCCCTCCCGCTCCCCTCGCGCATCAAGCGGGCCGACGCCCGGGTCGCCGCGCGCATCAACCGGCGGACGACGGGCGCCGTCTCCGACGGGTTCTGGCGCACCCTGACCCGGGCGGCCAACCACGGGAAGCTGTGGTTCGCCGCCGCGGCCGTCCTCGTGGCGCTCGGCCGCCCCCGGGCGGCGGTGCGGGGTCTCGCCTCGCTCGGCCTCGCCAGTCTGGTGGCCAATCTCGTGGGCAAGCGTCTGGTGGGCGGCGAGCGCCCGGCGCTCACGTCCATCCCGATCGCGCGCCGGCTCGAGCGGTCGCCCACGTCGCCGTCGTTCCCGTCGGGACACACGGCGAGCGCCGCGGCCTTCGCGACCGGGGCCGGTCTGGAATGGCCGGCTGCCGGGGCCGTGCTGGCTCCGCTTGCCGCCGGGGTCGGCTACTCCCGGCTGCACACCGGCGCGCACTGGTTGTCCGACGTCGCGGGCGGAGCGGCCATCGGCGCCGGTACCGCGATCGTGCTCAAGGCCGTCGCCCCGGCCGTGCGCCGGTCGATCCGGAGGGAAGCGCCGACGGCGCAGACGATCGAGTTGCCGGCGACTGCGACGGGCGAGGGCGTCTTCATCGTCGTCAACCCCGGTTCCGGGCGCGGGGTCGGCAACCCGGCGCCCGGGCCGCTGCTGGGCGACCGCCTGCCGCAGGCGCGCGTGCACGAACTCGGCGACGGCGACGACATCGGCGAGGTGATCGCCCAGGCGTTGCGGTCGGAGGAGCCGCCCACCGTCCTCGGTGCGTGGGGCGGCGATGGCACGGTCGCGGCGGTCGCGCACCATGCCAGGGCCGCGGGCCTCCCGCTGCTGGTCTTCCCCGGCGGGACCTTCAACCACTTCGCGAAGGCGGCCATGCTCGACACGGTCGACAGCACGCTCGCGGCACTGGCGAGCGGCACAGGCCGGGAGGTCGACGTGGCCGAGTTGGAGTTCGCGGACGGCAGCACGGTCACGGTGCTGAACACGGCGTCGGTGGGCATCTACCCGTCCTTCGTCGAGGAGCGCGAGAAGCACGAGAAGCGGTTGGGCAAGCCGATCGCGGCGCTGCTGGCGGCCGTGCGGGTGGTGCGCCGCGGGAGTCCGCTGCAGGTCGAGATCGACGGGAAGCCGCGCCGGGTCTGGTCGGTCTTCGTCGGCGTCGACCGCTACTACCCGGTCACGGTCGCGCCGATCGAGCGGCGCAGGCTCGACGACCACCTGCTCGACGTGCGCATCCTGTTCGCGGACGGTCGTCCGCGCACCCGGGGAGCAGTCGCGCTGGCGTTCGGCGGGCGCACCGACGCCTTCGTCGCCCGCCTGCCGTTCCTGCAGGGCCCACCGGCGCTCGACGCCCGCACGGCGACGGAGATCACCATCGCGGCCGACGGGGACGACCCCGGATACGCGCACGACGGTGAGGCGTCCACAACGACACCCGGCGCTCCGAAGCGGCTGCGACTCCGGCTGCGTCCCTCTGCGCTGCGGGTGTACTCGCCGCGCGAGTGACGCGCGCGGGTTGGCAGACGCGTCGAGCGGGCGTCAGGAAACGGCGGGCATCCGCGCGGGAAGCGGCTCCGGTGCGGCCGGTCCGACGTACCGCGACGACGGCCGCAGGATCTTCCCGTCGGCGGCCTGCTCCAGGATGTGCGCCGTCCAGCCCACCACCCGGGCGGCCGCGAAGGTCGGCGTGAACATCGAGCGCGGGATGCCGCACAGCTCCATGACCACCCCCGCGTAGAACTCCACGTTGGTGTGCAGCTCCCGGCCGGGCTTGAGCTCGGCCAGCAGCTCCTGGACCCGGCGCTCCACCTGCACCGCGAACTCCACGCGCGGGCCGCCGAAGCCCTCGGCGAACCCGCGCAGCATCCGCGAGCGCGGGTCCTCGGTCCGGTACACCGCGTGCCCGAACCCCATCACCCGTCCGCCGTCGGAGAGCGTGTGGCGCACCCACTCGTCCGTCCGGTCCGGCGTGCCGATCTCGTCGAGCGTGTCGAGCGCCCGGGCGGGCGCACCGCCGTGCAGCGGGCCCGACAGCGCCCCGAGGGCTCCGCCGACCGCCGACGCCAGGTCGGCGCCGGTCGAGGCGATCACGCGCGCGGTGAACGTGGACGCGTTGAACCCGTGGTCGATGGCCGCCGTCATGTAGGCGCTCAGGGCGCGCTCCTCCCGTTCGGTCGGGACGCGACCGGTCACGAGGTACAGGTAGCCCGCGACGTGACCCAGGTCGTCGCGCGGCTGCAAGGGCTCCCGTCCTGCGGCCAGCGCGTGCAGCGCGGCGAGCAGCACGGGGGTGACGGCGGCGACACGGATCGCGTCCTCCAGCCGCTGCGCCGGCTCCTCGTCGTACAGCGGCCGGACGCCGTCCGCGGCGGCCACCGCGGCGAGCGCCATGCGCAGCCCGGCCAGGGCGTCGCCGTCGGCGGTCAGCCGGGCGATCGCGGGCAGCAGCGACCGCACCGCGTCGGGCACCGCGCGGGCGGCGCGGATCCGCCCGCGGAACGTGTCGAGCTCTCCGGCGTCCGGCAGCGCGCCGAAGAGCAGCAGGTACCAGGCCTCCTCGAAGGTCCGCTCGCGCGCCAGGTCCACCGCCGAGTACTGGCGGTAGTGGTAGAAGCCCTCGTGACCGCGCACGTCCCCGAGCGCGGTACGCGCCGCGACGACGTTCGTGAGGCCGCGCGGAACGTCGATGAGGGTGTCGTCCATCCTGTCCATGCCGCTAGTCTGAACTGGATCAAACCCACCGTCAACGTTGATCGGATCAATATGGATGACCTTCCCCGCCTGACCGCCGAACAGACCGCCGAGCGGCTCGGCGTGAAGCTGGAGACCCTGTACGCCTATGTCGCGCGCGGGCGCCTCACCCGGGAGCGGACCGCGGACGGCTCCACGTTCGACCCGCTGGAGGTGGAGCGCTTCGCCGCCACGCGGAGGCGCCGGGCGACGCTCGGCCCGGCGCACTCAGAGGGCCGGCCCCTCATGGTCATCGAAACGCGGTTCGCCCTGATCGAGGACGGCGAGCTCTCCTACCGCGCCCGCCCCGTGGCGGACCTGGCGCACGAGCCGTTCGAGACGGTCGCGCACTGGGCGCTCACCGGCGAGTGGACCGATCCGATCCGATTCGCCCCGGGCGCCGGTCTGGAGGCGGCGCGCACCGCCGCCTCCGCCCTCCCCGCCTCGGCCGGCGACCGCGACCGCCAGCTCGTGGCGGTCACCGCCCTCGCCGCATCGGACCCGCTCCGCACGTCCCTCGACCCCGCCGTCGTCGCCACCGCGGCCGAGCGGATCGTGGCCGGGATGGTGGAGGTGCTGCCGCAGCGGACGATGGCGCCCGACTCCGAGGCCGCCGGCACGGCCGCTCTCCCTCCGCTCGCCGCGCGGCTCGCCTCCCACCTCTCCCCGGCGCCGCTCTCCCCAGCCGACCATGCACTCCTGAACGCCTCGCTCGTCCTTTTGCTCGACCACGACATCGCCGTCTCCACCCTCGCCGCGCGGGCCGCCGCCTCCGCGCGCGCCACCCCCTACGGCGTCGTCGTGGCCGGACTCGGCGCGCTCGATTCGCCTCTGCACGGCAACGCCAGCCGCGCCGCTCACCGGCTTCTGGCCCGCGTCGTCGAGGGCGACGACCCCGCCCGCACCGTCGCGGACGCCGTCCTCACGACCCAGGGTCCGGTCCCCGGCTTCGGGCAGCCGCTGTACCCGGACGGCGATCCGCGGGCCCGCATCCTGCTCGGGATGCTCGCCGCCGAACCGCGTCACGCCTGCGTCTCCGCCGCCGTGGCCGCCGTGTCGGCCGTGCTCGCCGACCGCACCGGTGCCCTGCCCAACGTCGACCTCGCGCTCGGCGCCCTGACGCTCGCGACGGGGATGCGCGACGACGCCGGCGAGGTGCTGTTCGCCACCGCGCGCACGGTCGGCTGGATGGTGCACGCCCTCGACGAGTACCGCGAGCGGCCCCTCCGGCTGCGCCCGGTCGGCCGCTACGTCGGCCCCTGAGGATCCATGGGACGCGACACGCCGCTCTGCGTGCGCGCACACGGCGTGTCGCGTCCCCTGGATCGGCAGGTCAGCGCCGCAGCGCCTTCCGCGCCAGCCAGTTGCCCAGGAACTGCGCCGCCTGCACCAGCACGACGATCGTGATGACGGCGATCCAGGTCACGGCCCAGTTGTAGCGCTGGTAGCCGTACGAGATGGCGAAGTCGCCGAGTCCGCCGCCGCCGATACTGCCGGCGATCGCCGAGAGGTCGACGATCGCGACGAAGATGAACGTGTAGCCGAGGATCAGGGGGCCGAGCGCCTCCGGGATCAGCAGCGTCGTGATGATGCGCCACGGGCTCGACCCCATCGCTCGCGCCGCCTCGATGACGCCCGGCTCGATGGTGACCAGGTTCTGCTCCACGATGCGCGAGATCCCGAATGTCGCGGCGATCGTCATCGGGAAGATCGCCGCGGGCGTCCCGAGGAACGTGCCCAGCACCAGCTGGGTGAGCGGCGCGATCGCCGTCATGAAGATGATGAACGGGATCGGCCGGATGAAGTTGACCACCACGTTGAGCACGGTGAACAGCGCCCGGTTCTCCAGCAGGCCGCCGCGCCGCGTCGTGTACAGCAGGACGCCGAGGGCGAGGCCCAGGATGCCGCCGAGCACGAGGGTCGCCACGACCATCCACAGGGTCTGGCCGATGGATTCCAGGTACACCGGCCAGAGTGTCGACCAGTCGGTCATGCGGCCACCTCCTCGACCTCGGTGACGGTGCGGAGTTCGGCGATCAGGGCGTCCACATCCCCCGGCTCGCCGAGGAGCTCGAGCGTGAGACTGCCGAACGAGCGGCCCTGCAGCGCCGAGATGCCGCCGTAGACGATCTCGAACCGCACGTTGTGCCGGCCGACCGCGTCCGAGAGCACCGACCCCAGACGTCCGTCGTCGTGGATGCGCGCCGAGACGATGCGTCCTGCGTGCTTGCCGCGGAGGCGCTCGATGTCGGCCTCCCCCGGCTGGTTGCGGAGCACCGTGCCGACGAAGCGCTGCGCGGTCGGGGTCTGCGGCGCCGAGAACACCTCGAACACGCTCCCGGACTCGATCACCCGCCCCGCGTCGAGCACGGCGACGCGGTCGGCGATCGAACGGACCACCTCCATCTCGTGCGTGATGACGACGATGGTGACCCCGAGCTCGCGATTGACCCGCGCGAGCAGCGCCAGCACGTCGGACGTGGTCTCCGGGTCGAGCGCGCTCGTCGCCTCGTCGGCGAGCAGGATGTCCGGGTTCGTCGCGAGCGCCCGCGCGATGCCGACGCGCTGCTTCTGGCCGCCGGAGAGCTGGTCCGGATAGCTCCACGCCTTGTCCGTGAGGCCCACGAAGGCGAGCAGCTCCGTCACCCGCTGCTTGCGCTTGTCGGCCGGCCAGCCCGCGACCTTGAGCGGGTAGGCGATGTTGCCGAACACCGTGCGCGAACGGAACAGGTTGAACTGCTGGAAGATCATGCCGATGCCGGCGCGCACCCGGCGCAGCTCGCGCTCCTTCAGCGTCGTGAGGTCGCGTCCGTCGACGATCACGGAGCCCGCCGTCGGATGCTCCAGCGCGTTGATGAGCCGCACGAGCGTGCTCTTCCCCGCGCCGGAGTAGCCGATGATGCCGAAGATCTCGCCGCGGCCGATCGTCAGGTCCAGCCGGTCGACGGCCGGAACCGCGGCGGCACCGGAGCCGAAGCTCTTGGTGACGCCGCGGAACTCGATGATCGGCGAGGCGCCCGTGCTCTCGGGGCGTTCTGGGCGCTCGGGCACTACTGCGCCGCCCGGATGGTCTTCTCGAGCCCGTCGAGGATGTCGACCAGGTCGGACTGCGGGCGGTCGACGATGACGGCGGTGTTCTTCGACTCCGCGAGCACCGCGTCCGTCACGGCCTTGGTGTGGTACAGCTCCGCGATCTTGAGGTAGGTCTTGTTGTCCTTGTCCTTCTCGCGGGCGACGAAGGCGTTGATGTACGGCTCGGCCGCGGACGACTTCGGGTCGTCCTGGAAGAGGGCCGACTTCGGGTCGATGCCGGCGGTGAGCGCGTAGTTGTTGTTGATGATCGCGCCGTCGGCGGAGCTCAGGGCGGGAGCGGTCTGTGCGGCATCGACCGGAATGACCGTGACCTTGGAGGCGGCGGCGTCGATGTCCGCCGGCGTCGCCAGGCTGCTTCCGCCGTTCTTCAGCTTCAGGAGCTTGGCCTCCTGCAGCACGAGCAGGGCGCGGGCCTGGTTGGTCGGGTCGTTCGGGATGGCGATCTTGGCGCCCTCCGGGATGTCGGCGAGGGTCTTGTGCTTGGTCGAGTAGAGCGGAAGCGGCACGACGAGGGTCGCTCCGATCGGGACCAGGTTCTGCTTGGCCTGGACGTTGTAGTTCGCGAGGAACTGCAGGTGCTGGAACTGGTTGAGGTCGAGCTGCCCGTCGGCGAGCGCCGGGTTCGCCTGCGTGTAGTCGCGGAAGTTGACGGTCTGGATGTCGATGCCCTCCTTCGCCGCCTCCTTCTTCAGCACGGCCCAGTAGGGCGAGGAGGCCTCGGTGGTGCCGATCTTGACGGTGACGCTCTTGGCGGTGGCGGAGCCCGCGCCGGTGAGGTTCACCACCACGAGGACGATCGCCACGATGACGGCGACCACGGCGATCCCGATGCCGACGAACAGGCCCGTGCGGGAGTGCTTCGGCTTCTCCGGGAGGGCGGGGG
>NZ_JABFMV010000023.1 GCF_013359685.1 Leifsonia sp. C5G2
AAAAACACTGGTGCGGTGGGCTGGGGCGGAGGGGGGGGGTCAGGAGGCGGGGCGCTCCCAGGGGGCGGGGAAGGGGAAGTAGCGCTCGAGGAAGTCGGTGACGATCCGGGTGCGCTCGGCGGGGTCGATCTCGGGCTTGGAGCCGTCGTTGAGGCAGAACATGTCCTGGTCGCGCTTCTTCAGCAGCCGCCGCATCATGTCGGGCGCCTGCCGAAGCGTCGTCTCGACGTAGAGCACCTTCGCCTGTGTCTGGGTGACCGCGCGCCCGGTCATCAGCGCGTAGTAGTGGTACAGCGAGTTGGTCACCGAGATGTCGGTCGCCGAGCGGAACGGGCTGGACGCCGTGCGCCGGAACTCGTCGGCGAACTCCGCCTCCATCTCCCGCAGCACGCCGATGCGCAGCGGGGCCGCGCAGTGCTCCAGGTGGCGCGTGGTGACCGCGCCGAACCGCTCCCAGAGCAGCCGGCGGTTGACGCGCGCGGCGTTCTCGAAGCCACTCCTGGCCGGGTCGGTCTCGCCGAGGCCGATGCGCGTGCCCGCCTCGACGAACTTGGTCACTCCGCCCGGCGAGAAGAACACGTCGGGCGAGAGCGGCCGGCCGATGAACATGTCGTCGTTCGAGTACAGGAAGTGCTCGGAGAGCCCCGGGATGTGGTGCAGCTGGCTCTCGACGGCGTGCGAGTTGTGGGTGGGCAGCGTCGACGGGTCGGAGAAGAAGTCCTCGCTGCGCATGATGTGGATGCGCGGATGCTCCGGGTCCAGCCACGGCGGCACCGGGGAGTCGGTCGCGATGTAGATGTTGCGGATCCACGGCGCGAACATGTGGACGCTGCGCAGCGCGTACTTGAGCTCGTCGATCTGCCGGTACCTGGCCTCGTTGTCGTCGCCCTCGCCGACGACGTACGACGCCATCCGCGCGGCACGCTGCCGCTGGTACTCGGCGCTGGAGCCGTCGACCCACGAGAACACGATGTCGATGTCGAACCGGATGTCGCTGGAGAGCGGGTCGAACATGTGCTGCAGGGTGCGCCAGCGCCGTCCGTAGAGCTCCACCTCGGCCTCGACGGCCTCGCCGCGGGGGAGGCGCGGCCGCATCAGCGCGTTCTCGCGCGGCGCGGTGATCTCGTCGTCGCCGAACTTCCAGAACTCCAGCTGGAACGCCGTGTCGGCGCCGTAGCGCAGCCGGCCGATCGGTTCGAGCCTCGGCCGGTAGACGCGCAGGATGTCGGCCTTGCGGCGCGAGAGCCGGCCGTCGGCGATGAGCAGGTCGTCGCCGTGGGCATCCCCTTCGGGGTCGATGCTGCGCGCGTAGAACGGCTCGTCGGCGAAGGCCCGCGCGAGCGCCGCGGCGACCTCCTTGCGCCTGCGGCGGTCGAGCGCCACGATCAGGCGGTCGTCGTCGTCGCGCACCAGGAGGTACTCGATGCCGGCCTCGTCGAGGGCGTCACGGACCGCGAGGAGGTCTTCGATCATGGACTCGCGGGGCGTGAAGGGGCCGGAGATCAGCGTCCACAGCCCCTTGCGCTTGACGACGTCGTCGCGGGTGAGCCGGCGCACGCCGCTGCCACGGTCGCTGGTGACGACGACGGGCTCGGGCTGGTCGGACAGGGATGCGGGAGGAAGCTCTGCCATTACAGCTTCACTCTAGGCCGCTTCCCGCCGGAGGCCGACCGGTCGAGTCGCACCGTGTGGTCGCGATTCCGGCGGAACAGCCGCCGCGACGCGCGCGACTCGGCGGGTCAGGGGCCGGAGAGGAGGTCGCGGATGGTGGCCAGGAGGAGGGTGCGGGCGTCGGGCGTCACGAGCCACGGGGCGAAGCCGTCGGCGGCGAGGAAGAACGTGGCCCGTGTGGCGGGTGCAGTGCTCCCGTCGGCGAGGGTCGCGCCTGCCGGGGTGATGCCGATGACGGCGCGGCCCGACTCCGGGTCGCGCGCGACCACGGCCGCCGCGTCGGGTGGGTCGCCGACCGTCAGCTTCGACCGGCCGCGGTAGACGACCACCTCGCCGTCGAGGCCGTCCGCGGCGGGGTGGCCGGCGTCGGCGATGTGGATGCGGTCGAGCGACAGCGGGACGGTGGACGCCGACGCCATCCCGAGCGGCACCAGGTGCCCCCAGGCCAGCAGCGGCACCGGTCGTCCGGCGGCGGACGCGGCGAGCTCCTCCGGCGCGGCACGCGTGACGATCAGGAGGTCGGCCGCGGGGTCGTCGCCGAGGTGCGCGCGGAAGCCGGAGGCGCCGAGGAACTCGACCAGCTCGCGGTCTCCTGGCGCCGGGTTGGCGCCGGTGAGCACGGCGATGAGCGCGCCGTCGCCGTGGCCGCGCTGCGGGGTGACGCCCAGCCGTTCGACGGCGGCGTCGAGCAGCGACAGCACGGCGCCGCGGGCGACGTCCGCGTACTCGGCTTCGAGCGCGCGGCGCGCGGCGAGGAGCGCATCCGCGTCGGGGACGCCCGTGTCGACCGTATCCGCGGCGAGCACCCGGCAGGCGAGCACCCCGGCGGCGCCTGCGGCACGCGCGGCGGCGATCCACGGCGCGAGCTGGGCCGCCAGGTCGGGAGCCGTCCCGGGCTCCGCGTGCGTGTCGGCGAGGCGCCCCAGCAGTGCCTCGACCGCATCCCACCGCTCGTGCGACACCAGCTCGTCGAGCAGCGGCCAGCGCGGTGCTCCGGGAGGCCAGGCGCTGCACGCGTCCACGAGAGTGCGCAGGCCCTCGCCTGGGCCGGCGACCGCCGCATAGGCGCGCCCGGCCGCAGCCGCAGGCTCGTACGCCTCCGGGTCGGCGGCCCACTCGGCCACCGTGTGCAGCGCGAACCGCGACGCCGCCGCCTCCACCATGGGGTTCGCGGCGATGCCGATGAGGCCCGGGGCCGTCGCGCGGCCGGTCAGCGGGCCGAGGAAGACGCGCGAGCGGTCGAAGTCGTTGACCGGGAAGTTGTCCCACAGCACCAGCTCGCGGCCGTAGCTCTCGACGGCAAGGCGGATGTCCTCCGCCGTGACCTCGCCGACCACGATGTCCGCTCCGGTCCAGAACAGCCGCGCGTCCGCGGGCAGCGCCTCGGCGAGCCCGGTGCGGTACGGCGTCGTGGCGACGCCGGCGTAGTCGGTCGGGCACAGCAGCACCGGCTCGTCGATGCCGGCGGGCCGGAGGAACCCGCGCTCGAACCTCGCCGCCGTCTCGCCGTGGGCGCGGCCGAGCGCCTCCGGCTCGTCCATCGGGACGTCGTCGAACAGCAGCGCGAACGAGTGGATGCCCGCCTCCAGCAGCTGGCGGCACTTCGCCGCGAGCGTGCGGTGCTCCTCCGGGTCGTCGTAGCGCATCGACAGCCCGGGCGAGATCGCGTAGACGAACCGCACGCCGCGCTGCTCCGCCGCGGTGGCGAGCGACGCGAGCGACGCCAGCCGGTCGGCGGGATACGGTTCGCGCCACTCCTCCCGGTGCCAGGGGTCGTCCTTCGGCGCGTAGACGTAGTGGTCGAGCCCGAGGCCGCCGGCCCGGTCGAACCACGCCAGGCGGTCGGCGTGCGACCAGGGCTCGCCGTAGAAGCCCTCGACCACGCCGCGCCACGCCAGCGGCGCCGTCGCGGTCATCGGCCGCCCCCATGCCACGACGCCCACAGCTCGGCGTAGGCTCCGCCCGCCGCCACCAGCTCGTCGTGGCTGCCGAGCTCCTCCACGTGCCCGTCGCGCACCACGGCGATGCGGTCGGCGTCGTGCGCGGTGTGCAGGCGGTGCGCGATCGCGACCACCGTGCGCCCCTCCAGGACGCGGTTCATCGCCCGCTCCAGGTCGCGCGCGGCCGTCGGGTCGAGCAGCGAGGTGGCCTCGTCCAGGATCAGCGTGTGCGGGTCGAGCAGCACCAGCCGGGCGAGCGCGAGCTGCTGCGCCTGCGCCGGGGTGAGCACGACTCCTCCGGAGCCGACGACCGTGTCGAGGCCGAGCGGCATGGCGGCGACCCAGCGCAGCGCATCCACCACCCGGAGGGCCCGCGCCAGTTCGTCGCGGCCCGCGCCGGGCTTGGCCAGCGACAGGTTCTCGGCGATGGTGCCGACGAAGACGTGGTGCTCCTGCGTGACGAGGGCGACGTGGCTGCGCAGCTCGTCGAGCGGCAGGTCGACCAGCCGCACGCCGCCGACGGCGATGCGTCCGCCGCTCGGCTCGGTGATGCCGGCCATGAGCCGGCCGAGGGTCGACTTGCCGGAGCCGGACGGCCCGACGATCGCGAGCCGCTCGCCGACGGCGAGGTCGAGCGTGACGCCGTGCAGCACCTCGGCGCCCTCGCGGTACGAGAACCGCACGTCCTCGGCGATCACGTGCTCGTCGGCGGGCTGCTCGCCGGTCGCGTGGCGGTCCTCCGGCACGTCGGCGACGCCGATGATGCGCGAGAGGGCCGTGGTGCCGACCTGGATCTCGTCCAGCCAGCTGATCAGCTCATCGACGGGCGACACCAGCTGCATGGCGTACAGGGCGACCGCCGTGACGGCGCCGATGGAGGCCGCTCCCGCGCCGACGAGGAACGCGCCCCAGGCGATCACCACGATCACCGGGAGCAGGAACGCGATGTCGGTGCTGGGGAAGAACCACGATCGCAGCCACAGCGTGTACCACTCGGAGTCGCGGCGCTCCCGCAGCGCGGCGTCGATCTTCGCTCGCTGCGCCGGTGCCAGGCTGAGCGCCTCGATGGTGCGCACCCCGTCCACCGTCTCGCTGATGGTGCCGCCGAGGGTCGCGTACGAGGCCAGCTGGCGCTGGTATCCCGGGCCCGAACGCTTGAGGTACCACCGGGCGGCGATCACCAGGATGGGCACCCCGGCGAACATCGCGACGGCGACCGCCGGGTTCACCAGGAACGCGGCGACCACGGTCAGCACGGCGGTGACGCCGGCGACCAGGATGCGCGGCACGCCGAACCGCACGGTCTGCGCGACCGACTGGATGTCGTTGGTGGTGCGGGCGAGCAGGTCGCCCGTCCCCGCGGCCTCCACGGTGGAGAGCGGCAGGCGCGCGACCGTGGCGAGGAACTCCTCGCGCAGCTGCGCGAAGACGCCCTCGCCGAGCACCATCGACTGCCGCTGGGCGAACCGGATGAGCACCGCCTGGCACACGATGGCGCCGAGCAGGATGAGCGCGATGGTGTCGATGCCGCTCGCGACCAGCGTGTGGCCGGTGACCCCGTCGATGATCACGCCGATGAGCGCGGGCCCGGCGAGGCCGGCCACCGCCGCGAGGGTGTGCAGCACGAGCACGACGGAGAGCGCCCCGCGGTGCTGGCGGATGAGCCGGACGCCGGTGGCCCGGACGGTCGCGGTGCTAGCGATCGGAAGCAGCATCGCCGTTCCCCTTCCTGTTCCGCTTCGACTTCTTCTTCGGTTTCGTCTTGCCGGGCCGTTGCGCGGTCACCGGGTGGGTGGCCGTCCACAGCGCGTCGATGGAGCCGGTCCACGCCGCATCGAGGTCCTCGCCGTCGGCGGGTTCGGCGGCGCTGATGGTGCGCGACACGATGGCTCGGTAGAGGTCGCCGAGGTCGTCCTCCTGGCGCAGCAGCGACTGGTGGGTGCCGGTGCCGACGACGCGGCCCTTCCGCACCACGGCGACGGTGTCCATCCGGTCGAGCAGCAGCGGGCTGGCCGTGACGACGACGGTGGTGCGGCCGTCGCGCGCCTGGCGCAGCCGCTCGGCGATCTGCGACTCTGTGTGCGCGTCGACCGCGCTCGTCGGCTCGATCAGCACGAGCACCTCGGCGTCGGTGAGCAGCGCCCGGGCCAGGCTGAGCCGCTGCCGCTGGCCGCCCGAGAACGTGCGGCCCCGCTCGGCGACGCTCTCGTGCACGCCCTCGGGCAGCGCGTCGACCGTCTCGGTCGCGGCGGCGGTGTCGAGCGCGGCGGACACGCGGCGGAGGCGGCCGGTGGAGGTGTCGCCCTCTCTCCATCGGCCGGCTTCGTCGTCGCGGACCGGGAGCGTGTCGAGCCCGTCGAGCAGCCTCCCGCCGAAGAGGTGCGGGTTGGCGTCGTTGACGACGATGCGCTCGCGCACCTCCCTCACCGGGACGCGGGTGTGGTCCACACCGCCCCACAGCACGGGCGCCTCGCGGTGCACGGCGTCGTCGAACCGGCCGAGACGCGTCGCGATCCCGGCCGCCTCGTCGGGGTCGGCGTCCACGATGGCGGTGAAGCGCCCGGGCTGGATGACGACGCCGGACGCGAGGTCTTCGATCGCCGAGCCCCACGCGGGCGCCTCCGCGACCTCGTCCGTGTCGCGTGCGGCGGGCCGGGTGCGCAGCACCGAGAGCACGCGCCGCGCCGACACGACGCCCGCGGTGAACGTCTGCGCCGCCTCCACCGCCGTGCGCAGCGGCAGCACCAGGAAGGTCGCGTAGCCGTAGAACGCGGTCAGCTGGCCGGGCGTGATGCTCCCGTCGATGGCGAGGTGCGCGCCGAACCAGACGATGAAGACCAGGAACGCGCCGGGCAGCAGCACCTGCAGGCCGTCCAGCCAGCTCTGCGTCCGGGCGACCCCGACGCCGGCCGCGCGGACGCGCTGCGACTGCCGGGCGTAGCGCTCCACGAACTCCTGCTCGCCGCCGATGCCGCGCAGCACGCGCAGCCCGACCACCGTGTCGGCGCCGAGTGTGGTCAGGCCGCCCGACTCCTCCCGCCAGACGGCCTGGCGGCTGCGCAGCGGGCGCAGGAGGAGGGCCAGTAGCGCGGCGACCGCCGGAACGCCGATCACGACCGCGAGCCCGAGGGGCAGGGAGGCGTTGAGCATGATGATCGACACGACGACGAAGGCGACGACACCGCCGCAGAGCCGTGCGGACACCTCGTACATCGCGCCGAGGCGCAGGGAGTCGGTGCTCACGGTCGCGACGATCTCGCCGGAGGAGGTGGTCGCGGTGATCGCCGGCCCGGTCTCGGCCGAGTGGTACCCGATCAGCCGCGCCACGCCGAGCGACGACCGCAGCCAGTTGGAGACGGCCATGCGGTGGCGCAGCATCCCCGTGACGGCCTGGACGGCGGCCACCCCCAGCAGTGCGCCGCACCACACCCACAGCCGGGCCGAGTCGCCGGACACCCCCTCGTCGACCGCGCGGCCGAGCAGGTACGGCCAGACGGCCTGGCACAGCATCCAGATCACGCCGAAGACGACGCCGCCGGTCAGCGTGGCCGGCTGCCGCGCCGCCTGCCAGAGCAGGAAGCGCGGGACGGAGGAGAGGTGCTTGCCGGAGGGGCGGTCGCCGGGACCGGAGGTGGACGGACGGGCAGCGCGGACGCTGGACACGAGGTGCTCCTGGGGGTCGAGCGGTTCGAGAGGGGGAGGGTGGTGCGGCGGGGCGGGGGGTGCGTGCTCAGCGCCCCGGCGGTGTCAGCGCGGCGACGGCGGCCGCATCCAGCGCGACCGAGGGCGCCTGCCGGAGCAGGAAGGTGAGCTGGGCCGCCGTCTCCAGCTCCTCGGCGAGGTCGATCGCGGCGTCCAGGGTGGCGGCGGCGACGACCGGCCCGTGATTCGCGAGCAGCAGGACGGGATGCCCGGGGGCCGCGGCCGTGACGCCGGCGGCGAGGTCCGCGCTGCCGGGCGCGGAGTAGGGGACGAGCGGGACGTCGCCGAGCCGCATGACCCGGTAGGGCGTGAGCGGCGGGAGCGGGGCGAAGCCGCGCTCGTCGGGCGGCAGGCAGGCGAGCGCGGTGGCGTAGGGCGAGTGAAGGTGAACGACGGCGGTCGCCTCGGGATGCGCGGCGTACATCGCGGCGTGCAGCGGCAGCTCCTTGGTCGGGCGCGGCGCGCCCTCCTGGTCAGCCGGGGTGGCGGCCAGTTCGTGCTCGACGACGGAACGCAGCGAGGAACCCGTCGGCGTCGCGACGATGCGCGAGCCGACGCGCACGCTGACGTTGCCCGAGCTGCCCGGCGACAGGCCGGCGGCGGAGAGGTGGCGGCAGGCGCGCACGATTGCTCTCCGGGCCTCGGCCTCGCGTTCCTCGCTCACGGCGCCACCTCCCAGGCGTCGGCGAACAGCCCGGGGCCGCCGAAGTTGCCGGACTTCAGCAGCACGGCGACCGTGCGGCCCGCGCTGTCGGCGACGGCCCACGGCACGCCGGGCGCGGCCTGAGACCCGATGCGGAGGCGGTCGATGCCGAGCCCGGCCGTGACGGCGCCGGAGGTCTCGCCGCCCGCGACGAGGAGGTGGCTGACCCCGAGCTCGTGCACGGCGAAGGCGGCGAGGGCGGAGAGCGCGTTTTCGAGCAGGGTGGCCGCGCGCTCGGCGCCGAGCTCGCCCTGGGCGGCGGCGACGTCGGGGGAGGCGTGGATCAGGATGGGCGCGAGCCGGTCGGTGCGCGCGGCCAGCGCATCCCGGAGGCGGTCGAGGGCGGAGGGGCCGGCGGCCAGCTCCACCGGGTCGAGCACGAGGCGCTCGCCGGGGAAGGCGCCGATCTGGCCGTGCGTGGCGGCGGAGGCGCTGCCGGCGAGGATGAGGCGGCCGGTGACCGGCACGGTCGGGAGAGCGGAGGCGGGTGCGACCGCGGAGGTGTCGGCCGCGGCGCGTGCGAGCGCCGTCGCGACCCCGGCGCCGCCTCCGGCGACGACCGGTCGCTCGTCGGCCAGCTGCAGCATCGCGCGGGCGATCGCGTCGAGGTCGGCCTCGGTGAGCGCATCCACCAGCGTGTGGCCGTCGCCGACGGCCGCAGCGATCGCGTCGGAGCCGCGCTGCACGTCCTGCCACCGCACGAGGCCGACCGGCCGCCCGGTCTGCGGGCGCAGCAGTCGCACCAGGTCGGAGTCGCGCATGGGGGTGAGCGGATGGTCGCGCATCGGCGACTCCGCGAGCGGCACGCCGTCGACGAACAGGTTCCCCTGATACTGCGTGCGGCCCGACCCCGGTGTCGCGGGCGTGCCGACGGTGACCGCCGTGCCGTCGGCCGCGGCGACGCCGGCCAGTGCATCCGCCACCGGGCCGATGTTGCCCCGGGCCGTCGAGTCGAAGGTGGAGCAGTACTTCTGGTACAGCTGCGTCGCGCCCGCCGCGTGCAGCAGACGCGCGGCGTCCGTCGCCGCGGCCACCGCCTCCGCGACCGGGGCGGTGCGGATCTTGAGGGCGACGACCGCGCAGCCGGCACCGTCCGCCGGGAACGCCTCCGGCGCCTCGGACGGCGTGCCGAGCAGCACGGTCGCGGGGAGTCCGGCCTCGGCCACGCGGCCCGCGAGATCGCAGGCGCCCGTGACGTCGTCGGCGACGGCGCCGAGGCGCATCACGAGACGCCGACCCCTGTCTCGTCGCCGAGGGTCGACCCGTCGCCGGGGGTGCCGGCGGGCGCGGGCGCGTGCTCGCCGGCCACGACGACCGTCGCACCGGCGTCGCGCAGGGCCTTCAGGTCGTCCGGGTCGGCCCCGGCATCGGTGAGGATCACATCCACCAGGTCGAGGCCGCCCACGCGGATGGGTGCGCGCGAACCGAGCTTGGAGTGGTCCACGAGCAGTACGCGCAGGCGAGCGGTGCGCGCCAGTTCCTGCTTGAGCTCGGCGTCGAGCGAGTTCGCGCACAGGATGCCCGTCGTGTCGACGGCGGTCGCCGAGAGCACGGCGACGTCGACCGCGTACTCGGCGATCGTGCGGCGGGCGGCGGCGCCGGCGAAGCTGCGCGTTTCGGCCTGGTAGACGCCGCCGACGGCGACGAGCTCCACGTCGCCGCGCTCGATGGCGGACTGGATGACGGGGGCCGAGTGGCTGACGATCGTCGTGCCGGGCTGCAGCATCCCGGCCAGCGGAGCGACCGTGGTGCCCGCGTCGAGGGCGACCGTGGCCGCGCCGTCGAGCAGGTCGAGGCAGGCCTCGGCGATGGTGCGCTTCTCGCCGCTGCCGGTGACCGCGCGCTCGTCGAAGGGGCGGCCGTGGCCGAGGTTCGGGAGGCTGGCGCCGCCGACGACGCGCCGGGCGAGGCCGTCGCCCTCGAGTTGGCGCAGGTCTCGGCGGATGGTCATCTCGGAGACGCCGAGCTCTTCCGCGACCCGCGAGGAGGACACGTAGCCTTCGGCGGAGAGCCGGCGGAGCAGCTCTTCGCGGCGGGCGGGGGCGTCGGTGTAGCGCACGCGTCCATCCAACCGGCTGTTCGCCGCGCTTGTCAACAAACGGACAAATCTTGACTCGAATGTTCAGAAGTGAACAGAATGGGGGATGTGACCTCCGCTCCTCTCGCCGCCCTCGGCGTGGACGTCGGCACCACCAACACCAAGGTGGTCCTGGCCGTCCTCGGCGACGCCGTGCGCGAGGAGCGCACGCTGACGGTGCCGACACCGGGCACCGGAGCGGGCCTCCAAGCCGTGGTCCTGAACGCGATCCGGGACGTCGTGCTCGACAGCCCGCATCCGGTCGCCGCGATCGGCGTCGCCTCGATGGGCGAGACCGGATGCCTCACGGCGCACGGCGGCGAACCCCTCGGCGACCTGCTGCGCTGGGCCGACGGCGACACGTCGACGGCCGAACGGCTGGCCGCCTCCGCGGGCGCGGACGCGCTCTACGCGGCGACCGGCGTCCCCGCCCCGGCGAAGTCTCCGCTCACGCACTGGCTGCGGCTGGCGGAGCAGGGGGATGCGCGGCTCGCCGACGCCCGCTGGCGCGGCGCGGACGCACTGGTCGTCGCCGCGCTGACCGGCGAGGCCGTCACCGACCACACCCTGGCCGCCCGCACGATGGCGTACCGCCTGCCCGCCGCCGGCGAACCGCTCGCCGAGTCGTTCGACGCCGACCTGCTGGCGCTCGCCGGCATCGCCTCGGACCGCTTCCCGCGCGTCGCGCGGCCCGGCGACATCGCCGGCCGGCTCACGCCACAGGCCGCGGCGGCGCTCGGGCTGCCCGCCGGCATCCCGGTCGTCGCGGCCGGTCACGACCACGCGGTCGGCGCCTGGGCCGCCGGAGTGCGCGAGCCGGGCGACGCCGCCGACTCGGTCGGCACGGCGGAGGCACTGCTGCGGGTGGCATCCCAGGTGGACAGGGAGGCTGCGCGGCGCCAGGGCATGAGCCTCGCCCGCACGGTCGACGGCCGCCACGAGACGCTGCTGGCGGGCAACCCGACCGCGGGAGCGCTGGTCGAGTGGGCGTTCGCCGCGCTGCTGCCCGGCGCCGACCGGCACGACCTCTTGGAGCACGCCGCCGCGCTGGCCGACGGCCCGGTGCGCGCCTTCCTCCTCCCGTACCTGCGGGGCCGGCAATCGCCGCAGCCCGACCCCGCGGCCGCGCCGCGGCTCGTGCGGCTGGCAGGCGCGGCCTCCGACCCAGGCCTTTCCGACCCCGGCGCGACGCTCGTCGCCGTCCTCGCCGGTCTCGCCCTCCAGCTGGCCTGGATGGACGCAGCCCAGACCGGCCTCGCCGGCCCGCGCCGCGACGAGCTCGCCGTGCTCGGCGGCCCGGGAGCGGCCAACGACGGCTGGTGGCGGCTCAAGCAGCGCATCCTTCGCGGCACGCTGCGCCGGGTGGACTCCGCAGAACCCGTCGCCACCGGTGCCGCCCTGCTGGCCGCGCACCGCGTCGCCGGCCTCATGACCTCGCTGCCCCTGCGCAGCGCCGACAGCGCCGCCTCCGCGGGCGATCCGGTCTTGCTGGACGCCTTCGTGGAGGCGGCGACGCTCCACGACAAGGAACCCGCATGACCGACACCGCCTCCCGTCCCGCGCTCGACCTCGATGCCATCGCCCGCCCCTCCGGCGCGCTCGCGATGGTGGCGATGGACCAGCGCGAGAGCCTCCGCCACATGTTCGACCTGGCCGGGGCCGGCCGCCCCTCCGACGAGGTCCTCATCCGCTTCAAGCTCGACGTCGCGGAGGCCCTCGGGCCGCTCGCGTCGGGCTTCCTGATCGACCGGCATTACGGGTTCGAGGCGGTGCGCGACGTGCTCCCCGCCGGCACCGGCCTCATCCTCGCGGCCGACGACCTCACCCAGGAGGACGGCGGCCCGGTCGAGGAGACCGCGCTCGACGAGGTCGTGCTCACGCAGACCGACCTGGACGGCGTCGCCGCCCTCAAGCTGCTTATCATCTGGCGCCGCGACGCGAAGCGCGAGCAGCGGGTGCGTCTCGTCGAGCGGTTCGTCGCCGAGTGCAGCGCCCGCGGCGTCCTCTCCGTGCTCGAGCCCGTGGTGCGCGCGACGCCGGAGGAGCTGGATGCGGGCACCTGGGACCTCGACGACGCGATCCGCGAGGCGGCGGCTGAACTCTCGCCCTCCGGCCAGAGCCTCTACAAGGTGCAGGTGCCGCTGTCGGGCACCGGCGACGCGGCCGAGCAGCGGGAGGCGAGCGAGCGGCTGAACGCCGCCATCACCGGCCCGTGGGTCGTGCTGTCGCAGGGCGTGGACCGTCCGGCGTTCCTGCCCGCGGTCGAGGCGGCCTGCCGCGCCGGCGCGAGCGGCTTCCTCGCCGGCCGCGCGCTGTGGAGCGACGTGGTCGGGCGCGACGACGTGCCGTCCGCGCTGCGGGAGCTGTCCGTCCCGCGTCTCGAGGCTCTGATCGAGGTCGTCGACCGCGAGGCCCGGCCGTGGCGGCAGGCGCGATGATCGCGGGACTGCTGCACACCGTCCCGGCCCTCGCCGCGACCTTCGACGCGCTCGTCGCGGACGCCGTGCCCGGCGCCCAGCGCGAGCACATCGTGGACGCGTGGATGCTGGAGACCGCCATCGCCGAGGGCGTCACGTCCGCCGTGCGGTCCCGCGTGGCCTCCCACCTCCGTCACCTGCAGGAATCCGGCGCCGACGCCGTCCTCGTCACCTGCTCCTCCATCGGAGAGGCCGCCGAGCAGGCCGCCGAATCCCTGACCATCCCCATCCTCCGGGTCGACGCCCCCATGGCCGCCCAAGCCATCGCGTCCCTCCCGTCCCCAGCCATCAGCTCCGGACTTGTTCGACCCGACACGCCGTCGGGCGGTCGAACAACTCAGGAGCAGACGGCTTCGGGACGGGTGGCGGTGCTGGCGACCAACACGGCGACGCTGGGGCCGACGACGCGGCTGATCGAGCGGGAGGCGGCGGCGCGCGGTGTCGACGCGAGCGTGACCGCGACGGTCGTCGAGGGCGCGGCCGCGGCCCGCGCCGGCGGCGACCAGGCGGGGCACGACCGGCTCATCGCCGATGCCGTCCGCGCTGCCGCAGCTGATGCGGGCGCCGACGTGATCGTGCTCGCCCAGGCCTCGATGGCCGCCGCCGCGGAGTCGGCCGGCGTCGCCATCCCCGTGCTCACCTCCCCGGCAGGCGGCGTCGCCCTGCTGGCGGAGACTCTGACCCCGTCGGACCCGGGAAGGCCGGACGCCAGCGCGAACCGGCCGGCCGCCCCCGGGTCCGGCGGAACCCTCGATACCGAGAACGGAGCATCGTCATGACCGGCGTCGACCTGCTCGCCTACGCCGACCGGCTCGGCGGCGACCTCCCGCGCCTCCGCGAGGTGCTCGACGGACCGCTGCGCGACTTCGCCGGCGTGCACATCCTGCCGTTCTTCGTGCCGTTCGACGGCGCCGATGCGGGCTTCGACCCGAGCGACCACGCCGCGGTCGACCCCCGGCTCGGCACCTGGGACGACGTCCGTGCCATCGCCGCCGAGCGCGAGGTGACCGCCGACCTCATCGTCAACCACGTCTCCAGCGAGTCCGCCGAGTTCGTGGACTGGCTGGCCCACGGCGACCAGTCGCCGCACGACGGGATGTTCCTCACCTTCGACACGGTGTTCCCCGACGGCGCGTCCGAGTCCGACATCACGGCGTTCTACCGCCCGCGTCCCGGCCTCCCGTTCACCGCGTACCGCATGGCCGACGGCCGACGCCGCCTGGTGTGGACGACGTTCATGCCCAGCCAGGTCGACCTCGACGTGGCGAACGACCGCGCCCGCGCCTACCTGCGCCGCATCCTCGCCACCCTGCGCGCCGGCGGCGTCACCACCGTGCGCCTCGACGCGGTCGGCTACGCGGTGAAGACCCCGGGCACCGACGGCTTCATGACCCCGGAGACGCTCGACTTCGTGCGCGAGATCGTCGCGCTCGCCCGCGACGAAGGTCTCCGCGTGCTTGTGGAGGTGCACGCCCATTACACGCAGCAGCTCGCCATCGCGCCGCTCGTCGACGACGTCTACGACTTCGCCCTCGCGCCGCTCCTGCTGCACAGCCTCGGCACCGGGACCTCCGACCGCCTCGCCGAGTGGCTCCGCATCCGCCCGCAGAACGCCATCACCGTGCTGGACACGCACGACGGCATCGGCATCATCGACGCCGGTCCGTCGGGCGATCGCCCGGGGCTCATCGACCAGGACGAGATGGCCGCCATCTTCGCGCGCGCCGCCGAGGCCACGAACGGCCACTCGACGATCGCGTCCGTCATCCCGGCGTGGATGAGCCTCCCGCACCAGATCAACGCCACCTTCTTCTCCGCCCTCGGCGCCGACGCGACGAGCTACCTGCTGGCCCGGGCAGTGCAGCTGTGGCTGCCGGGCCGCCCGCAGCTCTACTACGTCGGCCTGCTCGGCGGGCTCGACGACGTCGCGCTGTTCCAGCGCACCGGCCAGGGCCGCGACGTAAACCGGCACGTCTACACCCCGGAGGAGCTGGAGGCCGCGCTCGCCTCCGACGTGACCCGCGCCCAGCTGGCGCTCGTGCGGCTGCGCTCGACCCATCCCGCGTTCGGCGGCGAGTTCGGCTACGGTGTGGAATCGGACGGCTCGCTCCGCCTGCACTGGACGCTCGGCGACGAGCGCGCCGAACTCGCCGTGTCGTTCGCCCCCGCCCCCGCCCCCGCCTTCCGGCTGCACCTCACCGGCGCAGACGGCACCGTCTCCGCCGACGGCGTCGCCGCGCTCGCCGCGCTCTGACCCGCCCGCCCCGTCCCCATCACTCGCCCCTCCCGACCCCCGGCCAGAGGACCATGCAGACCACCCAGGACATCACCGTTACCCGCAGCGCGACCGAGGTCGTGCTCGTCGCCCCCGCCTACACGCTCGGCGTCGCGCTCACCCGCCCGCGCGCCACGATCGCCGGCCCCCACGGGGAGCTGTGGAGCGACCTGTCGCTGCTGGCGAGCGTCGACAGGGTCGGGCTCCCGGACGAGAGCTCCGGCCCGACCGCGGTGACCGTGGAGGAGCAGGCCGACGGCAGCGTCCGGGTGACCGTGCTCAGCGACTCCAGCGCCTGGGCGACCAAGGCCGTCGTGCTGCAGTGCACCGCGCGCGAGGTCCGCGCGCACGTCGAGGTGACGACCGAGGACGACGACGCCCGCATCGCCGACCTGACCATGTTCGGCGGGCAGGCGATTCTCCCGTCGGGCGCGGCGGGCACCTTCCGCTCCGGCATCCGCTTCCCGTCGGTGTTCGTGCCGACGCCGACCGAGCCCATCCAGGTCGTCCGGCTGTCGAACATGCAGGCGCAGCTCGGCGTGGTCGGCGACGCCGAGCCGGGCCGCCTGCACGGCATTTTCTCGCCGCCGCCGCTCGTCTTCGCGCTCGGCCGCCCCGCCATCGCCGCCGACGCCCCGCACGGCCCCACCGACATGCCCGTCGGAGACTGGCTCGGCGTCTCGGTGGTCGCACCGATCGAGCAGCTCGGCTTCACCACCTACCGCTACGACGCGCTCGACGGCGGCTTCCTGCTGCGGCTCGCGTACGAGGGCCACACCCGCGTGCGGGCCGGCGGATGGGTGTCCCCCGAGTTCGTGCTGCGCCCCGCGGGCGCGCCGCTCACCGCGATCCGCGACTACCGCGACGACCTTGCCGAGCGGGGCTGGGCGGCTCCCGCGCCCGAGCAGGCCGACTGGTGGCACGAGCCGATCTTCTGCGGCTGGGGCGCGCAGTGCGCGCTGGCGGTGCGGATGAGCCATGAGGGCGAGGAGCTCGCCACCGACAACGCGGACGGCTTCGTCCTCCCCGCCGGCGCGGCGTTCGCCCCCGACCTCGCCCGCCAGCACCTGTACGACCGCTGGCTGCGCCGCCTGGCCGAGCGCGACATCCACCCGGGCACCGTCGTCATCGACGACCGCTGGCAGGCCGACTACGGCACCAACACCGTCGACACCGAGAAGTGGCCGGACCTCCGCGGCTGGATCGACGAGCGTCACGCCGAGGGCCAGCGCGTCCTGCTCTGGTTCAAGGCGTGGGATCCGACCGGGCTCCCGCCCGAGCTGACCGTGCGCGACTCTGCCGGCCGGCCGGTGTCCGTCGACCCGTCCAACCCCGCGTACCTGGCGGCGCTCGCCGAGCAGGTGACCAGGATGGTGTCCCCCGACGGCCTCGACGCCGACGGCTTCAAGGTCGACTTCACGCAGCGCGCTCCGTCCGGGGTCGGCCTGCGCACCCACGCCGACGACGTCTGGGGCATCAACGCGCTGCACGCGATCGTGCGCACCATTCACGAGGTCGCGAAGGCCGCGAAGCCGGACGCGCTCGTGGTGACCCACACCGTCCACCCGTCGTTCTCGGACGTCACCGACATGGTGCGCCTCAACGACGTGCTGGAGGACTCCGTGCACGGCGAGCCGGTGCCCGTCGGCGACCAGCTGCGGTTCCGGCACGACATCGCGGCCGCGGCGCTTCCGGGCCACGCCATCGACACCGACCAGTGGCCGATGCCGAACCGGGAGGAGTGGCTCGCCTACGCCCGCATCCAGCCGCAGCTCGGCGTGCCGGCGCTCTACTACGTGGAGTCCATCGACAACAGCCGTGAGACGGTCACCGACGCCGACCTCGACGAGATCGCCGGGCTGTGGCGCGAGTACCGCGCGCTGCGGGCCGGGGGCGAACGGACGGCGAGGGAGCCGAGCGCCGTATGAGCGCGTTCACCGAGGTCGCCCCGGGCGTGCACCGGTTCGTGGACACGTGCAACGTCTACGTCGTCATGCCCGGCTCGGGAGCGACCCCCGAGGCGGGCGGCGCGATCGCGATCGACTTCGGCTCGGGCGACGTGCTCGACCACCTCGGCGAGCTCGGGCTGACCTCGCTCGACGCGGTGCTGATGACGCACCACCACCGCGACCAGGGCCAGGGCCTTCCGCGGGCCGTCGCCGCCGGCATCCCGATCTTCGTGCCCCCGGTGGAGCAGGACCTGTTCGCCCGGGTGGACGAGATGTGGTCGGCGCGGGCGCTCTACAACGACTACAACCTGCGCCAGGACCGCTTCTCGCTGCTCGACCCGGTGTCCGTCGCCGGCACGGTTCCGGAGTACCGGACCGCGCGCTTCGGCGGCGTCGAGGTGAAGACCGTGCCGACGCCCGGCCACACCATGGGCTCGGTCACCTACCTCGTCGACCGCGGGGACGCCCGCGTCGCCTTCACCGGCGACCTCATCTACGGCCCGGGCAAGGTCTGGTCGCTGGCGGCGACCCAGTGGTCCTACACCGAGAACGAGGGCCCGGCGATGAACGTGCTCTCCTGCCTGCTGCTGCAGGAGGAGGAGCCGGCCGTCCTGCTCCCGTCGCACGGCGAGCCGATGCCCGACGCGGTGGACGCACTGGAGCAGCTGGCGACCCGGATGAGCGGCTACGTCGACTCGCGACGGACCCGCCCGTGGGACCTGCGCGACTGGCTCGAGCGTCCTTTCGTGCGCCTGACCGACCACCTGCTGCTCAACCGCACCGCCAACTCGTGCGTGTACGTGCTGCTCAGCGACTCGGGCGCGGCCCTGTTCATCGACTACGGGTACGACATGTCCACGGGCTGGCCGGCGGGCACCGACCGGGCCGCGCGGCGCCCGTGGCTGGCGTCGCTGCCCGCGCTGAAGCGCGACTTCGGCGTCACCTCGGTGGAGGTCGTGCTCGGCACGCATTACCACGACGACCACATCGCCGGCCTCAACCTGCTGCGCGACGTGGAGGGGACCGAGGTGTGGCTCCCCGAGAACGTCGCGCCGATCATGGCCGACCCGATGCGGACGGACCTGCCGTGCCAGTGGTTCGAGCCCATCCCCGCCGACCGCGTGCTCGGCCTCGGCGAGACCGTGCGCTGGCAGGAGTACGAGATCACCACGCACGAGCTGCCAGGGCACACCCTCTACGCCGCCGCGTTCGAGTTCGAGGTGGACGGCGTGCGCGTCCTCGCGACGGGCGACCAGCAGACAGCCGAGGGGCGGCTCGGCGTGCAGCGCGAGATCCTCAACTACCAGTACCGCAACCGGTTCCGCCGAGACGACTTCATCCAGAGCGCCGCGCTGTACCGCCGGGTGGCGCCCGGTCTGATGATCACCGGCCACTGGCAGGGCCGCGAGGTGGACGAGGACTACCTGCAGCTGCTCACCGAGCAGGGCGACGAGCTGGCCGCCATCCACGACGGACTGCTGCCGGATGACGGGATGCAGCCCCCGGCCGACGGCAACCTCGTGCTGGTGGAGCCGTTCTACCAGCGCGTGCCCGCCGGCGCGCCGCTGGAGTACGAGGTCGTCGTCGTGAACCCGTACGACGACGCGCGCGAGGCCGTGGCGCGGCTTGTCACCCCGGAGGGGTGGAGCGACCCGTCACCCGCATCCGTCGTCGCCGGCGCGGGGGAGACCGTGCGGCTGCGATTCTCGGTGCGCGCGGGCGAGGCGCCGCAGAAGCGGCAGCGGCTCGCGGCCGACGTCACCGTGGGCGCCGTGCGGTACGGGCAGGCGGGGGATGCGGTGGCGGACGTCGTCGCGGCCCTCGACAGCGGGGAGACGCTCGGTTAGCCTTCGGGCGTGGACCGCATCCCGCTGCATCGCGAATGGCACGGCGACCCGGACTCTCCGCGCCCGCCGCTGCTGCTCATCCACGGCGGCGGCTCGACCATCCAGAGCAACTGGGGGATGCTGCTGCCGCGCGTCGCGCCCACCCGGTCGGTGCTCGCGGTCGAGCTGCAGGGGCACGGACGTACGATCCCCGGCGATCGCCCGGCGAGCTTCGAGGGGTCGGCGGACGACGTCGCCGCCGTCCTGGCCGAGCTGCGGCTCGGGCCGGTGGACGTGCTCGGCTTCAGCAACGGCGGTCAGGTCGCGCTGCAGCTCGCGGCGCGGCATCCGTCGGCGGTGCGCAGGCTCATCGCCGCGTCGGCCCCCGTGCGTCGGTCGGGCATGATCGACGGCTTCTGGGAGGGCCTGGAAGCAGGGACGTTCGACGACCTGCCCGAGCCGTACCGGGCCGCCGACCTCGCGGTCAGCCGCGACCCCGAGCACGCCAGGCGGATGTTCGAGCTCGACCGGGAGCTGATGCTCGGCTTCCAGGACTTCCCCGACGAGCTGCTGGCGTCCGTCCACGCGCCGACCCTCGTCGTCGGAGCCGACCACGACGTCGTCAGCCCGGAGCACTTCGTGGAGCTGGCCGCCCTGCTGCCCGGCGCCCGCCTCCTCATCGTCCCCGGCTCGCACGGCGACTACCTCGGCGAACTCCTGGCCGCCGCCGGCGACCCCGCCCCGCTCACGCGCACCCTCCCCCATCTCCTCGCCTTCCTCGACGCCCCCTGACCCCCACCGTCGAGTCCGCGAAGACTGCACGGTCGCCCGGCGTGTCGCGTGCAGTCTTGGTGTACTCGACGGTGGGTGGGTCAGGGCGCGAGGAGGGCGTCTACTTGGGTGAGGGCTTGGATCATGCCCTCCTCCTGGCCCATGGTGAGGAGCTCTTCCATCTGGGCGGTGCTGGCGAACTGGGAGAGGATGGTCATGCGGGTGCGGCCGTTGCGCTCCTCGAAGGTCGTCGTCATGCGGCCGGGCTCGCCGGGCGCGGGGGCGCCGCCCTCCTCGGCGAAGCCGTCGTCGACGACGATGCGGTCGGTCGGCTCGATCTCGACGATCCGCCACCAGCCCCACGCCTTCCCGCCCTCGGGCAGGGTCATGTAGTAGGTCGCGCGTCCACCCGGCTCGAACTCGAACACCTCGAACGTCGCCGGATACCCCGGCGGGCCCCACCAGCGCTCGAGCTGTCGCGGGTCCGACCACAGCTGCCAGATCCGCTCGCGCGGCGCGTCGTACTCGGTGACGATCGTGAGCGTCAGCGCGTCCGTGTCCTTGGTCGACTCGATGAAGGTCATCGGCCCGTCCTTTCGTCGGTGTCGTTCGTCTCTGCGGTGAGGATGCCGTCGATCGCGAGGTCGCGGTGCCGCCAGATCTCCTCGAAGCGGTCGAGCAGTTGCGCCGCCCGCCGGATCGTCTCCGGGTCGCCGCTGACCACGCGTTCGCGTCCGCGGGCGGCCTTCCGCACGAGGCCGGCCCGCTCGAGCACGGCCACGTGCTTCTGCACGGCGGCGAAGCTCATCTCGTAGCGCCCGGCGAGCTCGCTCACCGAGTGCTCTCCACGCAGCGACCGCGCGACGATGTCCCGCCGCGTCGCATCCGCCAGCGCGTGGAAGATGCGATCCACCTCGGCATCCGAAAGCTCACCTACAACCATACGGTTGTACATTACCCGCCGACCCCTCCCTCCACAACCCCCTCCACTCCTTCCGCTGAGGTGCTCGCAGTTGCGCGCGACACGCCGTGGACGGGCGCAACGACGAGCACCTCAGTGATCGGGATGGGGTTGCGCGAGGGGGAGGCGCGCCGCGCCCGAAGGGCCTTGCCGTGTTGACCCGCCTGCCCCGCTCGCCCTAGTATCTGTGGGAACGATCCCACACGATCCACCAGCGCAGGCGCGGTCGTGCATCCCCGGAAGGACATGATGGCAAACGGCCCCCGCGCCGTCCTCTCGCTCGACATCGGCGGCACCAAGCTCGCCGTCGGTGTGGTCACAGAGGATGGACGAACCCACGCACTCACCGTCGAACCCACGCGCCGGGAAGAGGGTCCGGGTGTAATCGTTCCCAGACTGTTCGAGATGGGACACCGGGCGATCGCCGAGTCCGGACTCCGCGTCGAGGCCGTCGGCATCTCCTGCGGCGGACCGCTGGATGCCACGACCGGCGTGCTGACCGGCCCGCTGCACCTCCCGGGCTGGGTCGACCTGCCCATCGTCGAGCTGGCCGAGCGCGAGTTCGGAATCCCCGCGGTGCTCGAGAACGACGCCACCGCCGGCGCCCTCGGCGAGTTCCGTTACGGCGCGGCGCGCGACGCCGACACCATGGTCTACCTGACGATCTCGACCGGGATCGGCGGCGGCGCCGTCATCGGCGGGCGGCTGCACCGCGGCGCGGCCGGCAACGGCGGCGAGTTCGGGCACGTCATGGTCCGCACCGGCGGCCGCCCCTGCCTCTGCGGCCGCCGCGGCTGCCTCGAGGGGTACGCATCCGGCACCTCCATCGCCCTGCGCGCCCGCGAGGCCGTCGCCGAGCGTGGGCAGGACTCTGCCCTCGCGCAGCTGCCGACCGTCCGTGCGGAGGACGTGGTCGCCGCCGCCGCGGAGGGCGACCCGCTCGCCACCGAGCTCTGGGAGGAGACGGTCGACGTCCTCTCCACCGCCCTGACCGACCTGGTCAACGTCTTCGAGCCCGACCTCGTCGTGCTCGGCGGCGGCGTCACCCGGTCGGGCGACGCCCTTGTCGTCCCGGTGCGGGAGCGCGTGGCCGCCTCCGCGATGCCGCCCGCGGCCGCCGCATCCACCGTCGTGCTCGCCGAGCTCGGCGACGTCGTGTGCGTCGTCGGCGCCGGTGCGGTCGCGTTCGACCGCCTCGACCAGCTTGCGGGCGCCGGTGCCGGCCTCGCCCCGAAGGGAGACAACCGTGGCTGAGTGGATGCGCGAGCAGCTGCAGGCGCACATCGAGGTCGCCGAGCAGGGCGAGAAGCTGCTGCCGGCGCTGCGCGAGGTCGGGAAGGTGCTGTGCGACGCGTTCGAGCAGCGCGGCATCCTGTACACCTTCGGCAACGGCGGCAGCGCGGCCGACGCCCAGCACTTCACCGGCGAGATCATCGGGCACTACAAGCGCGACCGCCGGCCGCTCGGCGCGGTGACGCTGAGCACCGACCCGACCACGATGACCTGCATCGCCAACGACTACTCCTATGACGACGTCTTCTCGCGGCAGGTCCTCGGCCTCGCCCGCCCCGGCGATGTGGTCGCGGCCTTCACGACGAGCGGCCGGAGTGCGAACATCGTCTCAGCGCTCGAAGCGGCGAAGTCGGCCGGTGCGACGACGGTGCTGTTCGGCGGGGGCGACGGCGGCCCGGCGAAGCAGTTCGCCGACTACGCGCTGCTGAGCCCGTCCACGACCACCCCGAGGATCCAGGAATTCCACACGTTCATGCTCCACGTGCTCTCCGAGATCGTGGACGCGTGGGCCGCCCACGACGAGGAGTACGCACTGTGACCGACCCTGAGACCCGTCCAGCCGAGAGCTCCGGAGTTTCTCTCGTCGACACGCCGCGGACAGGTGGAGAAACTCCGGAGAAGACGGCGACGGACGCGGCGCAGCACGAGAGGGTGAGCGCCGCCGTCGACGCAGCGGGGTCCGCGGGGTCCGCGCCGGTCGCCAACGCACCGGCGGGGACGCAGCCCCGCGACCTCCCGCAGGCGCCGCGCCCGACCGCGACGCCCGACCGCACCCTCCACATGATCGGCAACGCCCACCTCGACCCGGTGTGGCTGTGGCCGTGGCAGGAGGGCTACCAGGAGGCCCGTGCGACCTTCTGGTCCGCCATCCACCGCATGGAGGAGTACCCCGACTTCGTCTTCACCTGCGACCAGATCGTGCTGCTCAGCTGGGTGGAGGAGTCCGACCCCGAGCTGTTCGAGCAGATCAAGCGCCGCGTCGCCGAGGGCCGCTGGGTGAACGTCGGCGGCTGGTGGGTCGAACCCGACAACAACATGCCGATGGGCGAGAGCTTCGTGCGCCAGGGCCTCTACGGCCAGCGGTACCTGCAGTCGCGTTTCGGCATCCCGTCGACCGTCGGCATGAATGTCGACCCGTTCGGCCACAACGCGATGCTGCCGCAGATCCTGCGCGGTCAGGGCATGGACTCGTACACGTTCCTGCGCCCGGGACCGCACGAGTCCGACCTCGCCCCGAGCCTGTTCTGGTGGGAGGCCCCCGACGGCTCCCGCTTGCTGGCGTACCGCATCCCGTTCGAGTACTGCAGCCCGCCCGGCTCGGTCGACGGCCAGACCGAGAAGGCGCTCGCGTCGCTCGACCGCACGGTCGGCTTCGGCGAGAACGCCACGGCGATGGTGTTCTACGGCGTGGGCAACCACGGCGGCGGCCCGACCATCGCGAACATCGAGTCCATCCACCGCTACGACCGGATGGGCTCCTTCGGAAGGATGACGATGTCCTCACCGCGCACGTACTTCGACGAGGTGCTCGGCCGGGGCGAGGCGTTCCTCGACGCCCTGCCGGTGCGCCGCGACGATCTGCAGCACCACGCGCCGGGATGCTACTCCGCCCACTCCGGCATCAAGGCCTGGCAGCGCCGCGCCCAGTTCGCCGTGCTGAACGCCGAGCGCTGGGCGGCCGTCGTCGCCGCGTCGGACGGCGTCGAGTACCCGCGCGAGCAGCTGGAGACGGCGTGGAAGCAGGTGCTGTTCAACCAGTTCCACGACATCCTGCCCGGCTCGGCGATCGAGCCGTCGTACGACGACGCCCGCGACCAGCTCGGCGAGGCCGTGTCGATCTCCAAGCGCATCGTCACCCGGGCGCACAACATCCTCGCCCGGCAGGTGCAGGTCGACCGCGAGGACGGCACGCAGCCCGTGCTCGTCTTCAACCCGCACCCCTGGCCGGTGTCGGTGGATGTCGACTTCCAGTACGGCGCCCAGCGCGGCGGCGTGCACGTGGTCGACGAGAACGGGGATCCCGTCGTCTTCCAGAACTCCCAGTCGACCGCGACCACCGACGACGTCTCGCGCGGGGCCGTCGTGTTCCGTGCCGAGGTCCCGGCACTGGGGTACCGGCTCTACCGTCTGCGCCCCGGTTCGGGTCCGGGCGCGGGCGGTGGACTCACCGTCACGCAGGACACGCTCGAGAACGAGCACGTCCGCATCCGCATCGACCAGCAGACCGGCTGGATCTCCTCCTACCTGGTCAAGGCGACCGGCGTGGATGTGATGGCCGGCGTCGACGGCACGCAGCACACCCAGATCAACGACGATCCGACCGACACCTGGGGCCACCGCGTGATCTCGTACGCCTGGCCGGGCGCGACGATGGAGCTGAAGCGCATCGTCGTCCGCGAGACCGGGCCGCTGCGCTCGCGCGTGCGCGTCGAGCGGGCGTGGGGCTCCTCCACGCTGGTGGAGGAGCTCATCCTCGACCACGACTCGCCCGTGCTGCGGGTGAACGTGACCCTCGACTGGCGCGAGCAGGCGCACCTGCTGAAGCTGCGCTTCCCGACCGTGCTGCAGGACCCGACGGCGACCTACGAGATCCCCTTCGGGCACCTGGAGCGCCCGGTCGACGGCGCGGAGGAGCCGGCCCAGTCGTGGGTCGACCTCACCGGGACCGTCGACGGCGCCGCCGCGGGCCTCACCGTCATCACGACGAACAAGCACGCCTACGACGTGTCGCCGGGCTCGCAGGATGGGGGCGAGGAGCCGAGCATCGGCGTGACCGCGGTCCGCAGCCCCGTCTACTCGTGGCACGACCCGCGGCTGCTCGACCCGGAGGGCATCTACTCCTTCCAGGATCAGGGCGTGCAGCGGTTCAGCTACGAGCTGGTCCCGCACGCCGGCGACTGGCGCACGGCCGACCCGGTCCGCCGGGCGCTCGTACTCGGCAACCCGGTGCGGGCGATGCAGGAGTCGTTCCACGACGGCGACCTCCCGCCCGTCCACTCGTTCGCGGGCGACGGCGGCGGGTCCGTCATGGTGACGGCGCTGAAGGGCACCGAGGATGCGACGGACGCGCCGGGCGGCGCCGACGTCGTCGTGCGTGCGGTCGAGACCCGCGGAGAGGCCGGGCGCTCGCGCATCGAGCTCCCCCTGCTCGGACGGACGATCGAGCAGGACTTCGGACCGTCGCAGCTGCGCACCTTCGTGGTCCCCGCCGACCCGGCGGAGCCCGTGCGCGAGGTCGACCTGATCGAGCGCCCGCTGCCGTGAACGCCCGGCCCCAGGTGCGGGTGAGCGTCGTCGGCGCCGCGGCGGAGTCGGTCGAGGTGCGGGAGGAGTGGACCGACGCCGACCCGGGGTGGCGGCTCAGCATCCACGTCACGTGCACCGGGGACGCTGCGGTGCACGGGTCTGTCGTCGTCGAGGCTCCCGTGCGCGGGGCGGACGACCCGTGGTGGCTGATCCCTGGCGCCTTCTACGGCGAGAACCGGCCGGCCGAGAACACCCGGGCCTTCCCGCGGTTCGAGATCGGCGCGAACACCGCGCAGCAGCACCAGGCGCTGGTGAGCGACGCGTGGGAGTTCCGCGCCGACCGCGCCGCGACCCCCGCGGTGTTCGCGTGGGCGGGACCGGGCCGCGGTGGTGTCGCGCTCGCCGCCGACGAGACCACCGCGCTCGGCCTCACCGGGCTGGGCCTCGCGCACGACGCCGAGTGGGGCGACGCGACGGTGAGCCTGCGCTTCCCGTACCGGGAGTACCCGGTCACGTACTACGGCGACGCCGAGCCGCGGCCCGCCGACGTGGCGTCGTACCGGTTCGAACCGGGGCGGACGGTCACGCTGAGCGTGCGCGTCTTCGCCCTCGACCCGTCCCGCCACGCCTACGCCCCCGTCCTGCGCGCGCTGCACGCCGAGTCCGCGCCCGTCGCGCCGCTCGACCCGTGGGTGGATGTCGCGACCGCCGCCGACCTCACCGCGGACGGGCTCCTCACCTGGCACTACGACCCCGAACCCGGCGTGCTGCTGGAGACGGTCGGGTTCGACCGCGAGGTCAGCGGACGCGACGGCAAGTCGGTCGACCGGCAGGCGATGCACGTCGGCTGGGTCAGCGGCATCCCGTGGGCGTACGCGCTGCTCGCGCACGGGCTGCGCACCTCCCGGCGGGAGGAGGTGGATGCGGCGAGGCGCGTCATCGACTTCGTCACCGCATCCCTCTCGCCCTCCGGCACATTCTGGGGCGTCTGGTACCGCGACAGCGGCTGGACGCAGAGCTGGACCGAGCTGAAGCGCGGCCTCCACTCGCGCACCCTCGCCGAGGCGACGCTGTTCCTGGTGCGGGCGCAGGCGCTCACGCCGCACGACCAGTGGGAGCACGCCATCCGCTCCAACCTCGACGTCGTCGCCGGCCGGCAGCGCGCCGACGGCAACCTCGGATCCGTGCATCACGCCGAGACGGGAGAGGTGCTGTCGTGGTCGGGCGCCTCCGGCCTGACCTGGATCGCGGCGCTCGTGGAGGCGGTCGACCGGGACGCGCGCTACCTCCCGGCCGCCCTGGCCGCCGGCCGCTACTACGAGCAGTTCGTCGACCGCGAGTTCATCCACGGTGCCCCCGAGGACGTCGACCTCGCGCCGACCTCCGAAGACGGTTACGCCGCCGTCATGGCGTACGTCGCGCTGCACCGCGCGACCGGGGACGCGCACTGGCTCGACGTGGCCCGCCGTGCCGCCGACTGGATGCTGACCTTCCGCTACAGCTACGACGTCGCCTTCCCCGAGCACACGCTGCTGGGGGCGTACGGGTTCCGGACGCGCGGCGCCGACAACGCGTCCCCGTCGAACCAGCACCTGCACGCCTACGGCCTCGTCTGCACGGCCGAACTGCGCGAGCTGTCCGCCGCCCTCGGCGACCCGCACTACGCCGACCTGGCCGACGAGACGCTCGCCTGCTTCCGCCAGTTCATCGCGCGCGAGGACGGCGACTTCAACGCCTACCGCGGCATGGTGAGCGAACGGTACTACCAGACTGCCTGCTTCCAGCCGAAGGGGATGCTGCTGACGCTCTCGCACGCTTGGAGCGTCGGCGTGACCCTGCTCGCCTGCGAGCAGACGCTCGCCCCCTGACCCGAGTTGCGACATCTCGTCACCACTCGTCGCGGATAACCGCAATGAGTCACCACTCGGCGTGTCGCGGCCCATGGATGCGGCGGTCAGCCGTCCTTGCGCAGCTGCTGCAGCAGCTCGGGGGCGCGGGCGTCGAGCAGGCGGCCGCCGAGGCGCACGCCGACGACGAGCAGCACGATGCCGAGCACCACGCCCGCGGCCAGGCCCAGCCAGCCCCACACGGCCTCGCGGGTGACCAGGGACACCACGAGCAGCACGATCTCCGGCAGGCACAGCACGGCGATGACGCCCCAGGCGGCGAACGTCGGCCCGATCAGGGAGATGTTCGCGCCCGGCCGCGAGCGGAACGGGTTGTCGCCGGGCTCCGGCACCGGGAAGACGAAGCGCGCCGAGGTCACCGAGCACACGGCCGCGCCGCTGAGCAGCATCCCGAGCGCGAGCCCGAGGAGGCCGGGGGCGGGCAGCCAGTCGCCCTCGACCGCGGCGGCGCCGAGGGAGAGGATGGTCACGGCGGGCACCCCGAAGGTGAGCATCGCCGCCGCGCGCCCCCAGCGGTCGGCGCGACCCGGCACCGCCTTCGACACGTGCAGCGCGAACGCGGTGGAGTCGTACGAGACGTCGGCGATCATCCCGATGCCCAGCGCGAACGCCACGACGGGGCCTGCGGCGAACAGGTAGCCGTTCGAGTGGTTGATGCTCGAGTAGAACAGCATGACTGCGGGCAACAGCGGGATGACGAGCAGCTGGCGCAGGTAGCGCGGATCCCGGAACCAGTAGGTCAGGCAGCGGGCGGCGATCGCGCCGGCCTGCGTCCCGGGCAGGATGCCGAACAGTCCCGACTTGCCCGGTGCGCGCACGCGCGCGGACGCCCGCGTCGGCGTCACGAGCGAACGCTCGAGCCCCCACCGCCACACGAACCACAGCACGACGAACGTCGCCACGGCGATGAGCAGGCGCAGCAGCGCGCCGAGCGGGTCGCCTGCGGCCACGGCTCCCGGCACGGCCCACACCGCGCCGAGAGGCGACCAGCCGAGACCCGCGGCGACCGAGGGGAGGGCGTCCGCCGACGAGCGCAGCCCGCTCGTGATGCCGATGATGATCGGGCCGGCCAGGATGAGGGGGATCAGCACGAGCAGACCGCTCGCCTCGCGGAACCGGCGTCCCGACGCGAGCCCGCTCGCGATCGACGTGACGGCCCGCGACACGACGATGCACGTCGCCGCGCCGAGCACACCGGTCACCAGCGCGACGACCGCGACACCGGGCGATCGCAGCCAGGGCAGGGCAGTCCCGAGCGAGGCGATGGTCGTCGCGGCGCCGGCGACGCCGACCGCGCCGCTCAGCAGCATCCCGATCATCAGCGGGCGCAGCGCGATCGGGTAGACGGCGAGGTGCCCGGGGTCGAGCGTCTGCTCCACACCGGAGAGCAGCAGCGGGAGCACGGCCCAGCCGAGAACCGCGGCCGACCCTGCCAGCACCACGGCGGTCGTGGCGACCTCGGCGGGGGCGAACGACAGGCCGACGAGTGCACCGAGCACCACGATGAGGCCCACCGCGCCGTACAGCGCGCCGATGATGACGGCGACCAGCTGGCTGGTGCTGCGGCGGAACGAGTTGCGGAGGACGAGCAGTCGCAGCCTTACGAGTGTCGCAACCACTCCGGCCCCTCCCCGACGCGGCGGCCGCCGACCAGCTCGACGAAGCGGTCTTCGAGCGTGGAGCCCGCACGCACATCGTCGACCGACCCGGCCGCGACCACGCGTCCGGCGGTGATGACGGCGACGTGGTCGCACATCCGCTCCACCAGGTCCATCACGTGCGACGACACGACGACAGTGCCGCCGCCGTCGACATAGGTGCGCAGGATGTCGCGGATGTTCGCCGCCGAGACCGGGTCGACCGACTCGAACGGCTCGTCCAGCACCAGCACCCGGGGTGCGTGCACCATGGCGGCTGCGAGAGCGATCTTCTTCGTCATGCCGGCGGAGTAGTCGACCACCAGTGTGCCGCCGGCGGACTGCAGGTCGAGCAGCTGGAGCAGGTCGGCCGTGCGCTGCTGCGCTGTCGGCCGGTCCATCCCGCTCAGGAGGCCCGCGTACTCCACCAGCTGCTGCCCGGTGAGACGGTCGAACAGCCGCACGCCGTCGGACAGCACGCCCACCATGGCCTTCGCGACCAGCGGCTGCCGCCACATGTCGACGCCGTGGATGAGCACCTCGCCAGCGTCCGGACGCAGCAGGCCCGTCGCCATGCTCAGCGTCGTGGTCTTACCTGCGCCGTTCGGGCCGACCAGCCCGTAGAAGCTCCCGGACGGGACATCGAGATCGATCCCGTCCACTGCGATCTTCTCGCCGAACCGCTTGTGCAGCCCGCGGATCCTGATCGCGAGGCCGTCGTCCTCCGCCACGCGCACCCCCTCACGTCGTCGTCTGTCCGCCCAGCCTACCCATGCACCCCCCACCGTCGAGTCCGCGAAGACTGCACGCGACACGCCGGTGCGGGCGTGCAGTCTTCGCG
>NZ_JABFMV010000024.1 GCF_013359685.1 Leifsonia sp. C5G2
GGAGGGGGAGGGACATCTCTCGTTCGAGGGCGGAGCGGTCCAGGGGGTAGGGCTGGGTGCGGCCGGTGAAGGCGAAGCCGCGGCGGAGGTAGGAACGGATGGCGGGCTGGTTCTGCTCGTGCACGTCGAGCAGCAGGCGGTCGCCGCGGCCCCGCGCCCAGTCGATGACCGCGTCGAGGAGCGCATCCGTCATCCCGTGCTCGCGACCGCGCCACGCGGGCGTGACGTAGACGCCGACGAGGTACGGCTCGGCGGCGGGCGAAGACTGGAAGCCGCCCATGCTGCCGAGCCACCGGCCGTCGTCGGCGACCGCGGCGAACAGCCTGCTCGTCGAGCCGGTGTTCGCCGCACGCCGCCGCCAGTGCTCGTCGGGATGGGTCTGGGCGTGCTCGAGCGTCTCCAGGAACGCGATCGGAGCGTCCCGCAGCATCTCGAACCGGAGCGCGCGGTACTCCCGCCAGTCGTCCTCTGTGCTGGCGCGGACGACCCAGCCCGTCACGGTCAGTCCCGGCCGGCCAGCAGGGTCTCCGCCTCCGCGAGCAGGATCGCCGTGCACAGCCCGTCGAGTGCCGTCCGCAGCTCCGCGACCGGCGGGAACGTCGGGGCGATGCGGATGTTCGCGTCGCGCGGGTCCTCGCCGTACGGGAACGTCGCACCGGCCGGGGTGACCGCGATCCCGGCCTCCTTCGCCAGCTGCACCGCACGCTTCGCGCTGCCGTCGAGCACGTCGAGGCTGACGAAGTAGCCGCCCTTCGGCGCGTTCCAGGAGCCGGCGCCCCACGGCGCGAGCCGCTCGCGGAACGCCGCGTCGACCGCGGCGAACTTCGGCTCCAGGATGGCGCGGTGCTTCTCCATGTGCGTCGAGAGCCCTGCCGCGTCCTTCAGCAGCTGGACGTGCCGCAGCTGGTTCAGCTTGTCCGGCCCGATGCTCTGCGCGGTCGCGTTGTGCTGGAACCAGGCCACGTTGGCCTCCGAGGCGCCGAAGAAGGCGACGCCTGCTCCGGGGAAGGTCACCTTGGAGGTGGAGGCGAAGACCAGCGGCCGGTCCGGGTTGCCGGCCGCGGCAGCCAGCGCCAGCACGTCGATCGGCGCGGGGCGGTCGTCGCTCAGGTGGTGCACGGCGTAGGCGTTGTCCCAGAACAGCCGGAAGTCGGGGGCGGCCGGCAGCGAGACGAGCGCGCGCACGACCTCCTCGCTGTAGACGGCGCCGGTCGGGTTGGAGTAGACGGGCACGCACCACATGCCCTTGATGCTGTCGTCGGCGGCCAGCAGGGAGGCGACGGCCTCCACATCCGGGCCGTCCTCGTTCATCGGCACCGGGATCATCCGGATGCCGAAGCGCTCCACGATGGTGAAGTGCCGGTCGTACCCGGGCACCGGCGCCAGGAAGCTGATCGACTGCCGGCCCCACGGCAGCTCCCCGCCCGGAACGCCGTGGAGGAGCGCCTGCGCGATCGTGTCGTGCATGATCGTCAGGCTGGAGTTGCCGAGCGCCAGCAGCTGCGCCACGGGGACCCGCAGCGCGTCGGCGAAGATCGCGCGCAGCTCGGGCAGGCCGTTCGGGCCGCCGTAGTTGCGCAGGTCGGTGCCCGCCGCGTCGCGGTAGGCGCCGTCGGGCAGGTGCAGCAGGTCGTTCGAGAGGTCGAGCTGGTCGGCCGACGGCTTGCCTCGCGTGATGTCGAGGGCGAGGCCTGCGGCCTTCAGCTCGTCGTACGCCTGCGCGAACGCGGCGTGCGCCTCGCGGAGGGCGGCGGTGTCGAGGTCGGCGAGCGGTGCGGGGGAGAGCAGTGCGGAGGTCACGTGAACGATCGTACCGGCGCTGCTTCCCGCAACGCCCAGAGGACGTGTGCGAACATCCCGATTGTGAGCGACGAAGTGACCTGGATGCGCGGGCGGACCCGCGCGAAGATGGCGACCGCGATCGGCAGCGGCGTGATCGTGACCGTGCTGGTCGGCATCCTGGACGCCTGGCACTACGCGGTGATCGCGGGATGGGGTGCCGCGTGCCTGGTCTACATCACCTGGGTGTGGCTCGCCGTGTGGCGACTGGACGGTGTGCAGACCAAGCTGCACGCGACCATGGAGGACCCGGGCCGCCGGACGCTCGATCTGATCATCGTGCTGGCCTCGGCCGCGAGCGTGGCGGGCGTCGTGTACATCGTCGTGGACGCCAAGCACTTGAGCGGCGGCGCGCAGTTCGGGGTCGCCCTGCTCGCGGTGGTGAGCGTCGCCCTGTCGTGGACACTCGTCCACACCGTCTACACACTGCGGTACGCCCGGCTGTACTACCGGACAGGTGGCGGGATCGACTTCAATCAGAAGGCGGACCCGCGGTACAGCGACTTCGCGTACCTGTCGTTCACTCTGGGAATGACGTTCCAGGTGTCGGACACGGATGTGTCGAGCTCCGACATCCGGCAGACGATCCTGCACCACACGCTGCTGTCGTATCTCTTCGGCGCGGTCATCGTGGCCGCGACGGTGAATCTGATCGCCGGGCTCGGCTGAGAATCATCGCAGGTACGTGACGAACCGGTAGCGCAGTCCGCCTTCGCCGGTCAGCCACTCGCCTGCGTCGACGGACGCCCAGCCGTCGCCCGGCTCCGGAGCCTGCGTGTCGCCCGCGACATCGAGGTCGATCTCGGTGATCTCCAGCCGGTCGGCGCGGGGCAACGCCTCCCGGTACAGCTCGCCGCCTCCGGTGATCCAGACCGTGCCCGCGTCGCCGGCGGTCGCGAGCGCCTCGTCCAGCGAGTGTGCGACGACCGCGCCGGGCGCCGCCCAGTCCGCCTGGCGGGTGACGACGATGTTCGTACGGCCGGGAAGCGGCCGGTAGCGCTCCGGCAGTGACTCCCAGGTGCGGCGGCCCATGACGACCGGATCCTGGCCGGTGAGGGCCCGGAAACGCCGCAGATCCTCCGTCAGGTGCCAGGGCATGACGCCGCCCGCGCCGATCACCCGGTCGTTGGCCTGCGCCCAGATCAGCGCGAGGGTCATACGGCGACGGCGGCGCGGATCGCCGGGTGGTGCTGGTAGTCCTCCACGACGAAGTCCTCGAACCGGTAGTCGAAGATGCTGCCGGGCTTCCGGGTGAAGCGCAGGCGGGGGGCGGGGTAGGGGTCGCGCGTGAGCTGCTCGGTCACCTGCTCCACGTGGTTGTCGTAGATGTGGACGTCGCCTCCCGTCCAGACGAACTCGCCGGGCTCGAGGCCGACCTGCTGGGCGACCATCATGGTCAGCAGCGCATAGCTGGCGATGTTGAACGGGACACCCAGGAACATGTCTGCGCTGCGCTGGTACAGCTGGCAGGAGAGCTTTCCGTCGGCCACATAGAACTGGAAGAACGCGTGGCAGGGTGCGAGGGCCATCTGCGGGATGTCGGCGACGTTCCAAGCGGAGACGATGATGCGGCGGGAGTCCGGGTCGCTGCGCAGGGTGTCGATGACCTGCTGGATCTGGTCGATGTGCCGGCCGTCCGGGGCGGGCCAGGAGCGCCACTGGACGCCGTAGACCGGGCCGAGCTCGCCGTCGGCGTCCGCCCACTCGTCCCAGATCGTGACGCCGTTCTCGCGCAGCCAGCCCACGTTGCTGTCGCCGCGCAGGAACCAGAGCAGCTCGTACGCGATCGACTTGAAGTGCACGCGCTTGGTCGTGATGAGAGGGAAGCCCTCCGCCAGATCGAACCGCAGCTGCCGGCCGAAGACGCTGCGGGTGCCTGTGCCGGTCCGGTCGGATTTGTGCGTGCCGGTGGCCAGCACGTCGCGCAGCAGGTCCTCGTACGGGGTTGCGATCTCGCTCACACCCCCGATGGTACTTCCCCGCGTACCCTCTGCTCTCCCGTGCCCGGCGCGTCGTAATGTGGCCTCATGGACCGGGCACCGGAGAGCGAGCGGCACAGCGACGACGAGCTCGCCAGTGCGCTGGAGGAGGAGGTCGCCCGGATCACCACGGCCATCCCGATCGTGGTGCCGCGGAGCGAGCCGCGCGTGGAGGCCGCGCCGCAGGCCGGGACCGAGGAGCCGGACGACGCCGAGGAGTGGGCGGGGCCGCCGACAGAGCTCATCAGCTTCGACGACCTCCCGGTGCGGCGGGAGCCGACCGGGCCCGAACCGACGTTCAGCCCGTGGGTCGCGACAGCCGCCATCCCGATCCAGAGGCCCGACGCCGGAGCGGACGACGCCCCGCAGGCGCCGGAAGAGCAGGTCGCTCCGCCCGCGTTCCGTCCCGTCGCCCGGGCGGAGCCGCTCGACCTGGTGCCCGAGGAGCTGGCGCCGCGCGACTCCGAGCCCGTACCGCTCGTCACGGTCGCGCCGGCGGCCGCCGCCGCTCCGGTCTCTCCCGTCGCTTCCGCGGTCGATGCCGCACCCGTCCCCGCCCTCCCCACCCCGGACGCTCCCGTCTCGGCCTCGGTCCCGGCGGCGCACGTCGGGCGCCACCTCGACGGCGACGTGCCCGACGATGCCGACGACGCCCCCTCGGGTCCCGGGAACGGCGCCCACCGCGCCACCGCGCCCGTCTCCACGCCGCGCAGCGCCGACGCCGACGCCCTGCTCGGCGGCCGCCGCGCCGCGCCGGGCCCGTTCGCACCCGAGACCGCCGACCTCGAGCCGACAGCGGTCGAGCAGCGGCTGGGCCGCGCCTCCCGGATGTTCTGGCTGTGGTTCGCCGGCACCTCTTCGCTGATCAGCGTCGGAGTCGGCGCCACCCTCTTCGTGCTCGGGCTCAATCTGCGCCAGCTGCTCATCGCGACGCTCGTCGGGGTCGCGCTCTCGTTCCTCCCGCTCGGCGTCGGCACCCTCGCAGGCAAATGGAGCGGACAGCCGACGCTGGTGGTGTCGCGTGCGTCGTTCGGGATGCGCGGGAACATCGTGCCGACCGTCCTCGCTCTCATCGTCAAACTGTTCTGGGGCGCTGTGCTGCTCTGGCTCGCGGGCTCGGCAGCCGGATCGCTCACGGCTGCGGAGCAGTGGCCGGGCAGTCCTGTCATCGCGACGGCGGCGGCGCTCGCCGTGACCATCGTCGCCGCCGTGGCGGTCGCCTACGTCGGCTACGGACTCGTCGCCCGCGTGCAACTGGTGCTCACCATCGCCTCCGCCGTCCTCATCGTGCTGATGGTGGCCGCGACCTGGCGCCACGTGGACCTGGGCCGGGCCCTCTCCGTTCCGGACGCCTTCTGGACGCACGTGGTGACGGGAGCCGTCCTGGTCTTCAGCTACGTCGGCCTGGCCTGGGCGATGAGCAGCGCGGAGGTCGCCCGCTATCAGCGGCCGCGGTCGTCGGGCGGCGCGGCGATGCTGTGGGCGACGTTCGGCGCGGCGGTGCCGCCGTTCGTGCTCGTGTCGTACGGCGGCCTCCTCGCGGCCTCGAACCCCGGCTTCGCGGGCGAGCTGGCGCGCGACCCCGTCGCAGGCCTGGTGGGGCTCGGTCTCCCGGCCTGGTACCCGGTGCCGCTGCTCCTCGCGGTCGGGCTGTCCCTCGTCTCGGCGCTCGTGCTGACCATCTACTCGGCGGGTTTCACCCTCGACGCGGCCGGCGTCCGGCTCGGCCGGCGCTGGAGCACGCTCCTCGCCGGCGCCGCGATCGCCGTGGTGGGCGGCGTGCTCGCGGCGACGGTGACCGACCTGTCCACGGTCGTGCGTGGCATCCCCACGGCCCTGTCGGTACCGGTCGCCGCGTGGGTCGGGGTGTTCTCGGGGGAGATGATGCTGCGCACCCGCCGGTTCCACCAGCCGTCGCTCGTGCGGCGGGGCGGCGTCTACCCGGACTGGCGCTGGGTGAACCTGGCGCTGCTCGCCGGGGGGACCGTCGTCGGGCTCGGGCTGATCAGCTCCGAGCTGCCCTGGCTTGGCTGGGAGGGCTACCTCTTCCGGCTCGGCGGGATCGATCCGCGCGCCGGGATCGGGGCGAGCAACGTCGGCGTGGTCGCCGCCTTGGCCGTCGGCCTGCTCGGCGCCCTCCTCACGGCGCCCGGCGCGGTGCGGCGGCAGGAGTCCGCACGAGGGTGATCCCGTTCTGCACAGCCGGGGCACTTGTCCACATGACCGCTTCCGCCCGGTCGTCGCGGGGACGCATCCCGTAGGCTGAACGACGTGCCCCACTCGCTCAACTCCGTCCGTGACACCGTCGAACGACTGTGGCCGCTCTCGGGTGCAGAGGGGTGGGATGCCCCCGGGCTGGTCGCGGGCGATCCGGCCGCGCCGGTGGAGCGCATCCTGCTCGCGGTCGACGCCGTCTCCGCCACGGTCGACGAAGCCGTCGAGCTTGGCGCCGACCTGCTGATCGCCCACCACCCGCTGCTGCTCCGCGGCGTCACGAGCATCGCGGAGGACCGCTACAAGGGGGCTCTGCTCGCCCGCCTCATCCGCGGCGGCGTCGCCCTCTACGGCGCGCACACCACGGCCGACGTCGTCGCCGGCGGCACGAGCGACGTCCTCGCCTCCCGGCTGGGGCTGCGCGACACGACCCCGATCTCCCCGGCGGCCGACGGCGTCACCGGCATCGGCCGCGTAGGCGACCTGCCGGAGCCGACGACGCTCGGCCAGCTCGCCCGCACCGTCGCCGACCTCCTCCCGCCGACCGCGGGCGGGGTGCGCGCTGCGGGCGACTACCGGCAGCCGGTCACGCGCGTGGCCGTCTGCGGCGGCGCCGGAGACTCCCTGCTCTCCACCGAGGCCGTGCGCACCGCCGACGTGTACATCACCGCCGACCTTCGCCACCATCCTGCGTCGGAGGCCCGGGAGCAGGCCGTGTTCGGCGGCGGTCCCGCCCTCCTCGACGTCTCCCACTGGGCGAGCGAATGGCTCTGGCTCGACACCGCGGCCGAGCAGCTGCGCGAGGCGCTGCCCGGAGTGGAGGTCGTCGTGAGCGAACTGCGCACCGACCCGTGGGACTTCGCCATCCTGCAATGACCACCCAGCACGAAGGAAGCACCGCATCGTGAAAGCACTCCCCGCCGACCAGAACGAGCTGCTGCGCCTGCAGGCGGCCGACACCCGCCTCGCGCAGCTGCAGCACGCCACGAAGAACCTGCCGCAGGCCGCGGAACTCGCGAAGCTGCAGCCGGAGGTCGAAGCGCTGCGCGCCCGCTGGATCGCCGCCACCGGCGAGCTGGAGGACGCCCGTACCGAGTTGAAGCGGGTCGAGTCCGACGTCGAGGTCGTCGAGGCGCGCGTCAAGCGCGACACCGACCGCGTGCAGCAGACCTCCTCCGTCAAAGACGTCCAGGCCCTGGAGGCCGAGCTCGCCTCGCTCGCCAAGCGGAAGGATGACCTGGAGGAGATCGAGCTCTCGGTGATGGAGCGGGTCGAGGGCCTCGAGGAGGCCCTCGCCGCTGTCGACGCCGAGCGCTCGGAGCTGAGCGGCCGCGTCCAGGCGCTGGAGGCGCAGCGCGACGAGGAGGCCGGCAAGCTCGAGGCCCAGAGGAAGGCGCTCGCCGCCGACCGGGAGACGATCGCCGGTGCGCTGCCGGCCGACCTGATCGAACTGTACGAGCGCCAGCGCGCCCGGTACGGCATCGGAGCCGCCGCGCTCGTCCGCGGCGTCTCCATGGGCTCGAACGTGAAGCTCACCGAGTCCGACCTCTCGGAGATCCGCCGGGCGGCGGCCGACGATGTCGTGCTCTGCCCGGACAGCGGCGCCATTCTGGTCCGCGGGGAGGACTCCGGCCTCTGAGGGCCGCGAGCCCGCGCCTCCAGCCGCCTGCGCTATCGTGGAGGCCGGAATGGGTCGGCAAGACGGTCGCGTCGGTCCGCGTCAGCGGGCCGCCGAGGAACGTCCGGGCTCCGCAGAGCAGGGCGGTGGGTAACACCCACCCGGGGCAACCCGCGAGAAAGTGCAACAGAAAGCAGACCGCCGGGGGCTCACGCCCCCGGTAAGGGTGAAACGGTGGTGTAAGAGACCACCAGCGGCCGGGGCGACCCGGCCGGCTGGGTAAACCTCGCCCGGAGCAAGGTCGTACAGGGGACCATGAGGCTGCTCGTCTCGTCCCCGGGTAGACCGCTGGAGGGCGGCGGCAACGTCGTCCCGAGATAGATGGCCGTCCGCGGCGCTCACGCGCCGTGACAGAACCCGGCGTATCAGCCGGCCCATTCCCCCTCCGGGCCTCTGCGTGCCCGGAATGCACCGCGCCACCGCGTAGCTATGCAGGCCCCCACATCTGTTGGGCTGCTACCTGTGGCGGTCCTCTCCGAATGCCGTGCCTAAACGCTATGCATGTATTTAGAACTTGAATTTCAGTACGTATTTCCATAATGTGTAGAGGTCTGACACGAAAGGAGATAGCCATGGAACTCACCATCGAGACGCCTCGTGAGGAGAAGGTCGACTTCGCCGTCCTCTACGGCAGCAAGGTCAACTGACCCGGCAGAGGGGGCGCCGGCTCTACCGGCGCCCCCTCCTTTCTGAAACAGGATCCTCATGCGAATCCGAGTGAACGCCCCGATGCCATCTCCGATCTCCTTCGGCACGGTGAAGGAGATTCTCCGAAGCGTCGGTCTGACGCCCGAGCTAGCCGAAGGCCGCCTCGCGCAAGCCGTCCGCCTTTACTACCCGCTGGACCGACAGCTGGCCGAGCGGGTGCGGGCTGAAGCGATCAGCCTGACAGACGGTGCCATCGCGAGTGAACAGATCAGGTATTTCCAGACCCGACGTGTGCGCCGAAACCACGTCATGGTGACGGAGCACATCAGTTCCGTGAGTGGAAGCGTCGACTTGGAGATCGGCTCCTGCGACTCGATCGATGCGCCCAGTCGGGAATTCCTTTCCATCGCCTCACGGATCGCGGGCTGGAATGTCACCTATTCCTCCGCCAGTATCCCTGCCGCCGAGGAAGCCGTCCATCACGGCGAGGGCTGCCTCAAAGAAGCCCTTCGCGACGAGTCCATGGCAGATGAACTGGCGGAAGCCGCGTGGGAATTCATCAACGTCGGGGACGCGTGGACAGGAACCGCCCTTGGTCGACGACTCCTGGCCCGCGAACGAAGCGCACGCGTCTGGAGTCTACTCGCCATCGGTCATGCCATGCTCCGCGAAACCGAGAAGGCCGAGTTCTACTACGACGAATGGGCGCGACGCGGAGACTCAATGGATAAGGTCCGAGCGCTCTACGGCAAGTCGATGCTCTACGCCCGCCACCATCCGGACGGCCTTCGGGACACCGACATGGCCGCCGCGTGTCTCGACCACGCCTACGGGATCATAGGGAATCTATCCGAGCTCGAGCGTGCGCACGATGACGTCGTATTCGAGGAAGTCTTCAATAGGAACGGGTTCGCCTTGGTGTTGTTTCGGCGCGGCCACGTCGACGAGGCGCTCGATCTTCTGAAGGATGGCATAACGCGCCTGAGCGCGACGACAGAGCGCGTGGCGATTCACCGTTCCGTTCTGATCTACAACCTGGCCCAGTGCCACAAGCAATTGGGCGATATCGAGGCGGCGATACGGACGTTCGACCAACTGCTCGACGTCGACCCGTACATGGCGGAATACCACCTCGAAGCAGCGAAGTGTTTGTCGGCCGCGGGGGATCATGCACGCTCGGTCGAAGAGTGCGAGATCGCCGTCGCTCTGGACGACACCCTTGCGATCTCGTGGCGAATGCTCGGTCTGGCACATCTGTCGTGCGGGCGCCTTGACGCCGCGGTACACGCGTACAGCCGAGCCGTTGGGTTGGAGCCCGAGAACACGACCGGTCGCGCGGATGCCGCGTACGCATTCATTCGTGCGCATCGCTGTGAAGATGCGCTCGCCGTCCTGGAACCAGTCGAAATCGAGTCCCTGTCACCCGCCGAGATCGACCGGCACTTCTCGCTCAGCGCCGAAGCTCACCTGCGGCGCGACCGTGTTCAAAACGCTGTCGAGCAGTTGACGATCGGAATGCGAATGAATTCTTCGTCGCAGGTACTGGCTCTGAACCTGGAAAAGGTTGCGGCTCGCCGATGAGGAACCTGTCGCTTCGGACCCAGGTGGGGGTCTTCTCAGCGCTCTTCGCGTCCGGGATGTGGATGGCGAAGGTCGCACAGCCTCTGCACTACGAGGGTGCCGGCGCCCTCGTGGCCTTCGGAGTCGGGTACGGGGTGATGGCGTGCGTGGGGGGCCTCTCCTTCGCATGGGGGGCGATCGCAGATCGCTTGGGCGGGCTGACCGCGACCAGGACGGGAATCCTTCTCTACGCCGTAGGGATAGCCGGTCGTGTGTTCACCGACCTCCTGCCAACAGTCGCCTTCTCGGCCATCGCGGGGGCAGGCGCATCTCTTGCCCTCGTCGGACTACGTCCCTGGATCCGCTCTGCCGCGACCGACGATCTCCTTCCCCGCGTCATCGCAACACGGAGCCTCGGGAGCCAGGTCGGCGTCTTCGTGGGCACCCTCGGGGCGGCTGGCCTCTTCCTCCTCTTCCACGAGGGAGCCCGAGGAACGACAACCGCCCTGCTTCTCGCCGCCCTCCTCGCCCTAATGGGATTCGCTTGGATGCTGACGATACGCGCAGGCGCGCCGGTGCGGTCGGTGCAGACGGAGGACCGAGCGGGGGAGAATCGGCGGCGTTGGCGGCCGATCGCTGCGAAGTTGGCAGTCGTCGGACTTCTTTCCGGGTTCTATGTCAGTACCATCACCCCCTATCTGCCGCTATACCTGACGAGCGCGGGCATGACGGACGCGGCCGCGGCCACGGTCATTGCGGCGATGAGCGTCGTCCAGATGGGAGCGACGGCGATCCTCGCCCGGAGGGGGAGGAATTCTCGACCGTTGGCGCTGTTTCTGATCACCGAGCTCTCGGCGGGGCTGATCACCCTAGGACTCGCTCTCGCTCTCGGCCTGGCGCCGACGCTGATCGTCCTCCTGTTTCTCGCTCGGGCGGCGTTGGTCGCCATTGCGGTCACCGCCGAGGAGACCATTCAGTACGCAGTCATCCCGGGAAATGCCGCCGGGTTCGTCTTCGGGATTTCGCAAACGGCGTTTCTCATCGGTGACGCGCTCGGGGGATTCATCGGGGGCCCAATCTGGACGGCGTGGGGGCCAGTGCCGCTAGCAATCGTGGCCGGGGTGGCGACGGTAGTGAACGCGGTGCTGCTGCCCGTGCTCTTCTGGAATCGGGCGGCCCAAGGCAGGAGGCTTGCGGTCGATGTCGGTTCTTAGCCTCTTTGAGGAAGACCACCTTCGACCCGTGGCCGTTGTTGAGAACACGCTCTGGATGTTCAGCCGGCTCGATGGCCGCCTCTACTCCCGCCCACCGGACTATCGATCTCACGCTATCCCTGAGGGTCGTGCCGCGTACATCATTCCCGGTGATCATCGTCTGTTCTGCATCACGCGATCCGGTGGCGGGGTGCGCGTCGAGGAGTTCGTCATCTCGTCGTCTGATCTCGGGTCGCGTCGAGTGTTCCAACATCCGATGCAGATGGACTCTGGCATTCGTGTGACTGGGTTCATTCGTGCGCACGCCGGCCGCAGAAGCGTCGTTCTGAGTACGCCTGGAGCTGGCGTCTCTCTTGTCATGGATGTCGAGACCGGGATCGCGTCCTCGATAAGGCACGATCCTCGGGCGGCTCTCAAAGGCTTTGCGGGGGAGGGATCTCCTGTGTTCGCCGGCGGAGGGCGAGTGACCGTGGGCCAAGGGACCGCCGCAACGAGCAGCGAGGGAGAACTGGTCGACATCATCTCAGGTGGTGTGCTGATCCGGAGGGCTTTTAGGGGTCGTCGAGAGTTCGCCGTAGTCGACCGCTCCGGATCGCGCCGGATTGCGCCGCCGGAAGGGTGGATGCCCATCGAGGCCGTGTTCGGCGCAGACGGCAGCGTCCACATGACTTGTCTGAGTCCGAGGCTGGGTTACGGTGTATGGCGCGATGACGGAGACGACGTGAGCCTGCTTCGGGGAACGCCTCAGCTCTTCGCCCTCGCCGGAGGACCGCCGGTCCTGCGCATCGCAGGCAGCCGGGCGGGCTCCAGGTGGATGCGGGGCACTCGCGAATGGGGAGGCAGCGCGTCGGCCAGGTCGGCGATCCGCGTCGACCGCGTCTGGATCGGGGGCATGCCCTGCGTGCGCCTGAGCCGGCGCCGTTCGCGGGCTGTCGTCGTGTCATTCCACGGTGGACCGGACAGCCATGAGTGGGACGATCTACGTTATGGCGGGGTATATCGCACTCTTCTCAACCGCGGCGTTGATGTCCTTATCGTCAACGCACCGGGGTCCTCTGACTTAGGGCGCTCATTTCACGAGGCTCCGTGGCGAAGGTGGCGGGAACACGCCACCGCTGCCGGGAGAGCGCTGCGCACCTACTGCGACGTGCATTACCGGCGCACGATCGCCCTCGGCGTCAGCTTCGGATCTTGGTTTGCCGCACTCGCAGCAGACGAAATGGGCGCGGAGGCCGTCGTCGCCATGTCGCCCGTTCTCAGGCTGGCGCCCCATCTTCGCGGGCATGCCGGACAAGACGCCGAACTCGCTCGGTGGGCTACCGCACGTTTCGGGGTCGACTGCGAAAGCGCGGTCGAAGGTGACGACGCGATCATCCGGTCGCGCACACCCATTCTCGCGCTCGTTCCTCGTGCGGATGAGGTGATTGCGAAGGTGCATGCCGTCCCCATCCGCTTACGCGATGTGTCGGTCCACGAGGTCCCGGGTCGCCACTACCCGACGACGACCGCTGATGCCGAGGCACGCTGGAGCGCCCTTCTCGCCGCTATTGAGGAAGTCCTCAGAGCGCATCCTTCGGCTCAGTCGTCGGCGGCTCTGTCCGCAAGGCCCTCCGGATCGAACCGGTACCCCATCCCCGGCTCGGTGAGCAGGTAGCGCGGACGAGAGGGCTCCGGCTCCAGCTTCTTCCGCAGCTGTGCGAGGTAGAGGCGCAGGTAGCCGGTGTCGGTCGTGTACTGCGGACCCCACACCTGGGTCAGCAGGGACTGGCGCGTCACCAGGCGGCGCGGGTTGCGCAGCAGCAGCTCCAGGATCTGCCACTCCGTCGGGGTGAGCCGGACGCTGCGGACCGTCCCGTCGGCTTCGCGACGGGTCACCTGACGCGCGGCGAGGTCGACCGTCACGTCGCCGAAGACGACCACCGGTTCGTCCGCCGCACTGGGCTGGCGGCGGGTGAGGGCGCGGATGCGCGCGAGCAGCTCGTCGGCGGCGAACGGCTTCGTGACGTAGTCGTCGGCTCCCGCATCGAGGGCGTCCACCTTGTCGGCCGAACCCGTGCGGCCGGACACGACCAGGATGGGCACCGCCGTCCAGCCGCGCAGTCCCTCGATCACCTCGATGCCGTTGAGCTGCGGCATCCCGAGGTCGAGCATCACGAGGTCGGGGTGGTGGTCGACCGCGACGCTCAACGCCTCGGCTCCGGTGCGGGCGGTCAGGACCTCGTAGCCGCGAGCGGTCAGCAGGATGCGCAGGGCGCGCAGGATCTGCGGGTCGTCGTCGGCGATCAGGATCTTCTTCACGGGGCCGTCCCTTCCGCCGCCGGCAGCGAGACCACCATGGTGAGCCCGCCGCCCGGGGTGTCCTCCGCCTCGAGCGTGCCGCCCATGCCCTCCACGAAGCCCTTCGAGAGGGCGAGACCCAGACCGATCCCGGCGTCGTTGTCCGTGTCGGACAGCCGCTGGAACGGGGCGAACACCGCCTCGCGGCGCTCCGGCGGGATGCCCGGACCGCGGTCGACGACGCGCAGCTGCACCGTCCCGGCGAAGGCGCTCGCCGCAAGCACGGGCGGGGTGCCGGCCGGGCTGTAGCGGAGGGCGTTGCCGAGCAGGTTCACCAGGACGCGCTGCAGCAGCACGGCGTCCGCGCGAAGCGGCGGCAGGTCGGGGGAGAGGTCGAGCTCCACGTCGCCCGGTCCGACGCCGAGCTCATCGAGCGCGGGCAGCACGACGTCGTCCAATTCGGTCGGGGTGAGCGAGACCCCGAGCACGCCGGCCTGCACCCGGCTCGCGTCGAGCAGGTCGGTGACGAGGGAGGCGAGGCCGCGGAGGCTGTCCTCCGCCGTCTCCAGCAGAGCTTCGCGGTCGTCCTCGTCGAGTGCGAGATCCTCTTGGCGCAGAGTGGTCACTGCCGCGGTGGCGGCGGCGAGCGGCCGGCGCAGGTCGTGGCCGACCGCCGCCAGGAGGGCGCTGCGCACCCGGTCGGCCTCGGCGAGCGGAGCCAGCTCGGCGGCGGTCGCGGTGAGGGCGCGGTGCTCGATGGCTGCCTCCAGCTGGGCCACGATCGCCGAGAGCAGCCGCCGGTCGCCGGCCTCCAGGTCGCGTCCCCGCAGCTCCAGCACGGTGCGCGAGCGTGCAGCTGCGTTCGCCTCGGCGCCACGGACAGTGAGCGGGATGGTCAGCTCCGGCTCGGCGGTCGACGGGGACGCAGGCGGCGCCGCGGTCGCCGCGGCACCCGTCTCCTCCGCCGTCCCGACGTCGGACGCGATGACCTCCCGGCCACCGTCGGGACCGGTCGTGACCAGCTCCACGGAGGTCAGACCGAACGCCTCGCGCGTGCGCTCGACGAGCGCCTGCACGGCGTCCTCACCCCGGATGACGCCGCCGGCGACGGTGGCGAGCAGCTCGGCCTCGGCAGCCGCGCGCTGGGCCGAGCGGGTGCGACGTGCGGCCTGGTCGACCACCAGGCTGACGAGGGCCGCGATGATCACGTACAGGATGAGGGCGAGCAGGTGCAGCGGCTCGCCGACCGTGATCGTGTACAGCGGGTCGACGAAGAAGAAGTCGAGGGTCAGCCCCGACAGCAGGGCGGCGAACAGGGCGGGCCAGATGCCGCCGACGAGCGCCACCACGACGACGAGCAGCTGGTAGCTGAGCACGTCGGCGGTCATCGACTCGGGCGAGCGGGAACTGGTGAGCAGCAGCGTCAGCAGCGGGCCGCCGACCAGGGCGAGTAGGAAGCCGTAGACTCGGCGCCGCACCGTCAGGCCGCCCTTGGGCCGGGGGAGGGAGAAGCGGCCGCCGGCACGTGCGTGCGAGACGATGTGCACGTCGATGTCGCCGGACTCGCGGATGACGGTCGCCCCGATCCCCGGGCCGGTCAGCAGCGCGGACAGCCGGCTGCGCCGCGAGACGCCGATCACCAGCTGCGTGGCGCTCTCGCCCCGCGCGAACTCCACCAGCGCGCGCGGGATGTCGTCGCCGACGACCTGATGGTAGCTTCCGCCCAGCTGCTCCGCCAGGGCGCGCTGCCGCGCGAGGATGCCGGGCGCCGCGTCCCGCAGACCGTCCTGGCTGGTGACGTGCACGGCGAGCAGGTCTCCGCCGGCGCTCCGGGCGGCGATGCGCGCGCCGCGGCGGAGCAGCGTCTCGCCCTCCGGGCCGCCGGTCAGGGCCACGACCACGCGCTCCCGCGCCTCCCAGGTGCCGGCGATGCCGTGCTCCGCGCGGTACTGCTGCAGCGCGTTGTCGACCTCGTCGGCGAGCCACAGGAGCGCCAGCTCGCGCAGCGCGGTCAGGTTGCCGAGCCGGAAGTAGTTCGAGAGGGCTGCATCCACCCGTCCCGCCGGGTAGACGACGCCTTCGGCGAGCCGGTCGCGCAGCGCCTGCGGGGCGAGGTCGACCAGTTCGATGCGGTCGGCGCGCCGCAGCACGGCGTCGGGGATGGTCTCGCGCTGCGGGACACCGGTGATCTGCTCCACCACGTCGTTCAGCGACTCGATGTGCTGGATGTTGACGGTCGAGATCACGTCGATCCCCGCATCCAGCAGGGCGTCCACGTCCTGCCAGCGCTTCTCGTGCTCGGAGCCGGGTGCGTTGGTGTGCGCCAGCTCGTCGACCAGCGCGAGCGCCGGGGCGCGCTGCAGCACGGCGTCCAGGTCGAGCTCGGTCAGGGTGACGCCGCGGTGCTCGACCGTGCGGCGCGGGATCAGCTCGAACCCGTCGAGCAGCGCCGCGGTCGCCGTGCGGCCGTGCGTCTCGACCAGGGCGACGACGACGTCGGTGCCCTGACGGCGGAGACGTTCGCCCTCCTCGAGCATGGCGAACGTCTTGCCGACGCCCGGTGCCGCACCGAGCATCACCCGCAGGCGACCCCGAGCCATGTCCGTTACGCCGGCGTGGGCGCGGGGGCGTCGTCCGGCGTCGCCACCTCGCCGCTGCGGCCGCGCTCACCGCGATCGCGCCGCTCGCCGCGCACGGCAAGAGCGGCCGCGCCCAGGATGCCCGCGTTGTTGCGGTGGACGGCCGGCACGATAGGGGTCTTCAGGGTCAACAGGGGAAGGAACTCCTGGTAATTCTTGGAGACGCCGCCGCCCACGATGAAGAGGTCGGGGGTGAACAGGAACTCGACCGTCGTGTAGTACTTCTGCAGGCGCTTCGCCCACTTCTCCCAGCTGAGGTCCTCGCGCTCCTTCGCCGAGTAGGCGGCGCGCGACTCGGCGTCATGGCCGTCGATCTCCAGGTGCCCGAGCTCGGCATTCGGGATGAGGATGCCGTCGTAGATGAGCGCCGACCCGATGCCCGTGCCGAGCGTGGTCATGATGACCAGTCCGTCCTTGCCCTTGGCGGCACCGAAGCGCGTCTCCGCGTACCCGGCGGCGTCGGCGTCGTTCACGAAGTGGATGTCGCGTTCGAGCGCCCGCTCGAACAGGTCCTCCGCGTGGAGGCCGATCCAGTCCTTCGAGACGTTCGCCGCCGAGAGGGTGACGCCGTGGCTGACGATGGCGGGGAAGCACACGCCGACGGGCGCCTCGGGCTCCTCCTTCGCCAGCTGGTCGACGATCTCCTTCGTCGTCTCCACGATGTCGTCGGGCTTGCCGCCCGAGGGTGTGGGCAGCTTGACGCGGTCGCTGACGAGCTCGCCGGTCGTCAGATCGACCAGAGCCCCCTTGATCCCCGTGCCGCCGATGTCGATGCCGATCGCGTGCTTCTGCGAAGTCATGTGTCGAATCTACCGCGCCGCGGGACGCCGAGGTCGGCGCGGACCGTTAGGGGAGCGTGAGGATCTCCGCGCCGCGCTCGGTCACGACCAGGGTGTGCTCGAACTGGGCCGTGAGGCTGCGGTCGCGGGTGACGACCGTCCAGTCGTCCGCCCACATCTCCCACTCGTGCGTGCCGAGCGTGAGCATCGGCTCGATCGTGAACACCATCCCCGGCTCCATCACATCGTCGAACGCGGGCGCGGCGTCGTAGTGCGGGATGATCAGCCCGGAGTGGAAGGCCGCGCCGACGCCGTGCCCGGTGAAGTCGCGCACAACGCCGTACCCGAACCGCTTCGCGTACGACTCGATCGCCCGGCCGATCACGTTCACCTGGCGGCCGGGCGCGACCGCCTTGATGCCGCGGGCGAGCGCCTCGCGCGTGCGGTCCACCAGCTGCGTCACCTCGTCGGAGGCGGTGCCGGCGATGAAGGTCTGGTTGCTGTCGCCGTGGAAGCCGTTCTTGTAGGCGGTGATGTCGATGTTGACGAGGTCGCCCTCTTCGATCACCGTGTCGTCCGGGATGCCGTGGCAGATGACCTCGTTGACTGAGCTGCAGATCGACTTCGGGTAGCCGCGGTAGCCGAGGGTGGAGGGGTAGGCGTCGTTCGCCAGCAGGAACTCGTGACCGATGACGTCCAGCTCTTCGGTCGTGACGCCGGGGCGGACCGCCTCGCCCACGAGCGTGATCGCCTGCGCGGCGATGCGCCCGGACTCGCGGATCAGCTCCACCTCGTCGGGCGTGTAGACGTCGCCGCGGGTGTACGGCGCGGGACCCGGGCGTCCCACATACTCGGGGCGTGGGATGCGGCTCGGCACCGGGCGCATCGGGCTGACGCGGCCGGGCACGAGGTGACCGGCGGAATCCTTGGGCATACCATCAACCTTATGACGAGCGACGAGTACGGCATCAAGCAGGACGCCGAGCACAAGTACTGGTACAACATGAAGACCGGCGAGGTCGAGCAGGGCTTCCTGTCGCCCGCGCCGAATCGCGTCGGCCCGTTCGACACCCGCGACGAGGCCGAGCACGCCCTCGAGAAGCTCCGCGAGAACTCCGCCAAGTGGGCCGAAGAGGACGCCGAGGAGAACCGCTGACCCTTCCTGCTTGACGCGACACGCTGTCCGCGGCGCCGGCTCGGCGGCGTGTCGCGTCAACCAGGCGTCAGAAGCTGTGCTCGTCGGTGGGGAAAGTACCGGCCTGCACGTCCGCCTTGTAGGCGCGGGCGGCGTCGCCGAGGATCGTCTTCAGATCGGCGTACTGCTTCACGAAGCGCGGGACGCGGCCCGTCGTCAGGCCCGCCCAGTCCGTCCACACCAGCAGCTGGCCGTCGGTGTGAGGGCCCGCGCCGACGCTGATCGTCGGGATCCGCAGTTCGGCAGTGACCCTCTTCGCCACCTCCGCTGGCACCATCTCCAGCACCACCGCGAACGCCCCCGCCTCCTCGACCGCGTGCGCGTCGGCGAGGAGCTCGTCGGCGGCGTCGCCCCGGCCCTGCACCAGGTGGCCGCCGAGGCCGTGCTCGCTCTGCGGGGTGAAGCCGATGTGCGCCATCACAGGGATGCCCGCATCGACGATGCGCCGGATCTGCTCGGCGCTGCGACGGCCGCCCTCCAGCTTCACCGCGTGCGCCCCGGTCTCCTTCATGAAGCGGACGGCGGTGTGCAGGGCCTCCAGCGGACCGGTCTCGTACGACCCGAACGGCATGTCGGCGACGACGAACGCGCGCTTCACGGCCTTCGCGACCGCACGGGTCAACGGGATGAGGTCGTCGATGGTGACCGGGAGCGTCGTGTCGTAGCCGAGCACGTTGTTCCCGGCCGAGTCGCCGACGAGCAGGAAGTCGATCCCGGCCTCGTCGAAGATCTGCGCGGTCAGCATGTCGTAGCTGGTCAGCCCGGTGAACGGAGCCCCCTCCTCCTTCGCCGCCTGGAAGTGGCGGGTCCGCACCCGCTTCAACGCTTGCATCGACGACGTCGTGGGATGGACGGAGGGCACCGGTGACTGCTCACTCATGCGGCTCAGTCTAGTGACGGGCACGGACAGCGCGGCTCACGCGGGGACGGGCTCGTACAGGCCGCGCTTCTTCGCCTCCGCGGCGAGTCGCTTGTCGAAGGTGATGAGGGGGAGGTCGTTGTATACGGCCGTGGCGAGCGCGCAGGCGTCGGGCATCCGGAGTCCGTGCTCGGCTCGGATGCGAGCGACGACCATCGGCTCGTCGTCTCCGAGCTCAGCGGGTGCGACACCGGCCCGGCGCAGGTCTTCGTACGCTTCGAAGCCCCGGCCGGCGCGCTCGGGTGTGATGAGAGCCTCCCCGATGTTCAGCGGATGCACCCAGAACCTGAAGCCGGCGCGGAATACCCGCGTCGCCGCAGCATGATGTGCGTCGTGCGGGTTCAGGAGTCCGATCAGCACGCCGGCGTCGAGGACGACGGTCACTCCGGCCAGCCTTCACGGATGGAATCCAGGCTCTCGAAATGAAGGTCGGCATAGCGTGCGCTCATCCGCTCCAACATGGCCAGGCGGTCGCTCTGCTCGGCGGCACGCTCATCGCGGAGTGACCTCTCACCCTCTTCGATGAGGTGCAGGAGGAGCTTTCCATCAGACTCGTCCGGCCACGTTTCGCGCGCCGTCTGCAGCGCGCGCACAACGGGTGGCGTATGGGTGACCTGGGTGCGGAGCAGCTGCGTCGGCATGGTCCTGAGTGTACCACGCAGACATCGGGTGTTGCACCGCCGTTTCGGCCCGTGCATCCACTCGTCAGCCACTAGTCTGGGAACGGCCGAGGAAAGGGGCAGGATGGACAAGCAGCGCGACTTCGTTCTTCGCACGATCGAGGAGCGTGGCGTCAAGTTCGTGAGGCTCTGGTTCACCGATGTCGTCGGCACTCTGAAGTCCGTCGCGATCGCGCCGGCCGAGGTCGAGGGCGCCTTCAGCGAGGGGCTCGGCTTCGACGGCTCGGCCATCGAGGGCCTGACCCGCGCCTACGAGTCCGACCTGCTCGCGCTGCCGGACGCGACCACCTTCCAGATCCTGCCGTGGCGGGGCGAGATCGACCCGACCGCGCGCATGTTCTGCGACATCACGACTCCCGACGGCCAGCCCTCGGTGTCCGACCCGCGCAACGTGCTCAAGCGCACGCTCGAGAAGGCGGCCGACCGCGGGTTCACGTTCTACACGCACCCCGAGATCGAGTTCTACCTGCTCAAGTCGTCGTCGTTCGGCGAGGAGGGCCCCGAGCCCGTCGACTCGGCCGGCTACTTCGACAACGTCCCCGGCGGCACGGCCCACGACTTCCGCCGCCGCTCGGTGCGCATGCTGGAGGACCTCGGCATCTCCGTGGAGTTCAGCCACCACGAGGCCGGCCCCGGTCAGAACGAGATCGACCTCCGCTACGCCGACGCCCTCACGACCGCGGACAACATCATGACCTTCCGCACGGTCATCAAGGAGGTCGCGATCGAGCAGGGCGTGTACGCCACGTTCATGCCCAAACCGCTCTCCGGGCACCCGGGCTCCGGGATGCACACCCACATGTCCCTGTTCGAGGGCGACACCAACGCCTTCTTCGAGCCGGGGGCGCAGTACCAGCTGTCCAAGGTCGGCCGTCACTTCATCGCGGGCCTGCTCCGGCACGCTCCCGAGATCACCGCCGTGACCAACCAGTTCGTCAACTCGTACAAGCGCCTATGGGGCGGCGACGAGGCGCCCAGCTTCGTCAGCTGGGGTCACAACAACCGGTCGGCGCTCGTGCGCGTTCCGCTGTACAAGCCGAGCAAGGGTCAGAGCTCGCGGGTCGAGTACCGCGCGATCGACTCGGCCGCGAACCCGTACCTCGCCTTCTCGCTGCTGCTCGCCGCGGGCCTCAAGGGCATCGAGGGCCAGTACGACCTGCCGCCGGAGGCCGAGGACAACGTCTGGGCGATGTCCGACGCGGAGCGCCGCGCACTCGGCTACAACCAGCTGCCGGCGAGCCTCGACCACGCCATCTCGCTCATGGAGGACTCGGAGCTCGTCGCCGAGACGCTGGGGGAGCAGGTCTTCAACTACGTCCTGCTCAACAAGCGCAAGGAGTGGGCGGAGTACCGCGCCCAGGTCACACCGTACGAGCTGCGCACGAACCTCGAGATCCTCTGATCCGTTCGCCGTGACCAGGCCGCCGCTCTCCCTCACCGCGCTGGCGCGTGCCGGGTTCGTGAGGCTGAGCTCCGTGCGCGCCGAACTCGACGAGCTGGCGGAGCTGAGCGGGCTCGACCCGGAGGTTCTGCTCGGCGCGCTGTCGGCGGCGGCCGATCCGGACAGCGCGCTCTCCTCCGTCCTGCGGCTGCTGCGTCAGGCGCCGGATCAGGCGCGCGCCGCGCTCGGAACCGAGGATGCGGCACGGCGGCTGTTCCGGGTCGTCGGAGCGTCCGAGGGAGTCGCCGAGTTCTTGCTGCGCCATCCCTGCCAGCTGGATGCCCTCGCCCGGCCAGTGCTCGCCCTGCCCGACGCGGTGGAACTGCGTGACGACCTGCTCGACTCGGTCGGAGCCACCGACGGCGTCGCCGCGGAGGCCGACGAGGCCCTGTGGACGGCGCTCCGCATCCGCTACCGCCGCCGGCTGGTGCAGCTGGCGAGCTTCGACCTCGAGCAGGCCGATCCCGTGGCGGGTTTCGACAGGGTCGCAGTCGCCCTCTCCGACCTCGCCTCCGCCGCGCTGGAGGCGTCGCTCGCCGTCGCCCGGCGGATGACGATGGGCAGCGGCCCCGGCCGGTTCCCCGAGGAGCAGGTGCGAGCGACGCCCCTCGCCGTGATCGGGATGGGCAAGGCGGGTGCGCGCGAGCTCAACTACCTCAGCGACGTCGACGTGATCTTCGTGACCGACGGCGTCGAGTCCGCGGACCTCGCGCCCGGCCGCGCGGTCGACATCGCGACCCGCCTGGCGATGCTGACGATGCGCGGCATCCACGAGCCGGCCATCGAGCCCGGCCTGTGGGAGGTCGACCCGAACCTGCGGCCCGAGGGCAAGGACGGAGCCCTGGTGCGCACGCTCGACTCCCACGTCGCCTACTACGACCGCTGGGCGAAGGGCTGGGAGTTCCAGGCCCTGCTGAAGGCGCGCCCGCTCGCCGGCGACCACGCGCTCGGCGAGCGGTATGTCGCGGCGCTCGCCCCGAAGGTGTGGAGCAGCGCGTCCCGCGAGAACTTCGTCGAGCAGGTGCAGCGGATGCGCGAGCGCGTGACCGACCACATCCCGGACGACGAGGTGCACTACCAGCTGAAGCTCGGCCCGGGCGGGCTGCGCGACGTCGAGTTCACCGTCCAGCTGCTGCAGCTCGTCCACGGGCAGACCGACGACGAGGTGCGGCAGCGCGACACGCTGTCCGCCCTCGCCGCACTGGCGGCCCAGGGGTACGTCGGGCGGGAGGAGGCGGCGACCTTCTCGCACGACTACCGGTCGCTGCGGCTCATGGAGCACCGGCTGCAGCTTCGGCGGCTCACCCGCACGCACCTGATGCCGCGCGACGAGGCCGACGTCCGCATCCTTGCCCGTGCCACGGGCCTCGCACCCAGCGCCGACCAGCTGCTCACGACCTGGAACGAGATCAAGCACCGCGTCCGCGGCCTCCACGAGCGACTGTTCTACCGGCCCCTGCTCAGCGCGGTCGCCGCGGCCCCCGCCGAGGACGCCCGCCTGGCCGGCGGCGCCGGGCTCACCACGGAGCAGGCCGAGGCGCGGCTGGCGGCGATCGGCTTCCGCGACCCGCGCGGTGCCCTCGCCCACATCGCCGCGCTGACCTCCGGCGTCTCCCGCCGGGCGACCATCCAGCGCCACCTGCTCCCGGTGATGCTGCAGTGGTTCGCCGACGGCCCCGACCCCGACTACGGGCTGCTGACCTTCCGCCGGCTCAGCGAGGAGCTCGGCAGCACGCACTGGTACCTCCGGATGCTGCGCGACTCGACCGGTGCCGCCCAGCGCCTCACCCGGGTGCTGTCCGGGTCGCGGTTCGCGGGCGAGCTTCTCGGCCGCATCCCGGAGTCGGTCGCGTGGCTGGAGGCGGACGACGAGCTGCGCCCGCGCACGGCGGCCATGCTCGCGGAGGAGACCGCGGCGATCCTGGCCCGGCACGACTCCGTCGACTCGGCCGCCGCCGCGCTGCGGGCGATCCGCCGGCGCGAGATCCTGCGGCTCGCCGTCGCGGGCATCCTCGGCTTCGTCACGATCGAGGAGCTCGCCCACGGTCTCACCGTCGTCACCGAGAACACCATCGCGGGCGTCCTGCAGGCGATCCGCACGGCGCGCGGCGACGAGGGCGACCTCGAGTTCGCGGTGATCGGGATGGGACGCTTCGGCGGCCGGGAGCTGGGCTTCGGCTCCGACGCCGACGTCATGTACGTGTTCCGTCCGCTCGCCGCCGACCAGGAGGCCGCCAACCGCGGCGCGCTGGCGATCGTCTCCGAGCTGAACCGGCTCACGGAGGACAACCGTCTCCCGCTCGACCTCGACATCGGTCTGCGCCCGGAGGGGAAGAACGGACCCCCCGTGCGGTCGCTGGAGTCGTACCGCGCCTACTATCGCCGCTGGTCGCTGACCTGGGAGGCGCAGGCGCTCCTGCGTGCCCGCGGGGTGGCGGGCTCCCCGCAGCTGCTCGCCGATTTCGACGAGCTCGCGGACGAGGTGCGCTACCCGGCCGAGATCGGCGAGCAGGCGGTGCGCGAGGTCAAACGCATCAAGGCGCGGGTGGAGAGCGAGCGGCTGCCGCAGGGCGCCGACCCGTCGCGCCACCTGAAGCTCGGCCGCGGCTCGCTGAGCGACGTGGAGTGGTTCGTGCAGCTCATTCAGCTGGAGCACGCGGCGGCCGTGCCCGACCTGCGGACCACTTCGACGCTGGATGCGCTGGCGGCCGCCGCGGAGCACGGTTTCGTCTTGGAGGAGGACGCAGCCCGCCTGCGCGACGCCTGGGTCTTCGCCTCCCGGACCCGCTCGGCGATGACCCTGTGGACCAACAAGACCGCGGACGTCCTCCCGTCCGACCGGGTCGCGCTGGACGGCGTCGCCCGTCTGTTGGAGTACCCGCCCGGTTCGGCGAGCCGGTTGGAGGAGGACTACCTGGCGGTGACGCGCCGCGCCCGCCAGGTGTTCGAGCGCTCGTTCTACGGCGTGCCGCAGCGTCCGGCGCCGACCGGCTGACGCGCTCTTCGCGCCCGTCACCGCTGCCGCAGTCGTGCCGCCTTGGCGAGCAGCACGCCGCGCTCCCGTTCGTTGCCGGCGAGTCGCGCTGCGGTCGTGAGCTCGGACACCGCCTCCTCGGTCCGGCCGAGCTGGGCGAGCAGTTCGCCGCGCACGCTGGGGAGCAGGTGCGACTCGCGCAGCACGCCGCGCTCGGCCAGCTCGTCCGCGATGCGGAGGGCGTTCGCCGGTCCGGTCGCCATCGAGACCGCCGCGGCCCGGTTGAGTTCCACGACCGGGCTGGGCGCGATGCGGCCGAGCGCCTCGTAGAGAAGGACGATGCGGTCCCAGTCGGTCTCCTCCGTGCTCGGCGCGACCGCATGGCATTCCGCGATCGCCGCCTGCAGCCCATAGGGGCCGCGGCCGCGGCCGAGCGCGTCCGCCCGCACGAGTGCGTCGCGCCCGCGCCGGATCTGCGCGCGGTCCCAGCGCGATCGGTCCTGGTCGGCGAGGAGGATCGGCGAGCCGTCGGGACGCGTCCGGGCGGCGAACCGGGACGCCTGCAACTCCATCAGCGCGACCAGGCCGTGCGCCTCCGGCTCGCGGGGGAGCAGCGCCGCGACCATCCGGCCCAGCCGCAGCGCCTCCGCGGCCAGGTCGGCGCGCATCCACTCGCGGCCGCTGGTCGCCGCGTAGCCCTCGGTGAAGACGAGGTAGACCACGCTCAGCACGCCCTCGAGCCGTTCCTTCCACTCGGCGGGCTCCGGTGTGCCGAACGGGATGCGCGCGGCCTCGATCGTCTTCTTGGCGCGCACGATGCGCTGCTGGACGGTGGCGACCGGGACGAAGTACATCCGTGCGATCTCCTCCCTGCTCAGCCCCGCGACCACACGGAGCGTGAGCGCGACCTGCGCCTCACGCGAGAGCACAGGATGGCAGGCCGTGAACACGAGGCGCAGCACGTCGTCGTCGATCGGCTCCCAGCGGTCCTCGGCGGTGGCTTCGAGCGTCGCCGCGATCGCGCGGTAGCGTTCGTCCAGCCCGTCGCGCCGGCGCCACTGGTCGATCGCCCGCCGCTTGGCGACGGCGGTGAGCCAGCCGCCCGGGTTGTCCGGCACACCGTCCCGCGGCCACGCCCGCAGCGCTTCGACCAGGGCCTCCTGGGCGAGGTCCTCGGCGAGGCCGACGTCGCCGCTGATCTTCGCGAGCGTCGCGACCACGCGCGCCCCGTCGATGCGCCAGACGGCGTCGACCGTCGCCGAGCTGTCGTTCATCAGGCGTTCTCGGCGGCGGCCCGCCACTCCTTCTCCTTCTGCAGGTACTCGTTGTCCTCGAAGCCGGCGAAGTCGCTCTCGTCGGTCACGCGTCGCACCTCCAGCTTCGACCCGGGGCCGAGCGGGCAGCGCTTCGCCCACTCCACCGCCTCCTCCTTCGACGACACCTCCAGCATCCAGAAGCCGTTGAACAGCTCGTGGATCTCGCCGTAGGGGCCGTCGGTCACCGCCGGCGGCGTGGCCGAGAAGTCGACGACGAACCCGGTCGTCTCGATGTCGTCCGAGAGCCCCTCGCCGGCCAGCAGGACGCCGGCGGAGACGAGCTGCTCGTTGTACTGGCCCATCCGCGTGATCACTTCGTTGAAGTCCATCCCCTCGTAGGCCTCCTTGGCCTCCTGGGTCGCGCGCATGATCAGCATGTACTTCATGGGGTTCTCCCTCGAGCTCCGGGTGCGCTTCTCGCACCCTCCTATCATCGTGTCGAACGGGGAGAGGAAAGGTCGACACCGATACTGGAAGAAGTTCTTCGATGCGCCGGGAACGCGAAAGGGCCGCACCCCGGAACGGGATGCGGCCCTCGCGTGTGTCAGGCGATCAGACGCCGTAGTACAGCTCGTACTCGAACGGGTGCGGGCGCTGCGCGAGCGGCTTGATCTCCTTCTCGCGCTTGTACTCGATCCAGGTCTCGATGAGCTCCGGGGTGAACACGCCGCCTGCCGTCAGGAAGTCGTGGTCGGCCTCGAGCGCGTCGAGCGCCTCACCGAGCGACGCCGGCACCTGGGGGATGTTCTTGGCCTCCTCGGGCGGAAGCTCGTAGAGGTCCTTGTCGACCGGCTCGTGCGGCTCGATGCGGTTCTTGATACCGTCGAGGCCCGCCATCAGCTGCGCGGCGAAGGCGAGGTACGGGTTTCCGGACGCGTCGGGCGCGCGGAACTCGATGCGCTTCGCCTTCGGGTTGGAGCCGGTGATCGGGATGCGGATCGATGCCGAGCGGTTGCCGGCCGAGTAGACCAGGTTGACCGGGGCCTCGAAGCCGGGGACCAGGCGGTGGAACGAGTTCACCGTCGGGTTGGTGAAGGCGAGCACCGCCGGGGCGTGCTTGAGCAGGCCGCCGATGTACCAGCGCGCGATGTCGGACAGGCCGCCGTAGCCGGCCTCGTCGTAGAACAGCGGCTTGCCGTCGTTCCACAGCGACTGGTGGGTGTGCATGCCCGAGCCGTTGTCGCCGAAGAGCGGCTTGGGCATGAAGGTCGCCGTCTTGCCCCACTCGTTCGCCGTGTTCTTGACGATGTACTTGAACTTCAGGATGT
>NZ_JABFMV010000025.1 GCF_013359685.1 Leifsonia sp. C5G2
GTCCGCGAAGACTGCACGCGACACGCCGGCCCACCGTGCAGTCTTCGCGGACTCGACGGTGGGGGGAGGGGGGTTAGAAGACGTATTCGAGGAGGTCGAGGCCGACAGCGCGCATGCCCTCGATGACGGCGAGGCGCTCGGGCAGGCTGGTGTCGTCGAAGTAGGTCGACACGGCATAGGTCACGCCGGCGCGGGGGCCGCGCAGCACCCCGACCTCGCTGCGCACTCCCGAGTCGGTGCCGGTTTTGTTGACCAGCAGGATGCCGTGCTCCGGGTGCCGATGCGAGTGCGGGTCGAGCCCGAACGCGCTGGAGACGAGCGAGAAGTCGCTGTTCAGCGAGAGCCACGAGATCACCCGCTGGCTGGTCGCCGGGTTGACGATCTCGCCGCGGGCCAGTGCCGAGAACAGCCAGGTCAGCTCGTTGGCGCTGCCGACGGAGAGTTGCGGTGCGTCGTCCGGTCCGCGGTGGTCGCGCACCAGGTCGAGCAGGGCGGTGCGCGTGAGCCCGAGGGACTCGGTGCGGGCGCTGACCGCCTCGAGCCCGACGCGGCGCAGCAGCACGTTGGTGGCGAGGTTGTCGCTCGACGCGCCGACGAGGGCCGCGAGGTCGGCGACGGGCAGAGACGGCACGTGGAGGTGCTGCCAGATGCCGGACTCTCCCGCGATGTCGCGCGGGTCGCGATCGAGGTGGGCCAGCGGGCTCAGCTCGCCCGACTGCAGGCGCGCGGCGACCTCGACGAGGAGCAGCACCTTTCCGATGCTCGCCGTCGGCATGACGATGTGGTCGTCGACGGAGAAGAGCACGGCGCCGGTGGACAGGTCGGTCGCTCGGGCGGACACCTGGACGCCGCCGACCGCCAGCCGGCCGAGCGCCTCGAACCCACGGCTGAACGATTCGACGGACCCAGGAGCCCGGTGCCTGCCGCGTCGGGCGCTCGCCTGACGGGCTCGGCGTTCGGACTCTTGAGCCTGCATCGTCACGGTGTCGCTGGGTCTTTCTTCCGGATCGGGCCTACGGTTGTGCGGCGCCCCTCCCCGGCCCCGCGGGTCGTCCTCACCACGCTGACCGCGGCGACGACAGGGACGATGTTACCCCGTGGGTGGGGGACATGGACCGTTGATGTCCGTGAAATAAACGCGAGTTCACCAGATGGTGACGCGCTCCTCCGGGTCCAGCCAGAGGCGGTCGTTCGCGGACACGCCGAACGTCTCGTAGAAGGCGTCGATGTTGCGCACGATCTGGTTGCAGCGGAACTCGTTCGGCGAGTGCGGATCGATCGCGAGCAGGCGGATGACCTCCGCGTCGCGGCCCTTCTGCTGCCACGCCTGCGCCCACGACAGGAAGAACCGCTCCGCCCCGCTCAGGCCGTCGATCACCGGCGGCTCCTGGCCGCCGAGCGACAGCAGGTAGGCCTTCCAGGCGATCCCGAGACCGCCGAGGTCGCCGATGTTCTCGCCGATGGTGAGGGCGCCGTTGACGTGGTGGTCGGGGACCTGCGCGGGGGCCAGCGCGTTGTACTGCTCGATCAGGCTGGCCGTGCGCTTCTCGAACGCCGCACGGTCGGCCTCCGTCCACCAGTCCTCCAGGCGGCCATCGCCGTCGAACTTGGAGCCCTGGTCGTCGAAGCCGTGCCCGATCTCGTGCCCGATCACCGCGCCGATCGCGCCGTAGTTGGCGGCCGCATCCCGGTCGGCGTCGAAGAACGGGAACTGCAGGATGGCCGCCGGGAAGACGATCTCGTTGAACCCGGGGTTGTAGTACGCGTTGATGGTCTGCGGCGTCATGAACCACTCGTCGCGGTCGATCGGCTTGCCGATCTTGCCGAGCTCGCGGTTGAACTCGAACAGCGCCGCCGCGCGGACGTTGCCGACGAGGTTCGTCGGGTCGATGACGAGGCTCGAGTAGTCGCGCCACTTCGCCGGGTAGCCGATCTTCGGCGTGAACTTCTCGAGCTTGTCGAGGGCGCGCTTGCGGGTCTCCTCGCCCATCCAATCGAGGGTGCGGATGCTCTGGCGGTAGGCCTCGATCAGGTTGGCGACCAGCTCGTCCATCTGCTGCTTGGCCGCCGGCGGGAAGTGCTTCTCCACGTAGATGCGGCCCACGGCCTCGCCCATGGCGCCCTCGACGAGGGAGACGCCGCGCTTCCAGCGGGCGCGCATCTCCGGCGTCCCGGTCAGGGTGCGGCCGTAGAAGTCGAAGTTCGCCTCGACGAAGTCGCCGGACAGGTACGGCGCTGCGCCGTGCACGACCTGCCACGACAGCCAGTCGCGCCACGACTCCAGCCGGTCCTCCGTGAGCAGCTCGGCGAGGCCCGCCGTGAACGACGGCTGCCGCAGGACGACCTCGGCGAGGGCGTCCTGCGGGGCGCCGAGCGCCTGCGCCCAGACGTCGAGGTCGGGAGCCGTGCCCGCGGCCCCGCCGGAGAAGACGCCCTTGGCGTCGGCCCAGCTGAACGGGTTGTAGGTCTTCTCCGAGTCGCGCGAGGCGACGTTGTCCCAGTGCTTGGACGCGATCGCGGTCTCCAGGTCGAACACACGCTGGGCGCGGGCCGGGGCGTCGTCGAACCCGGCCAGCTCGAACATCCGCTGGATGTGGGCGACGAACGCCTCGCGGACCGGCGCGAACCGCTCCTCGCGGAAGTACGACTCGTCGGGCAGCGAGATGCCGGCCTGCTCCAGGAAGACGAGGTAGCGCTCCGGGTCGCCCGGGTCGTTGTCGACGAACAGCTGGTAGAAGCCGCCGAGCCCGCGGCGCTCCAGCTTGCCGACCGTCTCCAGGAGGCTCGCGATGCTGTCGACGCCGTCGGCGAAGGTCAGCTCGTCGCGGATCGCCTCGACGCCGAGGGAGTCGATGCGCTCCTCGTCCATGAAGCTCGTGTAGAGGTCGCCGAACTTGCGCTCCTCCGTGCCCTCGTCGGCCTGCTGCGCCTGCTCGATGATCTCGTGCACGGCCTTCTCCGACTCCTCGGCGAGCACCATGAACGAGCCCCAGCGCGCCTTGTCGGCCGGGATCTCCGTGCGCTCGAGCCATTTGCCGTTGACGTGGCGGAAGAGGTCGTCCTGCGGACGGACGGCGGGGTCGAGTTCGTCGGTGCGGATGCCGGAGTCGAGCGTCATGCGCCCAGCCTACGGGTCAGGCCGCAGCGCGGGCCAGCGACGCGAGCCGGAGGTACGAGATGGCGAACAGCGCGCCGAGGGCGAGCTCCGCCAGGATCGAGACCGTGCCGGAGAGGCTGCCGAATCCGGCGAACGAGAAGCCGATGTTGACGAGCGCGAGCAGGCCGTAGACGGCTGCGAGCACGCCGCTCAGCAGCGGCCGGTTGGTCATCCGCCACCAGGGACGCGCCGCCCGCACCGGCTCGCCCGGCCCGCGGAACATCCGGCTGACCAGATACCAGGCCAGCACCTGCAGCACCGTGAGCACGATCGAGCCCGCCTCCGAGTGGAGGGCGTCGAGGAGCAGGGTGAGCAGCCCGCTGACGGCCACGAGCACAGCGATCACGACCGCCTTCTGGCCGGTGGTTGTGAAGCGCATGGTGGTTCCCCCTGGGTGGTTCGGCATCCAGAATGTCAGACCATCGATCGGCGCCGCCGGAGGCTCGCCCTGCTCCGTATGCTTGCCCGGTGACCTTCGTCCCCGCTCACGAGCAGACGCCGCCGGCCGGCTGGTACGGCGACCCCTCCGACCCGACCGCTCTGCGCTGGTGGAGCGGCGCGGGCTGGACCGAGTACACCGCGCCCCGCCTGCCCGCGCAGCCTGTTCGGCCGTCGCGTCCTCCGCGCCCGCCGCGCAAGTGGATCGGCCGGTTCGGCGGCTGGATCATCCTCGGCTGCAGCGCGTTCATCTGGCTGTGGCTGTTCGGTTTCAGCCTGCTGCTCGGCGCGATCGCCCCGCACGCGAACGACGACGCCCCCGCGGTGCTCTCGCCGTACCTGCTGCTCACGGGCGCGGCCACGGCAGCGGCGGCCATCCTGTACACGATGGCCTACCGGCTGCGTCCGGACGACAGGCTGACCCCGTCGCGGCTGGTCATCATCGCCGGTGTCGGCGGGCTCGCTGCGACCCTGGTCGCCGCGCCGGTCAACAGCATCATCGACGTGCTGAGCGGCGGGACCGCGGCCCACCCTTCCGGCGTCGCCCTCGTCTGCGCCGGCGTCGTCGAGGAGCTCGTGAAGATCTCCGCCGCCGTGATCCTGGCCTGGCGGCTGCCGGTGAAGGATGCCCGCATCGGCCTGTTCGTCGGAGGCGCGGTCGGACTCGGCTTCAGCGTCATCGAGAACCTCGGCTACCTGCAGGAGGCGTTCGCCCGCGGCCAGGAGAACGGGATGGGCTTCGGCGTCTTCCTGGTGACCACGATCGGGCGGCAACTCACCGGGCCGTTCCTGCATCCGGTGTTCTCGGCGCTGCTCGGCGCGGCGGTCTTCGGTGCGGCGAGGGCCGGGCGCTTCCGGCTGACGTGGAGCGTCGTGCTCGCCTACCTCGCCGTCGCGGCCGCGCATGGTGTCTTCAACGGCGCGGCCTGGCTGGCCCAGGTGCTCCCATGGCCGGAGGCCGCGCGCGGTGGACTCCTGCTGCTGTTCGACCTCGTGTTCGTGGTCGCCAGCGGGCTGACCTGGTGGGCCATCGCGCGGCGCATCCGCGTGTCGACCGAGGCTCGCCGGGCCGCGTGCGGCCTCAGCGCATGAGCGTCCTTGCGAGCGCGACGTACTCGCGCGCGTTCGCGTCCGGCAGGTAGGCCTTCGCGATCGCGTTGCCGATCGCCGGGAGCGCCACCGGGTCGGGATAGGCCAGGTAGATCGTCTCGTAGGTCGGGTTGAACTTGCTCTTGAAGGCGAAGAGCGACGCGAACCCGTAGGCGGGCTCGAGCGTCTTGGCCAGGAAGGCCAGCAGCCGGTCCATCGCGGTGCCGTCTGTCGACTCGTCGTCGTCGACCGGCTTGGTGGCCAGCGGCGCGCCGGAGAGGCTGAGCACCTCCACGCCGTCTTCCCGCATGCGCTGGGCGGCGGAGGCGATGATGAACTCCATGATCCCGGGCATCGAGCCGTCGGCCCGGCGCATGAAGTCGATCGTGTAGCCGACCACGCGGCCGTCGCGCCAGCTCGGCAGCCAGCTGGTGACGGTCTGCAGCTCGCCGTCGCGCCCGAACGCCAGGTAGAGGCGCACGTCGCGGTCCTTCAGCTCGGTCAGGCCGCCGAGGGTGAAGCCCATCTCCGGCAACTCCTTCTCGGACACCCATTGCTCGCTGACGGCGGTGATCTGGGTCTGGATGAGCGGCGACAGGTCGTCCCACGTCGTCCAGAGCGTCGTGATCTGCTCCTTGATGCCGCGGTTGTGCGCCTGGCGCACCTTCTGCCACGGCTTGCCGACCAGGTCGAAGCTCTGCGGGTGCATCAGCGTCTCCTCGCCGACCGACATGGTCGGCCAGCCGAGGGCGTCGAAGACGGGCAGGTACTCGCCGTGGATGCTGTAGAAGGCCGGCGTCCAGCTGTTCACGTCGCAGAACTGGACGAACTCGGCGATGGTCCGTTCGGCCCGCTCCGGCGGGCACACGGGGTCGGAGAGGGTGACGGCGATGCCGCCGATCACCCGGTACGCGATCGCCGATTCCCCGTCGGAGGAGAACCAGTAGACGTTGCCGGGCCAGGTGCCCATGAACCCGAACGTCCCGCCGCCGCCTTCGCGCAGCAGAGCGCGGAAGTGCTCCTCGTCGGCGATGGTGCGACCGGTGAAGGTCGCGCGGTACAGCTGCAGCGTGGCGAAGACGAACACCGTCCAGAACGCCGGGCCCACCCAGTGGTACAGGAGCACCACGAACGGCGTCGTCGGCACGATCGGCGTTCCGAGCAGCGACAGGAAGCCGGCCGGCACGAAACGGCGCAGGGTGGAGGCGAAGATGTCGGCGACCGTGGCGTCCGGCACGAATTCGACCAGCGACGAGAGCGCCGCGACCAGGTAGGCGAGGGCCAGCAGACCGAAGGTGCAGACGACGATGATGATGAAGCGCGCGACCGCCTCCCGCGGGGCGCGGATCTGGAACTGCCGCCGGGTCGCGATGAGCAGGGCGATGGACGCGATCGGCACGACCATCGCGGCGAGCAGCCAGACGAGCACCTCGATCGCCGGGGTGAGCGCCTTCGCGCTCTGCACCTGCAGCTCGACGTCGCCGCCGATCGCCGTGAGCGGCAGGAGCAGCATCGCCGCGTTCACGACGATCCCGAGCAGCAGCGCGAAGCGCCGTCCCCGGCGGAGGCCGATCGCGGTCAGGACGAGCAGCGCGAGCGGCAGGACCGACAGCAGAAGCGGGCCCGGCCCCTGCACGGCCACCATCATCAGTTCCGTGCGGCAGTTGCTCGTGTACGAGACGTCGCAGCGGGACATCACGCTCGCCACATCCACAGCGGGCCGCTGGAACAGCGTCGCGACGAACGACAGCGGGCCGAACCCGCCGGGCGGAAGCAGCGCGAGCAGCGGCCCGAACGCCGTGATCGCCACGATCGCCGCCACCAGGTTGCGCGTCTCGGCGTGGGAGCTGCGGTGCAGCCTCCGGATGCCTCCCCGGCGCAGGAGCACGCCGAGTGCGAGCCCGAGCAGTGCCGCGATGAGCCGGTAGACGTTGTTCTGGTCGCCGTTGTAGAGCACGAAGACGAGCACGACCGCGAAGGTCAGCAGCCGGATGCGCCGCCGCCACAGCGCGCTCGCGAACGCGCTCGCCGCGATGAGAGTCCCGACGATGCCGATGGTCGGGTCGAGGGTGGTGTCGAACTCGGTGACCGTCGCCCACAGCTCGCCGACGCCCAGTGCGGCCCACTGCAGCAGCACCCCGAGCAGGACGGCGCCGATGCCGGTGACGAGGAACGCGAGCACCGTCCTCGCGGTGCCGAGCAGCCGTTCCGCCGCGGCCATGACGCTGAGCGCCAGCAGCACCGTCGCGATCAGCTGGAGGGCGTCCTCCGGCACGAACACGGCGGTGAACGGCGTCCACCACTGACCGGAGCGGATCGTCGTGGAGATGCCGGCGGCCCACAGGTGCGCCTGGCCGGCCGTCGTCGCCGGCAGCGAGAGCGTGCCTGCGGCGATGGAGGCGACCAGCGCGATGACCGCGAGCGCGATGCTCGCCGGGGCGATCCGGGCATAGCGGAGCAGCGCACGGCCGAAGCCCTCAGGGCGATCGTGCGGCGGCGAGGGAGGGGTGGGCGGCGAGCCCGGAGCGGGCCTGGTGCTCGCGGTGTCTGCGGTGCTCATGCCGGCCTCCGTCGCCTGAAGCGCTCCGCCTCAGATCTCCCGCAGGCGCTCCGCCAGGTAGCGGTCGAGGCCCTCGAGCGGGATGCGTTCCTGCTGCATGGTGTCGCGGTCGCGGACCGTCACGGCGTCGTCCTCGAGCGAGTCGAAGTCGACGGTCACCGCGAGCGGCGTGCCGATCTCGTCCTGGCGGCGGTAGCGGCGGCCGATCGCACCGGAGTCGTCGAAGTCGACGTTGCGGCGCTTGCGGAGCCGGTCGGCGAGGCCGCGCGCCAGCGGCGACAGGGCCTCGTTGCGCGACAGCGGGAGCACCGCGACCTTGACCGGCGCGAGCCGCGGGTCGAGGTGCAGCACGGTGCGCTTGTCGGTGCCGCCCTTGGCGTTCGGCACCTGCTCCTCGTCGTAGGCGTCGACCAGGAACGCCATGAGCGCACGGGTCAGGCCGAAGGACGGCTCGATCACGAACGGGACGTAGCGCTCGTTCTTGTTCTGGTCGAAGTAGCTGAGGTCTTTGCCCGAGTGCTCGATGTGCGTCTTCAGGTCGAAGTCGGTGCGGTTCGCCACGCCCATCAGCTCGCCCCACTCGCTGCCGACGAAGTCGAACCGGTACTCGATGTCGATGGTGCGCTTCGAGTAGTGCGCGAGCGAATCCTTCGGGTGCTCGAACCGGCGGATGTTCTCCGGCTTGATGCCGAGCTCGGTGAACCACTCCCAGGCCAGGTCGATCCAGGTGTCGAACCACTGCTCGTCGGTGCCCGGCTCGACGAAGTACTCGATCTCCATCTGCTCGAACTCGCGGGTGCGGAAGATGAAGTTGCCCGGCGTGATCTCGTTGCGGAACGCCTTGCCGATCTGGCCGATGCCGAACGGCGGCTTCTTGCGGGCGGCCTGGAGCACGTGGGCGAAGTCGGTGAAGATGCCCTGCGCAGTCTCCGGGCGCATGTAGTGGAGGCCGGACTCGTCGTCGACGACGCCGAGGTAGGTCTTCATGAGGCCCGAGAACTGGCGGATCGGCGTCCACTGGCCCACCTTGTCCGGGTGGTCGGGGTCGGGGATGTCGTCGAGCCCGTTCGCCGGCGGGTGGCCGTGCTCGGCCGCGTACGCCTCGAACAGGTGGTCGGCCCGGTAGCGCTTGTGGGTGATCAGCGACTCGGTCAGCGGGTCGCTGAAGACCTGCACGTGACCGGAGGCCTCCCACACCGCGGTGGGCAGGATGATGGCGGAGTCGAGACCCACCATGTCGCCGCGGCCGCGCACGAACGCGTTCCACCACTCCCGCTTGATGTTCTCCTTCAGCTCGACGCCGAGGGGACCGTAATCCCACGCCGACCGGGTGCCGCCGTAGATCTCGCCGGAGGGGAAGACGAATCCGCGGTGCTGCGCAAGCGTGATGACGGAATCCAGTCTCGACGGTGCGGCCATGGTGCTCCCTGAAATTTATGTGTTGGACCGGTCCATTCTACTGAGGTCGCGTGCGGCGTCATGAATGCCAGACGGAACTCGTCTCAGAGGGTAAGCACACAGTTCGGGCATGAGGAGGTCAGACTGACTGGGGCGATCGCAGCGGATACGGCGTGGATGCGAACAGGCGCCGAGGCGCTGTCGAGTGCGAATGTGGAGCGGACTCGACTCGTCGTGCAGGGTGCGCCGGGCTCCCCGCGATCACTCGCAGCGGTCGAGCGCTTCGTGGAGTACTGGGATCCCGCGCTGTCGGCGATGACGGATGCTCTCGACGCCCTGGCGGGCGGCATCGCCTCCGCCGCAGCGGCCTACGAGCTGCGGGATGCGATCAGCGCCGGCACGTTCGACGGGCAGGCCCATGCGTTCTGATTCGATGGACTGGTCCCCGGTGGGGCTCGACAGGGACCCGACTCCCGGGTCCGTGGAAGCGGTGGATGCGCTTCGCTCCCAGGTCGAAACGGAGGCGTCCCGGCTCTCCCATGTCGCACGCGGGGTGCGGCAGATCGTGGCGTCGTTCGACGCGTCGAGCTGGACGGGCGCTGCAGCCGAGGCCTTCGCGCAGCGACTGCGCGAGGTGCTCGCAGCGGCCGAGGCCGCCTCGGTCCGTCATGCCGAGGCGGAGCGCGCATTCCGTGTCTGGTCGCAGGGGCTGTCCGAGGTGCAAGAGACGGCGGATGCGGCCTTGCTCGCGGCGGAGGAGGCTCAGGCAGACCTCGCGCTGGCGCAGGCGGCGGTGGGATCATTGGGCGCCGAGTATGCCGCTCTGACGGCGACCGTGAGTGCGATGGAGAAGGTCGTCTCGGCCACTCCCGAGAACCTGCGACCCGGGGCGAAGGCGCCCACCGACAGCGAGCTCGCCTCGATGAGGAGCCGCGCGGCAGGAACCGAGGCGGAACTCGCGGCCGCACGCGGGCGCGTTGCCGACGCGCAGGAGCGTTTGGACGACGCGTGCGCGCGGGTGGTCGCGGCAGGAGAGGAGTTCGACCTGGGCGAGCGTCTCTTCGTCAACGATCTCGAATCGGCCATGCAGGGCGCGGTGCAGGCGTTCGCGAGCCTGACGCCGCTCGGTGCTGCGGGCCCGCAAACGCGTGGGGTTCCGGGGCCGAACGAGGGCAACCTGGGGGCGATTCGCAACCTGATCGACCGCGCGAACGACTCCGTGTGGAAACTGACAGCCGCCTGGGTGTCGGGCAAGGGCCCCCGTCATTTCACCTTCGGCGAGACCGACCCGTTCACGATCGTGTTCCGCAGGAGCGACAGCGTGAAGGAGGCGATGGCGGCGATGGCCAAGCGGATCAGAGAGGAGGGATACGGAGTCGGGGACACCGACGCGCTCGGCTACTCCGCGAAGGCTTCGGATCTGCCACGGGACGCGAACACGATCGCTTCGTTCGGTAAGGAGGGCAATCTTCCGGAAGCCTTCATGGGGTCGTTCACTTACACGTTCACAATTCTGTCCATCGACGACCACGGTCACGCTCGTGTCGCCGTTCGGGTGACCAATCCGACGACGGTCGAATCCGCGACTCGGATTCCCGGTAGCGAGAGCTGGCCTCTGGGCCCGCACTATCTCGGCCCGTATGCCCCGATGAAAGCTTCACAGGCGTTCGGCGGATTCCCCGACATCACGCAGGAGGTCACCTGGACGGAGGTGGTGCCGCTTCGATGAGGCTGCGCAAAGGGGTCGTCGTAACGATCGTGATCGTGGCCTTCGTCGTCGCCGCGGTGTCCGCCGCGATCGTCACGACGCATTTCGACGACGAGAACTTCACCAAGGAAGATGTCATAGGGACATGGGCGGGGCCCAATGGCCAGTCCATCACGTTTCATCCGGACGGTACCGCGTCGGTCAAGCGATTCGATACGAGGGTCTTCGGGGTGCTGTCCGGGCCTGGAAACTGGGCGATAGTGGACGAGATGATATCGGCGCGCGTCGAACCGTACGGCTCCACCTTCTACGGCGCTCGGTCACTGGTGGGCGGATTCACCATATATGCCTATGTCGACGACCCGGATCAGCCGAACGCCAGAGAGTTCTGGTCTCGACAATGACGCAGCATCACCGCCTCACGACCGACACGGTGAGCGCCCGTCTGCTCCGCGAGCGGGCTCACCCCTCCGCCCGGTACTCCTGCTCCAGGATCGCGTACACGGCGGTGTCGGACCACTCGCCCTTGAAGATCTCGGTCTCGCGCAGCAGCGCCTCCTGGCGCATCCCGATCCGCTCGCACAGCCGGGCCGAGGCGTCGTTGCGGGCGTCGAGCTGGGCGAACACGCGGTGAGCGCCGAGGGTCTCGAAGCACAGCTGCAGCACGCGCTGGGCCGCCTCGGTCGCGTAGCCGCGGCCGTGGACGGCCGGGTGGAACACCCAGCCCATCTCGAACTTGCCCCACGCCGCGTTCTTCAGGAACAGGCTGATGTCGCCGATCACGCGGCCGGGCCCGCCGGACGGGTCGGCGAGCTCGACGGCGAAGACGATGCCGTCGCCGTTCTCGGCCAGGCGGTTCATGGCGATGCGCTTGCGCAGGTGCTCGGCGGACTCGTCGTGGTCGTGCACCTCCCAGTAGAGGTAGCGGACGACGTCCTTCAGCTTCTGGTAGGCGTGCACATCCTCCAGGTCGCCGGTGTTGAGCGGGCGCAGCAGCAGCCGCTCGGTGTGCAGCTGCTCGGCGGCGTACGGCAGGCCGGCGGCTCCGTGCGGCGGGACGGCGGTGGTCGTGGTGGCTTCGTCGCTCACGGTCGCTCCTTCTGCGGTCGGGTTCAGGATGCCGCGGACTCGTCGTCCACGGCGGTCAGGCGCGGGCGGCCGGCGGCGTCGGCGTCGACGTCCACGCCGAAGAGTGCCGCGGCCCCGTCGATGAAGGCCTGCGCGTCGCCCTGGCGGGCGAGCTCCCGCGCGCGGACGGACGGCGTGTGCAGGAGCACGCCGGCGAGGTGGCGGAGGGCGGCCTCGGTCTCGTCGCTCGCGTCGCCGCGGCTGCGGGCGCGCTCGATCTCGGCGTCGAGCACGTCGAACACGTGCTTGCGGAGCGCGACCAGGGCGGGCGTCACGGCCTGCTCGGCGGTCTGCGCCCGGTACTCCGCCGCGGCGGCGTCGACGATGCTGCGCGCGTCGTCGGCGGCCTGCAGCTCTTTCAGCGGCGCGTGGATGCTGATGGTCTCCAGGTCGAGCAGTTCGGCGCCGGGCAGTTCGGCGACTGCGGGGTCGACGTTGCGGGGGAGGCCCAGGTCGACGATGAGGCGGCGCTCGACCGCGCCGGGGAGGGCGACGGCCTCGGCCAGCAGCGGCTCGGTGAGCACATAGTCGGTGACGGCGGAGCAGGTGACGACCAGGTCGCTCTCGGCGAGCGCGGCGAGCAGCCCGTCGTGCTCGACCGGGGCGATGTCGTGCGACCGCGCGAACTTCGCGGCCCGGCCGGAGGGGGAGTAGACACGCACGTCGGTCACGCCGCGGTCGCGGAGGGCCGCGAGGCTCGCGCCTGCGTACTTGCCGGTGCCGACCAGCAGCACCCGCGTCCGGGCCCAGTCGCTGACGCGGCTCTCGGCCAGGTCGAGCGCGAGGCGCACCATGGAGCGGCCGGCGGTCATGATCCCGGTGCGGTTCTTCACTCCGCGCGAGGTGCGGGAGGCGACCTGGAAGAGTCGCTCCAGCTCGCTGGTGACCGATCCGGTGGCGCGGGCGGCCTCCAGCGAGCGGCGCACCTGGCCGGCGATCTCGCCCTCCCCGACGACCACGGACTCGAGCCCGCTGGTCACGGCGAAGAGGTGCTCGGCGACGGCGTGGTCGCAGTACACGGCGCTGGCGTCGCGCAGCACGGCGGGGTCGATGCCGGAGGCCGAGCTCACGGCGTCGATGACGGCCTCCGCCGAGACCGCCCGGGCGGCCGGGAGGGGTTCGTCGATGTCGAGGTAGGCCTCGAAGCGGTTGCACGTGGCGAGGACGACGGAGCCGGAGACGATGTCGCTGTGCTCCGCGAGTGCGGCGGTGACGGCCGGAGCGTGACGCTCGAGCCGTTCCAGGAGGTCGAAGTCCGCCGTCCGGTGACTCGACGAGAAGCACAGAAGCACGACAGAAAGCCTACGCTTGCGTTCGACCAACCTCGAATCGGCGGCAGCCGCCCCGTCACAGCGCATGCAGCGCCACGCGGAGCGGCTCGCGGGGGAGCAGAGTGATCGCCGACCTGAGCGGCACCCGGTCGGTCCGCACCAGCGATTCCAGCGAGAACGCGCGGGTGAGGAGTGCGACGGTGGCGACGATCTCCAGCATCGCGAAGTGCTGGCCGATGCACGCACGGGGTCCTGCTCCGAACGGCAGCCAGGCGTAGCGGCCGGCGGCCTCGTCCCCGAGGAAGCGGTCCGGCCGGAAGGAGTCCGGATCCGGCCACGCCGCCGGGTCGTGGTGTACCGACCAGATGCAGACGATGGTGTCCGTCCCGGCCGGGATCGTGCGGCCGTCGACATCGCGGTCCTCGGCCGTGCGGCGCGGTGCGATCGGGACCACCGGATACATGCGCAGCGCCTCCTTGACGACGGCCGTCGTCACGGAAAGCCCGGAGTGCACCTCCGCGGCGGACGGGCGACGGTCGCCGAGGACGGCGGCGACCTCGTCGCGCACGCGCTGCTGGACCTCCGGGTGCCGCCCGAGGAGGTGAAGGGCGAAGGTCGTCGCCGACGCGGTCGTCTCGTGGCCGGCCAGCAGGAAGATGAGCGCCTGGTCGCGCACCTCGCTGTCGGACAGCCGCTCGTCGCCATTCCGTGCGTCGAGCAGCCGGCCGATCAGGTCGTCGCCGCAGCTGCCGCTTCGCCGGCGCACTGCGATGATCCGATCGACGACGTCGTAGAGCGCGTCGCGGGCCGACCGGATGCGCCGGTTCACCGGGATCGGCCACGCCAGTGGGATTCTGCCGGCGAACGAGGCCCGAGTGATGATGTCCGAGACCGCCTGGTCCACGACGGTAAGGATCGTCGGCTCCACCGCGTCGAGGTCGCCGCCGAATAGCACGCGCCCGACCATCCGCAACGACAGGTGGTGCATGCCGGGGCCGAGGGAGGCGTGCGGCATCGCGCGCCACGAACGGATGAGCTCTTCGATCTCCTCCACCATCACGTTCAGGTAGCCGTCCACCCGCGACTTGGTGAAGAGGGGCTGCACGAAGCGCTTCTGCCGCAGCCAGTCGTCGTCCTGCGCCGTCAGCAGCCCGTTTCCGATCACCTGCCGCAGCTCCCGGTAGAGCACGGCGTCCCGGCGGAAGCCCGGGGCGGTCCTGGCGCTCAGCACCGCCTCGGCCCCCGCGGCGGTGTGGAGCACGCACACCGTCGCGCCGAGGCGGGGCGGACCGATCCTCACGAGGACGGTGTCACCGGATGCGCGGGTGCCCGAGAGGAAGCCGATCTGATCGGCCGAGAAGTCGCGCATCCCGCCCAGCAGCCCTCCCGTCGGGTGGAGGGGCGGAGCAGAAATTGCCATATCCACATCATATTCATATTGCAGACTGTTATCCTGCGCGCATGGCGATGATGCGGGCGATCGAGCAGCCGCTGGCGATGGTCGAGTCCTCTCTCGAGACGTTCTTCGCGGACCGAGTGGCCCGGGCGGCCTCCCACGGTCCGTCCTATTCCAGGCTCTGGGAGTGCGCCCGCGAGGCCTTCCGGGGCGGGAAACGCATCCGGCCCCGGCTCCTGCTGACCGCGTACCGGGGCTTCGGAGGGGAGGACCACGCCCCTGCCGTGAGCCTCGCCTGCGCCTACGAGCTGCTGCACACCGCCTTCCTCCTCCATGACGACGTCATCGACGGCGACACGGTCCGCCGCGGCCGACCGAACGTCGTCGGCGTCTTCCGGCGCGACGCGATCGACCGCGGGTCCGCCGCTCGGAGCGCGCACCGCTGGGGGGAGGTGGGCGCGATCCTCGCCGGCGATCTGCTGCTCCAGGCCGCGACGTCGAAACTCGCTCGAGCGGAGGTGGATGCTCCGCTCCGGGAGCGCCTGCTCGACATCCTCGACGAGGGTGTCTTCGTGACGGCCGCGGGCGAGTTGACGGACGTGGCGTTCTCCGAGCGCATCCCGCCCCGCACCCCCGCTCTGGAGGACGTTCTCGCGATGACCGAGAGCAAGACGGCCGCCTACTCGGTGTCCGGCCCGTTGACGAGCGGCGCCCTCCTCGCCGGCGCCGGAGAGGAGGCCCTCGTGGCCCTCGCGGAGTTCGGGCGGCTGGTGGGCATCGCGTTTCAGCTCGGCGACGACCTGCTCGGCGTCTTCGGTTCGGAGGATGCGACCGGCAAGAGCATCTTCAGCGATCTCCGGGAGCAGAAGGAGACGTCGCGCATCGCCTTCGCCCGCGGCACGCCGCGATGGGCCGAGATCGCCCCGTCCCTCGGGCGGCCCGACCTGGCGGCGCCTGAGGCGGAACGCGTGGCCGGTGCGCTCGAGGAGTGCGGAGCACGGCGGTTCGTGGAGGGACTGCTGCGAGACCATGTCGACCGCGCAGTGGCGATGCTCGGCACGCCGTCGATCCCGCCGGGGCTCGCGGGATCGCTCACCCGCATCGCGCGTTCGTGCGTGGGGAGGGCGGCGTGAGCGGAACGAGGGCGCCGCTCGACGCGTACGTCCGGGCGTCCGGCGTCGCCGCCCGGTCCGTCCTGCAGGAGTACTCGGGATCGGTCGGCACGGCCATCCGGCTGCTCTCTCCCCGCCTGCGCCCGCCTGTGGCGGCCGTCTGCGCCCTCGTGCGGGTCGCGGACGAGATCGTGGATGGCGCAGCGGGCGGAGCAGGCTTGACCACCGGTGACCAGAGGGTGCTTCTCGACTCCCTGGAGGAGGACACCGAGCGCGCCCTGCTGACCGGCTACAGCACGAACGTCGTGGTGCAGGCGTTCGCGGCGGCGGCACGCCCGGTGGGCATCGGCGTGGAGCTGACCCGCCCCTTCTTCGCCTCCATGCGTCGCGACCTCGACCCGGCGTGGCTCACCTCGGACGAGCTGCCCGGCTACATCCACGGGTCGACCGAAGTCGCCGGGCTGATGTGCCTGCGGATCTTCCTGGCAGGCAGCCCGGTGCCCGAGAGCGACCGCCGGCGGCTGGAGGCGGGTGCCCGTCGGCTCGGAGCGGCCGGGCAGAAGCTCGACTTCCTTCGCGACCTCCCGGTCGACTGGGCCGAACTCGGTCGCAACTACCTCCCCGGGGTGGATCCCGATCGCATGACCGAGTCGCAGAAGCGGGCCCTCCTCGCCGACATCGCCGCCGACCTGTCGGCGGCCGCCGAGGTCATCCCGCGACTTCCCGTCTCCTGCCGGCGGGCGATCGTCGCCGTGCACGGGCTCTTCGAGGAGATCGCCGCGAGGGTGGCCGCGACGCCGGCGTCCGAGCTCGTCGTGCGCCGGGTCAGCGTGCCCGCCGCCGTCAAGCTGCGGATCGCTGCGCGTGCGGCCCTGGGCGGGAGGCCGAGGCCCGGGGGCACCTGATCGACGGCTCCCGTCGAGCCCCCAGGTTCCCACCAGACACGGCACTGGCAGAATCGGGGGGTGACCTCCCTCGGACCCGAACATCCCCTCTCCTCCGGCCGCACCGCGTCCAGCCGCCTCGTGCGGGCGTACCAGGGCGAGCGCCAGGAGGTGACCCCCGTCTGGTTCATGCGCCAGGCCGGCCGCTCCCTGCCCGAGTACCGGGAGCTGCGCGTCGGCACGCGCATGCTCGACGCGTGCCTCGACCCCGCGATGGCGAGCGAGATCACCCTGCAGCCGGTGCGCCGCCACAAGGTGGATGCTGGCATCTTCTTCAGCGACATCGTCGTGCCTCTGAAGCTCGCCGGCGTCGCGGTCGAGATCGTCCCGGGCAAGGGCCCGGTGTTCGAGCAGCCCGTGCGCACGGCGGCCGATGTCGACCGGCTGACCGCCATCGATCCGGCGTCGCTCGGCGACGAGGTTTTCGCGCCCATCCAGGAGGCCGTGCGCCTGACGATCGCCGAGCTGGGGGAGACCCCGCTCATCGGCTTCGCCGGCGCACCGTTCACCCTCGCCGCCTACCTCGTGGAGGGCGGCCCGTCGAAGGACCACATCCGCGCCCGCACCCTGATGCATGCCGACCCGGAGGCGTGGGCCCGGCTGATGGCCTGGACGGCCGACATCTCCGGCGCCTTCCTGCGCGCCCAGGTGCTCGCCGGTGCCAGCGCGGCGCAGCTGTTCGACTCGTGGGCGGGCTCCCTCTCGCTGCACGACTACACGACCCACGTCGCGCCGGCCTCCGCCCGGGCGCTGTCGCACGTGCGCGACCTGGCGTACGAGCTCGCACGCCCTCAGGCGGCGAAGGGCGCGGAGCCGTCGATCGACGAGCTGGTGCGCAACGTGCCGCTCGTCCACTTCGGCGTCGGCACGGGAGAACTGCTGAAGGCGATGCACGAGGTGGGCGCGGACACGGTCGGCGTCGACTACCGCATCCCGCTCGACGAGGCGAGCCGTCGTCTCGGCCATGTCGTCCCCGTGCAGGGCAACGTCGATCCCGCGATGCTCGACGCCCCGTGGGAGGTGCTGGAGGCGCACGTGCGCGACGTGCTCGACCGCGGTCGCGAGGCTCCGGCGCACGTGCTCAACCTGGGACACGGCGTGCCGCCGGAGACCGACCCGACGGTGTTGACCCGCGTGGTCGAGCTGGTCCACGGCTGGCGGCCGGAATGAGCGACCACCCGGGTGACGACCTGGCCGGTGACGCCGCCGACCTCGGCGACGAGATCCGCCACGCCGTCGAGGCCCCGCCGACCCGGATCGTCGTGATCGGCGGCGGGATCGCGGGGCTGGTCGTCGCACGCGAGTGCGCCCGCCCGGGCTTCGCCGTCACCCTGCTGGAGGGGTCGGACCGTGTCGGCGGCAGCGTCGCACCGCTGGAGATCGGCGGGATGACGCTCGACGCCGGCGCCGAGAGCTTCGCCACCCGGGGCGGTCACGTCGCAGAGCTGCTCAACGACCTCGGCCTCGGCGGCGACGTGGTGCAGCCGAATCCGTCCGGCGCGTGGGTGCGGCACGGCTCGCGGTCCGTCCCGCTGCCCAAAGCGGGGCTGCTCGGCATCCCGAGCTCGCCGCTCGCCCGCGACGTCGTGGACGCGATCGGCTGGTCGGGCGCGCTGCGCGCCTACCTCGACCGGCTCATGCCCGTGCTGAAGATCGGCACGGAGCGCCGCCTCGGCGCGCTCGTGCGCAAGCGCATGGGCCGGAAGGTCCTCGACCTGCTGGTGGCGCCGGTCGCGACCGGCGTGTACTCGGCCCTACCGGACGAACTGGATGTGGACGTCGTCGCCCCCGGCCTGAACGCCGCCCTGACGCGGCTCGGCTCGCTCTCCGGTGCGGTCGGCGAACTGCGCTCGGCGTCGAAGGCCGGCAGCGCGGTCGGCGCAATCCGTGGCGGGATGTGGCGGCTCCCGCAGGCGCTCGCCGCCGACATCGAGGCGCGCGGCGGCGTGGTGCGCACCGGCGCACCGGTCGCCGCGGTCGAGCCGTGGTCGCCGCCGACGCCCGAGGAGGCGGCCCAGGCCGTCGTCGACTCGATCCTCGCGGAGGAGCCCGGAGCCGAAGAGCAGGAGCCGGGGCAAGAGCCGGAGGCCCGCTGGGTGGTCCGCCTCGCCGACGGGGAGGAGCTCGCGGCCGACGCAGTCGTGCTCGCGTCGCCGGCCGACGCATCCCTCCAGCTGCTGGCCTCCGCCGACCCCGCGCTCGCAACGCTCGCCGGGCTGGACTGGCCGGCCGCCTCCAGCGTCGAGCTCGTCACCCTCGTCGTGGCCGACGAGCGACTGGACACGACTCCGGTGGGCACCGGCGTGCTCGTGGCCGACCTGCCCGGATCCGACGTGAAGGCGAAGGCGATGACGCACTCCAGCGCCAAGTGGGCGTGGGTGGCGGAGGCGGCGGGCCACGCGACGCACGTGGTCCGGCTCTCCTATGGCCGTGCCGGCCAGCCGGCGGACACCGTCGCCCTGGGCGACGACGAACTCGAGGCGCAGGCGGTGGCCGATGCCGCCCGCCTGCTCAATATTCCGTTCCCGGAATCCGCCGTGACCGCATTCGCGCGGACCCCCTGGACGAACGCCCTGCCTTATGCGACAGTGGGGCAGCGGGAACGCATCCAGCGGGTCCGCTCCGAGGTCGACGGCGTCGAGGGTCTCGAGGTCACCGGGTCCTGGCTCACCGGCACGGGCCTCGCCTCCGTGATCCCGGATGCGCGCCGCACGGCCGAACGTGTGCGAGGTCTGCGCTGGAGGGCTCTGACAGAGGCCCTCCGTGCGGAGACCGGCACGGCAGACGACTGAACAGACTCGAGAGAGGGAGACGGTATGCGGGGCAAACTCCTCTTCGTCGCCGGGGCGGCGGTGGGCTTCGTGCTCGGCGCGCGCGCCGGACGCGAACGCTACGACCAGCTCAAGGAGGCCGCCACCCGGGCGTGGCAGTCGCCGGCCGTGCAGAAGCAGGTGCACGCGGTCGAGGACTTCGTGGCCGAGAAGGCGGGCGAGTTCCCCGACACCGTCTACATCACGGTGAAGCGCGCCGTCGTCCGGGCGAACCAGCGCCGCCGCGAGGCCCGCGCGCCCTATCCGCCGTCCCCGGCCGCCGAGGCCGCCATCCGTCGGGCCGAACGCCCCAGCGACACGTCGTCCTGACGGGGGTACTCTACGGAAACGACGAGGGGAGACGCCGATGACCGACCGTGAACAGCCGGCCGCCGCCGGAGCACGCGCCCGTTCGCTCGGGGCGCTGGTCTCCGACCTGCCACGTCTCGTCGTGGACCTCCTCAAGGCCGAGCTCACCCATCTGAAGGCCGAGTTCGCCGAGAAGGCGAAGTATGCCGGAGTGGGCATAGGCCTCTTCGCCTTCGCCGCGTTCCTCCTCTTCTTCGCGTTCGGCACCCTCGTCGCCGCGGCGATCCTCGGGATCGCGGTGGCGCTGCCGGCGTGGGCGGCCGCGCTGATCGTCTTCGGCGCGCTCGTCGTGATCGCCGTCGTGCTGGCGCTGATCGGCGCCCGGTCGTTCAAGAAGATGGACGGCGTCGCGCCGTCCCAGACCATCGCGAGCATCAAGCAGGACGCCGACGCGCTGAAGGGACTGGGGAAGTATGACAACTGACCGCAGCGACGTCGATCGTGCCCGCGCCCAGCTGGCGGAGACGATCGACGCCATCGAGTACAAGCTGAACGTCCCGAAGCGCACCGCCGAGCGCATCCAGCGGCTGCAGAAGGAGAACCCTGCCGCCCTCGTCGGCCTCTCGGTCGGCGTCGCGGTGGCGGTCGGCGGAATCGTGTGGGGCATCGTCCGGCTCGTCCGCCGGTGAGCACCCGCCCTTTTTTGGCCTTCTCAGCTTTCAGAGGGAGACTGTGGGTATGAGTACCCCGGCTGCCGTTCCGGCAGAGTCGTCCGCCCCCGAGACCCCCGACGAGAACCCGACCGGCTTCACGCTCTGGGCCGTGCTCCGCCGCGACCCCGCTCGCCCCGACGACCTCGACGGCACCGACGTGCCGAAGGCCGTCTCCGAGCTGGAGGGCGTCATCGCCGACATCGAGCTGCAGGGTGTGACCACCCGCGGCCTGTACGACGTGTCCGGCCTCCGCGCCGACGCCGACCTGATGATCTGGCTGCACGGTCCCGAGGCCGAGGCGCTGCAGTGGGGCTTGCGCCAGCTGCGCCGCACCCGCCTGCTGAAGGCGCTCCTGCCCACCTGGAACGCGATGGGCGTCCACCGCGACGCCGAGTTCAACAAGGCGCACGTGCCCGGCTTCCTGCGCGGGGTCGAGCCCAAGGGCTGGCTCACCGTCTACCCCTTCGTCCGCAGCTACGAGTGGTACCTGCTGCCCGACGACGAGCGCTCCAAGATGCTCGCCGACCACGGCAGAAAGGGCGCCGCCTTCCGCTCGGTCATCGCCAACACGGTCGCGTCCTTCGCGCTCGGCGACTACGAGTGGCTGCTCCCGATGGAGGCCGACGAGCTCACCGACCTGGTCGACATGATGCGCGAGCTGCGCTACACCGAGGCGCGCCGCCACGTGCGCGAAGAGGTGCCGTTCTTCACCGGCCGGCGCATCCAGCCCGCCGAGGTCGTGGAGGTCCTGCAGTGACCGACGCCACGACCACCCCGCGCGTCCTGGGGGCGACGCCCGCCGCCGCGGACGGCGCCGAGCACGTCACCGAGCCGGTCGCCTACGACGCGATCCTGCTCGCCGGCTTCGGCGGCCCGGAGGGGCAGGACGACGTCATCCCGTTCCTGCGCAACGTCACCCGCGGCCGCGGCATCCCGGAGGAGCGTCTGGAGGAGGTGGCTCACCACTACCGCCACTTCGGCGGCGTCAGCCCCATCAACGACCAGAACCGCGAGCTCAAGGCGGCGCTGGAGGCGGAGCTCGCCTCGCGCGGCATCGACCTGCCGGTGCTGTGGGGCAACCGCAACTGGGACCCGTACCTCGCCGACGCGCTGCGCGAGGCCGACGAGCGCGGCTTCACCAAGCTGATCGCCATCGCGACGAGCGCCTACTCCTCGTACTCCAGCTGCCGCCAGTACCGCGAAGACTATGCGGCGGCCCTCGAATCGACGGGTCTTCTCGGGCGCATCGAGATCGACAAGGTGCGTCAGTTCTTCGACCACCCCGGATTCGTCGAGCCGTTCATCGAGGGCGTGAAGAACGCCATCGATGAGCTGACGCAGAAGCTGCCCGGCCTCGACCCGGCGACCGAGGTGCGCATCCTCTTCTCGACGCACTCCATCCCGTCGAGCGACGCCGCGAAGTCCGGTCCCGCCGAGCGCGGGTTCGGTGAGGGCGGTGCGTATGCCGCGCAGCACCTGGCCGTGGCCGAGGTCGTCTCGCACGCCGCGACCGGCGGAACGGTCGCGTGGGATCTGGTCTACCAGTCCCGTTCGGGGCCGCCGTCGATGCCGTGGCTCGAGCCCGACATCAACGACCGGATCGCGGAGCTGCCCGCCCTCGGCGTCAAGGCCGTCGTGATCGTCCCGCTCGGCTTCATGAGCGACCACATGGAGGTGCTCTGGGACCTCGACAACGAGGCGATGGAGACCAGCGACGAGAACGGCCTTGTCGCCGTCCGCGTCCCGACCCCCGGCACCCACGCGACCTTCGTGAAGGGGCTCGTCGACCTGGTGCTGGAGCGCCGCGACGGCGTCCCCGTCGACCAGCGCCCGGCGGTCACCTCGCTCGGCCCCTGGTACGACGTCTGCCGCCCGGGATGCTGCGAGAACGTCCGCCTCGGCTTCAAGCCGGCCGCGGCAGGGCTCGCGCCGTGACCGGGACCGTGACGAGGGTCGACGGCGCCGCCGAGCGCCGCGACGGCGTGCTCCGGATCGGGACGCGCGGCAGCGCGCTCGCCGTCGCCCAGACGACGGCGGTCGCCGAGTCGATCGCGCGCGCCACCGGAGTCGACGTCGAACTCGTCACGGTGACGACCCACGGCGACGTCTCGCGCGAGTCGCTCGCCCAGCTGGGCGGCACGGGGGTCTTCGCGACCGCGCTGCGCGACGCGCTGCTCGCCGGCGAGGTCGACCTGGTCGTGCACTCCCTCAAAGACCTCCCGACCGCGCCGGCCGACGGTCTCGTGATCGGCGCCGTCCCGAAGCGCGCGGATGCCCGCGACACGCTCGTCGCTCGCGACGGCCTGACGCTCGAGACCCTGCCCGAGGGCGCGAAGGTCGGCACCGGCTCGCCGCGCCGCGTGGCGCAGCTGAAGTCGCAGCGGCCCGACCTCGACGTCGTCGACCTGCGCGGCAACGTCGACACCCGGCTCGGCAAGGTCGCCGACGGCGAACTGGATGCCGTGGTGCTCGCCGCCGCGGGTCTCGGCCGCCTGGGCCGCATCGACGCCGTGACCGACTTCTTCCCGCTCTCCCTCATCCCCACCGCGCCGGGCCAGGGCGCGCTGGCGCTCGAGGTGCGCGCGGGCGACGAGAAAGGGCGCGGGCCGATCGCCCGGGCGCTCTCCGCCGTCGACCATGTCACGACCCACGCCTCCGTGATCGCCGAGCGCGACGTGCTCGCCGGTCTCGAGGCCGGCTGCGCCGCCCCGATCGGCGCGACCGCGCTGGTCGACGACGGCCTGCTCTTCCTCACCGCGACCGTGTACCGTCCCGACGGCACCGAGCGGCTCACCGCATCCCACGCCGCCACCCCCGACTCTCTCGGCTCGGCCCACCTGCAGGAGGCCGCGCACGACGTCGGGGCCCGCGTGGTGGCCGAGCTCCTCGCGGCAGGCGCCGCCGACCTGGCGCCTCTGGGGGAGACCCGATGACGAACACGGCCCCGACTCCGAAGCCCCTCGCCGGCTGGCGCGTCCTCGTGCCGCGCGGCGGCCCCTGGGGCGACTCGGTCGCGGCCGACCTGCGGTCGAAGGGCGCGTCCCCAGTCGTCGCCGCGATGATCAACTTCGCGCCGACCGCCGACGCCCCCGCGCTGGAGGCCGCGCTCGCGCGGCTCGCGAACGGCGACTTCGACTGGATGACCGTCACCAGCGCGACGACGGTGGATGTGCTCAGCGCTCAGCGCGCCGTCGTCCCGCCCACGACCCGGGTCGCCGCGGTCGGCGAGACCACCGCGGCCGCACTCGCCGCGGCGGGCTACCACGTTGACCTCGTGCCGTCGGAGGACAATTCCGCCCGCGGGCTCCTCGCCGAATGGGAGGCCGCGACCCAGGGCGCGTTCCCGCTCCGCATCCTGACCCTCCGCTCTGAGATCGCCAAGCCGCTCCTCACCGAGGGGCTGCGCCGTATCGGCCACGACGTGGAGTCCGTGGTCGCGTACCGCACAGTCGGCGTCCCGGTGCCGGAGACCGTCGTGCAGGACGTCCGCAACGGCCTCGTGCAGGCGATCCTCGTCACCAGCGGCTCGGTCGCCGAACAGGTGCAGCAGCAGCTGGGCCCGGTCCCCGAGTCGACGCTCATCGCCGCGATCGGCCCGCAGACGGCCCGCGACGCCCGCGCCTTCGGCCTGCGCGTCGACGTGATCGCCGCCGAGCGCACCGCCGCATCCCTCATCGACTCCGTCGCCCGGGTCGCGCTCTCCCGCGCCGCCGCCACCCAGGCCGACAACTCCTGAGTTCTTCGACCTTTTCGCGCTCCGAAACACGAACAACTCAGGAGCTGCTGGCTGGGAGGGCGTTCAGCGAGGTCGGCGTAGGCTCAGGTGAGTGAGTGAACTGCACCCCGTCATCCGCCCCCGACGGCTGCGGCAATCGCCGGCGATGCGCCGGCTGACCGCCGAGACCCGCCTCCACCCCGCAGAGCTGATCCTCCCGCTGTTCGTGCGCGAGGGCGCGACCGAGCCCGTCCCGATCGGGTCGATGCCGGGCGTCTCGCAGCACAGCCTCGACTCCCTGAAGCGCGTCGCGAACGAGGCCGCGGAGGCCGGCGTCGGCGGGCTGATGCTGTTCGGCGTCCCCGAGACGCGGGACGCGGTCGGCTCCGCCGCCACCGACCCCGACGGCATCCTCAACGTCGCCACCCGGGTGCTCGCCGACGAGGTCGGCGACGCGCTCGTCGTGCAGACCGACCTGTGCCTCGACGAGTTCACCGACCACGGCCACTGCGGCGTGCTGGACGACCGCGGTCACGTCGACAACGACGCCACGCTCCTGCGCTACCGCGACATGGCCGTCGCGCAGGCCGAGGCCGGCTCGCAGCTGCTCGGCCTGAGCGGGATGATGGACGGCCAGGTCGCCGCCGTGCGCGAGGCGCTCGACGACGCCGGGCACACCGACGTCGTGATCCTCGCCTACGCCGCCAAGTACGCCTCCGGCTTCTACGGCCCGTTCCGCGAGGCCGTCGACTCGCAGCTCTCCGGCGACCGCCGCGCGTACCAGCAGGACCCGGCCAACCGCCGCGAGGGCCTGCGCGAGGCGCGCCTCGACCTCGAAGAGGGCGCCGACATCCTCATGGTGAAGCCCGCCCTCAGCTACCTGGACGTGCTCAGCGACGTCGCCGCGATCAGCGACGTCCCGGTGTGGGCGTACCAGGTGTCCGGCGAGTACGCGATGGTCGAGGCGGCAGCGGCCAACGGCTGGATCGACCGCAACCGGATCATCGAGGAGACCCTGGTGGGCGCCAAGCGTGCAGGGGCCGACGCGATCATGACCTACTGGGCGACCGAGGTGGCGGGGTGGCTGCGATGACCGACGCGAATCTGGAGCAGTTCGAGCGCGCGCAGCGCGTCATCCCGGGCGGCGTGAACTCGCCCGTCCGCGCCTTCCGCTCGGTTGGCGGCACGCCGCGCTTCCTCGTGTCGGCCCGCGGCCCGTATGTGACCGACGCGGAGGGGCGCGAGTACGTCGACCTCGTCGCGTCGTGGGGGCCGGCCATCCTCGGCCACGCCCATCCCGCCGTCGTGGATGCCGTGCAGCAGGCGGCCGCGCGCGGCCTGTCCTTCGGCGCCTCCACCCCCGCGGAGACCGAGCTCGCCGAGGCCGTGATCGGCCGGGTGCCCTTCGTCGAGAAGCTGCGCCTGGTGTCGACCGGCACCGAGGCGACCATGAGCGCGATCCGCCTGGCGCGCGGGTTCACCGGCCGGCCGCTGCTGATCAAGTTCGCCGGCCACTACCACGGCCACTCCGACAGCCTGCTCGCCGAGGCCGGCTCCGGCCTCGCGACGCTGGCGCTCCCCGGCTCGGCGGGCGTCACCGAGGCGACGGCCGCACAGACCATCGTGCTGCCGTACAACGACCTGGACGCCGTGCGCGCGGTCTTCGAGGCGCAGGGACCGGACATCGCCGCCGTCATCACCGAGGCCGCGGCCGCCAACATGGGCGTCGTCCCGCCGGACGAGGGCTTCAACGCGGCGCTCGCCGACCTGGCGCACGAGTTCGGCGCGCTCCTCATCCTGGACGAGGTGCTCACCGGCTTCCGCGTGAGCGAGGCGGGTTTCTGGGGACTCGACCGCGGCTACACGCCCGACCTGGTCACCTTCGGCAAGGTCATCGGCGGCGGGATGCCGCTGGCGGCCCTCGGCGGCCGCGCCGACCTGATGGACTTCCTCGCCCCGAACGGACCCGTCTACCAGGCGGGCACGCTGTCCGGGAACCCGGTCGCCGTCGCCGCGGGCCTTGCGACGCTCGCGCTCGCCGACGAGGCGGTCTACGACCGGCTGGACGCCGTGGCGGAGACGGTCTCGGCCGCGGTCGCGGACGCCCTGACCGCGGAGGGGGTCGCCCACTGCGTGCAGCGCGCGGGCAACCTGTTCAGCTTCGTCTTCGGCGACTACCCGGCGGCGCCGCGCACGTACGCCGAGGTGCAGCGCCAGGAGGCGTACCGCTACCGGGCGTTCTTCCACGCGATGCTCGACGCGGGCGTCTCCCTGCCGCCGAGCGTCTTCGAGGCCTGGTTCGTCACCGCAGCGCACGACGCCCCCGCCGTCGACCGCATCCTCGCCGCCCTCCCGGCCGCCGCCCGCGCCGCCGCCGCGGCCGGGAGGGCGGCGAGGATGCGGTCG
>NZ_JABFMV010000026.1 GCF_013359685.1 Leifsonia sp. C5G2
CCTCCCCCCTCCCCCGCCTCGCGTCCCCAGCCATCAGCTCCTGAGTTCTTCCAGCGACACGCCGCAGGAAAGTCGAACAACTCAGGAGCTCTGGGCATGGAAGGCCCTACGGACGGTGAGGACGGCACGCGGGACGGGTCCGCGGAGGTCGTCGGCGGTCAGGAAGACGGTCGCCCACCCTGCTGCGGATAGCCGCTCCCGGCGCTGGATGTCCTCGCGGTATGTCTGGGTGTCGGTGCGGTGGTGGTCGCCCAGGTACTCGATGGCCAGCCGACGGTCGGGATAGGCGAGGTCGACCATGGCGACAGGGTGGCCGCCGTGCTCGACGCGGTGATTCAGCGCGGGCTCGGGGAGACCGGCGGACATGAGCTCGAGCCGCAACCTGGTCTCCTGCGGCGACAACGATCCGTACCGCACCAGTTCGAGCGCTTCGCGGAGACGACGGATGCCCTGCCGACGGCCGTGGTGCCGGAGCGCGCGCTCGAGGTCGGCCCTGCTCAATGGACTGGGCGTCCACGAGTAGGGCTCGTCGCCGGTGATCAGCCAGTCCCCGATGATGACGAGATCGCCGAGCGAGAGCGAGCCGGAAAGCTGTGCCCACGTGTCCTCAGCGCTGAAGCAGCGGAGCCCCTCCGCCTGCACGATCCGGTGGCCAGCAGGGCGTAACTCGTGCGCGACGACTCCGCGCATCTGCGGCGGCTTTTCGGGAACGAAGACCGCAACATGCACGTCGTCCGGATGGGAGTGGAGTGGAAGCGGAAAGCCGTGGAGCATCGCCGCGGAGTGATGGCTGAAGATCTGCGTCGTCCGGCCTAGCCTGGAGTACGCCCGGCACTTCGCCACGTGGTCGTCGTCTACCGGCGCGTAGGAGCGTACCCCGCGGAACGGCCTCGAGAAGTCGCGACCGTAGAGCGATCCTCGTCGGATGCCTGCGTCCAACCCTTGGCGGACCGTGAAACTGTCGAGCATCCCGACATCCTGCCCGTTCCGCGCGTGACGTCAGCCCTTATCCACACCCACGCCATCAGCTCCTGAGTTCTTCGAGCAACACGCCGCAGAAGAGTCGAACAACTCAGGAGCTGACGGCTGGGGACGGAGGAGGGACGGTGGAGGGGATCAGGATTCGAGGGCGGCGAAGCGCTCTATGTCGGCGGAGGAGCCGGAGACGATGATGAGGTCGTGGTCGGTGACGACGGTGTCGGGGGTCGCGTAGGTGAAGGGGCGGCCGGGCGGCTTGACGCCGACGACGGTGATGTTGTGCTTCGAGCGGACGCCGGACTGGCCGAGCGGGAGGCCGCGGATCGGCTTCGGCGGATACATCTTCACGAGCGCGAAGTCGTCGTCGAACTCGATGAAGTCGAGCATCCGGCCCGAGACGAGGTGCGCCGCGCGCTCGCCGGCCTCGGCCTCGGGATAGATCACATGGTTGGCGCCGATGCGCTCCAGGATCTTGCCGTGCGACTTCGAGATCGCCTTCGCCCAGATCTGCGGCACTTTGAGGTCGACCAGGTTGGCGGTGATGAGCACGCTCGCCTCGATCGACGATCCGACGGCGACGACGCCGATGGAGAAGTCCTCCGCGCCGATCTGGCGCAGCGTCTCGATCGAGCGGGCGTCCGCCTGCACGGTGTGGGTGACCCGGTCGGCCCACTTCTGTACGAGGTTCGCGTCGGTGTCGATGGCGAGCACCTCGCGGCCCAGGCGGTCGAGCTGGCCCGCGGTGGCGGCGCCGAAGCGGCCGAGGCCGATCACCAGGACGGGCGCGTTGTGCTTGATCCGGTCACCCAACGAGCGGCCTCTCCTCCGGGTTGTGGTACAGCTGGCGCCGCTGGCTCTGCGCCAGCGCGGCGGCGAGAGTCACTGTACCAACGCGCCCGCAGAACATCGTGGCCGCCATCACGTAGACGCCGGCGTCCGGCAGCCGCTCGGTCAACCCCGTCGACAGGCCGCAGGTCGCGAACGCGGAGATGACGTCGAACAGCACGTGGTCGAGCGGCGCCTTCGTGATCTGCAGGATGAGGATGCTCGACACCGCGACGATCGTCGCGCCCCACAGCGCCACCGACACCGACAGCCGCAGCACATCGATCGGGATGCGGCGCTTGAACGCATCCATCGACTCCACACCGCGCGCCTCGGCGAAAGCGGCCAGGAACAGGACCGCCAGGGTGGTCACCTTGATGCCGCCGGCCGTCGAGGCCGAGCCGCCGCCGATGAACATCAGCATGTCGGTCACCAGCAGGCTCGAGCCGTGCAGATCGTCGATCGGGATGGTGGCGAAGCCCCCCGAACGCGACATCGTGGACAGGAAGAAGGACTGGAACACGGTGTGCCCCGCATCCAGGTGTCCGAAGGTCTTCGGGTTGTCGTACTCGAGCACGATGTAGAGCACCGCGCCGGCCACCAGCAGGATCAGGGAGGTCAGCAGCGTCAGCTTGACGTGGATCGACCACCGCCGCCGTCTCTGCCGCAAGTTCGACGCGATGGCGAGGATCACCGGGAACCCGATCGCCCCGAGGAACACGCCGATCATCAGCGCCGTGAGGAACCAGTAGTCGGTCGCGAACGCCTGGATGCCCTCGGCGTTCGGCGTGAACCCGGTGTTCGTGAACGCCATCGCCGAGTAGTACAGCGATTCCCACGCGGCCGTGCCGACATCGATCCCGGCGATCAGCATCCGCGGGAACAGCAGCAGCGCGATGCCGCCCTCGATGACGACCATGCTGATCGCGACGGTCGTCAGCAGCTTGCCGACCTCGCCGAGCCGTACGGCCTGGCCCTCCGCCACCGGCCCGGAGTGCATCCGGAGCGGGTTGCTGTCGCTCGCCGCCATGAGCTTCGCCCGCAGCCCGAGCTTCCGGGAGATGACGAGTCCGAGGATGGATGCCATCGTCAGCACACCGACCGCACCCACCTGCACGCCGATGTAGACCAGCAGGTGACCGAACACGGACCAGTGGGTGGCCATGTCGACCGTGGACAGGCCGGTGACGCAGATGACGGAGACGGCGGTGAACAGGGAGTCGGCGAGCGGCGTCCAGCGTCCGTTCGCCGACGAGATCGGCAGCGAGAACAGCAGCGTGAACACCATGATCAGCAGGGCGAACACGAGGATCGCGAACCGCGACGGGCTGCGGGCCGCGAAGGCGTTGATCGCCGCGCGGACACGTCCGGCCGGTGTCGCGGGGAGGCCGCGGGCCACCCGGGTGGCGCTCATCTGTCGGTCCTTCCCGTCGTCTCGTCTGGTCGGGGCGGGCTCCGGACATGGTACTGCGCCTGGCGAATGGCTAGCCTTGGGGCATGGCCGACATCTTCGACGTGATCGCCGATCCGACGCGCCGCGACATCCTCCGCGTGCTGCTCGACCGCAACTCGGAGGCGACGCATTCCGTCGGCGAGATATCCGTCTCCGAGATCGTCGCCACGCTCGAACTGAGCCAGCCGACGGTGTCCAAGCACCTCAAAGTCCTGCGCGAGGCCGGTCTGGTGTCCGTCCGCGAGGAGGGCCAGCACCGGTACTACCGGCTCGACGCCGGACCCCTGGAGGCGGTGGAGGACTGGGTCATTCCCTTCACGGCATCCGAGGAGGACGTCGCCCTGACCGTCCGGCTGGCGGAGGAGACGCGGGAGTTCGCCAGCTCGGTCGGAAAGGTGCTCGCGGACACCCGCCACCGGGTCTCGTCGGCCACCGAGCGTGTGACGCCGAAGAAGTGGCGCAAGGACTGACCCCGGCGAGTACGATGTCCCCACAGAGGAGGACAGAGCGATGGCACACGACCTGAAGGACGTGCGCTTCCTGACGGTCGCCGAGGTGGCCGACATGATGCGCGTATCCCGCATGACCGTGTACCGCCTCGTCCACGCGGGTGAGCTGCCGGCCATCCGCTTCGGGCGTTCGTTCCGTGTTCCCGAGTCCGCCGTCGAGCATTTGCTCGATGCGGCCACCTACCGCGAGGGCGGCGTCGCGGACTCGGCGTGACGTCGGGTAGACTTGCTCTTCGTGTCGCCGCGCGCCCCGCGGCATACCCCTGATTCTTTGTGAGGTCTACGTGGGTTCCGTTATCAAGAAGCGTCGCAAGCGTATGGCGAAGAAGAAGCACCGCAAGCTTCTTCGCAAGACGCGCCACCAGCGTCGCAACAAGAAGTAGACCCCGGTCTGCGGCTCAAGCGTCGGTCCACCCGGGCCGGCGCTTCTTGCTGTGCGCCCTCGGGTCCTGGCCGTGCCGTTTAGAGTGGGTGCGTGTCCACCGTGTCCCTGACGCTCATCGGCAAGCCCGGCTGCCACCTCTGCGATGACGCGAGGGAGGTCGTCCGCTCGGTGATCGCCGAACTGCCGGCCGGTGCGCCGGCGGTGACGGTGGAGGAGCGGGACATCCTCCAGGAGCCTGACCTCCACGAGAAGTACGTGGAGGACATCCCCGTCGTGCTCGTCGACGGACGCATGCACACCTACTGGCGCGTCGATCCCGTCCGCCTGCGAACCGCCATCCTGGAGGCCCGATGACCATCCGCCACGTCGTGTCGTGGAAGCTCGCGACCACCGACGATCGGGAGCGCGCCGAGCAGGCCGCCCGCATCAAGAGCGGGCTGGAGTCGCTGCCGGCCGTCATCCCCGAGCTCCGCTCCGCGCAGGTCGGCGTGACCGTCGCGCCCGGCGACGACTTCGACGTCGTGCTGATCAGCGACTTCGACAGCCTGGACGACATCCGGATCTACCAGGAGCACCCCGCGCACCTGGAGGTGGCGGGCTTCATCCGCTCGGTCGTGGCCGGGCGCGCGGCGGTCGACTTCGAGGTCTGACCGCCGGGTTCGCGGGAGCGAGGTCAGATCACCGGGCTCTGGGCGATGTCCACATCACGCCGGCGGTAGTCCTGAAGGAACTGCGTCAGCGTCCCGGAGTAGAGCTCCCTGACGAGGTCGCCCGCCTTCGCCCCGTCGCGGTCCTTCGCGGCGGCGAGGATGTCGGCGAGGGCTCCCGGGAGGTCGTCGACGCCGAACGGCGTCTGCCAGACCGACACGTAGCGCAGCAGCTGCGGGCTGAGGCCCTCGCTCATCGCGGTGAGCACGTCGTTGCCGCCCGAGCGGACCAGGTCGAGGAAGAAGTCGTTGAAGGCGTGGCCGAGGGCGGGGAGCTCGCGGCCCTTCGACGCCTTGCGCACCTCTTTGAGCGCCTTGTCGAGGCTCGCTATGGTCGCGTTGTCGATGGTCGGCACGAACGTCCGCGCCGCCTTCTCGTACAGGAGGCCGGTGCTGTAGATCGCCTCGTCGATCGCCTTGAGGTCGATCGGCGCGACACGCGTGTAGCGATTGGGGGCCATTTCGACGAGCCCGAGGTCGGCGAGCTTCATCAGGGCCTCGCGGATGGGCGTGCGCGAGACGCCGAGCCAGGCGGTGAGCTTCTCGTCGAGCAGGGTCTCGCCCGGCTCGAGGGTGCCGTCGAGGATGCCCTCGTACAGCCGGCCGTAGACCACGTCGCGCAGCAGTCGCCGCTCGACGGGTGCGGTGTCGCTCACGGGCAGCGGCATCAGCGCATCTCCTTCTGGGTGGGCGCGAACTCGTCGGCGATCGCCGGAAGCGTCTTGTCGAACAGGTCGGCCGCGGCGCGGGCGGCCTTGTCGGCCTTGCCGGCGACGGCGGCATCGGCGAGAGCCTTGACGGACGTGCGGGCCTTGTCGAACGCGGAGTCGGACTTGACCGCGTTCAGCGCGCGCTGCACCTCGGGCAGGTGGCGCTTGAGCAGGCGGGCGATGGTGCCGTTGTCGAGGCGGCGGACGTAGACGCCGACGAAGCCGTCGGCCGAGAGCCCGGTGCGGACCGCCGTCGCGGCATCTCCGTCGGCAGCGGTTCGCAGCACCTCGCGGTCGTCGTCGGTCAGGAGCGGGGTCGCGTCGCGGACGACTCCGGCGACCAGGATGCCGACGGTCGCGATCAGCCGGCGCAGCCGCTCGGCGTCGATGGGCGTGACGCGCGTGCGCCGCTGCGGAAGGATCTCCACCAGCCCCATCGCGGCGAGCTGGTTGAGCGCCTCGCGCACCGGCGTCCGGGAGACACCCACCCACCGCTCGATCTCGGCGTCGTAGAGCTGCTCGCCGGGAAGGAGGTCGCCTCCGACGATGGCGTCGAGGAGGCGCTGGAAGACTTCGTCTCGGATGAGCCGCCGGGGGCTTGCGGCTTCGGTCACGGGCACGGGCATAGAAGCATGTTACATCCGAACGTGAGCGCTTCGGCCCCGAAATACCACGTGTTGAAAGCCTCCATTGCCTGCAATTCCGGACTCTCCCACGCGCAGCGGACGCCCATCCGACGCGCACCGGGCGCACAGCCTCGCGGGCGTAGGCTGGTCCGGTGAGTACAGCCCCGACCGCATGGCGGGAGACTGGCGTGACGGTCCTGGAGGCCGAGACCGCTCCACTCGATGACGTCCGCCAGCTCATCCCCTTCCTCGACTCCCGCACGCCGCTGCTCTGGCTGCGCAAAGGCGAGGGGATGGCCGCCGTCGGTGAGGTGCTCCGGCTCGAGTTCTCGGGACCGGACCGCATCCAGCAGGCCTCGGCGGCCTGGCGGGCCACCGCCGCAGCAGCCGTCGTCGACGACGCGGTGCGCACCCCCGGGACGGGACTCGTGGCCTTCGGCACGTTCGCCTTCGACGACGAGAGCACCGCGACCAGCACCCTCATCGTCCCCGAGCTGATCATCGGGCGCCGGGGAGCCAGGAGCTGGATCACGCGCATCCGGCGGGCAGGGGAACCGCCGTCCGCCGTGCTGCCGCACCCCACCCCGTTCGGCGACGAGTACCGGCTGAGCCTCCTCCCCGGCCGGCTCGACGACGACGGCTACCGCTCGGCTGTGGCGCGCGCGGTCGAGCACATCCGGGAGCAGGACCTCTCCAAGGTCGTGCTCGCGCGCGAACTGCGCGGCCACCTCCCGCTGGAATCCGATCTCCGCCGCGCACTGGTCGAGCTCGCCCTCGGCTACCCCGACTGCTGGACGTTCGCGGTCGACGGTCTCGTGGGCTCGTCGCCGGAGACCCTGGTGCGCGTGCACCACGGCACGGTCACCGCCCGCGTTCTCGCCGGCACCATCTCGCGCGGGACGGACGCCGCGAAGGATGCCGCCGCGGCGGCCACCCTCGCGGCCAGCACGAAGGACCAGGGGGAGCACCGCTTCGCCGTGACGAGCGTGATGGATGCGCTCCGCCCGCACAGCGCCGATCTTGCGGCGAGCGACGAGCCCTTCGCCCTAAAGCTGCCGAACCTCTGGCACCTCGCCACCGACGTCGCCGGCATGCTGAGCGACGGCTCGAGCTCGCTCGACCTCGCCGCTGCGCTCCACCCGACGGCCGCGGTCGCCGGCACCCCGCGCCGCGACGCCCTTGCGCTCATCCGGGAGCTGGAGCCGTTCGACCGCGGCCGCTACGCCGGCCCGGTCGGCTGGGTCGGCGGCGACGGCGACGGCGAGTGGGCGATCGCCCTCCGCTGCGCGCAGGTGACCCCGGACGGCGACCTGACCGCCTACGCCGGCGCGGGCATCGTCGCGGACTCCGACCCGGACCGCGAACTCGCGGAGACCACGATGAAGTTCCGGCCGATCGTGGAGGCGTTCGGCTGAGAGCCGCGGCTCAGGACTCGGCGAGCCTCCGCTTCTGCTCCTCGACGTCGTAGGCCGGCTTCGGCCAGCGCAGGTCGAGCCGCTGCAAGGCCGCGGTGAGCAGCTGCTGCACGGCCACCCTGGCGTACGACTTGTGGTCGGCGGGGACGACGAACCACGGCGCGTGCTCGGTGGAGGTGCGCTCCAGCATGAGCTGGTACGCATCCTGGTAGCCGTCCCAGCGGAGGCGCTCGTCCACGTCGGCGGGATTGAACTTCCAGAGCTTGTCCGGGCGCTCCAGGCGGGCGGCGAGCCGCTTCTTCTGCTCGTCGCGGCCCAGGTGCAGCATGACCTTGACGATCGTGGTCCCGGCCTCGGTGAGCTCCCGCTCGAACGCGTTGATCGCGCCGTAACGGCGCTCGATCTCGTCCGCGGGGGCCAGGTTGCGGACCCGTCCGATCAGGACGTCCTCGTAGTGGCTGCGGTCGAAGACCCCGACCTGGCCGGCCTTCGGCACCTCGCGCCACACCCGCCAGAGGAAGTCGTGCGCGAGCTCCTCCGGTGTCGGCTTCCCGAACCCCGCGTAGTGGACGCCGCCGGGGTTCATCGCGCCGATGACGTGGGAGACGATCCCGCCCTTGCCCGCGGTGTCCATCGCCTGCAGCACCAGCAGCACAGACCGGGACTCGCCCTCCCGGCCGCACGCGAACAGCAGCTCCTGCAGGCCGGCCAGGACGCTCTCGCCGTCCGCCAGCGCTTTCTCCCGGTCGGTCTTCCCGCCCCTGAAACCGGGCGTCGCGTCCGTCGGCTGGTCGGCGAGGCGGAATCCGGGGCCCGCTCGCAGCAGCTCGTAGGGATCGCCCGTCCAGTACGTGTCGTCGGACACCGTCGCCTCCTCGTCCCGCCGCGCCGTCGCAGTGCGAGCGCCTGGGGCGCCCATGCTAGTCCCCGCGACCCAGCGCGCCCGCGGAAATGCGTTCTAGCCACGACTCGTCACGCGGCATTACGGTGTGCCCCATCGAGAGGAGTCCGAGATGGGCACGTTGTGGAGCGTCTTCCTGTACGTCTTCTGGATCTTCGCGTTCGTCGCGTTCCTGATGGTGCTGTTCACCGTGCTGGTGGACCTGTTCCGGGACCACCAGCTGAACGGCTGGTGGAAGGCGCTCTGGGTGATCTTCCTCGTGTTCTTCCCGGTGCTCGGCGTGCTCGTGTACCTGATCGCGCGCGGTCGCGGGATGGCGGAGCGCAACCTGGCGCGCCAGGCCACCGTCCCGGAGGACGACACCTGGGGGCAGCATCCGACGGCGTCGGCCACGCCGGCCGCCGACATCCAGCAGGCGCAGACGCTGCTCGACCAGGGCGTCATCAGCCCGGGCGAGTTCGACGCGCTCAGGGCCAAGGCGCTGGGGCAGCGGTACTGAACCGGTGCACCCGACGCTACGCCGCCTCCTGACCGTTCGGCGTGCATCCTGCCGCTGGAATGCAGGCGACCGGGACCGCAGCCTAAGCTGGTGGGGTGAGTAAGGCCGACCTCAGCAAGCAGCCCGCCCAGGTCGCCGCCATGTTCGACCAGGTGTCGACGCGCTACGACAGGACGAATGCGGTCCTGTCGGCCGGCAACGCGGCGCTGTGGCGTGTGGCGACGACGCGGGCCGTCGCGCCGCGCGCAGGCGAGACGATCCTCGACGTCGCGGCGGGAACGGGCACGTCGAGCGCCTCCCTCGCACGCAACGGCGCCTCCGTCGTCGCCGCCGACTTCTCCGAGGGCATGATCGAGGTGGGCCGCCGCCGCCAGGCGGACAACCCCTTCGTGCGCTTCGTCCAGGCCGACGCGACCGCGCTGCCGTTCGACGACGACTCGTTCGACGCGGTGACGATCTCGTTCGGCCTGCGCAACATCGTCGACCCGAAGAAGGCGCTCGCCGAGTTCTACCGCGTGGTGCGCCCGGGCGGCCGGGTCGTGGTGTGCGAGTTCTCGCAGCCGCCGCTCGCTCCCATCCGCGCCGGCTACGCCGCCTACCTCAAGTACGGGATGCCGGTGCTCGCCCGCGTGGCCAGCTCCAACCCAGCCGCCTACGAGTACCTGATGGAGTCGATCCAGGCCTGGCCCGACCAGCAGGCGCTCGCCGGCTGGCTGCGCGAGACAGGCTTCGAGCGCGTCGCGTACCGCAACCTGACCGCGGGGATCGTGGCGCTTCATCGCGGGTTCAAGCCCGAGCGGGCGATCGTCGAGGAGGCGCCGGTGGCGGCTCCTGCGGCGAAGCCGAAGGCCGCGGCGAAGCCCAGGGCGGCGCCGAAGCAGAAGCCCGAGGCGGCTGCGGCGTCCAATCCGAAGCCCGCCGCTGCGTCGAAGTCCTCGGCGAAGGCAGGCTCGCAGCCGAAGACCGCGCAGCCCAAGACCGCGCAGCCGAAGACCACCGCCGCACCGAAGCCGGCGTCGACCTCCGCGCCGAAGACCACCGCGACGCGGAAGCCCAAGCCGAAACCGACCGATTCCGCATCCGCCGTCCCGTCCGAGGGGGAGTAGTGCCACGAAGTGTCCCGGTTGTTCGGCGACCGTCGCTGACCAGCCAACTGGGCTTCACCGAACGGATCTTCCTCCGCGGTGAGGACCGCGAGCTCGCGACCGCCGTCGACGACGGACTGGCGCAGGTCGAAGAGGGCCTGCACCGCGAGATGCACTTCGCCGACAACCTCGCCGACGTCACCGCTCGCTACCTGCTGGAGGCCGGCGGCAAGCGGGTGCGCCCCATGCTCACCCTGCTCGCGGCGCAGCTGGGCGACGGCACCAACGGCGACGTGATCCAGGCGGCGGCCGCCGTCGAGATCACGCACCTCGCGTCGCTCTACCACGACGACGTCATGGACGACTCGCAGATGCGCCGCGGCGTCCCGAGTGCTCAGTTCGTCTGGGGCAACTCGGTCGCCGTGCTGACCGGCGACCTGCTGTTCGCGCGCGCGAGCAAGCTCGTCTCGGCGCTCGGCGAGCGGGCCATCCAGCTCCAGGCCGACACCTTCGAGCGGCTCTGCCTCGGCCAGCTGCACGAGACCATCGGACCGCGCGAGGACGAGGACCCGGTCGAGCACTACATCCGGGTGCTCGAGGACAAGACCGGTTCGCTGATCGCCGTCGCCGCGCAGATGGGCGTCGTGTTCTCCAACGCTCCCGAGGAGTACGAGCAGCCCGTCGTCGTCTTCGGCGAGAAGATCGGCGTCGCGTTCCAGCTGATCGACGACGTGATCGACCTGTCGTCGCAGGGGGTCGCGGAGACCGGCAAGACGCCGGGCAACGACCTCCGCGCCGGCGTCGCGACTCTTCCCGTGCTCCGTCTGCGCGAGCGCGCGGCGGCCGACGCGGAGGCGGCGGCGCTGCTCGACCGGCTCGAACGGGATGTCATCGGCTCGGCCGAGGACGGCGAGGTCACCCCCGCCGCCATGGAGGCGATCGCCGCCCTTCGCGAGCACGACGTCACCCGGCAGACGCTGGAGGAGGCGCACCGCTGGGCCCGGGAGGCCGTCGAGGCGCTCTCGCCCCTGCCGGACGGCCCCGTGAAGAAGGCGCTGGTCCGGTTCGCGGACACCATCGTCGAACGCTCCAGCTGAGCGACAAGCAACCCCAGAAGGAATCAACGCATGACCAAACTGCGACTGGCCATCGTCGGCGCCGGCCCGGCGGGCATCTACGCCGCCGACATCCTGCTGAAGGCGGAGCGGGCCTTCGATGTGTCGATCGACCTGTTCGAGCAGCTCCCCGCCCCCTACGGCCTGGTGCGTTACGGCGTCGCCCCGGACCACCCGCGCATCAAGGGCATCATCACCGCCCTGCGCGAGGTGCTCGACCGCGGCGACATCCGCATCTTCGGCAACGTGGAGTTCGGCCGCGACATCACGCTCGACGACCTCAAGCGCCACTACAACGCCGTGATCTTCGCGACGGGCGCCGTGCGCGACGCCGACCTCGAGATCCCCGGTGTCGAGCTGCACGGCTCGTACGGCGCCGCCGACTTCGTCAGCTGGTTCGACGGCCACCCCGACGTGCCGCGCACCTGGCCGCTGGAGGCGAAGTCGGTCGCCGTGATCGGCAACGGCAACGTCGCCCTCGACATCTCCCGGATGCTCGCGAAGCACGCGGACGACCTGCTGCCCACCGAGATCCCCGACAATGTCTACGAGGGCCTGAAGGCGTCGCCTGTCACCGACGTGCACGTTTTCGGCCGCCGCGGCCCCGCGCAGGTCAAGTTCACGCCGCTGGAGCTGCGCGAGCTCGGCGAGCTGCGCGACGTCGACATGATCCTGTACGACGAGGACTTCGACTACGACGAGCAGTCGAAGGCCGCCATCGCCAGCAACAAGCAGGTCATGGTGATCGACCGGGTGCTGCAGCAGTGGCGGCAGCGCGAGGTCGGCAACGCCTCGCGCCGGCTGCACCTGCACTTCTACGCCAAGCCGCTCGAGGTGGTCGGCGACGAGCACGGCAACGTGCGCGCGCTGCGCTACGAGCGCACCGAGCCGGACGGCGAGGGCGGCGTGCGCGGCACCGGCGAGATCCGGGAGCTCGAGATCGACGCGCTCTACCGCGCGGTCGGCTACTTCGGCTCGCCGCTCCCCGGCATCCCGTTCGACCGGAAGCACGGCGTTATCCCGAACCACGAGGGCCAGGTGCTGCGCAAGGGCGACAACGAGCGCATGTACGGCGTCTACGCGACCGGGTGGATCAAGCGGGGCCCTGTCGGGCTCATCGGTCACACGAAGTCGGATGCCATGGAGACGATCAAGCATGTGATCAACGATCAGGGCAACTGGTGGTCTCCCGCAGACCCTTCCGAGGAATCTGTGGAGAACCTGCTGCGCGAGCGGGGTGTGGAGTACACGAACCTCGACGGCTGGCACAACCTCGACGCGTACGAGCAGGCGCTCGGCGCGGAGCGCGGTCGTGTGCGTATCAAGGTGGTCCCGCGCGACGAGATGGTGCGCGTGTCCAACTCCGAGACGGTCGCGAGCGGGCCCTCCGCCGAGTAGGCGGTAGCCTCGGGGCATGGCTCCCCGGCCCGAGTGGCGACCCGACATCCTCGGGGAGCACTTCGAGCAGCTGACGCTGCCGCTGCGCCCGGACGCCGAGGGCGACGTGGTGGCGACGCTGGTCCGCTACTCGCCGCCGCCGCGACTGCACCTGCACAGGGGACCGGCGGCGGACGCCGACGTGCTGTACGTGCACGGCTGGTCGGACTATTTCTTCCAGACCGAGCTGGCCCGCTTCTGGCACGACCAGGGCGCGCGCTTCCACGCGCTCGACCTGCGCAAGTACGGCCGCAGCCTCCGCGACGGGCAGACCCCCGGCTTCGTCGACGACCTCGCGGTGTACGACGAGGACATCGCAGCGGCGCTGGATGCGATCGGGCACCGGGACGGCGAGGAGTCCCGCCGCCGCCTCATCCTGCTCGGGCATTCGACCGGCGGTCTCACCCTCAGCCTGTGGGCCGACCGGCATCCGGGACGCGCGCACGCGCTCATCCTGAACAGCCCGTGGCTGGAGTTCCAGGCGCACTCCGCCGGCCGTGCGGCTCTTGCGCCGCTGATCGACCTGCATGCGCGACTCGATCCGAAGGCGGCGATGCCGAACGTCGACCTGGGCTTCTACACGCGCACCGTCTCCCGCACGATGGACGGCGAGTGGGACTACGACCTGGCCTGGCGCCCGGTGCGCGGCTTCCGCGTGCACCCCGCCTGGCTCACCGCGGTCCTCGCCGGGCACGCGCGAGTGGCAGCCGGGCTGCACATCGACGCGCCGGTGCTGACGCTGCTGTCGGCGCGGTCGACGATCCTGCCCTACTGGACGCCGGCGATGCAGACCTCCGACGTGGTGCTGGTGGTGCGCGATATCGCCGAGCGCGCGCTCGGCCTGGCCGGCGATGTGGCGGTGTCGTGGGTGCAGGACGCGCTGCACGACGTCTTCCTGTCGGCGCCGCCCGCGCGGGCCGCGGCCTATGCCGCGATCGAGCGGTGGATGCGGGGCTACCTCAGCGCAGGTTGACGAACTGCAGCGCCACGTCGAGGTCCGCGTTCTTGAGCAGGGCCATGGTGGCCTGCAGGTCGTCGCGGCTCTTCGAGCTGACGCGGAGCTCGTCGCCCTGGATCTGCGACTTGACGCTCTTGGGCGCCTCGTCGCGGATCAGCTTGTTGATCTTCTTCGCGGCGTCCTGCTCGATGCCGTTCTTCAGCCCGACCTCGATGCGGAACTCCTTGCCGGACGCGTACGGCGCGCCGGTGTCGAGCGACTTGAGCGTGATCCCGCGCTTGATGAACTTCGACTCGAGCACCTCGAGCACGGCCTTCACGCGCTCCTCGGTGTTGGCCTTCAGCAGCACCTTCTCGCCGCTCCACTCGACGGAGGCGCCGACGTTCTTGAAGTCGTAGCGCTGATCCACCTCTTTGCGGGCCTGGTTGACGGCGTTGTCCGCCTCCATCTTGTCGACCTTGCTGACGACGTCGAACGAGGAGTCTGCCATGATGTCCGTCCTTCCCGGTTGAGCTCCCTCCAGTCTACGAGGGCGGGCCGTCGGTGGCCGCGGCCCCCTCGTGATTGCGCCGGCGCGGGAACAGATGCGGCTGCTCGTCCTGTCTGGGCAGTAGCCGGATGCCTTGACGAGTGCTTCTCTACTCGACGCCCATTGCTGTCATCACCAGTTCCAGGTTCACTCTGCTTCTGAGTCGCGCCTGGTCGTCGAGGTTCACCCACGGTGCCGCTGTCGCGTCGGTGAGGTTCTCTTTGATTGCGCGGAGCCGGGCGCGATCGTTCTTTGTCGACCTGGAGTAGTCGAGCGCTGACGCGTCCTCGATGGACGCGAGCAGGGTCGCTGCGTCTTCGAGATGCCGGCCTGGGTCACGCTGGTCGGTGAGGTACGCCGCACCCTTGGCGACAAGGGCGCCGATCTCGTCGGGGACACCGACGGTGACTACGGCGCCGGAGTTGAACGTCAACTGGTAGAGCTCGCGTCGGTCGAGCGCTTGCTGGCCGGCGGGTACCTCGAGGGCAGGTTTCCGCTGGAGTCGGATGGTGAGGTTCTTTGGAAGGTGGTCGGGAACCATCGCGTCGATCTTCCGGCCATCCGGGTGGATGAATCGGTAGGCATACCGTTCGTCGTCCTTCAACTGGAACCCGAGCTGCCTCATTGCCGCTGCGAGTGCGGTGAGGCTGCCACGGTCCACGAGCGCATCTACGAGGAAGTCGGCGTCGTCGGTGGAACGCGGCATGGTGATCCCGCCTCTGGTGGCGTGGAGGTACACCATCAGTCCGCCGACGATGGTGAGCTCGCCGGTGTTCATCACCTCGGAGAGGCCCTTGACGGACTCCCACGCGGGGAGCAGGTCGTCATCGCCGAGGTTCAGCGTGTGTGCGATCGCAGCCATGACCTCTTCATTTCGTCGAGTGCGTGCAGGCCCGCGCTTCGCTCCCGGGTATCGGTGGAGACAGCGAGGTCTGCAGCGACCACGGCGGGGAGCGGTTCCGTATAGCTGTGGAGGGGTGCCGTGTTCTCGTAGAGGACGTCCTGCCCGGAGGGGTCGGCGACCATGAAGTGAGCGCGAGCGTAATCAGCGACCGTGGTGTCGGCGGGGACGTACCCGGCAACCCGGCGCATGTCGGGGAGAAGGTCGCTGCCGATGAGGTCAGAGGCGGCGCGTGCGGTGCGGATGAGGCCGGCTTGGGCTTTGGCGACGTTCGCAGACCGGTAGCGGTGAGTGGTCGTACGGCTGGCGACTTCGGTCGCAAGCCGTTCGGCGGGCCAGGTTCGGATGCGAGCGCGCGCGCGGGTGTAGGTGGCGCGGGGGAGCAGATGCGCTGCTCTGACGCCGGAGAGCTCGTAGAGGATTGCCCACGCGGTGGCGCGGTCCAGGCCGCGCCCGGCGCCCTTCCGGCGGCGCTGCAGGTAACGGATGACGTCGTCGTTGTCGGCGAGCCAGTCCCCGGAGGGTAGCTGCCTGCCTCTGATGGTGCCGTCGGTTAGGAGCATGCGCGCACGGCGGTCGGTGACGCCGAGGCGGCGCGCGACCTCGGCTGCGGTGATCTCAACCATCTACTCACATTCCTTCCGGTGTCGGAACCCTTGTGATCCTCCCTTAGCGTCTCATATTGCTTCCGATACCGGAAGAATTATGAGCACCCACTGTAAAGAACCGGTAAGGCATCTGCGGATCTCGCCCGCGAGCGGGGGCGTACCGCCATGATGAGAGTGTGGGCGAGGACAGGGGCTTGGTGCTGGTCGTCGAGGACGAGCCGACCATCGCCGATCTCGAGCGGCTGTACCTCGCCGACGGCGGGTTCGGCGTCCACATCGAGCGCGACGGCGGCCGCGCCCTCGAAGCCGTTGCGCGCCTCCGGCCGGTGGCGATCGTGCTCGACATCGGCATCCCCGGGATGGACGGGCTGGAGCTGTGCCGCACGCTGCGCGCCCGCGGCGACTGGACGCCCGTGGTCTTCGTCACCGCACGCGACGACGAGGTCGACCGCATCCTGGGGCTCGAGCTGGGAGCCGACGACTACCTGACGAAGCCGTTCTCGCCGCGCGAGCTCGTGGCGAGGGTCCGGGCGCTCATCCGCCGGGCCTCCGTGCCGGCCGGTGCGCCGGTGCGGACGATCGGGACGGTCGTGCTCGATCCCGTCCGGCGGAGGGTGGAGGTCGGCGGTGCGCGGGTGGCGCTCACGGCGACGGAGTTCGACCTGCTCGAGCACCTGATGTCGCAGCCGGGCCGGGTGTTCACTCGCGAGCAGCTGCTCTCCTCCGTCTGGGGCGTGGCGGACTACAGCAGTAGCCGGACCGTCGACGTCCACGTGGCGCAGGTGCGCCTCAAGCTCGGCTCCGCCGCAGCTGTCATCCACACCGTGCGCGGGGTCGGCTACAGCGCGGCCGAGCAGGAGGCGTGACGCGGTGAGCGCCGCACGGCCCTGGATCGCATCCGTCACCGCCCGGATCATGCTCGGCACCTTCGCGGTGAGCCTGATCGCTGTGGTCGTGACCGGCATCGTCGCCCTGCAGGTGGTGCAGGGCGTCGTCGAGAGCCAGGCGCGGCAGCAGCTGAAGGCGCAGGCGACCGCGCTGGTCGCCGCCCGGGCGACGGGCTCGCACCTGGCCGCGACGCGGCTGGCGGCGCTCGGCGACCGCTTCGCGGTGGTCGAGCCGGATGGGACGGTCACCGGTGCCGCGCGCTCGTCGGTGGGCGACGCGGTCGTCCGCGAACTGCGCGCCGGGCGGGTGGTGTCCGGCACCACGACCCTGGGCGACAAGGATGCGGTTCTCGTAGGCATCCCCACGTCCGATGGCGGCGGGGTGGTCGGGGTCCGCAAGGTCGCCGACATCTCGGCCGCCAGTGCGGAGCTGATCCGCTGGCTGGCGCTCGCCCTGGTGCTCGGACTCGCGGTGGCGTCGGTCGCGGGCGTCCTGCTGGCGAGGCGGCTGGGGAGACCGCTCACCCGCCTCGCCGGGCGCGCGCGGGAGCTGGCCTCCGGTCGCCGCGGCGTCGCGATCGAGCGGGAGCCGGTGGCCGAGATCGAGGACATCGCGCAGGCGCTGCGGGGGCTCGACACCGCGCTCTCCGTCAGCGAGGACCGGCAGCGCGAATTCCTCCTCTCGGTGTCGCACGAGATCCGAACACCGCTCACCGCCATCCGGGGCTACGCCGAGGCGCTCGCCGACGGCGTCGTCCCGTCGGGCGACATCCCCCGCGTTGGCGGCACCCTGACCGCCGAGGCCGACCGACTGCGGCGGTTCCTCGACGATCTGCTCGAGCTGGCGCGACTGGAGGCCGACGACTTCCGTCTCGACCCGCAGCACTTCGACGCCCGGGAGACCGTGGAGCGGGCGGTCGCGGCGTGGAGCGGGGTCGCCTCCCGGGCCGGCGTGGTGCTGCGGGACGAGCTGCCCAGCGGCCCGGTGCCCGTCGACACCGATGAGTCGCGCCTGCGGCAGGTGGTCGACGGACTCATCGAGAACGCCCTGCGGGTGACACCGGAGGGCGCCCCGGTGGTCGTCTCCGTCGCCGGGGGTCGCGGCGTGCGGGTCGAGGTGCGCGACGGCGGTCCCGGGCTCACCCTGGAGGACACCGCGGTCGCCTTCGAGCGGGGGGAGCTGCACGCCCGCTACCGGGACGTGCGGCCGGTGGGTACGGGACTCGGGCTGTCGATCGCCCGCCGGCTCGTGGGCAGGCTCGGCGGGACGCTCGAGGTGCGGCCGGCTCCGGAGGGCGGCGCGGCCTTCTCGGTCTCCTTACCGTCCTCTTACATTCCCCCGGCGGAGCGCTGACATCCCCCTGCGACACTTCCGGTATGGACAATCACGACACCGAACCGTTCGACACCGAGCCCCTCGGAACCGCGCCCGCCACCCCGGCCGCGCCCGCCGCATCGCCGGCGCCCGCATCCGCCCCCTCCTTCCTCCGCCGCCACGCGATCGGCGTCGGCATCGCCGCGGCCGTGCTGGCCGTGGTCGTCGTCGCCGGTGGGACCGCGTGGGGCGTCTCCGCCGCGGTGGCGAGCACGCAGCCGGCGGCGGTGGCGCCGGTCTCCGACAACACCGCCATGCACTCGACCGCGCACAAGAAGAAGGCGCACGCCAAGCGTGCCGAGCACGGAGCCGTCGGCACTCTGACGGCGGTGAACGGCGACACCTGGACGATCAAGGCCGCCTCCGGGAAGACGCTCACGGTCACACTCAGCTCCTCGACGGCGTTCGGCACGAAGAAGGCGCCGGCCACCCGTGACAGCTTCACGACCGGGAGCCGAATCGGCGTGCTCGGCAAGCGCACGGGGGACACTGTCGCGGCGACGCGCATCGTGCACGTCCCGGTGCGCGCACACACGGCGAAGGCGACGCCGACGCCCGCGCCGAGCGTCTGAGCGCTGAACGATCGGGCCCCGGGGTCGGCGCGGTCGGTCGACGCGCCGCCCCCGCCTTGACGCTGACGGTCGCCGTAGGAGAGGCTTAGGTAAGCCTTACCTGAGCAGGAGACCCGACATGGCCGAACCCATCCCCTTCTCCGAGGCGCTGCGGGAACGCACCCGCGGCGTCCACCAGGAGAGCGAAGGCGCGGTCTTCATGCAGGACCTGATGAGCGGCAAGGGCTCCCGCGACGACTACATCGCGCTGCTGGGGCAGCACTACTTCATCTACGAGGCGCTGGAGCAGGCGGCGGAGGGGATGGCCGACGACCCGGTCGCGGCCCTGTTCATCAGCCCGAAGCTGACCCGGCTGCCGGCGATCGAGGCCGACCTGGAGTTCCTGCTCGGTGCGGGGTGGCGGGACCGCATCGCACCGCTGCCGTCCACCATGCGCTACACCGCCCGCATCCGCGAGGTGGGCAGTAGCTGGCCCGGCGGCTTCATCGCGCACCACTACACGCGGTACCTCGGCGACCTGTCGGGCGGCCAGATCATCCGCACCCTCCTGCAGCGGCAGTACGGGTTCGACACGAACGGCGTGGGGTTCTACCTGTTCGCCGAGATCGCCAAGCCCAAGCTGTTCAAGGACACCTACCGGTCGCAGCTGGATGCGGTCCAGTGGACCGAGGAGGAGCGCGACCGGGTCATCGGCGAGGTGGGGCTGGCGTTCCGCTTCAACACCGAGCTGTTCGACGACCTCGCGACCGCGAAGGCCGCCGCCTGAGCGTACGACCCTCCCGGCGGGAGCCTCAGACCACCTGCACGCCGTCGCGCCAGACCGCGCGCACCGCGAAGTCGTCGTCGAGCAGCACGGCGTCCGCCGCGTAACCGGGAACGAGTCGCCCGAGGTCGTGAGCATGGCCCACGGCGGCGGCCGGCGTCTCGGTGATGGCACGCACCGCCTCGGCGACCGACACACCCGCCTCGCGCACCGTACGGCGCAGCGCGTCGTCGAGCGTGAGGGTCGAGCCGGCGATCGATCCGCCGACCGCGAGCCGCGCGACACCGCCGCGCACCTCGACCGCCAACGAGCCGAGCAGGTAGTCGCCGTCCTCCGAGCCAGCCGCGGCCATCGCGTCCGTCACCAGGGCCATGCGGCCGGGTGCCGAGGCGAACAGCATCCGCACGACCTCGGGATGGACGTGGACCCCGTCGCCGACGACCTCCAGCGTCACGCCCGGCGTCCTCGCGGCGGCGGCGACCGGGCCCGGGGCGCGGTGGTGCAGGCCGGGCATGGCGTTGAACGCGTGCGTCAGGATGGTCGCGCCCGCCTCGAAGGCCGCGAGGGCCTGTGCGTAGTCGGCGCCCGTGTGCCCGACCGCGACGGCGACGCCCGCGTCCGCGAACGCGCGGACCGCGTCCATCCCACCCGGAAGCTCCGGCGCGATCGTGATCTGCCGCAGGGTGCCGCCCGCGGCCTCCAGAAGCACGTCGATGTCGGCCGGGGTCGCGGGGCGCAGCAGCGACGGCTCGTGCGCGCCCTTGTGCCCGACGTCGAGGAACGGGCCCTCCAGGTGCGAACCGAGGATGCGCGGGTCGGACCCCATGAGCTCCGTGACCCCGCGCACGCGGCCGGCGAGCTCGTCGACCGGGGCGGTCACCAGCGAGATCACGGCCCGGGTGGTCCCGTGGCGCTGGTGCAGGTCGAGCCCCCGGGCGATCGACTCGCCGCCGTCGTCGAAGCTCGCACCGCCCCCACCGTGCACGTGGATGTCGACGAAGCCGGCCGTGAGCCACGCGCCCGCGGCGTCCGTGGTCGCGACGGCGGGCTCCGATCGCCAGGACGAGCCGGATCCGACCGCCGCGACGGTGCCGCCGGAGAATCGCACCCAGCCGTCGTCGACGACGGTGCCGCCGTCGACCAGCCGGGCCGAGTGGATGAGGTGGTCGCCTCCGGTCACGCGACGGCCGCCCGCGCGCCGACGTGCTGCCGTTCCGCTCTGTTCATCGATGCCCCGTCTCCTCGTCGCCGCTCCATCGTCTCATCCACGACGATGACGGTCGTTCCGACGGGGGCCGCCAGGGAGATCGGGTCGCGTCAGGGGAGACGCCCGAGTGGACGGGCTCAGGCGGTCTGCGCGAGTTCCGCGTAGTAGGTGACGTGGCAGCCGTCGCCGCTGCACTCGACGCAGACGGTGATCTCCTCGCTGTGCTGGAAGGGGTCGGCCCCCGTGCCGTCGCACCGTTCGCAAATCTCCAACGTTCTCATGCCCACGATTGTGCGCCCGACCACCGACATCGGCGGCAGGCGCACCGGGGTGTCGCGATCGTGTCAGCGGGCTCGCGGGATTCTGCCCACAGCAGAACCGCCGGAACCCTCTAGCGCGTGCCCACCCGCTCCGACATAGGCTGAGGCCATGCTTCTGCGGCACGCGATCGGATCGGTGCTCCGCCGGATCAGGACGGAGCGCGGCACGACGCTGCGCGAACTCTCCGAGGAGTCGCGGGTGTCGGTGCCCTACCTCTCCGAGATCGAGCGCGGCCGCAAGGAGGCCTCGTCCGAGATCCTCGCAGCGCTGTGCCGCGTGCTCGACGTCACCGAGGGGGAGCTGCTCACCAGCGTCGCCGCCGAGTTCGCCGAGGCGCAGGTGCTGACGCTCGTGCCGGAGCGGGACGCGATTGCGGCGCCGCCAGAGCTGCACCCGGCCCCGCTCGAGGCCGGCATCGTGGCGCTCGCAGCCTGAACGCCCGCTGATTTCGTGTGCGGGCGCGCGTACGGCTATTCTTGTCTGGCGCCTTCGGTCACGAGAACACTGGTGGTCGGGAGCGCCAATGGCGAGTTACCCAAGCGGCCAAAGGGATCTGACTGTAAATCAGCTGTCTACGACTTCGGGGGTTCGAATCCCTCACTCGCCACGTTGTCTTGAGTCGCGACATAGGTCTCACCTGAGTCGCGTCTTAGGTCTCATTTG
>NZ_JABFMV010000027.1 GCF_013359685.1 Leifsonia sp. C5G2
GGTTTCTCGAGGAAGGGTCGCGCAACGGCACCATTCGCTGCGCTCTCTGCCTCGGTGCTGGCAGTGCCCGCAGCCTTGAGCTGCACCACCTCGACTACCGCGGCGTCACCCAGACCCCGCACGCCTGGACCGCCCATGAGCCGCACGAGGACCTGACCGCGCTGCACCCGCGCTGCCACGAATACGTCCACCAGCTCATCGAACGCGACCGCGCCCTCTCGGGGTTCGTCTCGCGCCGCACCGCTTCCGTTCAAGCGATCGCCCGGCTGCAGGCCAAGATTGCCCACTACATCGAAGCCTCTCTGGAGCAGCAGTGACCGACGACATCCCACTCGATGACCTCGTCGCCTCCCTCGCCGAGGGCTGGGAAGACCAAGCGCCGCGGCAGAGTCCGGGGATGCTTGGCATCCGCGTCATCAACTGGCGCACCCTCGAGGACGAGGACGCCCCGGAGGTCTGGACCGAGCTGCGGGACTGGGTGGTCTGGTTCACCCGCCGCTACAACATCGCTACGCGGAAAATCCCGCCCTGCTGGTTCATGCACGGTGCTCTCGTCGAAGAACTCTCCGCTCTCCACACCGCCTGGCTTGTCTCCTACGACAGCCTCGACGCCGGCTACGGACCAATCGGCTGGCACGAACGCGTCGCCGTCGCGCTTCCGCGGCTGGCAACTTGGTACAACGGCGAATGCCACAACGGCCACACCGAACTCTTACAAACCGACGACGAGACCGTTCCTGCCGCGTGGGCGGACTGGATCGGGCAAAGCCACGCCCATGGGTGACCGTCGGCGACGCGATTTGCGCGCCCCCAGCGCGCATTTTCCGACCTCGGACCGGAAGTTCTACGTGAGAGCGACCCGACCAGCGGGGCGCGAAAGGAAAGGAAAAGGAACGATGAGCACTCGAGTCCCGATCAGCATCGAAGGCAACCTCGTCGCCGACCCCGACTTCGGCGAATCGCAGAACGGCACCAAGTTCGCCAAGTTCACTGTCGCCGTTACCGACCGCAAGCTTGAAGACGGCAAATGGGTCGACGGCGACACCCAATACCACCGCACCACCGTCTTCGGCCGCACAGCCGAGAACGTGCGCGCCAGCCTCGCCAAAGGCGACACCGTCATCGTCAACGGCAACCTCGAGTTCCGCCACTGGACCGACCAGGCCACCGGTGAACCCCGAGCCGCCACCGAAGTGGTCGCCGACAGCGTCGGCCCCTCCCTCCGCTACACCACCGCAGAGGTCACCCGCCGCGCCCCAAAAGCTGACGGCCCGGACGCATCCGCGACCGGGCCTAGCTCGGATGCCCGGACACCGCAGGCTGCTTCTGCGACGATCAACTAACCCTTGCCGTCTGGTGGGGCGCGACATTGTCGGGCCCCACCAGACGCACAGCGTTGGGACGCCGAATTGCTTTCGACAACACCCTCGATGGCCAGTCGCGCTGAGAATGTTGGCCCGTCCGAGCGCGTTCTTAGGCCCTTTCCAAGGCATCAGCCAGCTCTGGCGGCAATCGATGGACCACCTCTGCCTGGAGCGACAGCCTTCGCAAATTGCGATACCAAAGCTCGCGCACTTCGCCAACCTCCTTACGAGTAAGGCGGGCAACGGTCTTTTCCAAGGCACGGACGTCGCCCGGGACACGAGCCCCGGTTCGCGTGCGCGACGAAGGAAAGTCTGTTTCTGGTAGCACCCGGTCGAGAGGCAGCGCCGTCAGTTGAGCGTCCGACATTGCGGCGTTAACTGAAAAGAAGCACCCCAACGCCGCAGCCCGCGAAACCTCCTCGGGGTTGCCGAGGAACCAATGAAGAATTACTCCGGGGTGGGCATTCTTCTCGAGTGCGGTAATGACCTCGCGCGTTCGTCCGGTCGAATGCACAGAGATGAGCGAGGCGCCCGCATTGACGAGAACTTCGTGGAATATGCGAGCTTGAGCCTCCAGGCCTCCACGACGATCGAGTCCCACCTCCCCGATTATCGGAGATTGCTTCGCAAGTCGGCGGAAGCGGTCTCCGGACCATTGGTTGAGAGACGATGCGTTGGCGGGATGAGTGCCGATTGCCCACACCAGCCCACGCTGACGATTGCTAGTCGCAGCATGGAACTCGTCTAGGGAACGAGTCATCGCGAAGATGATGGCGCCTTCGAGGGACTTCACCTGAGCCTGGGTCACGTCGTGAGCGACGTGCGCATGGCAATCAAGGGCTGGGAAGTTGTACATGTCCAATTTCTGCGAGACCGCGTCTCACGAGGTCCATTGCGCCGGCGAAGTCGGTGTCGCGCGGCCACCGAGCGGAACTCAACACAAGCTCTTCGGGGATCCCGAATTCTGCCGCCTCACGAAGGCTCACGATATCGCGCCATCGTTGCTTCAACAGCCCGTCCAAGTCACTGCCGTCAAGGAGCTCGCAGTCATAATCGCTCGGATCCTCGATTCCCGCGCCCAAGAAGGCTCCGCGCCTTACGACGCAAGCGACACATAGACCGCAATTGTGGTTGGAATCGCCTCCGTGAAATTGTGTTCCCCCCTTTGCGCAAGAGAAGGAGGACTTGAGGGCATCGGCAAACTTGGGCGCTGCAAGGTCCGGGAGAGCGGCAGCGACCAGTTCCCCCTTGGTCATCGAAGTGAATGGATTCGTGATTTCCACACCGGTGCCCAAACTCTCCAAGAGGGACGACACGAGAAGGAACGTGTATGGATGAGTCGAGCGAGTTGTCAGCGTTCCACCTCGACCCGCATCCAACGGCGGATTGATGCTCGTGAATCCGTTTTCTGGTACCCATAGCGTGCTAGCACCGTGTGAGTGAGCAGACATCGCTCCAAGGGCCATGAACATCAGCGATCGTGATCGGGGACCGTGGTTCTTTCGCCGCGAGGTATCTCGCAGGTAGAACTCGAATCGGTCGTAGGGCGCGTCCCCAATTGCGGCAGCAATGAGCCGCTGCGCGTGTCGAACCGCGCGTGATGCGTCGCGGTGTCCCACAAAACGGATGCTCGATTCGTCTCTGAGGCCAATGGCGGCTCCGCAGAGCGAGTCGAGCCCTCCCGAAAGCAGCTGGATTCGGTCAGCTGGCTCGGCAACTTGGAGCGGCAGCCTCGCGTCCTCCGGTTTCAGGATGAAGGCCCACGAATCGCCAGTGAGCCAGTGAAGCAAGTCGGCAAGATCGGTCAGAGCCCCGGCCTCCCAGGGCTGCGGATCCTCGACAAATGTGGTTACGCGGAGCTGCCGATGAAGCGAGACGGCTGGCTTTGATACGGCGCTATCTGCCAGATACGCGGCTGCCGCAATTCGATAGAAGTCGCGCGCTGCGGGACTGGCAGCGGCAAATTGTTCGAGATCCCAAGACAAATTGGAAATCACGTTTGCGTCTACATCGACTTCGCGTGGCCAAAAGAGCGGGATCTGGTCTGAATCAACTTCAATGCCCGCGGGTGCGACTGTTACCGAGTGACTTGTCATTTGTCGTCTCCTCGACCAAACAATCGACAGGCTTTGGCAGCCAACTTGGAAGCGTAATCGGCGACGGTTTGAGGCGTCGCATTCACCAACTGTCCAGTGATCTGCTGGACCTTTCCGCTGATATAGGTCCTCACGCGTTCCTCCAGACGACGCATTGAAGGCCCAAGCGCCGAGACTCGGCGCTGGCTAGTGGTCAGCTGAACCACAGTCCTCCGCCAAGCCAGCTCACTGACGAACCGTCCGATGGTTTCGGCTAAGGTCCCGGCCGCTTGTTTCTCGGAAGATCGCATCGTGGCGATTAGTGCTTGTTGGAGGGCGGCGTCATCTGGATGTGACGGCGGACCGAGGATCAATCCGATCAGCTCCGTTAGCAGCTTCAGACCGCTTAAGCCCTCGAGCGACGAGAAGTCGACCCCATACTCGACTAGGTGCGGGGTTTCGCCATTTTCGATTGACGCTAGAGCGTCAAGGACCAGCGAGCCGCGCGCTGCTTCCCTGGTGAAGGGAGCGCCACCACTATCTCTTCCGTCGCCAGAGCTCGACGCTCCAGCGACCCCACGGCCGCCGAGCAAATCGCTGACGTCGTACGACTTACCGCGTCGGTCGCCTCTTGCCAACGATCGTCCAAGCGTGGCCATCACGGTGGTAGCGATTGGGGCCGCGTTATCGGAACCCAACGCGTCAGCGCTGTCGTATAGCGAATCAACTGTGTCGGACCATGCTCCGGAACCACCGAATGCCCCCGAGGTGCCCATTAGAGCGGATTCTCCTGTAGCTCTTCGTTAATTGCGGTACGTAGGTCCTCAGTCGTTGAGTCGCGGTCCCGGAGGGCAAGAAGCACCTCGCGGAATGGGCCGCTAAGCCAAGGAAGATGTTCAGCGCCGATGGCGTTCAGCACGTAGTCGTCCATGAGCGATTCGACAATGAATTGCTTCAGATCTGGACGAGCATGCGCAAGGGCCTGGAGAGACGGCAATGCCGCACTCTCGCGGTCACCGACGATCGCAGTCGCAAGGTGACGAGCTACATCCTCGTCGCCAGTTGTAGGCGCATCCTGCATTCGCCGAATCGCTCCGGTCCGGGTTAGCTCGGATACATCAAGCAGCTCTGCAAGAAGCGCGGCCTGGGCGGCGTCAAGGGCCGCAGAGGACTGCAAAGTGGCCACTACAGCCGTCGCAAACGAAACGTACCGATCGACCCACTCAGCTGCGAGCGAGGCGGCAGGAGCCTCCTGTGCCCATGAGGCGATCTCGACAGGCGTGGTGTCGGATCCCTCTTCCCAGGCGCGGAGGAGTTTTGCCCTTCCGTCGGCGCTCGCTCCAACGAGGTCGCGAAAGTAGTGAGGATAGTTCTGTTCAAGGAGCCAGAGCTTCATCAACACGTCAATTGGAAAGCCATCGAATTGGGCCCCCAACATCTCAGCCCGAACGGCGAAATTGTTCAAGAATCTCTTGAGCTGTCGTGGGGTTTCCCGTCGGGAGCTACTCATCCCTCGCACGATCTGATTCGCGAGGCGTAGGTGCTCCTCTGTCGGCATATCACCGGCGGCATTCACCACGGCATATGGAACTTCACCGTTTGCTCGTCTTTGGGTTGCCCGTTCAGCCACTGCAATGGCTGCGGCTTCGCCCTGCTCAGCCTGGACAAAAAGTGCGGCCAAATACGCGACGGCGTCCTGTGATGCGAGGCGCGGCAGCGTAAAGGGCAACTGCACAATCTTCTCGGTGTATCGGTCGGCGAATTGACCTCGGGACCCACCATTGCGGTCGAGCGCATTGCGCAGGCTCTCTCTGATGAAGTCGTCGTCTGCGGCGATCACGAAAGCCATGCCTTTGACGCTGAGAAATAGTTTGATTGCTTCCAATGCGCCTAGCACGTCATCCGGGAGAGATCTGTCCAGGTCGTCGATAAGGACAACGACTCTGGCAATGTCAGGAATCTCGGCGAGCAATGCGCCGAAGTCCTCACGGAAGGCACGCATTCCCTTTGCAGGTGTCTCAGCTTCAGGCGCGGGCGTCAGTGCGTCCACCATCCCCGAGATGTCCGGTGTGAGAGTAAGTGCAGACTTAATGGCGACCTGTGCAACCTTGCTCCAGGAGACCCTCTTGCGCAACGCATTGAGCCGGTCTATTGCGTCCTGCGCAAACGATGCGATCTTGCTTTCCTCTTTCGCGCGCGCGTTATCCGCGCGAAGTCGTATCTCAACTGCGATTCCCTCCAGCACTCGAGCAATCAGAGTGCCGCGAGGATCCCCTGAGTCAACGAACTCCCATGGGTCTATCTCAACAACCACCGTCGACGGCCGGCTTCTCAATTCGACGCCAACGAGATTCAGCGCGGTGCTCTTGCCTCCTCCCCATGGAGAGTTGAGACCGACAGTCACTGTTTCAAATCGTTCGTCGACGACAACGTTTGCAATCGTCTGCGCCACTGTTCTTAAGCCCGTCAGATCCTGCGTCGCAGGATTGTCGTCGAACAGGTATTGCGAAGCCCCCACGAATACTCCCGAAAACGTTCCACGCTCAAACCATGAAGGGCTCTCGCGGCTGGCGATCGTCAATGCTCAACCGAGCTGGGTAGGCGAACCGACCCTCTCGGCGCGATCCTGGATGTCAGGCGTCGCCCGAATACTGGTGTCTGAAGCGTAGCCTCACTGGTTGGTGCAACGACCCTTTTCGGTTGCCCCAGTTTGGATGACATTATCGGCGCGAGGTTGACTGATGCACACTTGGGAGATGGCAGTAGAGTCGCCTGCTCCAATCCCTTCTGGTGTGTCCCGTGAAGGCGCCGTCAAACTGTGCCGTGAATGGATGGTGTATCTCGGCGCGGCCGACACCGTCGTCGCATCTTCGGACGTTCGCTCGACGTGTGATCTCTACAGCCATAGGTTCGTCGCGTGGGTCGATCATCATCGCGGAAACTTGGAGCCTGAGTTTGTCGAGCGTGCCGCAAGAATCTCCTCGGCGGACGGACGTCGCCCCCTCATCTTCGCCCGCGGAGGTGTACTTCCGGACGCCCAACGGCGAGCCGATGCTCTCGAAGTTGCCCTCTTTTGTTACGTCGCGATCGACGGTTCCCTTGAGGGCGCAAATATGCTCGGCTACCAGCTCCGCGCTGGCGGTTTGAGTTAGTGGTCTGCGCAATCGTCAACGCTGAATTGACGCCGCGCGTCCGCGTGGCTCTGGGGATGACTGGGCCGGACCGGTCGCCGACGGATGAAGCGTCGCAGCGCGGCGGAACTCCTGACGCGCTGCAGAACGCGACTTCTCGAGTGTTTCCTCGATCGGCTGTCGCTGCATCATCTCCACTAGCTCGCGGTGGGCGGCTGATGGCGTCGGAGCCACGAGGACGATGTCATTGCGTTGGCGTCCGCGAGTCAGCCCTACATATAGGCCCGCCGCGTCAACTCCCGGACCGACCAGCGACCGGTCCGTCGTTTCGCCCTGCACGCCATAGACGGTCGATGCATAGCCCAAGTGCACGTGGTCGGCAGCGTAAGACGTACTGATCCTCCGAACGTCTGACGAGTCTTCTGCGGCCGCAAGAACGACGTAGCCGTCATCCGTGATCTTTTTCACCGTCCAGGACTGGCGATTATCGACGCCGGTCGTCGAGTCGTTGCGCCGCGTCTGAACGATGTCACCGATTCCGATGACCTGTCCTGCTTGTCCGATGAACTTTCGTCTGGTCGAAACCTGACCGGCTGCGAGTCGACGGGTTTGGATTGCCTCGCTGATGGTCTGCGATTCGGCATGTGTCGCCGTGATGAGCGCGATCGTTTCCCCATCCCCTTTGGCCTGGAACCACGCATCGACCATCGCATGACCCGCACCGGCATCGTTGTCCGTTAATACGACATGTCCCTTCTCAATCAGCTCATTGGCGATCGCGTGCATGTCTTCAGAGCTGTCCGGCTCCCGGAGTCTCAAGCTCAGCTGTGCCCACTCAGGATCACGGAAGCGGTGGATGGTGGTGAGTTCTACGCGACGTGGCGACCGTCTCCAGAACAGTGCCATTGCGCCGGAATGTCCGACCGGAAGGGCTTGGCGTTGGTCACCAACCAAGGCGACCCCTGCTCCAGTTCGCCCGATAACGTCGAGAAGCGCGTTGGCAGCCTCGAGCTCGAGCATCCCTGCTTCGTCGACAACGATCCTGTCACCCGCACTAACTTCGCGGATAGGGCCTCGATAGGTGACCCCAGAATCCGCATCTACGTCCCCCGGACTCAACTTGATCCAGTCGACGCTGCCCGCATCGTTTACCCTCCAGCGCCACCCGTAGTCGTAAAGGAGTTGGTGAAGGGAGGACGACGAGCTGTTCGCCTCCCTGCCTGCAACAGACGACGCCTTCTTTGTTGGCGCCACGATGATCATCTTTCGACCGCTCTGCCGGAGCGCAGCGCCCGCGACCTTTAGCATGGTTGTCTTGCCGGCCCCGGCCGCGCCGCTAACGCAAACGATTCCGGCGGTTCCCGCAAGCGATGACGCACCCGCAAGCTGGTCGCTGTTTAGCTCTCGGTCAGGTTCGACGAGAGCGGCGATTGCGACGATTTCGTTTCGCGCTCTGTCATCTCCGTTGTACGAGAGCGGGTCGATCCTGAGGGCGACCGTGGTCTTCAAGGCTGCTGTCGATGTCGCCATTCGGTGCTTGACGTGATGCGGAATCTCCGCTGCGTCGATCAGAGTAACGGTGTGTGATCGTTCAGCGACCTTGATGACTCTGTCGACGATGAGTTCGAGTTCCGCCCGGTTGGCTCGCACCCCAGTACCCGCAAGTGCGCGGATCGCTCCGGCCCGGATGTCCATATCGCTGAACCGTCCACCCGTTCCAGTCGATCGGGCATCCGCATCCACGACAGCCTTCGCAGCAAGCAGGTCGATATCGAGATCATCGAGTACCGCTGATCGTGCCACGATCTCGCTTCGAGTTTGCCGCAGTTTCGGATCGGCTCGCAGGAGTTCGGCCATGACGATGGACGCCCAATCCTCCTCGTTCAACTGCCTCGGCTTGTTCGGTCGACCAGCCGCCCATGCCCACTGATCGATTTGGGCTAGCACCGCGAACGAAGGCTCATCACCCGGGTGCTCCTGTTTCCACTGAAGGAGATGCGCCGCCTTGTTCGATTCGATCTGAGCGGAGCGCTTCGACAGCGGCCGCACTAGATGCTGTAGCTCCGCGATCTCCCCGTCCGAGTTCATGGTGAAGCCCTTGGCAGCCAGCGCGGCGATCCAGGCTGGGTCGGTTCGAGAGGCCAGGTCGCCTTCGGCGTTTATGACATTCTGGAACCGCAGTGCCACACGGGTGTCGACGTTGGACCACTTCCCGTCGAGGCCCTGGACCTTGACGTTCAGCCACAGGTGGCGATGCTTATGCGGGTCCAGCGAGCGGGACCGTTCGTGCTGCAGCTCGACTACTTCGATGCGGGCGAGGTCTTCTCGGATGGCGCCCTGCTTGCCGCGTCGAGCGTTGAGCTCGCTCTGCCACAGCTTGATGATTCGGTCCCGCAACCGGTCCTGCAGATCCTCGTACGCGGCCGCCAACTCGGAGTCCAGCATCGCCGCGATCGAGAACGACTTCGGTGCGTTGATCGTCGCATCCAGAATGAGATCCGCGACCGGCGACTCCAGGTCCCGGCCCCGACGTTCACCCGTGAGCGGGTCGACGCCGTCGACCCAATCCTTCAACTGGGAGCGCGTGAGCAGGTCGTCACGGATGGCGCCGTTCTCGACGATGTATCGGGTCATCACTGCGTCGGCGTAGCCGACTGCGGCGAGAGCGCCGTCAGCGGTCTTGGCTGTCAGGGTGGCGTCACAGACGCCGCCGAAGGCGTAGTGCACCGCCTGCTTGACCCCTTGGGCCGCCTGTCCACGCTTCCAGCGCGCCACTCCACCTCTCACACTTAGAACTTCCGGTTGCGCGCGCTTTTTGGCGCGCACGGAGCGCGCACACTCAAAGAGTGCCTACGTGCATTCGCTCTCTCTTGTCGCTCCTTACGTCCTTTCTCTCATCGTCTCTTCGCCTTCCCGTCCTCTGTCTCCTTCATTCCTTGCTCCATCTGTCTCTTCTCCCTTTCGCTCTTTCCTTTCTCGCCTCTTCTCTCGCATGCCCTTTGTCGGCGCGCCCTGTTCACAACGAGCCCGGTTACCAGTGGAACTCGATGATCTCCGCGAGGGCATGGGCCGTCTTCAGCACGCGTGCTGCAGTATCTCGAACGACCGTGACGTCTTCGCCTGCCCACCCGGTGATGTAACCGACGCTGTATGCGCTGGTGTCGAATCCGGTGAGACCGGAAACGATGTAGGCGACCGATTCGGCTTCGACTTCCATCCGAGCGCGGTGAGCGCGGTACTCGTCGACGTCGTCGATGTGGCGCAGCTCGATGTGCGCGGTTTCGTGAATGAGCGTCTTCGCGGCCTGCTCGACGGCGAGATTCTCGGCCAAGGTCACCCGGTGTGACTTGGGATCGGTGCAGCCGTTGGCGCTCCCGATCGCCGCGCGTTGAATAGTCCATCCGTGCGTCCCGAGGTGCGCGGAGAGGGCAGGGATGACGCCGTGGTCGTCGACGCCGATCAGCTGGTGGGTCGGGTTCTCTGGCAACGGCTCGGCTCCTTCGATTGGGTCCGTCTGCGCAATGTCGAACACCGACAACGTCGGGAAATACCGAATCACACGCATATTCTCTCGAGCCGCTTCATCAGCGCCCTCAACAGGTTCGCTCTTCTTCTCCCGGTACCCGAAGATCTTGATCGACTTCTCGCCTCTGCGCACCTGACGCCCTTTCGCCTGCCACTGCCGGAACCCGGCGACCATCGTCGCTTTTGGGCTCTGGGCGAGGATCAGCAGGAGGTTGTTCAGGCTGTAGTTGTGGAAAGAGCGGGCGAAGTCCAGGAACGCCCGCCACTGGCCACTCTCGGCGAGCTGTTGAACCTGCTCCACGATCGACGCGTGCAGTGCCTCCGCCTCCGCCTGTCGTTCCTCTGCACTTCGAGAGTTGTGGGTGGTGACCATGATGCATGCCCCCTGATCGTTCTTGTCGCCGTTCCGGCACAGAGATCGAGAGCGGGCGGAGACAGTGCAGTGCCCGGAGGGAGCGGTTGCTAAGCGCAACGAGCGCAGCGAATGGAGTCTGCAAATAGCGCATGACGGGAACGGAGCTGATGGAGCTCGCTATGGTCGGCTGCCGGATCGGAAAGAAGGCCGCCGCTACGACATAGCGCTGGCGCCCGGCCATCACCCCGCAGATTAGGACCAGGCTTCGTTTGCCCATGATGGTTCGAGACGATCTCAACCGTGTCCGACGAAACCCTGCGAAGAGCCAGCGGTCTAAGCTCACAGTCAGGTGGTGGGGCTCACCCCGAACGAAACTGCGCCGTACGGCGACAACGGTCCCTGACGTGACGATGAGGAGCGCCCAGTGACCACAAGCGACCGTGATGCGTTGACCCTGCGGGGTACGGACATCCTCGCCCCGACCAGCGACACCGACCTGTTGCCGGAGGAGGTGCGGATCCTCTGGGACTTCGTCCACGGCGACATCATGGACGGGGCGACCAGGCGGCGGCTTGTGGCGAACCGGGGGATGTGCACCCGCCACGCGTGGGCCTACGCGACCGTGGAGATCGAACTGTGGCACGACGGTGCCGGCGCCCGCGGCGGGCACCAACCGTTCGACGTGTCCGTCCTCTACACAGCGTTGCTCGACGATGTCCGGTCGACGCTGCACGGTCGCCCGAAGGCGATGCTGCGTCACCTGGCAGGCGACGGAGTGTGCGTGGTCTGCGCGGATGTGAAGGGTCCCGCGCCGACGGGGATCATCGTCACGCACGCGGGGATGGACCTTGCCGAGCTGACAGTGGAAGCGAACCGGATGGCGTACACCGCGGAATGGTTCGCGGAGACAGCGCCGGTGTGGTCTCGAGTCGTCTGCGACCAGTGCGCCGCCGATCGCAGCGATGCTGCCTCGGAGGCGTCGATCCGCTGCAGGCGGCACCTGCTGGTCGGAGCGCCGCCGGAGCGGGCTGAATTCACGAGGCTCGCCGCGTACCTCGGCAGGCTGCAGCGAGATCTGTCCCTGCTGACTGCGTCGATGACCCAGTCCGGCGCGCCAGCGACCTCAACGGTTGACGCGTCCTGGGTGGAAACGCTCGGCTGGTTTCATGGTTGGGCGTTCCCGCTGACGTTGTCGTCACCACTGGAATAGCCGCTGGCTGGGATGTTCCAGCCGAGGATGGCGGGGTGCCCGTGCTCGTACCCGAGGATGCTGATCGTCCCGGTGTGCAGTGCGAGTTTGCGCCCGTCGATCACGGGCAGATCCACCCATGCGGCACCGAGGGAGCGCAGGAAGTGACCGTGCGCGACCAGGGCGACGTTCCCACCATGCCGCACAACGTTCTTCACCTCGGTCAGCACGGTACGAGCGCGTGCGTACACGTCGGCAGCGTGTTCTCCGGGGGTGGCGCCGGCAACCACACCGTCGATCCAGAGGTCCCAGCCGTCGCCGCGGGCTTGCAGAATCTCCGCGGTAGTGAGCCCTTCGAAACCGCCGTAGTCCCACTCGACGATGTTGGGTTCCATGACGGCCTGATGGCTGAGTCCGGCGAGCTCCGCGGTCCTCCGAGTGCGTTGTCGCGGGCTGACCAGCACCAGCTCAAACGTCACCGGGGCGAGCGCGGCACCGATGGCTTTCGCCTCTTCCTCTCCGTCCACGGTGAGCGGGATGTCGGTGACAGACGTGTGCTGTCCGGTGATCGTCCACGGTGTCTGCCCGTGTCGGATCAGGTACACGCGGCCCGGCGTTGGCGATGTCATCGGCTGACAGCCTCCGGGTTCTGGTCGTATTTCAGCACCGTCCATGAGCTGCCGTGGCGCACGAGCTCGTTCCAGGAACCTGTTCTCGCTTCGATAGGTCCGATCCGCGGGTCGATCGTTTTCAGGATTGGGCGGATCAGAGCGTCATGGGTGACCACGGCGATGGGAACACCAGCGTGGGCGCGCATCACCTCGTCGAGCGCCGGCCACACCCGTTTGAGGATATGGTCGATCGGTTCGACCCCGGGGGCGTCGTCGATTGAGCCGAACTGGGCTTCGACCTCCGCTTTCACCTGCCCGGTCCATGGTCCGTAGTCGCGGTCGTTGAACTCCGGGACTACATCGAAGTCGCAGTCGAGGTGGTGGGCGATGATTTGCGCGGTGCGGAACGCCCGTTCTAGTGGGCTGCAGTAGACGATGTCGATCCCTCGCCCAGTCAACGCGACCGCGGTCTCCTCGGCTTCGGCACGACCCACCTCGTCAAGCGGCGGGTTCGCTAGTCCTCGAAGTCGTCCTTCGGCGTTGAGCGCGGTCTGTCCGTGCCGGACCAGGAACAGGTGTTGCGGTTGGTCAGTCATCCTGGCTTCCTCTCTGCGTGTTCGGCGAGTCTGACGATGATGTTGGCTGCGGCCTCGGGGGAACGGAACGGCCCTCGCGGATGGTGAGTTCCCTGTGGTATAGCGACCCATCGCGCCGGCAGGAAGCGGGGGTACTCGCGTCGAACTCGGCCGATCACGGTCTGGTCGCGGACCACGAGTTGGACGACGTCGCTACCGGGGAACATCGGCACGAGACACACACCATGCGCGCATGCTGTCGCGACCGCGTTCTCTTCCAGCACGGTGAGGGTGGCACGGGCGATGATGTTCTCGGCGACACGGACAATGGTGGGCTCCTCCATCGTCCTTACCCCCGGACCATCCGCCGGCGAGGGCCGACCGCCTGCACCAGTACGGGGAGACGTTGCGTGCGGTTCTCCTCGTAGGCTGCGAGGTTGCCTTCGTACCAGTACCAGTGGCCGGGGTCGTCCGTTGCGCCTTCCCAGGCGAGGATATGGGTGGCTACACGGTTCAGGAACCACTGGTCGTGTGAGATGATCATCGCTGAGCCGTCGAAGTCGAGCAGCGCCTGCTCGAGCGCGATCAGCGTCTCTGTGTCCAGGTCGTTGCTTGGTTCATCCAACAGCAGAACGTTGCCGCCCTGCTTGAGCGTCAGGGCGAGGTTCAAACGGTTGCGTTCGCCGCCTGAGTAGTCCTTCACTGGCTTCTCCTGGGATTGGCCGGTGAACCCGAACCGGGCGACGTACGCACGGGCTGGCACCTCCGTGTCCCCGAGACGGACGGTTGCTTCTCCGTCAGCGACGGCCTCCCACGCGGTGCGACCCGCGTCGATGCCGCTGCGTGCCTGATCGACGTATGAGATCCGGACGGTCTCCCCGACACGGACCGCCCCGGAATCCGGTGCGAGACGACCGCTGATGATCTCGAACAGCGTGGTCTTGCCGACACCGTTAGGACCGAGCACTCCAACGATGCCGCCTCGAGGGACCGTGAAGGAGACATGGTCCAGGACGACGCGTTCGTCGAACGCTTTCGAGACGGAGTCGAGCTCGATCACGTTCGTTCCTAGCCGCGGGGGAGGCGGAATGAGCAGCTCACCAACCGGGGCCTGCGAGCCACCTTCCGGACGGCGGCGGGTGTCGTCTTCGCTGAGCGATGCGTACTCGCGTTCCAGCAACCGCAGCCGCTGCTCGTCTCGCCGTCCATCCACACGGAAGTCGGCGAGCCGTCTCGCCAAGTAGTCGCTGTAACCTCCGGCGAACACGTGAACCCGGCCATGTTCCACTTCGACGATTCGCCCGGCGACCGTGTCGAGGAACGACCGGTCGTGGGTGATAGCGATGACGGTTCCTGGGTAGGCGGCCAGATGCTCCTGAAGCCAGTTGGTGCTGTCCGTGTCCAGGTGGTTCGTCGGCTCATCCAGTAGCAGCAGATCCGGCTGGGCCAGCAGCAGCCGGCACAGGGCAACCCGTCGACGTTCACCACCGGAGAGCGATGCGACGAACACCGGTCCGGGTGGGCAGCGCAGTGCGGTCATCGCCTGTTCAACGCGGGATGCGGCGTCCCAACCGTCGACCCGGTCCAGGTACTCCTGCAGCTCACCGAGCTCGGCCAGCGCGTCGTCGGACCCGTCCGATGCGAGTCGGCGCGCGGCGTCGTCGTAGAGGGCCCGGGCGGTAATCGTGTCCGAGATCGCGTCCTCGATGTTCTCCAGGACCGTCTCGTCGTCACGAAGGACCGGTTCCTGCATCAGGACGCCGACGCTGATGTCCGGAGCGGTCATTGTGGTTCCGGCCGTCAACGTGACGGTACCGGCGATCACCCCCAACAGTGTGGATTTACCGGCACCGTTTGGACCGATGACGCCGACACAATCGTGCTCGCTGATGGTGAGGTTGACGTTCTCGAGGATGTGTTTCGCACCGCGGGTGATCGTCGCGTTCTCGACCCGTGCGACCCAGTGTTCTCCTGACATGGCGGGCTCCCTACCGTTGCATCTAACAGGTAGGGACCGTTGTCGACGTTCGCCGCGTTGTGGTGAGCCCCTCCACCATCGCCGACCTCACACGATACTCCGGCCGAAACGAGGGGGCTAGAGTGACGATCACGGCGATGGACCCCGCCGGAACGGCAACGTTCGAACCGCAACGCACGCTGATGGGCCTACACGCTTTCGTTTACGTGGAGGTCACTCATGCCTATCCGCCGGCTTGCGATGGATGTCGACAAGGTCGTCGACCGCCCCGACATGGTCAGCCTGGCCCGCGCAATCGAGCAGGTCTCCGGTGTCACCGCGGTGAACGTGACCGTCACCGAGATCGATGTGGAGACCGTCGGCACCGACATCACGGTCGAAGGTGACGACATCGATACGGAAGCGCTGTTCCGCGCCATCGAGACGGTGGGGGCGGTCCTGCACAGCATCGACGAGGTGGTCGCTGGGGATCACATCATCGAGCGTGTGGCCCGCGTGCGCTGACCATGACCGTCGCCGAGTTCGCCCGAACGTTGCCGACTCTCCCGTTGGTGCTGGGCGTCACCGACGGGATGCTGAACGCGCTCACCCTCGCCGGCGGGGCGCTCCTGCGGGACGGTGCTGGAAGCCTGACCCTCATGCTGGCCCTACGAGTTGGGGTCGCCGCGTTGGTGACTGCTGCGTTCACTGTGTTCGTCGCGGACTACGCTGAACGCCGTTCGGCTCTGGTGCGTGCAGCAAAGCAACTCAACATGACGGAGCCGGGACGGCTCGCCGCCACCAACCTGGGCCGCAAAGCCCTGCGGGAGTCATTCGTAGCGATGATCGTCGCCGCCGGTGCGAGCCTGGTGGGCGCCGGCGCTCCACTGGCGGTCGGCGCAATTCTTTCCGGGCCCGCCTGGATTGTCGTGGCGCTCACGATCGCGTTGCTCGGCGGTTTCGGGTGGTTGCTTGGCGGGTTGCTCGCAGGGCGTCGCGGCTTCTGGGCGGCATCGATGACGGTCGGTGGGGTGGTGGTGACCGCGATCGGCGTGTGGCTCAACATCGCCTGATTTCCTTCCGCCTGGGATTCTCCGCTACGATCGCGGGACGGCGATGGATCCCGCCGGAGCGACAGCTCGAACCGCCACGACGGCCGATGGTTCCTACTTCTCCGACATCGACGGAAAGTAGGACAGCTGTGTTCTCTTCAGGTTCTGAAGCGCTCGGCTTCATCGCCGATACGAAGGTCCGATTCCTGGACGTGCGCTTCACTGACCTGCCCGGTGTGCAGCAGCACCTGACCGTCCCTGCTGACACGGTCGATGAAGCCTTCTTCACCGAAGGGATCGCCTTCGACGGCTCCTCGATCCGCGGTTTCGCGTCGATCCACGAGTCGGACATGCAGCTGATCCCTGATGTGTCGACCGCCTACATCGACCCGTTCCGTGTCGAGCGCACCCTCATCATGGTGTTCGACATCTACAACCCGCGCAACGGCGAGATCTACGCGAAGGACCCGCGCCAGATCGCCAAGAAGGCCGAGAAGTACCTCGCCTCCACCGGCATCGCCGACACCGCGTTCTTCGCCCCCGAGGCCGAGTTCTACATCTTCGACGACGTCCGCTACGAGGTGAAGCAGAACTCCAGCTTCTACTCCGTCGACTCGGAGGAGGGCGCCTGGAACTCCGGTCGCGTCGAAGAGGGCGGCAACCTCGGCAACAAGACTCCCTACAAGGGCGGCTACTTCCCGGTGAGCCCCGTCGACAAGCAGGCCGACCTGCGCGACGACATCTCGCTGAAGCTGATCGACGCCGGCCTCATCCTGGAGCGTGCGCACCACGAGGTGGGCACCGGCGGCCAGGCGGAGATCAACTACCGCTTCGACACCATGGTCCACGCGGCGGACGACATCCTGAAGT
>NZ_JABFMV010000028.1 GCF_013359685.1 Leifsonia sp. C5G2
CGATGCCGCCGCCGTCGGCCATGATCCGCGGCAGTGCGGGCCAGGAGAACATGTTCGCGATCTCGTCCAGGATCAGCGCGAGCGGGAGTTCCAGCCGCGACCCGGGCGAGGCGAGGGCTTTCCGTCGTGCTGTTTCGACGACATCGTCGAGGATCGCGCCGAGGAACCCACCGACGGAACCGGCTCCGGCGCCGGTGCCGACGAGGTAGAGGCTGTTGGATCCGGCGAGGAAGGCGTCGAGGTCGAACTGCTCCCCCGGCCCGGGCGTCATCGCCTTCCGGATCGACGGGATCGACAAAGGGCGGAGGGCGCCGAAGACGCCGAACCAAGAGTTCGCCAGGAGCTTCTCATCGCCGTTGATGATCGCGTCCAAGTCCTCGGACCAGCCAGGCGACCCCTGGTTGGCGAGCACGCCAACCGCCTCGAGGGCGAGACGCGGGTTGGAGCCCCATCGCGCCAACGCATCGGTGCCACGTTCGGATACCGCTGCAGCGTGGAGCAGTCGGGAGAGCACAGAGGAGGACACTTGAGCCCACTCCTGGTTGGTCTTCGACGCACCAAGGGCAGTGCCGGCGATAATCGCCTGCCCACGCTGATCCGCGACCAGGGGATCCTCGCAGCCAGCCACTGGGGAGATCCGCAGCGCGGAACGAATACCGGTGAGTTCCTGCGGGTCGAACACCGTCACGTCCCCGACGCGGGCGCGTTCGCGCATCGTGGCGGAGAGGTTGTCGTTGCGGGTGGAGGTGGTGATGAGCGGCCCGTCCCAGTCGAGGATGGCGTTGATGATGAACCGGTAGCCCTTGCCCGACCGGGGCGCGCCTTCAACCACGATCGAGTCCTCGATCGACACGTAGACGTCCTGACCGTGGGCGCGCCCGACCTTCCAGCCGGCCGCAGACGGAGCGGGGTTGACCAGCGACGGGCGGAGGGTCTTGGCGCGGTGAAGAGCGGTGCGTGCGGAGGTGTGCTTGCGGATTTCGCCGGGCTTGGCGAGTCCTTCGCGGCCGCGGAGGTCGTTGATGAAGTGCCGGTCCGACTGCCGGTAGCGAAGCCACCAGACCAACCCAACGGCGATCGCGGTCAGAAGGAGGAAGACGGCTAGCAGATCGAGGACGCGGATGAGGGTGACCGGCGCCACGCATCCCTTCACCAAGGTGAAGCCGGACGGGTTTCCGCCCATTGCCAGTTGTAGGCCGGCGAAGACGCTGTCTGGCTGCCCGCCTGCGCCGCAGGTTGCGGTGATGGTCGCGGTGGCGACGCCGGTGCTGAGGGCGCCGGCGAGGACGATGGCGAAGAGGCTGTAGAGGGCGACGTACGTCCCGGAGGAGCCGTGTGTTCTCATACTCGTTCGCCGCCCATGGCGTCGGTGCGGAAGATGCCAAGTTCGTAGTCGGTGCAGATGTTGCGCACTTTCGCGACCCGGTCCTGGCCGATCTGCCAGAGCCCTTCGCCCTTGTGGAGCTTGCGGACCAGGTCGGCTTGGGTGTCATTCCAGCCCAGGATTTCCCGCGACCTCGCGATCTCCCCGGAGTGCTGGGCGTAGGAGATTCGGGTTTCGCAGTCGGCGAGCAGGCCGAGGGCCCTCGAGTGGAGGGCGCTGTTGCGGTCGCCGAGCGCGTCCAGGTCCGCAACCCGGTGCAGCAGGTACCAGTTGGAGGTGCCGAGGTGGCGTGCGACTTTCTCGTCCTCGACGCGGTCGGCGAGGCCGTCTCCGCCGGAGACGTCGTTGAGCAGCTCGACGGCGGCCTCCTCGTGGATGATCACCCGCGCTTGCCGGTTTGCGCCGAGAGAGGAGCGGCGTATCCAGTTCGCGGTCGCCAGCCGGGCGAGCGCCTGAGCCTCCGGCGACGCGCCTTTCAGGGCGGAGGTGTCGACGACCATCATCGGGGCGTCGGCGTCGAAGCGGACGGTGGAGGGTCCGTCGAAGAACCCGGTGAGGTCACCGGAGACCATCCGGCGCAGGGAGTGCGCGAGTCGGTGGCCGGCCTCGACCACCTCCAGCGGCTGGCTCTGCTCGGGATCGACGAGACGGTCGTACACGTGGGTGATGGTGACCGTGGACTGGCCGCGTAGGGCGTCGAGTGCGACGTCGAGGGCGGTGTGCTCGACCGGTTCCAGGTTCCCGCCTTCGCGGAGGCGGCGGATGATCGTCTTCACCGTCGCCCGCCGGTATTGGAGGACGTTTTGGTTCCAGTCGGCATCCGAGAACGACGCATCTCGCGGTCCCTCATCCAGCAGGTTGATCCGGGCGGCCTTGCCGGGACCGACGCTGATGGACCGGCCGCCGACGTAGGCGGCGACGCGCGCCCACTCCCCGTTCGGGTCGTGGGGGACGGCGATCTTGCGGCCCAACCTTGCGAGCCGGGAGGACCAGGACTTGGCCAGCATTGACTTGCCGGTGCCCTTGACCCCGAGGATGGCGACGGAATGCGAACGAACAGCCTCAGCCGAGTACGCGTCCCAGGGGTCGAAGCAGAACGGAGCCCGGGAGAGCAGGTTCTCTCCGATGTACGCGCCGGTGAGGATGTCGCCGGTCTCGGCCAGGAACGGGTACGCGCCACCGAGGACCTTGGAGCTGCACCGGTGCGCGGGTGGCGTGGCGCGCAGTGGGCCGCGCAGGTTGTGCGGCTGCTTCCACCCCCACGGCGGCATCTTCGACGCCGGGAGTTCCGCAGTCTGCAGCTTCCAGGACGAGCCCTTGTCCTCCGTGGTGGTCTGGCGGCGTCGTCCGTTGGCGCCGAGCTTCTCATTGGCCGGGATACGGCCCATGACGGCTGACTGCTTCATGTCATTCCCCTTCCAGCGGGACCGGGAGCGCCGCGGTGACGAACCCGGCGGCCTGTTGCCCTGACATTGACGCGAGCACGAGCCGGGCCGGATGCGACGCTTGTTCGATGTCGGTGCGCGCCTTGGCGAGAGCGTCCTTGGACTCGGCGGAGATCGTCACGAACCCGCGGTACTGGACATCCCCGAACCCGTCGACAAGGTCATGCTCCCGCACCGCGAGGTCCTCCTCTTCGCGCAGGTGGGTGAGCGGGATCCGGGAGGACAGTTTCATCCGGATGGTGGCGGCGGTCTCCATGTCCGACTGGGCGCGGTTCAGCTGGGCCAGCGCCTTGTGCGTCGCCACCGGCCGCACCTGCAACGTGATCACCCGGGTCGCGTCGCCGGCATAGAGGAGGGGCTCGAGGAATCCGGTGCGCACGTCGGTGCGCGGCCACTCGGCGACCCAGAAGGTCTGGTGCCAGGACTCGTCCACGCGGATCGCGTCCCAGCCCTCGTCGATCCCCATCACCGGCGACGGCGCAGATACGATCCCGGAGTCCTGCTCACGTCGCGTCGCGGCGGCCACGGGGTCGGCCGACAGGGCGTTCAGCTCGTCGAGCTCGTCCGAGGTGAGCCATCCCGCTGGCGTGAGCCGGGCGTGCTCCATCGACGTCTCGATGCCGGCGACCCGCTCCTTGAGCACGGCGGCAAGGCCGGTGAGTCCTTTCCCCGCGTCCCGGATTGCGCCGTTGAGGGCGGCGGTGTCGAAGGTGAGGGTGATGTAGTTCGTGAACCCCATCGACCGTTTCGACGCCGCCTGTGTGAGCGCCCAATACTGCTCGCGCAGTTCAGCGGTGACCTGCGGATCGTGCTCGTTCTCCCGCACCACCAGATAGTCGCGCAGCTCGTTCGAGGAGGCCCGGTCGACGCGGATCCGGATAGTGGTCTCCCGGACGCCGGGGAGGTTCTCCAGGGAGCTGAGCCATTCCACGAACCCGTCGTACGCGGCTTCTTGAGTGCCCTTGTCGCGCAGCGCCCATGCCTTCGATCCGACCTTGACGGTGACGGACGCGAGCCGGCCGCGGGCGTTGTAGATGAAGCCGCCGGCACCGGGGATCTGGATGATCTGCGCGTCCCCGAGCGCGCCGGGGAGGAGGAACTTCGAGGTCACGACCGGGGTGACCGCGGCGACGTGCGCGTGCCCGACGTCAAGGGAGGCGACGCTCACCCGGAGCCAGACATCGCGGCGGAAGATCGTCTGCCCAGTCAGACTGCGACGCACGTAACGCGCCGCTTGGGCGACGATCACGATGACCGGTTCGCGACGGTAGGTGGCGAGGGCGAAGAACACCACGACGGCGACGATCGGGATCATCACCCAGATCGCGTTGATGTCGATGAGGAGCGTGGAAAGCAGGACCGCGACGGCGGCGCCGATGACGACCAGTTGCAGGAAGGTCAGGCCGAGGAAGATCCCGCGGCGTTCTCGGGCGGCGAAGCGGACCCGGGGTGCGCCTTCCTCGGTGATGATTTGGTCGGCGGTGAGGGTGGTCATGAGTTATCTCCCAACCTTGACGATTCGTGCCGCGGTGCGGACGGGTGCGGCGGCGGTGCTTGCGCGCGAGAACTGGTCGCGGACGGAGAACCGGTGGTGGAGGGCGGTGCCGACTTCGGCACCGGCGAACGAGACGATCTTGGTCGCCCACAGCGGGCTGAACGAGGCGGCGATCACCGCCCCGGCGGCGAAGAGGATGACCCCGATACTGAGGCTGGCTTTGGTCAGCTCGACCGCCAGGAGGACGACGCCGGCGGCCAGGGGCTTGGCGATGAGGAGGCCGACGGAGAGGTTCAGCCAGCGTTGCGCCCAGGCCGTGAGCTTGGGCTGGCCGATCATCATCAGCCCGACCGGGGCAATCGCGGCCAGTGCCAGGAGCCCGAATTCGCGGATCGACATGGCGATGAAGAGGAACAGCGATGCGATCATCATCAGGCCGACGATGAGTAATGCCATCACGTATTCGCCGACGGAGCCTGGTCCCTGTGCTCCTTGGGTGGCCATGCCCCAGATGACGCCGTCCTGGGAGAACCGCATCGTCTTCATGACGGCACCGTGGATCTGTTTCGGGGCATCGAAGAGGCCGACGACGCGGAGCAGGCTTTGGCTCAGGTCGCCGCCTTGAACGGCAGTGGTGAGCGCGTGCGTGATGTCGTCGGTGATGCCGGAGGCCTTCTGCATCCCCCATACGCAGATGGCGCTGAACGGAATCGCAAGGGCGGCGCCGGCGGCGGTGCGGCCGATGCGCGACCAGTCCTGCAGGATCATCGCGATGCCGATCTGCACCAGTGCGACGATCAGGATGACCGGGGCGGTGACCGCAATCCAGAATAGGAACTGCGAGTGGGCGATGTTCCAGCTGCCCTGATCGATGTTCGTGTTGAAGGATCCGGCGATCATCGTGGCTATGAAGTCGCCGAGGTTCTTGATCGTGGAGCCCATGAACTGGGCGACGGTTTGGGATGCCTGGCAGCCGAAGTCGGCGACGAAGCAGCCATAGTTCGGGGTGAACGGATCCGGCGGTGCGGATGCGACAGTGGCGATCATGACGGTCACGCCACGTGGAGCGACTGGCCCCAGTTGATCAGCCCGGCGATGCTGCCCGCGACAGCGACCCCGGCGAGGCAGCTGAGAACGCCGATGATGCCAGCCTTCTGCACGCGTCCGTTGCTGGAGACGTGGCCGACGACGATGAACCCGGCGGCGATCAGGCCGCCGATCACGCCGAGGATGAGGACAATGGCGAACACGACGTTCGCGATCGCCTGCAAGGCTCCGACGCCAGGCCCGGAGAAGTCCGGGCTGGGGTTCGGGACGGCCGCCACGGTGATGATGCGTGCGTGGACGGTGACGAGGGCTTCGTTGAGTGCGTTCATGATTCTTGGTTCCTTTCCGTGGGATCGGTCGACGGTTCGGGTTCTTGCGCCTCGCGCATCCGCCGAGCGGCGAGGTAGCCGGAGGCGGCGATGCCGAGCAGAGCGATACAGATCAGGCCCAGCAGGCCAAGCAGGCTGATCAGCAGGTCCATGACATTCACTCCCCGTCCGCGTTGGCCGCGCTGGTCGCGGAGGCTGGAAGGGGGACGGAGAGGATGTTCGCCTTGCCTTCCGACGGGATGTTCACGGTGAGTTCGAGTTGGTCGACTCCGGCGGGGACGTAGTAGGCGGCGGCGAACGATCGGCTCTTCTCGTTCGGGATCGTCCAGGTCGACTGGCCGTGGAAGAGCCCGCTGGGCAGCCAGGGCAGGCCTGCTGCCTTGGCTGCGGCGGGGCCGTCGGCGGTGTCGAGGACGGCCGGTTCCGGGCGGCCGTCGAACTGTGTGCCCTTCAGGATGGTGCCGGTGACGTCCTGGAAGTCCTGGTTGCCCTGAGAGGGGATCCACTTGCCGGTCATGGTGACCTTCAGCAACAGCACCGGGGTTCCGACCGGGAACAGCTCAGAAGGCGAGTTCGGGAGCGTGCACCGGCAGCCGTGCTTGGCCTTAAAGGTGGTGCCCGGGTAGACGTCGACCCAGACGCTGCTGACGATGCCCGATGCCGCCGGCATCGCGTCCTGCGCGGGCGTCGACGTCGGCGTCGGCTTGGCCGGCGCCACCGTCGTGAACGACGGATTCCGTGAGGGCGTCGTACCGACGCAGCCGACGAGGGCCAGGCATGGGAGGAGCGCAACGAGTGCGATCAGCTTCTTGTTCATCTCAGTTCACCTCGGTTTCGTATGCGCCCTTCACTTAGAACTTCCGGTTCGCAGCGATTTGTGGCGCGCAACTTGGAGACTCGTGTGGTCAGGGCACCTGAATGTGCTGGTGGTTGCAGGTATCGGGAAAGTCGCTGGTGAAGTTCGTAAGCACACCGAGCGTCACGTGAGCCCGAGACCGGCAGTCGCTTTGACCGACCGATGACCCGTGCGGCGCGTACGGGTCCAGGACGTGGATCAGCTGGACGGAAAGCGTGTCCGCGCCGGTAAGGGACTGCCGGTTGATCGCGTAGAAATCGACAGCCTTGCCCTTCCAATGCGCCGACGCGGTTCCCGCCCCTGGGGTCATGCCCGTGCAGCGCCGGTTGAGGTCGCTGACCCCGACCTGCTGAAAGGCCTGGACGGCCACGACGATCAGCTGCAAGACGTGCGGGTCGATCGTGCAGTCCGGCGTGGCGGTGCCGTTGGCCATGTTGAAGATCTGCTGCTGGTAGCGGGGCTCGAGGAAGTTGAGCTTCTTCACCTGGATCGCACCGACCAGAACTGCGGCGGCCGCGCGAGCGTCCGCCGGCACCTGACACGCACCGGCGCTCGCTCCCGTCAGGGCGGCGAGAACCTGCTCGGCGGGCGTCCAGAACGGGGCGTAATGGTTCGGGTCGGCGTTGATCTGGACCGCGTGCGCGACCAAGGTCGGGGCGAGGGTCTGCCAGTCCGGGACGTGCAGCATGCGTGAGTAGAACGCGGCGGCCGCGGTCGCCGGGTTCATCCGGTCCGCAGGGCTGCCGTAACCGGCGCCCTGCTGGAAGACACCAATCGTGGTGTTGTCCACCGCGTCGCCATGGTCCAGGTTGCGGAGGCCGGACTCACCGATCGCGACCATCAGGGCAAGTGTCTGCCCGTGCGGGGGCACGCTCATCTGTTGGCCGACAGTGATGATCGTCGCGGCGATCTTCAACTGATCCGGCCCGTAGCCGTCCACGTTCTGGCCTGCCTCGACGGACGGGACGGATCCACCGCACACTCCACCACCGCCACCGAAACCGTTGGCTCCCATCGCGAGAACCAAGCTGACCGGCACGGCGACAAGCGTGACAGGGACGACCAGAATGATCAACGCCGCGACGATCAGCAGGTTCCGCGTCGTCTTTGGATGCGTCACGGCATGAGCGGCCGCGGCGCCCGCACTGATCATGCCGCCACCTCCAGCTCGAGGACGTCCCGGGCGATCATCAGCAGTCGTTTCGCCGTCGCGATCCGTGCGCGCGCCGAGCCGGGATGGATGTGGAGAGTGGCGGCGATGGTGTCTGCGTCGTCGCCGATCATTCCGGCGACTTCCCGGAATCCGCCGGTCTCGGGCACGCACGACACGATCACCGAACCGGTCATCGGCAGCCCGGCGTCCGCGGCTGCAAGTGCGGCGAGCACGGTTCGTGCGGTCTGGCACACCCGCTCACGAATCGTGCGGACCCCGCGCTTGGACAGCTGGTGGGCTTCTGCCACGCGCTCGGCGTCACCGGCTGCCAGGCTCAGGTCGCTCATCACATGCCAGTCGGATGGGCCGACGTAGTCGGCGACCAGCACCATCCACCGGTGGGCGTCAAAGCGGCGGATCATCGCCTCGAGCGGGTCGATGTCCGATTCGGACTCCACGTCCACGTCGACGGTGACGTCGTCCGTCGGCCGATACTTCCGCTCGATCTCCCGGAGCACGACGTGACGGGTGATCCCGAACACGAAGGCGTGCGGTGACCCACGCTCCGGATCGTACGTGGAGGATCGGTGCCAGACCGTTTCCCGGGCGATCTGGAGAACGGCGTCGACCTCATTCGGCCAGCCGCGCAGTTGAAAGCGGACGTACGGTCGCAACGTGTCGACTTCACGGAGCAACTCCGTGAGAAGAGCATCCGTCCGCGCGCGGACGTGGGTTCCTCCAGCCACGAGATCACAACCTTCCTTGCATGGAAGTGGCTACTGCGAAGGACCGGGTTCGAGCCGGGACGGCTCGTCAGAACAGGGCTATGTCAGCGCGAATGGGCGCGCAGGAGCCCTCCTTGGAATAAGAAGGTTGGATGTTCCGAGCTGCGCCGGAGATATAGGCTTCGGGGCGGCGCTCCCGGATTCGATGGTGGAGTGGCGACTTCGACTCTGAAGTTCGGGAGTCTCAGCCACGATGCGTCACCGCCGCCCTGGCTCGCTTAGCGAGGCCAGCGTCACGGTGAAGAGGGTAAGAATCAGCCGCTCCATTTGGTGCCGCACGCTACCCCCCAACAGGGGTCGCGAGCGGATGGCGCGCCGGGGTGAACGAGGTGTTCTACTGACAGCTCTCGCACTGCAGATCATCCATCGGATCGACCGGGACGAGATACCCGTCGACGAAGTCCTCGATAATCCCTGGCAGAGCCGACACGGGGTCGACTACGCGGGTACTCCGGTCTGCGTCAGGGCGCTCGCCTCCAGCCATGCCAACACCTCCGTTCGCTTGTAGAGGATGGTGCGCGGCGTCGGCTTGTAGAACTTCGGACCACCGCCATGCCAGCGCAGGTAGCCCAGAGCCTTGAGGCTCATGCCCGTGAGTTCGGCCACGTCCTCAGGCTGGATGTACTCTCCCGTCATTTCAATTCCTCCGTTCGACAACCTAGGAGTCCTTGCTCTGTTGACACGACAGTAGCGCGAATCCAGTGGTTTGACAACAGAAGACACGCTATTCTGTCGAAATGGCAGACTTTCGATCTGAATCAAGCGTCGGAGCCCGAATCAAGCTCGCACGGCGGGAACGCGGTTATCGCACGACCCGGGAGCTTGCTGACGCGATTCCTGCCGACAATGTCACGATGGCGGTCCTGGAGAACATCGAATCCGGCAGGAAGGCTGACCTCAGCATCAGCCAGCTCCTGAACATCGCTAGCGGTCTTGGCGTGCCGGTCAGTATGTTGCTCGCACCGATGGCCAGGCCTGAAGCTGAACTCGACCTGCCGAACCTCAGCGGACACTTCGACGGGATGACGGCAGCCGAGTTCGATTGCTGGCTTTCTGCTACACCCCTGAGCTCGTATCGCCCGCGCCTCGCAGCCGAGCGTGGCGATATCGACGTGCTCAACTCGCTTCGAGAGCTGGGAACGCTGAGGCGCGAGCTAGAGCGCCTCGGGGTAGTCCTTGGCGTGCAATCCGCGTCCGGTGATCCGGATTTCGCCGGGAGCAACGATGAGGTTCGGGAGCGTATCGGGAGACTCACTCAGGAGGTCGGGCGCGTCGTTGAACTGCTCGCCAGTGCGGGCATCTCGGGAGGATCCGCCAGCGCGTCTTAGCGGGCATGGGAGGTGGCCTGATGGGCAGCATTGAGCCGTATGAGAGCGCTAAGGGGAAGCGTTACGTTGTTCGCTATCGCACTCCGGAGCGGAGGCAGGCGGCGAAGCGAGGCTTCAAAACGAAGCGCGACGCCGAGCTCTATCTTGCCTCGGTCGAGACGAGCAAAGCTCGAGGCGAATACATCGACGCCAGTGCGGCGAGGGCGACGATCGACGCCCTCGGCGTCGAATGGCTCGCAAATCAGACACATCTGAAACCGTCGTCACTCCGCCCGCTCGAGATCGCGTGGCGCCTCCAAGTTCGACCCCGCTGGGGCAACGTGGCAGTCGGCGACATCCGGCATTCGGAAGTCCAGACGTGGATCACCTCGATGACCGCTGGTCGCTCCGCAACCACTGTCCTACGCGCATACGGCGTGCTCGCCGGCATTCTCGACGTCGCAGTACGCGACCGACGGATTCCGAACAACGTCGCCCGCGGCGCCCGTCTCCCCCGCAAGGTTGCGCGCGCTCACCGGTACCTGAGCCACCAGCAAGTGCACGATTTGGCCCAGGCCAGCGGCAAGCACGAGGCGCTTGTGCTTGTGCTTGCTTACACAGGTCTTCGCTGGGGCGAGGTCACAGCATTGCGTGTTCGAGACGTCGATCTCAAGCGACGTCGGATCGTTGTCTCAGAGAACGCCGTCGAGGTTGGCAGCGAGACCATCGTCGGTACACCCAAGACACACAAGCGACGTTCGGTGGCATTTCCGTCATTTCTCCTGGAAGCCCTCGCCACCTCGATCGACGGGAAGCAACCGAACGAGCTTCTATTCGCAGGCCGCTTCGGCGAACACCTCAAACGAGCAACCCGAGGCGAGCGAACGTGGTTCAAGGCCGCGCTGGTCCGCGCGGAGATCGAACCAATGACTGTCCACGATCTTCGGCACACTGCCGCTAGCCTGGCAGTGAGCGCCGGCGCCAATGTGAAAGCCGTCCAGCGAATGCTGGGGCACGCTTCTGCAGCGATGACCCTTGACGTCTATGCGGACCTCTTTGACGATGACCTTGACGCCGTAGCAGACGCGCTAGACGCTGCCGTATTGCGATCGGTCGCAGCTCGCTCACGAACTACGCCATCGGTACAACCCGTATAGCCCGTGAGCGGCCGTCTTCTTGTAGCTCGAGCTCAAACTCAACGGATTGTCCGACGAACAGGTCACCCCCGTATACCCCGTTCGCGAGAGTAGTGAAGTGGAAGAAGAGTCCTTGCGGATACTTCGCATGCGAAACGAAACCGTAGCCCGACATGAGGCTTTTGATCGATCCTCGCAAGACAAGCGGAATGTCGCCATTGCTGCCTCCAAGCCGCCCAACTTCAAATCGAGAAGCGTCAGCTCTCGTCATGGCAGCGGCCGCCTCTGCCACGGGGTGCCCGGCCGGGAGCTGCTGGTTTAGGCGCACGATCGCCGTATGAAAATGGGGCCATTCTCTCGTGCTTCGAAACAGGGTTATCCAGTCGGCGACGAAACGAACTTCTTTTGCAAGGCGATCGGCGTCCAGCGAGGCCTTATCCGTTGCCCGTTCATAGCCCTTCAGCGCCTGTCGTAATGAATCGAGGACGGCCGCTACGAGGCGGGTATCTTGACTTCCGCCAAGAATTGTTTGTCGTCCAATCGCAACTCCCGACAGAGCCTTCTCAAATGCATCGCTTGGATTGTGCCCTTCGAGTGAGTGCTCAGCCCACCGCCGCCAACTATCCACAATCGCTGTGGTGGTGATCCGTTTCATCTTCGGGCTCGGGGCGTCTAAGGCTAGTTCAAGGTATTCCTGGCCTTCCACGAAGCGCTGGGACCAGACGAGAATGTTTCCGAGCAGCAACGCCGTGTCCGCGTTCGCCAGAGCAGCTTGTGCTTCCTCCGCGTGACGAAGAGCTGCAGAGAGATCATGCTGCTTCCTGGCAAGGAATCCCGCAAAGAAGTAAGAAACCACAGCTTTCTCGGTACGGTCCTCCGCCAGGACGAGCGCATTTCGATATCCCAGGTCGGCGCTGTACGAGTCTCCCTTATTCGCAGCAATGAATGCTGCCACGCGATCGACTTCGAAAAAGCCCGGGTTCAGCGACCTAGCCCGCTGCAGCTGAGACTCCGCCTTTTCATAGTCGGAGTTTCGCGCAAAACGAAGTGCTAGGCGAAGTAGATGTGCCGTGGGGTGATCGTGCGCCGATCGGGGATGAATCGTGTTCGCATCCAGGTGTCGAGCCTGGCCTTCTAGCTCTTGCCGTTCCCTGTCGCTGAGATATGCAGCTTCGCGGTCGGCCACTCCGCGAAGCATCGGGGACGCATAGTCCACCCTCGGGAGGTACGCGCGGGCGGTAGCGCTGATCTGGAGCTTTTCGACTGCACCCTCGGCCGTGGGAGGCTGCCGGACTACCAATGAGCCTCTCGACAGTGCCTGCGAACTGGCTCGCAACTCGTCAATTGGCAACTCCGCCAACACAGCCAACTCGTCGAATGAAATCGGACGATCCAAGGACCTCAGGATTGCGAGGAGCAGCTTCGCGCTCGGCTCGAGCGCTTCGTAGACGTTGTCAACGCAGAAGCGAAGCAGTTCGCCTTGGTTCCGCAGCGTATCTTGCGGTGTGCCTCCGGCTTCCACGCTGAGCACAAACCAACGGATTGCCAGTGGCGAGTAACGCAAGTCGAGGAGCGTCGCGTCGAGGCTCTGCTGAGGCAACGACGCCAGATCCGAAACACGCCGCCTGGAGGCGAATTTTCGAAAGAGCAGTCCGGCAGATTTTGGGTCTAACCCTCCGAGCGGGTACCGACGTTCGACCTGTCCGAGCCCAACTCGGCTCGTGAAAAGAAACGATGTGTCGGCGGGGAGGGCGTCGTAAAGCTCCAGCACCTCGGTCCCCTGTGCCGTTTCGAGGTTGTCGATCACAACCAAGGCCGAGAACCCATCGAGATACTCGGCAAGCTCGTCTACGGAACCCGAGAACGATGAGTCGAACACCTGGCCCATCTCGCGGGTCGCACCGGTCATGTCCAGAATGGCGCCAGACAGCGCGCGCACTCCGTCGGCAGTAAGTATTTCGTTCTTTAACGAGATCCAGAGAACACAATCGAACGGGCTATTGGGGTCGTCGACCATCGAATAGGCGATCTGGAGCGCCAGCGCCGTCTTCCCAATGCCACCTTCACCCGTGATGGTGAGGATCCGGTCGCGCCGGCGCTCAAGCAGCTTCTTCAACGACTCTGACTCTGATCCCCTCCCGACCAAGCCGGTCTCGTCAAAGTCGGCCATTGGGAGGTTGTGGAGAACCCGTTCATACGGCACCGCCTTTGGAGCGAAGGGCGGGTCCCAGAGGGGATCTGTAAGGAGGTGCTCGCGGGTTTGCTTCGAGAGCGTGAAATAGCGCGTAGTGAAACGCGAGATCAGCCCAGCCACCGACTCCAGGTCATCCATCTGAAGCGGTCGTCCATGCATCACGCGATTACGGACCGCAACCAGGTCCGTGAGACTCCCGAGGTTCGTTGTTAGCTCATTGCCGAGATCGCGGGGGAGATCATTCTTGTAGCGGAGCAAGATGTCATAGACCTGGCGCAGGTAGAGGAAATCTGCGACCTCGTCTGGGCCGGCCGTGTCATCGGCCGCAGCTCGAGCTACGACATCGTCATACTCACTACCCAATAATTCGGCAGGCTCTATGTGGTCTTGCAGATAGTCGCGGAAGCAACGGCGCAGGTCACTCTCGAACGAATCAAGCAATACGTACGCCTGAGCCTTGGTTTGAAGCTGAAGTTCCAATTCCACCCCGTTAGCGTTGCGCCAGATACTGTCGGACGGCTTCGCGCGATACGCAACGTCTTGGCGAGCCTAACGGGCCTCGGGCGAACGACGCTGACCCCAAAACGGGAAGAAGGCGCACTCAAGCGTCGCCAACCACGCTGGCTTTCTAAACGTCGCGAGACGAACATGCGCACATTGAAGCGGATTCGGGCCCAGACAGATGTGCGCAAAATGTGCGCAAAAGGGTGGTTGTGCTTACCAGCCGTTGCTGGGTCTCCCGCTAAATCACTGGGAACCAACCAGTTCATCCACCGCGGAGGGCGTGGTGTCTGGGTTCACGACATAGGTCTCAGTTGATAGGTCCCTGGTGAGTCGGGAC
>NZ_JABFMV010000029.1 GCF_013359685.1 Leifsonia sp. C5G2
CGGGCGGCGGAAAGACACACAAACCGTCAAAGGCAGCGCCGCCGGAGGCGGCTCCACGCCTCGTTCAGCCAATAGACGCACGAGCACTTCAGCGGCGACCTCCGACGCCCCTGAGTGCTTATGTCGTGTGAGGTCACCTGCAAGCGATCGACTGTGCTCAACGCCAGTACCATTTCGGGCGCTCGACCACCGCTAACGGAGGGGACGTTCCGGGTCAGCTAGCGATCGTGCTCGCTTGGGCCCTCAAGCACCATCCCGACGGACGTCGCACAGGCGTCGCCCTTCCACGCCTCGAGACCTTCACGAACGGCAAAGATCGCGATGACCTGGGCCACGATCGCGTCTGCCCACCACCAGCCAAAGGCGGTGTTCAAGAGCAGCCCGATCAGGACGGCCGCCGAAAGGTATGTGCAGATCAGTGTCTGCTTCGAGTCGGCGACAGCGGTCGCAGAGCCGAGTTCCCGCCCGGCGCGGCGCTCGACGAGTGAAAGGAAGGGCATGATCACGACGCTGAGTGCAGTGAGAACCATCCCGACAACCGAGTGCTTAACATCGACCGCGCCGACAAGGGAGAGCACCGAATTCACAGTCACGTAGACCGCAAGCGCGAAGAAGGCCACAGCGATAACCCGCAGGGTGCCTTTCTCCCATCTTTCCGGGTCTTTTCGGTGAATTGCCATGCGACTGCCACCGCGGAAAGCACCTCGATGGTGGAGTCCAGGCCGAAGCCGACCAGTGCGGCCGAAGATGCGGCGCTACCTGCGATGATCGCCACGACGGCTTCGACGAGGTTGTACCCGATCGTGACCGAGACGATCCATCGGATCCGACGATGCAAAAGGTCGCGGCGGGAATCAGTGAGTGCGGTTGTCGTCGTCATGCGCAGTTGCACTCCGCACCCTCGCAGCAGCCGGGCTCAATGTAGAGGACCACGCGAAGTAGCTCGTCGAGTGCAGGGGCGATGTGTCCGTCGGCGAGCCGATACCAGGTACGGCGGCCATCTGGGATCGCCTCGACAAGGCCGCAGCCGCGTAGACAGGCCAGCTGATTCGACATGACCTGACGGCTCACGTCTAGGGCATCCGCGAGGTCAGAGGGGTATGCCGGCGCCTCCCGCAGGGCCAGAAGGATGCCCACGCGGGTGGTGTCAGACAGCGCGTGTCCGAAGCGGGCGAGAGCGGCGGTGTGCGTGATGGTCGCCGCCGGTGTAGCGATGCTCATTACATGAGCGTACAGCGAAGCATGAATTAACGCATCGCTGTACTATTCCGTTCTGCGCGGCGGCTCTAGAGACCCGAGTAGGTGTGGAGGCCCTTGAAGAAGACGTTGACGATGCCGAAGTTGAACAGCACCGCCGCGAAGCCGATGATCGCGAGCCAGGCGGAGCGCGATCCGCGCCAGCCGCGGGTCGCTCGGGCGTGGATGTAGCCGGCGTAGATCACCCAGATGATGAAGGTCCAGACCTCCTTGGTGTCCCAGCCCCAATAGCGCCCCCAGGCCGCGGAGGCCCAGATGGCTCCGGCGATCAGCGTGAATGTCCAGGCGATGAAGCCGACGATGTTGATCCGGTAGGCCAGGTTCTCCAGAGCGACAGCACTGGGGAGAGTGGCCAGGAACTTGAACTGTTGCGGACGCGACTCCGCTACCTGCCGCTCACGCCGGTACTGCAGCAATTGCAGCCCGGACAACGCGAACCCGAGAGCGAAGAACGCCGTGCCCAGCACGGCCACGATGATGTGGATCACCAGCCAGTACGACTGCAACGCCGGCTGCAGCGGGACCACCGGGACGTAGTACCGCAGGAGCGCGATCCCCTGGAGCACCAGCACCAGGCCGACGATGAACGTGCCGAGGTACTTGATGTCCCACTTCAGGTTGGCGACCAGGAAGACGCCGATGATGACCAGCGTGCCGGTCATCGAGAACTCCCACATGTTCGCCCACGGGACCCGGGCAGCGGCGATCCCGCGCAACCCTGTTGCCACGAAATGGAACGCGAAGCCCGCGATCGTCAGCCCGAACGCCCAGCGGAGGACGCTGCGGGCAGCACGAGTAGGTGCATCTGTCGAGGACTTTGGGAGATCGGCGGGCTCTTCGCCGATCACGAGCGCGGTGCTCGGCAGTGTCGCCGCAGTGCGCCGCGCGACCACGCTGGGGACGGTCGCTGTCGCGTCGGCTCCGCGTCTGGCCAGGTCGGTGGAGAAGACCACGAAGGAGGCGGTGTACAAGCCCATTGCGACGTAGAGCGCCACTGTCGAGAGCGCGGACAGGACGTCGGTCATGAGCCGGCCACCGCGCTCTGGTCGGCCGAGGCGTCGATGACAGGGCTCTGGGTTCGGCGGTGTTGGAGCGTCGCGACCAGCAAGGCTGCTGCGATGCCGCCGACGGTGAGGACGTCGGCGAGGTTGAAGATGGCGAACCAGCTGATGGAGAAGTAGTCGACGACGGCACCGCTGAGAACTCCGTGCTCGCCGCGGAAGGCGCGGTCGACCATGTTCCCCCAACCGCCACCGACGGCGATCGCCAGCAACACTGTCAGGGTCGGGTTCTCTCCTCGGATCACGCGTCGGACGATCCAGGCAGTGAGGACGGTGAGGATGATGAGGATTCCAGCTGCCAGCAGCGGACCGACTCGGGCGCCGAGTCCGAATGCAGCACCCGGGTTCAGAACCAGGCGAAGGTCCACCGTTGGGATCACCGACGGCATCGGCTGGCCATACGGGAGTGTGAGGATGGCGATGCCCTTGGCTGCTTGGTCTGCGGCGATCGCGAGAAGGCCCGCGGTCAGCGTCCGCAGCGCCAATCGTCGCCGATTCACGACGCGAGCGCTCGTCGTCGCTGAGGCTTGGTTAGTCAACATAGGGTGGTCAGCGCCTTCATCTGTTCGGAGAGCTTCTTGGTGAGGACGTCGGAGCTGGTGCCCGTTGTCGACCCGATGGACTCGGCCTTCAGCACGGGAATGAGTTGGTCGATCGTGTCGACCACGTTCTGAACAGCGGTCTTCTGCTCGCCCACGGGGATTTGGTCAGCGATCGGTCCCAGAATCGTGCGGGCGGCTTTCAGCTGATCGATGGCAGCAGCAGGGTCGAGTACCGCCGACTTCAGGGCGGCATCGATGTCGGCGGCTACCTTGTCGGTGATCGGCGTGACCAAGGAGCAGGCAGCGTTCTGGGCCTGTTTGGATACTGTGTCCCCGATCGAGCAGCCGGAGAGGAAGAGCGGTGCCGTCAGCGCGACCGCTGTCGCGGCGACGAGGACTGGCCGGGTGGGAGTGGACATGGCTTGTCTCGATTCAATGGGTTGGTCGATGACGCTTGATGATCCGGATGAGCGTGTCGATGTCGTCGCTTAGTCCTTCGAGCTCCGCTGCAGAGGCGGTGGGTCTGCGGCGGAAGACCTGAAGTTGAGCGGAAGTCGCGGTTGCGGCCTCTATCAGCTCCCGATAGACAGCCGGTGGGATGGTCTCGTGAGCTTTTGGCGTCTTCCATAACCGCAGCATCTGGCGACGAATGCGGCGATTCCCCAACCTCATCGCCGCCACGCCTTCTCCAGTTCGCTGGCGAACTGCTCTTTGGAGGTCAGTGTGAGCTTCTCACCGTTCAGGAAGAACGTTGGCGTGCCCGCCACCCCCAGCTGGACGCCGTCGGCCTGGTCCTTGGTCACCCGGATCCGGAGCGTCGGGTCGGCGATGTCTTTGTCGTACTGGGTCATGTCCAGGCCAATCGACGCGGCCAGCGATCGCAGCGCAGGCGACTGGTCATCTTGTCGTTCAGCCCACTGCGTTTGTGTCTGGAAGAGCTTGGAGTACATCTCGGTGAACTTGCCTTGGCGGCCGGCTGCCTCGGCGGCCATCGCGGCGTTCATGGCGTTCTTGTGACTAGGGATGGGGAAGTAGCGTGCGATGAATGTGACCCGACCCTTGTACTGCTCGCGCAACTGCTCGACCACCGGGTAGGCGGCCCCGCATGCTTCGCATTCGAAGTCGAGGAATTCGACCACCGTCACCTTGTCCGTGGTCGCTTTCTGCAGGATCCGGCTGTCCGCTCGGGTGACGGCGGGCGCGGCGGCCTGTTGCGACGCCGATTGGGCACGACCGACGAGCACGATGACGATCACGACGATGAACGCGAGCGCGATGATGATTGTGTTGGCCCAGAACCGGATGGAGAGGCGGCGGGTGGGTTGAGGCTGCTGACGTGGCTGTTTCGACATGGCCGGGCTCATCTCGCTCGAGCTCGGAGCCAGGAGTACGGGTCGATCGGTGTTTCCCCGTTCGCCCAAATCTCCAGATGGAGGTGATTGCCGGTGCTGGCACCCGTAGTGCCGACCCGTCCGATGATCTGGCCGGCGACAACGCGGTCTCCGGCGCGGACCTGGAGCGACCCGAATTGCATGTGCGCGTAAAGGCTCGCGAATCGTTCACCATTGACCCGGTGGTCGATGATCACGTTGACGCCGAACCCGACATCGGACTCCTCCGCCGAGCGGACGACGCCGTCGGCGATCGCGCCGATCTTGGTGCCACCGCCGGGGGTCATGTCCAAGCCCTTGTGGTTGCTGGAGCATCCGGAGCAGGGCGCAGAGCGCGACCCATACCCATCGCTGATCGGGACGTCACCGGGGAACGGCCATTGGATGGGCCCAAGCGTGTTGCCAACCAGGGTCCCGGCCGGGTCGGTTCGCGCCGCGGCCGTGAGTTCGGCCTCGGACGTCGCTGCGAGCGTGTCACGGTTGACCGGGACAGGCGCGCCGCCGGTCTCTCCGATTGCTTGTGGTACGCCGGTGACGATAGTGTCGGCCATCGTTTCGAGTGCGCCGTCCGGCTGTACGGCCTCGGCGGGGACGGACGTCGCCACACTCAAGGACATTGCGAATAGGGCTCCTACAAGGGGCAGCAGCAGGGAGCGGCGGGCACGTTGGCCACCGCTACGGGGACGGCGGCGCTGGCGCGGATTCGGGAGGCTCCGTTCGGCCGCGAGGGCTTCGCGGCGAGACCGGGGTTCGATGGGGGTTGGAGTGAAGGTTGCGCGACGAACCGGCCGCGCGCGGCGGGAAAAGGTCATTCGGGGGTTTCCGGACTCGGCCCATTGCGGGCGCGGACAAGGACGACGGGGCACCGACGAGGGTGCGCGCGAGGTCCTCAGGTCCGGCTTATGGCCAGAGATTCCAGAGAAGGCGCAAGGGGTCGCTCAAGCGTCAATGTCGCACCCAGGCGTCGCACGACGAGCGAGAGAGTCAGGCGGTAGTCGCGGCGCAGCAAACTCACGAACAAAGCGAGAGCCAGGGCGGCCGCAGCCAGCCCGAGGACGCACCCCAATACAAGCATCTGGTCGTGAGGGATGCCGTTCTCCGACGAAATGACCGAGGCAGCTGCGGCGTCTCCCACAGATGAAACGGCGTCGTCCACGATTGCAGACGCCGCGGGCCCGGCACCTTCGTCAGCCGGATGTGCCGCCTCGAACATGTGCGCCAGCAACAACGCGAACACGACGGTGAGCGATGCAACGGCGAGGACGACCCAGCGTCGGATTCCTCCGCGATTCAGCGCGCCCACGTCACCTCCACGGTCACAGTTCGATAACGGCCAGCTTTGATGGGAAGCGTAGCAAACGGCGCCTGATGGGCGCATCTGAGTGGTAGCGGCGGTCAGCCGACTCTCAGACGAGGTCCCTACGCTCCGGCAACCATACCAACCAGAAGGGTACGAACCATGAAATGTCCCGTTGACGGCGAGACGCTGCTGCTCTCCGATCGCTCCGGAATCGAGATCGACTACTGCCCAACATGCCGTGGCGTTTGGCTGGATCGCGGGGAGCTCGACAAAATCATCGAACGCTCAGCGAGCCAGAATCCATCAGCGGGTTACGCTAACCCGACCGACCCGCAAGGATGGTCCGACTCGAACCGATCCGGACATCACGGCAAAAGCGGACACGGAAACTCCGGAAACGGTAACTCCGGCCATAACGGCTACAGCAACAAGCGCCGCGGAGGCTGGCTGGGGGATCTCTTCGGCGACTAATCGCCGCCCGGCTGAGCGTGACCAAGGTGCAACAACGCCTGGTCGAAGAACTCGACGACGTGGTCATCGAACAGCCGGTAGGTGATCGAGCGTCCGTCTCGGTCGCCGATCACGAGCTTCGCCTGACGGAGGATGCGCAAGTGGTTCGACAGCGTCGCCTGTCCGATTTCGAGCTCCTCCGCCAGCGCCGTCACACTTGATGGGCTCCGCCGAAGCCGAGCAAGCACGCGCAATCGCGTCGGCGACGCCAGGCCTTGGAAGACCTCCGCCAGCTCGCCGGCGCTCTCGATGTTCAACGTCAGTTCGTCCACGACTCGCTCCTCGACTCTCCATCGTACCGAGAACGGTTCTGATTACGGTTCTCAACTACATTAACTAGTTTACATATGCACATGTATTGACGTAAGGTGGGGCGTGAGGAAAGGAGGTCGGATGGACGGCCACGACCACGGCAGCACAATGGAGCTCTTCGGCGAAGCGGCCAAACGCCATCGCGTTCGCCTGTCGATCGCGTTCGGCATCACCTTCGTCATCCTGATCGCTGAGGTCATCGGCACGATCCTCACCGGCTCCCTGGCGTTGCTCGTCGACGCGGGGCACATGCTCACTGACACGGCGGGACTGGCGATGGCCCTCGTGGCCTCATATCTGAGCACCAAGCCGGCCACGAACAAGCGCACCTGGGGATACCGACGCGCTGAGGTGCTCGCCGCGACCGCGCAGGCAGCAGTCCTCCTCGCCGTTGGCGTGTTCGTGTTGATCGAAGGCGTCCGCCGGCTGTTCGAGCCGCCGGAGATCCCCTCCACCGAACTGTTGATCTTCGGCATCATCGGCCTTCTGGGCAACGTGGCGTCTCTGACCGTCCTGGCCTCCAGCCGAAGCGAGAACTTCAACCTCCGCGCCGCCTTCCTCGAGGTGATGAACGACGCGCTTGGCTCGGTGGCCGTCATCGTCGCTGCAATCCTGATCGGCCTGACCGGATGGGGCGCCGCGGACGCGCTGGCCGGAATGTTCATCGGCGTGCTCATCCTCCCGCGAGCGTTTAAACTGCTCCGGGAAACCACGAGCGTGTTGCTGGAGTCCACACCTCCCGGGCTGGACCTGGACGCGGTCCGCAACCACGTCTTGGAGCTGCCGGAAGTGGTCGACATCCACGACCTGCACGCCACCCAGATCGCGACCGGATTGCCGGTCCTGACAGCGCACGTCATCGTGGAAGCCGATACCTTCGAGAATGGGCGCCTGCCCGAGCTCCTGGACAAGCTTCAGGACTGCGTTGCAAGCCACTTCGACGTCAGCATCGAACATTCCACCTTCCAGTTCGAGCCGCCACAGCACAGCCGCCACGAGCATTCCGCACACGAATAACCCAGGGACCATTGATGACTGCCCCCAGCTCCTCCGCCGACCCCAGCCGTTCCCTGTGGAGGATCCTTGCTCTTTTGGCCGTGGTCGCACTCGCCTTCGTCGCTAACTGCCTCACCGCGCCGCCTGCGGAAGCGCACGACGCCCTCGCAGAATCCAATCCCGCCCAAGGGCAGACTGTCACCGAGAAGTTGGATCAGATCGTGCTGACCTTCAACGAGGCGCCACTGAGCGGCCTACAAGGGGGCATCGTCATTCAGGCAGTCGGGCCGACCGGCCGCGAGGCCACCACCGGCGAACTCCGCATCCAGGACCGGACCCTGTCGCGGACTGTCCTGATGACCGAGCAGGGCGATTACACCGTCTCGTGGCGCACGGTCTCTGCCGACGGGCACCCCATTGACGGGAGCTACACCTTCAGCTACGCCGGTCCCATTCCGGCCTCTCCCACCGCGACGTCGACTCCCACCCCTTCGGCAGCGCCGACCACTTCCGCAGTCGCCTCGCCCACAAGCACCCCGACTGCAGCTAACACGTCATCTGGCGCACCGATCGCATTCGTCGTCGTGATCATCATCGTTGTGCTGCTGCTCGCCGGCGGCGGCCTGTGGCTCGCCACGGAGCTCAACCGTCGCCGCACGACCAAGCCGTAGCTCGGTCAGCGGCGATTCAACCTCGCCAGCCATGCGTTGTAGGCGTCGAGCTCCGCGTCGCCCTCCACATCTTTCCGGCGGTCTGCCGCCTCGGCTTGGCGCGTATCGTCGGAAGCCCACGCGAAGAGCAGGATCAGAACGATGATCAGCGACGGCAGTTCGCCATACGACCACGCCAACGCGCCCGCGATGCGCTGATCAGCAACCGCATCGATGTTCCAGGCCGCCGGCGACTCCGCGAAGAAGCTCACGAGCGGGATAGTCGCCATCATGGCAATCACCCCGAAGAACGCGTGAAGTGGCATCTCGATGAACATGTCCAGCAGGCGTCCGAGGTGCGACTGACGTCGCGGCAATGGGTCTGGAGAGATAAGCGGAATTGTGAAGAGGATGCCAGCGGCCAAGAACACCACCTCGAGTGAAAGGTGCCCGAGCACCGATCCGAGCAGTGTTGATGCCAAGCCGCTGAAATAGAGGCCGTAGAACACCATCAGGAACAGCGGGACCATGAAGCCCGGATGCAGCAACAAGCGCGCAAAACGGGAACGCAGCCCGACGAGGGCAAACCGCCGAATGAATCGCCACTGCCCCCTCGCTGGTGCCGCCTTCAAAAGAAGCTTGCCCGGCGCTCCCAGGATCAGCAGCGGCGGGATCGCCATCATCAACGTGAGCTGCTGAAACATGAACACCGAGAACATGCGGTAGCCGTAACCCTCGAGTCCCGTCCCCGTCAATGCAACCAACACGCCGCAACCAGTCAGGAAGAGCGTGGTGCGCCACCACGGCCACGCGAGCCGCAGCCGGAGCAACCGCCACACACCGCATAGATACGCGAGAGCGAGTACGACGCCCACGATCGGGAGCAGAGGAATCGGTTGTGGGGACCACACCAGGAAGGCCGCCAAGCGCGGCGCCTGGTCGGGCAAGTACGCAGGCCCATCCATCTCAGACCGTCCCCGGACCCGGATCCTCTGATCGAGATTCGACAACCCGCTGGCCCAACACCAACAGGAGCACGAATACGGCGACCGCAGTGATCGCCCACAGCAGCACGGCCCCGATCAGTTGATCAACCGCAGGCGTCACACCCAGCGCGGGCAACGTCACCCCATACCAGGCGGGGAGAACGCCGCCGGGGACGAAAGCAACGACGACCGCGAGCAGGCCCGCTGCCAGAACCACCATCATCGCGATCCCCACCACCTGCACCACTAGTCGCTGTCCAGCGTCGGCCTTACCGAGCAACGACGCAGCGAACAGTGTCGTCACCCCGAACACAACCAAGGTCGTGAACGCTCGACCCACAGGATCCTGCACCGCCCAACCCAGCCACGGCGAGAGAAGCACGGTACCGAGGAACACGACCAGAGCACCCGCCGACATCCACGGCGCCCTCAGGGGCAATTCGATCGCTCGGCTCCCGAGCACCCACCTCGTCCACTCGCGCGCGCCGAGGCTACCGTCCCCTCGGAGCCGTACTACGGTCTCAAGCAACCGAATCGGTTGCGCTGCGACGACAAGAACCGCAGCGAGAACTCCGCCTAACACAAGCAATGCCGTGTACGCCGTGAACGAGAACGTTGCATACGCCCCGGGGAGCGAACAGAACGCGAACACGATGACAACGGCGGCGCCGACCCCGGCGAGCGTACGCGACCGCGGCCATCCGCCGTTTCGCTGTGCCGCGAACACACCGTAGAGGTAAGAGCCGAGGCCGAGCAGCACGACGAGGACAGCCGCGGCGTCGAACACCCACGTGTCAACGAGCCGTGCGATTCCCGGCGCCGGTGGTATCCGGTCACCCGTGAGCTGCTCAGCCTTCGTCGCCAACAGGATCTGACCACCAGGGGTCTCCGTCCGAGACAACGTTGCTCCTGCTCCCATCGCCACGCCCAAGACCAGCAACTCCCAGAGCACGAGTGATCCGAATACGAGCCGGCGCCGCAGCGCGGGCATGTCCGTGGAACCGAAGCGGCGAATCACCCACGTACGCTGTGCCCACCCGAACCCGACCAGCAGTAGGAGAGCGACGATCTTCAAAGACAGCAGCCGACCGTAATCCGTCGTGAGGAGCTGTACCGGATGCGACAAACGGACGAGTGCGCCCGCCATCCCGGAGATGGTCACGGCGCACAATCCCGCAAACGCAATCGCCGAGAAGCGACGCACCAACGGCACGAACGCGCGCTCGTCGAAAGCCGCAGCGTAGGTCACCGCGGCCAAACCACCAACCCACACCGCCGCTCCCGCGACATGCAGCCAGAGCGCGACCGTCGCGGCCACGTGGTTCCCAGCGCCAGCGGCATGGCCCTGAAGCGCCAGTGGAACAAGCGCAACCAATGCCAAGACGAGAGCTGCGGCCACACCTGTCTGCCCACGGGCCGCGAACGTCAGGACACTGATCGTCGCGGTCATCAGGATCGTAGCTAGCCAACCCTGGCCGACCGCAATCTGCGTGAAGAACTGCGCAAGGCTGGAACCGAGCATGTTCGCCTCAACCGGCCCTGTCAGGCTGATCGACGTCATGACTGCTGCAACACAGCTTGCGACCAGCCAAGCGGCAGAACACCAGGGTGCCGCATCCAGGAGCCTGTCCCATGCCCTCAACCCGACGGGCACGCAGACGGCTGCAACTACCAGCGCGCCAATCGTGGCCGCGGCCGCTAGATCGACGACAACTTTCATAGCCGGCAAGCCGTATGTCACAAGCGGCCCCGGGTTGAAGATCGACCCGTCCGGCCGGACCGTCAGCATCGCCAGTGCCAGCGCAGCAACCACGGCCGCGATGATAAGAGAGGCAAGCGCGAATAGCGCACTCCGCGTCGAGCCTGATCTCGTCGACGTTGCGCCGGTCACGACGGATCCTGCTTACCAGCCAGCTCGGAACCGGCCGTCGACCCGCGCTGGGAGCGCTCCCACTTGTCCTCATGTGCGTGGGCGGCACGTTCGCGCTGATCGGCGCGGAGAATCGCGCGCAGCGCGAACCAGAAAATGAGTCCCACCAGCACCGTTGGCGTCAGAGACCACAGAGCATTAGTCCAATAATCGTCCATCTTCACCTTCACAAACCATCGAGTACGCGGCTCGCCGAACGTGGGCGTGCGCCTGCAGAATCGCGGAACGGAAGGTGATCAGATTCGAAGTATGCCCAGCAGGCCCAACCGTGACGGCGCCGTCGGCGACTCGTGTTGTGGAATGGCGACCGCGGGTGGCGCCGGGTGCGCGGTCTCGAGAAGTGTCTCAACCGCGACCGTCGAATCGTGAACCGGGGTGGCAGCACCGGCCGTGGCGCACAGTGCCGCACAGAATTCGGCACCGCTGTTATCGGGATTCGTGTCGCCTACGCCCACCTGCTGTGACCACGAAGCGCTCAGGTTCACGTGTGCAGCATCGGAACAGTGTCCGAACCCGATGCCGGCGAGCACCGCAGCGACGAGAACGAGAAAGAAGACGGGCACGACACGCACGCTGTGCAGCGCTCCACTCATCCGACCTCCCCTGTTGGACTCAGCGTATCCACTCGAACTGTGAGAGATCCTGCGCAGCCCTCACTTCAGCAGTCCGGGTCGACGCGAACTCTGCTCTTGCCACACCGGAAGCGCGAACACATGATGTGACCCATGACCGATCGTGGCTCACTGAGCCAACCGGGGAGTGCCCCGACAGACGATGCACGCCGCACGTTGTGGCGGCACATCGGCACCCCGGCAGCTATTTACGGGACGATCGTCTACGCGAGCGTCGTTGCTGCTACGTCGATTGGGCTCAAGAAGTCAAGTTCAGCGTGGCAGGTGCTCATTTTCGCCGTCGTCACCGTAATCGTTTTCTGGGTGGCCCACGTCTATTCGACTGCACTCGGGTCCCACGGCCACGCTGACCACATCAGGGACCGGATACGTGATTCGATCGGACAATCGCTGAAGGAATCGAGCGGGATGCTTGAGGCGGCCATCATCCCATCTATCCCGCTACTGCTGGCGGCGTTCGGTGCGATGCCGGTCGATGCCGGAATATCAGTCGCCCTCTGGTTCGCCGTTGTCATGCTTGCGCTACTGGGCTACCTCGTCCTCTGGCTTCGCTCTCGACCATGGTGGGCCTGCGTAGCCGCAGCACTGACAAGCGCTCTCTTCGGTCTCCTGGTGATCTTGCTCAAGACAGCGTTGTATTGATCAGTAGCTGAGTCGGACGGCTTTGGCGTCGCCACTCTGATCGGCTTCACCTGCGATCTGAGCACCCCCACTCAAGTGTTCAGACGTCCGCTGCGCCCCTCCGCCCCGATCACCCCCGCGTTCGTGCAGTCGATCAAGGAGAATGGGGTCCTCACCCCCGTACTTGCCCACCGCGACAGCGACGGCC
>NZ_JABFMV010000002.1:0-230259 GCF_013359685.1 Leifsonia sp. C5G2
GAGGGTGCCGCGGGGGCGGGGAGCTGGGGCGGCTCGGCCGCCGCCCAGCGCTGGATGGCGGCGCGCCAGCGGTCGTCGCGCGTGAGCGGCGCCGGCTGCTCGATGCCGGAGTCGCGCTGCGCCCGCAGCACGGCCGCCTCGTGCTCGCGCTCGGCGAGCTCGGACGTGGACAGGGACCAGAAGAACAGCGGATGCATGATAACCACCTATCTGCGTTGACAGGTTACAGGATAGTGTAACCCGCTAACGAGTTACAATGGTTATATGCGTACGAATGCGCCCGAGTTCGGCCCCGATCTGCTGGTCGACTTCCTGAACACGCTCGATGTCGAGGATGACACCGACCAGCTCGCCGACGACGCCGGCCTCGGCCGCTGGGCCGGCGACCACGGCGTCGCTCCGGGGGACCGGGCACGCACGCGCGAGCTCCGGGATGCTCTGCGCGAGATCGTCGACGGAGCGGAGGCGCCGTTGCCCGACCTTGCCCTTCCGGTCGCCTCCGCGCCCGGAACGGTCGGTCTCACCGCCCGGACCGCGGCGGAGGCGGCGCTGGCGAGCGCCGTGGTGCTGCAGATCCAGGGGAAGCTCGGTCGCGTCCGTCTGTGCGGGGGAGAGGACTGCCGCTGGGCCTTCTACGACGAGTCCCGCAACGGCTCCCGCCAGTGGTGCAGCATGGGCGTCTGCGGCAACCGTCAGAAGGCGCGTACCTATCGCGCCAAGTCGCAGGCTCCCGAGGCCTGACCTGCGCCCGCGGCGTTTCGTGGCGAATCGCCGCGATTCGTCACGAACGGCACGCGTTCGTCACGAACCGTGACGTGCGGCGCGTCAGAGACGCTCGGGCCGCAGGGCGCGCTTGACGCGCTCGACCGCGCTCGCGGGCGGCGCCTCGTTGTACACGCCCGCCAGTTCCTGCCCGGTGAGGCCGTGGATGGCCGACATGATCGCGTCCGTCGCCTGACGGCGTGCACGCCCCGACTCCGCCGATCCGTAGTGCGAGAGGTCGAGCGGCTCGCCGAACACGACGGTGATCCTGTGGGGCCTCGGGAACTTCGCGCCGACGGGCTGCATCTGATCGGTCCCGATCAGTCCGACCGGCACCACGACCGCGCCGGTCGTCAGCGCGAGCCAGCCGATCCCGGTCCGGCCCTTGTACAGGCGGCCGTCGAGCGAGCGCGTGCCCTCCGGGTACAGCGCGAACGCGGCTCCCGTGTCGATGATCCGGCGCGACTGGTCGAGTGCCTCCTGCGCCGCGGCACCCGCGCCACGCTTGACCCCGACGGCACCGATCGAGGTGAAGATGGCGCGGGAGACGCGTCCCGCGAACCCGGTCCCCTCGAAGTAGCTCGACTTCGCCAGGAACTGCACGCGCCGAGGCGCGGTCATCGGGATGACGACGGAGTCGATGAACGACAGATGGTTGCTGGCCAGGATGACCTTGCCGTGCTTCGGCACGTTCTTGCGGCCGATCACACGCGGCCGGTAGACGAGCTTCAGCAGCGGTGCCATGAGGATGCGGCCTGCGTAGTACAGCGCGCCGGGGCGCTGCAGCGCGGCGACGTCATCGTCGGGCTGGTCGATGCTCACGCTTCCGACAGTAGGCGAGATCGTATTCCGGTCGCGGCATGCGCCGTCATCACGACCGCAGCGGGCTGCCCTGATCGCAGCCGAAGCCGTCGCGGTACACGAGGCAGCCGTCGACCAGACCGGTGTAGCGGACCGACAGCGGCGACCCGAACCAGTCCGTGTAGAGCCGCGAGAAGTTCAGGTTGCCGTACGCCGAGCAGTCGCCGGCCGGCCCTTTCGGCGCCTTCAGGGTCGCGTCGTTCGGCTGGTACGGCGTGTAGTTGTAGAGGTTCGCCGTCGCCTGGTTGAGGATCGTGACCTCGCTCGATCCGCAGGTCGCATCCGGGTGGTACTGGATGCGGTTGAGCCCCACCTTGTAGCGCCAGTCGCCGGGGTGGACGGTGTACTCCCGGAACTGCCACGCGGCCCGATACACCTGGTTGAAGAACCCGAAGTAGCGCTTGTCGCACTCGGCCGTGTCGGGGCACGCGTACCCGGTCGCGCGTTCGTAGCCCTTCGCGCTCGGCGCGGTCAGCAGCGACTGCTCCTTCTGCAGCAGCACGAGCAGCACGCGCGGGCTGACCGTGCACGCCTCGGCGACCCGCGCGATGATGCTGCTCGCCGCCTCCTTCTTCCGTGCGGGCATCGCCGCGCAGCGGTCCGCCGACGCGGGCTGCGCAGGCGAGTTCATGCGGAAGTCGGCCAGGCACGGCACGCCGTCCTTCGGGTGGCAGGACCTGTCCTCCAGGAAGTGCTGGATCTGCCCGGCGGTCATCGCGTCCGGATTGAAGAAGCTGTCGTCGCTGATGATGTACCCGGGGTAGAACGGCGTCGCAGGCTCCGCCACGGCGGCCGCGGGAAGCAGGGCGAGCGCGCCCGCGGCGGCGGTGGCCGCGGCGATCAAGCGCAGGCGGGGGAGCCGCATCGGTGTGCCTTCCTCATGTGGCCGGGACGGTCGGGAGGGACGCTAGCGCGCCGATCTGGAAGACCGGCTGTGCGGTGGCCGGAATAGCCTGACAGTCCGTCAGCCCAGCCGCCCCAGCGCCTCCTCGAGCACGGTCGCCGCGTCGTCGATGAGCTCCTCGCTGATGACGACGGACGGCAGCAGGCGCAGGACGCTGTCCCAGCTGCCGGCGTCGAGCGGGATGACGCCGTTGCGCGTGGCGTGGCCGAGCACGGCCTGCAGCGCCTCCGGGTTGGGCGTCTTCGTGCCGGGCTGGACCAGCTCGATCCCGAACATCGCCCCCTTGCCGCGCACTTCGCCGACGACGGGGAAGCGCTCGGCCCAGTCGCCGATCCGCGCCCAGAGCGCCTTCTCGACGCGGCGGGCCTCCGCCAGCAGGTCCTCGTCCTCGAACGCCTGGAACACGGCGAGGGCGGCAGCGGTGGACACCGGGTTGCCGCCGAACGTGCCGCCGATGCCGCCGGGCTGCACCGCATCCATGATCTCGGCGCGACCGGTGACCGCGGCGAGCGGGAAGCCGCCCGCGATGCCCTTGGCGCTGGTGACGAGGTCGGGCACGACGCCGTGGTGCTCGATCGAGTACCACGTGCCGGTGCGGCCGATGCCGGCCTGGATCTCGTCGGCGACGAACACGATCCCGTTCTCGGCGCAGAACTCGGCGAGCCGCGCGAAGTAGCCGGGCGCCGGGATGATGATGCCGCCGTCGCCCTGGATGGGCTCCACGAACAGCGCCGCCAGCTCGGTGGCCCCGATGTGGGTGCGGATGTAGTCGATCGTGCGCTCCGCGGCCTCCTCGCCGGTCATCTCTTCGGGGTCGCGGAACGGGTAGCTGATCGGGAGGCTGTAGATCTCGCCGGGGAACGGCCCCATCCCGGCGCGCTCGGGCCAGGGGCGGTAGGTCATCGCCATGGTCAGGTTGGTGCGACCGTGGAAGGCGTGGTCGAGCGTCGCGATCGCGCGGCGACCGGTGTACTTGCGGGCGATCTTGACCGCGTTCTCGACCGCTTCGGCGCCGGAGTTGACCAGGATGCTGTGCTTCTCGAAGTCGCCGGGGGTGATCTCCGCCAGCTTCTCCGCGACGGCGACATAGTTTTCGTACGGCGTGACGGTGAACAGCGTGTGGGTGAGCTTGGCGGCCTGCTCGGCGGCGGCCGCGGCGACGGCCGGGTGTGCGTGGCCGATGGTGGTGACGCCGATCCCGCAGCCCAGGTCGATCAGGCGGTTGCCGTCGACGTCGACCAGGATGGCGCCCGACCCGGACTCCATGTAGATGTTCGCGAGCGTGCCCGCGCCGCGGCTGACCGACGCGACGCGGCGCTGCTGCAGCTCCACCGACCGCGGGCCGGGCAGCTCGGTGACGAGGTGACGGGACTGGGGCACGGAGAATTCGCGGGTCATGTCTTCCATCGTAGGCGGCGGATTCAGCCGACCCATTCCCCGCTGTCAGGTTGGGCGGAGACGGATAGGGCAGGATGGTCGACCGTGCGTACCTCTCTCAAGGCCCTGACCGCGACCGCGAGCGCGGCCCTCCTCGTCTCCGGGCTCGCCGCGTGCAGCTCCGGCGAGCCGACCGCGTCCTCGACGCCCACCGCCGCGGCCGCGACGTGCCAGAACGTGAAGTCCGGGGCGACGTCCGACTCCGTGAAGGTGGCGGGCGATTTCGGCAAGACGCCGACCGTGACCTTCGGCAGTCCGCTGAAGGCGAAGGACCTGGAACGCACCGTGGTCGTCAAAGGCAAGGGCGCGGTGGTGAAGGCCGGGTCGAATGTGGACATCGCACTCGCTGCGTACAACGGGACCACCGGCAAGGAGCTGTCGGCGCAAGGGTTCGACGGGTCCGCCACCGCCATGCTCAAGGTCGACGACAAGGCCTTCGTCCCGGGCCTCGTGCGCGCCGTGGAGTGTCTGCCCCTCGGCTCGCGGGTGGTTCTCACCGGTCCTGCGGGCAGTGCCGTCGGCGAGCAGAACCTCTCGCAGCTGAACCTGACCGACAAGGACAGCATCGTTTTCGTCGCCGACCTCGTCGATCTGCCCCAGACGCGGGCGAACGGCAAGTCCGTGACGCCGCCGGCCGGCTTCCCGAAGGTCACGCTCGACGCGAAGACCGGCGAGCCGAACATCACGATCCCGAAGGCCGACCCGCCGAAGGAGACCAAGATCGCCGTTCTGAAGCAGGGCGACGGCGAGACGGTGCAGTCCGGTGACACGGTGACCGTGCAGTACAAGGGCGTCCTCTGGCGCAACGGTCAGATGTTCGACTCCAGCTGGAGCCGGGGCACACCGGCCTCCTTCCAGACCACGGGCGTCGTGAAGGGCTTCCAGCAGGCGCTGGAGGGTCAGAAGGTCGGCTCCCAGGTCATCGCCATCGTTCCGCCGGCGGACGGCTACGGCGACAAGGGCTCCGGCGACATCAAGGCCACCGACACCATGGTGTTCGTCATCGACATCCTGAAGACGACCAGATAGTTCCTGCCCCGGCCCTGCGTACGATGGCCTCGTGCGCAGAGTCATCATCCTCGGGTCCACCGGTTCGATCGGGACGCAGGCGCTCGACGTCGTTGCGGCGAACCCCGACCGGTTCCGCGTCGTCGGGCTGAGCGCCGGGCGCAACGCGACGGAGCTGGCGGCGCAGGCGGAGCGGCTCGGCGTCGTCGACACGGCGCTCGGGGCCGACGACTCCGAACTGCTGGTGCGGTCGGTGGAGGCGGACGTCGTCCTCAACGGCATCACCGGTTCCGTGGGACTGGGCCCGACCCTCGCCGCGCTCGAGACCGGCGCCCTGCTCGCGCTCGCGAACAAGGAGTCGCTCATCGTCGGCGGCGGCCTGGTCAAGAAGGCGGCGGCGCCCGGCCAGATCGTGCCCGTCGACTCCGAGCACTCGGCGATCGCCCAGGCCCTCCGCGCGGGTGCGCCGGAGGAGGTCCGCCGACTCGTGCTCACCGCGTCGGGCGGTCCGTTCCGCGGCCGGTCGCGCGACTCGCTGCGCGACGTCACCCCGCAGCAGGCGCTCGCCCACCCCACGTGGGACATGGGCCTCGTCGTCACCACCAACTCCTCGACGCTGGTGAACAAGGGGCTCGAGGTGATCGAGGCGCACCTCCTCTTCGACGTGCCCTACGACCGGATCGACGTCACCGTGCACCCGCAGTCCGTCATCCACTCGATGGTGGAGTTCGTGGACGGCTCGACCATCGCCCAGGCGTCGCCACCGGACATGCGGCTGCCGATCTCGCTCGGCCTCGGCTGGCCCGACCGCGTCGCCGGCGTCGGCGTGCCGCTGGACTGGTCCATGGCGCACACCTGGACGTTCGAGCCGCTCGACGACGAGGCGTTCCCGGCCGTGCGCCTGGCCAAGAAGGTGGGCATGGCGTCCGGCACCTATCCGGCCGTGTTCAACGCTGCGAACGAACAGGCCGTCGCGGCCTTCCACGCCGGAGCGATCGGGTACCTCGACATCCTGGAGACGGTGGAGCGCGTCGTGGACGCGCACGTGCCGTCGGGGGAGCTGACACGCGACTCTCTCGTACACGCCGAGGAGTGGGCACGCCGCAAGGCAGACGCCCTCATCGCGGCGCGCTGATCCCGGAGCCTGACAGCGCTCGCATAGCGGCCACCCATGCGCTTCGCGGCCTGCTCCAAGGCAGCCGCCGCTAGCCTGAGACCGTGGATTCCGTGCTCCTGTTCGTCCTCGGCGTCGTCATCATCCTGATCGGCGTCGCTCTGTCGATCGCGCTGCACGAGATCGGGCACCTCGTGCCCGCAAAGCTGTTCGGGGTCAAGGTCACCCAGTACATGATCGGCTTCGGCAAGACGCTGTTCTCGTTCCGCCGCGGCGAGACCGAGTACGGGGTCAAGGCGATCCCGCTCGGCGGCTACATCTCCATGATCGGGATGTTCCCGCCCGGCAAAGAGGGCGGCCGTGGCCGCAACGCCACGACCGGTTTCATGCAGCAGATGGCGCAGGACGCCAGGACCGCCAGCGCCGAGACGGTCGCGGTGGGCGAGGAGAACCGCACCTTCTACAGGCTGCCGGTGTGGAAGCGCATCGTCATCATGTTCGGCGGCCCGTTCATGAACCTGGTCATCGGCGTCGTGCTGTTCGGCGTGCTCCTGATGGGCTTCGGGGCGCCGCAGAGCTCCACCACGATCGCGTCCGTCAGCCAGTGCGTTCTGCCGGCCGGGAGCACCAGCCAGACCTGCCCGAGCGACGCGAAGCAGGGACCGGCGGCGGCGGCCGGCCTCAAGCCCGGCGACACCATCGTCAGCATCGACGGGCAGAAGATCAGCAGCTGGGCCCAGTCCACCGCGATCATCCGCCAGTCGGCCGGCACGACGCTCACGGTCGTGCTCAGCCGCGACGGTGCGGAGCGCACCGTCCAGCTCACCCCGGTCGTCAACAAGGTGGCCAAGACGAACGCCAGCGGCACCGTCGTGAAGAACGCCGCGGGCGGGATCGAGACCCTGACGGTCGGGTTCGTCGGCATCGGTCCGCTCACGGAGCTGGTGCCGCAGCCCGTCACCGCAGTGCTCCCGGCGGTCGGCGCGCAGACGGGCGCCGTCTTCAACGTCTTCCTGCACCTGCCGCAGCGCATGGTCGATGTCTGGAACGCCGCTTTCGGCTCCGCGGAGCGCGACCCGAACGGGCCGATCAGCGTGGTCGGGATCGGCCGGGCGGCGGGGGAACTGACCGCGCTCGACGGCGTCCCGGTGGTCGACAAGGTCTACACCATGATCGGCATGCTGGCGTCGCTCAACATCGCGCTGTTCGTCTTCAACCTCATCCCGCTGCTGCCGCTCGATGGCGGCCACATCGCGGGCGCGCTGTGGGAGGGGCTGCGGCGCACGTTCGCGAAGATCTTCCGCCGCCGCGACCCGGGCCCTGTCGACATGGCGAAGCTCATGCCGCTCACCTTCGCGGTCGTGATCATCTTCGGCGGGATGAGCGTGCTGCTCATGTACGCGGACATCGTGAAGCCGGTCAACCTGTTCGGCTGACGTCCAGCCCGCTCCCACCCTGCCGCGTAGGATTGAGCCCGTGGCAGCAATCAACCTGGGGATGCCAAAGGTCCCCGAAACACTCGCACCCCGTCGCAAGTCCCGCCAGATCAAGGTGGGCAAAGTCCTCGTCGGCGGCGACGCCCCCGTCAGCGTCCAGTCGATGACCACGACGCCGACCACCAACATCAACGCCACCCTCCAGCAGATCGCCGAGCTGACGGCCTCCGGCTGCGACATCGTCCGCGTCGCCGTACCCAGCCGCGACGACGCCGAGGCGCTGCCGATCATCGCCAAGAAGAGCCAGATCCCGGTGATCGCCGACATCCACTTCCAGCCCAACTACGTCTACGCGGCGATCGACGCGGGCTGCGCGGCGGTCCGCGTGAACCCGGGCAACATCCGCAAGTTCGACGACCAGGTCGGCAAGATCGCCGCCTACGCCAAAGCGGCGGGCGTGTCCCTGCGCATCGGCGTCAACGCGGGCTCGCTCGAGCCGAGCCTGCTCCAGAAGTACGGCAAGCCGACCGCGGAGGCGCTCGTCGAGTCGGCCGTCTGGGAGGCGAGCCTGTTCGAGGAGCACGACTTCCACGACTTCAAGATCTCGGTCAAGCACAACGACCCGATCGTCATGGTCAAGGCCTACCGCCAGCTGGCGGAGCGCGGTGACTGGCCCCTCCACCTCGGCGTCACCGAGGCCGGGCCGGCGTTCCAGGGCACCATCAAGTCGGCGACCGCGTTCGGCATCCTGCTGGGCGAGGGCATCGGCGACACCATCCGCGTCTCGCTGTCCGCGCCGCCCGCGGAGGAGGTCAAGGTCGGCCTGCAGATCCTGCAGTCGCTGAACCTGCGCGAGCGCAAGCTCGAGATCGTCTCCTGCCCCAGCTGCGGCCGCGCCCAGGTCGACGTCTACTCGCTGGCTGACAGCGTCACCGAGGGACTGCAGGGCATGAGCGTGCCCCTGCGCGTCGCAGTCATGGGCTGCGTCGTCAACGGCCCGGGCGAGGCGCGCGAAGCCGACCTCGGCGTCGCGAGCGGCAACGGCAAGGGCCAGATCTTCGTCAAGGGCGAGGTCATCAAGACCGTCCCCGAGTCGGAGATCGTCGCGACCCTGATCGCCGAGGCGAACCGCATCGCCGACGAGATGGGCGACCGCCCCTCGGGCGAGCCCACGGTCAGCGTGGGCGCGCACTGAGGTCCACGCGCACTGAGGTCAATGCGCGCTGAGGCGAGCGTGAGCTGAGCCGGAGGACCGCTGCCGCGGGCGCAGTCAGCCCGCGACGGGGTGGAACGCGACGCGTCCGGTCGCGATATCCGCCGCCGTCACGGTGAGGCGGATGCGGTCCCCGGGCTGCACGCCGTCGGGGCGCGGCGCCGAGGCGCTGACCGCCGGGTCGTCCAGTTGCACGAGCACGCCGCCGTTGCGCACCGCGAGCACGGTCGCGTCGACCACCGACCCGATCCGGGAGCTCAGCAGCGCGGCCTCGACGCGGTCGAGCGCGCCTGTGACGACCTGCGACGCCAGCCGGGACGAATTCCCCATGATCGCCGGAAGCTCACCGAGCGACGCGCGTGCCCAGTCCGGGACCGGCGTCCCGGAGCACAGGGCCTCGCAGATCACCAGGCCCCAGCGATCCACGAGGCGGCGCAGGGGAGCGGTGACGTGCGCGTACGGCGCGGCGATCGCCGACTGCTGCGGGTCGGCCGGCGCCTCGCCGTCCATGGCCACGTAGCCCGCGCCGCGGAACAGCGCCGTCGCCGCCTGGAGCACCGCTGCGGCCCGCGGATGGTCGGCGTCCAGCGTCCGCAGGTACTCCCCGTACGGCACGCCCTCGAGCCACGGGAGACCGAGGGCGACGGTCTGGATGCGGAAGGCGCGGAACGCCTCCTCATCCGGCGCCGGCATGGTGCGCAGGATGCCGATGCGCGCGTCGAGCATCATCTGTGCCGCCACCATGCCGGTGAGGAGCGAGAGCTGGGCGTTCCAGGACTCCACCGGGAGGACGGTGCGACGCTCCAGCGTGTAGACGCCGTCGCGCACCACGACCTCCTCCTCCGGGGCGTTGAGGCTGGCGCCGCCGCGCTCCCGCTCGTACGCGATGCGCGCCTCGCCGACCTCGCGCAGCAGACGCAGCTCCTCGGGCGCGCTGCCGTCGTCGATCGCGGCCTGCGCCTCGGCGTAGTCCCACTGCCGGCGGGAGCGGATGCGCGCCCGCGACACGGTGGCGCCGGTCGTATGGCCGTCGGCGCCGAGGCGGATGTCCCAGACGAAGGCGGAGCGCTCGACGTCCGGGAGGAGGGAGGCGGCGTCCTCGCCGATCACGTCGGGGTGGAGGGGGACGCGGCCGTCGGGCGCGTAGACGGTCTGACCGCGGCGGCGGGCCTCCGTGTCCACGGCGCCGGTGGGCGTCACGAAGGCGGGGACGTCGGCGATCGCGTACCGCACGCGGTGACCGTCGGCCGTGCGCTCCAGGTGCAGCGCCTGGTCGAGGTCGGTCGATCCGGCCGGGTCGACGGTCAGGAACGGCACGCCGGTGAGGTCGGTCTCCGGCAGCGGGCGCCGTGCCGCGGCCGCAGCGGCTTCGGCCTCGACCTCGGGCGGGAAGGCGTCCGGGAGCCGCAGCTCGCGGCGGAGCGCGGCGAGGGAGGCGGCGAGGGGCGCCGAGGCGGGGGAGGGGGCGACGCGGGTGCGGCGGTCGGGCATGCCGCCACCCTAGCCCGGTGCTCCGACCGCCCTTTCCGTCCACAGCCGGGTCCGCCGCCGACGTATCCACCGATCCGGCCCGCGCGTGGACGCGGCTCCTCCGCCCCATAAACTGGGACGGTGCCTACACGCTTGACCAACTACTTCCTCCGCACCCTCCGTGAAGACCCCTCCGACGCCGAGGTGACCAGCCACCGGCTGCTCGTCCGCGCCGGCTACATCCGGCGCCAGGCGCCGGGCGTCTTCGCCTGGCTGCCGCTCGGGTTGCGGGTGAAGGAGAAGATCGAGCGCATCATCCGCGAGGAGATGACGGCCGCCGGTGCGCACGAGGTGCACTTCCCCGCCCTGCTGCCGCGGGAGCCCTACGAGGCCACCGGCCGGTGGGACGAGTACGGCGACGCGCTGTTCCGCCTGCAGGACCGCAAGGGCGCCGACTACCTCCTGGCGCCGACGCACGAGGAGGTCTTCACGCTCCTCGTCAAAGACCTCTACTCGTCCTATAAAGACCTGCCCCTGACGATCTTCCAGATCCAGGACAAGTACCGCGACGAGGCGCGTCCGCGCGCCGGCCTGCTGCGCGGCCGCGAGTTCACGATGAAGGACGCCTACTCGTTCGACTACACGGACGAGGGGCTCGATACGAGCTATCTGGCGCAGCGCGACGCGTACGAGCGCATCTTCACGCGGCTCGGGCTGTCGTACGTGATCGTGCAGGCCGACGCGGGCGCCATGGGCGGATCGCGCTCGGAGGAGTTCCTGCACCCGACCCCGGTCGGCGAAGACACGTTCGTGCGCTCGCCCGGCGGGTACGCAGCCAACGTCGAGGCCTTCACGACCCTCGCGCCTCCCGCGCGCTCCTACGAGAAGCTCACCCCGCAGGAGGTGCTCGACACGCCGGGAACGCCGACCATCGCCACGCTTGTCGAGCTGGCGAACGAGAAGCACCCGCGTCCCGACGGCCGCTCCTGGACGGCGGCGGACACGCTCAAGAACGTGGTGCTCGCCCTGACCAACCTCGACGGCACGCGCGAGCTCGTCGTCGTGGGCCTGCCCGGCGATCGCGAGGTCGACCTCAAGCGTGCCGAGGTCGCCTTCGCCCCTGCGGAGGTCGACGCGGCCACGGACGAGGACTTCGCGAAGCACCCCGGCCTGGTGAAGGGCTACATCGGTCCCTGGTCGGCCGAGGGCGCCGTGCTCGGCGAGAAGTCGGCGACGGGCATCCGCTACGTCGTCGACCCGCGCGTGGTCGACGGCTCCGGTTGGATCACGGGCGCGAACATCGAGGGCAAGCATGTCTTCGGCCTCGTCGCCGGCCGCGACTTCGGCTGGGACGGCGTCGTCGAGGTCGCCGAGGTGAAGCCCGGCGACCCCGCGCCCGACGGGTCCGGTCCGGTGGAGCTGGCGCGCGGCATGGAGATCGGGCACGTCTTCCAGCTCGGCCGCAAGTACGCAGACGCCCTGGGGCTCAAGGTGCTGGACGAGAACGGCAAGCTCGTCACGGTGACCATGGGGTCCTACGGCATCGGCGTGACCCGCATCCTCGCGATCCTCGCCGAGGAGAACAACGACGACCGCGGCCTGGTCTGGCCGGAGTCCGTCGCGCCGTTCGACGTGCACGTGGTGGCGACCGGACGCGACGAGGCCGCCTACGAGCTGGCCGAGGAGGTCATCGCCCAGCTGGAGGACGCCCGTCTCGACGTCCTCTACGACGACCGCCCCAAGGTGTCTCCGGGCGTCAAGTTCGGCGATGCGGAGCTCATCGGGGTCCCGCGCGTGCTCGTGGTGGGCCGCGGCGCGGCGCAGGGCGAGGTCGAGCTCTGGAACCGCCGCACCGGCGACCGGCGCACGCTGCCGGTCGCGGAGGCGGTCGCCGAGCTCACCGCATAGCGCATCGCGTCGAGTGGCGACGAGATGTCACCACTCGACGGCCGGGTCATGCTGTGGAGGCGTCGTCGCCGGCGATCTCGACGTGGATGCGACGGAGGTCCTCCACCAGGGAACCGATCAGCACCCAGTGGCGCGGGTCCGGGGTGGCGATGGTGAGCGGGGCGGTGAGCACCGGCACGCCTGCCGTCTCCGTTCCGGGCTCGACGACAGGCTCGTCGGGGTCGCGCGCCAGCAGCCGCAGGTCGTGCGCCGCCCGATGGAGCTCGTCGGCGATCGCATGGATGGTCGGCTCCGCCGCCAGGCTGTCATCGTAATGGTCGTGATACGCGCGAGTCATCCCGAGCGTGCGGTTGATCAGCGGACGCAGCCGGTCGAACAGCTGCTGGTCGTGGTCGAGGTACACCCGGTGCTTGCGCTGCCGCGGATTCAGCGACAGGCTCTCGTCCGCCGCGGTGATCGCACTCTGCGCCTTGGTCTCCATCGGCCGCAGCAGGCGCGCCTCGATGAGCAGCGCATCCAGGTCGGCCCGGGTGTGCTCGGTCGTGAGAGCCGACCCGAGACGGTCGAGGGTGGACGCGATCTCCGTCCCCAGCGCCAGCACGGCCTGCCGGGCCGGCGCGGTCAGCACCGGGGGGACGATCGCGACGTTCACGACCACCCCGATCGCAGCGCCGATCACCGTCTCCACAATGCGTGCGAGCGCGTACTGCGGGTCGGAAGCGCCGATCGCGAGCACCAGCATCGCCGTGATCGGCACCTGATTCGCGGTGCCGGGCGTCAGCTTCAGCGCCCAGGCGAGCAGCACCGACACCACGACCGCCAGCAGCACGATCCAGCTGTTCGTCCCGAACGCCAGCCCGATCAGGTACGCGACCACCACACCGACGATCACCCCGATCGAACGCTCGATGGCGCGCCCGACGGACTGGTTCACACTCGGCTGCACCACGAGCAGCGCCGCGATCGTCGCGAACACCGGCAGCTCGCCGTGCACGAACAGGCTGGCCGCCGCCCAGGCGAGGATCATCGCGACCGCCGTCTTCACGACCTGCAGGAACGGCGCGCGCGACGTCGCCCGGATGGTCGTCGGGAGGGCTATCGCCGCGGGGAGCCGGCGGGCCGTCGAGCTGTTGCGTGCCACCCCCCAACGCTACCCGGCGACGTCAGGCCGGAGGTGTGTCGCCACCATCAGCTGGCCGCGAAGTGGGCGTACTCGGCCGCCGCGCGGTCGAGCCGTGCCCGGCGCACGCCACTGAGGTCGCCGAACGGCTGTGGCACAGCACGGCCGTTCTCGCGGCGCCACGTGCCGACCACGCGGCCTCCGGCGACGATGATCGGCTGGAAGACGCCGTTGCCGCCGGGCACGATGAGCTCGACGTGGTCCTCGTCGAGGATAAGGGAGCGGTCCCGGTAGCCGAGCAGATACTCGTCGAACGCCGGCAGCAGGTGCACCGCCTCGCGTTCCGCGCGCTTGGCAGGCCTGGCCGCCGCACGATCCGCGAGCTCGGCGGTCACCAGATACTCGACGCCGTCGACATCGAGCGTGGTGAGCGCGTCGCCGAGGAGGGCACGGGCCGTCTTCGCGCCGCCGACGGTCCCCTTGATCCACCAGACGAAGTCGCGCACTGTGGCCGGTCCGTGGCCGGCGAGGTAGCGCAGGAGGTACCGGGCGATCGCCTCGTCCGGCTCCAGCGGAGGCGGAGCGGGAGCCCACTCGTCGAGCAGCACCAGCGCCTGCGACGGGTTGCCGTTGCCCGCGCGCACGACCGGACCCCAGCACAGCAGTCCCGTCTGTGCGAGGTAGTAGATCAGGTGGTAGCCGCGCTGGCCGGTCGTCGCGATGCCCGCGCGCTCCCACACCCCCATCAGGTCGGCGCGGCCGATGCTGCGGCCGCCGGAGAGCACGCCCGTCACCACCTCGGCGGCGTGAGCGAAGTCGGCCGACGTCAGCCCCAGCTGCTCCTGGCGGCGCCCCAGACCGGCCACCATCCGGTCCATGGTGACCGAGAGCATCCAGCGCAGGTCCTCCGGCGGCACGAAGTGCAGGGTGCCGCGCATGGGCCAGGAACGGATGACGCTGCCGGCATCGAGGGCGGCGAGAACGTCGGACCGACCCGACGCCTCGGAGCGCAGGGCCAGCGCCCAGCAGCCGGCGGCGAAGTCCTGCCCCTGGACGGCCAGCATGCGGCGCGTCACAGCCGCAGGGGCCGGCTCGCGCGGGCTGTCGATCGCCTGCGCGACACGGCGCATCCGGAGCAGGTCGGCGCGGCTGGCTCGCATGACGCCATCCTGGCAGGCCCCACCGACACCGCGGTGCGGCGCCGGCGCTACGGGAGCAGGCCCAGCTCCCCGAGCTGCTCGCTCAGCCCGGCGCCGTCGGGCGCATAGACCCACGGCGCTCCCGACAGCTCGCTGTGCTTCTCCGCCTTCGAGCGCCCGCCCGCGAGCACGGCCTCGCCGCTGGAGAGCTGGCGGATGGCCACGGCCGACACGTTCTCCGGGTGCGCGACGGTGAACTCGCCGTAGAGGTCCTCGTCGTGCTGCCCGTCGTCCCCGATCAGCAGCCACTTGAGGCCGGGGAACTCCTGGGAGAGCCGCTCGAGGCTGGTGCGCTTGTGCTCGCGTCCGCTGCGGAACCAGCGGTCGTGCGTGGGCCCCCAGTCCGTCAGAAGCAGCGGGCCGGCGGGGAACAGGTTGCGCGAGAGGAACCGGCTGAGCGTCGGTGCGACGTTCCAGGCTCCGGTCGACAGGTAGATCACCGGGGTGCCCGGATGCGCGGAGGCCAGCCGCTCGAGCAGCACGGCCATGCCCGGCGTCGGAACGCGGGCATGCTCGTCGAGAACGAACGTGTTCCAGGCTGCGAGCAGGGGACGCGGCAGGGCCGTCACCATGACGGTGTCGTCCACATCGGAGATCACTCCGAAGGTCGCTTTCGGGTCGACCACGAAGACGGGCGCCTCGAAGACGCGGGTCGACTCGGCGGTCGACAGCCGCGCGGTGTGCCACCCCGGCGTGAGCTGGACCGGGATGACCGTGTCGATGACACCGCCGCGGTCGGTCACCACCTCGTGCCGCTCGCCCTCCACCTCCACGGTCACCGTCGTCTGGGCCAGCGGGACGCTGACGAACGAGCGCCAGCCGCGGATCGACTCCTCGCGCTTGCGGTGCAGCCGCTCCGCCCGCGAACCGGGCCGCGGGTCCTTCGCCAGCACGACGCGCCCGAGGATGCGCACCCAGCTGGGCGACCCGTAGCCGGTGTAGGGCACGACCGTCGCCAGGAAGCCACGTTTCCGAGCCCGCCTCGCACGGAATTCGTGGAAGGCGTCCTCGATGCGCGCGGCCCGATGCATGATCGGCTCGACCGCTGCGCCGCGGCGGGAGGGGGAGTCGCCGGAGACGGGCTCGTGGCGCGATTCGGGGGAGGGCATCTGATGTATTTTCTCATGGAGTGGAGGCGGGCACGAATGCATCCCCCAGATCTGGGGGACTTTTCTGCGGCGCGTCGAAGGCTAATGCCCAGCGGAAGTGAGGTTTCCCCGAATATGATTCACGGGAAGCGCGACGCTCACGACGTCGCCGGGCTGGGGACCCGCACCACCACTTGTACGACTAGAGAAGGAGTCGCCCTCGTGCCCATCAATGATCTGGTCGCCGGGCAGAGCACCGTCGGAGCTCCGCTCGTCCGCACGGAACCCATCCAGGAGCGCAGCGCCGCCCGGATCGACGCCCTGCTCGACGCGGCCGCGGCCGTCGTCGACGAGATCGGGTTCGACCGCCTCACGACCGCGATGGTCGCCGAGCGCGCCGGAGCGTCCATCGGAACGGTCTACCGCTACTTCCCCGACCGCATCGTCCTGCTCCAGGCCCTGCGCGACCGCGCACTGCTGCGCTACCGCCGCTCGGTCGTCGCGGCGATCGACGCCGAGTCGCCTGCGCACTGGTGGAACGCCGTCGAGTGCGCCATCGACGCCTTCGTCGGCATGTTCCGCACCGAGCCGGGCTTCCGTATCATCCGCTTCTCCGACGTCGAGCGCGCCGGGGTGCCGGAGGACGAGGTGGTCCGCCCGGTCGGCTTCGCGCAGCAGTTCGCCGAGATCCTGTCCGACGAGTACGGCCTTCCCTCGGGCGAGGAGCTGTCCTTCCGCCTCGAGGTCGTCGTCGAGATCATGGACTCCCTGATCAATCGAGCCTTCGTGGAGGACCCGGAGGGCGACGAGCGTTTCATCTCCGAGGCCCGCACCGTGGCCCGCGAGTACTTGGAGCGGCGCTTCGGCGACAACGCCTGACCGGTGTGCCCGCGTCCTCTCGTGGGACGCGGGAATGTCGGTGGTCGGTGGCAGGTTGGCATCCACACGGGCGAGCGCTCCGAACAGAGGGCGTAGGCGGGCCTCAAGGCCCTCCGCACCGAACGCCACGACACCGAAGGGGGGCCGGCATGCGACCGACCCTGAGTGCCACAATTCGACGCATTCCGTTGCGTAATCGGCTCGACCCTGTTTGGCTGAAGACGATGGCCGACTCAGTCCCCGCACACCCGAGCGACTCCGAGCGCGCAGCACTCCCCAGTGGAGGGCTGTCGTGATCGAGTTCCGCGACGTGACGAAGCGCTTCCCCGACGGGACGCTGGCGGTCGACGACTTCTCGCTGGTGATCCCTTCGCGCAAGATCACCGTGCTGGTGGGCTCCTCCGGCAGCGGCAAGACGACCATCCTCCGGATGATCAACCGCATGGTCGACCCGACCTCCGGCGCGATCGAGATCGACGGAGAGGATGTGCTCTCCCTCGAGCCCGTCGCGCTCCGTCGCTCGATCGGGTACGTGATGCAGAACTCCGGCCTCCTCCCGCACCGAAAGGTCGTCGACAACATCGCGACGGTGCCGCTGCTCAAGGGCGTCAAGAAGAAGGAGGCGCGGCAGCGGGCGCTCGAACTGATGGACACGGTCGGCCTCGAGCGGTCGCTGGCCGACCGCTATCCGAGCCAGCTGTCCGGCGGCCAGCAGCAGCGCGTCGGCGTCGCACGCGGCCTCGCGGTCGACCCCAACATCCTGCTGATGGACGAGCCGTTCGGCGCGGTCGACCCCATCGTGCGCGACGACCTGCAGAACGAGCTGCTCCGGCTGCAGCGCGATCTCGGCAAGACCGTCGTCTTCGTGACGCACGACATCGACGAGGCGTTCAAGCTCGGCGACCAGGTCGTGATCTTCCGCAAGGGCGGGATCGTCGCGCAGAAGGGCACTCCGTCCGAAATCCTCGCCGACCCGGCCGACGACTTCGTCGCGTCGTTCATCGGCGCGGAGCGCGGCCGGCGCGTCCTCCACGTGGAGCAGACGCCGACGGGCTCCGTGCTCGTCGACGACGACGGGCGCCCCGCGGGCGTCCTGTCCGGCGCGCCGACCGGCGGCGCCGTCCCCTTCGAGGCAAAGGCCGCGACCGTTCCGGTCGCGGGTGCTCCGGCGCAGGGTGAGGACGCGTCGTGAGCTTCTTGTGGTCGAATCTCGGCCAGGTCTGGAATCTCACGGTCTCCCACGTGTGGCTGGCGGCGCTGCCGATCGTCATCGGGTTCGTGGTCGCGGTGCCCATCGGGTGGGTGGCGAACCGCTACCGCTGGAGCCGCGGCGTGCTGCTCACGGTGTGCGGCATCCTCTACGCCATCCCGTCGCTGCCGTTCTTCTTCGCGATGCCCGCACTGATCGGCACGCAGATCCTGTCGCCGGTGAACGTGGTGGTCGCGCTGAGCGTGTACGCGCTTGCGCTGATGGTGCGCACCGCGGCGGACGCCCTCGCTGCGGTCCCCGGAGAGGTGAAGCAGTCGGCGACCGCTGTGGGCTTCTCCGGTTGGCGGCGGTTCTGGTCCGTGGAGCTCCCGCTCGCCGGACCCGTGCTGCTCGCCGGAGTGCGGGTCGTCTCGGTGAGCACGGTGAGTCTGGTGAGCGTCGGGGCACTGCTCGGCGTCCCCAACCTCGGCGTCCTGTTCACGGACAGCATCAACCGGAACTACCCTGAGGAGGCCCTGACGGGCATCGTCCTCATCATGATCCTGGCCCTCGTCTTCGACCTGATCCTGGTCGGCCTGGGCAGGCTGTTCATGCCGTGGACGCGGGCCGACCGGCGCGCCCGTAAGCGGGAGCGCGGCGCTGCCATGAAGGCGGTGACCGGAGCATGACCGACATCGTCGCCGCCTTCGGGTGGATCTTCGACCCGGCCAACTGGGTCGGCGCCGGCGGCATCCCGGCGCGGACGCTCGAGCACATCCTGTACTCGCTGATGACGCTCCTGCTCGCGGCCGCCATCGCGCTCCCGATCGGGTTCGCGATCGGACACACCGGCAGGCTGCGCGGCCTCGCGGTCGGCGTCTCAGGCGCGCTCCGGGCGCTCCCCACCCTGGGACTCGTGATCTACCTCGCATTGATCACCGCGAACGTCTCGATCGTGCCGCCCTTGATCGCCCTAACCATCCTGGCGATCCCGCCCCTGCTCGCGGGCGCGTACTCGGGCCTCGAATCGGTCGACCGGGCGCCCATCGACGCGGCCAGGGCGATCGGCATGACCGGCTGGCAGGTCTTCGCCAAGGTGGAGCTGCCGCTGGCCCTCCCGCTCGTCATCGGCGGCATCCGCTCGGGGGCGCTGCAGGTCATCGCGACGTGGACGGTCGCGGCCATCCTGCCCGTCGGCGGGCTCGGCCGGTTCCTCTTCGACGGCATTGCCGTGCAGAACTACCCCGAGATGCTTGGCGGCTCCATCATCGTCATCGCGCTCGCGCTCGTCTCCGACGGCCTCTTCGCGATCGTCCAGCGGCTCGTCGTCCCGCGCGGCGTCCTCGCCGGCCGCGTCCGCGACACCGCGGAGGGCGGGCGCGGGCGGACCCGGACCGCCACGCCCGAGGGCGCCACGTCCTCCTGACCTTCCTGCCCGCACACAGAGAACACCGAAACACACCGAGAGAAGAGAGATCATGTTCGCATCGAAGAAGAGCCGCCTGGCAGCAGGCGTGCTCGCTGCCGGGGCGCTGCTCGCCCTGAGCGCCTGCTCGTCCGGCGGCGGAGCGTTCAACACCGGTTCCAGCTCCTCGTCCGGCGACACCGTGACGGTCGGTTCGGCCGCCTTCGGCGAGTCCGAGATCCTGATGCAGATCTACGGCCAGGCCCTCGCGGCCAACGGCATCAAGGTCTCCTACAAGCCGAGCATCGGCCAGCGCGACGTCTACCTGAAGGCGCTGCAGGACGGCTCGATCGACCTCATCCCGGAGTACAGCGGCAACCTGCTCCAGTTCTACGACAAGAACAGCACCGCGACCTCCAGCGACGACGTCTACAGCGCGCTCGGCAAGGCGCTGCCGAAGGGCTACGAGGTGCTCGACCAGTCGGAGGCGCAGGACGCCGACTCGTACAACGTCACCAAGGAGTTCTCCGACAAGTACGGCGTGACGAGCCTCGACGACCTGAAGAAGGTCACCGTGCCGCTCACGGTCGGCGCCAACCCGGAGTTCGAGACCCGACCCTACGGCATCCCGGGCCTCAAGTCGGCCTACGGCGTCACCGCGACGCTCAAGCCGATCAGTGACTCGGGCGGTCCGCTGACCGTCGCGGCGCTGAAGAACGGCGACGTGCAGCTGGCCGACATCTACACGACGACCCCGGCCATCAAGGACAACGGCTTCGTGACCCTCAAGGACCCGAAGAGCCTGATCGCGGCGCAGAACATCGTTCCGCTGATCAACTCGAAGAAGGCGTCGGACAAGGTGAAGGAGGTCCTGAACAAGGTCTCCAAGGAGCTCACCACATCGGACCTCATCGACATGAACGCCGAGAACCAGGGCTCGAGCAAGACCCAGCCCGACGCGGTCGCCAAGAAGTGGCTTCAGGACCACCCGATCAAGTAGCCGGTCACTCGGCTTCGTGAAGCGGCGGCTCGGACTCCCGGGCCGCCGCTTCCATGTGCCGGGCCTCCCGCTTGCCGAGCACCTTCTTGACCACGAACACGGCGAGCACGAACAGGGCGATCACCGCGACGAACACGTAGCCGGCCCAGTGCAGCTCGCGAGAGAGCTCGCGGTACCCGCCCGCGGCGGCCGAGCCGACACTGACATAGGCGAGCGTCCAGAGCACGCAGGCGGGCGCCGTCCAGGCCATGAAGGTGCGGTACCGCATCGGGCTCATGCCGACGGTGAGCGGGATGAGGGAGTGCAGCACCGGCAGGAAGCGCGACAGGAAGACCGCGATGCCGCCGCGCCGCGCCAGATAGGCCTCCGCGCGGTCGAAGTTGCGCGTGCCGATGCGGGCGCCGAGCCGGCTGGCGCGGATGCGCGGGCCGAACCAGCGGCCGAGCGCGAACCCGATCGACTCGCCGCACAGCGCCCCCACGATCACGGCGACGACGAGCGCGAGGTACTCGACCGGTCCCTCCACCGCGGTGCTGGCGACGAGGACGATCGTGTCGCCCGGCACGATGAGGCCGACCAGGATCGAGGTCTCCAGCATGATGCCAACCCCTGCGAGCAGCGTCCGGAGCGCCGGATCGACGCTCTGCACCAGGTCGAGCACCCAGGTCAGTGCGTCGTTCATGTCGTCGGCTCCCGTCGCGGCATACCCGAACCCTAGCGTCGTCCCCTGAGCCCTCGCCCCAAGCCATCAGCTCCTGAGTTTCTCGAGCGAGCACCGCGTGTCGGGGCGAAGAACTCAGGAGGCGATGGCGTGGGAGTGGCCTGTCAGGAGAGGAGGACGACGACGGGCGGCACGACGACGAGGAGGACGGTCGCGACGACGACAGAGGCGCGGAGCAGCGGCCCGACCGTGCGGCGGCCGTCGGTCAGCCGATCCTCGCGCGCGGCCAGCGCCGCGCGCCGCTGCTCGGGGGTGCGCCGGTCCTTCGGCGCGCCGAGCACGGCGCCCGCCTGGCCGGTCTCGTCGACCAGCCGGATCGCTTCCGCGAGCACCGCATCCCCCGAGGTGCGCCGCGCGGTGTCGTCGGCGAGCATCTCCAGCAGCAGCGCCACGGCGTCCTGCGCCCGGGTCGCGATCGGGAACCACGGCAGCGAGCGCTTCCAGGAGCGGAACGCGTCGAGCAGCAGGTGGTGCTTCTGCCGCAGGTGGGCGCGCTCGTGGGCGACGACGGCGTCGAGCTCGGCGGGGGAGAGCAGCTCGATCATCCCCTCCGACAGCACGGTGACGCTGCGGGCCCCGGGCAGGCAGTAGGCGGCCGGCGCGGGATGGTCGATCACCCGCGTGCTCGGGGTGTCGGGCAGCGGCGACGACAGCAGCCGTAGCAGCTCCATGTGCCGGTGCCGCTGGTTGCGGCTGCGCACGGAGGTGAGCGCAAGGTTGAGCAGCAGGTGCGCCGTGAGCAGGACCGCGGCGCTCAGAAGGAAGGCGTTCAGCAGCGTGACGTCCGGCGGCAGGGGTCCGTGGAAGACCGAGGACGCGGCCCCCGCGATCCGGCTCCACAGGTCGTCGCCGAACGGCTGCAGCCCCGCGACGAGCAGCGACCCGATCATCGAGATGCCTCCCGCGAGCGCGATCGACTGCCACAGGGCGACGGCGAGCACGGGGGCAGCGGACGGCCACTTCGCCCGGGCGAGCAGGAGCGGCACCGGCCAGGCGAGGGCCACCGCGAGGGCGCCCAGGAAGACCGCGGCCCAGAGCCCCGTCACGGGGGAGGCGCTCACACGCTGCGGGCGTCGAGGAGGCGCCGGAGCACCTCGGCCTCCGACTCGTCGACAGACCCGACGAAGTAGGCGAGTGCCTGGGTGCGGTCGGACGACGACTCGAGCACTTCGCGCATCAGGTCGGCGACGTGGCCGGCCCGGGTGAGCGCGGCGGTGTAGAGGTGGGGCCGGGCGTCGCGGTCGCGGGCGACGAATCCCTTCGACTCCAGGCGGGAGAGGACGGTGAGGATGGTGGTGAGCGCCGGTGCCTTGCCGCCCTGGCGCGCCGCCGCTAGCTTGTCGCGTAGCTCCCCGGCGGTGACGGGGGCTTCGCCGTCCCACAGGGCGTCCATGACGGCCCGTTCGAGTTCTCCGAGATTGGCCACATCCCCAGGGTAGCGCGATCCGCCTGAGAATGTTCTACACTTTGTAGAAGTTGGACTTCTACAGAACGTAGAAGTAACGGAGGGATGGCATGTGAACGAGCTGCTGGATCCGCTCCTGCTGGCACGCTGGCAGTTCGGACTCACGACGATCTACCACTTCTTGTTCGTACCGCTCACCATCGGCCTGGTCACCTGCACCGCGATCTTCCAGACCGCCTGGTACCGCACCGGTAAGCCGCACTACCTGCAGCTGACGCACTTCTTCGGGAAGATCTTCCTCATCAACTTCGCGATGGGCGTCGTCACCGGCATCGTGCAGGAGTTCCAGTTCGGCATGAACTGGTCCGACTACTCGCGCTTCGTGGGCGACATCTTCGGCGCCCCGCTGGCACTTGAGGGCCTGCTCGCCTTCTTCTTGGAGGCCACCTTCATCGGCCTCTGGATCTTCGGCTGGGACAAGCTCCCCAAGGGCCTGCACCTCGCGACCATCTGGATCACGTCCATCGGCACCATCCTGTCGGCCTACTTCATCCTCGCCGCCAACGCGTTCATGCAGAACCCGGTCGGCTACCACATCAACGCTGCGAAGGGCCGCGCCGAGCTGACCGACCTCTGGGCCGTGCTCACCAACAAGGTCGCCCTCGCAGCCTTCCCGCACACGATCTTCGGCTGCTTCATGGTCTCGGCGGGGCTCATCATCGCCGTCGCCGCCTGGCACCTGTCACGCAACCGGAACCTGGAGACCATGCGGCCGGCGCTCAAGTTCGGCCTGTGGCTGATGGTCGGTGCCGGGGTCGGGACGGTGCTCAGCGGCGACCAGCTGGGACTCGCCATGGTCTCGACCCAGCCGATGAAGATGGCCGCGGCCGAAGCCCTGTACAAGACCTCGACCGGAGCGGATGCGTCGTTCTCGATCTTCACCCTCGGAACGCCGGACGGCGTCCACGAGCTGTTCTCAATCCGCATCCCGTACCTGCTGTCGTTCCTCTCCACGCACACCCTGAACGGCACGGTCGAGGGCATCAACGACCTGCAGGCGCAGTACACGCAGCTGTACGGCCCCGGCGACTACACGCCGATCATCTGGGTCACCTACTGGGCGTTCCGCTGGATGATCGGGCTCGGCATGCTGCACGTCCTGATCGCGGTCGTCGGCCTGTGGCTGACCCGCAAGGGCCGCAGCCCGGCCCGGCCCTGGATGTGGAAGATCGCCATCTGGGCCATGCCGCTCTCGCTGCTGGCCATGATCGTCGGCTGGATCTTCACCGAGATGGGCCGGCAGCCGTGGATCGTGTTCAGCCTCATGAAGACGGCCGACGGCGTCTCGCCCGGCACGACCGGCCTCGAGGTGCTGATCTCGCTGATCGCCTTCACCGCCATCTACGGCACCCTCGCCGTCGTCGAGTTCAAGCTGATCAAACGCGCCGCCCAGAAGGGCCCGGAGCCGGTCGAGAAGCACCTCGACGAGGCCGGCGAGCCCGTCCCGGTCACGACGGTCTACTAGAAGGAGCACGAAAATGGATCTGGCAGTTCTCTGGTTCGGCATCGTCGCCTTCTTCTTCGTCGGCTACTTCGTGCTCGACGGGTTCGACTTCGGGGTCGGTATGGCGCTGCCGTTCCTCGGCCGCGACGACACCGACCGGCGCGTGATGATCAACACGATCGGTCCGGTCTGGGACCTCAACGAGACGTGGGTGATCGTCGGAGGCGCCGCGCTGTTCGCGGCCTTCCCGGAGTGGTACGCGACCCTGTTCAGCGGCTTCTACCTGGCGCTGCTGCTCATCCTGCTCGCGCTCATCGCGCGCGGCGTGTCGTTCGAGTACCGGCACCAGCGTCCCGACGCGCGGTGGAAGCGCTGGTTCGACGGGATGATCGTAGTCGGCTCCGCGCTGCCCGCGTTCCTCTGGGGCGTGGCGTTCGCCAACATCGTGCAGGGCGTCGCGCTGAACGCGCACCACGACTACACCGGCACCCTGTTCGACCTGCTGAACGGCTACGCGCTGCTCGGCGGACTGACCACCCTGCTGCTGTTCTTCACCCACGGCGTGGTGTTCGTCTCGCTGAAGACGGACGGCGATCTCCGGGTGCGGGCGCGGAAGCTGGCCACCCGCTCGGGCGCCGCGGCGATCGTGGTGGCCGCCGTCTTCCTCGGCTGGACGGCGCTGAACCACTTCTCGCCGGTGTTCCTGGCCCTCGCGATCTTCGCCGCCGTGGCCCTGATCGCCTCCTGGATCGCGAACCTGCGCGGGGCCGAGGGCTGGTCGTTCGGCTTCATGGCCGCGACGATCGCGCTGGCCGTGGTCTCGCTGTTCGCGGCGCTGTTCCCGAACGTCATGCCGTCGTCGCCGAACCCGGAGAACAGCCTGACGATCGCGAACGCGTCGAGCTCCGACACGACGCTGTCGATCATGACCTGGGTCGCGGCGATCTTCCTGCCGCTCATTTTGGTCTACCAGGGCTGGACGTACTGGATCTTCCGCAAGCGCGTGACCCGCGACCACATCCCGCAGGAGCGTGCCGACGACGCGGGGGAGCCGCAGCAGCCGGTGACCGCCTGACATGCGCCCGCTCGACCCGCGCCTCCTGAAGTACGCCTCCGCGACCCGCGGCACGCTCGCGGCCGGCGCCCTGCTCGCCGTACTGCGGACGGCGTGCGTCGTCGCCTTCTCGTGGCTGGTCACCGACGTGATCGTCCGCGCGATCGCGGGGGAGGAGCTGGGCTCGCTGGGCGGGACGCTGCTGCTGCTCGCCGGGGTCGTCGCCGCGCGCGGTCTGCTGCTGTGGGCGACGGACGCGGTGGCGGCCCGAGGAGGCGCCCGGGCCGTCGGCCAGCTTCGTGAGCGGCTGACCGCGGCGATCGGGAGGCTGGGCCCCGGGTGGGTCGCCCGGCGCAGCTCCGGCGACGTGACCCTGGTCGCCGGACACGGCATGGAGGCGCTGGAGGGCTACTTCGCCGGCTACCTGCCGCAGCTGGTCGCCACCGCGGTGGCCACGCCGCTCCTCGTGCTGACCATCGGCTGGGCGGACCTGACCAGCGGGATCGTGCTGCTCGTCACGCTCCCGCTCATCCCCGTCTTCATGGTGCTCGTCGGCTGGGCGACCCAGGCGGCGCAGAAGCGGCAGTGGCGCGCGCTGTCGACGCTGTCGAGCGGCTTCCTGGATGTCGTCGCCGGGCTCTCCACGCTGAAGCTGTTCGGCAGGCAACACCGGCAGGAGGCGCGCATCCGCGAGGTCAGCGACCAGTACCGGATGCACACGATGAAGGTGCTGCGGATGTCGTTCCTCTCCGGCTTCGTGCTCGAGCTGGTGGCGAGCCTGTCGGTCGCAGTGATCGCGGTCACGATCGGGCTCCGGCTGCTGGGCGGCTCGCTGGATCTGTCGGTCGGCCTGTTCGTGCTGCTGCTCGCGCCGGAGGCGTTCCTGCCGCTCCGGAACGTCGGCGCGAGCTACCACGCGGCGGCCGAGGGCATGGAGGCGGCGGATCGGGCGTTCGCGGTCATCGAAGCGGCGGACGGCGTCGGAGAACCGGCCGTCGCGCCCGGTGCGACGCCCGGCGACGGGCTGGTGTTCGACGAGGTGACCGTCGGGTACGACGGGCGGACGGTGGTCGACGGCTTCACCGCCGAGGTGCCGCCGGGCGAGCTGGCGGTGCTGCGGGCGCCGAGCGGAGCGGGCAAGTCGTCCCTTGTCGGCGCGGCGCTCGGGTTCGTGCCCGCGGAGGGTCGCATCCTCGCCGGCGGCCGGGCGGACGCCGAGGGCCGCCGGGGCGCGATCGCGTGGGCCGGACAGCGCCCGGGGCTCGTCGCGGGCACCATCGCCGACAACGTGGCGCTCGGCAACCCGGCGCCGGACGAAGCCGCCGTCACCGAGGCGCTGCGCGATGCGGCGGCCGGCGAACTCGATCCGGGGACGGAGCTCGGCGCCGGCGGCACCGGGCTCTCCGGAGGCCAAGCGCAGCGCGTCGCCGTCGCGCGGGCGCTCTACCGGCTGCGGACCCGCGGGTGCCGGGTGCTCATCCTCGACGAGCCGACCTCGGCGCTGGACGCCGCGACCGAGCGCCGGCTGCTGGCGTCGCTGCGGCGCGTGGCGGAACAGGGCGCGGCGGTGCTCGTGGTCAGCCACCGGAATGCGGCCGCGGAGGCCGCCGACCGGGTGATCGCCGTCGAGTCGGAGGAGGCGTCCCGTGTCCGCTGAGACGCTCACCGCGCCAACTCCCGAGGTGCGTCGCATCCTGCGGCTCGCCGTGCCGCCCGCGGGCCGGCTGGGCACCGCGATCGCCTTCGGCGTGCTGAGCGGGGCGAGCGCGGTGGCGCTGCTCGGGGTGTCCGCGTGGCTGATCACGCGGGCGTCGGAGCAGCCGGCGATGCTGTACCTGTCGATGGCGGTCGTGGGTGTTCGCGCGTTCGCTCTCGGCCGGGCGTTCTTCCGCTATCTGGAGCGCCTCGCCGGGCACGACGCCGCGTTCCGTCAGCTCGGCACCGTCCGCTCGCGGCTGTACCGGCGGCTCGAGCCGCTGGCCCCCGACGGCCTCCGCGGCGTCCGCTCGGGAGACCTGCTGACGCGGGTGGCCGACGACGTCGACGAGCTGCAGAATCTCGCCCTGCGGGTCGTGCAGCCCCTGGTCACCGCGGCCGTCGTCGTGACGGGGAGCGCCGTCGTCGCCTTCCTCATCCTCCCGGCCGCGGGGGTCGCGCTGCTGGCGACCCTGCTGGTGGCCCTCGTCGCCGGCGTGCTCGTGAACCGGTGGGCGACCGCCTCGTCGGAGCGGCGGATCGCCCCGCTGCGCGCCGCCCTGAACGACGCACTGCACGACCTGGTCGCGAACCTCGACGTCCTCACCGCGTACGACGCGCTGCCCGCCGCGCAGGGGCGGGTGCGGCTGGCGAGCGACCGGCTGACGGCGGCCGCGCGGTCGCGTGCCGCGGGGCTGGGCGTGACGGCCGGCGTCGTGTCCGTGCTCGCGGGCGCCGCGACCGTGTGGGCGCTGGCCGCCGGGGTCCCCGCTCTCCGCGACGGCGCGCTCAGCGCGCCGGGACTCGCGGTGCTCGCCCTCCTCCCGTTGGCGGTGTTCGAGGTGTTCGGGATGGTCCCGCTCGCGTTCGGCGCCTGGCGTCGGGTGCGCGCGAGCGCCGAGCGGATCGCGGACGTCGCTCCCGCGACCGTGCCCGACGGCATCCCGGTGGACACCCCGGACGCGTCACCGCTCGCGCTCGGCGGCGTGCCGGAGGTGCGGCTCGACGGTGTGACGGCGCATTGGCCGGATGCGGAAGGCGACGTACTCAGCGACGTGTCGCTGCGGCTGCGGCCGGGGGAGCGCGTCGTGCTCACCGGGCCGACCGGGGCCGGCAAGACCGCCCTCGCGCACGTCCTCACCCGCCTGCTCGACCACACCGGCTGCTACGCGCTCGACGGGGTCGAGACACGCGGGCTCCGGCAGGACGACGTGCGGCGCGCGGTCGGGCTCGTGGAGCAGCGACCGTACCTGTTCGACGCCGACCTGCGGCAGAACCTCCTCTTCGCCCGCGACACGGCCACCGACGACGAACTGCTCGCGGCGCTCGACCGGGTCGGGCTCGCCGAGTGGACGGCCGAGCGCGGCGGGCTCGACGCTCGCGTGGGCGAGCGTGGCGCGCTGGTCTCCGGCGGTCAGGCGCAGCGGATCGCCCTGGCTCGGGCGCTGCTCGCCGACTTCCCGGTGCTGGTCGTCGACGAGCCCACGGCGAACGTGGATGCGGCGGCCGCCGGCGCGATCGTCCGCGACGTCCTCACCACGGCCGCGGAGGACGGCCGCACGGTGCTGCTGATCTCGCACACCGATGTCCCGGCAGACCTCGTCGACCGCACCCTCCGACTGGAGGGCGGCCGGCTCATCGCCTAGCCTCTTGCCTGATTGACGCAACACGCCGCTTAGCCCGCCGGCCGGACGGCGTGTCGTGTCAACTAGGCGAGGGGAGTGGCCGGGCGAGGGCCGCGAACCGGGCGCGCCAGGCGTCCGTGCGCGCCGGGTCCGCGGCGAGGGCGGGCCCGTCGACCCAGGAGGTGACCGCCCGGATGCCGTGCAGCGCGTTGACCGCCCACAGCACCGCGCCGTCGAGCTCCGACGGGCGCACCGCCTCCTCCTCGACCGGGACGCCGAGCGCCGCCGCGACGCCGCGCACCGTCCGCGCGGCGACACTGTCGACGCGAGGCAGCTCGAACGGGGGAGCGAACAGCGTCCCGCCGCGCCACCACAGCAGAGCGGTCGTCGCGCCGTCCGAGACGCGGCCGGCATCCAGGATCACGGCCTCCTGCGCGCCGCGCCGCTGCGCCTTCTGCCGGAGTGCGCTCAGCCTGTCGATGTCCGGACCCTTGAGGTGCGGGACCCGGCGCGGGTCGGCGTCGGCGGTCGCGACGACGAGCGACGACGTCCGCTCCGGCGCCGCGCGCTGCCGGAACCGCAGCCGCAGCGCGTCCCGGGCACGCACCAGCTCGAACCGCGGGAACCACGCGCCGTCGCGCGGCAGGGCGGCGATCCCGGCGTCCCAGAACGTCTCCAGCTCGCCGCGGTCGCCGAAGCCCTGCTCACGCGCGGTCTCGGCGAACCGGGACCGGTGCAGGCCGAGGGCGAGGACGCGTCCCTCCTCGACCAGGAAGGAGTCGGCGGCGAGCAGTTCGGTCTCCACCACGTCGCAGTCGTCGCGGAACCGCAGTTCGCCGCCCGCCCAGTCGGCGAGCGCGGTCATCGGTCCGGTGCGCTGTGGATCCACTCGCCTAGGCTAGTCCGGTGGCCTTCCCGCTCCGCGTGCACCGGCTCGACACCCGGGTCGACCCGGCGGACGCGTTCGTGACCCTGTTCGGCGCCGACGGCGACGCCGTGTGGCTGGACAGCGGACCGGACGCGTCGGAGGGGCTGTCCCTGCTCGGGACGGGGTCGGTGACTGCGGCCGCGTCCGTCGCCGACGGCACGGTGACGATCGACGGTGTCACGACCCCGGGCGGGATCCTCGACGCGCTCCGGGACGACCTGGCGGCTCGTCCGGATCCCGAGCCCGGCGGCTATCCGGTCGGCTGGTGGGGCCGGCTGGGCTACGAGGCGGGTGCGGCCGCGACGGGCGTCCCCGTCTCCGACACCGGTTCCGGGACGCCGGATGCCGCCCTGCTGCTCGTCGACCGCCTCCTCTGCGTCGACCATGCCGCCGGAACCGCCGATCTCGTGGCACCGGACACCCCGGACGGTCGCGCGTGGCTCGCCTCGACGGCTGCGGCCCTCTCGACCTCCGAGGGCGCCGCAGCCGCCTACCGCGCCGCGCACCCCATCCCCGCGGCCACCGCGCGCTGGCGGCACGACGACGACGCGTACCTCGCCGCGATCGCCGCCTGCCAGGACGCCATCCGCGCCGGCGACGCCTACCAGCTGTGCCTCACCAACCGCGCGGAGGCGCGGACGGAGGCCGACCCGCTGGCCGTGCACCTGCGGCTGCGCGAGCTCAGCCCCGCGCCGCACGCCGGGTTCGTCCGGGTCGGGGGCGACGTCCTGGTCAGCTCGTCGCCGGAGCAGTTCCTGCGCGTCGAGGCCGACGGCCGCGTCCGCACCCGCCCGATCAAGGGGACGCGTCCCCGCGGCGCCACTGTCGCCGCCGACCTCGAGTTGCGCGCCGACCTCGAGGCGAGCGAGAAGGAACGCGCAGAGAACGTGATGATCGTCGACCTCATGCGCAACGACCTGGGCCGGATGAGCGAGGTCGGCTCCGTCGAGGTGCGGAATCTGCTCGCCGTGGAGAGTTACGCCCAGGTGCACCAGCTGGTCTCCACCGTCGAGGGCCGCCTGCGGACCGGGCTCGGCGCGGTGGACGCGGTGGCCGCGTGCTTCCCGGCCGGCTCGATGACCGGCGCGCCCAAGCTGAGCGCGATGCGCATCCTGCACCGGCTCGAGCAGGGGCCGCGCGGGGCGTTCGCCGGATGCTTCGGCTACCTCGCGTTCGACGGCACGGCGGAGCTCGCGATGGTGATCCGCAGCATCCACTTCGCCGGCGGCATGGCGACGATCGGCGCAGGCGGCGGCATCACCGCGCTCTCGGTGCCGCGCGAGGAGCTGGAGGAGGTGCGGGTGAAGGCCGCCGCTCTGCTCGGCGCGGCGGGTCTCGCCGTCCCCGTCACGCCCTCGGCGAACCGGGAGCCCGCTGGGAACGGACTGGACGACTCCGACGTTCAGTAAGCTGGAGACCCGGACGCGCGCCGTCCGGACCTCTTCCGTGCCGCCGAACCCACCCGCGGCACGACGGATCCGAGATTGAGAGTCACGTGGCACACGAGCACGACGCAGCCGGCACCACGGCCGCGAGCACCCCGCAGGACGCGCAGACCGAGCGCGCGCAGTACGACTTCGCCGCGATCCAGGACAAGTGGCTCCCGGTCTGGGAGGAGCTGCGTCCGTTCGCGACCGACGACCCCGCCGACTCGCGGCCGCGCAAGTACATCCTCGACATGTTCCCGTACCCGTCCGGCGACCTGCACATGGGTCACGCCGAGGCGTACGCGCTGGGCGACGTCATCGCGCGCTACTGGCGGCAGCAGGGCTTCAACGTGCTGCACCCGATCGGCTGGGACTCCTTCGGCCTGCCCGCCGAGAACGCGGCCATCAAGCGCGGCCTCGACCCGGCCGGCTGGACCAACGACAACATCGCGCAGCAGAAGGCGTCGATGCGCCGCTACGCGCCCAGCTTCGACTGGGACCGCGTGCTGCAGACGAGCGACCCCTCCTACTACCGCTGGAACCAGTGGCTGTTCCTGAAGCTGTACGAGAAGGGCCTGGCGTACCGCAAGGCCAGCCAGGTCAACTGGTGCCCCTTCGACCAGACGGTGCTGGCGAACGAGCAGGTCGTGAACGGCCGCTGCGAGCGCTGCGACAACCTGGTCACCAAGAAGAAGCTGACCCAGTGGTACTTCCGCATCACCGACTACGCCGACCGCCTGCTGGACGACCTGAACCAGCTGGAGGGCGCGTGGCCGTCCAAGGTCATCTCGATGCAGCGCAACTGGATCGGGCGCTCGACGGGTGCGGACGTGACGTTCCAGATCGAGGGCCGCGAGGAGCCGGTCACCGTCTACACGACCCGTCCTGACACGCTGTACGGCGTCACCTTCATGGTCGTCGCCCCGGACTCCGACCTGGCCGCCGAGCTGGTCGAGGGCGCGCGTCCCGAGGTCAAGCAGCGCTTCGACGAGTACCTGGAGGCCGTGCGCGGCACGACCGAGATGGACCGGCTGAGCACCGAGCGCGAGAAGACCGGCGTGTTCCTGGAGCGCCACGCGATCAACCCGCTGACGGGGGAGAAGCTGCCGATCTGGGCGGCCGACTACGTGCTGAGCGACTACGGCCACGGCGCGATCATGGCCGTGCCGGCGCACGACCAGCGCGACCTGGACTTCGCGCGGGCGTTCGACCTGCCGGTGCGCGTCGTCGTCGACACCACGCAGCCGGTGACCGGCGCCATCCCGGTCATCCACACCGACCCGGAGACCGGCGAGCCGATCCTGCCGGAGGAGGCCGCGCTGGAGAGCCCGGCCGAGACCGGGGTCGCGCTGACCGGAGAGGGCCGCCTGATCAATTCGGGGCCCTTCGACGGGCTGAGCAAGTCGAACGCGATCCGCCGCGTCACCGAGGCGCTGCAGGCGTCGCACCTGGGCGCTCCGGCGAAGAACTTCCGGCTGCGCGACTGGCTGATCTCGCGCCAGCGGTACTGGGGCACGCCCATCCCGATCATCCACTGCGAGCAGTGCGGCGAGGTGCCGGTGCCCGAGTCCGAGCTGCCGGTGCTGCTCCCGCCGGCCGAGGGACTCGACCTGCAGCCCAAGGGCACCAGCCCGCTGGGGGGAGCGACCGAGTGGCTGAACGTCGCGTGCCCGTCGTGCGGAGGCCCTGCCACCCGCGACACGGACACGATGGACACGTTCGTGGACAGCTCGTGGTATTTCCTGCGCTTCCTGAACCCGAAGGACGACACGCAGGCCTTCGACCCGCGCGAGGCGGAGAAGTGGGCGCCGGTCGACCAGTACGTGGGCGGCGTGACGCACGCCATCCTGCACCTCCTGTACGCCCGGTTCGTCACCAAGGTGCTGTTCGACCTCGGCTACATCAGCTTCACGGAGCCGTTCACCGCGCTGCTGAACCAGGGCCTGGTGCTGATGGACGGCTCGGCCATGTCCAAGTCGCGCGGCAACCTGGTGAAGCTGTCGGAGCAGCTCGACGAGCACGGCGTCGATGCGGTGCGCCTGACCATGGCGTTCGCAGGGCCGCCGGAGGACGACATCGACTGGGCCGACGTGTCGCCGTCCGGTTCCGCGAAGTTCCTGGCGCGCGCCTGGCGGATCGCGGACGACGTGACCAGCGCTCCGGACGTGGTCTGGAAGACGGGGGATGCGGCGCTGCGCCGCGTCACGCACCGCTTCCTGGCCGACGCGCCGGGGCTGGTGGAGTCGTTCAAGTTTAACGTCGTCGTCGCACGTCTGATGGAGCTGGTGAACGCCACCCGAAAGACCATCGACACCGGCGCGGGCCCGGCCGATGCGGCCGTGCGTGAGGCGGCGGAGGTCGTCGCGATGGCGCTGAACCTGTTCTCGCCGTACACCGCCGAGGACATGTGGCAGAAGCTCGGCTACGGGCCGTCGGTCGCACTGGCGCAGTGGCGCAAGCCCGACCCCACGCTGCTGATCGAGGAGTCGGTCACGGCCGTCGTGCAGGTGGACGGCAAGGTGCGCGACCGGCTCGAGGTCTCCCCGAAGATCTCGGCCGACGAGCTGGAGGCCCTGGCCCGCGGCTCGGAGGCCGTCACGCGGTCGGTGGGCGACCGGGAGATCGTCAACGTGATCGTGCGGGCGCCGCGCCTCGTGAACATCGCCACCAAGCCGCGCGGCTGAGGTCCGAGCGGCTCGTTCGTGAGCTGAGGGCGCCGGGTTCTCCACAACCCGGCGCCCTCGCTGCGTTCTCCACCGATCCGGCGGGCGGGCCCGAGTGCGGCTCGCGGTGTTCCTAGCGTTGGGGCATGCGACACCGCGCTGAGACTGCACCGGCTGAGCCGGAGTTGCCGGGAGTGCCCGGGCTGGAGCCTGCGCGCCGGTCACGACGGGTGCGCGCGGGCATCGGCGGCGCGGTGGTGCTGCTGATCGTCGCGGCGGTCATCGCGGTCCTGGCGTCGGCGTCGGCGCAGGGCGGTGGCTCGGTGGTGACGCCGTCTGCGGCGCCGAGCCTCTCCCCGCGTCCCGTCGACGCGTCGCCGGCCGGCGGCGTGCTCGTGCACGTGACCGGTGCCGTACGCACTCCCGGACTCGTGTCGCTGCCGGCCGGGTCGCGGGTGGTCGATGCCGTCGCCGCGGCGGGCGGTGCGGCCGACGATGCGGACGTCGCCGCGGTGAACCTCGCTCGGCCGGTGGCCGATGGTGAGCAGCTCGCGGTTCCGCGGGTCGGGGACCCTCCGCAGGGCGGTGCGGCGGTCGGCGCGGGTCCCGGTGCCGCGTCCGGCGCGGCGGCCGGTGGTGCTCCCGTCAACCTCAACACGGCGACCCAGGCGGAGCTGGAGACCCTGCCCCGCATCGGCCCGGCTCTTGCCCAGCGCATCCTCGACTGGCGGCAGGCCAATGGCCGGTTCGCTCAGCCGTCCGACCTGCTGAAGGTGTCGGGCATCGGTCAGAAGCTGTTCGACGGGCTCAAGGACGGCGTGGTGGTCTGATGCCGGACCTCCGCCTCGCCGTGCCCGCCGTTGCGCTGTGGGCGACCTGCGCACTGCTGATCGGGCTCCCGGAGGCGTCATGGCCCGTCGTCATCGTGAGCGCCTGTGCAGCGGTGGCGTGCGTGGGGTTCGCCGCGGTGCGTCGCTCACGGACCAGGGCGCTTCCGGTGTCGGCCGTCGCGCTCGGGGCGATCGCGATCGGTGCGGCGATCGTCGCGGTCCAGGCGCCCTCGCGTGAGTCGGAGGAGCTCGCTGCGGCCGCTGGGAGCAGCGCGTCGGTCGACCTCGTGGTCGCGGTCGACCGGCCCCCGCATCGGCTCTCCGGAGGGTTCGGGGACGATCCGCGCTGGACTCTGCGCGGGAGAACGGCGGGTGAGCGGCCAGGCGTGCCGGTGTCGGTGCAGTTCGATGCGACGGAGGCGGAGGCGCGCACCATCGCGCTCGGAGCGGTCGTACGCGTCAGCGGCGCGGTGGTCCGGGAGGACCCCGGAGACGCGACCACGTTCCTCATCCGGGCGGCGCGCGACCGGCTGATGGTCGAGGAGCGTCCTCCGCCCTGGCTCGCCTGGGCCGCCGAGCCGCGTGCGGGGTTCGCGCAGGCGGCCACCGTATTGCCGGGCGACGGCGGCACCCTGCTGCCCGGGCTCGCGATCGGCGACGAGACCGCGGTGACCCCGAGCCTCGACGCGGCGATGAAGGCCTCGTCCCTCAGCCACCTCACCGCGGTGTCCGGCGCGAACTGCGCTCTGGTGATCGGCCTCGTCTTCCTGGCCGCCCGCCTGGTCGGTCTGCCGCGTCGCGCGCGGGTCGTCGTCGCGGGCGCCGCGCTGCTCGGTTTCGTGGTGCTGGTCGGGCCGGGGGCCAGCGTCATCCGGGCAGCGGCCATGGCGACCGTGATGCTTGTGGGACTGGCGCGAGGCCGTCCGGCGGACGGCGTCCCCGCGCTCGCCCTCGCGGTGATCGCGTTGCTCGTGCACGACCCCTGGCTCGCCCGCGACTACGGGTTCGCCCTCTCGGTCCTCGCGACTGCCGGGCTGCTCATCCTCGCCGCACCACTGGCCCGTGCGCTCAGCAGGTGGATGCCGGCATCGCTCGCGCTCGCTCTCGCAGTTCCGACAGCCGCACAACTGGCGTGCCAGCCCGTCCTCATCCTCTTGGCGCCGAGCCTGCCGCTCTACGGCGTCCCGGCCAACCTGCTGGCCGAGCCCGCCGCTCCCGTCGCCACCGTGCTCGGCTGCGTCGCCTGCGCCGTGCTCCCGTGGGCGCCCTGGCTGGGCGAGGTGCTGGTGCGGCTCGCCTGGGTGCCCTCCGCGTGGATCGCGCAGGTCGCGACGTTCGCGAGCGGCCTGCCCGCGGCCGCCCTCCCGTGGGCGCCCGGCGCCGTGGGCGTCGTGCTGTGCGCCCTGACCCTCGTCGCGGTCGCCGTCCTCGTGTCGGCGCGGCGCTCCCCGCCTGCGGCGGCGGCGGTTGCCGCGGGCGTGCTCGTGATCGGAGCCGTCGTCTACGGCGGTGTGCTCGCGGGAGGCTATATCGCTCGCGTCGCCGCCATCCCGCACGACTGGATGGTGGCCGCCTGCGATGTCGGTCAGGGAGATGCGCTTCTGGTTCGCGACGGAGACGCGGTCGCGATGATCGATGCCGGTCGCCGTCCGGAGCCGGCCTCGGCCTGTCTGGAGCGTCTCGGGATCGGCCGGCTGCGGCTCCTGGTGCTCACCCATTTCGACGCCGACCATGTGGGCGGCCTGTCCGGTGTCGTGTCCCGGGCGGAGACGGCGCTGGTGCAGCGGGCGGTCCGCGACGCCGACCACCGGACGCTCGGCCTCCTCCGGGACGCGGGCGTCCCCGCCGAGCAGGCTCATGCAGGGCTGGAGGGGCAGCTGGGACGACTGCGCTGGCGTCTTCTCTGGCCTCCGGAGCCCACGCCTGCAGGCATGCCGGACGACGACGTGGGCAACTGCGGCAGTCTGACACTGGAGGTCGAAGGCCGCGGGGTCCGCGCCCTCTTCCTGGGCGACCTCGACGAGACGGCACAGGATGCGCTGCTCGCGACGCGGACAGTCCACCGGGTCGATGTGGTGAAGGTCGGGCACCATGGCTCGGCCGATCAGAGTCCCGCGCTCTACGCCGCTCTGTCCGCCCAGGTAGGGCTGGTGTCGGTGGGGGAGAGGAACGGTTACGGCCACCCGACCCGCTCGGCGCTCCGGATGCTGTCGCAGGCGGGCACTGCCGTTGCACGGACGGACCAGCAGGGCCTCCTCCTCGTCTCCCCGGGGGAACACGGCGTCTCGGTGTGGAGCGAACGACCCGCGGCGACCAGTGTCGGTGGTCGCCCGTATCCTGGATACGGACGAGGAGGAACGTGGCGACCCGAGGCAACAGCAGAGGCGGAGCGAGCAAGGCGCGCACCGCCGCCAGCGCGATCCCGCAGGTTCCGTGGAACCAGGTGCGGTCCGCTCCCGTGGTCCTCGTCACCGGGTCGGAGGGGTTCCTCGCCGACCGCGCGGTCCGCACCCTGCGCGACGCGCTCAAGGCCGACGATCCGAGCCTCGAGATCAGCGACCTGCACGCGGGAGACTACGCGCCGGGCGAGCTGCTCACCCTCGCGAGCCCCTCCCTGTTCGGCGAGCCGCGGCTCATCCGGGTCGAGGCGGTGGAGAAGTGCAACGAGGCGTTCCTCGCCGACATGCTCGACTACCTCGAAGCCCCCGCCGACGGGACGGTGGTGACCCTCCGCCATGCGGGAGGTGTGCGCGGCAAGAAGCTGCTCGACGCCATCCGCTCCGGCAAGGGCGGCGCCATCGAGGTGGTCTGCGCCGAGCTGAAGAAGGACGCCGAGAAGTACGACTTCGCACAGGCGGAGTTCGCCGCGGCCGGCCGGAAGGTGACCCCCGGCGCGCTCCGGGCGATCACCTCGGCCTTCTCCGACGATCTCGCGGAGCTCGCGGCGGCGTGCCAGCAACTGCTCTCCGATTCGGCCGAGCAGATCACCGAGGCGACGGTCGACAAGTACTACGGCGGCCGGGTCGAGACGAACGCGTTCCAGGTGGCCGACGCCGCCATCGCCGGGCGGCACGGCGAGGCCCTCGTCACCATGCGTCACGCTCTGGCGTCCGGTGCGGACCCCGTGCCGATGGTCGCCGCCTTCGCCAGCAAGATTCGCACCATGGCGAAGATCTCCGGCGCACGCGGCGGCTCCGGCCAGCTGGCGCAGCAGTTCGGCCTCGCCCCCTGGCAGGTCGACCGTGCGCGCCGCGACCTCCAGGGCTGGACGGAGGACGGCCTCGGCCGCTGCATCGAGCTCCTCGCGGAGACCGACGCCAACGTGAAGGGCGGCGGCCGCGACCCGGTGTTCGCCCTCGAGCGCATGATCCGCATCGTCAGCGCCCGCGGCCGCGACTGAGCCGCCCCGCGCCTCCGTCGGCGCGACTGGTGCCGTTCGGAACGTCCGCCCCTGCTCGCCCCGCCGCATTCGTTCCGCGCTGCCGCAGTCGCGTCTTGATCCGGAACGTCTGCGGTGCAACGGAACGTCTGCGTCTGCTCGCCCCGCCGCATTCGTTCCGCCGCACCGCAGTCACGCACGCCGCGCCCACGCCGAACCCACCGCAGACGCAGCGAGCCCCCACCCGGACTCGGTCCGGACGGGGGCTCGCTCGCGGCGCGGGACAGGGCCCGCGGACGGTCGTCGCTCAGAGCGCGGCGACCTGCTTGGCGATAGCCGACTTGCGGTTCGCCGCCTGGTTCTTGTGGATGACGCCCTTGCTGGCCGCCTTGTCGATCTTCTTCGCGGCGAGACGCAGCGCCGCGGTCGCCTTCTCCTTGTCGCCGGCGACGACGGCCTCACGGGTGGCGCGGATGGCGGTCTTGAGCTCGCTCTTGACGGCCTTGTTGCGCTCCTGCGCCTTCTTGTTGGTGCGGTTGCGCTTGATCTGCGACTTGATGTTTGCCACGAGTGGTCACTTTCGTTTCGTGATGAGTTAGGGATGTGCCGCTCAGCGGAGAGGGCGCCTTGCGGCGTTTCGTGCGGACACATCCACACGCAAGCCAACAAACCACTTTACCAGCGGTGGCCGTGTCCCAGCAAAACCGGCATCCGACCGGGTCCGCCGGCGCAGGTCAGACCCGCGCGGGAGCGTAGGAACCGACGAGCAGCTCCTCCGTCAGAGCCGGGCCGTTCGGCTCCCAGCCGAGGTCGATCCGCGCCTTGGCCCCACCGGCCTGCTGGTCGAGCCGCAGCGCCTCGGTGAGACCCTCCCCGATCCGCGCGGCCGTCTCCTCGGCCGACTCCGCGACCACGCCGCCGGCGAGACCCGCCGCCTCCGCGGCGACCTCGCCGAGCTCCCGCACGGTCGGGTTGTGCCCGCTGGCGCCGATGTAGACCGAGCCGGCGGCTCCGTGCTCGAGGGCCAGAACGTAGAGGGCGGCGAGGTCGTCGACGTGGACTGTCGCCCAGTGCTGCGAGCCGTCGCCGATGAGGCGGAGCGCGGGGGCGGCGCCCTCGGTGCGCGGCGCCTCCACGATCAGGTTCGGCAGACCCTTGCCGTGTCCGTAGACGATCGACGGCACGACGACGGTCCCGCGCACGCCGTCCGCGCCCAGCACGAGCGCCTCGCCCGTCCCGCGCCAGGCGGTGAGCGCCGGCGGGGCGACGGGCGACTCCTCGGTGAGGTCGTCGCCGCTGCCGTAGGTCCAGATGCCGCCGGTGTGGACGAACGGCGCGCCCGACCCGGCGAGCCCCGCCAGCACGGCGGGCACGAGCACTGCGTCGACGTCCTTCGACGAGGCGAGGTGGATGACGCCGTCGCTCTCGCGCGCCGCCCGCTCCACCAGGGCGGCGTCGGCCGCGTCGCCCACGAGGGCCGTGGCGCCGGCCGACCGCACGGCGGCGGCCTTCTCGTCGTCGCGCACCAGCGCGGTCACGGTGTGTCCCTCGGCGAGGAGGCGGGGGAGGACGGAGGATCCGATGAAGCCGGTCGCGCCGGTCAGGAGGATGTTCATACTTCTCCACAACGCGCCGGCCCGCCGAGCATTCCACAGATCTGTTCCGCTCCGTTGCCGGCCGAACAGCCGCGCGTAGGCTCGAGCCATGACTTCCACCAGCTTCGCCATCGTCAACGGTTATGTCGTCCCGGTCTCCCAGGAGCCCATCGAGAACGGCGTCGTCCTCGTCCGGGACGGCGTCATCGAGGCGGTGGGCGGCATCGACGACGTGCAGGTGCCCGGCGATGTCACGGTCGTCGACGCCGCCGGCAAGTGGGTGCTGCCCGGCTTCATCGAGTCGCACGGCCACGTCGGCATCCACGAGGAGGCGAACGGCCCCGCGGGCGACGACACCAACGAGATGACGACGCCGAACACGGCGGCAGTCCGCGCGATCGACGCCATCAACATCGACGACGAGGGCTTCCGCGACGCGCTCTCCGGGGGCGTGACCTCCGTCGTCGTCAAGCCGGGGTCGGGCAACCCGATCGGCGGGCAGACCGTCGCCATCAAGACCTGGGGCGGCCGCACCATCGACGAGCAGGTCATCCGCGAGGCCGTCAGCGTGAAGTCGGCTCTCGGCGAGAACCCGAAGCGGGTCTACGGCGGCAAGAACCAGACGCCCAGCACGCGTCTCGGCGTCGCGATGATCATCCGGGAGGCCTTCGTCGCCGCCCAGAACTACCGCACCCAGCGGCATCACGCCCAGGTGGAGGGCAAGCCGTTCGACCGAGACCTGGCGAAGGAGACGCTGGTCCGGGTGCTCGAGGGCGAGCTCGCCTGGGACCAGCACACCCACCGCCACGACGACATCGCCACCGCGCTCCGGCTGGCCGACGAGTTCGGCTACCGCCTGGTCGTCAACCACGGCACCGAGGCGCACAAGATCGCCGACGTGCTCGCCGAGCGCGACATCCCGGTGATCTTCGGCCCGATGTTCACCTCCCGGTCGAAGGTCGAGCTCCGCGACCGCGCGATCGCCAACCTCGCCACCCTCGCGGCAGCGGGAGTCCGGGTCGCCATCACGACGGACCACCCCGTCGTGCCGATCAACTTTCTCGTCTACCAGGCCGCCCTCGCCGTGAAAGACGGCCTGCCCCGGCAGACCGCGTTGGAGGCGCTCACCGTGAACCCGGCGGCCTTCCTCCGCCTCGACGACCGCGTGGGCTCGCTGACCGCCGGGCTCGACGGCGACGTCGTCGTCTGGTCCGGAGACCCGCTCGATGTGAACTCGCGCGCCGAGCGCGTGTTCATCGGGGGTTCGGAGGTCTACCGCTGGGAGGACGGGGCCGCGCGCATCGTCGAGCGGTCCGAGCGCTTCGCCTGAGCCGAGCGCTTCGACTGAGCCGAGGGCTTCGACTGAGCCGAGGGCGGCCGGGGCAGGGTGCGCCCGGGCGACGAGCGTTCATGGGAGAATGGCCGGACGATGTCACCACGAGCTCTTCAGGCCCTCGAGCCCGCCGCGACCGACCCGGCCTTCCTCCGCAACTTCTGCATCATCGCGCACATCGACCACGGCAAGTCCACGCTGGCCGACCGCATGCTGCAGATCACCGGCGTGGTCTCCGATCGCGACATGCGGGCGCAGTACCTCGACCGCATGGACATCGAGCGCGAGCGCGGCATCACCATCAAGAGCCAGGCGGTCCGCATGCCGTGGCAGGTCGACGGTCAGACGTTCGCGCTCAACATGATCGACACCCCCGGCCACGTCGACTTCACCTACGAGGTCTCGCGGTCGCTCGCGGCGTGCGAGGGCGCCATCCTGCTGGTGGACGCGGCCCAGGGTATCGAGGCGCAGACGCTCGCCAACCTCTACCTGGCGCTCGAGAACGACCTCACCATCATCCCGGTCCTCAACAAGATCGACCTGCCCGCGGCCGACCCCGACAAGTACGCGGAAGAGCTGGCGAGCCTTATCGGCGGCCGCCCCGAGGACGTGCTGCGGGTGTCCGGCAAGACCGGCATGGGCGTCGAGGCGCTGCTCGACCGGGTCGTCGCCGAGATTCCGGCTCCGGTGGGCGTCGCCGACGCGCCCGCGCGCGCCATGATCTTCGACTCCGTCTACGACAGCTACCGCGGCGTCGTGACCTACGTCCGCATGGTGGACGGCAAGCTGCAGCCACGCGAGCGCATCCAGATGATGTCGACGCGCGCCACCCACGAGATCCTCGAGATCGGCGTCTCCTCGCCCGAGCCCACCCCGTCGAAGGGTCTCGGCGTCGGCGAGGTCGGCTACCTCATCACCGGCGTGAAGGACGTCCGCCAGTCGAAGGTCGGCGACACGATCACCACGGCCGCCAAGCCGGCCACCGAGGCCCTCCCCGGCTACACCGAGCCGAAGCCGATGGTCTTCTCCGGGCTCTACCCGATCGACGGAAGCGACTACCCGGAGCTGCGCGAGGCGCTCGACAAGCTCAAGCTGTCGGATGCGGCCCTCGTGTACGAGCCGGAGACCTCCGTCGCCCTCGGGTTCGGCTTCCGCTGCGGCTTCCTCGGCCTGCTGCACCTCGAGATCATCACCGAGCGGCTGTCCCGCGAGTTCGACCTCGACCTCATCACCACCGCGCCGAGCGTGATCTACGAGGTCACGACGGAGGACAAGAAGACCGTCACCGTCACCAACCCCAGCGAGTTCCCCGGCGGCAAGATCGAGAAGGTCGAGGAGCCGATCGTCAAGGCCGCCATCCTCGCGCCCAAGGACTACGTCGGCGTCATCATGGAGCTCTGCCAGAGCCGCCGCGGCTCGCTCCTCGGCATGGAGTACCTCGGCGAGGACCGCGTCGAGATCCGCTACACCATGCCGCTCGGCGAGATCGTCTTCGACTTCTTCGACCAGCTCAAGTCGAAGACCGCCGGGTACGCCTCCCTCGACTACGAGCCGTTCGGCGAGCAGGAGTCCGACCTGGTGAAGGTCGACATCCTGCTGCAGGGCGAGACGGTGGACGCGTTCAGCGCGATCGTGCACCGCGACAAGGCCTACGCCTACGGCACGATGATGGCGTCGCGCCTGCGCGAGCTCATCCCGCGCCAGCAGTTCGAGGTCCCGATCCAGGCCGCCATCGGCGCCCGCATCATCGCCCGCGAGAACATCCGCGCCATGCGCAAGGACGTCCTCGCCAAGTGCTACGGCGGCGACATCACCCGCAAGCGCAAGCTCCTCGAGAAGCAGAAGGAGGGCAAGAAGCGCATGAAGATGGTCGGCCGCGTCGAGGTCCCCCAGGAGGCCTTCATCGCCGCGCTCTCCGGCGACACCGAGAAGAAAGACAAGAAGTAGTCCCACGCCGGCATCCGGAACCGGCGTTTCGCGAACCCGTCGCCCATGACGGAAGATGAATACATGCGTCGCTCGACCTTCACCGACCAACCCGTCACCTACGGGGCGGTCGGCGGCACCCAGGCGGCCGACCTGCTGTACTACCCGCCGAAGGGCTACAAGCCGCTCGAGCGCAAGGTCCGGCTCGGCAGCGGCGACGAGCGCTTCGAAGCCGCGGCGACCGCGCTCATGGCCTGGGGCGTGCAGAAGGGGAGCGGCATCCTGGTCACCGACGTGCGGGAGGGCACCGGCGTCCAGTACGAGGGCGTCGAGTTCGGGCCCGACGGCACGCCGGTGCGGATGCGCGCCAACCGTCCGGAGGAGGACGTCTTCGCCGACGACGGCACGCCGTTCGTTCGCAACGGGATGACCGCCGTGCTGAAGATCCCGTTCGGGCCGTTCAAGGTGTCCGCGCCGATCCGCGTGGTCTACGTGGTCGACGAGCCGCACCGCCGCGGGTTCGCGTACGGGACGCTGCACGGGCACCCGGAGAGCGGCGAGGAGCTGTTCCTGGTCGAGCAGCGCGACGACGGGACGGTCTGGTTCGTCCTGCGCGCCCTCTCGCGACCGTCGAACGCGTTCTACCGGATCGTCTCCCCGGTCCTGTCGATGGTGCAGCGCCGCTACACGGCCCGCTACCTGCGCGCGCTCCACCCCGCGAGCTCCGCCTGATGCCGAGCATCCTGCCTGTCGGCGACCCGGCCCCGGCCGACGGGCTGCTGCCCGCGACCGCGGCCGAGGGCGCCGCCGAGCGCGACTTCGGCGTCTACCTGCACGTGCCGTTCTGCCGGGTGCGGTGCGGCTACTGCGACTTCAACACGTACACGGCCACCGAGCTGCGGGGCGTCTCCCAGTCCGACTACGCCGGGCATGCGGTCCGCGAGGTCGGGGTCGCGGCGGCGGCGCTCGACCGCAGCGGACTGCCGGCGCGTCCCGTGTCGACCGTGTTCTTCGGGGGAGGCACTCCGACGCTGCTCCCGCCCGGCGACCTGGCGGCGATGCTCGGGGCGGTCCGCGACGCCTGGGGGCTGGCCGACGGCGCCGAGGTGACGACCGAGGCGAACCCCGACTCGGTCGATGCCGACGACCTGCGGCGGCTCGCGGACGCGGGCTTCACCCGGGTCTCCTTCGGGATGCAGTCGGCCGTCCCGCACGTGCTCGAGACGCTGGAACGCACGCACGACCCCGCGCGCATCCCCCTGGTCGTCGGATGGGCGCGCGACGCGGGGCTGCAGGTGAGCCTCGACCTGATCTACGGGACGCCGGGGGAGTCGCTCGACGACTGGTCCCGCAGCCTCGACACGGCCCTTGCGTGCCGACCGGACCACCTGTCGGCGTACGCGCTCATCGTCGAGCCCGGTACCAAGCTCGCCCGGCAGATCCGGTCCGGTCAGGTGCCCGAGCCCGACGACGACCTTGAGGCCGACATGTACGAGCTGGCGGACGCCCGGCTCGCCGAGGCCGGCTACGACTGGTACGAGGTGAGCAACTGGGCGACCGACACCGCCCACCGCTCGCGCCACAACCTCGCGTACTGGCTCGGCCACGACTGGTGGGGCGTCGGCCCCGGCGCGCACAGCCACGTCGGCGGCGTGCGCTGGTGGAACGTGAAGCATCCCGCCGCCTACGCGCAGCGCGTGCTGGCGGGGGAGTCGCCCGCTGCCGGGCGGGAGACGCTCGACGCCGAGACGCGCCGTGTGGAGCGCGTGCTGCTGCTCAGCCGCATCCGCGACGGACTCCGGGTCGACGAGCTCGGGGACGCCGGCCGCCGCGAGGTTCCCGGCCTGATCGCCGACGGGCTGGTGGACGGGCGCGCCGCCCTGCGCGGCTCGATCGTGCTGACACAGCGCGGCCGGCTGCTCGCCGATGCGGTGGTGCGGCGGCTGCTGGCCGAGGACATCGCCCAGCCCGCAGGCTCGGCGCCGGTCGAGATCGCCCGGCGGACGTAAGAAACCGCCCCCGCGGATCTCGTCGATCCCCGGGGGCGGTTCAGGCCGAACGCGTCGGATCAGCTGACGAACTTGATCGCGATCGGGTAGGTGTAGAACTCGCCCTGGTTGGCCTTCACGGCGGCGATGATGCTGAACACGATGTTCAGCACCCAGGCGGCCAGGATGATGAAGATGCCGACGACGACGATCGACAGGATGCCGCCGACGACGTAGGCGATGAAGATCGTGATCTGGAAGTTCAGCGCGGTCGCCGAGTGGGCGCGCACGAACGGACCGCGGTCCTTCAGCACCAGGTACCCGATGAGGGCGGGGATCCAGTTGAACAGGATGCCCCCGATCTGGATCAGGGTGGCCCAGAGCTTCTCGTCGGCGGGGCTCAGCTGCTGCGCTCCGCCACCGTAGGGCTGCTGCGGCGGCGGGGGCGGGGGTGTCGCGGACATCGTTCTGTTCTCCTCTGTGCAATGGCAGGGGTGGACGTGGTCGACCCCAGCCTAGGGCTCCGGCCCCGAAACTGAAAAGAGCCTGAGTGCGGCGGCTACTTGATGAACCGGAAGTTCACCGGGTAGCGGTAGGTGCCTCCGCCGTTCACCCGCACGAAGCCGAGGATCGAGAACACGAGGTTGACGATGTACAGCGCCCATGGGATGAGCAGGCCGAACAGCAGGTAGCCGACACCGTAGGTGAAGCTCCCGATGATGATCCCGATCACCTGCGACGCAACCCACGCGAGGATCCAGGTGATCTGCCAGTTGAGGGCCTCCTTGGCCTCCTGGTCGGTCAGCCGGCCGCGGTCCTTGAACACGAGCCAGATGATGAGGGAGGGGAGGAACCACAGGATGCCGCCGAGGTGGGCGAAGGCCGCCCACTGCTTGTCCTGCGCGGCGTCGAGCGGGGCGCCGGCGGCGGAGGGGGCGTAGGGCTGCTGGGGGCCGCCGGCGGGCTGGGCGTAGGGCTGCTGCGGGGGCACGGCTCCCGGCTGCGGCGGGACCCCGGCGTCGGGGTCGTTCGGCTGGTTCGGGTCTGACATCTGCGGAACCCTTTCATGATCGGCTGCGGCGCTGCCGAGCCGGTGCACATACGGTACTGCGGCCGTGTCACAGCCAGCAATCATCCGGCGCGCGTTTCTGCGCGGTAGGATTGGCACTCAGGAACCACGAGTGCTAAATCGGTCGACGGGAGGCGGAGATGGTCTCGGAACGCAGCCTGGAGGTGCTGCGCGTCATCGTGCAGGACTACGTCGCGTCGCGGGAGCCGGTCGGCTCCAAGAGCATCGTCGAGCGGCACTCCTTCGGGGTGTCGGCGGCGACCATCCGCAACGACATGGCGCTGCTGGAGGAGGAGGAGCTGATCGCGGCTCCGCACACCTCGTCCGGCCGCGTTCCCACCGACAAGGGCTACCGGCTCTTCGTCGACCACCTGGCCGAGGTGCGGCCGCTCAGCTCCGCGCAGCGGACGGCGATCGAGACCTTCCTCGGAGCGTCCGCCGACTTCGACGACGTGCTGTCGCGCACGGTCCGGCTGCTGTCGCAGCTGACCAACCAGGTCGCGCTGGTGCAGTACCCGTCGGTGGCGCGCTCGCGCATCCGGCACATCGAGCTCGTGTCCTTGGCCCCGCGGCGGCTGCTCAGCGTCATGATCACCGACTCGGGCGCCGTCGAGCAGCGCGTGATCGAGCCGGCGACCGAGCTGACCGATGAGGATGTGGCCGAGATCCGCGGAGCGATCAACGGCGCCGCGGCGGGCCTGACGCTCGGCGAGGCGACCGCGCGGCTCAAGGAGCTGCCGGATGCCCTGACCGAGCGCACGCGCGCGCTCGTGGAGCCGGTCGCCAGCGCCCTCCTCGACCAGATCGCCGCCAACCGGCAGGAGAAGCTGGTGATGGCGGGCGCGGCCAACCTGGTGCGAACCGAGCTCGACTTCCCCGGCACCATCACCCCGGTGCTGGAGGCGATCGAGGAGCAGGTGGTGCTCCTGCGCCTGTTCGACGAGATGGCGACCGACCAGCACGGCGTCGCCGTCAGCATCGGGCGCGAGAACGCCGGCTTCGGGCTGACGGAAGCATCCGTCCTCTCCAGCGGTTACAGTGCCGCGGGGTCGGATGTCGCCCGCGTGGGCCTGCTCGGCCCGCTCCGCATGGACTACTCGGGCAACATGGCGGCCGTCCGGGCCGTCGCCCGCTACCTCTCCCGGCTGCTCGGCGACCAGTAGGCCGCCGGAAGCCCAGAACAGCGAACGATCAAGGTAAGGAACAGCCCACGTGGCCGACCACTATGAAGTCCTCGGCGTCGAGCGCGACGCCAGCCCCGACGAGATCAAGAAGGCGTACCGCCGGCTCGCGCGCGAGCTGCACCCGGACGTGAACCCGAGCGCCGAGGCGCAGGAGCGGTTCAAGCTGGTGACGCACGCCTACGACGTGCTCAGCGACCCGCAGCAGCGCCAGCAGTACGACCTCGGGGGCTCCGGCGGGTTCGGCGGGGGCGGGAGCGCCGACTTCGCCGGCTTCAGCGACATCTTCGAGACGTTCTTCGGCGGGGGTGGCGGCCAGGGCCGCGGCCCGCGCTCCCGGCGCGAGCGGGGCCAGGACGCCCTGCTTCGGGTGGAGGTCGACCTCGACGAGGTCGTCTTCGGCACCCACCGCGACCTGGAGGTCGACACGGCGGTCGTCTGCGAGACCTGCAACGGCTCCTGCTGCCAGCCGGGCACCCACCCGGTGACGTGCGACATCTGCCACGGCACCGGCAGCATCCAGCGCTCGGTGCGTTCGCTGCTCGGCAACGTGATGACCTCGAGCCCCTGCGGCACCTGCCGCGGCTACGGCACCGTCATCGCGACTCCGTGCGTCACGTGCCAGGGCCAGGGCCGCGTGCGGGCGCGCCGCACCGTGCCGGTCGACATCCCCGCCGGTGTCGACACGGGCCTCCGCCTCCAGATGCCGGGCAGCGGCGAGGCCGGCCCCGCGGGCGGTCCGAACGGCGACCTGTACCTCGAGATCAAGGTCAAGCACCACGAGGTGTTCAGCCGCGACGGCGACGACCTGCTCTGCACGCTGGAGCTGTCGATGACGGATGCGATCCTGGGCACCACCGCGACGGTGAAGGCGCTCGACGGCGACATCCGTCTGGAGCTGAAGCCCGGGACGCAGTCCGCCGACATCGTCACGGTGAAGGACCGCGGCATCACGCACCTGCGCGGCTCCGGCCGGGGCGACCTGCGGGTCGGCATCCAGGTGGTCACCCCCACGAAGCTCGACCACAAGGAGAAGGAGCTGATCAAGAAGTTCGCGGCGACCCACAAGCCGCAGGAGCCGTCGCTCGCGCGGTTCCAGCAGGGTCTGTTCGCGAAGCTGCGCGACCGCTTCCTCCACCTGTAGCCGGCGATGGCGTCCCTCTACCTGCGCGAGGACCTCGAGGATGTCGAGGTCGGCGCCCGCCTGTCGCTCACCGGAGCCGAGGCCAAGCACGCGGCGACGGTGAACCGCACGCGGCCGGGGGAGTCGGTGCTGATCGGCAACGGCCGCGGCCTCGTCGCCTCCGGCGAGGTCATCGAGGCGACGAACGCCGAGCTGACGATCGACGTGGAGGCCGTCTCGCGCGTCGAGCGCCCTGCCCCGACGATCACGCTCGTGCAGGCGCTGGCGAAGGGCGACCGCGACGAGCTCGCGGTGCAGGCGGCCACGGAGCTCGGCGTGGACGCGGTGGTGCCGTGGGCGGCCTCCCGCTCGGTCTCCCGCTGGGAGGGCGCGAAGGTGGCGAAGGGCCGCGAGCGCTGGGCGGCGATCGTGCGCGAGGCCGCCAAGCAGTCCATCCGCGCGTGGACGCCGGAGGTGCGCGAGCTCGCGACGACCAAGCAGGTCGCCGCGCTGACCGCGGGCGCCCGGGTGCTCGTGCTCGAGCCGGACGCAGAGCGCCCGCTGACCGCGATCGCGCCGGACGGCCGCGACCTGGTGCTCGTCGTCGGCCCGGAGGGCGGCATCGCGCCGCAGGAGCTGGACGCGTTCCGCGCGGCCGGCGCGGAGCTGGTGCGCCTCGGCGCGACGGTGCTCCGCACCTCCACCGCCGGCCCTGCCGCCCTCGCCGTGCTGAACGCCGCCCTCGGCCTCTGGTAGGGCCGGGGCGAGCTTCACGCCGAGAGCGGACAGCCCGGGCCGTTGTCAGCCCGCGCGAATAGGATGGAGGACATGGCAGAGACGGAACCTTCGATCTTCTCGCGGATCATCGCGGGCGAGATCCCGGCCGACGTGGTGTACGACTCGGAGCGCATCATCGCGTTCCGCGACATCGCGCCGCAGGCGCCGGTGCACCTGCTCGTCGTGCCCAAGACGGAGCTGTACCGCGACGTCACCGAGCTCGCGGCGGGCGACCCCGCGCTGCTCGCCGAGCTCGTCGCCACCGCGAAGCGGCTGGCCGACGAGCACTCCGACGGCGACTTCCGTCTCGTCTTCAACACCGGCGCGGGCGCGGGACAGACCGTGTTCCACGTCCACGCGCATGTCCTCAGCGCCAACGACAGAGGACACAGCCTCCAGGAAGGATCACTTGGCCAACTCTGAAGCCACCCAGGGCCCGTCGAACGCGGGGGAGCACGGCGCCGAGGCGCGCCTGAGCGTCGACGGCGTGCAGATGGTCCGCCTGCTCGGCCCGCAGGACCGCCTGCTCACCACGCTCGAGCGGCAGTACCCGCTCGTGAACGTGCACGTGCGCGGCAACGAGATCACGCTCACCGGCGACGCGACCCAGGTGGGCGCGGCGCAGCGCCTCGTCGAGGAGCTGCTGCAGATGGTGCGGAACGGCCAGGAGCTCTCGCCCGCCGAGGTCACGAGCTCCGCCCGCATGCTCGGCACCGACCTCAACCTGAGCCCGTCCGACGTGCTCGGGCAGGCCATCCTGACCGCGCGCGGCAAGAGCATCCGCCCGAAGACGCTCGGCCAGAGCCAGTACGTCGACGCGATCGACCACAACACCATCGTGTTCGGGATCGGTCCGGCCGGAACAGGCAAGACCTACCTCGCCATGGCCAAGGCCGTGCAGGCGCTGCAGCGCAAGGAGGTCACCCGCATCATCCTGACGCGCCCGGCCGTCGAGGCGGGGGAGCGGCTGGGCTACCTGCCCGGCACGCTGACCGACAAGATCGACCCCTACCTGCGGCCGCTCTACGACGCGCTCAACGAGATGTTGGACCCGGACCTCGTGCCGAAGCTGCTCGCGGCCGGGACGATCGAGGTGGCGCCGCTGGCGTACATGCGCGGCCGCACGCTCAACGACTCGTTCATCATCCTCGACGAGGCGCAGAACACGACGCCGGAGCAGATGAAGATGTTCCTGACGCGTCTCGGCTTCAACTCCAAGATGGTCGTCACCGGCGACATCACCCAGGTCGACCTGCCCAATGCGGCCAGCGGCCTGCGGCTGGTGACGCGCGTGCTGAACGGCATCGACGACATCCACTTCGCCCGGCTGACCAGCGAAGACGTCGTGCGGCACAGCCTCGTCGGCCGGATCGTCGACGCCTATACCGAGTACGACGCACGCCAGCAGGCGCGGCACTACGAGCGCGAGCAGGCGGCCGAGTTCGCCAACCGCGCCGAGCGCCGCAGCGGCATGCGAGACCACCTCCCGAAGCGACGATAAGGGCCGCCGTGAGCATCGAGATCAACAACGAGTCGACCATCGAGGTGGACGAGTCCGCCCTGCAGCGGCTCGCCGCGTACGCGTTCGACATCCTCCACGTGCACCCGGACGCCGAGCTCGCCATCGTGCTCGTCGACGAGGCCGCCATGGAGCAGCTGCACGTGCAGTGGATGGACGAGCCCGGCCCGACCGACGTGCTCAGCTTCCCGATGGACGAGCTCCGCCCCGGCACCGAGGAGGAGCCGTCGCCCGCGGGCCTGCTCGGCGACGTGGTGCTGTGCCCGCAGGTCGCCCAGGTGCAGGCCGAGACCGCCGGCCACACCCTGCAGGACGAGCTGCTGCTGCTGACCACGCACGGCATCCTGCACCTGCTCGGGTTCGACCACGCCGAGCCGGCCGAGGAGCGCGAGATGTTCGCCATCCAGCGCGACATCCTCGTCGGCTTCGGGCGCTACGACCGACAGCGCTAGGGCCTGAGATGCTGCAGGCGCTGTTCTTCATCGTCGCGTTCCTGCTGGTGGCCTTCGGCGGCCTCATGGCCGCGGTGGACGCGGCCCTCGGCGTGCAGTCGCGCGGCGACCTCTCCGACCTGGCCGAGACCTCCCGGGCGAAGAAGTCGCTGCTGGCGATCTCGCAGGACCCGGGCGCGTACCAGAACGCCGTCGGATTCACTCGCCTCCTCGCCGAGACCACCGCGGCCGTGCTGGTGACGCTCGCGTTCGAGCAGATCTTCGAGCAGTGGTGGGTGTCCCTCATCCTCGCCGCCCTGATCATGACGGCCGTGTCGTTCGTGCTGGTCGGGGTGAGCCCGCGCAGCGTCGGCCGGGCCAACTCGACCGTGCTGCTGCGGCTCGCCGCGCCGATCGTCCGGTTCGTCCGGGTGGTGCTCGGGCCGATCCCCGGCGGACTCGTGGCCCTCGGCAACCGGGTGACGCCGTCGCGGGCCCGGTCGGCGCCGGTGACGAGCGAGGAGCAGCTGCTCTCCATCGTCGACGAGGCCACCGAGTTCGACGTGCTGGAGGAGGACGACCGCGAGCTCATCCACTCGATCTTCGAGTTCAACGCGACGGTCGTGCGCGAGGTGATGATCCCGCGCACCGACATGAAGACGGTGGACTCGACGGCGGGGCTCGGCACGGCGATGGGTCTGTTCTTCTCCACCGGCGTCTCGCGCATGCCGGTGATCGACGGGGGAGACCCGGACGAGGTGGTCGGCATCCTGTACCTGCGCGACGCCGCGAAGCTCAGCTACGAGCGACCTCTCGGCGCCGACGAGCTCACCGTGCGCGAGCTCGCGCGGCCCGCCCTGTTCGTGCCGGAGTCGCAGAAGGCCGACGCGCTGCTCGCGCAGATGCAGCGCGAGTCCAACCACCTGGCCATGGTCGTCGACGAGTACGGCGGCATCGCCGGGCTGGTCACGCTCGAGGACCTCATCGAGGAGCTGGTCGGCGACATCTCGGACGAGTACGACCACGAGGTCGCGCTCATCCAGCCGCTCGCCGAGGGCGTGTACCGCATCGCCACCAGGCTTCCCATCGACGATCTGGGCGAGCTGTTCGACCTGGAGATCGAGGACGAGGACGTCGACAGCGTCGGCGGGCTCGTCACCAAGGCGCTCGGCCGGCTGCCCGAGGTCGGCTCGACCGTCACCGTGCACGGGCTGCGCTTCACCGTCGACCGGATCGAGGGCCGGCACAAGCACGTCGCCACGGTGCTCGTCGAACGGGATGTCGCCCTGCTGCCCGAGGGCGACGCCGCGACCGGGCCGGTGCCGCATGCCGGCGACCGCCAGCCCGACCGCCACGGCGACCGCCGTGCCGACCGCCACGCCGACCACCGCCACACCACCCAGGAGACCAGATCGTGACCGACTACCACGCCGGATTCGTCTCATTCGTCGGCCGACCGAATGTCGGCAAGTCGACCCTCACCAACGCGCTCGTGGGCGAGAAGGTCGCCATCACCAGCTCGAAGCCGCAGACGACCCGCAGGGCCATCCGCGGCATCGTGCACCAGAAGGACGGCCAGCTGATCCTCGTGGACACGCCGGGCATCCACCGCCCGCGCACCCTGCTCGGCGAGCGGCTCAACACGCTGGTGCAGTCGACGCTCGGCGACGTGGACGTGATCGGCTTCTGCGTGCCGGCCGACGAGAAGATCGGGCCGGGCGACCGCTTCATCAACGAGCAGCTGGACGCGTACCCGCGGGCGAAGAAGGTCGCGATCGTGACCAAGGTCGACGCCGCGGGCAAGGCTCAGGTGGCCGAACAGCTGCTCGCCGTCTCCGCGCTGCGCGAGTGGGAGGCGATCGTGCCCGTCTCGGCGGCGAGCCACATCCAGCTGGAGACGCTCAGCTCCGAACTGATGAAGCTGCTGCCGCTCTCGGAGGCGCCGCTCTACCCCGACGAGGCGATCACCGACGAGGGTCTGGAGGACCGCATCGCCGAGTACATCCGCGAGGCCGTGCTCGAAGGGGTGGAGGACGAGCTGCCGCACTCGCTCGCCGTCACCATCGACGACATCGTGGAGCGCGACGACAAAGACCTGGTCGAGGTCTACGCCAACCTCTTCGTCGAGCGGGACAGCCAGAAGGCGATCGTCATCGGAAAGGGCGGTAGCCGCATCCGCGACGTCGGGGCGGCGGCCCGCGGGCCGATCGAGAAACTGCTCGGCCGGCACGTGTTCCTGTCGATCCGCGTGAAGGTCGCGAAGGACTGGCAGCGCGACCCGAAGCAGCTCGGCCGCCTGGGCTTCTGAGCGGCCGGGCCGGCGCGTCCGGCGGTGCGTACATCCCGAGGATGATTCCGCCCTCCGGATGCCGGCCGCTGTGCGCCCGCACCGTACCGTAGAGGCATGCCCGACCTCCGCCGACCGCTCGCCGCGCTCGCGCCCTACCGCTGGGTGCTCGAGCCGGCGCTGGCGCTCGCGCTGTTCGCGGCGTGGTTCCTGACCGGGCTGCCGTACGACATGGCGGCCACGCTCGCCCTCGTCTTCTACACCGCCGCGATCGCGCTGTCGCGCATCCTTCCCGGGGTCGCGCTCGGGCTGCTCTGGGTGGGCGTGCTGCTGGAGCTGACCGAGCAGGAATCGCTGGAGGCCCCGTACCGGGTGATCGCCGCCGTGGCGGTGGTCGCCGTGCTCGTGGGGGTCGCAGCCCACGGCGGGCGGGTGCTGCGCTGGCTCGACTTCGCCTCCGCCATCCTGCTCGGACCGGCCGTGGCCTACCTGTTCACCGTGCGCGGCGACCTGAAGTTCCCGCAGTTCGGTCCGGTGATCGCCGGGTACTACACCAGCCAGGGCATCGGCGTGCTGCTGATGAGCCTCCTGCTCGCCGTCATCTTCGTCGCTGCCTGGCTGCTCGGCTTCCTGGTCGCCCGGCAGCGTGCGGCGCAGACGGCGCAGCACGGCACGGCGACCTCCGTGCTGGTCTGGCTGGCGTCGAGCGGCGGGGCCGAGCAGACGGAGGACGACCCGTCCCGCCCCGAGCTCGTGCGCAGACTGACGCGCGCCCAGCTCACGTTCGACATCGCGGGCGCCGTCGCCTTCACCGCGTTCTGCCTTCTCGTCGGCGGCGTCTGGGATCGGGCGGGCTTCCTCGTCACGACGGCGTTCGCCGTGGCGATCGCGCTGCGGCGGATGTCGCCCGCGGTATCCCTGTCGCTCGCCTGGCTCGGGGCCGTGCTGCAGATGACGACCGGGCACAGCATCCTGGTCAGCGACATCGCGGTGCTGATCGTGCTCTACGCGACGGCCGCGTACGGCGACCGAATCGTCCGCGGCGCCGGTCTCATCTCGGCGGGTGTCGGCGCGCTCGTCGCCGCGCTGTACCTGACGGTCACCGCGGCCGTCGCCCAGGGGTACTACGACCTGCTGTCCAGTCAAATCGCCGGCGTGGCGCTGCAGTTCGCCTTCCTCTTCGTGGTCAGCGTGACCGTCCTCGGGCTGTCGTGGGTGCTCGGCCTGCTCGTGCGCACGTGGCGCAACGCCCGGGTCGCGCGCCGCGCCAGGGTGGAGGCGGAGCTCGACCGCAACCGCGCCGTCCAGGATGTGGTGGTCGAGCAGGAGCGCACCCGCATCGCCCGCGACATGCACGACGTCGTGGCCCACTCGCTCGCCGTCGTGATCGCGCAGGCGGACGGCGCCAGGTACGCCCGCCAGACCGACCCGGAGGCGGTGGACGAGGCGCTCGCGACCATCGCGTCCACCGCGCGATCCGCCCTCGGCGACGTGCGGGTGCTGCTGGCGGAACTGCGCCAGTCGCAGCCCGAGCCGGGGCGCCCGGCCGGTGCGCACGACGGCCCGCAGCCGTCGCTGGCCGACCTGGACCAGACGGTCGAGCACATCCGCTCGGCCGGCCTCCCCGTCACGCTGGAGCGCGAGGGGGACATCGCGGGGCTCGGCTCCGCGCAGCAGCTCGCCGCCTTCCGCATCGTGCAGGAGGCGCTCACCAATGCACTGCGCCACGGCGACACCAGCCGCCCGGCCGGCGTCGTGCTCGCCGAGGCGCCCGCCGACCGCGGCCCCGGCCTCGTCATCACCGTGAGGAACACCATGAGGAACACCACCCCCGAACCGACGACCTCCGGCTCGCTGCTGCGGATCGGCCACGGCCTGCCGGGGATGCGCGAGCGCGCGTCCCTCGCCGGCGGCTGGCTGACCGCCGAGGGGCGCGACGGCGAGTTCGTCGTCACCGCGTTCCTGCCGGGGGCGGCGGCGTGAGCGGCGCCGCGGTCGTGGCGCCGCCCATCCGCGTGCTTCTGGTGGACGACCAGCCGCTGTTCCGCGCCGGCGTCCGGATGCTGCTGGGCTCGCAACCGGACCTCGAGTTCGCCGGCGAGGCCGGCAACGGCGAGGAGGGGGTGCGGGTGGCCGCGGAGACCCGCCCGGACGTGGTGCTGATGGACATCCGGATGCCCGTGATGGACGGCATCGCGGCGACGAGCACGATCATCGCGGACGCCGAGCGCGCCGGGCGCACGCCGCCGCGGATCGTGGTGCTGACCACCTTCGACCTCGACGAGGCGGCCGCGCGAGCGATCCGCGGGGGCGCCTCCGGGTTCGTGCTGAAGGACGCGGAGCCCGAGTTCCTGCTCGCCGCCATCCGCACGGTGCACGCGGGCAGCGCGGTGATCGCGGCAGGGGCGACGCGCGAGCTGTTCGAGTACTTCTCGGCGGCGCAGCCGAGCCGGCAGGAGCCGCCGGAGTTCGCGTCGCTGACCTCGCGCGAGCGGGAGATCTTCGTGCTCGCCGCCCGCGGGCTGAGCAACGCGGAGATCGCCGGAGGGGAGTTCCTCTCGGAGGCGACGGTGAAGACGCACATCTCGCGCATCCTCGCCAAGCTCGGGCTCCGCGACCGCGTGCAGATGGTCGTCTACGCGTTCGAGCACGGTCTGACCGGCGGCGAGTAGCCCGGCGTCCGCCTCGGCATCATCCTCAGGGAGGACACAGGATCGCCCCGCGGCCCGATCCGCCGCGCGACGCCGCTCCGTAGCGTTGGATGCATGGAGCTGACTCTCACCGAAACGGTGGCGCGCGTCGACGCGGCCACGAAGACCTACGGCACCGGGGCCGGACGCGTGAACGCGCTCGACGGGGTCACCCTCGGCATCCCGGCCGGCCGGTTCACGGCCGTCATGGGCCCGAGCGGGTCCGGCAAGTCGACGCTGATGCACGTGATGGCCGGCCTCGACTCCGTCACCGACGGACGCGTGTTCCTCGGCGACACCGAGATCACCCACCTCGGCGACGCGGAGCTGACCCTGCTGCGCCGCCGCCGGATCGGCTTCGTCTTCCAGTCCTTCAACCTGGTGCCGACGCTGGATGTGCGCGGCAACATCCTGCTCCCGTTCGAGCTCGACGGCCGCCGGCCCACCCGCGAGCAGTCCGAGTGGATCGACCACCTCGTCGAGACGCTCGGCCTCACCGGGCGTCTGACCCACCGGCCGCACGAGCTCTCCGGAGGCCAGCAGCAGCGCGCCGCGATCGTGCGGGCGCTGGCGACGCGTCCCGATCTCGTCTTCGCCGATGAGCCCACCGGCAACCTGGACTCGCGCACCGGCCGGGAGGTGCTGGGGGTGCTGCAGGAGGCGGCCCGCACCTTCGGCCAGAGCATCGCCATGGTGACGCATGACCCGGTCGCCGCGAGCTTCGCCGACCACATCGTGTTCCTCGCCGATGGGCGCGTCGCAGCGGAGCGCAGCCCGTCCTCGGCCGAGGAGATCTCCACGTTCATGCTCGGGATGGAGGCGCGCGCGTGAGCCGCCCGCTCTCCGCCTTCCGGGCCAATGCGCGTGACCACCGCGCCGGCATCCTGGTCGCCGCGCTCAGTTCGGCCTTCGGCGTCGCGCTGGTCGGCGGTGTCAACGTGCTGGGCGCCTACATCGGCGCCTCGCAGATGGGGGAGCACGGCTCGGTGCGGATCGCCCTCGCGGTCGTGGCCGGGATCTTCTTCGCGGTGGCCGTCTACGTCGGCGCGATCGTCACCACCAACACGTTCGCCACGGTGATCGCCGGCCGGACGCGCACGATCGCGCTGCTGCGACTGATCGGCTCCAGCTCCCGCGCCCAGCGCCGCTCCGTCGCCGGGGAGGGCCTGGCCGTCGGGCTGCTCGGCGGAGTCGCCGGCGGTGCCGCCGCCGCCGTGCTGTCGCTGCTCGCCGTGCGGGTGCTCGTCGCCGTCGGCGCGCTTCCCGAGGCGGCCTACCCGGTGCTCAGCGCCTCGATGGTCCCGCCCGTGATCGTCGTGGTGCTCACCACCTGGCTGGCGTCCTGGGTGGGCAGCCGGCGCGTGCTGACGGTGACCCCGATCGAGGCGCTCGGTGCTGCACAGGAGCGGCCCGCCCAGGCGCTTCGCACCCGTGGCCGCCTGGCGGGCTCGCTCGTCCTGCTCGTCCCGGGCGTCGCCCTGCTCGTGCTCGGACTGCTGCTCGGCCTCGGCATGTTCGTCCGCCTCGGCGGCCCGCTGGCCGACCTGTCCTCCTACGGGGTCCTCGTCGCGATGGCGGGAGGCATCCTGTCGTTCACGGGCATCGTGCTGGCCGCGCCGTTCTTCCTGCCCGGCGTCCTCCGTCTGGTCGGGCTCGCGTTCGGCCGCGGCGCCGCCGGACGACTGGCCGCGGCGAACGCCGTGCGGAACCCGGAGCGCAGCTCGCGCACCGCGATCGGTCTCGTGATCGGCGTGACCCTGATCACCATGTTCGTCGTCGCGGCGTCGTCATGGCTGCAGCAGATCCGGGAGGCCGCGGCGAAGGAGCCCGGGATGTACGAGGGCGCCGACGGCGTCATCGGCGGCACCCTCGCGGTGTTCACCGTGCTGGTCGGCTTCTCGGCCGTGATCGCCGCGTGCGGTGTGGTCAACACCCTCTCGGTCAGCGTGCTGCAGCGCAGGCGCGAGCTCGGGTTGCTGCGCGCGCTCGGCTTCAGCGCCGCGCAGATCCGGCGGATGATCCTCGCCGAGAGCGCGCAGCTGGTCGTCGCCTCGGTGGTCACCGGGCTGGTGCTCGGCACCGCCTACGGCTGGATCGGCGCGCAGTCGCTGCTGGGGATGATCCCGGGCGGAGGCCTGCTCGCTCCCGCGCTCCCGTGGCCGTTCCTCGCGGCGATCGCCTTCGCGGCGGCCGTCCTGGCCGTCGTCGCGGCCCTCGCGCCGACGCGCCGGGCGACGCGCGTCTCGCCGGTGGAGGCCCTGGCGGTCGAGTGAGCGCGCTGACAGTTGGCTGAACTCTCACAGAGCCTCAGCTACTCGTGATCTGAGCGCTGAATAATGAGTCGTTCGCCCGTTCCGCGTGAGAGGACCCGCCCTGGACCCGCTGATGACGCTGAGGATCGACAGACTGTCGTTCCTCATCCCGCTCTACCTCGTCGCCGCGGCACTCGCGCTCTACCTGCTCATCCGCCCCACCTGGCGGCGGACGCTCGCCGGGCTCATCGCCGCGGTCGCCGGCGGATTCGTCGGCTGGTTCGTGGTGTGGCTGGTCGACGACGTGATGGACGTGTTCGGTGTCGCCCTCACACCCGTGACGACGCTGTGGACGGCCCTCGGTTTCGGCGGGGTGAGCCTCGCGATCGCGAACCTCTTCCGGTCGCGGTGGTGGCGCAAGCTGATCGCCGCCGTCAGCATCCCGGTGTTCCTCGCGTCCGCGTTCTGCGGCATCAACGTGGACTTCGGCGCCTACCGCAACCTGAACGACGCGCTCGGCGTCGTGCCGTACCGCGGCCTTCAGCTGCACAGCGAGCACGGTGAGGTCGTGAGCGGGACGAACTGGCGCGCGACCACGTCGGGGAGCGCGACCGTGCCGGCGAAGGGGGAGGTCGGGACCGTCCGCATCGCGGCGACGCAGTCGCGCTTCCCGGCGCGCGAGGCGGTCGTCTACCTCCCGCCGGTGGCGCTGACCGCCGATCCGCCCGCGCTTCCCGTGCTGTACGCGCTCTCCGGCCAGCCGGGCGCCCCGGCCGACATGTTCACCGCGGGCGGCATCGCGGCGTCGATGGACGCGTTCGCCGCCAAGCACGGCGGCTACGCGCCGATCGTGGTCGCCGCCGACCAGCTGGGCGGCCCCGGGCGGAACCCGATGTGCGTCGACTCCCGCACCTTCGGGAACTCGGCCACCTACCTGCTGACGGATGTGCGCGACTGGGTGCGTTCGCACCTGCGGGTGAGCAGCGATCCGGCAGGATGGGGGGTGTTCGGCTACTCGCAGGGCGCGACGTGCGCCGTGCAGTTCGCGACAGGGCGGCCCGACCTCTTCGGTTCGGCGCTGGCCTCGTCGAGCGAGCTCGGGCCGACACTGGGGAACGAGGAGCTGACCATCCAGACCGGATTCGACGGGTCGAAGGCCGCGTACGAGAAGGCGCAGCCTGCCGCGGCGCTGGCCGCCCACGCGCCGTACCGCGACTCGACGATGGTGTTCGGCGCCGGTCAGAACGACGCCAAGTACACCGCCTTCGCCCACAAGCTCTACGACGATGCGACGGCCGCGGGTGTGAAGGCTCAGCTGCTGATCTCGCCCGGAACCGCCCACGACTGGAAGACGGTGCGCTACGTGCTGGCGCACGGCTTCCCGGCGATCGCGCGGCAGATGGGGCTGGGTTCGTGAAACCTCGCGCTGTGCTCGCCCGCACGGGCAGGCTCATCGTCCAGCATCCCTTCACCACCGGGGTGACGCTCCTGATCCTCGTGCTCGCGCTGGCCACCGGTCCGCTGCGCGGGCCGCATCGGCCGCTCCGCGGCTGGGTCGGCGCCGGCGCCATCCAACTGATCGACGGGCACTGGTGGTCGCCGTTCACGGCCGTGCTGTTCACGGACGACCTCTTCGAGCTGATCGTCGTGCTCATCCTGACTGTCGCGCTCGTCGGAGTGTCCGAGCGACTGATGGGCACCTGGCGCACGGCGCTGGCGTTCTTCGGCACCGCGGCGGTCGGGATCGTGGTCGGCGCTGTCGTGCAGGTGGTGGCGAACAACGTCGGCGAGCTGTGGGCGCGCAACGTGCACGGACTCCTCGTGCTCGACGTCTTCACGGCGATCGGCGGCACGATCATGACCGCGAGCGCGTTCGCCGGGACGCTGTGGCGGCGCCGCATCCGCGTGATCACCCTCCTCGTCGCGATCATGTACCTGCTGTACTCGGGACTGCCGTCCGACCTCTACCGGCTGCTCGCCGTCCTGACGGGACTGGGGCTCGGACCGCTGCTGCGGCAGACGCGGGTGACCGGAGGCTGGCTGCGCAGCTCCCACCACGAGGTCCGGGTGCTGCTCGCCTCCGCGCTGACCATCACGGCTCTCGGTCCCGTCATCGGCCTGCTCGGCTCCACCCGCTACGGGATGCTGTCGCCGATCGGCCTGCTGTTCAGCAACGAGGCGCCGAGTGCCACCACTGTCGTGGAACGCTGCCAGGCGTTCGCGGTGACGCGCGCCTGCTTCCGCGACCTCACCCTGGAGCGCATCAACGGCCTCGGGCCGGTCCTGCTGTCGGTGCTGCCGCTCCTCCTGCTCCTCGTCGCCGCCTACGGCCTGCTGCGCGGCCGCCGCTTCGCGGTCTGGCTCGCGGTCGCCGTGAACGGGCTCCTGGCCCTGCTGTCGGCGCTGTACTTCGGCATCCTCCCTATCGCCTCGACCCGCCCCGCCGTCTCGCCGCGGTACTGGGAGGTCACGATCATCCTGGGCCTCTCCACCCTGGTGCCGCTCGCGATGGCGGTGCTGCTGGTGGTCTACCGGCGGCACTTCACCGTGATGCCGTCGATGCGCGCCGTCCGCCGGTACGTGCTGCTGCTGATCGGCACCGGCGTCGGGCTCGTCGGGTTGTACGTGCTCGTCGGCTGGCTGCAGAAGGACACCGGGTTCACCCGGCCGGTGGATGTCGGCGACCTGCTCGCCGACGTGCTGGAGCGCTTCGTGCCGGTCAGCTTCCTGCGCCGCGAGCCGGTCGAGTACCTACCGACCACCCCGCTCGCCACGATCGTCTACCACAACATCGGTACGGTGTTCTGGATCGTCGCGATCCTCGGCGCCATCCCCGCCGTGCTCGGCCGCGGCCTGCGGCGCAAGCCGAGCGGCGACGCCGCGCACGTGCGCGACCTGCTGCACCGCGGCGGCGGCGACGCGATCTCGTACATGGCCACCTGGCCGGGCAACTCCTACTGGTTCGACCCCGTCTCGGGCGGCGCGATCGCGTACCGCGTCGAGGGGCGCGTCGCGCTCACCACGGGCGGCCCGTTCGGTGTGCCGGGACCGCACGACGGCGCCATCCAGGGCTTCGCGCGCTTCTGCGACGACAACGGCTGGATCCCGGTCTTCTACAGCGTGGACGCGCACTACACCCCGCTGTTCGAGCGGCTCGGCTGGTCGACGATGACGGTCGCGGAGGAGACGGTCATCCGCCCCCAGCTCTGGGCCACGACGGGCAAGAAGTGGCAGGACGTGCGCTCGTCCATCAACCGCGCCCAGCGCGCCGGCATCCGCTCGGAGTGGACCAGCTTCGCCGCGCTGCCGCTCACCACGACCGTCCAGCTCTCCGACATCTCCGAGCAGTGGGTGGCCGAGAAGGACCTGCCCGAGATGGGCTTCACCCTCGGCGGCCTCGACGAGCTGCGCGACCCGGAGGTGCGGCTCATGCTCGCGGTCGACGAGAACGGCCGGGTCGAGGCCGTGACCAGCTGGCTGCCGACGTTCCGCGACGGCATCGTGATCGGCTGGACGCTCGACTTCATGCGCCGCCGCCCCGACAGTATCAACGGCGTCATGGAGTTCCTCATCGCCGAGGCGGCGACCCGGATGAAGGAGGACGGCATCGAGTTCATGTCCCTCTCGGCCGCGCCCCTGGCACACACCGCGGCCACGCCCGAGGGCGACAAGGACACCATGGACCGCCTCCTCGGCTTCCTCAGCTCCTCGCTGGAGCCGGTGTACGGATTCCGCTCCCTGCTCAAGTTCAAGCAGAAGTTCCAGCCCGAGTTGCACCCGCTGATCATGGCCTACCCCGACCCGGTGGCGCTGCCGGCGATCGGCATCGCGCTCGTCCGCGCGTACCTGCCGGAGCTGTCCGTCGCGCAGGCGGCGACGTTCGTCCGGGGACGGGGCTAATGCACGTACTAATTGCGGACAGATCTGTCTGCCCCCGTCGCGAAACTCAATAGTCTTCCAAGACACTCTCTCGAGAACCTGGCCCACAGTGCGGGCGAGAGGGCGAAACGGAGGATCGCGTGAAGAAGATCACCATCGGTTCGGGCATCGCCCTGGTCGCTGCGGTGGCGGCGACGGTGTTGCTGGCCGCCCCGGCCCAGGCGTACAGCTACTCCGCACTCGGGGGGACTGTGACACATAGTGGCGGGCCCTCGGCGAGCTATTACCACGGCTCCAAGTCGCACCTGATCGGTGTCGGCACGTCTCGTGGCACCTTCAAGAGCGGGTGGGTCACCCCGGGGATCACCGTGGCCGTCAACGTCACCGGCACTGTGTACGGACCGTTCACTTATCAGCCGGCCGTCCGCTGAGGTGACAGGCGATGGGTCGAGGTCTTCTCGACCCATCGTCGCCTCATCGATGCCTCGTTAGGAACACAGCATTGTGCGAGCACTGAGAGAATCCGTCACGCTGTCGGCAATCGTCCTGGCGCTCCTCACCGGGTGCGCCGCCACTGAAGCCCCCGGCACCACGATCGCTGTCGGGGACGTCGACTTCACCGGGCCGTGGGCGAAGGAGTTCTCCGACGCCTATCGCAAAGCGACCTCCCCATTTGTGAAGGCCGCGCTGAGAGACGGCAAGATCAGCGATCAGGAGTTCGCAGAGATGGAACAGAAGTTCCGTTCCTGTCTCGCGGATGCCTCCGTCGGATTCGACGGCTTCGGGCCGGGCGGAAGCTATTCGACCGAGAACCTCAATGGGATCAGCACCAGCGAAAACCAGGCCGCGACCGACCGGTGCACGGACGAATCGGGACAGTATCCCATCGGCACCTTCTACTACTGGGTGAAGAGCAACCCGCGAAACCTGGATGGGCCGACGATCATCGCCGCCTGCTTCGTCAAGAAGAAGGTGGTTCCCCCGGGGTACAGCGCGAAGGACTACACCAGGGACTCCCAGAACGACTCCTTTCCGTTCTCGACGCACGACGGAGAGGGAGCGAAGGTGATGCAGGAGTGCAGCTACGATCCGCTGGGGCTCATGAATGCCGACTGAAGCACCTGCTCCGAAAGACGCCCGGTGAGCGCAGCACGGAGGATCTCGGTTCCCCGCATCGGCCTGTACGCGATCGGGGCGATCACCGCCGCCGCGCTCGGCGCGAGTGGGGCGGTGCTCTTCCTGGCGCCCGCGACCCCGACGACCCTCAGCACTGCCGGACCGGCCACGAGTGTTCCGGTCACGTCGTCGGAGTTCCGGGACGAGCGCCGCGTCGAGCTCACGGTCGCGCAAGGTCCGGAGATACCGATCACCAGCCCGATCGCCGGCCGCATCACCCGGTCGCGGTGCGGCGTGCAGCCCTTCGAGTCGGGGGCCTCTTCCCTGGCGGTGAACAGCGTGGCGGTCGTCAGCCTCGCAACGGCGGTTCCGCTCTGGCGTGACCTCGCCCTCGGCGACACGGGCGAGGACGTCACCGCACTGCAGAGCGAGCTGGCGCGGTTAGGGTACCCCGTTGCCGCCGACGGCACCATCGGAGGCGGCACGCTCGCGGCGATGACGAAACTCATGCGGAGTATCGGGGACACCGCCTACCGATCGCAGACGGTGCCCGCCTCGCGGATCCTGTGGATCCCCGCGCCGACGACGGCGCCGGAATCGTGCGATCAGAGCGTCGGCAGCACGGTAGAGGCCGGAGGCACCCTGGCGACCGTCCCCGGAGCGATCACCGCTCTGAGGATCACCCGGCTGCCGGAGGCACCGCTTCCCGGCGAGCGCCTGCTCGCTCTCGACGGGCAGACCGTTCCGGTGGGGGAGGACGGCGCCGTCACCGATCCGGCCGCCCTGGAAAGCCTCACGAAGACGGCAACCGTCCAGCTGGCAAGGAAGAGCACGGAGTCCTCGACCATCACCGCGCAGTATCGGCTCGCGACGCCGATCAGGGTGACAGCGGTGCCGCCGACGGCGGTGTTCGCGGTCGGCGACCAGAAAGGGTGCATCCGAAGCGGAAAGGTCAGCATCCCGGTCACGGTCGTCGGCTCGCAGCTCGGTGAGACCTTCGTTCTCGTCGACCGCTCGACTCCACCGTCCACCGTCGAGATCGCGCCGAAGAGGCAGCCGCCATGCCGGTGATCGCCGACAGCCTGGGGCATCGTTTCGCCGGAAGTCCGTGGCTCTTTCGCGGGCTGAGCCTACGCCTCGTCCCCGGCAGGGTCTACGCGGTGACCGGGCCCTCCGGATCGGGAAAGAGCACGCTGCTCGCGATCCTCTCGGGTTGGACGAGGCCCGTGGAGGGCACCATCGATCGCCAGGATGTCGAAAGGGTCGGCTGGGTCTTCCAGAATCCACACGGGAGTCCCCGCCGCTCGGCCGTGGACCACGTGAGCTTCGCTTTCCTCGCACAGGGGCTCTCTCCACGAGACGCCGACGAGAAGGCGCGGACGCTCCTCGATCGCTTCCGGTTGAGCGACGTGGCGGAGCGTGACTTCCGCCGACTGTCCGGCGGAGAGGCGCAGCGGCTGATGCTGGCCCGAGGCCTCGCCGCAGCCCCGCACCTTCTGCTGGTGGACGAGCCGACCGCGCAGCTCGACCCACTCACGGCCGACAGGGTCAACGAGGCGCTGGCAGTGACCGCATCCGCCCAGACCATCGTCGTCGTGGCCACCCACGACCATCGAACGCGCGAGGTCTGCACCGACCACGTCGACCTGAGCCGCTGTCGACCGGACGCGTCACCGTGACAAGGAGCCGGATGACGGTCCGCGCGCTCTTTTACGAGGCGTATCGAAACGTCGGCACGGGAACGACGCGCACCGTCCTGCTCGCCATGCTCTTGGGTTCCGTTGTGGTCGCAGCGATCTTCGTCGATGGCCTGACGATCCGCCAGATCATCGCGGAGGCGGATCGGTTCCAGAGGTCCGCGGCCTCTGTTCTGACGGTCGACGCGCCAGGCCGGATCGACGGGGCGCGCTGCGAGGCGCTTGGGCGGATTCCGGGCGTCCGCGCCTCGGGCGCAGTGCGCGCGACCGACGACAAGCTCACCTCTGTCGTCCTTCCCGACGCTCCCATCCCCGTCAGCGAGGTGACGCCGCACTTTCCTCGCCTCCTCACGGGTGACCTCGACCCGGGAGAAGGGGTCGTGCTGTCGGACGAGGCGGCCGACCTTCTGCACCTCGGCACGGGTGCGAGCTTCGATGCGGTCGAGGGAACCGCTCGGATCGCAGGTCACTACGCGTATCCTGACGACGGCCGCCGTCCCGGTTTCGGGTATCGCGCCCTCATCGTCACTGCCGCGAACACGCTCTTCGACGAATGCTGGGTCGACGCGTGGCCCCAGATCCCGAATCTGAGGTCCCTTCTCTTCTCTACGGTGAGCGGCGACGGGAGCGCCGACGGCGACGGCCCTGAGCTTGCTCAACTCAACAGTTCGCTGGGTGTGTCCTTCGACGGGCACGCACGGTTCGAGGCGCGCATCACGCGCCACCTTCCTCTGCTGGTCGGGATCGTCTCCTGCGCGGTGGGCCTCGGTGCGCTCCGCCTTCGCAGAATCCAGTTGGCGTCCTCCCTGCACTGCCGGATGTGCAAGCGCGACCTCATCGCGGTGCAGCTCCTGGAGGCGGCGAGCTGGATTGTTCCGGCGGCGTGCGTCGGCGCCTGCGTCGCCCTGATCCTCGCCGCCGCCGAGGGTCGCGACTTCGCGGCCGTCGCCGCCGCCGAACTGCGATTTCCCGTCACCGCCGCCCTGGGTGGGCTCGCCGGGACGGTTCTCGGCGCGGCGATGTCCCGTGAGCGAGACCTCTTCCGCTACTTCAAGGACCGCTGACGTCCGACCGGCCGTGGTACCCTCGGTGCTGTGTACGGTCTGCTCCTCCTTAGCTGCCGCGACGAGTCCTAGTTCCGGGCCTCACTCGTCGCGGAGTTCGTCGTCGGCTCTCCACCACATCCCGCGAAGAGGAAGCAGACCATGAAGAACACGCAGGCGCCGAGCGCCATGCCGATCCACAAGTACCGACCGTTCCACGAGCAGATCCGCGTCGACCTGCCGGACCGCACGTGGCCGTCGAACCGCATCAACCAGGCGCCGCGCTGGTGCGCGGTCGACCTGCGCGACGGCAACCAGGCCCTCATCGACCCGATGAGCCCCGAGCGTAAGCGCATCATGTTCGACCTGCTGGTCCGGATGGGCTACAAGGAGATCGAGGTCGGCTTCCCGTCGGCGAGCCAGACCGACTTCGACTTCGTCCGCAGCCTGATCGAAGAGGACGCCATCCCGGACGACGTCACCATCCAGGTCCTGACCCAGTCGCGCGACCACCTGATCAAGCGCACGTACGAGTCGCTGGTCGGCGCCAAGCAGGCCATCGTCCACCTGTACAACTCGACCAGCATCCTGCAGCGGGAGGTCGTCTTCCGCACCGACCAGCAGGGCATCGTCGACATCGCGCTGAACGGCGCCCGCCTGTGCCGCCAGTACGAGTCGCTGGTGCCGGGCACCACGATCTACTACGAGTACTCGCCCGAGTCGTACACCGGCACGGAGCTGGAGTTCGCCGCCGACATCTGCAACCAGGTGCTGGAGGTGTTCGAGCCGACGGCGGAGCGCAAGGTCATCATCAACCTGCCCGCGACCGTCGAGATGGCGACGCCGAACGTCTACGCCGACTCGATCGAGTGGATGTCGCGCCACCTGAACCACCGCGAGAACGTCATCCTGTCGCTGCACCCGCACAACGACCGCGGCACGGCCGTGGCCGCCGCGGAGCTCGGCTACATGGCCGGCGCCGACCGCATCGAGGGGTGTCTGTTCGGCAACGGCGAGCGCACCGGCAACGTCGACCTGGTGACACTGGGCGTGAACCTGTTCACGCAGGGCATCGACCCGCAGATCGACTTCAGCGACATCGACCAGATCAAGCGCACGGTCGAGCACTGCAACCAGCTGCCGGTCGGGGAGCGCAGCCCGTGGGGCGGCGACCTGGTGTTCACCGCGTTCAGCGGCTCCCACCAGGACGCCATCAAGAAGGGCTTCGAGGCGATGGAGGCGCGGGCCGCCGAGCAGGGCGTCTCCGTCGACGACCTGGTCTGGGCCGTACCGTACCTGCCCATCGACCCGAAGGACCTGGGCCGCTCGTACGAGGCGGTCATCCGGGTCAACTCGCAGTCCGGCAAGGGCGGTGTCGCCTACCTGCTGAAGACGGACCACGCGCTCGACCTGCCGCGGAAGCTGCAGATCGAGTTCTCCGGCGTCGTGCAGGCGAAGACCGACGCCGAGGGCGGCGAGGTCACGAGCGACCAGATCTGGGACATCTTCCAGGACGAGTACCTGCCCGCGCCGTCGAGCGACCCGGACGCCAAGTGGGGCCGGTTCGAACTGGGCAGCACCACGACGACCAACGAGACGGGCGAGCACGTCGTGCTCACGGTGACGCTGCGCGACGGGGACACCGTCTCCAAGGCCACCGGCGAGGGCAACGGCCCGATTGCGGCCTTCTTCGACATCCTGCACCAGCACGGTGTGGACGCCCACCTGTACGACTACTCGCAGCACACGCTGTCGGCGAGCGAGTCAGCGCAGGCGGCGGCCTACGTGGAGCTGGACGTCGACGGCCAGCGCCGCTGGGGCGTGGGCATCGACGGGGACACCACCACGGCGTCGTTCAAGGCCGTGGTCTCGGCGGTCAACCGCGCCGTCCGCTCGGCCGCGGGCCGCGAAGCCGCGGAGCTCGTCTCCGCGTAGCGATCCATGGGGCGCAACACGCCGTTCCCGCTCCCGCGGGGCGGCGTGTTGCGCCCCATCGTTTCGTAGCGGCTCAGTCGCCGGGCTTGTCGATCCGGTAGCGCGGGATGGCGCCGGTGTCCGTGCGCTCCGCGGTGCGGGAGGCGCTCGGGCGGCGGCCGAACACCATCCAGCGGGGTGTGCGGATGCGGCCCAGCTCGCGCTGCTCCGGCAGGCTCCACCCGAACCGCACCGCGAGCAGCCGGATGACCAGCGTCACGACCACGCAGACGATCGCGGCGACCGTCAGCGGCACGCCGAGGTCGATCATCCCGACGAGCACGATCGTCCCCGCGCCCGCGGCGACCGCATAGAGCGAGCCGACGTGCATCAGCGCGATCGGGAGGTTGAGCAGCACGTCGCGGAGGATCGACCCGCCGACGGCGGCGACGACCCCGACGAACACCGCGGGGACCTCCGGCAGACCGAGCGCCAGTGCCTTGCTCGCGCCGATCGCGCCGAAGAGCCCGATGGTGAGCGCGTCGAGGAAGGTGATGACGGGGTCGAGCCGGCGGAATAGGCGGATCAGCAGCATCCCGAGCAGGGCCGAGACGACGGTGGCGGGGAGGTACCAGTTCGACTGCAGCGCCACCGGGGTGACGTTGAGCAGGATGTCGCGCAGCAGACCGCCGCCGATGCCCGTCGCCACGCCGATGATGGCCACGCCGAGGAGGTCCAGCCGGCGGTCGCGGAACCCCGCCGCGAACATGGCGCCCTGGAGGCTGCCGACGCCGACGGCGATGAGGTCGCCCCAGAGCGGGATGGAGAGGGCGGTGGTGCTCACCCACCATATGTACCATCTCCGGCGGCCGCGCCTCGCCGTCTGTTGTCAGGCGCGCGCGCGATACTGGAGTGTGCCTGTCTACCGTGATGAAGCCGTCGTGCTCCGCACCCACAAGCTGGGGGAAGCCGACCGCATCGTCACCATGCTCAGCCGGCAGCACGGCAAGATCCGCGCGGTCGCGAAGGGCGTACGGCGGACGGCGTCCCGGTTCGGGTCGCGGCTCGAGCCGTTCATGGTCGCCGACGTGCAGCTCTACGAGGGACGCAGCCTCGACGTGATCACGCAGGCCGAAACGCTGGGCGCGTACGGCGCTCTGATCGCCGAGGACTACGCCAGCTACACGGCCGCGAACGCGATGGTGGAGGCGGCCGACCGGCTGACCGACGCCGAGGCGTCCCTGCAGCAGTACCTCCTGCTGGTCGGCGCGCTGCGCTCGCTCTCGCGCCGGGAGCACGGCGCCGGGCTCACGCTCGACTCCTACCTGCTGCGTGCGCTGTCGCTCGCGGGCTGGGCGCCCAGCTTCCAGGACTGCTCGCGCTGCGGCACCCCGGGCCCGCACACCCACATCGTCGTGCAGCTCGGCGGCGTGGTGTGCGACGACTGCGCGCCGCAGGGCGCACCCCGGGTCGACGCGGACACCATCGCCCTCCTCGGCGCGCTGCTGACCGGCGACTGGGAGGCTGCGGAGGCCGCGACCGAGACCACCCGCGGCCGCGCCAACGGCGTGGTGGCGGCGTATACCCAGTGGCACCTGGAGCGCGGGCTGCGCTCGCTCCAGCACGTGGCGCACGACAGCGACGACCAGAAGGCGAGTGGATGAGTCCGAAGCCGTACACGCACAAGGACGCGGTGGAGTACCGCCCGCTCGACTGGACCGGGGTGTACCCTCCCGCATTCCCCGCGGGCAGCGTCCCATCGCACGTCGCCATCGTCATGGACGGCAACGGCCGCTGGGCGAACCGTCAGGGCCTGACCCGGATCGAGGGCCACCGGGCAGGGGAGGCCGCACTGCTCGACGTGGTCGCGGGAGCCATCCAGGCCGGGGTCAAGCACCTCAGCGTCTACGCCTTCTCGACCGAGAACTGGAAGCGCTCGCCCGACGAGGTCCGCTTCCTGATGGGCTTCAACCGCGAGGTCCTGCACCGGCGGCGCGACCAGCTGAACGAGTGGGGCGTGCGCGTGCGGTGGGCCGGCCGGAAGCCGAGGCTGTGGTCGTCCGTGATCAAGGAGCTGCAGTACGCCGAACGGCTCACCGCCGGGAACGATGTGCTGACTCTGACCATGTGCGTCAACTACGGCGGCCGCACGGAGATCGCGGACGCCGTTCGCGCCATCGCGGACGAGGTGGCGGCGGGGCGGCTGCGGCCGTCCGCGGTGAGCGAGAAGACCATCCAGCGCCACCTGTATCTGCCCGACATGCCCGACGTCGACCTGTTCGTGCGCAGCTCGGGGGAGCAGCGCACCAGCAACTTCCTGCTCTGGCAGAGCGCGTACGCCGAGATGGTGTTCCTCGACACGCTGTGGCCAGACTTCAGCCGCACCGACCTGTGGGAGGCCGTGACGCTGTACCAGCAGCGGAACCGGCGGTTCGGGGGAGCGGTGGACACGCCCAGCGCGGCGTCGGAATAACTGCAGTCCTGCACGATGTTGCCCCTTTCGTGAGCGAACCCATCAAGATCGACGTCTGGTCCGACATCGCGTGCCCGTGGTGCTACATCGGCAAGCGCAAGTTCGAGGCCGGCAGCGGCCTCTTCTCGGGAGCCGGCGAGGGCCGCGCCGTCGAGGTCGAGTACCACTCTTTCGAGTTGTCGCCGGACACTCCTGTCGACTTCGACGGCAGCGAGGTCGACTTCCTCGCCGGCCACAAGGGCCTTCCCGCCGGCCAGGTGCAGCAGATGCTGGAGCGCGTGACCGGCATCGCCTCCTCCGTCGGCCTCGACTACGACTTCGAGCACCTGAAGCACACCAACACCGTGAAGGCTCACGAGCTGCTGCACTTCGCGAAGGCCAACGGCAAGCAGCTGGAGCTGGCGGAGCGCCTCTTCCGCGCGTACTTCGTGGAGGGCCGCCACGTCGGCCGCATCGAGGACCTCGCCGACCTCGCCGCCGAGGTCGGACTGGACCGCGCGGAGGCGGTGGCCGCTCTCCAGTCGAACCAGTACCTCACCGACGTGCGCGCCGACCAGTCGACCGCCATCGAGTACGGCATCAACGGCGTCCCCTTCTTCGTCATCGAGGGCAAGTACGGGGTGTCCGGCGCCCAGGACGCGCAGACGTTCGCCCAGGTCCTGGAGCAGGTCTGGTCCGAGCGCGCGGCGGTGACCGCGTGAGCGGCGAGGCCGCCGCAGCTCCGCAGGAGGCGGCGGCGGCGCCCGCTGCGCCCTCGCCGCGCCCGGCGCTCGTCCCGCTGGGCGCCCCCGCCGCCGTCTGCGGCGGCGACACCTGCGCCCTCCCGTCGTGATCCATGGGACGCAACACGCCGTTCCGCATTCTTCATAGCGGCGTGTTGCGGCCCATGGATGCCAGGGCGTCCCGCACGCGGCGGACGGCTTCCTCTCCTGCACGGGCCATGTGGGAGCGGTTGAGGCGCACGATCCGCCACCCCCGCTTCTCGATCCGCCAGAGCCTGTCCCCGTCGAGGTGATACTGCCGGTCGTTGGTCCGGTGATGGTCTCCGTCGTATTCGATCGCTAGCCGGTGGCTCGGGTAGGCGAGGTCGAGATGCGCGCTCCGGCCATCGCCGATGTCGATGACGTGGTTGATGTTCGGCTCGGGCAGACCTGCACGCACCAGGGCCAGGCGAAGAGTGGTCTCCATCGGAGAGTCGGTGCGTGGGCGCATCCACTCGGCGGCTGTGCGCAGTGTCCGGATGCCCGGTCTGCCGTGCCCTTGGGCGATCGCCGCGCGGAGCTCCTCCAGCGACGACAGCGGATCCGTGCGGCGGACGAGCGCATCCCCGGCGCGCACGAGGTCATCGTGCCCCAACATCCCGGCGAGTTCGAGGAGCACTTCGACCGGCGCAGGAACGGGAAGGCCGCGGAGTCCGACGATTCGCCCTTCGTCGAGGGAGACGCGATGGCCGACGATCCCGGCGGCGCGCGGCGCCCGGCGCGGACGAGCTGCGCCGACGTGCAGCATCTCGTGGTCGGTGGGGGGCAACGGCAGACCGTACAGCGCAGCGGCGGTCGAGTGGCTGAAGAACATGCCGTCCGGCATGACCCGTGAGTAGGCCCGGCAGCGCTCGTCGAGCGACATGGGGGCGGTCGACGCCCGCCGGACGCCGCGATACGGCGCCGTCAGGTCCTTGCGCCGCAGCCGCGACCGCGAGACGCCCGCGCCTTGCGCGGCGAGGGTGGAGAAGGACGACGAACGGGCGATCGGGGGAAGGTCTGCGGGGCGTGGCATGCCGACTACCCTGGCAAACCCGTCCCCTCGCCGTGCTGGTTATCCACAGCTTCGGTATCCATGGGACGCAACACGCCGCAAGGCGTGATCGCATGCGGCGTGTTGCGACCCATGGATGGGCTACTCGGGGTCGGTGATGTCGGCGACGGTGGCGCCGAAGGCGCGGATGAGGTCGTCCGCCTCGACGAAGAGGGAGTAGCCGTGCTCGCCGGCGCCCATCGAGACCGTCCGGCCCGGGATGGTCGCGTCGGCGACGACCGGCCACGCGGTCGTGCTGCCGAACGGCGTGATGGTGCCGCGCTCGTAGCCGGTGGCGGCGAGGGCGACGGAGGCGTCCGGCAGCTGCAGTTTGTTCACCTGGAGGACGCCGCGCAGCTTCGCCCACGCGATCTTGCGGCCGCCGGGGACGAGAGCGAAGACGAAGGTGTCGTCGCTGCGCTTCACCACGAGCGTCTTCACGATGTCGGACGGCTGGATGCCCAGCAGCCCGGCCGCCTCCTCCAGGCTCCGCGCAGCGGGACGCTCGACGATGCGGATGTCGACCCCGCGGGCCCCGGCGTCCGCCGCGACGCGGGCGCGTCCGGTGTCCACAGGCGCGTCGGCGGGGGAGTTATCCACGGATTCCGGGCTCTCGGCCATAGCTCAGCACGCTTTCTGGGAGAATCGGATGAGATGTCTACCACCGCCACCCTAAGCCACGCTCCCCAGCTGACCATCGGTCCGCTGGCGCTCGACGTGCCCGTGGTCCTCGCGCCCATGGCGGGGATCACCAACACGGCGTTCCGCCGGCTGTGCCGCGAGTTCGGCGCGGGCCTCTACGTCAGCGAGATGATCACCTCGCGGGCACTGGTGGAGCGCACGCCCGAGTCCCTGCGCCTCATCACTCACCACGAGTCCGAGACGCCGCGCTCCATCCAGCTCTACGGGGTCGACCCGGTGACCGTGCGCGAGGCCGTGACGATGCTCGTGGCGGAGGACCGCGCCGATCACATCGACCTCAACTTCGGCTGCCCTGTGCCCAAGGTGACGCGCAAGGGAGGCGGAGCAGCGCTGCCCTGGAAGCTCGGGCTCTTCCGCGAGATCGTCGAGGGCGCCGTGAAGGCGGCCGGCGACATCCCGCTGACCATCAAGATGCGCAAGGGCATCGACGGCGATCACCTCACCTACCTTGAGGCCGGCCGCATCGCCGAAGGGGCGGGCGTCGCCTCGATGGCGCTGCACGCGCGCACGGCCGCAGAGTTCTACTCCGGCCACGCCGACTGGTCCGCCATCGCGAAGCTCAAGGAGACCGTGACCTCCACCCCGGTGCTGGGCAACGGCGACATCTGGTCGGCGGCCGACGCGATCCGCATGGTCGAGGAGACCGGCTGCGACGGCGTGGTCGTCGGGCGCGGCTGCCTCGGGCGCCCGTGGCTCTTCGGCGACCTGGCGGCGGCGTTCCGCGCGAGAGCCGGCGAGATCACGGCAGAGGAGGCGTCCGCCGCCCAGGCGCATCCGACGCTCGGCCAGGTCGCCCAGACCTTCCGTCGGCACGCCGAGCTGCTGGTCGAGTTCTTCGACAGCGAGGAGCGCGGCTGCCGCGACATCCGCAAGCACGTCGCCTGGTACTTCAAGGGCTACCCGGTCGGCGGCGACCTGCGGGCCAGCCTGGCGACGGTCGACACGCTCGAGCACCTCGACGAGCTCCTGGCGACCCTCGACTGGGAGCAGGAGTACCCCGGCGAGGCCGCGGAGGGCCAGCGGGGCCGCGCCGGTTCGCCGAAGCGTCCGGCCCTGCCCGACGGCTGGCTGGAGAGCCGCGACCTCGACGGCGCTCAGCGTGCCGAGGTCGCCGACGCGGAGGTGCACAACAGTGGTGGATGACGTGGCGGCGACGACGCGCACGGCGGCTCCTTCGGCGTCCGCCGGGTCGGCTGCGCCTGCGGCCGAGTCCGGCTCCGGGTACACCGATCACGACCGCGAGCGCTGGCTTCCCGAGCAGCACTCGAACCGCCGGAGCGACTTCGCCCGCGACCGCGCCCGACTACTGCACTCGAGCGCGCTGCGGCGGCTCGCCGCGAAGACCCAGGTGCTCAGCCCGACGGCCGGCCTCGACTTCGCACGCAACCGGCTGACGCACTCGCTCGAGGTCGCGCAGGTGGGCCGTGAGCTCGCCAACAGCCTCGGGCTCGACCCCGACATCGTCGACACGGCGTGCCTCGCGCACGACATCGGGCACCCGCCGTTCGGCCACAACGGCGAGCGCGCCCTCAGCGCCTGGGCGGAGGAGATCGGCGGCTTCGAGGGCAACGCCCAGACGCTGCGCCTGCTGACGCGTCTCGAGCCGAAGGTGTTCGGCCGCGACGGCCGGCTCTACGGTCTCAACCTGACCCGCGCCAGCCTCGATGCGAGCTGCAAGTACCCGTGGCCGGCGTCGTCCTCGGTGGCCGATCCGAGCGGCCGCGCCAAGTTCGGCTTCTACGCCGACGATCACGCCGTCTTCGAGTGGATGCGGGCAGGCGCTCCCGACCGCCAGCGCTGCATCGAGGCCCAGGTGATGGACCTCTCCGACGACATCGCCTACTCCGTCCACGACTTCGAGGACGCGGTGGTGAACGGCTACATCGATGTCGCGGCCCTCGGCAGCCGCGTCGACCATGAAGACCTCGTCGAGTCGATGCACGAGTGGGTCGGCGGCGAGGTGAGCCATCAGGAGCTCATCGAGGCCTTCGACCGCCTCGACAGCATGGACATCTGGCTCGACGGGTGGGACGGCTCCCGCCGCTCGCAGGCGCGCCTGAAGAACCTGACCAGCCAGCTGATCGGACGGTTCGCCCACGCGGCCGTGCACGCGACCAAGGAGTCGGCGGGGCGCACCGATCTCATCCGCTTCGGCGCCGATGTCGTGGTCCCGGCCGGCATCCGAGCCGAGATCGCGGTGCTCAAGGGCATCGTGGCGACGTTCGTCATGTCACGGAACACCCGCCAGCCGATCTACGCGCAGCAGCGGCAGATCCTGACGACGCTCGCCGACATCCTGTACCAGCGGGGCCCGGCGGAGCTCGACCCGGGTTTCGCCGAGGACTGGCGAACCGCCGGCAGCGACGAGCAGCGCAGGCGCGTGGTGGTCGACCAGGTCGCCAGCCTGACCGACCAGTCGGCGCTGAGCTGGTACGAGCGACTCGTGCAGCACTGAGCGACGGCCATGCGGGGTTGAATCCCGCCGCCGTGTGCAGAATGCTGGAGAGCAAGCCTTCGGGAGGAGACGAATGAGCACCGCACCACCACCGTCGGACGGCGACCGCCCCACTGAGGGCGAATCGGCGGCGACCCCGGCCGCACCGAAGGCCGCCCGCCCCGCGTCGCGCGCATCCGGCGGCACGGGAGCGGCGCGAACGTCCTCCCGCGCGAGCACCGCCAAGACGGACGCCACCACGTCTTCCGGAGCGGCCAAGCCGGCCGCGAGGACCACCCGCACGGCCAAGCCGGCCGCAGGCACGAAGACGCCGGCAGCCGGTACGGCCCCGGCGGACGGCACCGCGGCACCGGCCGCGAAGAAGCCCGCCACGCGGACTCGACGCACGACTGCGAAGCCGACCCCGATCGCTCCCGAGGGCGAGGCGCCCTCGATCATGGACGCGACGCTCGGCGCTCGCAATCCGGTGGCGACGAGCCCCGCGTCCGAATCGGGCGAGAGCGACACGTCGAGCTCGCCCGCCGAGCCGCTCGCCGAGTCCGAATCGGCGCCCGGGCCCGAGACCGAGGCGACCACCAAGCGTCTTCCGACGGCGGAGGAGGTCTACGCGGCACCTGCCCCGACCACCGCGACCGCCCGAGTGTCCGACACGAGCCAGGAGACCGCGGTGGACATGACAGAAGCCGCCGACACGGCGAGCACCGTGGGCGAGCCCTCGGCGACGGACGCGACCCCGACCCCGGTCGCACCGACCGCCTCCGACAGCGCGACCGCGCCGACCGAGCGCCTCGACGCAGCCGACACCGCCGATACCGAGGCCGACACCGCCGTCCCGGCGGCCGCACCGGGCGCTGACACGGCCGGTTCTGTTCCCGGACCCGATGCCCACGCCGCCACCTCCGAGCCGACGGACGCCGCCGCGGGCCCGCACGCGCCGTCCGGGCGTACCGTCCACGACCTCGCCGACCGCCTCGACGACTCCCGTTTCTTCTCGTCGCTGTTCGACTTCACGTTCACCAACTACGTCACGCGCAAGCTGGCAGGGCCGGTGTACGTCGTCGGTCTCGTCCTGATCGCGCTCGGGGTCGTCGTCGGCTTCGCCAACGCGCTCACCTCGGCCATCGCGACGCACGCTCCGATCGGTGCGTTCGTGTTCCTGTTCGGCGTGCTGATCACGCTGGTCGGCGCGATGCTGGCGGTGCTGCTGCTCCGCGTCGGCATCGAGGTGTTCTGCGCCATCATCGAGATCGCGCAGAACACGCGACGGCGTCGTCCGCCGGGGGAGTAGTCCACAGATTCGGCCGACCCGGCCGGACCGTCGCTGCGGCTCACTAGAATCGAAGCATGGCCGGCCGGATTCGACAGAGCGACATCGAAGAGGTCAAGGCCCGCACCAACATCGGCGATGTGATCGGCGACTACGTCAGTCTCAAGACGGGCGGTGTCGGCGCGCTGAAAGGCCTGTGCCCGTTCCACGACGAGAAGAGCCCCAGCTTCTACGTCCGTCCGGGCGTCGGGCGCTACCACTGCTTCGGCTGCGGCGAGGGCGGTGACGTCTACGAGTTCCTGCTCAAGATGGATCACGTCTCCTTCACCGACGCGGTGGAACGGCTCGCGGCGCGGATCGGCTACCAGTTGCACTACGAGGAGGGCGGCGGGGGCCCGTCCGAGAGCTCGGGCAACCGGGCGCGCCTGCTCGCGGCGAACGCCGCGGCGGAGGAGTTCTTCCGCGATCGCCTCTCCGCCCCCGACGCCGAGCCCGGCCGCCGCTTCCTGGGCGAGCGGGGTTTCGACGCGGCCGCGGCCTCGCATTTCGGCGTCGGCTTCGCCCCCAAGAGCTGGGACGAGCTGACCAAGCACCTGCGCAGCAAGGGGTTCACGCAGGACGAGCTCGTCGCCGCCGGACTCGTCTCGCAGGGTGACCGCGGGGTGTACGACCGTTTCCGCGGCCGGCTGATCTGGCCCATCCGCGACGTCACCGGGCAGACCATCGGCTTCGGCGCCCGGCGTCTGCTCGACGACGACAAGGGCCCGAAGTACCTCAACACCCCCGAGACCGCCGTCTACAAGAAGGCCCAGGTGCTCTACGGGCTCGACCTGGCGAAGCGCGACATCTCCCGCCAGGACCAGGTGGTGGTCGTCGAGGGCTACACCGACGTGATGGCGTGCCACCTCGCCGGTATCACCACCGCGGTCGCGACGTGCGGCACCTCGTTCGGCGTCGACCACATCAAGGTGATCCGGCGCGTCATGGGCGACGACAACAGCCAGGGATCCGTCATCTTCACCTTCGATCCGGATGCGGCGGGCCAGAAGGCCGCGGCCCGCGCCTTCGGCGAGGAGCAGCGGTTCTCGGCGCAGACGTACGTCGCCGTCGGGCCGGAGGGTCTCGACCCGTGCGACCTGCGGCTCGCGAAGGGCGACGACGCGGTGCGCCGCATGATCGACGCCCGCAAGCCGATGTTCGAGTTCATGATCCGGCAGGTGGTGGAGCGCTTCGACCTCGACTCGGTCGAGGGGCGGGCCGCCGCCCTGCGGGCCGGCGCCCCGATCGTGGCGACCATCCGCGACCCCGCCTCGCAGAACGGCTACACCCGTGAGCTTGCGCGGCTCTCCGGTGCCGAGCTGCAGGACGCGGCGCGTGCGGTCCGCTCGGCGCAGCACAGCGGTGCGCGCGGTGGCGGTCGGGGCGGGGACCAGCGCGACACCGGACGGGCACCGTCCGACCAGCGGCCCGGTGCCGGGGCGCCCGACGGAAGCGCCGAGCAGCCGCGCCCGCTCGCGCAGGCCGACCTCGCCGACCCGACGCAGCGCACCGAGCGCGAGAGCCTCATGGTGCTCCTGCAGCTCCCCGGCGAGGTGGGCGCCGAGCGCGCCGCCCGCGCGGTGCAGGTGCCGTTCGTGAACCCGACCCACGCGGTCGTCCGCGACGCGATCGCGAGCCAGCTCCCGACGATGACGCAGCCGGGGTGGGTGGATCGGGTGCTCGCCGAGGTCCCGCAGGCGTACGTCCCGACGGTGAACGCCCTCGCCGTGGCCGCTTTGCCGCAGGGCGGCGATCCGGGCCGGTACGCCCGCTCGATCGTCGACGGGCTGATCGACCGCGACCTGCTGCGCGAGAAGGCCGAGTTGACCTCGCGGCTCGGCCGCACGGAGGAACCCGAGCTGCGCCGCCAGATCTCGCTCGCCATGGTCGCCATCGAGACCGAGCGCCGCCGCCTCCGCGGCGAATAGCCCGACGCTGCGGATTCCGCTGCCTGAGCCCGCGATGAGCGCTCTTTTGTTGCGTCCGTGTAAAGATCGCGCCCGGATCCGCATCCGAATGCATGCGATATGACCATTCCGTGCTAGGAAAGTTCTCACGCGAACGGCGATCCCGCACGCCTGCTGTGACGTCCGACGCGCATCCCACACCAGGAAGAGGTAATCGGATATGACATCCGCACACAACGGCGGACGGCGCCTGCTCGCCGTGTCCGCCGCTTTCGCGGCCGCGGCACTGGTGCTCGCCGGCTGCTCCGGAAGCAACAACGGCGGAGGCGGTGGCGGCGGCGCCATCACCGTCGGCACCACCGACAAGATCACGTCGATCGACCCCGCCGGCTCGTACGACAACGGCTCGTTCGCCGTCATGAACCAGGTCTACCCGTTCCTGCTGAACACCCCGTACGGCAGCCCGGACGTCAAGCCGGACATCGCCGAGAGCGCCGACTTCACGTCGCCGACCGAGTACACGGTCAAGCTCAAGCCGGGTCTGAAGTTCGCCAACGGCCACGACCTGACGTCCTCCGACGTGAAGTTCACGTTCGACCGTCAGATCAAGATCAACGACCCGAACGGCCCCGCGTCGCTGCTCGCGAACCTCGACAGCGTGTCCACCCCGGACAAGACCACCGTGGTATTCAAGCTCAAGGTGCCGAACGACCAGACCTTCCCGCAGGTGCTCTCCAGCCCCGCCGGTCCGATCGTCGACGAGCAGGTCTTCAAGGCCGACAAGGTCACCGACGACAAGACCATCGTCGCCGGTCACCCGTTCGCCGGCCAGTACGACATCTCGAGCTACGACTTCAACAACCTGATCGCGTACAAGGCGTTCGACGGCTACAAGGGCATCCTCGGCAAGCCGGCCACCGCCAAGGTCAACGTCAAGTACTACGCGGAGTCGTCGAACCTGAAGCTCGACATCCAGAAGAACGCGATCGACGTCGCCTACCGCAGCCTCTCGGCGACCGACATCTCGAGCCTCGAGAACAACAACAAGGTCAAGGTCGTGAAGGGACCGGGTGGCGAGACCCGCTACATCGTGTTCAACTTCAACACCCAGCCGTACGGCGCCACCACGCCGGAGGCCGACGCCAAGAAGGCCCTCGCCGTGCGCCAGGCCGCTGCCGACCTCGTCGACCGCGCCGCCATCGCCGACCAGGTCTACAAGGGCACCTACACCCCGCTGTACTCGTTCGTCCCGGACGGCCTCACCGGTGCCACCACGGTCCTGAAGGACCTGTACGGCGACGGGAACGGCGGCCCGAGCCTCGACAAGGCGAAGCAGACCCTTCAGGCGGCGGGCGTCACCACGCCGGTCTCGCTCAACCTCCAGTACAACCCGGACCACTACGGCCCGTCCTCCGGTGACGAGTACGCGCTCGTGAAGGAGCAGCTGGAGAACGGCGGCCTGTTCAAGGTGAACCTGCAGTCCACCGAGTGGGTGCAGTACTCCAAGGACCGCACCAAGGATGTCTACCCGGCCTATCAGCTGGGCTGGTTCCCGGACTACTCCGACGCCGACAACTACCTGTCGCCGTTCTTCATCAAGGACAACTTCCTGGCGAACCACTACGACAACGCCGAGGTCCAGGACCTCATCGCGAAGCAGGCGGGCACGACCGACAAGGCCGAGCGCACCAAGCTGATCGAGGAGATCCAGGCCAAGGTCGGCGCCGACCTGAGCACCCTGCCGCTGCTGCAGGGCTCGCAGATCGCGATCGTCGGCAAGGACGTGAAGGGCGCCGACAAGACGCTCGACGCCTCCTTCAAGTTCCGCTACGCGGCGCTCTCGAAGTAAGACGGTTCCCGAGCGCGAGCTCTGAGCCGAACCGGGGGGTGGCTCGCTGGATCAGCGAGCCACCCCCTTCCACGAACCAGCACGATTGGCTTCCATGACAGCGACTGTCAGCGCGCCGGATGCGGGCACCGCCCCCGGCCCCGAGCGCACGAAGGCACGGCGACGATCGGGAGGCGGCCTCGGCCGCTACATCCTGGTCCGCGCCCTCCTCATCATCCCCACCATCTTCATCCTCGTCACCGTCGTCTTCATCCTGATGCGGTCGACCGGTGACCCCATCACCGCCGCCCTCGGCGGCAAGCTGCCTCCCGCGCAGCTCGCCCAGCGCGTGCACGAGGCCGGCTACGACCGGCCGATCATCGTCCAGTACTTCGAGTACCTCGGGCAGCTGCTGCGCGGCGACTTCGGGACGACGTTCACCGACAACCAGCCCGTGACGCAGGTGCTGCTCACGTACGGCGCGGCGACGCTCGAGCTCGCGTTCTACGCGCTCATCGTCGCGTTCATCGTCGGCATCCCCCTCGGCCTCGTCGCCGCGTACTACCGCGACAAGGCGCAGGATGCGACGCTCCGGATCATGGCGATCCTGTTCTACGCGACGCCCGTCTTCTTCGTCGGCCTGGTGCTCAAGCTGGTGTTCTCGATCTGGCTCGGCTGGCTGCCCGTCGCAGGCCGCGCATCCACCGGCTCGGAGCTGGAGATGCAGACGCTCGACAACAAGACCGGCATCTACCTGATCGACGCGTTCCAGACCGGCGACCCCGCCGTCGTCGGCGACGTGCTGCTGCACGCCATCCTGCCCGGCGTCGCCCTCGGCCTCCTCACCGCCGGTATCTTCCTGCGCCTGGTGCGCACGAACGTCATCGGGACGCTGTCGACCGACTACGTCGACGCCGCCCGCTCCCGCGGGGTGAAGGAGTCGCGGCTGCTGCGCAAGCACGCCTACCGCCCGGCGCTCATCCCGATCATCACCGTCATCGGCCTGCAGATCGCGCTGCTCCTCGGCGGCGCGGTGCTGACCGAGAGCACGTTCGAGTGGAAGGGCCTCGGCTTCCAGCTGGTGCACTACCTGCAGGCGCGCGACTTCGTGGCGGTGCAGGGCATGGTCGTCCTCCTCGCGGTGATCGTCACGCTCACCAACTTCGTGGTCGACGTCATCGCGGCCCTGATCGACCCGAGAGTGAGGTACTGAGGTGTCGGCAACCGCACTCACCCCGCGCAAGCGCTCCCTCTGGGACCGTCTGCCCATCGTCCACCAGCTCCGTCAGAGCGTCGGCCTGCAGCGGGCGATGCTCGTCATCGGCCTGGTGCTCACGTTCGTGTTCGTGGTCGTGGCGATCTTCGCGCCACTCATCGCGCCCTACGGCTTCGCCCAGACTCGGTCGGACGGCACGTCGTTCGGAGCGCAGCAGCCGCCGAGCGCCGCCCACATCTGGGGCACCACCTCCGGCGGGTTCGACGTCTACTCCCGCGTCATCTGGGGAGCGCAGACGGCGATCCTCGTGATCATCGTCGCGGTCATCCTGTCGATCTTCATCGGCGTGCTGCTCGGCCTCGTGTCCGGCTACTTCGGCGGCTGGCTCGACCGCGTGCTCGTCGTGATCTGCGACGCGATCTACGCGTTCCCGTCGCTGCTGCTCGCGATCGTCATGGCCATCGCGATCAGCGGCGGCCAGTCGAGCCTGTGGGGTGGCATCCTGGCGGCCGCGATCTCGATCACGGTCGTCTACATCCCGCAGTACTTCCGGGTGATCCGCTCGGAGGTCGTCCGGATCAAGTCCGAGGCCTACGTGGAGGCCGCGAAGGTCGTCGGTGCGAGCAACTGGCGCATCATGTTCCGCCACGTTCTCCGCAACTCCACCCGCACCCTGCCGCTGATCTTCACGCTGAACTCGTCGGAGGCCATCCTGACGCTGGCGGGCCTCGGCTTCCTCGGCTTCGGCATCGAGCCGACCGCTGCGGCCGAGTGGGGCTTCGACCTGAACAAGGCCACCGACGACGTGACCAGCGGCATCTGGTGGACCGCGATCTACCCCGGCCTCGCGATCGTGCTCTCGGTGCTCGGCATCACGCTGGTGGGCGAGAGCCTCAACGACCTGGCCGACCCGCGCCTGCGCGGTCGCCGCCGCGCGGCCGCCGCGTCCGGCGAGGTGGCGGAGACCTCGGTGGTCCCCGGCGGCACCCTGACCGCGGGCCCCGGAGGGGTCGACGGTCTCGAGGGCGGCGAATCGTTCGACGAGCATGGAATCGAGGTGCGTCCATGAGCGACGTCGTCCAGATCAACGACCTGTCTGTCACCTTCTCGACCGACGCCGGCGCCGTGAAGGCCGTCGACGACGTGAGCCTGACCGTCGCCGCCGGCGAGGTGCTGGCGATCGTGGGGGAGTCCGGCTCCGGCAAGACCGTCACCGCGAAGACCATCCTGGGCCTGCTGCCGGAGACGGCGACCGCGTCGGGCGCCGTCATCCTGCGCAGCCGCGACGGCAAGACGGAGGCGGATGTCGTCTCCATCGACAAGCGCCGGCTGCGCGAGGTGCGCGGCACCGACGTCGCGATGGTGTTCCAGGAGCCGTCCACAGCCCTCAACCCGGTCTACCCGGTCGGCTGGCAGATCGCGGAGGGCCTGCGCGCCCACAGCAGGCTGTCGAAGAAGGAGGCTCAGGCCAAGGCGGTCGAGATCCTCGAGCGGGTCGGCATCCCGGAGCCGGAGAAGCGGGTCAAGTACTACCCGCACCAGTTCTCGGGCGGCCAGAAGCAGCGCATCGTGATCGCGATGGCGCTCGTGCTGAACCCCGGTCTGATCGTCGCCGACGAGCCGACCACCGCGCTGGATGTGACGGTGCAGGCCGAGATCCTCGACCTGCTGCGCCGCTGCCGCGACGAGTTCGGCGCCGCCATCGTGCTGATCACGCACAACATGGGCGTCGTCGCCGATCTCGCCGACCGCGTCGCGGTGATGTACCAGGGCAAGCTCGTCGAGCAGGCGGACGTGCGCACGCTGTTCTCCGCCCCGCAGGCCGAGTACACCAAGGCGCTGCTCGCGGCCGTGCCGAAGATCGGCCAGGGCACCGTGGCGACCCAGGACCGCGCGATCGCCCGCGCCGAGCGCCCGGAGCAGGCGCCGGTCGTGCGGGCGCGCGACCTGCGCATCCAGTACCCCGGCCGCCTCGGCCGCCCCGGCTTCGTGGCCGTGGACGGGGTGTCGTTCGACATCCGGCCCGGCGAGGTGCTGGGGCTGGTGGGGGAGTCCGGCTCGGGCAAGACCACGATCGGGCGCGCCATCGCCGGCCTGAACAAGGTCACCGGCGGCTCGCTCCAGGTGCTCGGGCTCGAGATGAACGGTGTGCGCGAGCGGCAGTTCCGCAAGGTGCGCAGCGACATCGGGTTCGTGTTCCAGGACCCGGCCTCGAGCTTCAACCCGCTGCTCACCATCGCGGAGTGCGTGGCCGAGCCGCTGGTCGTCCACGGCCGCGCGTCGTCGGCCGCGGACGCCCGCAAGCGCGTCGACGAACTCCTGGAGGCCGTGCAGCTGCCCCGCGCATACGGCGACCGCTTCCCGCACGAGCTGTCGGGCGGCCAGCGCCAGCGGGCGAGCCTCGCCCGCGCCCTCGCACTGGAGCCGACCCTCCTGATCGCCGACGAGCCGACCTCCGCGCTCGACGTGTCGGTGCAGGCCCGCGTGCTGGAGCTGTTCGCCGACCTGCAGAAGGAGTTCGGCTTCGCGTCGCTGTTCATCAGCCACGATCTCGCCGTCGTCGACCTGCTCGCCGACCGGATCGCGGTGCTGCACCGCGGACGGCTCGTCGAGGAGGGGACCGGCGAGGAGGTGCTCGGCAACCCGCGCGAGGCGTACACGCAGCGGCTGCTGGCGTCCCTCCCGGTGCCGGACCCGATCGAACAGGCCGACCGGCGGGAGGCGCTGCAACGCTTGTCGTCGCAGAGCGCCTAGTGTCGATGGTGTGAGTTCCGACCCCGCCATCGTCGTCAGCGACCTGTCCGTCGAGTACCCCGCGCGGGGCCCCAGCGCCTCCTGCGTCGCCCTGCGCGGGGTGAGCTTCCGGCTGGAGCAGGGGCAGGTGCTGGGGGTGCTCGGCGAGACGGGCTCTGGCAAGAGCACGCTCGCGCAGGTGCTCTCCGGCCGCGTGCTGCCGGCTCGTGCCTCGGAGGCGGGGCCGCGCATCAGCGGAGGAGAGGCGTCGGTGCTCGGTCACCCGCTGCGGAAGGCGCGCAAGCGCGACCTCGCCGAGGTGACCTTCCACGTCGGCTACCTGCCGCAGGATGCCGCCACCACGCTGGAGCCGACCATGAGCGTGCAGGACAACGTGACGCTGCCGATCTTCGAGCGCGACGAGCGGTACCCGCGGCGGGCGGCGGGGGAGCGCGCGGCCACGATGCTCGACACGGTGCACCTGCCGCTCAGCGTGCTGAACAAGTACCCGTACGAGTTGAGCTCCGGTCAGCGGCAGCGCGTGGCGCTGGCACGCGCACTGGTTCTCGGGCCGACCATCCTGGTCGCCGACGAACCGACCGCGGGCATCGACGCGACGGTCCGCGACGCCGTGATCGATCTGCTCGGGCAGCTGCGCGAGCATCCCGACTTCTCGGCGGTCGTGGTCAGCCACGACCTCGCCGTGCTGCGCCGCGCCACGGACGTCTCGCTCGTGCTGCAGGCCGGTCACCCCGTCGGCTACGGGCCGATCGAGGAGGTGCTGGCGGATCCGTCACATCCCTTCGTCGCCGGGCTGGCGCGGGCGCTGAAACCCCCGCAGCAGCGGACGGAGCGCCGACCGCAGCGCGCCACCCGCCGCGGCGCAGAAGAAGTGACAGGAGACCGGGCGTGAGCACCGAGAACGACGCACAGCAGGCCGCCGCCCCGCGGCACCGCGCGGTGATGGCCGACGACGTGACGGCACTGCCGCCGGAGAAGCGGCCGGAACCCGGGCCGATCGCGGTCCTGCCGGAGCCGGAGCAGCAGTTCGTGGACGCGGTGGAGGCGGCGGGCGGGACCGTCGAGCCGCTGTCCGACCGCACCCGGGGTGTGGTCTGGCTGTCGAACCGGGACGCCGCCGCCTTCCCGCCCGTGCTGGAGGCGCATCCCGGGATCGGCTGGGTGCAGCTGCCGTTCGCGGGCGTCGACGCGTTCGCGGAGGTGCTCGCGGGCGAGGACCGGCCGGGGCTCGTCTGGACGAGCGCCAAGGGAGCGTACGCACAGCCGGTCGCCGAGCACGCCCTCGTGCTGAGCCTCGCGCTGTTGCGCGTGCTGCCGAAGCGGCTGCGGGCACGCTCGTGGGCGACCGAACCCGAGGGACGCTCGCTCTACGGGCTGGACGTGGTCATCGTCGGCGCCGGCGGGATCGCGCTGGAGCTGATCCGGCTGCTCGAGCCGTTCGGGACCAGGATCACGGTCGTCCGCCGGTCGTCGTCGCCCGTCGAGGGCGCGGCGCGCACGGTCACCACCGACCGGCTGGGCGAGGTGCTGCCCTCCGCCGACCTCGTCGTGGTGGCCGCGGCGCTCACCGGCGGCACGCGGCACCTGTTCGGCGCCCCGGAGTTCGCCGCCATGAAGCCGACGGCGTATCTCGTGAACATCGCCCGCGGCGGCCTGGTCGATTCGGACGCCCTGCTGGAGGCGCTGCGCACCGGGGCGATCGCGGGAGCAGGTCTTGACGTCACCGACCCGGAGCCGCTGCCGGAGGGCCACCCGCTGTGGGACGAGCCGGGCGTCATCATCACGCCGCATCAGGCCGACACGCCCGAGATGACCGCTCCGCTGCTGGCCGAGCGCATCCGGCTGAACGTCCGCGCGTTCCTCGACGATGGCCGCTTCGTCGGCGTCGTCGACCCCGATGCGGGGTACTGATCGGCGACGCACCCGGGATGCCGGGCCGATTTCCGGAGCGGCGGCGAATCTTGCTAGAGTAGCTTCGCTGATCAAGCATTCCTCGATAGCTCAATTGGCAGAGCAGCCGGCTGTTAACCGGCAGGTTCTTGGTTCGAGTCCAAGTCGGGGAGCTCCTGGCCCCCACCGTTCGCGGTGGGGGCCTTCTGCGTGTTCCGGGTGGTCGAGGCACGGCATTCGTGACGAATCGCGGTGATTCGTGACGAACCGGGGCGATTCGTCACGAGTGGTCGGCTCGGAGCGCGGGCGCTACTGCCAGCCGGGCTGCACCAGGCCGGTCTCGTAGGCGAGCACGACGAGGTGGACGCGGTCGCGTGCGCCGAGTTTCGTCATGATGCGCGAGACGTGCGTCTTCGCGGTGAGCGGGCTGAGGAACAGCCGCTCGCCGATCTCCGTGTTGGTGAGGCCGTGCGCCACGAGCTCGAGCACCTCGCGCTCGCGCTCGGTCAGCTGCTCCAGCCGCGCGGTGTCCGGCGCGGGACGCAGGCCGCCCGAGACGCGCTCCAGCAGGCGGCGCGTGACGCCGGGGGAGAGGAGCGCATCCCCGGCCGCCACCACACGGACCGCGCGGATCAGCTCGACCGGTTCCGTGTCCTTCACCAGGAAGCCGCTCGCGCCGGCCACGATCGCCTGGGCGACGTACTCGTCGAGCTCGAACGTCGTCACGATGACGATGCGCGTGCCGGCGAGCGCCGGGTCGGCGACGATCTCGCCGGTCGCCCACAGGCCGTCGCCGTCGGGCATCCGGATGTCCATGAGCACCACGTCCGGCCGGGTCGCCCTGGTGAGGTCGACGGCCTCGCGCCCTGTGCCCGCCTCGCCGACGATCGCCACATCGGGCTCGGCTTCCAGCAGCGCACGGAAACCGGCCCTGACCAGGAGTTGGTCGTCGGCCAGCAGCACACGGATCATCGTGCGACCCCCTCGCCCGCGGCCGCGAGCGGCAGCCGGGCCTCGACGATCAGCCCTCCGCCCTCGGGCGTCCGCACGTCGAACCGGCCGCCGAGCAGCTCGGCGCGCTCGCGCATCCCGAGCATCCCGCGGCCGCCCGCGCGTCGTGCCACGTCGCCGGGCAGACCGCGGCCGTCGTCCTGCACGGTGAGGACGAGCCAGCCGTCCTCCTCGACCAGGTGGATGCGCACGGTCGTCGCCTGCGCGTGGCGTCCGACGTTCGTAAGCGACTCCTGCACGATCCGGTAGAGCGCGAGCTGCGCGGCCGCCGACGGGGTCGAGTGCAGGTCGACGTCGTAGGTGACGGTCAGGCCGGCCGAGCGGTACGTGTCGACGAGGACCAGGATGCGGGCGAGGTCGGGTTCGGGCGAGCGCGCCGCGTAGCCGCCGGGACCGCGGAGGAAGCCCAGGACCCCGCGGACCTCCTCCAGGGCCTGGCCGCTCGTGGTCTTGATCGCCTCCAGACTCTCGCGTGCCTTCTCCGGCCGGGTGTCGAACAGGTGGAGGCCGACCCCGGCCTGCACGCTGATCTGCGACAGCGAGTGGGCGAGCACGTCGTGCAGTTCGCGCGCGATGCGCAGCCGCTCGGCCTCCGCGGCCGCCTCGCGCCGGGCGGCGACCGTGCGGGCGATCTCGCGGTAGCGCTCCCGCCGGTTGCGCAGCGCCTCGCCGACGCCGATCAGGAGCATGAGCACGAGGGCGACGATGAGCGGCCGGATCATGGCGGCCGCGTCGCCGCGCAGCAGATAGGCGGCGGCGGGACCGGCGACCGCGAAGCCGGCGAGCGTCCACCACGCCCACACCCGCGCGCCGCGGACCACGGCGCCGACCACGGCGAAAGCGAGCGGGACCGCGGAGAAGGGAGGCCCGGTCGTCACCGCGATCGCAGGGGCGCAGAGGACGGCGGTCGCGACGACGGTGATGCCCGGATACGACCGGCCGGCCAGGAGGACGAACGACGCCGCGAAGGCGAGCAGCGCGAGGCCGAGCGCCAGCGGGTCGTGCGAGGCGCCGGAGGCGGCGATGGCGAGGCCGGGCAGCTGCAGCAGGGCCGCGACGAGCACCGCGAACCAGCGGGCGCCGCGGGGGCCCTCGCCGCGAGCCCACGGTGCGCGCTGCCAGGGCGCGCCGGAGCCCGGATCGGGGGGCGCGTTCCACGGCATCCCCTCATGCTAATCACGCCGACTGCGGCCGGCGTCCGTCCGGGGGTGTCTCGCGGCTACTCCGCGGGGAGTATGCGGGGAGCATGCGGGAGGCGCCCGGGCGGCTCACGGGTTGTGCTCGGCGTCGAAGCCCCCGTCGTCCTTGGGGGCCTGATCGAAGAGGTGCCCGAAGCTCGGGCCGCCGAACGCGGTCAGGCCGGCCTCCCGCTCCAGGGATTCGCGATCCTGCGCTTCGTCGTTCTCGTACTCGGAGAGCGCGTCGTCCGGCTCGCCTTCGTCCCGGCCGCGCCTGCCGTGACGCCCGTCGTGTTCGCTCATGCGCGCATCGTACGTCGGAGGGGCGCGACGGCGACAGAGGCAGGGGCACTCCTGCTCCCTGCGGAGTAGGCGGAATCGCTCCCGTCGGCGGATTCGCGGCGGCGGGAGCGGCGGGAGGCTGTCGGTGACGGTCCGCGAACGGCGTGGACCACCCACCGATTGGACACATCATGCTCAGCTCACTGGCCACCGCGGTCGCCTCTGCGCCGTGCGTCGTCGCGTACGGCCCGCACTTCTTCGTCTGGTGGTGGATCTTCATCCCGATCTTCTGGATCCTCGTCTTCGTCCTCATCTTCGCGTTCGCCGGCCGGCGCTGGCGGCGTGCCGCCGTGGAGCGCGGCGGCTACGGCCCCGGCGGCTGGGGCCCCCGCGGCGGGACCCGCTCGGCCGAGTCGACCCTGGCTCAGCGTTACGCGAACGGCGACATCGACGAGCAGGAGTACCGGGCCCGGCTGGAGGTGCTCCGCGCGAATCGTGACGGTTCCTGACCGCGGCGTCTGATCTCCACGCCGAGGTGCACGCAGGCGGGCGTCGTCCCAGTTCTCCACAACTCAGGACGGCGCCCGTCTGCGCGCCCGGAGCGGGCCGGTAATATCGACCGGGCCGCACAACCGTGGGCAGGAGAGGACCGGGATGGACACCGTCACGCTCGTCGCCGCGCTCCTGGCGGCCGCGATCGCGCTCGTCCTCCTGGTCCTCTGGCTCTGGGAACGACGGCGTCGCATCCGGCTGCGCGACGCGCGTCAGGAGTCGGAGTGGGATCGCATCGACCGCGAGCTCGACCTCGCCGAGCAGGCCGGCCGGTTCCGCATCATCGGCGACCTCGGCGACGTCGCCATCCAGTCCGTCTCCCGGCTCGTCTCGCAGGCGGAAGGCGTGCGCTACGCCGCCGAGGGCGACGCGGCCGCGGCGGTGCGCTCGGTCGGGATGCTGGAGACCTCGGCACGCGACGCCCTCGCCGACCTCCGGCGGCTGCAGGCGGTGGCGAGGGAGGCGCAGGACGCGGCGCTGCCTCAGCCCAGCCTGCACTCCGCCCGCGACCTGTTCCGGGTGCTGCGCGAAGCCGGGCTCGCCGTGACGTTCACCGAGACCGGCGAGCGGTTCGAGCTCCGGCCGGGCGCGGAGCTCGCGGTGTTCCGCATCCTGCAGACGAGCCTGGAGAACGCCCTCAAGCACGGCGGTGCGGGCACGAACGCGGTCGTCGGCTTCTCGTGGACGGCCGACGGGCTCCAGGTCAGCGTGGAGGACGACGGCATCCGCGCCGCCGCCCGTCGCCTCGGCCTGGATCGCGAGGGCGTCGACCAGGCGACGGCGTACAGCATCGCCGACGACGTGCGCGCTCTGACCGAGCACTACGAGGGCGCGGGCATCATCGAGATGCGGGAGCGCGCCGCACTGTTCGGCGGCACGCTGAATGCGCAGACGGTCCCGGGTGTCGGGTTCACGCTGTCGGCGGTGTTCCCCGCACTTCGGCACCACAACGGCGTGCACGGGGTCGACCTGCGCCGCTGAGGCCGGAGGCCGGGGCGGTCAGTCCTCGAGGTGGTCGCGCCCGGGCAGCCAGCTGAGGCCGGGTACCCCCCAGCTGTTCTTGCGCTGCGCCTTGGCGGCGGCTTTGCCGTAGGGGTGGCCGAGCCGGTCCACGTAGAGAAGGCCGTCAAGGTGGTCGTACTCGTGCTGGAAGATGCGGGCCAGCCAGCCCTCTGCACGCACCTCGTACTCCTGGCCGTCGAGGTCGGTCGCCTGCAGGATGGCCCGCTCGGCGCGCCGGAGCGGGAACCGCTCGCCGGGGAAGGACAGGCACCCTTCCGACTCGGTGTCCTCGTCGAGCTCGCCCACGGGCAGAGGGCTCAGCCACAGCGTGGGGTTGATCGCGACACCGCGGTGCAGGACGTCGTCGTCGTCCGTCCAGCCGTAGACGAAGAGGCGGAGCGGCACGCCCACCTGCGGTGCGGCGAGCCCGACACCGGGCGCCTCGTCCATCGTCTCGAACATGTCCGCGACCAGGGTGCGGACCTCGTCGTCGATCCCCTCGACCGGTCGTGCGGGGGAGTGGAGGACGGGGTCACCGGTGATCATGATCGGGAGGACGGCCATTCAGCAAGACTATCCGGATCATTCCTTGTAGGGTCGTGGGGTGGGTACGGAACTGATGGATGCGTTGGACCTGAGCTATCAGCCCAGCCAGCTCCTGGGCATCCCGGTCGCCCTCGTCGGCGCCTGCTTCCTCTCGGTCGGCGCGCAGCTGCAGCACCACGGCGTCGCCAAGGTGGAGGCGAACGCCGGACACGGCGACGGCGGCATGAGCCTGCGCAACCTGGGTCTGCTGCTGGCACGCCCGTCGTGGGTGATCGGGACGCTGCTGCTCGGTCTCGCCATCGTCTTCCAGCTGGTCAGCCTGAAGCTGTCGCCGATCATCCTGGTGCAGCCGCTCGGCGTCGTCGGGCTCGTCATCACGAGTATCCTGAACGCCCGGGTGAGCGGCGTGAAGCTCAACCACCAGTCGGTGGTGGCGGTGATCCTCTGCGTCAGCGGCGTCGGCGCGTTCGTGCTGCTCGCGGCCGTGTTCGCACGGGACGAGCCGGTCACCAGCCGTGCGTTGGTGGTCATCCTGATCGTCCTCGCCGTCGTGCTGATCGTGTTCGGCACGCTCTTCTGGTTCCTGCGCCACCGCTTCAAGGCGATCATCTACGTGGTCGGCGCCGGCGTGCTGTACGGCTTCGTCGCGACGCTGGCGAAGGTGGCGATCGACCGCATCTCCAACCAGGAGTGGGACTGGCTGCTCGTCGCCTGCATCGTGGCGCTGCTGCTCGCGGCCGTGCTCGGCGCCTACTTCGTGCAGAACGCGTACTCGTCCGGACCGCCGGACCTGGTCATCGCCGGCCTCACCGTGATCGATCCGCTCGTCGCCGTGACCATCGGCATCGTGGTTCTCAACGAGGCCGCCGGGGCGCCCTGGTGGGCCATGCTCGGCTTCGCGGCGACCGGCGCCGTGGCCATCTTCGGGGTCTTCCAGCTGGCGAAGCATCACCCCCAGACGTCGGCGGACGCGCCGGTGGCCGAGCGCATTGCGGGCGTCGCGAAGGAAAGCAGCCTAGACTAGGCCGTTGAATCGACCCGGGCGCACCCACTGCCCGACTCGCGAACGCCGTCGCCGGATTCGCTTTCCGAAGCCCACGACCGAGGGATAAGAACCACGTGCCTGATTCGAGCGGACCGCATCCGACCCCGCCCGCCCCGGCAGCCAAGAAGCCGATGACCATCGTGATGGGCTGCGACACGTTCGCGCCCGATGTCAACGGCGCCGCTCGCTTCGCCGAGCGCCTCGCCGCCGGACTCGTCGAGCGCGGCCACGACGTCCACGTCGTCGCCCCCGCCGCCAGCCGGAAGCACGGCACCTGGACCGAGGAGCACGAGGGCCAGAAGATGACGGTCCACCGCCTGCGCAGCTGGCGCTGGTACCCGCACGACTGGCTGCGGTTCGCGCTGCCCTGGACGAGCAAGGCCAACGCCCGCCGCATCCTGGATGAGGTCAAGCCCGACGTGGTGCACTTCCAGTCGCACATCGTGGTCGGCCGGGGACTCGCCTACGAGGCGCAGAAGCGCGGCATCCGCATCGTCGCGACGAACCACGTGATGCCCGAGAACATCATGGAGTTCACGGTCATCCCCAAGTTCCTCCAGAAGGTGCTGATCGCTGTCGAGTGGAGGGACGCGCGCCGCAGCTTCGACCGCGCCGAGGCCGTCACCACGCCGACACGCCGGGCGGCCGACTTCCTCGAGAAGGCCACCGGCCTCCGCGGCGTCCACGCGATCTCCTGCGGGATCGACGCGGGCAATTACACCCCCGACTTCTCGCCGCGCACCGGGAACCGCATCCTGTTCGTCGGCCGGGTCACGGGGGAGAAGCAGATCGACGTGCTCCTCAACGCGGTCAAGCTCCTCCCGTCGAGCCTGGATGCACGCCTGCAGATCGTCGGCGGCGGCGACCAGCTGAAGAACCTGCAGACGATGGCGGAGACCCTCGGGATCGCCGACCGGGTCGAGTTCCTCGGCTACGTCAGCGACGAGGAGCTGCGCCAGGCGTACACCAGGGCCACCGTTTTCGCGATGCCGTCGATCGCCGAGCTGCAGTCGATCGCGACCATGGAGGCGATGGCCTCCGGCCTGCCGGTCGTCGCCGCGAACGCGATGGCGCTGCCGCACCTGGTGCACGACGGCGAGAACGGCCACCTGTTCCGCCCAGGCGACGCGCAGGACCTCGCGGACAAGCTGGAGAGCGTCCTCACCCTGCCGCAGGACGAGCTCGACGTGCTCAAGCGCGCGTCGCTGCGCATCGTCGCCGCACACGACATCCAGTCCACGATCAGCACCTTCGAAAGCCTGTATCGTGGTGAGCCGGTGGCCGACCCGGAGACGGAAGCGGCCTCCCGCGTGGCCGCCCCGGAGTGACCGGGGCGCGCGCACGTCCGGGGCGGTAGCTCAGCCGGTCAGAGCAGGGAACTCATAATTCCTCGGTCACGGGTTCAAGTCCCGTCCGCCCTACTTTCCTGAGCCGCAGGCCCATCGCGTCGCTACGGCTGTCGGCGACGGTCGGTATCGTTCTGCAGCTCGTCCTCGATCAGCTGGAGTCCGAGCATCAGGCTCTCCAAGTCGATGCGGCGAGGGCCACTCTGGGCGATCAGCTGTGCGCGCGCCATGAGGTCCGCGACCGCGATCGTTCGCGAGTAGTCGTCCGCCGCGTCGCTGAGGCCGTAGTGCTCGCGGAGCCACCCGGCGACCAGCGACCACGAATGGAGTGACCAGCCGTCGCCGGAGAGCGGAGCGGGAAAGCCGCCCGGGCCACGCTGACCGGTGGCGAGGAGGCGCATGCTCTCGTAGGTACGACCGGCGCGCTGCGCGATGGTCTTCAGGGAGACGAGATCGTCCTGCTGCAGGCCGGATACCCGGAAGCCGGCGGAGTGGACATCTCGCACCACGCTGAGGATGGCCTGATCGAGAGACGAGGACGCGCGGTCGACGTGGAGCAATGCCGCGCCGTGGTCGATCTCCAAAGCGGCGTCGTCCAGTCCCGCCTCGTAGAGCCGATCCTGCTCGTCGTCGGTCGGAGTCCGATCGAGCAGAACCGTGAAGGTGTGGGTACTCATTCGTGTCCCTCCCGCTGGTGCTTCGAGGCGAATCGCTCGATCTGTCGTGCATGGTCGTCGGAGTCTTTCGGTGTGCTCCAGACGCCTTGGGTCGCTCCGCACCGGCGGCACACGATCTGTCCCCAACGATGGCCCCTGTGGACCTCGATCACGTCGAAAGCGTCACGCGGTAACACCGCGAGCGCCCCCGCCACGGGGTTCTTCGGGTGCCGACCCTTGCTGACCATGGGCTCACCGTATGCACCGGTGTTGTGAGTATGCAACAGAATTGCGGCCAAGTCCAGTGGGCGCCGCCGGAGGAGGTCCCCGATGGCAGGCACACGGTCAAGTCGACACCGCCGAGGGCACGAGACGGCGATTGTTCAATCCCCTAGCCATTCTTCGCCGTCGGCGTACCGTGACGCGTCATGAACACAACCGGATGGATCATCCTGATCGTCGTCGTGGTGGTCGTGATCGCTGTGATCGCCATCATCGCCGCCACCGTCGGCCGCAACCGGAAGCGCGAGGCGGACCGCCGTCGCGCCGAGGAGATGCGGCAGTCGGCTGCGCAGTCCGAGCTCGAGGCACGGGAGCGTGAGGCGAAAGCCGCCCGCGCCGCAGCGGACGCCAAGCAGGCCGAGGTCGACGCCGAGCGCCTGCGGCGCGAGGCGGAGGAGCGCGAGTCCGCCGCGGCGGAGGCCCGCTCGCACTCGGAGGAGGCCATGCGCCGTGCCGACCATGTCGACCCGGACGTCAAGACCGACAAGAACGGCAACCGCATCGAGGACGCCCGACGCGCGGACGCGCAGACGACGGCACCCGCCAGTGCGCCCGCGGCGCCCGCGGCGTCGCCTGCACCCGCCGACGAAGCCGCAGCCCCCGTCGACGATCCTGCCCGTCACGCCCGGCACGAGGCCCCGCGCTTCGACGACGGCACCGGCACCGCCCGCTAGCTGTAGTTCCCCGTGAGGTTGTGAACGCGGGCTGAGGGGACGAGTCCGCCGATGCCGGTGTGGGGTCGGTGGTGATTGTAGTGATGGAGCCAGGCGTCGTAGGTTGCGGCCCTGGCTTCATCGCTGAGGTAGGCGGTGGCGTAGGCCCATTCGGTGGCCAGGGTGCGGTTGAAGCGTTCGACCTTGCCGTTGGTCTGCGGGCGGTAAGGGCGTGTCCATCGATGTTGGATGGTGCCGAGCGCGGCTGCGAACAGTGTTGACCGGTAGCAGGAGCCGTTGTCGGTCATGACGGCGGTGACGGTGATCCCGGCAGCGGCGAAGAACGCATTGGCTCGCAACCAGAACCCCGCTGCGGTCTCTTTGCGCTCGTCGTCGAGGATCTCCAAGTAAGCCAACCGGGAATGGTCATCGACGGCGTGATGCAGGAACGAGTAGCCCCGCCCGCGATGCCGGGACGGTGCTGCGGCGCGACCGAGAACGCGGTGCCCACCACCGTCCGGGATGCGGCCGAGCTTCTTGATATTGACATGGACCAGCTGACCGGGCAGAGCTTTCTCGTAGCGGACCGGCTTCGGCCTGCGAACCGGCAACCCGGTGCCCTGATCCAGATGATGCAGCAACGGCATCCGATACCGGGCCAGTACCCGCCCGACCGTCGAACGGGGAACACCCAAGTGATAGCCGATCCGGTGCGGACCCCACCGGCGGGTGAACCGCAACGCTACGATCCGACGTTCCAACCGGGCCGGGCACCGATTCGGAGACGAGCGCGGACGCGATGACTGGTCCGTCATCGGCAGACCCGAACGAGCGCGATCGACCCACCGTTTCGCCGTCGCCGGCGAGCACTGGAACCGTTCCGCTGCCCGCCGCAGCGACCAACCACGATCCAGGATCAACTCGACCAGCCGGCGACGCCCCTCCGGCGTCAAGGATGCATTAGCGTGAGTCACGAAGACCTCCGTGTGACTTGTGGTGTGTGGTAACCCACATCGTCCCGGAGGTCTTCGCCTAAGTCACGCGTTCACAACGTCCCAGGGAACTACAGCTAGCCGTCGGGCAGCAACTCGATCGCGGCCCAGTTCTGCCGGCCGCCGGATCACCCGGCGGCCAGCAGCAGGCCTCTGTGCAGCCGGCCGCTGGTCCCACGGTCGAACTGAGGAGGCAGACGTTCGATTCTCCTGCTGGGCTGCCTATCGTCGGAGATTCGCACCGAGCGGGTGCGATTCTCCGGCGCACACGGTGGAGCGGCAGAGCGCGTTAGCATCGGGATGTCGGCGCGCGGAGGGACGGATGTGAGAGGTTTCGTGGTCGTCCGCTACGACGATTCCGGCGCCGAGGGGGTCATCCCGCACCTCTCTCCGGGCGACAGCGTGCGACTCGCCGGCCTGGCCGGCACCGCCGATCGCGCGCGGTTCCTCTCCGGACGCACCGCGCTGCTTCGCGCCGCGGCTGCGGAAGGGGAGCCGGCCATCACCGTCGACGCGACCTGCCCCGACTGCGGGGCCGCCCACGGCCGCCCTCGGGCCCTGGGCGCGTCCGGACCGCTGTTCCTCGCCCTCGCCCACGCAGATGGGGCCGCCTACGCGACGGCGGCGCGCGTCGCCGTCGGCATCGACGCGGAGCCGCTCGACACGCCACCGGGACGCCGCGCCGCGATCGACGACCTCGCCCCGGGCCACGGCGACGCGCTCCGTCGCTGGACGGCGATCGAGGCGGTGCTCAAAGCCGACGGCCGCGGCCTCCGGGTGTCGCCGGACGCCGTCCGCGTCGGCCGGTGGCGCGCGGCGCTCGACGGCCGGAGCTACCGGCTCCGCAGCGCCCAGACCGACGGCTGCCGGGTCACGGTCGCGCTCAGCGCGTGAGCGAGGGCAGCGCCGTCTGACGCAGCCAGGCGTCGAAAAACCCGGCGAGCGGTTCCGGCGAGTGCTCCTGCGCCAGAGCCTCGAAGTCGGCGCTCGTGACGACGTCGAAGCGGTGCCGAGCCGTCCACTCCCGCAGCAGTGCGAAGAACCCGTCGTCGCCGAGCCGCAGCCGCAGCGCGTGCAGCAGGCAGGCGCCGCGCTTGTAGACCCGGTCGTCGAACATCAGGTCCGGCCCCGGGTCGCCGAGCAGGAGGTCCTTCGGGGCCAGCCGGAGGCCGGTGTGATGCGTCCGTGCCAGCATCCCCGCCGAGTGCGAGCCCGACGCCTCCGACCACAGCCACTCGGCGTAGCACGCGAAACCCTCGTTGAGCCAGATATCGCGCCAGGATGCGAGCCCCACGCTGTTGCCGAACCACTGGTGGGCGAGCTCGTGGGCGATCAGTCGTTCCGACCCGCCCCGGCCGTCGGCGTGCGACGAGCCGAAGGTCGCCATGGCCTGCGATTCCAGCGGGATCTCCAGCGGATCCTCGGTGACGACGACGGTGTACGACGGGAACGGGTACGGCCCGAACAGCTCCTGGAACCGCTCCAGCATCGTCCCGACGGGAGCGAAGTCGTGCAGCACCCGGCGGGCGAGGGCCGGGGGATAGGCGACGACCCACTCCACCCCTGCGGTGCGTCGCGGCTCCAGGGTGTAGCGGCCGATCTGGACGGTGGCGAGGTAGGTCGGCGTCGGCTCCGGCCGCTCGAACGTCCAGACGCCGCGGCCGGAGCTCACGCTGTGCCCGGTCGGCTCGCCGGTCGCGAGCACAGTGTAGGCCTGCTCCGTGGCGATCCGGATGCGGTACGCGGCACGGTCGGCGGGATGGTCGTTGCAGGGGAACCAGGACGGCGCGCCGGAGGGCTGCGCGGCGACGATCACGCCGTCGGTCAGCTCCTCCCAGCCCAGCGCCCCCCAGAGGGTGCGTCGGGGCACGGGCGACCCGTCGTAGGCGATCTCGACCGTGAACTCCGCACCGGCCGGGAGCGGCGTCGACGGCGTGATCCGCAGGTGCGTCGGCGACTGGGTGAACCGGACGCGCTTGTCCCCGTCGAGCCGCACGCGCTTGGCCTTCAGGTGCACCAGGTCGAGCACGATCGCCGGCAGCGGGACACGCGCCCGCCCACGGATGACGGCGGTCGCGTCCAGCCGGTTGGTGGCGACGCGGTAGCTCAGGTCGAGGTCGTACTCCCGCACCGCGTAGTCGCCGGTGCCGGATCGCGGCAGGTAGGAGTGCGGCGGAGCGTCCGTCATCCCTCGACCCGCGCCCGGTACTCGCGCACGACCACCTCGCGCCACGGCCCGATCGGGTTGCCGCTCCACCGGCTGCCGGCCGGCACCGTCTCGCCGCGCATGACGAGCGACGCCGGGCCGACCGTCGCGTCGGCGCCGATGTCGGCGGCGGGCAGGATGACGCTGTGCGGGCCGAGCGTGCCGCCGCGTTCGATCGTGACCTGGTCCATGCTCATGATTCGATCATGGAACAGGTGCGTCTGCACGACGCAGCCCCGATTGACCGTGGATGCGTCGCCGAGCGAGACCAGATCGGCCTCCGGCAGCCAGTAGCTGTCGATCCAGACGCCGGAGCCGATGCGCGCGCCGAGGCTCCGGAGCCACCACACCAGAGCCGGCGTCCCGGAGGCGGCCCACGCGAACCACGGCGCCGCCACCATCTCGGTGAACGTGTCGGAGACCTCGCTGCGCCAGATGAACGACGACCACAGGGGATGCTCGCCCGCGCGCAGTCTCCCGAGCAGCACCCACTTCGCCGCGGTGCTGACGGCGGCGGCGACCGCGCCGGTCAGCATCAGGACGGGTCCGCCGAGCACGACGGCCCACACCGCGCCCCAGGCGGCATCGATCGCGCCGAGCGCGACCACCACGGCCAGGCCGATCCCGTAGGTGACGAACACGGGGACGATGCGCAGCAGCTCCCAGCCGCTGCGCGCGACCCGCAGCCAGGGTGCGGGCCGGAAGGTGCGGGACAGGTCGCCCTCCTGGGCGTGCCGGCGCAGCCGGACGGGCGGCGAGCCCAGCCACGACGAGCCGGCCTTCGCCTTGCGCGGGGCGAACGACAGCACCGCGACCAGCCCGTCGCGCGGCACCCGGTTGCCCGCGCCGGCCATGCCGGAGTTCCCGAGGAACGCGCGGGCGCCGATGTCGACCGGCGCGATGCGGATGTAGCCGCCGCCGAGCTCGTAGGAGGCGACGAGCGTGTCGTCGGCCAGGAACGCGCCGTCCCGGATGCGCGTCATCCGGGGGAGGAGCAGCACGGTCGACGCCTCGACGTCGCGGCCGACCCGCGCTCCCAGCATCCGCAGCCAGATCGGCGTGAACAGGCTCGAGTAGAGCGGGAAGAGGACGGTCCTGGCCAGGTCGAGCAGGCGCTCGGTCGACCACGCCTGCCAGCCGGTCCGGCTGCGCACCGGGTAGACGCCCTCCCGCATCCCGACACCGAGCAGCCGCACCAGGACGACGACCAGCGCCGCGAGCACCAGCCCGGAGACCAGGGTGCCGGGCACCAGGGCGGCGGCCGTGCGCCCGGCGACCTCGGCCCAGTCGCCCGCGCCGCGCACGAACGCCGCAACGACCGCGGCTCCCGCCGCGAAGGCGATCACCGGCACCAGGGAGACCCCGAGGGAGGCTGCGGCGTACGCGGCGACCCACCGGGTCCGGCGCGCCGGGCGCTCCTCGGGCCACCAATCGCGGGCACGGCCGACTCGGACGGCGGGGGAGCCGGACCAGTTCTGGCCGGCCGGCACGCGGCCGAACACGGCGGAGCCGGGCGCGACGGTCGCGTTCCGGCCGATCTTCGTGCCCGGCATCAGCGAGCTGCGGGCGCCGACCGAGCTGCCGGCGCCGATGCGGATCTCGCCGATGCGCACGACGTCGCCGTCGATCCAGTACCCGGCGAGGTCGACCTCCGGCTCGACGGAGGCTCCGGCGCCGATGCGCAGCATCCCGGTCACCGGCGGAAGGGTGTGCAGGTCGACGCCGCGGTCGATCGTCGCTCCGAGCGCGCGGGCGTAGTACAGGATCCACGGGGCCCCGGCGAGGCTCGCGGCGCCGATCTGGTGCGCAACCTGCTCCGCCAGCCACAGCCGCAGGTGCACGCCGCCGCCGCGGGGGTGGTCGCCCGGCCGCACGCCGAGCAGCAGCAGCCGGGCGGCGACCACCGAGATCGCCATGCGGCCCCAGGGAGTGACGAAGACGAGCAGCCCGACGATCAGCCAGCCCAGGTCGACCGCCGGGAGCACGTCGAAGCCGCCGATCGGGCGCAGGATGGCGGACGCCGTGAGCAGGTACAGCAGCCACCGCACCCCGCCGAGGATGAACAGCGGGATGCCCAGCATGGTCTGCAGCGCCCGCATCCGGAACGGGGTCGGCGGCACGACGTGGGTGGAGGCCGCGGTCGACGACGGCGAGCTCTCGGCGAGCGCCTGCACCATCGCCCCGAACCGCGGCGTCGCGTAGACGTCGGCGACGGTGATGTCGGGATGCCGTCGCCGGATGAGCGACACGAGCTGCGCCGCCGCCAGCGAGCCGCCGCCCAGGTCGAAGAAGTTCTCGTCCGGGCCGGTCACCGGCAGCCCGAGCACGCTGCGCCAGTCCGCGGCGAGCGCCGCGGCGACCGGGTCGTCGCTGACCGCCCCCTCGCCCTCCGGCTCCTCCAGCGGCCATGGCAGCGCGGCCCGGTCGACCTTGCCGGAGGTTCGTACGGGCAGCTCGTCGACGACCGCGAGCAGCGGCACCAGAGCGGCGGGGAGCGTCTCGCGGAGGTGGGCGATCGACGCAGCCCGGTCGAACGCGTCCTCGTCGGGCACCGCGAGATAGCCGACCAGCACGTCGTTGCCCGCGGCGGAGCGGCGTACCGCGGCCGCGGCGCCGGACACGCCCGGCAGTCGCTGCAGCGCGGCCTCCACCTCGCCGAGCTCGATGCGGCGGCCACCGACCTTGACCTGGTCGTCGGCGCGTCCGAGGTAGAACAGCCCGGCCGGATCGAACCGCACGAGGTCGCCGCTGCGGTAGGCGCGCACCCAGCCGAGCGTCGGCAGCGGCGCGTACTTCTCGGCGTCCTTGGCCGGGTCGAGGTAGCGGGCGAGGCCGGCGCCGCCGATGACGAGCTCGCCGGAGCCGCCGTCCTCCACCGGCCGGCCTTCCGCGTCCACCACGGCGAGGTCCCAGCCGTCGAGCGGGAGTCCGATGCGGACCGGCTCGCCGGCCACCAGCGGCGCGGCGCAGGCGACGACGGTCGCCTCGGTCGGTCCGTAGGTGTTCCAGACCTCGCGGCCGGGCACCGCGAGGCGCGACACGAGCTCGGGCGGGCAGGCCTCGCCGCCGAAGATGAGCAGGCGGACGCTGTCCAGCGCATCCACGGGCCAGAGCGCCGCCAGCGTCGGCACTGTGGAGACCACCGTGATGCGCCGCGCCGACAGCCACGGCCCGAGGTCCATCCCGGTACGCACGAGCGAACGCGGTGCGGGTACCAGGCACGCCCCGTGACCCCACGCCAGCCACATCTCCTCGCAGGAGGCGTCGAACGCGACCGAGAGCCCGGCGAGCACGCGGTCCTGCGGCCCGATCGGGTCCGCCCGCAGGAACAGGCGCGCCTCGGCGTCGACGAACGCCGCGGCGGAGCGGTGCCGGACGGCCACGCCCTTCGGCGTGCCCGTCGATCCGGAGGTGAAGATGATCCAGGCGTCGTCTTCCGGCTCGGGCGGCGAGACCACGGGCACGGCCGCGGTGCTGGGGTGCGGCGCCGAGCCGTCGAAGACCGCCACCGGGGACGCGTCGCCGACGGCGATCCCGGCGTCGGTCAGCACGGCGCGCACGGCCGCCTCGCCGAACACCAGCTCGGCGCGCTCCTCCGGGTCGTCGGCATCGACCGGCACGTACGCCGCTCCGGCCGCGAGCACGCTCAGAATCGCCAGGTACAGCTCCCGGGTGCCCGAGCTCATCCGCACGCCGACCCGGTCGCCGCGGCCGACGCCGTGCTCCCTCAGGCGCGCAGCACCGGCGAACACCTGCGCGAGCAGTTCGCGATAGCTGAGGGCCCCCGCGGCGTCCTCGAGCGCCGAGGCGTCCGGATGGCGGGCGGCGGTCTCCGTGAGCACGTCGACGAGCGTCCGGGCGGGCGGCGCTTCGGCTGCGCGTAGCAGCAGCCCGGGGGCCGAGGTCAGGGGAGCGTCGGTCACGGCGGCACGCTACGGCCGGCGGGTAACGCGCCGGTGAACGAGCCGGGCAGCTCGCGTCTCTCAGCCCTCGCCGAGAGCGTGCAGCAGCTGGGCCTTGTTCATCCGGGAGTAGCCCTGTATGCCGCGGGCCTTCGCGCGATCGCGCAGCTCGCGGAAGGTCGGGATGCCGGTGCTGGACGCCGGCGGACCGACGTGCTCCGCCACCGACTTCGCCGACGTGCGCGCCTGCTCCGCCGTCTTCTTCGCCCGGTGGACCGCCTTCTTCGCGTCCTTCGCCGCCTGCGCCAGCCGGTCGGCCAGGTCCTCCGCCTCCCGGCGGGTCTTCTTGTCGAGCTTCTTCACGGCCTGCTCCGCCTCGCCGACGGCGACGCGGGCCGCGTCGAGCGCCCGCTCGGCGGCCTTCTCGGTCTTGGTCTTCGCCACAGTGCCTCCTCGGTTCGCACCCCCTCGTGGCGCTAACCATACGGGTACAGAGCCCGTGTGGCGCTAGCGGGTTTCCGCGTCCTCTCCCAGGAGCGCGAGGAGCGCGTCCAGAATGGGCCGCTGCGCCTTCGTGAGCTTGAGGCGCGCCTCGTCCAGGGCGAACCAGCGGGCGTCGTCGACCTCCGGGAACTCCTGCCGCCGCCCCGACCGCGGCGGCCATTCCAGCTCGAACGTGTTGCTGACGATCGCATCCGGCTCGAACTCGGACTCGGCCGCGAACACGACGATCGTCTTGCCCGAGCCGCGGAACTCGCCGAGCGGGACGTAGTCGGCGTCCGGTGCGGGCGTCCCGATCTCCTCCGCGAACTCGCGCCGGGCGGCGGACAGCTCGTCGCCGAGGTCGCCGGACTCGACGATGCCCTTCGGCAGCGACCACGCTCCCTCGTCCTTCCTCGCCCAGAACGGGCCGCCCATGTGCGCGATCCACACCTCCAGCCCGTCCCGGCGGCGGTACAGGAGGACGGCGGCGCTGCGAACGGTCATCCCCTCAGCCTGCCACCCGTGACGCCGTGAGACGAGCGGTGCGTCCGCCGCAGCGGCGGCGACTAACGTGGAACCGTGGACTCGGGAGACGCGTGGGTGGAGGGGCCGGACGGCCGGCGGTTCTGGGGCCGGTTCGGCGCGGCCGGGCTGCTCGTGCACGACCTCCGGCGCGGCATCCTGCTGCAGCACCGGGCGGACTGGAGCCACTTCGGCGGCACCTGGGGACTGCCGGGCGGCGCGCGTCACGCCGACGAGACGGCCGTGGAGGGCGCGCTGCGGGAGGCGGCGGAGGAGGCCGCGGTGCCGCCGGACGCCCTCGAGGTGCTGTTCGAGAGCGTGCTCGATCTCGGCTTCTGGTCGTACACCACCGTCGTGGCGCAGGCGGTCCGGCCGTTCGAGGCGCACATGGCCGACGTGGAGAGCATCGAGCTGCGCTGGGTGCCCGTCCACGAGGTGACCGCGCTGCCGTTGCACCCCGGCTTCGCCGAGGCCTGGCCGCAACTGCGGGCGCGCCTCACCGCCCTGTCGGGCTGACGACCGGACGCGGCAGGGCAGCGGCGGAACTCGGGGCTAGACGGCGTGCCGTGTCGGCCAGAGCAGCGCCGACGCGACGTCGTCGCAGCCGTCGGGCAGGCCGGAATAGCTCCCGGCGCCCGGATACGGCGCGGGGCCGGGGTACGCGGGCGCGCCGGGGTAGCCGGGCGTCCCGCGGTACGGATGCCCCGTGTCGGCGAACAGCCGGTCGCCACGGACGCTGCCCAGGTACACCCCGTCGGGGGTGACGGCCACGTCGTCGGACCAGGGGAACCAGCCGATCCAGTCCCCGTCGGGGTTGAAGAGGTCGCGGGAGCGCAGATCGGACCGGTAGGCGATCCACACCCCCTGGCTGTCGTGCAGGTAGACGGTCATCGTCGATCATGCCTTTCGGGTCGGCATTCGTCGTTCCGTGAATTATCCTCATTGCCTGGTCGTGCCGCAAGCGGCGCGCCGGTGTCGGCGGCCGCGTCGAGAATGGGAGGGTGCACATCCTCCTCGAACGCTCCGGCCGCGACATGGTCCGGGCGACGTGGGTGCCGGTCGCGGCCGGGACGAGCGGGGAATCGGACGGCGCGCGGTCGGAGGAGCTGCGCGCCGACGCCCTCGCCGCGTTCGTGCGCGAGTGCGAGGCCCGGGAGGAGCGGCCGCGCTGGGTGTGGGACGATACGCGCGCCTGGTACCCGGCGCTGCTGGCCGCGGGGGTCCGCGTCGAGCGCTGCGTCGACCTGCGGCTCTGCCACGCCATCCTGCGCGGATCGACGCTCACCGCGGCCACGCCGCTCGCGACCGCCCCGGCAGGGGAGTGGGATGCGGTGGCCGAGCCGGAGGCCGAGGCCGCCCCTGCGCACACGGCGTTGTTCGAACTCGACGCGCCCGAGCCGCAGCCTGCGGGCGGCCGGCGTTCGGTTCCGGACGAGTTCGCCGCACAGGAGGCCGCGGTCGCGGCGAGCACCGACCCGCGCCGTCTGCGGCTGTTGCTGGCCGCGGAGTCCGCCGGTGCGCTGATCGGCGTCGAGCTGCAGCACGCGGGACTCCCGTACCGCGCCGACCGGCACGACGAGCTGCTCACCGAGCTGCTCGGCCCGCGCCCCGCCTACGGACGCCCGGCGGTGCTCGAGGCGCTCGTGCACGACATCCGGGAACGGCTGGATTCGCCCGACCTCAATCCGGACAGCCCGCCCGACCTGCTGCGCGCCCTCCAGCGCGCCGGCGTGATGGCCACCTCCACGCGCTCCTGGGAGCTGCGGCAGCTGCAGCATCCCGTGATCGACCCGCTGCTGCGGTACAAGAAGCTGTCGCGGCTGCTCACCGCGAACGGCTGGACCTGGCTCGACGCGTGGGTGCGCGACGGACGGTTCCGGCCCGACTACGTTCCGGGCGGAGTCGTGACCGGCCGCTGGGCCACCCGCGGCGGGGGCGCGCTGCAGCTGCCCAAGCAGGTGCGCGGCGCCGTCGTCGCCGACCCGGGCTGGAAGCTGGTCGTGGCCGATGCGGCCCAGCTGGAACCGCGCATCCTCACCGGGCTCGCCGGCGACCAGGCGATGGCGGCCGCCGGGCGCGGAAAAGACCTCTACGAGGGCATCGTCGCCTCGGGGGCCGTTGAGGAGCGGGCGCAGGCGAAGGTCGCCATGCTCGGCGCGATGTACGGTGCGACGACGGGGGAGAGCGGCCGGCTGATGCCCCGGCTGAGCCGGGCGTTCCCGCGCGCGGTGCGGCTGGTGGAGGAGGCGGCGCGGGCCGGGGAGCGCGGCGAGAAGGTGACGTCGCGGCTCGGGCGGAGCTCGCCTCGGCCCGGCGGCAGCTGGGCGGCGACCCAGGCGGCGGCCGCAGGGCCCGAATCCACCGAGGCCGACGAGCGCCGGGCACGATCGCAGGCGCGGGACTGGGGCCGGTTCACCCGCAACTTCGTGGTGCAGGCGAGCGCGGCCGAGTGGGCACTGTGCTGGATGGCCGAGCTGCGCAACCGGCTGACCGCCCTGGCCCCGGGGGAGCCGCTCACGGCTTCGCCCCACCTGGTGTACTTCCTGCACGACGAGGTCATCGTCCACACGCCGGAGGCCCTGGCAGACGAGGTCGCGTCAGCCGTCCGAGCTTCGGCCGAGCAGGCCGGCCGGCTGCTGTTCGGGGTGTTCCCGGTCGAGTTCCCGGTCACGGCGGTCGTCGCCGACAGCTACGCGGAGGCGAAATGAGCCCGAGCACGGAATGCCCGAGTGTCGGAGTTGGTTGCGACCTACGACCTGACCGAGGATGGAGACCATGACCGACACCACCGCGACCGACCCGAACGCCGTCCTCGCCCGCTACCGCGCCCGCCGCGAGCAGGCCGTGACCGCTCCGCAGGGCAACCTGGCCCTCGTCAACACGCAGTGGATCACCGGCGAACCGGACAGCGAGCAGCCGGTCTGGGGCGTCCCCGGCCTGTGGTCTCCGCTGCCGAAGGGCGAGTCGGGGCTGCGCGTGACCGCGACGGCGACCGACAACATCTTCGTCGACGAGGTGCTGGTCGACGGCAGCGCGATCGTGCGCGGCAAGGACGACCCGAACCCGGGCACGATCAGGTTCAGCGACACGCAGACCGGATTCGTCATCGCCAGCGAGGCGGGCGACTACGCGCTCCGGGTGTGGGACGCGAACTCCGAGGACATCCAGAACTTCGGCTCCATCGACGCGTTCCCGTTCAACCCCGAGTGGATCATCCAAGCCGCCTTCACGCCGATCGAAGGCGGTAAGACGGTCGGCTTCGAGCACCTCAAGGACGACGGCGCGACGCGCGACATGGTCATCCCGGGTGAGATCACCTTCACCAAGGACGGCGTCGACTACAACCTGGCCGCGTTCAAGGCCGGCCGCGCCCTCCAGCTCGTGTTCGCGGACACCACCAACGGCGACAGCACCTACTCGGTCGGGCGCTTCCTGTTCGTCGTCCCCAACGAGGACGGCACGGTGACCCTCGACTTCAACCTCGCGGTGCTGCCGCCGTGCGCCTTCAGCTACAACTTCAACTGCCCGCTGCCGCCGGCGCAGAACCGCTTCGCGGTGCCGATCGAGGCGGGCGAGAAGAACGTCCTCGACAAGCAGGGCGAGCTGCTGCACTGACCGAAGGGGCGGATCAGGCCTCCGCGGACGCCGCCGACTCCGCCGCGGGGCGGCGGCCGCGGCGCGGGCGCTCGGGGGAGCGCGGCTGCACCAGGGCGTCGGGGTGGGTGCGCAGCGCGGCGACCACCTCGTCCAGCCACTCAATGGCCGCTTTCGCCCCCAGTTCGGCCGCGCGGTTGGCGGCGAGCAGGGCCCGCGAGTCCGCCTCGTGGGTCAGGTAGCGGATGCGCTCGGCGTACGCGGCGCGGTAACCGTCCGCGATCGCGAGGGCAGCACCGCCGTCGAGGGAGGCGGCGATGAGCACCTGGTCCTGCATCTCGTCCCAGTCGGGCCGGCCGTCGGCAGGGCCGGCGGAGAGCCAGGCGGCCGCTGCCTCGCGGCCGGCCGGCGTGAGCTCGTAGAGCGGGAGGCCGTCGTCCGTCGCGCCCGCCGAGGCGACCAGGCCCTGGTCCATCATCCGGTCGAGGGTGGAGTAGACCTGGCCGGGATTGAGCTGCCGGCGGTGCGCCGCGCGGCACAGGAACTCGCTCTGCAACTGCGAGCCGTAGGCGGGACCCTGCGTGAGCAGCGCCAGGAAACCGTTCTGGACCGACATACTCGGTATGCTATTCCGCGCACGCTAAGCCACGCGACCGAATCGCCGAATCACAATCTTGTAACTCCCCGCGATTCTCGGGCATAATCAACTCAACGCGCGTGAGCGCCGCCAATTTCATACGCCGAAGCACTCCATCCCGTTCCTGGTCGTAGGGGAAGACGCACCAACGAACGGAGGAGAACCATGTCGGCACACGCAGCTCGAGGGGTGCTCTACGTGCACTCCTCTCCCAGCGCGCTCTGCCCCCACATCGAGTGGGCGGCGGGTCGCGCTCTCGGCCGCGCTGTCAACTTCACCTGGGAGAGGCAGCCGGTCCTCAAGGGTGCCCAGCGCACCGAGTTCTTCTGGGACGGCCCCGCCGGCACCGGCGCGCGCCTCGCGTCGGCCCTCCGTGGCTGGGAGCACCTCCGCTACGAGGTGACGGAGGACGCGGGCCACGGGACCGACGGCGGCCGCTGGATGCACACCCCCGACCTCGGCATCTTCTTCGCCCAGGTCGACACCGCCGGCAACATGGTGGTCCCGGAGGACCGCATCCGGTACGCCATGGAGATCGCCGGCGCCAACGCGCTCGAGCTGCACCGCGAGCTGCGGCTGGCGCTCGGGCAGGCCTGGGACGACGAGCTGGAGCCGTTCCGCCACGCCCACGACGACACCTCCGTCATCTGGCTGCACAACGTCGGCTGACGCCGTGCTTCCCGCGGCGGGCCCGGCAGATGCCGCCCGCACGCGGTGACACGCAGAAGGCCCCGGTCACTCGACCGGGGCCTTTTGCTGTCCCACGGAACGTGTGCGGCCGCGCGAGCAGGCGCAGACGTTCCGTACGGGGTCAGTAGCTGCGGAACGCGGCGACGGCGTTGTGCCCGCCGAAGCCGAAGGAGTTGCTGATCGCCAGCTGCGGGCCGTCGCCGAGCGGCTGGGCCTCGCCCTTCACCTGCAGCGGGATGGCCGGGTCCATCTCGGTGATGTTGATCGTCGGCGGCGCCTGGCGGTCGCGGATCGCGAAGATGGTGAACACGGCCTCCAGTGCTCCCGTGCCACCGAGCAGGTGGCCGGTCGACGCCTTGGTGGCCGACACCGGGATGGTGTGCACCCGGTCGCCGAACACCTCGCGCAGCGCGACGTACTCCGACGGGTCTCCGACCGGCGTGCTCGTCGCGTGGGCGTTGATGTGGGTGACGTCGTCGGCCGACGCGCCCGCACGCTCCAGAGCGATGTGCACGGCGCGGCTGGCGCCGCGGCCCTCCGGGTCGTTGGCGGTGATGTGGTACGAGTCGGCGGTGACGCCGCCGCCGGCGAGCTCCGCGTAGATGCGGGCGCCGCGGGCGAGCGCGTGCTCCTCGGTCTCGAGCACCAGGCTGGCCGCGCCCTCGCCCATGACGAAGCCGTCGCGGTCGACGCTGTAGGGACGCGAGGCGTGCGCGGGGTCGTCGTTGCGGCGCGACAGCGCCTGCATCGACGAGAACGAGGCGACGGTGATCGGGTGGATCGCCGACTCGGTCCCGCCCGCGATCACGACGTCGGCGAGGCCCGCCTGCAGGTGCTCGTACGCGTTGACGAGGGACTCGGTGCTCGACGCGCACGCGGAGGCGACGGTGCGCGCGAACGCCCGCGCCTCGAAGTGCATCGACACGGCCGCAGAGGCCGCGTTCGGCATGAGCATCGGAACGGTCATCGGCAGCACGCGGCGGGGTCCGCGCTCGCGCAGGGTGTCCCAGGCGTCGAGCAGCGTCCAGACGCCGCCGATGCCGGTGGCGTAGTCGACGCCGAGGCGCTCGGGGGCGACGTCGGGACGGCCCGCGTCCTCCCACGCCTCCATGGCGGAGATCAGCGCGAACTGGCTGGACGGGTCGAGGCGCTTGGCGACGGGGCGCTCCAGCACCTCCTCCGGACGCACCTTCGCCTCGGCGGCGAAGGTCACCGGCAGCTCGTACTGCTTCACCCAGTCGTGCTCGAGCGTGCGCGCGCCGGAGACGCCGGCGAGCAGCGCGGTCCAGCTCTCAGGGGCGGTGCCACCGAGAGGCGACGACGCGCCCACGCCGGTGACGACGATCTTCTTGGTCATAACGGCAACTCTCTGTGTGTCGAGAAGCGGAAGTCACAGCGCTTCCGCACGCGCGGGCGGCGCCACAACGTGCGCCGCCCGCGCGGAAGAAATCGGCCTGAGGCCTTACGCGTCCTGCGCCTTGACGATGAACTCGACCGCGTCTCCGACGGTCTTGAGGTTCTTGACCTCCTCGTCCGGGATCTTGACGTCGAACTTGTCCTCGGCGTTGACCACGATGGTCATCATCGAGATGGAGTCGATGTCGAGGTCGTCGGTGAACGACTTGTCCAGCTCAACCGTGTCGGTCGCGATGCCGGTCTCGTCGTTGATGAGCTCGGCCAGGCCGGCAAGAACTTCTTCGGTGGACAATGCCATGGTTTTCTCTCCTTGAGGGGGGTGTCGTTGTGACCGGGAAACAGTCTAGGGCAGCACGACGACCTGGGCGCCGAAGACCAGACCAGCGCCGAAGCCGATCTGCAGCGCCAGTCCGCCGCTCAGCTCCGGGTGTTCCTGGAGCAGTCGGTGGGTCGCGAGGGGGATCGAGGCGGCGGACGTGTTGCCCGTCGTCTCGATGTCGCGGGCGATCGCCACGGTGTCCGGCAGCTTGAGCTGCTTGGCGAACTCGTCGACGATGCGCATGTTGGCCTGGTGCGGGATGAACGCGGCCAGCTGGTCCGGGGCGACCCCGGCCTCGTCGAGCGCGCGCTTCGCGACCTTCGCCATCTCCCAGACGGCCCAGCGGAAGACCGTCTGGCCCTCCTGGCGCAAGGTCGGCCAGGACTTCTCGCCGTCGCGGAACTGCGTGAGCGTTCCGTCCATCCCGACCGCGTCGGCTTTGGAGCCGTCGGAGCCCCAGACGGTCTTCGAGATGCCGGGGTACTCGCTCGGGCCGATGACGACAGCTCCCGCGCCGTCGCCGAGGAGGAACGAGATGGTGCGGTCGGTCGGGTCGACGACGTCCGACAGCTTCTCGGCTCCGACGACGAGCGCGTAGTGGGCGACGCCGGTGCGGATGAGCGCGTCGGCCTGGGCGATGCCGTAGGTGTAGCCGGCGCAGGCGGCGTTCATGTCGTACGCGGCGGCCGGGTTGGAGCCGACGCGGTCGGCGAGCACAGCGGCGAGCGACGGCGTCTGCTGCACGTTGGAGATGGTGGCGACGATGACCGCGTCGATGAGGGACGGGTCGACGCCCGACTTCGCGATGGCCTCCTTCGAGGCCTCGGTGGCGAGGTCGAGCGCGAGGATGTCGTGGCTGGCGCGCGTGCGCGTCACGATGCCGGTGCGCTGACGGATCCACTCGTCGGAGGAGTTGATCGGACCGACCAGGTCGTCGTTGGGCACCACGAGGTCGCCGCGCGCGGCCCCGATGGACAGGATGCGCGTGTACTGCGGGCCGTGCGACTGCTGCAGGGTGGGGTGGGTCATCGTCGGGAGCTCCTTGCGGCCTTACGCGGCCTGGTCGATGAGGTCGAAGGCGGCGGGCAGGTCGTCCGGGGTCTTGATGGCGACGGTCGGGACGCCCTTGAGTCCGCGCTTGGCGAGTCCGACGAGGGCGCCGGCCGGTGCGACCTCGATGAGGCCGGTCACGCCGGCCGCCTCGAACGTCTTCATGTCGAGATCCCAGCGCACCGGCGAGGAGACCTGGCCGACGAGCAGGCGCAGGAATTCGGCGCCGTCGGTGACCTCGGAGCCGTCCTTGTTCGTCCAGAGCCGCAGCGTCGGGTCGTTCGTGCCCAGCGTCGCGGCGAACGCCTCGAGCGCGGGGACCGCCGGAGCCATGTAGCGCGTGTGGAAGGCGCCGGCGACCTGCAGCGGGATGACGCGGGCGCGGGCCGGCGGGTTCTCCGTGAGCCGGGCCAGCGCGTCCAAAGCTCCTGCGACGACGATCTGACCGCCGCCGTTGTAGTTGGCGGGGGAGAGGCCCAGCTCGTCGAGGCGGGCCAGCAGCTCCGTCTCGTCGGCGCCGATGACCGCGCTCATGCCGGTCTGCACCTCGGCGGCCGCGCGGGCCATCGCCGCGCCGCGCTCGCGCACGAACGCGACCGCGTCGGTCTCGCTCAGCACGCCGGCGCCGGCCGCGGCGGTCAGCTCGCCGACGGAGTGCCCGGCGATGCCGCCGACGCGCTCACGGCGCCCGTCGGCGAACAGGGCGGACAGCGTCAGCAGCCCGGCGGAGACGATCAGCGGCTGGGCCACGGCGGTGTCGCGGATGGTGTCCGCGTCGCTCACGGTGCCGTGCGCGACCAGGTCGATGCCGACGGCGTCGGAGATGCCGGTCAGCTGATCGCGGAACGAGGACTCGGAGAGCCAGGGGTCCAGGAAGCCGGGGGTCTGGGATCCCTGACCCGGGCACACGATGACGATCACGGTTTCCAGTCTGCCAATCTTCCGCGGAGCGGATGTGTCGGATGGATACGAAGTATTCGAGGAATGCTTGTGGTTGTCTACAAGGTCATGCGCCGCGGCGCGGCTGATCCGGCTCGTTGATCGAACCGACGATGAGCGCCGCCTGCAAGATGAGGGCCTCCCGGGCTCCCGTCGCGTCCCAGCCGATCACCTCGGAGACGCGCTTGAGCCGGTACCGCACCGTGTTCGGGTGCACGAAGAGCTCGCGGGCGGTGGCCTCCAGGGAGCGGCCGTTGTCGAGGTAGCACCAGAGCGTGGTCAGCAGCTCGGAGGAGTACCCCTGCAGCGGCCGGTAGATACGGCTGATCAGCGTCGCGCGGGCCAGCCCGTCGCCCGCGAGTGCGCGCTCCGGCAGCAGGTCGTCGGCGTGCACCGGGCGCGGGCAGTTGCGCCACGCCTTGGCCACCGCGAAGCCTGCCAGCGCCGCCTTCGCGCTCTTGGACGCGTCCACCAGGCTCGGGACCTCGTGGCCGAGCACGAGGTGCCCGGCGCCGAAGCCGGGCTCCAGCTGCTGGGCGATCTCCAGGAAGGACACGGCGGGTGTCGCCCCGATCGCGTCCTCCGGGGTGCTGTCGCTGGGCCACGCGCGGCCGATGACGAGGACCAGGCGGCTGCCCTGCACCCCGATCAGCACGTCCGCCGACATGTGCCGGGCCGTGCGGCGCAGCTGGTCGACGTCGAGCATCTTCGGGGCGGTGCCGACCAGGACGCTGACCTCGCCGTGCCCGTGCCAGCCGAGCGCAGCGATGCGGCTGGGCAGCTCGTCGTCGTACTCGCCCGTCAGGATGCTGTCGACGACCAGGGCCTCCAGGCGCGCGTCCCACAGCCCGCGGGCCTCGGCGGCGCGCGCGTACACGTCGGCCGCCGCGAACGCGATCTCGCGCGAGTACAGCAGGATCGCCTCCCGCAGGTCCTCGCCGCCCGCGCTCTTCACGCGCTCCTCGACCACCTCGACGGTGATCTTGATGAGCTGGAGGGTCTGCTGCAGGCTCACGCTGCGCAGCAGCTCGCGTGGGGCCGCGCCGAACACGTCCGCGGCGATCCACGGCGTCGACCGCGGGTCGTCGTACCAGGAGATGAACGACGAGATGCCCGCCTGGGCCACCAGGCCGACGGCGCTGCGCCGGCCCGGTGGCATGTCGCGGTACCAGGGGAGGGTGTCCTCGAGCCGCTTGAGCGTGGTCGTGGCCAACTCGCCCGAGATCTTGCGCAGCCACGCGAGCGTCTCGGGCTTCGTCCTCTCCACGGAGCTCTTAGCCACGGGGGTCGTTACGCCTCGCCGCCCGCCGAGCCGGTGGTGCCGGCGTTGACGTCGTGCAGCAGGTACTTCTCGATCGCCCACGCCGGAGCGTTCGGGTCCACCTGGCCGCGGGCCGCGAGCAGCTCGAGGGTGCGGACCACGATCGACGGGCCGTCGATCTTGAAGAACCGGCGCGCCGCCGGGCGGGTGTCGGAGAAGCCGAAGCCGTCGGCGCCGAGCGTGGCGTACTCGCCGGGCACGAACTGCCGGATCTGGTCCGGGACGGCGTGCTCGTAGTCGCTGACGGCGACGAACGGGCCCTGGGCGTCCTGCAGCTTGCGGGTCACGTACGGGACCTGCTTCTCCTGCTGCGGGTAGAGGAAGTTGTGCTCCTCCGCCTTCAGGCCGTCGCGGCGCAGCTCGCCCCACGAGGTGACGCTCCACACATCGGCCGACACGCCCCAGTCCTGCGCGAGCAGGTGCTGGGCCTCGAGCGCCCACGGCACCGAGACGCCGGAGGCGAGCAGCTGGGCCTTGGGGCCCTGCTCCTGGCCGCCGTGGAGCAGGTGGATGCCGCGGACGATGCCGTCCACATCCACGCCCTCCGGCTCTGCCGGCTGCACGATCGGCTCGTTGTACACCGTGAGGTAGTACATGACGTTCGGGTCCGGGTGGTTGCCGCCGTACATCCGCTCCAGGCCGGCGCGCACGATGTGGCCGATCTCGTAGCCGTACGCCGGGTCGTACGAGACGACCGCGGGGTTGGTGGAGGCGAGCAGCGGGGAGTGGCCGTCGGCGTGCTGCAGGCCCTCACCGGTCAGCGTGGTGCGGCCGGCGGTGGCGCCGATGAGGAAGCCGCGCGCCATCTGGTCGCCCGCCGCCCACAGGGCGTCGCCCGTGCGCTGGAAGCCGAACATCGAGTAGAAGACGTAGACCGGGATGAGCGGCTCGCCCTGCGTCGAGTACGAGGTGCCGACGTTCGTGAACGCGGCGACCGCGCCGGCCTCGTTGATGCCGACGTGGATGATCTGGCCCTGCGGGCTCTCCTTGTAGGCCAGGAGCAGCTCGCGGTCGACCGACGTGTAGTGCTGGCCGTTCGGGTTGTAGATCTTCGCGTTCGGGAAGAACGCGTCCATGCCGAAGGTGCGCGCCTCGTCCGGGATGATCGGGACGATGCGGTGGCCGAAGTCCTTCGAGCGGAGCAGGTCCTTCAGCAGGCGGACGAACGCCATCGTGGTGGCGATCTCCTGCGTGCCGGAGCCCTTCTTCGAGATCGCGTACGCCGAGTCCTCCGGGAGGTTCAGCTGCGTGTACTTCGCGCGGCGCTCCGGCACGTAGCCGCCGAGGTCGCGACGGCGCTCGTGCAGGTACTGGATGGTCGCATCCTCTGCACCCGGGTTGTAGTACGGCGGGAGGTACGGGTTCTCCTCGAGCTGCGCGTCCGACACCGGGATGCGCATGGCGTCGCGGAACGCCTTCAGGTTGTCGAGGGTCATCTTCTTCATCTGGTGGGTCGCGTTGCGGCCCTCGAACGACGGGCCGAGCCCGTAGCCCTTGATGGTCTTGGCGATGATGACGGTCGGCTGGCCCTTGTGCTCGGCGGCCGCCTTGAAGGCCGCGTAGACCTTGCGGTAGTCGTGGCCGCCGCGCTTCAGGCCCCACACCTGGTCGTCGGTGTAGTCCTTGACGAGCTCCAGCGTGCGCGGGTCGCGGCCGAAGAAGTTCTCGCGCACGTAGGCGCCATTCTCGGTCTTGTAGGTCTGGTAGTCGCCGTCGGGCGTCTGGTTCATCAGGTTGACCAGGGCGCCGTCCGTGTCGCGGGAGAGCAGGTCGTCCCACTCCCGGCCCCAGATCACCTTGATGACGTTCCAGCCGGCGCCGCGGAAGTAGCTCTCCAGTTCCTGGATGATCTTGCCGTTGCCGCGCACCGGGCCGTCGAGGCGCTGCAGGTTCGCGTTGATGACGAAGGTCAGGTTGTCGAGCTTCTCGTTCGCCGCGACCTGGAGCTGGCCGCGCGACTCCACCTCGTCCATCTCGCCGTCGCCCAGGAACGCCCAGACGTGCTGGTCGGAGGCGTCCTTGATGCCACGGTTGGTCAGGTACTTGTTGAGCTGCGCCTGGTAGATCGCGTTGATCGGGCCGAGACCCATCGACACCGTCGGGAACTGCCAGAACTCGGGCATGAGCCGCGGGTGCGGGTAGCTGGACAGGCCGCCGCCGGCGTGCGACTTCTCCTGGCGGAAGCCGTCGAGCTGGTCGGCGCTGAGCCGGCCCTCGAGGAACGCGCGGGCGTAGACGCCGGGGGAGGCGTGGCCCTGGAAGAAGACCTGGTCTCCGCCGCCCGGGTGGTCCTGGCCGCGGAAGAAGTGGTTGAAGCCGACCTCGAAGAGGGTCGCGCTGGAGGCGTAGCTCGACAGGTGCCCGCCGACGGCGATGCCGGGGCGCTGCGCGCGGTGCACCATGACGGCGGCGTTCCACCGGATCCACGCGCGGTAGCGGCGCTCGATCTCCTCGTCGCCGGGGAACTCGGCTTCGTCCTCGGCGGAGATGGTGTTGATGTAGTCCGTCGTCGGCACCATCGGGACGCCCAGGTGCAGCTCGGAGGAGCGCTTCAGCAGGCTGAGCATGATCTCGCGAGCGCGCTCATGGCCATGGGCCGCAACCAGTTGGTCGAGGGATTCGCGCCATTCGGCGGTCTCCTCCGGGTCCGAATCGATGTTGTTCACCGAGTACGGGTCCTGGTCGTTTACAGTCACCCTCGACCTCTTTCTTGTGTCGGATGGATCGTGGACATGCCCATGCGCTGTCGGTTCTCGACAAGTGCGGACACCATCCTTCAGCCTAGCCGCACTCCGTGGCCAGTGTTGACCGTCGCTTGGTGGTCGGCGCGCGCCGGTCTATGCTGTCTGCTCGTGGCTCTCGAGAACGACACCCAGGCTCCCGACTTCGAGCTCTCCAACCAGTACGGGGAGAGCGTGCGGCTGAGCGACTTCCGCGGACGCAAGGCGGTGGCGCTCGTCTTCTTCCCCTTGGCGTTCTCCGGCACCTGCACCGGGGAGCTGTGCGCGCTGCGCGACAACCTGGCTCTGTTCGAGGACCACCGTGTCGAGCTGCTGGGGATCTCGGTCGACTCCAAGTACACGCTGCGCGCGTGGGCGGAGCAGGAGGACTACTCGTTCTCGCTGCTCGCCGACTTCTGGCCGCACGGCGAGATCGCCAAGGAGTACGGCGTCTTCCTGCCCGAGAAGGGTTTCGCGAACCGCGCCACCTTCCTCGTCGACGAGCGCGGCATCATCCGCCAGTCGTTCATCACCGCCCCCGGCGAGGCGCGCTCGATCGACGCGTACCGCGCCGCGCTCGACCGACTGCCCGCCCACGTCTGAGCGGGTCCAGTAGGCTGGTCGCGATCCCGGGCCTTTAGCTCAGCTGGTAGAGCGCCACGTTTACACCGTGGATGTCGTCGGTTCGATCCCGGCAGGGCCCACCGTTTCTGCACGCGGTCGTCGGTTCGATGCAGTGCCGCGTGCCAGGGCCCACCGTTTCTGCATCTATGTGACGCAACACGCCGTGAGCGCGACCGTCGTCACGGCGTGTCGCGTCCACTCGATTGCGCAGCGGGCGCCGCGAGCAGGTCGAAGACGGCGTCGACGGTGGCGGCCATGTCGACGGTCGGGTCCTGGAGCCACTGCAGTTGGAGGCCGTCGGCGACCGCCTGGATGACGCGCGCGATCGTCTCCGCGTCGACCGCGTCGCTGATGCCGCCCTCCTCCTGGCGGCGGGCGATCGCCTCGGCGACCGTGCCGCGGAGGGCGGCACTCCGCTCGACGAAGTAGTCGTGGGCGGGATGCTCCGGATCGCCCGCCTCGACGGCCAGCCGGGAGAACAGCTGCACGAGCCCGGGGACCTCGGCGTTGTGGCGCACGATGCCGACGAAGCCCTCGCGCATGCGATCCAGCGAGGGCTTCTGGTCGAGGTCGCCGAAGCGGCGCGAGTCGACCTCGTCGCGCTTCCGGAGGATGGCGGTGAACAGCTCGTCCTTGCTGTCGAAGTAGTGCAGGAGGCCGGCCTGCGAGAGCCCGACCGCCTCGGCCAGCTCCTTCACCGACGCGCCGCGGTAGCCCTCGCGCGCGATTACCTCGAGGGCGCTCTCCAGGATCTCGTCGCGCTTGGCCACGCCTTTCGCGTATGCGCCTCTGCTTGCCATGCACCGAGGATAAACCGAGCGGCGCTTGATTTCTGAAAACCGAGTGACGTAAGGTTTTGCCACCATCCACGGTGGATGGCGAGAGGACCCCCACGACGATGACGTCAGACACCTCCATCCCGGCCGCGGACTCCGCCGCCGGACAGCCCGCCCCCATCACCACCAACACCTTCGTCGGCACCGCAGCCGGCAACGACGATCCGCCCGCACCGATCAAAGGCCTTCGCCGTCTGATGGTGTGGATCATCCCCGCCAACCTCGGCATCTACCTGATCTGGGGAGCGCTCCCCGGGATCCTGCTCCCGCAGCAGATCACGCTGCTCTTCGGAGAGCAGGACAAGGTCGCGAACCTCACCATCGTCGCCACCATCGGCGCGTTCGCCGCCATGGTGGCGCAGCCGATCGCCGGACAGGTCTCCGACCGCACGCGGTCCCGCTTCGGCAGGAGGGCGCCGTGGATCGTGATCGGCGCTCTCGCCGGCGGCCTCTCCCTCGTCGGGCTGGCCTTTGCCAACACGCTCGTCGGTGTGATCGTCGCCTGGACGCTGGTCCAGATCTGCTTCAACTTCGCTCAGGGGCCGCTGACCGCTGTGATGCCGGACCGCGTGCCATTGAAGCGCCGCGGCACCTTCGCGGCCCTATCGGGGATCGGGCTGATGGTCGGCGCGCTGGGCGGGTCGATCGTCGGGTCGCTGTTCTTCCACAGCATCGCGGTCGGCTACGTCTTCTTCGCCGTCTTCTCCGTGGCGGTGCTCACCCTCTTCGTGCTCGCCAACCCGGACTACTCGAGCCGACGGATGCAGCGGGAACCGTTCACGTTCCTCGACTTCGTGAAGACCTTCTGGGTCAACCCGCTTCGCCACCCCGACTTCTTCTGGGCCTTCACCGGACGTCTGCTGCTCTACACGGGGTACTTCGCCGTGACGGGCTTCCAGCTCTTTCTGCTCACCGACTACTTCCGCATCGCCCATCCGGAGCAGCTCATCCCGATCCTCGGGCTGCTCAGCCTCGTCGGCATCATCGTGTCGACCGTGATCGCCGGGCCGCTTTCGGATCGGGTCGGACGCCGTAAGCGGTTCGTGTTCGCCTCGGCGATCGTCGTCAGCCTCGGCTTCCTTCTGCCCTGGCTGTGGCAGGACGTCACCGCATGGATCGTCATGACGATCATCGCCGGCTTCGGGTTCGGGATGTTCCAGGCGGTGGATACCGCGCTCATGAGCGAGGTGCTTCCGTCCGCGAAGTCCTTCGCGAAGGATCTCGGCGTCGTGAACATCGCCGCCACCCTCCCGCAGACCCTGGCCCCGGGAATCGCGGGCGCCATCGTCCTCGCCTTCGGCTACGCCGCGCTCTTCCCGATCGCGATCGTGCTCGGCATCCTGGGGGCACTCGCCGTCTGGCCGATCAAGGCGACCCGCTGATCTTGCCCTCCACCGCACCACTCGAAAGGAAACCATGACCGACACCACCACGACGACGCCGGACCTCTCCGGCCTCACCGTCGAGCAGAAGGCCGCGCTGACCAGCGGCGAGAGCTTCTGGCGCACGAAGGCGGTGGGCGACGTCCCGTCCGTCATGCTCACGGACGGACCGCACGGCCTGCGCAAGCAGCGCGAGGGCGGCGACCACCTGGGGATCGGCGACAGTGTGCCGGCGACCTGCTTCCCGCCCGCGGTGGCGCTCGGCTCCTCGTGGGATGTGGAGCTCGTCGAGCGCGTCGGCACCGCGCTCGGGGTCGAGTCGTCCATCGAGGACGTCGCCGTCATCCTCGGCCCCGGCATCAACATCAAGCGCTCTCCGCTGTGCGGGCGCAACTTCGAGTACCTCAGCGAGGACCCGATCGTCTCCGGCGTGCTCGGCGCGGCGCTGGTGCGCGGCATCCAGTCGCAGGGTGTGGGAGCCTCGCTCAAGCACTTCGCGGCGAACAACCAGGAGGACGACCGGATGCGGTCCTCATCCGACGTCGACCCGAGGCCGCTGCGCGAGATCTACCTGCGCGGTTTCCAGCGCGTGGTCGAAGACGCCCAGCCGAAGACCGTCATGTGCTCGTACAACCGCATCAACGGCGTCTACGCGTCCGAGAACCGCTGGCTGCTCACCGACGTGCTGCGCGGCGAGTGGGGCTTCGAGGGGCTGGTCGTCTCCGACTGGGGCGCGGTGAACGACCGGGTCGCGGCGCTCCACGCCGGGCTCGACCTGGAGATGCCCGGCAACGGCGGGCAGAGCGACAGGTCGCTGGTCGCGGCGGTCGCCGACGGATCCCTCGACGAGGACGAGCTCGACGTGTCGGCCGTCCGGGTCGCCCGCCTCGCCGCCGGATGGGCGCAGGCGCACCGGGTCGAGGGCCCGCTGGATGTGGAGGCGCACCACGCGCTGGCGCGGGAGGCGGCCTCCCGCTCCATCGTGCTGCTGAAGAACGACGAGGTCGACGGCGCTCCGCTGCTCCCGCTGCGCGACGACCATTCGCTCGCGGTGATCGGCGCGTTCGCCGAGAAGCCGCGCTATCAGGGCGCCGGGTCGTCGATGATCCACCCGACCCGCCTGGACGACGCGCTCACCGCGATCCGTGCGATCGCTCCGCAGGCGGCGTACGCGCCCGGCTTCTCGGTCGCGGCCGACGCCGATCCGGCGGAGACGGAGCGCCTGCGGCTGGAGGCCGTCGCGGCCGCCGCGGCGGCGGAGGTCGCGGTCGTGTTCGCCGGGCTGCCCGCCCGGCTCGAGTCGGAGGGCTACGACCGCGACGACATCGAGCTCCCGACCGATCAGCTCGCGCTGGTGGAGGCGGTCGTCGCCGCCAACCCGCGCACGGTCGTGGTGCTCTCCAACGGCGGGGTCGTGCGGCTGCCGTTCGCTGGGGCCGTCCCGGCGATCGTGGAGGGCTGGCTGCTCGGCCAGGCGGGCGGGACCGCGACCGCCGACGTGCTCTTCGGCGCGGTGAACCCGTCGGGCAAGCTCACCGAGACCGTGCCGCTGCGCATCGAGGACACCCCGGCGTTCCTCAACTTCCCCGGCGAGGAGGGGCACGTCCGGTACGGCGAGGGCATCTTCGTCGGGTACCGCTGGTACGACGCGCGGCAACTGGAGGTGGCGTACCCGTTCGGCCACGGGCTCTCGTACACGAGCTTCGGGTACGGGGATGCGACGGCTGCGGTCACGGCGGAGGGCGACATTCGGGTCGGGGTCACCGTGACCAACACGGGCGACCGGGCCGGGCGCGAGGTCGTGCAGGCGTACACGTCGCTGCCGGGGTCCGGCGTGCAGCGTGCGCCGCGCGAGCTGAAGGGCTTCGCCTCGGTGGAGCTGGCGCCGGGCGAGTCGCGCGAGGTCACGGTGACGATCCGCCGGGAGGACCTGGCGTACTGGCACGTGCGCGCCGGGCGCTGGGTGGTCGAGGGCGGCGACTACGTCGTCGAGGTCGGCGCGTCGAGCCGCGACGTCCGCGCGACGGCGATCGTCTCGATCGCAGGCGACGAGGTGCTGCTGCCGCTCACGCGGGAGTCGTCGCTCGGCGAAGTGCTCGCGCATCCGGTCGCGGGTCGCCTGGTGCAGCAGGCCCTCGCCGGGATGTCCGAGATGATGGAGGGCGCTGCGTCGATCATGCCGGAGGGCGTGTCGATGGAGCGGATGATGGCGTCGTTCCCCATCGGCCGGATCGGCATGATGGCCGGTGGACAGGTCACCGACGAGATGATCGACGGCCTGCTCGCTGCGGCAAACGCGCCCCGCGGCTGACCGCATCCCCGCATCCCACATCCCGCATCCATTGGTCACGACACGCCGTCGCCGTACGCGACGCGACGGCGTGTCGTGACCACTCGCTAGCCTGGCGGCATGCCCCAGGGACCGTACCGCTGGTTCGTGTACGCCGAGCTGCTGCTCGCAGCGGTGACGTTCGTCGCCCTGCTCTTCGTCGTCGCGCCGTACGGCGGCCGGCACGGGCGCTCCGGCTGGGGGCCGACCGTCCCCGCGCGGGTCGGCTGGGTGGTGATGGAGGCGCCGGCCGCTCTGCTCTTCCTCGGGTTCTATCTGCTCGGCTCGCACCGCTTCGAGCCGGTGCCGCTGCTCTTCCTCGCGCTCTGGCTGGCGCACTACGTGTACCGCGCGTTCGTGTACCCGTTCCTCATGCGGTCGGGATCCCGGATGCCGGTGCTGGTGATGCTCCTCGCGATCGGGTTCAACACGCTGAACGCCTGGGTGAACGCGCGGTGGGTGTCCGAGTACGGGACGTATCCCGTCGCCTGGCTCGCCGACCCGCGGTTCTGGATCGGGCTGCTGCTGTTCGCGGGGGGTCTGACGCTCAACGCGCGCTCGGACCGGACGCTGCGCCGGCTCCGCGCGGACGGCGGCGGATACCGCGTGCCGCACGGCGGCGGGTTCCGCTACGTCTCCAGCCCCAACTACCTGGGCGAGATCGTGGAGTGGACGGGCTGGGCCGTCGCCACCTGGTCGCTCGCCGGCGCCTCCTTCGCGCTGTACACGATCGCGAACCTCGCCCCGCGCGCGGTGGCGAACCACCGCTGGTACCGCGAGAACTTCCCGGACTACCCGCGCGGGCGCCGCGCACTGCTGCCGTTCGTGCTCTGAGCATCGGTGGGTCGCAACACGCCGTACACGCCGGCGCGCGACGGCGTGTTGCGTCCCATGGATGGCGGGCGCATGTCGGCGGTGCGGGTTACGCTGCCGCCGACGGCGAGAGACGGGAAGGGACGGGCGGTGCCGGAGAACGTGGAGCAGTGGTGGGCGCGCCGCCAGTGGTCGAAGGGCGCCGCTGTGCCGTACCCGATCGGCCGCTACCGCACCGACTGGGAGCGGTACCCGGTGCTCGTCCGGCAGTACCATCCCGACCTCAACCACGGGATCACGCTGACGCAGGTTCCGCCGGCGGCCGACGTCTACCTGGTGTGGGAGTGCGACTCCGGCCACCGGTTCGTGGCGACGCCCGAGGAGCAGCGCTCGCGCCCGGGCGGCACGCGGCGACGGTCGGCGTGGTGCCCGCGCTGCGCGGAGGAGGCAGCTCCCCGTCCGGTGCGCACGCCGGTGCCGGAGGCGGGCGTCCACCTCTGCGGGCACGCCCGCGACCCGCGCCGCATCGAAGCCGACCCGGACGACGACCGCTGTTATCTGTGCCGCCGGCTCGACCGCGAGTCGCTCACCCGTGAGCAGCTCGTCACCCTCGCGGCGCCCGGTTCGCGCGTCGCGGTCTCGGCCGAGAACGGCACGACGGCGACGCACACCTGGCAGTGCGACGCGGGGCACCCGAGCTACCGCGCGAGCATCGAGCGCATCCTGGGCGGCCGGAGGTGCCCGATCTGCCGCCACGCCCGGGCCGGCGCCGACGCGGTCGCGGTGGGGGAGGCGTTCGTCAGCCGCTGGGCCCCGGTGCCGGCCTCGGCCGCCGAGCCGGCGCTGAAGAAGCGTCTCGCCGACCGGCTCGACATCGACCTGGGGATGAACGCCGTGCGGGTGGCGAAGCCGTTCCACTCGCACCTGGAGGTCTGGCCCGACATCCTGCTGCCCGAGCTCACGGTCGCGATCGAGTACGACACCACCGGCCGCCACGGGCTGGAGCACGTCGGGCCGCGCGAGGAGTCCGACCGGCGGAAGGACCGTCTGCTGCGCGCCGTCGGCTGGGAGGTCGTCCGGGTGCGCTGCGGGAAGCTGCAGCCGATCGGGCCCTATGACGTACCGGGAGGGTCGATCGGCGACGCGCTGGTGGAGCGCATCCTGGCGCGGCTGGGGGAGATCCGCGGCGATCTGTTCGTCGCCGCGTACCTGCGCTGAGCATGCCGGCATTTCCACGCGCGAAGGCTCTGGCCCCGCGGCGTCGGCCCTCGCTACGCTGGGCGGCGAACCGGCAGTAACACGCTCTCACGAGGAGGAAGCCATGCCGTCCATCCTGAACCCCTACCTCAACTTCCGCGGCACCGCGCGCGAGGCCATGGACTTCTACCAGTCCGTGTTCGGCGGTGAGGTGCAGCGCAGCACCTTCGCCGACTACCAGATGGCGCAAGACCCCGCCGACAACGACCTCGTCATGCACTCGCAGCTCACGTCGCCCGGCGGCTTCACGCTCATGGCCGCAGACGTGCCCGCGCACATGGAGTTCAACCCGGGCTCCGCCGTCTCCATCTCGCTGAGCGGCGACGACGAGGCCGAGCTCACCGGGTACTGGCAGAAGCTCGTCGAGCGCGGAACGGTGATCGAGCCGCTCTCGAAGGCGCCGTGGGGCGACAGCTTCGGCATGGCGATCGACCGCTTCGGAGTGCAGTGGCTGGTCAACATCGCGGGCAGCCCCCAGGCGCAGGGCCAGTAGGGCGGCCACGGGATGGCCGCAGGGGCCGGCCCGGTGGTCGTCGGCATCCACCGCGGGCAGGCGCGTGCCGTGCTCGACGAGGCCGCGCGGCTCGCGACCGAGCTAGGGCGTCCGCTGCTGTGCGGCTACGTCGCAGAAGACAGCTATCTGACCGAGTGGGACCGTCCGGACGACGTGGCGGAGGAGTCGCTCCACCCGACCGAAGTGGGCGCGGGGGAGGGGGATGCGGTCCTCGCGCTCTCCGAGGCCATCACGGCCGCGCTGCACGAGCTCGGGGAGCAGCCGCCGACGTGGACCCTCCGGCTTCTCGCCGGCGACGCCGCCAAAGCGCTCGGCCGTGTCGCGGCCGAGGTCGACGCGCGGCTGATCGTGGTCGGCACGCACCGGCGCGGCTTCTCGAACACGCTGGAGAACTGGCTCGCCGGCTCCGTGGGAGCCCGCCTCACGCACGACCAGCAGTGTCCGGTGGTGGTCGTGCCCGTCACGGCGAAGGAGCGTGCGACCCCCACGCTCGCCTGACCGGCCGCGCGCCCTATCAGCTGCGGAGTTCGCCCAGCGCCGCATCGAAGGAGCGGAAGTAGGTCCGGCGCCCCGGGCGGCCGATCTGCGTGACCTCGAACATCCCGTCCAGCTGAAGCACGAAGCCGACGACCGGCGGTGCGCCCACCTCGGCGACCCGGGCGTCGCTGACCCGCCACTCATGGTCTGAGATCTCCGCCACCTCCAAGCCCTGCCGGAGGAACACCGGGTGCGTCTTCATGGCCCAAGTCAAGTGGACGCGCAGCACCGCGGACAGCCCTTGACACCTCCACGAGATGGGTATGAGCCGTGTATTCCCGCAGGCGGGGGGCCGGGGCTAAGGTCGAGCCGTCCGGCACCGGCCGGGTCGAGGAGGTCGTCATGTGCCGTTGGCTCGCATACTCGGGGGAGCCGCTCCGGCCCGCCGAGCTGATCCTGGACACGCAGCATTCGCTGGTGGCCCAGTCCCTCAACTCGCCGCTCGGCGCGGAGACGGTCAACGGAGACGGCTTCGGCTTCGGCTGGTACCCGACCGACCCGTCGCCGGATGCCGTCCCGGGCGTCTTCCACAGCATCGAGCCGGCCTGGCACAACGAGAACCTGCGGGACCTCACGAACACGATCACGAGCCCGATGTTCCTGGCGCACGTGCGCGCGGCGGCCGGGCCGCCCATCCAGCAGACGAACTGCCACCCGTTCCGCCACCAGAACTGGCTGTTCATGCACAACGGCTTCCTGGAGGGCTTCCACCTGATGCAGCGCGACCTGCGGTTCGCGGTCGATCCCTCGCTCTATCCATCAATCGTCGGGACGACGGACTCGGAGACGCTGTTCTACCTCGCCCTCACGTTCGGCCTGCAGGACGACCCGATCGCGGCTCTCGGCCGGGCGCTGCGCTTCGTGGAGGAGACCGGACAGAAGTACGGTGTCACCGCTCCCGTGCAGGGAACCTACGCGGTCGCCGACGGGAAGACGCTCTGGGCGTTCCGCTACTCCACGTCGCATCACAGCCGCACACTGTTCCACTCGGCCGCGATCCCGGAGCTGCGGGAGATGTTCCCGGACGTCGAGCGCCTCGAGGTGTTCGGAGAGCACGCCAAGGTGGTCGTCTCGGAGCCGCTGAACGACACCCCCGGAGCGTTCATCACGGTTCCCGAGTCGACGGTCGCGGTACTCGACGAGAGCGGGTACCACCACGAACCGTTCCTCGCGGACGCGGAGGCCGTGCTCACGCCGGCCTGACCGCCCGCGCCCGTCGAGTGGCGACATCATGTCGCGACTCGCGTCGAGTGGCGACATGATGTCGCCACTCGACGGAGCCGCACGCGTCAGTCGCCCTCGGCGATCCGGCGCACGAACGTGGTGACGTGCTCGCGCAGTGCGTCGATCCGCTGCTGCCGCGCGGCCTCAACGTCGAACCCGACGTAGGCGGTCGGCGGGCGCTTGCGCACGTTGGCCGAGCACTGGAACTCGGCGCACACCAGCGTCCCGAGCGTGTTGCCGTTGCGGCCGGCCGCCCCGCCGCGCTTGGCGATGAAGAAGACCACCTCGTTGGGAAGGTGCACGTCCTCGCACCAGGAGCACTGCGGCCGCGAGCGCGCGCGCCCGTCCGCCTGGCGCAGGAGCACGCCGACGGGGGCGCCGTCGATCTCGGCGACGACGTAGCCGACCGTCGGCAGCTTGCGGTCGCGCCAGCCGAGGAAATCGATGTCCGACCAGCGCACTTGGGCGAGGTCGGGGAGGGAGAGCTCCTTGCGTTCGCGCTGCGACGCGTTGACGAAGGAGGAACGGATCTGCTGGTCCGTGAGGGGAAGCATGGAGGAACGCCTGTCTGTCGTGATTCTTAGGGTGCCGGACGTCGCACACGGGTCGCAGAAGGACCCGGGACTCCGGGAGGAACCGTCGAGGCCGGAAGGCGCGCGACGGCGATCGCACCCGCTCTCGCGGGGATCGGTGACGAGGGGCAGCGCTATCTCGCGCCGGCGCAGAGCGCGCCGACGACCTCCAGACGCCCGGCGGCCACGAGGGCGGCGGTGGGCTGCGAGACGAGCGGGTTCACCCCTCCAGTGTACGTGCTCGCCGCCGGCCGTCGGGCTCGCGCCCGGCGGTGGACTAGGGTCGAGTGGTGAATGGTGGAACCGTGTCCGATGAATCGGAACGACGCAGGCTCGAGGAATGCGTCAAGGAGCCGATCCGGACACCGGGCCGCATCCAGTCCTTCGGGACGCTGCTCGTCGTCGACGTCGCGACGTACGAGATCGTCACGGCGAGCGACGACGCCTCCCGCTGGCTCGGCCGCTCGGTGTCCGAGCTGGGCAGTCCGACGCTCGAGTGGAGCGTCACCGCCGAGACCCACGGCGACCCGATCCGGATCGACCTCCAGGGCAAGGCCTACGACGCGGTGACGCATCCGCTCGCCGACCGCGTCGTCATCGAGCTCGAACCGACCGACGGCACCCCCGACCTGCCGTCCGCCTCCGTGGTGGGCGCCATCCGCACTCTCGGGCTCGTGGCGAGCGCCGAGGAGCTGCGCCAGGCGGCCGCCGAGGAGGTCAAGCGCATCAGCGGCTTCGACCGCGTGATGGTGTACCGCTTCTTCGAGGACGGGCACGGCGAGGTGGCGGGCGAGGCCTCCGAGCCCGACATGGAGTCGTACCGCGGGCTGCGTTTCCCGGCCTCCGACATCCCGCAGCAGGCCCGGTCGCTGTACCTCACCAAGCTCTCGCGGCAGATCGTGAGCACGGTCGACGAAGGGACGCCGCTGTCGTCGGTCGACGCCGACGCCCCCGCGCTCGACCTGAGCAGCGCCGAGCTGCGCGCCGTGTCGCCGCACCACCTGCAGTTCATGCGCAACATGGGGCAGGCATCCACCGTCTCGTTCTCGCTCATCCACGACGACCGCCTGGTCGGGATGATCACCTGCGCGCACCGCACGGAGCGGCGGATGCCGATCCTGCTCCGCCGGGCGCTGGAGGTTCTCGCCACCCAGCTCACGCTGCAGCTGGCCGCGCTCGAGTCGATCGCGCAACTGCGCCACGACCTGACAATCCGGGAACAGCGGGCCGCCGTGCTGGCGGCCGTCCCGTCGTCCGACGACGCGCTGCTCGCGCTCGTCGACGGAGGCGAGGAACTGTGCCGGCTGGTGGGTGCGGACGGCGCCGTCCTCGCCCTGGACGGTCTGAGCCGCAGCGTCGGCGACGTCCCGACCGCCGAGCGGGATCTGCTCCTGGCGGCAGCGGGCACCGAACCGTTCCAGTCGTCGGAGCTGGAACGGACGCATCCCGCGCTCGCGACGCTCATGCCGGGATTCGCCGGGCTGCTGGTGGTGCCGGTCGGGTCGCACGGCGTCCTGCTGTTCTTCCGGCGCGAGGTCACACAGGTCATCCGCTGGCTCGGCGACCAGACCGCCGCCAACCGCGACACCGCGCTGTCGCCGCGCAACTCCTTCTCCGAGTGGCGGCAGAGCGTCGAGGGGTCGTCGCTGCCCTGGGGCGGGACCGCGGAGGAGGCTCGTGAGCTCGGACGGGAGCTGGCGCGGGCTCTGGACCGCCGTCACGAGGCGCGCCTCGCCCAGCTCGCCCTGGTCGATCACCTCACCGGGCTGCACAACCGCCGCTCGCTGGAGCGCCGGCTCGAGTCCGTGCTGCAGTCGGGCGAGGGCGGTGTGCTGCTGTTCCTCGACCTGGACGGTTTCAAGGCGACCAACGACCGGCACGGGCACGAGACCGGAGACACGGTGCTGCGTGTGATCGCCGACCGTCTGACCGAGGGCAGCCGGGCGACCGATGTGGCTTCGCGTCTCGCGGGCGACGAGTTCGTCGTGCTGAGTCCCGCGACGTCGGCGGAGGATGGCGAGCGCTTCGCCGCGCGGCTGGTCCGCGAGATCGCGGCGCCGATCCGCACGGCCCGCGGGCCGATGACGGTGACGGCCTCCTGCGGCGTGATCGTGATCGACCCGGCGGCGACCGGCAAGCAGTTGCTCGACGCGGCCGACGCCGCGATGTACCGCGCGAAGAACGCCGGCCGCAACCGCGTCTCGCTCTAGCTCTCGCGCCCTCCCTCCGCGACTGCGGCCTCCCGGGACATCCGCGGGTGCGCGACCGGCCGCAAGCGTCACGGGAGGCCGCAGTCGCCTGAGTGTCGATTCCGGCGGGTTCCGTTCGACGTCTGGTCAGGAGATGATCCACGACAGGAGGAGGAACCGATGAGCGGATACGTGATCCTGATCCAGGGCGACGAGCAGCGGTGGCAGCAGCTGAGCGCGGAGGAGCGCGCGGAGATCGACGCGGCCCACCGCGAGTTCTCCCGGCGTGCCGGGGATGCCATCCAGGCGTCGGGTGAGCTGCAGGGGACCGAGACGGCCGTGACGCTGCGCCGCGGGCCGGATGGCGAGCCGCGCGCGGTCGACGGCCCGTTCACCGAGGCGAAGGAGGTCGTCGGCGGCTTCTACGTCATCGACGTGCCGACCAGGGCGGAGGCCGTGGAGCTCGCGTCGCTCCTGGCGGAGGCGCGGCACGACCACAGCGGGGTCCAGGTGCAGCCGCTGGTCGACCACAGCGCGAGCTGAGGCTTCCCGGGATGCCGACCCCTCCGCGTCGGGTTGAGACGTCTTCGCTAGAGGAATTCGTTTCCGCGTCGGTCCGGCATCCCCGGGTGGAACCAACGCTATCCGGCGGAGGGCGGTGTCCTCCATTCTGAGGACAGAAACCGTCAAGAGTTGACGGGCTTCTCGTGGGCGGTCACTAGGATCGCCGCATGGCGGTCATCGGTGAGGGCGAACTCGCGGGGATCCGTCGGGGCCTGGTCGTGTTCTGCTACCAGCTGCTCGGGTCGCCGTTCGACGCCGAGGACGCGGCCCAGGATGCGCTGGAGCGGATCTGGCGCGCCCGCGACGCGTTCGACCCGGCGCGCGGGGGCTTCGCCGGCTGGGCCTACGGCATCGCCAGGAACGTCTGCATCGACCGGTTGCGCCGGGTGCCGCGACGCCCGCTCCCGCGCGACCTGCGCGAGCCGGGACTGGAGGCCGGCGCGCCGCTCGTCCCGGCACTCGACGTGCCGTGGCTGCAGCCCGCGCCGTCCGGCTGGCTCGGCGGATCCGATCCGGAGGGTGCGGCGGAGCGAGCCGAGGAGGTGCGGTTCGCCGTCACGGCGATGCTGCAGTCGCTGTCGCCGGTGCAGCGCGGGGCGTTCGTGCTCCGCGAGCTGCTCGGCCTGTCCGCGGGGGAGACCGCCGCGGCGCTGTCGGTCTCCGTCGCCTCGGCGAACTCGGCGCTGCAGCGGGCGCGGGCCGCGATACGGGAGGGGACGCGGCGCTCGCATCCGCTCGCCGCCGACGCGGTCGAACGGTACGCGCGGGCGATCGAGGGCGCGGATGTCGCGGCGCTTGCGGCTCTGGTGTCCGACGACGTCGTCTTCGAGATGCCGCCCGTGCCGCAGTGGTCGATCGGCCGCGAGCCGTACACGGCGTTCATGGCACACCTGTTCGACTGGCGCGGGCGCGACTGGACCACGAGGAGCGTCCAGGCGAACGGGCAGCACGGCCTGCTTCTCTACCGCGTCACCGAGGGCGCCCCCGAGCCGCATACGGTGCAGCTGTTCGACGGGGACGCCTCGGGAGGCATCGGTCACGTGCTGGTGTACCAGGATCCACGGCTCTTCCGGCTGTTCGAGGAGGTCGCGGCCGGGGTGCGATGAGTTCGGCGCTTCTCGTGCGTATCCACTTCCGAGGGCTCCACGCGGGGCCCAGGAACGGAGCAAGGACATGGGACGACTGATCGTGGTGCAGTTCATCACTCTGGACGGCGTGGTCGCCGACCCGGACGGCAGCGACGGGACGCCGTTCGGCGGCTGGGCGATGCGATTCGGTCCGGAGGGCGTGGCGGGCGACAAGTTCCGCCTCGGCGGCATCCTCGCCTCCGGCACGCTCCTGTTCGGCCGGCGCACCTGGGAGCACTTCGCGCGCCTGTGGCCGGCACGCGACGACGACTTCTCGCGCGCCATGAACCGGGCGAGCAAGGCGGTGGCGACCGGTCGTCCGCTACCCGAGGGGACCTGGTCGAACTCCGAGCGCGTCGACGGCTACCTGGTCGACTGGGTGCAGCGCACCGTCCCGTCGCGCGACGTGGTGGTGATCGGCAGCGGATCCGTGGCCGACGCGCTGGCGGCCGCCGGGCTCGTCGACGAGTACCGGCTGCTCACCTTCCCGGTCGCCGTCGGCGAGGGTAGGAGGCTGTTCCGGAGCGGAGAGACGCTCGCGCTGCGGTCGGCCGAGCGGGTCGGGCCGGCGGTGCTGGCGGTGTACGACGCGCGCGGCTGACGACGAGGCTGCGGTCAGCCGTTGCGCGGGTCGCTCGGGCCGCCGCGCGTGCCCTTGTGCGGCTCCTCGACGATCCGCACGTCGTGCACGGTGACGCTGTCGGCGAGCAGCAGGTCGAGCGAGGTGAGGAAGAGGCGGCCGAGCTCGTCGTCGTCGACGTCCGGCCCCGGCAGGTCGACGCGGAATCCCTGGGCCTGCAGCCCGCCGCCGTTGGAGAAGGTCACTTCGGCGTCGAACACGGCGCGGTACTGGGTCATGTCGGCGAGCATACCGATGCCCGGGACAGGGGCCCCGGGCGTCGGTTCGTGGGTTCTTCCGGTCAATTGAACTTCCGGCGGTACTTGGCGATCGCGAACCCGTAGGCGACGAGCAGGATGCCCACCAGCCACGCCAGGGCCACCCAGATGTCGGTCCCGACCGGCTGCTGCGCGAACAGCGCCCGCAGGGTGTCGACGATGGAGGTGACCGGCTGGTTCTCGGCGAACCACGCCACCGGCCCCGGCATCGAGTCGGTCGGCACGAAGGCCGAGCTGATGAACGGCAGGAAGATCAGCGGGTAGCTGAACGCGCTCGCGCCGTCCACCGTCTTCGCCGAGAGCCCCGCCAGCACCGCGATCCAGGTCAGCGCGAGGGTAAACAGGACAAGGACGCCCGCGACGGCGAGCCAGGCGCCCACTGAGGCCCCGGTGCGGAACCCGAGGATCAGGGCGACCCCGATCACGATCGCGACCGACACCACGTTGGCGACGAGCGAGGTGAGCACATGCGCCCACAGCACCGACGACCGCGCGATCGGCATGGACTGGAACCGCTCGAAGATGCCGCCCTGCAGGTCCAGGAACAGCCGGTACGCCGTGTAGGCGATGCCGGAGGCGATGGTGATGAGCAGGATGCCGGGGAGCATGTAGTCGATGTACGACTGGCCGCTCCCGGTGCGGATGGCGCCGCCGAGCACGTAGACGAACAGCAGCATGAGGGCGATCGGGGTGATCGCGGTCGTGATGATGGTGTCCGGGCTGCGGAGGATGTGACGGAGCGACCGGCCGGTGAGCACCCGGGTGTCGCTGAGGGCGTACGTGGTCATCGTGCGCTCCTTCCGGTGTCGGCGTCGGCTGCGGGCTCCGGTTGTTCGGGCCCGTCGTCGCCGACGAGGGCGAGGAAGACCTCCTCGAGGCTCGGCTGCTTCTCGACGTACTCGACGGTGGCCGCGGGGAGCAGCCGCTTGAGTTCGGCGAGGGTGCCGTTCTGGATGATGGTGCCCTTGTGCAGGATCGCGATGCGGTCGGCCAGCTGCTCGGCCTCATCCAGGTACTGCGTGGTGAGCAGCACCGTGGTGCCGCTGCTGGCGAGGTTCTTCACGGTGTCCCACACCTCGTTGCGGGCCTGCGGGTCGAGACCGGTGGTCGGCTCGTCGAGGAAGATGACCGGCGGATCGCCGACCAGGCTCATCGCGATGTCGAGCCGCCGGCGCATGCCGCCGGAGTAGGTGCCGGCCTTGCGGTCGGCGGCGTCGGTCAGCGAGAAGCGGGTGAGCAGGTCGTCCGCCACGGCCGCGGGGTTCTTCAGGTGACGCAGCCGCGCCACCAGCACGAGGTTCTCCTTGCCGGTGAGCACCTCGTCCACCGCCGCGAACTGGCCGGTGAGGCTGAGCGAGCCGCGCACCGCCGCCGGCTCGCTCGCGACCTCGTGGCCGAGGACGCTGGCGGTGCCGCCGTCGGCCTTCAGCAGGGTGGCCAGGATGCGGACCAGCGTCGTCTTGCCGGCCCCGTTCGAGCCGAGCAGGGCGAAGATCGTGCCGGGTGCGACGTCGAAGTCGACGCCGCGGAGCACCGCCAGGTCTTTGAACGACTTGGTGACGCCCTGCACCCGGATCGCGGGCTCCAGGGTCGCTGCGGGGGTCATGGCTTCTCCTCCTCCTTCTCCGCCTTCTCGACGGCCGCGGTCAGGCGCTCGCGCTCCTTGTCCACCCAGCGCTTGCCGCCGTAGGCGGCGGCGAACTCGTCCGCGAACCCGACCGGGTCGTCGCCGACGATGTCGCGGATGGGCGTTCCGTCGGCCGCCGCGCGCTCCCAGAGGTCGACGAAGTCGCCGAACATCGTGGTGAGCGTGTCGCCGTCGACGATGCCGCCCTGGATCAGGAGGTACCGGTGGATGGCTTTCGCCGTGTCCCGGTACGGCTGGGGGAGCGCGTCGATGCGCGCGACCGCCTGCCGGTACTGCTTCTTCTGCTCGAGCGAGCCCGTGAGGGCCTCGATCCACTTCGCTGCCATGATCAGTCGTCCCCTTCTGTGTGGAGCTGTTCGATCCGTTCCGAGAGGAAGCTCCACGTCCTCCAGAACTCTTCGAGCTGTGCGCGGCCCGCCGCGTTGAGGGTGAACACCTTGCGCGGCGGCCCCTTCTCGGACGGCACCTTCTCGACGTCCACGAAGCCCCGCTGCTCGATGCGCACCAGGAGCGCGTACACCGTCCCCTCGACGAGGTCGGTGAAGCCCTGGTCGCGCAGCCGCGCGGTGATCTCGTAGCCGTACGCGGGCCGGTCGGCGAGGATCGCCAGCACCATGCCCTCGAGGGTGCCCTTGAGCATCTCGGTCATCTGGTTGCCCATCGGACCCTCCATCCATCTACTCTGTCTTGCTGACTACCAGTAGAAAGTAACACTGAGTACCGGTACTTAGCAAGACTGAATACAAAGAATTCGCGGACGCGTCTGCGGCGGGGGAGCAGCCGCCGATCGGTGCATAGCCAGACCCGGGTGCGGGCGAGCAGGATCGGCGGCATGGGCAGCAGTGGAAGCCGCCGGCGCGTCCCGAGACGACCGGCGTCGAGCTTGGCGGAGCGCTGGACGAGCGTCGACGGCATCGACGTGTTCTACCGGGAGTCGGTGGTGCCGCCGGACGCGCCGGCGATGGTGCACGTCCACGGCTTCGGCCTCTCCGGCCGCTACCTGCTTCCGACGGCGGAGCGGCTGCAGGACGACTTCCACACCCTCGTGCCGGACCTGCCCGGCTTCGGCCGCAGCGGGAAGGCGCCGAACGGGCTCGATGTGCCGGACCTCGCGCACGCGACAGCACGGTTCCTCGACGATCGCGGCATCGAGCGCGCGACCCTGGTGGGCAACTCCATGGGATGCCCGGTGATCCTCGAGTTCGCGCACCACTACCCGGAGCGCATCGATCGCGCCGTGCTCGTCTCGCCGGCCGGCGGAGCGTACAACCGGCCGCTGCGCCGGGCGGTCGGCCAGCTGAGCATCGACGGCGGGAGGGAGCCGACCGGGATGGTCGGGGTGGCCGTGCCCGACTACCTGCGGTTCGGCGTGCCCAGCACGGTCCGGATGTTCCGCGCGCTCACGCAGTACCCGTCGCTGCAGCGGCTGCTGGAGCTGAGCATCCCGACCCTCGTCGTGATCGGCGACCGCGACCCGCTCATGCCGCACGCCGCGCGCGTCCAGGAGGTGGCGAACGCGACGGACAACCACGTGCTCGCGGTGCAGATCGAGGGGGCGGCGCACGCGATCAACTTCAGCCACTCGGGGGAGCTCGCCCACCTGATCCGGTTGTTCATGGCCGACCGTCCGATCGTCGACGACCCGGACTCTCCCGGGCACGCGCGGCTGTACGAGATCCACCGCAGCCCGAACCTGCCACCGCCCGCGGGGTGACCGCGGCGGGCGCCGCCGCGGTCAGAGCTCGTCGTCGATCGGGTCGAGCGGGTCGCCGTGGTCGTCCATCCGGTCCACCAGGCGGTAGACGACCCGCGTCGGCCAGTCGCTGCTGTCCTCGATGACGAAGACCTCCCAGACCTCCCGCTCGTGGTAGCGCGCACGGCCCCGGAGCGCCGCGGGCGGCTCGTCCGCGGTCGCGGTCACGCGGATGGCGGCGTCCACCATCCCGGGCCGCCGCATCAGCGCCTCGAAGGTCCCGTTCTCACCCATGGTCGGCACCCTAGGGCGCGTGCGCGGGGGCTCGAAAGCCAGCGCTTGCGACGCGCGGGGGCGGCGCTCAGGCGTCGGCCTCCGCAGCCCGCTCGCGGGCCTCGAAGTCGAGCAGCCGCTGCTGGGCCACGGCGTAGGAGGTCGCGATCGGCAGGTCGCCGCCGTCACGCACCGCCTCGGCGACCGCGACCGCGGCGTCGATCGCGGCCCGATAAGCGAGCGACCCGGTGCTCACGCGGCGCACGCCGAGCGCCGCGAAGTCGTCGAGCGTGACCCCCGGGGAGGCGAGCACGTTGACCGGGACGGGGAGGGACGCGGTGAGCTGCTCGAGCGCCGCCGCCTCGATCTCTCCGGGGAAGAACACCCCGTCGGCTCCCGCCTCGAGGTAGCGCCGCGCGCGCGCGACGACGGCGGAGAGCGCGGTGTCCTCCTGGAACCAGTACGAGTCGACGCGTGCGTTGACGAACACGTCCGGTGCGGCGCGTTTGATGGCCGCGATCTTGGCGGCCGGGATGGACGGGTCCACCAGGTGGCCGGCGGCGGAGTCCTCCAGGTTGACACCGGCGACGCCCAGCCCGGCCACGAGGGCGCCGACCTCCTCCGGGTCGTCGCTGTAGCCGTCCTCGATGTCGGCGCTGATCGGGACGGGGAGTGCGCGCAGCCGCCGCACGAGCGCCACGGTCGCCTCCTTGCTCGCGCCGCCGGCGTCCGGGCGACCGCCGGACGCGCTCACCCCGAAGCTGGTCGTGCCGATGGCGGGGAACCCGGCCGCGGCGAAGGCGATCGCCGAGCCGACGTCCCACGCGTTGGGTAGCAGGAAGGGGTGCTCCTGGTCGTGCAGCCCCCGGAAGATCATCGTCGCGTCGTCCACGAGGGGAGGCTACCGCCGGGGAGACGGCCGCGGACAGGGCCCTTTCGTCACGTCGATAGCCGCCGCGGTCAGCCCACGGGCCAGCAGATCCCGGTGCGCCAGGTGGCCGGGTCGGGCTGGCGCTGCGGGTCGCTCAGGTACACCTCCCACATCACCTCGCCGGGCGTCAGGCCGTGCTCGGTGATGTACCGTCGCACCTCGGCGTAGGTGTCCTGGATGGTGTCGTACGGGCCGACGTGCGTCGCCTCCACGACCCGCCCGCCCGGCAGGACGCCGGGAACGACCTCGCCCGCCGGCGCGATGGGCTCGGAGACGGGGAAGCCGGCCTCGACGTCGACGGCGTCGGTCGGCATGCCGGTGTACTTCCCGAACGGCGGCCCGGCCGGATGGCGACCCTGCGCCTGTAGCGCGGCCGCGGCCTCCCCGAACGCCCGGGCGAAGAACCCGGAGAGCTGGTCGAGCCGGACGCGCTCGCGCACTACGGCGGTCGGCTGCTCGGTGTGCTCGGCGATGGCGATCTCGTTCATGCCGGCATCATGCGTCGGCGCGGCGGGAGAGAGGAGAGTCGAACGTCCCGTGGCCGCGGACGGCGAAGGGCGCAGGGTCGACGACCCTGCGCCCTTCGTTCTGCCTGCTGCTCAGCCCTGGCGGGCCTTCATCCGCGGGTTCTTCTTGTTGATGATGAACGTGCGGCCCCGGCGGCGGACCACCTGGGCGCCCGGCATGGCCTTGAGCGAGCTCAGCGAGTTGCGTACCTTCACGGCGAACCTCCCTTGTTGAAACCTGTTCTCAACAACAGCGGAGGACCCGGTTTTATTCGAGGCAGGGGCCAGGCGAGCGATCGAACGGTCGAATCTCCTGGCGGACTGACACCCGTCGGAGATCTGGGGGCCGATCGCCCGGATCTCCGACGGAGCGCGCGGCGGGTCAGGGAGCCGTCGTGCCCGGCGGTTGCCACAGCTCGATCGGGAGACCCTCCGGGTCGTGGATGCGTGCGAACCGGCCGTACTCGCCGTCCCACTCGGCGCGGGTCTCCACCGGGATGCCCGCCGCCATGAGGGACGCGATCAGGTCGTCGATGCCGTCCACGCGCAGGTTGAGCATCACGGGCTGATCCGCGGCGAAGTAGTCGTCGCCGAGCGGCAGCGGCGCAAACACCGTGTCGCCGGCGGATTGCCGCCAGACCGCGGTCTGGCCCGCGTCGATGCCCAGATGCTCGCGGTACCACGCAGCGCGCGCCTGAGGGTCGCGGCTGCGCAGGAACAGTCCACCGATCCCCGTCACCGGCATCAGCTTCCCCTCTCGTCGCGACCCAGGGTATCGCCCCGGCGTCCCATAGGCTGGGTGGGTGGACGGGGTGCTGACCGGGTTCGGGATCATCGCGTTCGTCATCCTCGTCGGCTACGTCGCCCGGCGGCTCGGCATCGGCGGCCCGACTGCGCCGTACGTGCTCAACCGCATCGCCTTCTTCGTGACGAACCCGGCGCTGCTGTTCGTGACGCTGGCGCGCGCGGACCTGCGGGTGGTGTTCTCGACGCAGCTGCTCGTGGCCACGGCGGCCGCGCTCGTCTCCGCAGGCCTCTTCCTCGCACTCTCGCGCGCCTTCTTCCGGCAGCCCGCGCCTGAGACGACGATCGGCGCGCTCGGCGCGGGCTACGTCAACGCGAACAACATCGGCCTCCCGGTCGCCGTCTACGTGCTCGGCAGCGCCTCCTACGTCGCCCCAGTGTTGCTGCTGCAGCTGATCGTGTTCGCCCCGGTGGCCCTGACCGTGCTCGACGTCACCAGCCGCGGGGCGGTGTCGGTGCGGTCGATCCTCACCCAGCCGATCCGCAACCCGATGATCATCGCGTCGGTGCTCGGCATCCTCGTCGACGTGTCCGGGGTACGCCTCCCGGACGCGGTGTACCAGCCGTTCGAGCTGCTCGGGGGTGCCGCCGTGCCGCTCGTGCTGATGGCGTTCGGGATGTCGCTGGTCGGCTCCCGGCCGCTGAGGCCGGGGAACGGCCGCGCGCCGATCGTGGCCTCGGTGGTGCTGAAGTCGGTGGTCATGCCGCTGGTCGCCTTCCTGGCCGCCCGGTTTGCGTTCGGGCTCGAGGGACAGGCGTTGTTCGCGGCCGTGGCGCTTGCCGCGCTGCCGACCGCGCAGAACGTCTTCAACTTCGCGGCCCGCTACGAGCGCGGGATCGCCCAGGCGAGGGATGTGGTGCTGCTCACCACGCTGTTCTCCGTGCCGGTGCTGCTGGTCGTCGCGGCGCTGCTGGCGCCCTGAGCGGGCCTGCGCCGACCCCGAGTCACCCGAGGCGGAAGGTGGACCGGGGGATGTCATCCACCAGCCGCTGCGCGATGACGAACGCGTCCTCCTCGGAGAGCTGGTGGGTGACCACGAGCGAGGCGAGGAAGGACGCATCCACCCGGCGCGACATGTCGTGGCGGGCCGGGATGGAGCAGAAGGCGCGGGTGTCGTCGATGAACCCGCTGGTCTTGGTGAAGCCGGCGCTGTCGGTGATCGCGCGACGGTAACGGAGGATCGCGTCCGGGGTGTCGAGGAACCACCAGGGCGCCCCGGCGTAGACCGACGGATAGAAGCCCGCGAGCGGCCCGATCTCGCGCGAGAAGGCGGTCTCGTCCACGGTGAACAGCACCATCCGGAACGCCGGGTTCGTGCCGAAGTCGCGCAGGATGGGCGTCAGCGGCACCGTGAACGCGCCGACCGCCGGGAGGTCGTGGCCGGTGTCGGGCCCGAACGCGTCGAAGGTCGGCCGGTGGTGGTTGCGGTGCACGCCCGCGTGCAGCTGCATCACGAGACCGTCGTCCGCCGACATCTCCGCGAGCCGGTACAGCAGGTTGCGGCGGTAGGCGACCGCCTCCGCCGCGGTGACCGAGCCGTCGAGGGCGGCACGGTGGATGCGGGACGCCTCGGCCTCGTCCAACGGCTCGCAGCCCGCGTCGATCACGCCGGTGTCGGTCGCGGTGCCGCCCGCAGCCGCGAAGGCCGCGCGGCGGGACCGCAGCGCCTTCAGCAGGCCGCGGTAGCCGTCGGTGTCGACGTCGGCGCGCTCGGCCAGCGCCCGCAGCCGGCCGGCCCAGCCCGGCTCGTCGGGGTTCAGGTAGCGGTCGGCGCGGAAGGTCGGGACGACGCGGCCGGTGAAAGCGGGATCGGCTGCCAGGCGGGCGTGCGCCTCCAGGTCGTCGGCGGGGTCGTCCGTCGTGGATAGCACGGCGATGCGGAAGCGGTCGAACAGCGCGCGCGGCCGGAACTCCGGGGAGGCGAGCGTCGCCTCCAGCTGGTCGTAGAGCGCGTCGGCGTTGCCGGCCGACGGCTGCTCGGTGAGCCCGAAGACGTCGCTGAACTCCGACTCGAACCAGAACCGGACCGGGGTGCCGAGAAAGGCGTCCCAGTGCTCGCACAGCCTGCGCCAGATCGAGCGGCCGGAGGCGGGGGAGGGAACGCCGTCGCGTGCGAGGCCGAGGTCGCCGAGCGGCACGCCGACCGCGTGCAGCATCCGGGTGACGTAGTGATCGGGCGTGATGAGGAGCGCGGCAGGGTCGGGGAACGGGTGGTCGTCGGCCAGCATCGCCGCGGGCACATGCCCGTGCGGCGAGACGATCGGCGCGTCGGCGACGGCCGCGTGCAGGCGGCGGGCGAGGTCGCGCTCTGCGGGGTCGGCGGGGAACAGGCGGTCGGGATGCGGGGCGAGCGCGGTCATCCTCGTCCTCTCGGCGCAGGCGATTCGGCCGCGGCGACCGGCGCGGGGCCGGTGGACGCGCGGACCGTCAGGTGGGTGGGGAGCGTCGCGGCCTGCCGGCCGACCGGCGCCGCGCCGCCGTCGAGCCGCGCGAGCAGCATCGCGACGGCGGTCCGTCCCGCCTGCTCGACGGGCGCGGTGAGCGTGGTCAGGGGAGGGTTGCAGAAGTCGGCGCCGAAGATGTCGTCGCAGCCGACCAGGGAGAGGTCGCCGGGGACGTCCACGCCGCGTTCACCGAACCGGGCGAGCATCCCGATCGCCAGCAGGTCGTTGAACGCGATGCAGGCGGTCGACCCGGTGTTGATCACGGCGTCGGCGGCTGCCGCCCCGGCGTACTGCCGCGGGGCGAACGGGCCGACCCGCGACGATGTCACGCCGTGGGAGTCGGCGGCCGTGACCAGGGCCCGCCAGCGGCGCTCGTTCGACCACGAGGTCTCGGGCCCCGCCGCGTAGACGATCCGCCGATGCCCCAGCGAGACCAGGTGACCGACCGCCTGCGCGATCCCGTCGGGCGTGTCGATGAAGACGTTGGGCACCCCGCGCGGCTGCCGGTTGATCGCGACGAGCGGGATCTCGGCGGCGACGGCGGTGAGCCGGCGGTCGGTCAGCCGGGAGGCGGCGAGGATCACGCCGTCGAACGACCGGCGCAGCTTGTGCAGCATCCCGTCCTCGAGCTCGTCCGACTCCTCGGTGTCGACCAGGAGCTGGGTGTAGCCCGCCGCCTTGAGCTGCTGCTGCGTGCCGCGGATGATGCCGAAGTAGAAGGGGTTCGTGATGTCGGACACGACGACGGCGATGCACCGCGTCCGCCCGCTGGTGAGCGCCCTGGCCTGCGAGTTCGGGATGTAGTCGAGCTCCCGCGCGGCGCGCTCGATCCGCGCGCGGGTGACCGCGTTCACCCGCCCCGGATTGGACAGCGCGCGGGACACCGTCGAGGTGGCCACCCCGCTGGCGGCGGCGACGTCGGCCAGCGTCGCCGGGCGGTCCTTGCCGTTCATCCGACCATCAGACCAGACGATGGCAAGATCTGGCAATCGCTTGCACCCGCCGTGCGGCCTCCTTAGGCTCGACGGACCGCCGTCGCTGCCGATGGGCGACGGGCGGAGGAGTGAAATGACGACCGTCACCTGGACGCTGTCCGGCTTCGGCGACGAGATCGATCCGGATCCGGCGATCCAGACCGCCGCGCTGCAGGCGCTCGGCGCGCACGCGATCGAGGTGCGCAGCGCCTGGGGTGTCAACATCGTCGACCTCGTCGACGAGCGGCTCGACCGGCTCGCGGGAGTGCTGACTGAGCGGGGCATGGGCGTCTCTGCAATTGCGTCGCCGGTCGGCAAGGTGGATGTGTCGCTCCCCGTCGATCACGAGGTGGAGCGCCTGCGCCGGGCGGCCGCCGCGGCGCACCGGCTCGGGACGCGCTACATCCGCTTGTTCTCGTTCTTCCGCGGCGACGGCGTCGCCGTGGAGAGCATCCGCGACGACGTGCTCGTACGGATGCGCGCCCTGGCCGACGTCGCCGAGGCGGAGGACCTCGTGCTGCTGCACGAGAACGAGAAGGACATCTACGGCGACACCCCGGAGCGCTGCCTCGACCTCGTGGAGTCGGTCGGATCGCCCGCGCTGCGCCTCGCCTGGGACAGCGCGAACTTCGTCCAGGTCGGCGTCGCGCACCCGTTCGACGACGGGTACGCTGCGCTGCGTCCGCATCTGGAGTACCTGCAGGTCAAGGACGCGCTGACCGCCACGGGCGAGGTCGTCCCGGCTGGGGAGGGCGACGGCCAGGTCCTGCAGACCCTCACCGCTCTGCGCGACGACGGGTACAGCGGCTTCGCGTCCCTCGAACCGCACCTGACCGACGCGAGCGCGCTCGGCGGCTTCTCCGGACCGGACGCCTTCGGCCGCGCCGCCCGCGCGTTCCGCACGCTCACCGACCGGATCGGAGTCACCCTCGCATGACGGACCAGCCCACCACCGCGACGCCCGAAGCGCCGCCGCTCCGCGTCGCGATCGTCGGCTGCGGCATCATCGGCGTGAACCACGCCAGAGCGATCGCCCGGCACCCGCGGCTCGCGATCTCGGCACTGGTCGATGCGGTCCCGGAGGCGGCCGAAGCGCTGGCGGACCAGGTCGCGGCCGCGACCGGCGGGCGTCCCGCAGTCTTCGCCTCCGTCTCCGACGCCCTCGCCGCCGACGCGGCTGTACGTCCCGAGGTCGTCGTCATCTGCACGCCGAGCGGGCTGCACGTCAGCGTCGCGGAGGAGGCCATCGCCGGCGGCACCCACGTCGTGGTCGAGAAACCGCTCGACACCGACATGGGCCGCGCCCGCGAGCTGCGTGCGCTGGCCCAGCGGGCGGAGGCGGACGGCCTCGTCGTCTCTGTCATCAGCCAGCACCGCTTCGATCCCTCGTCGGTCGCCGTCGCCGATGCCGCGCGCACGGGACGGTTCGGGCGGCTCACCAGCGGCGTCGCCTCGGTCGCCTGGTGGCGCGGCCAGGAGTACTACGACTCCGGCCAGTGGCGCGGCACCTGGGATCTCGACGGCGGCGGCGCGGTGATGAACCAGGGCGTCCACACCGTCGACCTGCTGATCTGGATGCTCGGCCGCCCGGTCGAGGTCTTCGCCCAGACCGCGCTGCTCGCCCACGAGCGGGTGGAGGTGGAGGACATCGCGGTCGCGACGATCCGCTTCGAGTCCGGTGCGCTGGCGGTGCTGCACGCGACGACGGCCGCGTTCCCGGGCCTCGCCGTCCGGCTCCAGGTGCACGGCGACGCCGGCTCCGCCGTCATCCACGACGACCAGCTCGAGTCGTTCTCCGCCGACGGCGACACCCGCGACCGTGCGGCCGAAGTCGTGCCCGCGGGCGAACTGCGCGGCGGCGACCGTGGACCGGACGCCTTCGTGCTCGGCCACCTGCGACAGTACGAGGACATCGTGTACGCCATCGACACCGGCCGCCCGCCGGGGGTCCGGGTGGAGGACGCGTTCCAGTCGCTGTGCGTCGTCCGAGCCGTGTACCTGTCGGCGACGCTCGGCTGCCCGGTGCGTTTCGACGCGGTGCTCGCCGGCGAGCTAGACGACGTGGTCGTCACCACCGGCCCGGTCGCTGGCGCTGTCACGACGGGAGCGAACGCATGAGGTTCGCCGTGTTCACCGCATCCACCCCCGAGTGGACGCCCGCAGAGGCCGTGCGGATCCTCGCCGGCCAGGGCTGGGACGGCATCGAGTGGCGCATCACCGACCAGCAGGAGACCGAGACGCCCGGCTTCTGGGCCGGCAACCGCGCGACCTGGCCGCTCACCGGCCTCGAGGAGCACCTGGACGAGATCGAGCGGCTGACCCGCGAGAGCGGCCTCGAGTACTCCGGCCTCGGCGGCTACGCGCGCTGCGACGACCACGACGGCGTCGAGCGGATGCTCGCCGCGACCGCCCGCCTCGGCGCCCGGCAGGTGCGCGTCACCATGCCGCGCACCGACGCGGGGGAGTACCGCGCCCTCTTCGCGGCCGCCCGCCGCGACCTGGAGTGGGTCGCATCCCGCGCCGCCGAGCACGGGGTGAAGGCGCTGGTCGAGCTGCACCACGAGACGATCACCCCCTCCGCGTCCGCCGCCTTCCGGCTCGTCGACGGGCTCGACCCGCGGCACGTCGGTGTGATCCACGACCTCGGGAACCTCGTGATCGAGGGCCGGGAGGAGACCCTGGCGTCGCTGCAACTGCTCGGCCCGTACCTCGCACACGTGCACGTGAAGAACGCCGTCTGGGTCGCAGGGGCGCCTGCGGACGACGGCACCGTCCCCTGGCGCGCCGAGTGGGCCCCGCTCAAGGCCGGGGCGGGGGATGTAGACGGGTACTTCCGCGCACTGCACGCCTTCGGGTACGACGGATGGGTGACCTGCGAGGACTTCTCCACCGAGCCCCCGCTCGAGGCGCGTACGCGCGGCAACCTGGAGTACCTGCGCGCCGTGGAGGCCCGCACGCGCCCCGCGGCGGCCGCATGACACCGCCGCGCTCGGCCGGGCACCCGGTGCGGGTCGCGCATCTCGGGCTCGGCGCCTTCCACCGCGCGCACCAGGCCTGGTACACGCAGGTCGCCAACGACGCCGAGGCCGCGGGGCCCGCCGACGGCTGGGGGATCGCCGCGTTCACCGGCCGCCGTCCCGACGCCGCCCGCGTGCTCTCCGCGCAGGACTCCGTCTACTCCCTCCTCACCCACGGCCCGGCGGCCGACGAGGTCGCAACGGTGGAGGCGCTCAGCCGCGTCCACGACGGCGCCGACACCGCCGCCTGGACCGCCACGCTCGCTGACCCCGACGTCGCCGTGCTGACGCTGACGGTGACCGAGGCGGGATACCTTCCCGGCGCGTCGGCGCCCGCCCGGATCCGCGACGGACTCGCCGCCCGGCAGCGCGCCGGCGCCGGCGGCATCGCCGTCGTCAGCTGCGACAACCTGGCCGGAAACGGCCGGGTGCTGCGGGATGCTGTGCTCGCGCTCACCGCCGGCGACGCCGACCTCGACGCCTGGGTGCGTGAGGAGGTGTCCTTCGTCTCGACCATGGTCGACCGCATCACCCCGGCCACCACCGAGCAGGACATCGCGACCGTCCGCCGGCTCGCAGGCTGGGACGACGCGGCGCCGGTCGTCGCCGAACCGTTCAGCGAGTGGGTGCTCGCGGGCGCGTTCCCCGCCGGACGGCCGCCGTGGGAGGCGGCGGGCGCCCGCTTCGTCGACGATGTCGAGCCGTTCGAGCGGAGGAAGCTGCGCCTTCTCAACGCCGGGCACTCCCTGCTGGCGTACCGCGGGCTGCTGCGCGGGCACCGGACGGTCGCGGAGGCCGCGGCCGACCCCGTGGTCGCCGCCGAACTGGAGCAGCTCTGGGCGGAGCAGCGTCCGGGCCTCCCGTTCGACGACGCCGCGGTCGCCGCCGCCGAAGACGCGCTGCGCGAGCGCTTCGCGAACGCCCGCATCGAGCACCGGCTCGCCCAGGTCGCCACCGACGGCTCGCAGAAGCTGGTGCCGCGCATCGTCGACCCGCTGCGCGAACGCCTCGGCGCCGGCCTCGGGCCGGGGGAGGCGCAGCTGGGCGTCCTCGCGGCCTGGACCCTCCACCTGCTCACCGGCGACGCGCGAAACCCGCACGCGGAGGCGCTCGTGGCGCGCCTGCGTGACGCCCGCGACCCGCTGAGCCGCGCGTCCCTCGTGCTCGACGTCCTCGCCCCCGACCTCGCCGACCTCGCCCGCCCGCTCGCCGAGAGCACCGCATCCCTGCAAGGAGCCAACGCATGAGAATCACCGCCGCCGACGTCCTGGTCTCGAGTCCCGGCCGCAACTTCGTCACCCTCCGGATCACCACGGAGGACGGCGTCACGGGCCTCGGCGACGCCACCCTGAACGGCCGCGAGCTGGCCGTCGCGGCCTACCTGAGCGAGCATGTCGTCCCGCTGCTGATCGGCCGCGACGCCCACCTGATCGAGGACACCTGGCAGTACCTCTACCGCGGCGCGTACTGGCGGCGCGGACCGGTGACGATGGCCTCCATCGCCGCGGTCGACACGGCACTCTGGGACATCAAGGCGAAGGTCGCGGGCCTCCCGCTCTACCAACTGCTCGGCGGCCGCAGCCGCGCCGGCTGCCTGACCTACGGGCACGCGTCCGGCGCCGACCTCCCCGAGCTCTTCGACTCCGTCCGCGCGCACCTGGAGCAGGGCTTCCGCGCCATCCGCATCCAGACCGGCGTGCCGGGCCTCGGGTCGGTGTACGGCGTCGCGTCCTCGGCCAACGCGGCCGCCGGCGCCGACGGGATGACGGCCCGCTACGACCACGAGCCCGCCCGCCGCAGCGCGGTTCCGGTCGAGGAGCAGTGGGACACGCGCGCCTACCTGCGTCACATCACGGGCGTCTTCGAGGCGGTGCGCAACGAATTCGGGCCGGAGCTGCCGCTGCTGCACGACGCGCACCATCGGCTCACGCCCATCCAGGCGGCGAAGCTCGGCAAATCGCTGGAGCCGTACGACCTGTTCTGGCTGGAGGACGTCACGCCGGCCGAGAACCAGGCGGTGCTCCGCCGGGTGCGCGAGCACACCACCACCCCGCTGGCGATCGGGGAGGTGTTCAACACCATCTGGGACTACCGCGAGCTGTTCGAGGAGCAGCTGATCGACTATGTCCGGTCGCCCGTCACCCACGCCGGGGGCATCACGGGCCTCCGGCGGATCTTCGACTACGCCGCGGTGTACCAGATCAAGTCGGGCGTGCACGGTCCGACCGACATCTCCCCGGTGGGGCTCGCGGCGGCGGTACACCTGGGCGTCGCCATCCCGAACTTCGGCATCCAGGAGTACATGCGGCACAGCGCGCCGACCGACGAGGTGTTCCGGCCGACGTACACCTTCGGCGACGGGATGCTGCAGCCGGGGGAGGAGCCCGGGCTCGGCGTCTCGTACGACGAGGTCGTGGCGGAGTCCTTCCCGTACCGGTCGGCGTACCTGCCGGTGAACCGTCTGCTCGACGGCTCGATGCACGACTGGTGAGCGGGGAGGCGGTGCCGGGCGGTCAGGCGCGCGCCCGCACCCGGTTGTTGCGCGCCTCGTGGGTGAGCTCGGCCAGGCCGAGGGCTTCCAGGAGCGGCGGGAGGTACATCCCGAAGCGCCCGCGGTAACCCTTCCGCAGTCCGTACCAGCCACCGACCGGATTGGATTCCGAGCGCCCCCACGCCTCGACCGATCCGTCGGGCGCGGGCTTCTGCTCATCGGCGGCACCCAGCGCCACCCACCCGTCCTGCTCGCGCAGCCAGGCGGTCAGGTCGTCGATGGCGCTGAGGTGGTAGCGCAGCGTCGTGGAGCCCACCTGGCACACCAGCGCTGGCGGGTCCGCGGTCTCGTCGCGCCACATCCTGTACTCGCTCGAGCCCGGGGCGGTCTTCAGGACCCAGGGGTCATCCTCCGTTCCCTCCGCGCTCACCGCGCGCTCACCACCTTGAACGCGTAGTCGGTGAGTTCTGATGGGGTGGCGAGCACCGTCGCGCCGTCCGCCATCGTGATCGCCTGGCCCGAGAGCAGGGACTGGTGGCCGGCGGCGTTGTAGGCGCTGATCTCGTCGAAGTACACCGTCCCGAAGCGGGCGAGCGACTGACCCGGGCGCAGCACGCCGTCGCGCGTCACGCCGGCATCCACCGTAATCGCCGGAGGGAAGCCGGTGTCGACACTGAAGCTCATTGTGCGCGCGGTGGTCTCGTTCGCGAAGAAGTAGGCGGCCGTCCCGGCCGCATTGGTGTTGAGGCAGAGGGACGCGCTGATCACGTCGCCCGGGCGGACCGCGAGCGCGATCGTCCCGATTCCCTGCGCCCAGAGCGAGCAGGTGATGGTCTGCGTCGCCGTCACGGTCAGCTGCGTGTGCACGTCGAGGAAACCGAGCCCGGCGAAGGTGTGGAGGCTGTTGATCCCGAACGGGTCGGGGTCGAACTGGAGGTCCGGCACGGTCCAGGTGAGGAAGAGCGACGTGAAGGGGCCGCTGCCGCTGATGAGCGAATAGCCGGCGGAATCGACCGGGTCCGGCCCGAGCGCGGACGGCGTCGCCGCCGGCAGGGGAGAGGGGTCCAGAACGACCGGGTTCAGGTGCTCGAAGTGCCGGTAGCGCGCAGCCTTCTGCTCCCAGAGCGCCGCGAGCCCGCCCTCGGTCGCGGCGTCCGGGCGCCGGGGGAGCCCGTGCCTCGCCAGTTCCTGCGGCGTCGCGTCGAACGGGTCGAACCCCGTCGGCGCCGGAGGGCGCAGCCGAACCCGCCCCGCCTGCTGCTTCGTCTCGTCGTCCATGTCGCGCCCCGCTCTCCGGTCGGCCACAAGGTACTCCTGCGGACCCGCCCGCGGGCATCCCGCTTCGCTCGCCGGGAGGGCAGGGACTACGGCTGTTCGCCCTCGGAGGGTTCGGGCCGGTCTCCGGTGTGCGGTGGGGCCACGGTCGCGCCGTTGCCCGACAGCTTGCCCGGGGTGTACCCGTCGCCCTCGTTGCGCGGAGCCGCCTGCGCGGCGGCCGCGTCGAGACCGATCACCTCGGCGGCGCCGTCGACGCTGAGCGATCCGGGGTTCCACTCGGGCTTTCCAGCGCTCGGTGACCCATCGGGGAGGTGCTCGTCGTTCATCGTCGTCGTCCTATCCACTTGTCGTCGGAGGCGCCACCGGCGTCGCGGCGATGATCACCGACACGACGATGCTGGCCGCCAGGATCGCGTAGCCGACCGACACCACGATCGCGCGTCGGTTCAGGCCGGGTTCCCGCTCGATGAAGATGTAGACCTTCTCGCTGGCGACGCGGTACTTCGCCACCAGCGGCGTCCACCCGAGAACGGCGGGCATGATCTTCTGGGGGAACAGGATCTTCTGCCAGCGCGGCTTCACCACGTAGAGTCCGCAGGCCGCGGCGAGGAACGACAGGCCCAGCAGCACGTACACCCAGATCGTCGAGTGGGTCGTCGCCTGGACGCTGCCGAGGATCGCGGCCGCGCCGGTGAGCAGTCCTGCGCGTGACTCCACCGAGGCAGCGCGCGCGTCCTGGTTGGTCAACGCCGCGTCCGCCTCGGCGGCGACCAGATCCAGTTGGGACGTCAGCGGCTGCAACTCCTGCTCGGAGTAGTCCTTCCAATCCATGGCGACCGGACCTCGCATTCATCCGTACCGGTGAGGTGCGGTCATTATGAGGCAAACTCAGTCGCTTTGGGGAGACCGCGTGTTGGCGAGACGTCGAAGGGTGGCGACAGCTACTCAACCTGACATAATGTGCATTATCAGTGCCCAACCGTCGGGGAGTTGCGTCGCCCGACACTGTGTGGAGAACGTCCGCAAGCGCTAGCCGTTCTCCGCGAACACTTCCGTCGCGACGCCGTAGCCTTCGAATGCCCTAGCGACACCGGCGTATGCGGCGAGCTGGATGAAGACCTCGACGATCTCTTCTTTCGTCACGCCGTTGTTGAGCGCGATCCGGAGTTGGCCACGCAGTGGTTCGAGCACCCCGAGCGTCGCTGCGATGGTCACAGAGACGATCGCACGGGTCCGGGTGTCCAGCCTGTCGGTGCGCGGCCACGCATCGCCGAACGCCTGGATGGTCGCGATGCGTTTGAAGTCGTCGGCGTTCTCCGGTTCGGTCGGCGCAGTGCCGAGGAACCGCTCGAGCCGGAAACCGAGCAGCCGCTCCGCCTCATCGAGCGCCGCGTCGTAATCGCGGGTGTCTTCCGTCATGTCGACCTCTCTAAGTAACTAATTGGTTACATACGACCATACGCGCCGCGCACACGAAATGCAACTAACCGGTTACTTGCCAGTAGAGTAGGCAGATGACACGGTTACGAGACGCGGACGCCACCCGCGCGCGCATCCTGGAGGCGGCCGCTGAGGAGTTCGGGGCCCTGGGCATCGCCGGTGCCCGTGTCGACCGGATCGCCGAGAACGCAGACGCGAACAAGGCCATGATCTACCGGTACTTCGGCACCAAGGACGAGCTGTTCGACGCCGTGTTCACCGCCCACGTCGTCGCCTTCGTCGAGCGCATCCACTTCGACCCCACTGACCTCCCCGGGTACGCAACCCAGCTCTTCGACTCCTACCAAGACAACCCGCGCACCCTCCGCCTCACCCACTGGTATCAGCTCGAGCGCCCCGACGGCGTGCCGCTTCGCGCCATCGTCGAGTCCCACCGCGTCAAGCTCAGCGCCATTGCCGACGCCCAAGCCGCCGGAACGGTGCCCGACCACTACAGCCCCGTCGAACTGTTAGCGCTCGTGCGGGGCATCGCGATGGCCTGGGACAACCTCGCCCCGCAACTCGGCAGTCCGACGCCCGTGCCTACAGAACGCCGACGCACCGCGGTGAGGGACGCCGTAAGCCGGCTCGTCGACGTGCCGAAGCGCCGATCGGACCGGACCTGAGCTGAAGGGCAGCTTGCCGTCGCCGCTCGCGCACGGCTTCCGCTCCCCCGCTTCACCCCGCATTCCCGGAAAATCCATCGCAGTCTCGCGCCACCCGAAGGTTCAGTTGATCACGAGCGACGCGATCCGGTCGTCGCGCGCGTGAATGTCCTGGTGCCGGCACCGTCGAATCGGTCGCTCGCGACGACGGCCTTCGCCCCGGCAGTCGCCGCGATCCTTCTCTTCACCTCATCATCGGCGCGAACGCGACCATCCTCGCCGCACTCTTGATGCTGGGCGGCATCCTCGCACTCCTCGCTGACGCCCGCTCCTGCCAGCTGGCCCACACGTATTGCTCCAGCAGCCGGCCGCACCCCGCAGCGTCAAAGCGGACGATGAATGTGCGGAATGACCAGCGTCGGGCAGGTCGCCCGCTGTGCGCTGTGCGTACTCACCGAGCCGAGGAGAAGACTGCGGAAGCCTCCTCGGCCTCGACTGCCGACCACGAGCAGGGCAGCCGCGGCAGTTGCGCGCACCAGAGTCTGGCCGGGGTCCCCCAGAGCGCCGATGCACTGCAGGTCGGCCTCCGGGTGTCGTTCCGCGATCGCCGCGACGGCCGCCTCCAGTTGGGTCCTCACCGTCTCGGAGGCCTCATCGAAGGACGGGACGTAGCCATCGCGCCAGAGCAGTCCTGGGGGGTGGTCGTCGATGGTCCAGCAGCGGATCACATCGATCGGGGCCGCGAGCGCGGTCGCGAACTGGAGGGCGATCTCCAGGGCGCGGTCGCTGTCCTTCGAACCGTCGTAGCCGATCACGATCGACCCTGGGCGCATGTCGGCCAGCTGACGCATGCCGGCCCGAGTCGAGAATGGGTCATCCTGCGTCGCACTGTGTTCTGTCCCGCCGTTGCGCACGATGAGCACAGGGCAGGTCGCCTGGTGCAGACAGCGGGCGGTCACCGACCCGAGGAGCAGCCCGCTAAGCCCTCCGAGGCCCCGTGAGCCCACGACGAGCATCCGGGCTCCGGTCGAGAGGTCGCTGAGAACGTTGGCTGCGCCGCCGAGCTCGACGCGGTAGTCCACCGGAAGGTCGGGGTGCTCGCTCAGCCGGGGCGCGCAGTCGTCAAGGAGCGATCGGCGGATGTCGTCGGCGATGTCTGGCAGGGTCGGGTCGGTTGCGAGGATGCGGGTGTAGGCGGGGACATCCGAGTCGAGGTGCCAAGCCCGCACGATCACGAGCGGGGCCGTGAAGAGTTCGGCGAACTCGATTGCTCTTGCCAGGGCCAGGTCGGCATGGCGGGAGCCGTCGTGGCCGACCACCACGGCTCCGCTCGCCGCTGTGCTCGGCTGAGCCATGAGGACCACCTGCCTTCCGCGAGTAGTCCGGAGCATATCGACTCAAGCCCAGGTGGTGGGAGGAGGACCTTCGCCTCTCCCCTGTCGCGCACTGGGCCACAACGCTGAAGGACATGACTGACACTCGAGGCACGGATCGTTCCCATCCCGGTCGGCTTCCGTGGGCTCGGCTCGGTGAGCTCGCAGTGCGCAGCCCACGCGCACTGTCCCGTGCTCATCGTCCGCCCCGAGGAGGCGAAGCCGACGGCGCATGACTGATACGCGACCGCCGCGGCCGTCCGAGTCCATAGGAGCGGAGCCCGAGGAGACTCCGCTCTGGCATTCCATGGGCGTCGACGTCGTGCTCCGGCAGCTGGGCACGTCGCCGTTGGGGCTGGCGTTGACGGAGGTGACGACTCGGCAACGACGGTACGGATCCAATTCGCTGCCTCTCGCACCTCCCACCCGGTGGTGGGTGGTGCTGTTGCGACAATTCGTCAGCCCGCTGATCGGCATCATGGTCGTCGCCAACCTGATCACGATCGTCCAGCAGCACTGGGTGGATGCCGCCGCGATCGGCGTCGTGCTCGTGCTCACCGTGACGCTCGGCTACTGGCAGGAGCGCAAAGCGGAACGGGAAGTCCACGCCCTCCGTTCCCTCTCCTCGTCCGTCGCCCACGTGCGCCGCGACGGGACGATCCGGGTCATCCCGGCTACCGAGGTGGTGCCGGGAGACATCGTGGCCGTGGTCGGAGGTGAACGGGTTCCCGCCGATCTGCGGATCGTGGAGGCGAATCGGCTCCGGGTGGACGAGTCGATGCTGACCGGCGAATCCCTCCCCGTGGCCAAGACCACCGCGCCCGTGCACCAGACCGCGCCGGTCGCGGAACGCCACGACATGGCCTTCAGCGGTGCTCTGGTCACCAGCGGCCGTGGCCTCGGGGTGGTCGTGGCCACCGGCCAGGACACCGAGCTGGGCGCGATCGAGAAGCTGATGACGGCACCGCCGCCGCCCACCCCGCTGCAGGTGATGACCCGGACGCTGGAATGGCGGATCGGCGGCGCCATCCTCGTGGCCGTCCTGTTCCTGTTCGTCGCCGGGCTGGTCAGCGGGTTCACCGTCAGCGACATGTTCCAGACCGCGGTCGCCTTGACGGTAGCGGCCATCCCGGAATCGATGCCCGTCATCCTCACCATCGCGCTCAGCGTAGGAATCTCGCGGATGGCCCGCCGGAACGCGATCGTGCGCAGGCTCCCCGCTGTGGAGACCCTCGGATCGACCACCGTGATCGCCTCCGACAAGACGGGGACTCTCACGCAGAACCGATTGACTGTGGAGCAGGTCTGGACTGTCGGAGGGTACTGGGAGCCGGGCATACCTGCGGACGCCCACACCGTCGCCGTGCTCCGGGCCGGCGCCCTCACGAACGAGTCCTCGCGCACGGGTACGGGCGAGCTCCACGGCGACCCCGTCGATGTGGCGATGAGCAGGGTCGCCCTGGACGCATCCGCCGTCTCGGCGGCCGAGACCACAACGGCACCGGAACGTCACACCCCTTACGAGCCGGCCCTCGGCTACTCACAGTCCGTCCGGGTGCACCCCGACGGGCAACGCGTCCTCTACGTCAAGGGCGCGCCGGAGACCTTGCTCGCAGCGAGCACCACGCTGCAGACACCGCACGGGCCCCGGCCGATGAAGGCCGGCGTCGTCAGCGAGGCCAACGCTGTGCTCGCACGGGAAGGGCTGCGCGTGGTGGCCACTGCATCCCGCCGGCTGGGACCGGACGAACTCACCACCGACCCGCTGCCGCCGCCCGAACGACTGGAGTTCCTCGGGCTGGAGGGGATGACCGATCCCCCGCGCGAGGGCGTCTCGGACGCCATAGCGGCGTGCGCGGCCGCCGGCATCGCCGTGAAGATGGTCACCGGCGACCAGCCGGCCACCGCCGAAGCCATCGCCGCCCGCCTCGGCCTGGTTTCCGAAGGACCACCCCTGACCGGGGCCGAGATCGCCGCGCTCGACGACAACATGCTCGCCGCCCGGCTCGAGGAGACCAGCGTCGCCGCCCGGATGGTCCCGCAGGACAAACTCCGCATCGTGCGGGCGTTGCAGAGCCGCGGCGAAGTCGTCGCCGTCACCGGCGACGGCGTGAACGACGCCCCAGCGCTCAGAGCTGCACAGATCGGCGTGGCGATGGGCCGCTCCGGCACCGATGTCGCCCGCGAAGCGGCCGGTCTGGTGCTGACCGACGATGACTTCGTCACCATCGTCCACGCGGTCGAACAGGGGCGGGTCACGTTCGCCGCGATCAGGAACGCGACGTTCTTCCTGCTCTCCACAGCCGTGGCTGCGGTGCTGGCGCTCTCGATCAATGTCCTGCTCGATCAGCCGCTGCTGTTCCTGCCGGTGCAGATCCTGTTCATCAATGTCGTCACCAGCAGCATCCAGGACATCGCCCTCGCCTTCGAACCGGCCCGCGGCGACGAACTCTCCCGGCCGCCGCGCTCACCCCAGGAAGGCATCCTGTCGCGACGCCTGTGGTACCGCACCTTCGTCACCGGCGCGTGGATGGGACTGATCGTGCTCCTCGTCTTCGGCTGGGCCCTCCACCTCGGAGACACCGTCGAGCATGCCCGGACACTCGCGCTCGTGCTGTTCGTCATCTTCAACGTCTTTCAGGTGGGAAACGCCCGCGCCGAGACGGTGTCACTGCTGCGCCTGAACCCGTTGAGTAACCCGCTGCTGTTCGCCACGGCGTTCGGTTCCGTCCTGGTCGTCGCAGCGCTGCTCGCCTGGCCGGCCGCGGCGGCTCTGCTCGGGCTCGCTCCGCTCACTCTCGCGGAATGGGGGATGATGGGGGCGCTCGCCCTCACCATCCTCGCCATCGTCGAAGCCGACAAGCTCATCTGGGCAGCTCTTGACCGTCGGCCGAGGACCCGCGCTCTGCGCTAGCTCAGGTGCGACTCTCGCTAGGTCAGGTGCGACTCGAACGCCTGGAGGTGATTCTGGGAGCCGGCGAGCAACCGCTCCATGACCGTGGTCGTGGCTGCGTCGGTGGTCGTCTTCAGATCCGCGCTCAGGTCGGCGATGTCCTTCTGCTCGATCGTGACCCCGGCCTTGTACGCCTCGATCACGCTTGCACTCCCCTGCTGCACGAGCTGGTCGTAGAGGCCCTGGATCTCCGGATCCGAGAACACGCCGGCCGACGTCGAGCGCGGGTCGGGGATGCCCTTCGAGGCGAGCAACGGCACCAGGAGTTGCTGATGCGTCACCTCGCTGGCCATGATGTTGCTGAAGACCTGCTCGCCCCAGAGCTGCGCGAACCGCTGATACACATCGTGCGCGAGCTTCTCCTCCTCGATCAGATACTGCAGGCGCGCCGCCTCGTCCCTCGGACCGGGGTCGGCGGAAGCTGGTGCGGACGCCGACGCCGACGGCGACGCGGTGGGACCGGTGCCGGTGCCGCCGGGACCGGTGATGCTGCAACCGGTCGTCGCCGTGAGCAGGGCGATGCCGAGCACCGAGACGAATGCCGTGGCCGTTCTTCGCACGGGGAGCTCCTGGTAAGACGGTGTAGCCCGAAGGCTACGTCCAGCGATCCTCTCGCGGTCGGGTCGAACGTCCCTTCGCGAGCTTGCCGAGCGTCGGCGGCCTCCCGGACAATGCTCCCAGGCGCCACGATGATCGCGAAGGAGCACGCTATGACGTCCAGCACCGACCCGGCTGGTCTCCATCCGGACGCTCCGAATCCCGGCCGCCTGCCCATCCCTGTCGACCCGCCGACGATGCTGCGCAGCCCGGCGTTCGCGCAGGCGATGATCGCGCCGGCCGGGCGCACACTGTACGTGGGCGGGCAGAACGGCATCGACGGCTCCGGGACGCTGCTCGACGGCCTGCGCGCGCAGACCGAGCAGGCGTTGCGCAACGTCCTCACCGTCCTCGACGCCGCCGGGACCGATGCCGACCACGTCGTCAAGCTGACGATCTTCCTAGCCGCAGGCGAGGACCCGACCGAGGGCTACGCCGCCGCAGCGTCCGTCTGGGGCGCCCACCGCACGGCGGTCACCGTCGTCGCGGTCACGCCGGCGCGACCCGGCGTGCTGGTCGAGATCGACGCCATCGCGACGATCCCGGAGTGACCCCTCACGCCTCCCGCGTGATCGACACCTGCACGAACAGGTCGGAGCTGCCGCTGCCCGCGTACACGCCGCGCAGTGGGGTCACGTCGGTGTAGTCGCGCCCGTGCCCGACGCGGATGTGGCGGTCGCCGATGGGAACGCCGTTCGTCGGGTCGTAGCCGTGCCACGAGCCGCAGTACCACTCCACCCAGGCGTGCGACTCCCCCGTGACCGTCTCCCCCACCACCGGCTCGGTCTTCGGGTGCAGGTAGCCGGAGACGTAGCGGGCCGGGATGCCGACCGACCGGAGGGCGCCGATGGCCACGTGCGCGATGTCCTGGCAGACGCCGCTCCGCGCCTCCCACGCCTCGGCCGCGGTGGTGCGGACCCCGGTCACGCCGCTCATGTACGCCATCTCGGACGAGACCGACGCGACGATCGCGCGCGCGGCGGCGCAGGGGCTGTCGACCGCAGGGCCCACGGCCGCGGCCACCGTCGCCGCGAGCTCGGCGAGAGAAGCGGGAGGCTCGGTCAGCGGAGTCTGCCCCGGCTGCTCCACGCACCCGGCCGAACGCGGGATCGCAGCACGGAGCTCGTCCCACCCGACATCGGCCTCGGAGTGCGTGCCCTCCACGACCTCCACCAGGCTGCTCGCGGTGATGGTCAGCTCGCGGTGCGCGTCCAGGATGTCGAAGGCGAGCACCCGCGTGCCCCAGTAGTCCGTGTACTGGTGGTGCGACGACACCGGCCGCACGTCGACGGACGAGTGAAGCACCAACTGCGCGTCGCTCGACATCGGAAGCATCCTGGCCTCGTTGTACGAGGCGCTCACGTCGCCGTCGTACCGGTACCCGGTGGTGTGCACGACCCGCAGCCGCTTCACGCCCTGTCCCCCATCCAGTTCAGTGCGACGTTCTCCGGGAAGTACCGCAGCGCGACCGCCTCCGTCGCCGCGCTCGTCGCATCCTGGATCCCCGCCATCGCGGCGGGGAGGTCGACGAGCACGTCGGCGACCGGGCGGAACTCCAGCTCGCCGCGCACCTTCCCGAGCATGCGCACCGCGTCGTCGGAGACCCCGGCGCGCTGGAGCCGCGGCTCGAGCTCGCGCAGCGACTCCAGTCCGCGTGTGATCGAGTACAGGATGGACCGCGGGAAGAGCCGGTCGTGCAGCAGGAACTCGGCCGCGTTCCGTGCGGACGGCATGCCGCGGTAGGTGCGCAGGTAGGCCTCGTACGCGCCGCAGGAGCGCAGGATGGTCGTCCAGCTCGCCCCGCTCGCCTCGGTCAGGGCGCGCGTCGCCAGCAGCCGTGCGGTCATGTCGGCGCGCTCCAGGCTGCGCCCGAGCGTGAAGAAGTGCCACGCCTCGTCCCGGCTCGCGCCCGACTCCATCAGCCCGACCGCGAGGGCCGTCCGCTCCCGTACCCAACTGAAGAAGCCGTGCACCTTGTCGCTCGTCACCTGGTGCGGCGTGCGGGCCGCGGTCGTGTTGAGGCACTCCCACAGCTCCGCCGAGATGATCTCCCGGGCCCGGCGCGCGTTCTCCCGCGCCGCCCCCAGCGAGTAGGCGATGGAGCCCGGCGCCGTCCGGTCGACCGCGAGCACCCGGAGCACGTCCTCGCGAGCGCAGTGGTCCGGCGCGGGGCTGCCCATGACGCCCAGCAGGGAACGGCAGGCCGTGTCCTCGTCGACCCACGGATCCTCCAGGAGCAGCTGCAGGTGCACGTCCAGGATGCGGGCGGTGCCGACGCTGCGCTCGAGGTAGCGGCCGATCCAGAACAGGGAGGAGGCGATGCGGCTCAGCACGTCGGCCCCCGCTCCCCCTCCGGACCCGCCTGCTGCTGCTGTTGCTGCTGGTCGCTGCGCGGCGCGTCCTCGGCGGAGTGGTCCTGCAGGTGGGCCGCCACGGTGCTTCCGACGTGCGGAGCGGCCTGGTCGGCGACGATCCCGGCGACGCGTGCGACACCGGGCAGGCCGTCCGCGGCGTCCGACCCGGCGACGCGCGCATCCGGCGCATCGGCCGCTCCGATGACCCACGTGTCCTTCGACCCGCCGCCCTGGCTGCTGTTGACGACCAGCTGCCCGGCACCGAGAGCCACCCGCGTCAGCCCGCCGGGCAGCACCCACACGTCGCGCCCGTCGTTGACCGCGAAGGGCCGGAGGTCCACGTGGCGTGGCCGCATGCCGTCCTCCACCAGGGTCGGGATGGTCGACAGCTGCACCACCGGCTGCGCGATCCACCCGCGCGGGTCGGCGATGAGCCGGGCACGCAGTTCGCTCAGCTGCTTGCGGGAGGCGTCGGGGCCGATCACCAGACCCTTGCCGCCCGATCCATCGACCGGCTTCACCACGAGCTCGTCGAGGCGGTCGAGCACCTCGGCCAGGGCGTCCGGATCCTCGAGCCGCCACGTGTCCACGTTCGGCAGCAGCGGCTCCTCCGCCAGGTAGTAGCGGATGAGCTCCGGGATATACGTGTACACCAGCTTGTCGTCGGCGACGCCGTTGCCGACCGCGTTGGCGATGGTGACGTTGCCCAGCCGGGCCGCCAGCATGAGGCCCGGCGTGCCGAGCATCGAGTCGACCCGGAACTGGAGCGGATCGATGAAGTCGTCGTCGATCCGCCGGTAGATGACATCGACGCGCTGCGGTCCCGACGTCGTGCGGGTGTAGACGTAGCCGCCCGTGCAGAACAGGTCGCGGCCCTCGACGAGCTCCAGCCCCATGAGCCGGGCGAGCAGCGTGTGCTCGAAGTACGCCGAGTTGTAGATGCCCGGGGTGAGCACCACGACGTTCGGGTCGCTCATTCCGCCCGGGGCGCTCGCCCGCAGCGCCTGCAGCAGCTTGTGCGGGTAGTCCCCCACCGGCCGCACCCGCATCGACGCGAACAGCTCGGGAAGGGTCTGCGCCATCACCCGGCGGTTGGAGATGACGTAGCTGACGCCGCTCGGCACGCGGACGTTGTCCTCCAGCACCCGCCACTCCCCGCTGCCGTCGCGGATGAGGTCGATGCCGGAGACCTGGATGCGCACCCCGTTCGGGCTGGTGATCCCCGCGGCCGCGCGGTGGAAGTGCGCGGAGGACGTGATGAGCCCGGCGGGCACCACGCCGTCCCGGACCGCGTTCTGGTCGCCGTACACGTCGCTCAGGAAGGCCTCCAGCACGCGCACGCGCTGCTGGATCCCCCGCTCCAGCCGCGACCACTCCGGCTGCTCGATCACCCGCGGCACCACGTCGAGCGGGAAGGGCCGCTCCTCCCCCGCGAAGTCGAACGTGACGCCCTGCGCCAGATAGGAGCTCGCGAGCGACTCCATCCTGCCGCGCAGCTCCTTCTGCGTCATCGACGCCAGCGCCGCGAACAGCTCCCGGTACGCCGACCTGCCATGAGCGGTTCCCGGGGCCACGGCGAACATCTCGTCGAAGGGCGCGCCACGGCCGCGTCTCCTCGCCGTCGCCGGGTAGGCGTACCCATCGAACAACTCGCCCATGCGCCGACGCTATCCACGCCGCGTTTCGCCCGCGTTTCGAACCTGTTGCGGGTCTGACGCCGGTCGTGGACGCGCGCGCCACCGCCTGGGCCGCGCCGGATCACCTCCTGACAACGCCTGCCCCGGGGCGCTAATGTCGGCCTCGACGACGCCATAGCGGCGGGCGCACCTCGAAGGGATGATGCAGCGATGAGCCTGAACGATCCGACCGACCCGATGTTCCACGAGTTCTCCATGGATGCCCGCCAGATGACGCGATCCGCGATCAACGCGATCCGCACGGCACTCGGCATCAGCGGCGCCATCGGCGTCATCCTGGGGATCATCCTGCTGGTGTGGCCTGAGAAGACCATCGCCGTGCTGGCCATCTTCCTCGGGATCTACTTCCTCGTCGCCGGCGTCCTCCGCCTCGGCGTCGGCATCTTCAGCCGCGGGATGCGCGGCGGCGCCCGGGCGCTCAACATCATCCTCGGAGTCCTGCTCATCTTCGTGGGCATCGTGGCGCTGAAGAACGTGACCACCGCGGCGCTGGCCCTGGTGATCTTCACGGTCGCCTTCATCGGCGTCGGCTGGATCATCGAGGGCGTCATGGCCCTCGCCGAGGCCGGGCGCTCCGGATCGGCCGGCTGGTCGATCGCCTTCGGCATCCTGAGCATCCTGGCCGGCATCGTCGTGCTGGTGCTGCCGGTGTCGTCGGCGGCGTTCCTGCTGCTGTTCGCGGCGATCGCGCTGATCGTGCTCGGCATCATCGGGATCGTCCGCGCGTTCACGTTCGGGCGCGAGGCGCTCAAGGAGATGGGCTCCACGACCGCGGAGCCGCGCGTGGCGTAACGCCGCTCCGCCGACGACGACGGCCCCGTTCGAGTGATCGAACGGGGCCGTCGTCGCGTTGGTGCGTGCGGGAACTCAGCGGTGGTTCGCTGCGCTCGGCAGGTGGCGGGCCCACCAGTCCAGGATGATGTCGAAGCGCTCCTGGCGGTGGCGCGGCCGGCCGCTGCGGCTCAGTTCGTGGTCCTCCCCCGGGAAGATCACCAGCTCGGTCTCGACGCCGCGGCGCTTGAGCGCTGCGTAGTAGCGCTCCGCCTGGCCGAGTGGGCAGCGCAGGTCGGCCGACGAGTGCAGCACCAGCGTCGGGGTGCTCACCTGGCCGACCACGGCCTGCGGGCTCTGCGACCGCATCAACTCCGGGTCGGTGCCGGTGTACTCGTCGCCGAAGAAGCTGCCGATGTCGCTCGTCCCCACGAAATAGTCGGGGTCGAGGAAGCCGCGCTCGACGATGGCCGCGGCGAACCGGTGGTCGTGCGCGATCGTCCACGCGGTCAGGTAACCGCCGTACGACCCGCCCATGATGCCGACCCGGTCGGCGTCGAGCCCCGGCGTCTGCGCGACGGCGCCGTCGAGGAAGTCGAGCACGTCGGTGAGGTCGACGATGCCCATCCGCTGCCGGATGATCCGCCCGTGCTCCTGCCCGTACCCGGCGGCGCCGCGCGGGTTGGACATGACGACGGCGTACCCCGCCGCGACGTACACCTGCGCCTCGTCGAACAGCGCGCCGGTGTACGAGGCGAACGGGCCGCCGTGGATGTTGAGGAGCACCGGATGCGGCCCCTCGCCCTCCGGCACGAGCACCCAGCCGTGCACCGGGTAGCCGTCGCGTCCGGCGATGGTCAGCTCGGTCGGCTCCACGATCCCGCGGGCGCGCAGCGGCGCCGAGAGGTCGGTCAGCCGGCGCACGCCGTCGCCGTCGATCAGCGCGACGTCTCCCGCCGTTCGGGCGTCCGCGAAGCTCACGACGACCGTCTCGCCCGCGACACCGGCGCCGCCGACGACGGTGGTGGCGTCGGTGAGCCGCCGGCTCTCCCCCGCCGCGTCGACCCGCGTGAGCACAAGCGCACCGCGGCTGCGGTCCTGCAGTAGCACGGCGTCGGCGCCGAAGGGTGTGATCGCGGACTCGGTGAAGTCGACGGTCTCCGGATCGGTCAGGCGGCGCGGCGCGGCGCCCTCGGCGTCGACCACGTACAGCGCGGCATTGCGGGCGACGAAGTCGCGGCCGCTCTCCCCCACGTCCTGCGCGGTGAAGAACAGGTCTCCGCCGTCGCCGAACCGGGCCTCCACGATGCTGAACGAGCCGTGGGCGCCGGTCAGATCGCGCGGCTCGCCGCCCTCGGCCGGCACGACGAAGACGTTCGAGCGCAGGTCGTGGTCGCGGCCGTCGTGCCGGGCCGACACGAAAGCGATGCGCGTGCCGTCGGGCGAGAACGAGATCGAGCCGTCGTCGAACGGCCCGTCGGTCAGCTGCCGCGGCTCGGCCACGGCGGGCGCCGGGTCGGTGGTGCCGTCGGGATGCGCCACCGGAGCAGGCGTCGGAGCCGACCAGACGTCGGGCGCCGCGACGGTGAACACGTGCGCGCGCCGGTCGTTGGTGTAGCCCAGGCCGTTCGCCTGATATTTCAGCGTGTCGATACGGCGGGCGGGCTCCCCGTTCGGGTCGATCCCCTCCACCGTCCCGTAACGGCCCTGCTCGGGCACCCGGCTGACGAAGGCGAGCGTGCGGCCGTCGGGCGACCACGCGAACTCGGACACGCCGAGCTTCCGGTCGGTCACGGCGACCGGCTCTCCCCCGGCCGCGTCGACGACATAGAGCTGCGGCGGACGCTTCGGCTCGGCTCGGAGGAAGGCGAGCAGCCGGCCGTCGGGCGAGAACGCGGGCGCCGTGTCGCGGAAGCCGCGGCTGAGCAGCTTCGGGGCGGCGTGGCCGGTCAGCGGGATCGTCCACAGCTGGCCGACGGTGGCGTCGGCCGAGAGTGACGGATGCGTGATCGACACGACAGCGCGACCACCGCCGGGGTGGACCGTGGGCGCCGAGACGCCGACGAGCAGGTCGAGGTCGGCCGGCCTCATTCCGCGATCTCGGACTCGACGACGGGCGTGAAGCTGGACACGTCGCCGACGAGGCGCGTGTGGTCGGCCGGGACCGGGTCCACGACCGCCGCGGCCACCTCGGCCGCGAACTCGCTGACGTTGTAGAGGCGGCCGGCGGCCTCCTTGCGCGCATCGATCGCGCCCGGGTTGAGGCGGTTGAGCAGCGTCGCGGTGATGGTGCCCTCGATCATGTCGCCGGAGACCACCACGAACTCCACGCCCTGCTCGGCGAGCTGCGGCAGGAGCGCGCGCAGCGCGTCCTCCCCCGCCCGCTTGCTCAGCGCCACGGCCTCGTACTCCGGCATGGTCGGCGTCGTGCGGATGTAGTGCGCCTGGTGACTGGTGACGAACACGACCCGCGAGCCTGCGCCCAGGAGCGGGAGCGCCGCCGTGAGCGTGTTCAGCTGTGCGTCGCGGTTGAGCTGCATGGCGTAGTCCTCGGCCATGCCGGACTCCATGCCGCCCGAGGCGTTGAGCACGAGGATGTCGAGCCCGCCCCACGCGTCCTGCACCGTCCGGAACATGGCCGCGACGGAGTCGCCGTCGGTCAGGTCGGCGCCGACCGCGATGGCCTCGCCGCCCGCGGCGACGATGCCGTCGACGAGCTTCTGCGCACGCGCCTCCTTATTGCGGTAGTTGATCACCACTCGGGCGCCCGCCTCCGCGAGATACTGGGCCGTGTCGGCGCCGATGCCCCGGGACGAGCCGGTGACGAGAGCGCGCTTGCCTGTCAGCGAGCCGGGTGAGAGAGGGTTTGCCACGAATACTCCTGAAGCGTCGATGTCTTGCACCTGAGACTACCAAGTGGGTCCGACGCGGCGTCGGCGGGTGCTGGTACGTTCGTAGCAAGCAGCGAAAGGGGGACGTCATGGACATCACGTCCTTCGCCTGGATCGTGTGGCTCGTCCTCATCCTGGTCTTCATCATCATCGAGATGCTGACGCTCGACTTCGTGTTCCTGATGATCGCGGTCGGCAGCGTGGGCGGCCTGGTCTCCGGCCTGTTCGGAGCGCCCTGGTGGCTGCAGCTGATCATCGCCGCGGTGCTCTCGGTCGTGCTGATCTTCTTCATCCGGCCGCCGCTCCTCCACGCCCTCAAGAAGGGCGGAGATCCCGCCAAGAGCAACGTCGACCGCCTGATCGGGATGGGCGGCGTGGTCGTCTCCACGGTCACCCGCACCGCCGGGCTCGTGAAGCTGCAGGTCGGCGAGACCTGGACCGCGCGCCTGGCCCCGCTCGACGGTTCGCCCGCGGAGCTCGTGCCCGGAGAGCACGTCATCGTCGTCTCGATCGACGGCGCCACCGCCGTCGTCACCCCCGCCCCCGTCTCCGCCGGAACCGACGGCCTCACCGGAAGGACCGCCCCGTGACCGATGCCACCCAGCTGGTGGTGACCATCGTGGTCAGCATCATCATCCTGATCATCGCGATCTTCGTCCTGGTCACGCTGTTCCGTGCGATCCGCATCATCCCGCAGGCCCGCGCCGGCGTGGTGGAGCGGCTGGGGCGGTACCACAAGACGCTGATGCCGGGTCTGAACGTGGTCGTGCCGTTCATCGACAAGGTGCGGCCGCTGATCGACATGCGCGAGCAGGTCGTGTCCTTCCCGCCGCAGCCGGTCATCACGGAGGACAACCTGGTCGTCTCGATCGACACGGTCGTCTACTTCCAGGTCACCGACGCCCGCGCCGCGACCTACGAGATCGCCAACTACCTCGGCGCCGTCGAGCAGCTGACGACCACCACGCTCCGCAATGTGGTCGGCGGCCTCAACCTCGAAGAGGCGCTCACCAGCCGCGACAACATCAACGGCCAGCTGCGCCTCGTGCTCGACGAAGCCACCGGCAAGTGGGGCATCCGCGTCTCCCGGGTCGAGCTCAAGGCCATCGATCCGCCCACGTCCATCCAGGACTCGATGGAGAAGCAGATGCGCGCGGAGCGCGACCGGCGTGCGCTGATCCTGACGGCCGAGGGCACGAAGCAGTCCGAGATCCTCAACGCGGAGGGCCTCCGCCAGGCCGCCATCCTCCGCGCGGAGGGCGACGCCAAGGCCGCGGTGCTGCGCGCCGAGGGCGAGGCGCAGGCGATCACCACAGTGTTCGGCGCCATCCACCAGGGCAACCCGGACAACCTACTGCTCGCCTACCAGTACCTGCAGACGCTGCCGAAGCTGGCGGAGGGCGCCTCGAACAAGCTCTGGATCATCCCGAGCGAGCTCACCGAGGCGCTGAAAGGCATCGGCCAGGCCTTCGGACCGTCGGGAGCGGCGCGGGGCGACGGTACGGCCGCCGCCGCACCGGATGCGGTCGCCGACGCTGCCGCGACGAGCGCACCGGGCACACCTCCGTCCGCACCGTGACCTTCCTCGCAGGCAGGCCGCCGCGCGTCATCGCGCACCGCGGCCTCGCCCTCGACGCGCCGGAGAACACCCTACTGGCGTTCCTGCGGGCGCTGTCGGCGGGGGCGACCCACCTGGAGACGGACATCCACGTCTCCGCCGACGGCGTGGCCGTGATCGCGCACGACCCCGGTCTCGGGCGCGTCGCCGGGCGGGAAGTGCAGGTCTCGCAGCTCACCATGCCCGAACTGCGCCGGATCGAGCTCGGCCACGGCCAGGGCTTCTGCTCGCTGGCGGAGGCGCTCGATGCGTTCCCGGAGGCCCGGTTCAACATCGACGTCAAGGATCTGCGCGCCGCGGCGCCCGCCGTCGAGGTCATCCGCACGGCACCGGCGCAGGACCGGGTGCTCATCACCTCGTTCGCGACCGACCGTCGCCGGGCCGTCGCCGACGCCTTCCCGGGCATCGCCTCCTCCCCCGCCGTGCCGGAGTTCGCGCCCGCGCTTCTCGGCGCAAAACTCGGCGTGGCTCCGCTCGTGCGCCGCTCGCTGCGCGGCTTCGCCGCCGTGCAAGTCCCCGAGCGGCGAGGCCCGGTGCGCATCGTCACGAGACGCACCGTCGAGCGCTTCCACGCCGCCGGCGTCGAAGTGCACGTCTGGACGGTGAACGACCCCAAGGACATGACGCGACTGCTCGATCTCGGCGTCGACGGCATCGTCACCGACCGGTGCGATCTACTCGCCGCCCTGGTGAAGAGCCGCCGCTGATCCGCCTCCGGACTCTGTGAGGCCACTGGGAGAACGCGCCGCCCGGAAAGAGAATCCCCAGCTTGACGGTTTATAACTGTGAGGATTCGCGCGCACAGAGGAGAACCACACAATGGCAGATCGCAGCTTGCGCGGCATGAGACTCGGCGCCCAGAGCTTACAGAGCGAAGAAGGCGTCGTCTACTCTCCGCGTTCCCGTTACACCTACCTTTGCCCGACCTGCGGCAAGGAGACCGAGGTCGTCTTCTCGGCCGAGGCTGAGGCCCCCGACAGCTGGGAGTGCAAGCACTGCGGCCAGGAGGCCCTGCGACTCGTCGGCGACACACCCGTCGAGGTCGACCACTCGGACGTCAAGACGCCCCGCAGCCACTGGGACATGCTGCTGGAGCGCCGCACCCGCGCCGAGCTGGAGGAGCTCCTGGAGGAGCGCCTGCAGTACCTGCGGGCTCGCCGCGGCACCAGCGAGCACAAGCACAGCGCCTGAGCGGCGCCACGGAGGCCGCTCTCACCGAACCGGTGGGAGCGGCCTTCTCATGTGCGGGCGGCTGTTGCGCCGGCCGATCGCCGCGGTGAGCATCCCGAACAGGCCCAGCCCCGCGACCAGCAGCTCGATGCCACGGCTGAGCAGGACCGCCGGGGTCGTCGTCGTCCCGAGCGGCACGTCCGCGACCATGTGACCGGGCTTGAACGGCGGGATGGAGCTGAGAGTCCGTCCATCCGGCCCGATGATCTGGCTGCTGCCGACGGTCGAGATGTTCACGAGCGACCGGCCCGCCTCGATCGCGCGCAGGCGTGCGATGGCGAGCTGCTGCTGGTTCTCGTCGGTCTCGCCGAAGTCGGCGTTGTTCGTCTGGGCGAGGATCACCTGCGCTCCCCCGCGCATCATGTCCGTGAGGAGCTGGTCGTCGACGATGTCGAAGCAGATCGAGATCCCGGCGCGGACGCCGTTGATGTCGAAGACGTTGTCCCGCGTCCCCGGCGTGTAGTCGCGTCCGATGAGATCGATGAGAGACGGCGCGAACGGCCGCCAGAAGGCGCGGTCGGGCACGTACTCGCCGAACGGGACCGGGTGCTTCTTGTCGTAGTAGTCGACCGCGCCCTTCCCGGCCTCCCACTGCAGCGAGGAGTTGTAGAACCGGCCGTCGCGCTGGGTGATGGAGCCGACGACGAAGGGGGCGCCGAACTTCCGGCTCAGGGCATCGAGGATGGCGGCGTTGCTCGGATCGCGGGTCGGGTCGGGCATCGCCGAGCCCTCCGGCCAGACCACCATGTCGACCTTCTTCGCACCGGTCGCCTGCGCGGACGGGATGCGCAGCGTCTCCGCCACCTGGGTGTCGAACACCGCACCGGGCGGGGCGTCGTCGAAGTAGCCGGCCGGGCCGTTGCCCTGCACCGCGGCGATCCGCGTGGTGCCGTGCGTGGTCGCGGGCCACGCCGGGATCGCGAACACCACAGCCACAGCCGTGGCGGCGAGCAGCGCACGTTGCACCGTCCGGACGTCGATCGCCCCCGGCAGCTCGAGGAGAAGCTGGACGAGCCACACCATGACGAAGCTGACGCCGGAGATCCCGAGCCACGCGACGAGTGGCGCGAGCGGGCTGGTGGACTGCGATTCTGCGACGCGCCCCCACGAGAAGCCGCCATACGGCCACGTGCCCGTCACCAGCTCCCGCAGCACCCACAGCCCCGCCACGATCACGGGGAGCAGGCCCAGCCTCCCGAGCAGCGTCGGGAACGCGCGGGGCACCCACCGGTACGCCAACGTGATCAGGATGCCTCCGACACCCCAGAACAACGCCTCCAGCGTCGACAACGCCACCCAGGGGATCGGGCCGAGGTACAGGGCCGTCCAGGAGACATGCACGAGGTAGAACGACTCCCCCGCAAGCCACCCGACCAGGAACGCGGAGCCGGCGCGGCGACCGTGCTGGGCCAGCAGCACCATCGCGATGCCGACGAAGGTGAGCGGCCAGATGTCCTTGTCCGGGAAGCCGGCGTCCAGCACCGGGCCGGCTGCGATCGCGGTGAGGACCGCGAGCCACAGCGGGAGGCGGGCTCGCGGAACGGTGTGCACGAAGGGAGAGCCTAAGCCATTCCGCTGTGGCGGCCGCCCAGCAACACCCTCGCGTCTGCTGTGCTTCGTCACGTGTGCGGGTGTGCGCGCAGCCGCGCACGTTCCGCTGGGCCGCAGTCGCTCGCGCCGGCCCCTAGGCGACCGACGAGTAGGCGACGATCCCGCGGCGGATGGACTCGAGGGCCTGCCGCGCGACGCGGCCGACGTTCCCCTGCGCGACGAGCGACAGCTGGTCGAGCAGGTCGATCGTCTGCTTGGTCCAGCGGACGAAGTCGCCCGCGGCCATGTCGGCCTCGCTGAGCACGGCGTCGAGGCTCTGGCCGCGGGACCACATCCACATCGCCAGCGAGATCGCCGTCGACGGCGGCTCGCTGCCCGGAAGGCGGTTGTCCTGCTCCAGATCGTCGAGCCGGCTCCACAGCTCGGTCGTGCGCTCCAGGGCCGGGCGGAAGGCGCCGCGCGGGAGCGTGCGCTCGTTGGCGAGGCCCTCGTCGCGCCGCGGCTCGAAGACCAGCGCGCACGCCATGGCGGCGAGGCCGGGGGCGTCGAGGTCCTTCCAGACGTTGCGTCGCAAGCACTCCGCCACCAGAAGGTCCCGCTCGCCGTAGATGCGCTTGAGCGTGCGGCCGTGCACCGTGAGGGCGGTCTCGCCGTCCTCCGTCGCCAGGTAGCCCAGCTCCAGCAGGACGTCCGAGACCCGGTCGAACACCTTCGCGACAGCGCCGGTGCGCGATTGGATCTGGGCACGCAGCCGGTCGGTGTCGCGCTTGAGCTTCCACCAGCGCTCCGCCCACCGGGCGTGCTGCTCGCGCTCGGTGCAGCGGTGGCACGGGTGGTCCTTCATACGCTTGCGGAGGGCGGCCAGCTGGTGCTGACGCTTCTCCCGGTCGCCGTTCGACGCCGACTCGATCCGGGAGCCCTTGCGCTCCAGGTCGGTCAGCTCGCGGCGGATCGAGAAGTACTCCTTGAAGTCGCCGAGGTGGCAGGTCATCGCCTCCTCGTACCCCGCGAGCGACTGCTCCTGCTGCATCGCCTTGCGGGCGAGGTCCACCACCGCGCGGTCGGCCTGGAACTGGGCGAACGACGACTCCAGGATCTCGCGCGTGCGCGTCCGGCCGAACTGGTCGATCAGGTTGACGGCCATGTTATACGTCGGCCGGAAGCTGGAGTTGAGCGGGTAGCTGCGGCGGGAGGCGAGCGAGGCCACCGACTGCGGGTCGAGACCGTCCTCCCACTGGATGACCGAGTGCCCCTCGACGTCGATGCCGCGCCGGCCCGCGCGGCCGGTCAGCTGCGTGTACTCCCCCGGCGTGATCGGGACGCGCGCCTCGCCGTTGAACTTCTCCAGCTTCTCCAGCACCACGGTGCGGGCGGGCATGTTGATGCCGAGCGCGAGCGTCTCGGTCGCGAACACGACCTTGACCAGCTTGCGCCGGAACAGCTCCTCGACGACCTCCTTGAACGCCGGGAGGAGACCGGCGTGATGGGCCGCGACGCCGCGCTCCAGGCCCTCCAGCCACTCCCAGTAGCCGAGCACTGCGAGGTCTTCGTCGAGCAGCGTGCGGCAGCGCTCCTCCACGATCTCGCGGATCTCGTCGCGCTCGTGCTTCTCGGTCAACCGGATGCCGGAACGCAGCACCTGGCGAACCGCCTGGTCGCAGCCGTTGCGGCTGAAGATGAAGAAGATCGCCGGGAGCAGATTGCGGTCGCCGAGCAGGGAGACGAGGTCGGCCCGGTTCATCCGGAACCCGTCGGGGCGGCCGCCCTTCGAGTGGTAGCGCCCGACATCCCGCATCTGCCGGCTGCTGAGCACCCGGCCGCCGTAGCGCGCCATCTGCACCAGCTCGGGGTTCACCCGGTTGGTCGCGGCGAGCCCCGACGAGTCGAACAGGTCGATCAGCTTGGAGCGCATCAGGATGTGCTGCTCCAGCGGCACCGGACGCTCCTCCGACACGACGACGTCGGTGTCGCCGCGCACCGCCTGCAGCCAGTCGCCGAACTCCTCCGCGTTCGACACGGTGGCGCTCAGCGACACCATCCGCACCTCCGACGGCAGGTGGATGATGACCTCCTCCCACACCGCGCCGCGGAACCGGTCGGCCAGGTAGTGCACCTCGTCCATCACGACGTATGCGAGGTCGGAGAGCAGGTCGGAGTCCGCGTAGAGCATGTTGCGCAGCACCTCGGTCGTCATCACGACGATGCGCGCGTGCGAGTTGATGTTGGTGTCGCCGGTGAGGAGGCCCACCGACTCCGGCCCGTACGCCTCGACGAACTCCTGGAACTTCTGGTTGCTGAGCGCCTTCATCGGCGTCGTGTAGAAGACCTTGGCGTTGGCCTCCCGCATCGCCAGGAACACGGCGAACTCGGCGACGATCGTCTTGCCCGCGCCGGTCGGCGCCGCGACGAGCACGCTGCGGCCGCGCTCGAGGGCCGCGCACGCCTCCCGCTGGAACGGGTCGAGGTCGAACCGCAGCCCCTCGCGGAAGGTCTCGAGCAGCGGCTGGCGGGCTCGGTCACGAGAGGCGGCGTACCGCTCCGCCGGCGAGAGCGTCTGGTCGGTCACGGGACCAGCCTATGCCCGGTCGCTCAGGTGGCGAGCTCGGCCTCCAGGCGGCTGGCCGCCTTGGCCGCGCGCCGGTCGTGCAGCCACGCGACGCCGTATGCCGCGAAGTACAGGGCCACCATCGGGATCGCGAGCAGGAACATCGAGAGCACGTCGGCCGCGGGCGTGGCGATCGCGGTGAAGAGGGCGATCAGGATGAGCGCCCAGCGCCACGACGCGATGATCGACTTCGCGCTGATCACACCGACGAAGTTGAGCAGCACGAGGAAGACCGGCAGCACGAACGCGATGCCGACGGCGATCACGAGCTTGAGGATGAAGTCGAAGTAGGTCTTCGCCTGGATGATCGCGGAGTCCGGTTCCGGAGCGAAGCTGGTGAGCAGGCTGACGATGTGCGGGACGAGCAGCCAGCCGGTGACTCCGCCCGCGATGAACAGCGGCACCGCGGTGAAGAAGAACCCGAAGCCGTACTTGAGCTCCTTGCGCGTCATCGCCGGCACGAAGAACGCCCAGATCTGGTACAGCCACACCGGGCTGGAGATGATCGCACCGATCGTCACCGCGACCTGCATCTTCAGGTCGAACGCGCCCGTGATGCTGTCGTAGTTCAGCATGGCCTCGCGGCCCTGCTGCTTGGCGATGTCGGTGATCGGTCCGCGCAGCGCGTTCATCACGTAGTCGCTGAGGAACCACCCGATGACGGCGCCGACCAGCAGGGCGAGCGCGGAACGGAAGAGGCGTTTGCGAAGCTCGATGAAGTGCTCGGCGAGCGTCATCCGTCCTTCGCGGTTCTTGCCTCGCTTCGTGGAGGCCACCGGACTAGGACTTCGGGTTCGACTCGGTCGAGGGGTCGACGGGAGCGGGCGCCGGGGCGGCGGTGTTCTGCGCCGTGCCGGTGGTGCCGTCGGCCGGCTTGTCGGCCGCGCCGTCCTTGCCGTCCTTCTTCAGCTCGTCGACCTCGCCCTTGAAGATCCGCATCGACTGGCCGATGCTCTTGGCGAGGGCCGGCAGCTTCGGCGCACCGAAGAGCAGCAGGATCACGGCGAGGATGATGAGCAGGTGCCATCCGGTCAGTCCTGCGAACATGAGATCAGGTCCTTCTCAAAAGGTGGGCGAAGCGATCCGGAACCGTCGCCGGATCCACATCGACCAGTAGTCTACCGCGCCTGACCCGCGCATCCCTGCGAGCTTGCCTTGCGAACGCGCGCTCGGTCAGGTGCTCCTGACGCTTCGCGGAGAGCTCCGCCGCGTCGGCCAGCACGGCCGGCTCGAACGTCTCCTGCAGCTCCTCTGCGCGGCGGGACAGTACATCCGCCTTCTCCATCAGGGCGGCGGCCTCGCGCCCGGCGGCGACCACCTTGCGGAACAGCCACCAGGCGAAGAAGGCGAGCATGCCGAGCAGACCGAGCACGAGCACGGTCCAGATCACCAGCCACGACCACCAGGGCATGCGCCCAGCCTACCCGTCGCCCTGGTCGAGCTGCTGCCTGCTTTGCGGCCGGAGAGGTCAGCGGTACCGCTCGACGCCCGCGCGCGCCCAGCCGGCCACGACCTGACGGGCCTCGGGCGGGTCGAGCACGGTGAGCACGCCCGACAGCCCCGCGACGAGCCGCTTCAGCCCGTGGAAGTGCGCCACCCGCAGCCGCGTGCGCACGACGCCGTCGCGCGCCTCGCGCTCGGCGCCCTCGGGGATGTAGTCCTCGATCAGCGGGATCGCCGACGCCGAGAGCTCGACGGTCACGAGCAGATCCTCCGGCGTGCCGGTGAACAGCGTCTCGGGCAGCTTGACATCGCCCGGACGGTAGGTGATCGGCTCCTCGGTCGCCACCAGGTCGTCGATCCGGTCGAGCCGGAAGGTCCGGATGGCGGTGCGCAGATGGTCCCAGCCGCGCAGGTACCAATCCTGGTCGACCGACTCGATCCGCAACGGGTCGACCCGGCGGCGCTCCCGCTCGCCCCGCGAGCTGAGGTAGTCGAACTCCACCTGGACGCCCGCGATGACCGCGTCGCGGATGGTCGCGAGGGCCTCGTCGGTCTCCGATCGGGCCACGGCGACCTCGCTCGGCGCCGCCGACGCTCCGCGCGCGAGCTTCGCCATGAGCGAGCCGATCGCATCCCGGTCGGCGTTCTCGGGCAGCGCCGTCAGGTACTGCAGCCCGGCGATCAGCGCAGCCGCCTCGCGGGCGGAGAACCGGGGCGAGTCGTCGATCGCGACCTGGTGGGTGAGGACGATCTGATCGTTCTCCTCGAAGTCGTCCCAGGCGATGTCGAACAGGTCGCCCGGCTGGTACGCGTTCGTCTCCCCCGGGATGCCGGAGACGGCGATCAGCCGCACGGCGTCGCGCAGCTGCTCCTGGTCGACGCCGAAGTGCTCCGCGGCTTCGGCCACGCTCACCCGGTCGCGGTCCATCAGGTACGGGACGAGGGCGAGCAGGAACGCGAGCTTGTCCTGCGCCTGCATGGGTCTCTTGCGCTCAGCCATCGTGCCCCTCCCCCGCGGCGGTGGAGAACGCGGCGTCGTCGTGCGCCGCGAGCGTCGCCTCCAGCCGGTGCAGCACGTGGTCGCGCAGTTCGGGCGGCGAGAGCACCAGCACTTCCGGGCCGAAGGACGCGAGCTGGTCGGCCAGGATGTTGGTGTCAGAGAAGTTGACGGTCAGCCGCACCGGCTCCCCGTCTGCCCCGACCGGGACGGCGTCGCCGTAGCGCTTGCCGAGCCGCGTCGCCGCGTCGGTGCCGGCCGTGACCTCGATCTCCGCGAGGTTCGACTCCCAGATGCGCTCCAGCTCCAGCAGCGCGCGCTCGGCGAAGGGCTCGCCGTCGACCCTGTACTGCTCCGGGTCGAAGACGCGCGACGTGAGCTTCACCGCTCCGACGATCCGCGAGAGCAGGAACGTCCGCGAGCCGTGCGCTTCCTGGTCGATGCCCTGGAGGTGCCAACGGCCCTGGTGCTGCACGAGCGAGAGCGGCGCGACGGTCCGCTGGCGCGATGCGCTCTCGCCGGGCTTGAGGTACGGGAACTGCACCATGACGTGCCGTTCGAGGGCCTGGCTGAGCGGCTCGAACGCGGACTCGCGGACGCGCAGCCGCGGGGCGTACCCGACGACGGGGTCGTCGGCCTCCACGCCGAGCGATCGCAGCTTCATCAGGGCGCGGCGCGACTCCCCTGACAACGACCCCTCACGCCACACGGCGGCCGCGAGGCTGAGCAGCGCCAGCTCCTCCGGCGAGAAGCTCACGTCCGACGGGAGGTCGTATGCCCCTTTCGGAATGCGATAGCGCAGCAGCTGGTTGTTGCCCGACGCCTCGGGCGCCTCCACCGTCTCCAGCGGCACACCGAGCTCGCGGATGTCGTCCTTGTCGCGCTCGAACTGCCGTTCGAGGCTGCTGTTGTCACCGTGCGGCTCGTACCGCTGCCGGTACCCCTGCACCGTGGAGAGGATCTCGCTCTTGGTCAGGCCGTTCTCGGTCGCCAGCAAGGCCAGCACGAGGCTGAACAGGCGCTCCTCGACCGGGACGCGCGCGGGCGAGGCGGGAGAACGGGACACCCGTCCATCCTAGTCCGCGCTAGCGCACCCCGAGGATGTCGACGACCCACGCAGCGGCGGGAACCTGGCCCTCCGCGGGCGCCTCGACGACCACCTGCGAGCCGACCTTCTTGCCGACCAGCTGGCCGAGAACGCTCTGCGGGAGCGCCTGGTTCAGCTGGCTCTGGCCGGTCCCGATCGAGACGATGTCGGGCGAGCCCGACTGCCAGCTGGAGAACACCACGTTCTTGTTCTCCCAGCCCACCGCCGTGTACTGCAGGATGGCGATCGAGTCCTTCTTCACCGTCGCGCCGTCGCCCGCCTTCAGCTCTTCGGTGCGCAGCTTCTTCGGGGCCCCGCCGGACGACGGGATGGTGATGCCCGGCTGGCCGGTCGGCGCGAGCACCACGGTCGGGAAGCCCGACACCGACGGACGGACCGCGCCGTCGGCCTTCGACAGGTAGGCCTTCAGGATGTCGACCACGAGCACGCCGGAGCTCGACGCCCCGGTACCGCCCGCGTCCTTGGGCGAGATCACGACGGCGACGCGTGACCCGACCGGCGCGCACTGCAGACCCTTGCTGAGCGCCGCGTTGCCCGAGCCGAGCGCGAGCGGGTAGGTGTCGCCGCTCCCGTACGAGGTCTGCTGGACCTGACCGGTCTTGCCGTCGAGGATCGTGTACTGGATCTCGACGACCTGGCCCTTGTGCACCTGCTCGCCGGTGCCCTCGGTGAGGATGCTCCGCTCCGACTTCGTGGTGTCGAGCGGCGTCGGGATCGTGATCTTCGGCTTCGAGCCGATCTTGCCCGTGGCCTCGACCAGCTGCGAGGCCTTCCCCGACGGCAGGGCCGTGCCGCAGTCGGTGTTCGGGTCCGTGGAGCAGCCGGTCAGCGCGACGGCCACCAGCCCGGCGGCTCCGATGACGGCGGCGATTCTGCCGAGCGCGGGTGCGCGGCGACCGGTTGCGTTGGGCACGGGTCCTCTTTCGATCCGAACGGCGGGGGTCTGGGCTGTCCGCTGTCGCGGCACGATGTCCCGGTTTCTCATGCTAGCCGACGCCCGGAGCGTCCTCGTCCGCATCCCGCCCCTTTGCCAGCTCCGCGCTGGCCGTCGCCTCCCGCATGCGCTTGCGCAGGCTCTTGGGGCTGGACTGCCGCTCGCCGAGCGCGCCGGGCGTCCAGGCCTCGACGTCCTCGTCGGAGTAGTCGGACTTGGACGGGCGGCGCTTCAGCTCCGGAAGCACCGTCCCTGGGGCGAGCCGGCGCGCGGTGATGAGGAAGCCGGTGTGCGCGATCATGCGGTGGTCGGGACGCACCGCGAGGCCCTCGACGTGCCAGCCGCGGACCATCGTCTCGCTCGACTGCGGGTGCGTGTAGTCGCCGGAGGCCCGGATGGCCTCCGCGACCCGCGACAGCTGGGTCACGGTCGCGACGTAGCAGAGCACGACGCCGCCGGGCTTGAGCGCCTCGGTCACCGCGCCGAGCGTCTCCCACGGCGCCAGCATGTCGAGCACGACACGGTCGACGCTCCCCGGCTCGACCGCCTGCGGCAGGGTGTCCTGCAGGTCGCCGACGGTCACAGTCCAGTTCTCCGGGTCGCCGCCGAGGAAGGTGGCGGCGTTGGCGCGGGCGACCTCCGCGAACTCCTCGCGGCGTTCGAACGAGTGCAGCCGTCCCTCCGGGCCGATCGCCCGCAGCAGCCACAGCGACAGCGCGCCGGAGCCGACGCCGGCCTCCACCACCGTCGCACCGGGGAAGATGTCGGCCAGGGCGAGGATCTGCGCCGCGTCCTTCGGGTACACGATCGCGGCGCCGCGCGGCATCGACATGACGAAGTCCGTCAGCAGCGGGCGGAGCGCGAGGTGCTCGACGCCGGCGTTGTTGGCGACGACCGAGCCGTCCGGCAGGCCGATGATCGCGTCGTGCTCCAGAACGCCGCGGTGGCTGTGGAACAGCTTCCCCGGCTCGAGGGTGATCGTGTTCATCCGGCCCTTCGGCCCGGTGAGCTGCACGCGGTCGCCCGCGCGGAAGGGACCGGAACTGCGTGGCGTCTCGTTCATCGGGCCGCCGCCTCCCTGCGTGCCCGGGCCACCGCGATGACGTCCTCTGCGCTCCGGCCCTCCAGCGTCGGCCAGAGGGTGTGTTCGTCCGATTCCGGGAGCGGGACGATGTGCGGGACGCCGATCGCCGTCGCTCCCGCTTCCACGGCAGAGGCGAGACCGACCAGCGAGTCCTCGATCGCGACCGCGTCGCGCACGTCGACGCCGAGCAGCGCGGCGGCCTTCAGATAGGGGTCCGGGGCGGGCTTCGGCGCATCGACCTCGTCGCCGCTCACGATGACATCGAACGCGGGGAACGGGATGTGGCCGACGATCTGCTCCGCCATCCGCCGCACCGACATGGTGACGAGCGCGGTGGGGATGCCGCGGGCGCGCAGCTCCTCCAGCAGCTCGCGTGCTCCGGGGCGCCACGGCACGCCCTCCTCGTCGAGCTTGCGCTGGACCCGGTCGGTCAGCCACTGCACGATCTCGTCCGCCTCCATCGCGACGCCGTGCGAGCGCAGGATCTCGGCCGAGTTCCAGAGGCCGAGGCCGACGAGCAGCAGGCCGTCGTCGTGGGTCCAGGTGCCGCCGAACGACGCGACGAGCTCCTGCTCCGACGCCATCCAGTACGGCTCGGTGTCGACGAGGGTGCCGTCCATGTCCCACAGCACGGCGGCGGGCAGGTCGGAGGCGGGCGGTTGTTCGCTGCGGGGGGAAGACGCGGTCACAACGGGCAAGTCTATCGGGAGGGGGTCGGGCCTATCCTTGAGGGATGGCGTCCCGACTCAGGCGCCGGGAAGGGACGGGGACAGCTTCGTGACAGACGGACAGAACATCCTCGGCGGCCGCATCCTGGTGGTGGCCTTCGAAGGCTGGAACGACGCCGGCGAGGCCGCGAGCGGTGCGGTGAAGACGCTGAAGGAGCAGCTCGACGTCGTGCCGGTGGCCGAGGTCGACCCTGAGCTCTACTTCGACTTCCAGTTCAACCGGCCCGTGGTGACCGACGACGACGGCCGGCGCAGGCTGATCTGGCCGTCCGCGGTCATCTACGGGCCCTCGCTGCCCGGCCGCATCGGGGAGGACCTCGCCGGCGACGCCGAACTGACGGTCACCGGCGACAACGCCGGCAACATCTTCCTGCTGCTGGGCACGGAGCCGTCGCGCAGCTGGCGCAGCTTTACCGCCGAGATCATGGATGTGGCGCTCGCCGCCGACATCGGAGCCGTCGTCTTCCTCGGCGCCATGCTCGCCGACGTGCCGCACACACGGCCGATCTCGGTGTTCGCCTCGAGCGACAACGCCGCCGTGCGGGCCGAGCTCGGGGTCGAGCGGTCGACGTACGAGGGACCGGTCGGCATCCTGAGCGCTCTCGCCGAGGGCGCGGAGGACGTGGGCATCCCGACGATCATGATCTGGGCGTCCGTGCCGCACTACGTGCACAATGCGCCGAGCCCGAAGGCGGTGCTCGCGCTGATCGACAAGCTCGAGGAGCTCGTCGACGTCACGATCCCGCGCGGCACCCTCGTCGATGAGGCGGCGGCATGGGAGGCGGGCATCGACGCGCTGGCGGCCGACGACGAGGAGATGGCGTCGTACATCCAGCAGCTGGAGCAGGCGCGCGACACGGTCGACTCGCCGGAGGCCAGCGGCGAGGCGATCGCGCAGGAGTTCGAGCGCTACCTGCGCCGCCGCGGCGACGGCCGTGACGGCGGCACCGCGGGCCGCGCGCCCGACGACCCGCGCCGCGGCTGACCCGCCGCGCCCTCGCGCTATTCGTCACGAATGCGCGCCATTCGTCACGAATAGCGCCCGTTCGTCACGAGTCGCCGCCTGACCATTCCAGGCACCCGCGCCATTCGTGACGAATCGCGCCCGTTCGTCACGAGTGCCGACGGGCGTGTCGCGGCTCAGGCGGCCAGCACGCCCGTCCCGAGCAGGATCATCAGCAGCACGCCGAGCGCGATGCGGTAGATCACGAACGGCAGGAAGCTGCGGCGCGAGATGTACCCCATGAAGAGCGCGATCACGAGCAGCCCGACGACGAAGGCGACGAGCGTGGCGGCAGCCGTCTCGACCGGGCCGAACACCTCGACCGTGCAGGTGCCGGCCTTCGCCAGCGCCTCCGTGCACGGCTCCTTCACCGCCTTGTAGAGCTGGTAGAAGCCGCTGCCGAACACCGCGGGCAGCGCAAGCAGGAACGAGTACCGCGCGGCGGCCCTGCGCTGATAGCCCATGAACAGTCCGGCGGTGATCGTGCCGCCCGAGCGCGAGACGCCGGGGATGAGCGCGAGTGCCTGCGCCAGGCCGAAGACGATGCCGTCGACCCAGGTCAGCTCCCGCAGCCGCTTCGTCTTGGCGCCCACCCAGTCCGCGATCCCGAGCAGGATGCCGAACACGATCAGCGTCGTCGCGACGATCCACAGCGAACGGAACACCGTCTCGATCTGGTTCTGGAAGAAGAGCCCGAGCACGACGATCGGGATGCTGCCCAGGATCACCAGCCAGCCCATCCTGGCGTCGGGGTCGTTGCGCGGGATGCGGCCGAACAGCGCCCGGAACCACTGCGCGACGATCCGCGTGATGTCGCGCCAGAAGTACAGCAGGACAGCGGCCTCGGTGCCGAGCTGGATGATCGCGGTGAACCGCGCGCCCGGGTCGGCCCCCGTGCCGAGCAGCTCTCCCACGATGCGGATGTGCGCGGACGACGAGATCGGGAGGAACTCGGTCAGTCCCTGGACGAGGCCCAGGATGAGGGCGTTGAGGAAGTTCATGCGTGGCGTGTGATCCCGGTGGTGAGGTGGGTAGGACGCGCGTTCAGTAGGCGCGCAGCAGGTCGCGGAGCACGGTCCTACCGAACACTAGCGCGTCGAGCGGAACCCGCTCGTCCACGCCGTGGAACATGCCGGGGAAGTCGAGGTCGGCGGGGAGCCGCAGCGGCGCGAACCCGTAGCCGGTGATGCCGAGCCGGCTCAGCGCCTTGTTGTCGGTGCCTCCGGAGAGGAGGTACGGCAGCACCGGCGCGCCGGGGTCGTGGCGTTCGAGGGTGCCGGTGATCGCATCCACCAGGCCGCCGCCGAACTCCGCCTCGAGTCCGATGTCGCGGTGCATCACCTGGATCTCGATGTCGTCCCCGATGAGCTCCCGCACGCGGGCGAGAACGGCGTCCTCCTCGCCAGGGAGGGTGCGGATGTCGATGAGCGCCTCCGCCGTGTCGGGGATGACGTTGTGCTTGTACCCGGCCTCGAGCAGCGTGGGATTGGTGGTCGCCCGCAGGGTCGCCAGGATGAAGCCGGCAGCGGTGCCCGTGCGGATGACGACCTCGTCCGGCCCGACGCGCTGCGGGTCGACGTCGAGCAGACGGCCGAGCTCTCCGATCAGCCGCTCGGTCGTCGCGGTCAATTGGACGGGCCACTCCTCGCGCCCGAGCGCGACCACGGCCTCGGCGAGCCGGGTGATCGCGTTCTCGCGGACCAGACGGGAACCGTGGGCCGCGCGCCCTCGTGCGATGAGCTTGATCCAGACCAGGGACTTCTCCCCCGTCTGCAGCAGGTAGGCACGCCGGCCGGCCAGATCGATGGAGTAGCCGCCGACCTCGCTGATCGCCTCGGTGGCGCCCGTGAAGAGCTCCGGCTGCGTGTCGACCAGGAAGTGCGACCCGCGCCGGCCGCCGTCCTCCTCGTCGGCGAAGAACGCGACGACGAGGTCGCGCTCCGGCCGCTCCCCCGCCCGCAGGATGTCGCCGACCGCGGTCAGGATCATCGCGTCCATGTTCTTCATGTCGACGGCGCCGCGGCCCCAGAGCAGGCCGTCTCTGATCTCGCCGCCGAACGGGTCGACCGTCCAGTTGCGGGGATCGGCGGGAACGACATCGAGGTGACCGTGGACCACCAGGGCGGGCTTGCCCGGGTCGCGGCCGTCGACGCGTGCGACGACGCTCGCCCGGCCGGGATCGGACTCGAACACCTTTGGCTTCAATCCCAGCTCGGCGAGCTTCGCCTCGACGTACGCGGCGGCCTCCGCCTCCCCGTTCGACCGGCCCTCGCCGTAGTTCGTGGTGTCGAACCGGATCAGGTCGCGGGCGATGACGGCGGTCTCGTCGAGGGCGGGCTCGGTCGCGCGGCGTTCGTCGGTCATCCCCCAACGCTACCTGCCGTGGCCGACCGTGGTCCCGCCACGCCCGGGGCGTGTGGACAAGTCATCCGACTGTGGGAAACCGTGCTAATGTCTTTCTTCGGCAGCCGGACAGGTTCGGCGGCCGACACCTGAGTCCGGGTGGCGGAAATGGCAGACGCGCTAGCTTGAGGTGCTAGTGCCCGTATAGGGCGTGGGGGTTCAAGTCCCCCCTCGGACACAACTGAAGGCCCCGGTCGAATCGACCGGGGCCTTTCTCGTTCTCCGCCCGGGACTATGGTGTCGCTGTGCCCGGCAAGAAGCGGTCCTCCTCCAGCCTGTTCACTGTGCTGCTCGCCTTCGGCGCCAACATCCTGGTGGCGATCGCGAAGACCGTCGCGGCCGCGATCACCGGGTCCGCCTCGCTCGTGGCGGAGGCCGCCCACTCGTGGGCCGACGCCGGCAACGAGGTGTTCCTGCTCCAGGCCGAGCGTTCCGCGGCGCGCCCGCGCGACGACGCCCATCCCGGCGGCTACGGCCGCGACGCCTACGTGTGGAGCCTGTTCGCCGCAGTCGGTCTCTTCACGGCCGGCGCGGTGGTGTCGATCATGCACGGTGTCTCGGCCCTCGGTTCTGACGAGCAGGACACCGACTACCTGGTCGGCTACCTCGTGCTCGCGGCCGCCTTCGTCTTCGAGGGCATCTCCTTCATCCAGTCGTACCGGCAGGCGCACGCCAAGGCGGCGACCTCCGGCACCGGCACGTTCGAGCACGTCCTGCGCACCTCCAACCCGACCCTGCGGGCGGTGTTCGCCGAGGACTCGGCCGCTCTGGTCGGACTCGTCATCGCCTTTCTCGGCCTCCTCCTTCACGAGCTGACGGGCGACCCGTTCTGGGATGCGCTCGGCTCGATCCTGGTCGGCGTGCTGCTGGCGATCGTCGCGGTCGTCCTGATCGAGCGCAACCGGAGCTTCCTGGTCGGGAAGCAGGGCTCCGACCGTGCGTGGCAGCTGGCGCTCACCGCGCTGCTGCAGCATCCGGAGGTCGAGAAGGTGACGTACCTGCACCTCGAGTACGTCGGGCCGGAGCGGTTCTACCTCGTCGCCGCGGTGGACCTCGTCGGCGACGACCGGGAGTCTGATGTCGCCGCCGATCTGCAGTCCGTGGAGGCGGAGCTCGAACACTCCGAATGGGTCACGGAGGCCGTGCTCACCCTCTCGCGGCCGGGCGCGGAGGCCCTACTGCCCACACCCGACGCGGACTCCGACGCGGACACCCGGGCATTGCGGCCATAGCGGTCAGAATGCGACCGCATGCTGTGCACAATGGAGGCATGGCAAGTACCGGCTCCCGAGCGCTCCAGCTCCTCTCCCTCCTCCAGACCCACCGCTACTGGCCGGGACACGAACTCGCCGACCGGCTCGGCGTCTCGCCGCGCACGCTCCGGCGCGATGTCGAGCGGCTGCGCGACCTCGGCTACCCCGTCGACGCCACCCGGGGCGTGGCCGGCGGCTACCAGCTGGCCGCCGGCGCCTCGCTCCCCCCGCTCGTGGTCGACGACGACGAGGCCGTCGCCCTCGCCGTCGGCTTGCGCACCGCCGCGCAGAGCGGCATCGCCGGGGTCGACGAGGCCTCCGTCCGTGCGCTCGCCAAGGTCGTGCAGGTGATGCCGCCGCAGCTCCGGCGCCGGGTGGACGCACTGCGCACCACGACGCTCTCCACGACCTTCGGGCCCGGCCCGACCGCCGACGCCGGTGTGCTCACCGTGCTCGCGCAGGCCTGTCGCGACGAGGAGCGGCTGGACTTCGCCTACGTCGCCCGCGACGGCCAGGCGTCCACGCGTACGGTCGAACCGCACCGGCTGGTCTCGATCGAGCGTCGCTGGTACCTCGTCGCCTACGACCTGACGCGCTTCGACTGGCGCAGCTTCCGCCTCGACCGCATCGCCGAGCCGCGCCCGACCGGCACGCGCTTCCGGCCGCGCGCCCTCCCGGCCGAGGACGCCGCCGAGTACGTCCGCGAGTCGTTGCACTCCGCCGTCGAGCCGATGGTGGTGGAGGCGATCGTCGAGGCCCCGCACGACCGCGTGCTCGACGTGCTCGGCCGCTGGGCCACCGTCGAGGAGCGGGAGGACGGCACCTGCCTCGTCCGCATCACGGCGGACAGCGCCGACTGGGCGCTGTTCGGGCTGGCGGCCGTCGACGGCCCGTTCCGCATCGTGGGGCCGGAGGAGGCGGTCGTGGCCGCGGCCGACTGGGGCGAGCGCTTCACCCGCTCCGCTGCGGCGCTCGGGATGGATGCCGCCGCGGCCGCCCCGGAGAACGACGCCCTAAGATCGAAGGGATGACGACCGCCGCCCGCACCCCGAGCACCGCCGACATCCGGCGGTGGCGCCGTTACCTCGCCGACGAGCGGGCGGAGGCAGCGGTGTACCGCGACCTTGCCAGCCGCAGGCAGGGCGAAGAGCGCGAGATCCTCCTCGCCCTGGCCGAGGCCGAGCGCCGGCACGAGCAGCACTGGGTCACCCTCCTGGGCGAGCGGGCCGGGAAGCCGCTGCGCGGCGATCTGCGCACCCGGATGCTCGGCTGGCTCGCCCGGCGCTTCGGCTCGGTCTTCGTGCTCGCGCTCGCCCAGCGGGCGGAGGCGCGTTCCCCCTACGCGGACGACGTCGACGCGACGCCGCAGATGGCGGCGGACGAGCAGGTGCACGAGGAGGTGGTGCGCGCGCTCGCCGCGCGCGGCAGGCAGCGGCTCTCCGGCACCTTCCGCGCTGCCGTCTTCGGTGCGAACGATGGCCTGGTGAGCAACCTGGCGCTCGTGCTCGGTGTGAGCGCCAGCGGCGTCCCGACGCACGTCGTGCTGCTGACCGGCATCTCCGGTCTCCTCGCCGGAGCACTGTCGATGGGTGCGGGCGAGTACGTCTCCGTGCGCTCCCAGCGCGAACTGCTCGAGGCGTCCACGCCCAACCCGGCCACCGGGTCGGCGCTCCCCCACCTCGACGTCGACGCCAATGAGCTCACGCTCGTCTACCGCGCCCGCGGGATGGCACCGGACGAGGCCGCGGAGCACGCCAGGAAGGTGCTGTCGAGCCTGCAGCCGGTCACATCCCCCGTCCCGATCGCGCCGGCGGAGACCGGGGACGAGCACGAGGCGATCGGCACCGGCTGGAGCGCCGCGCTCTCGAGCTTCTGCTTCTTCGCCTCCGGTGCGCTCATCCCGATCATCCCGTTCCTGTTCGGGATGACCGGCACGGCCGCCATCGTCGTCTCGGCCGTGCTCGTCGGGATCGTGCTGCTCGGAACCGGCGCCGTCGTGGGCCTGCTCTCCGGGGCGTCCCCGCTCAAGCGCGCCGTGCGGCAGCTGCTGATCGGCTACGGCGCCGCCGCGGCGACCTACGTGCTCGGCCTGCTCTTCGGCGCCACCGTCGGCTAGCGCCTCCTGCCGCCGTCGGTGCCGTACGCGATCGCCCCGACCAGAGGGATGAGCAGGAACCACAGCCACGAGTACTGGTAGCCCCAGGCGTAGCCGGTGATGAAGAACAGGATCACCGACACGAACGGGATGATCGACACGGCGAGCAGACCCCACCGGCTGGACGGCTCCCGGCCGCCCCACCCCGAACGGCCGTCGTACGGCTGCTGCGGGTACGGCTGCTGGGCGTACTGCGGTGCGGGGTAGGCAGCGCCCGGCTGGGCGCCCGGACGTGTGTGCGCGTCGAGCTGCAGACCGCCGGGCAGGTCGGCGAACAGCGGCGCGAGATCGCCGCGCGTGACGGCGGAACGCGCCGATGCGATCCGCGACTGCAGCTCGACGTCGGTGAGCCTCCCCTGGGCGGCGTGGGATTGCAGTGCCGCGACGGCACGCTCCCGCTCGTCGTTGCTGAGGCGCAGCGACGCTTCGGACGGATCGGTGATGTCTGCCATGACGTCAGTATCGCAGCAGGCCGTCCCGAATGGCCCCGTCGACGCAATGCATTCATTACGGCCGCTCCGGCGTCACGGCCCCGGCGCCGCTCCCGTCATCCTAAGTAGCGGTTCATTCGACCGCCCGAAGCGATGTCGACTGAAACAGGAAACGTTCTCGTCATGAAGTGGCCACGTCCGGCTCCGTCCGCCCGCGACCGCCGACGTCCGCCGGCGGCCTACCTGCTCGCGTGCATCGCGGCGGGCGTGATCGCCGCGGCCCTGATCGTCCCCATGGCCTTCTCCAACGCCACGACGACGACGGCATCGACCACGTACAAGACGGCGACCAATGAGACCGCCGCGTCCGCCGCGGCATCGTCGGACGCCCCGGGCGGGGAGAAGATCGGCTCCGCCAAGCCGGGCGACACGCTGAAATGGGTCGTCAGCTACGCCAACAAGACCTCCGCGAATGCCACCGTGACCCTCACCGACATCCTGACGAACGCGGGTGCCTACGTCCCCGGATCGCTGGAAGTGCCACCGCTGGCCAATCCGAAGGGCACGTCGACCCCGCGGTACACCACAAACGGCGGTGGCGCCTGGTCGAGTGGCACTCCGCCGGCGAAAGCGAACGGCGTGGGTCTCGACGGAACCCTGGTCCCCTCCGGAACGCGACAGCTGTCGTCCGAGTTCGTCGCTCCCCCGACCGCCGCGCTCACGTTCAACGGCGGCGATGCGTACAACATCGCGTTGCACGGCGATCTGATCTACGGGATCGGTCATCATCAGACGGGGGCCGTCGTGTCCTGCTCACGGTATGACGGCACCACCTGCCCCGGATGGCCGACGTCCAGCAACTGGCAGGCCTGGTCCAGCGTCGTCGGCACTCCCATCGGCTCGGGTACGAAATGGACGGGGTTCACGGCGATGCAGGCGGGCGCCTGGGTCGCCGGAGACCGGCTCTACTGGTACGCCGGCACGGCCGACGGCTCGAGTCAGGGCGTCGCCTGTCTCGACCTCTCGACGACCACCCCACGGAGCTGCGGCTACGCCGCGCGGACGGGGAGCGTGACCCGTGCGTCCGGATTCGGCGCGCAGATCGGCGGCACGGCGATTCCCGCCGTCGACGGCAACCTCTACGCCGCGGCCAGCAGCAACGGTGCCCTGGTGCTGGTGTGCACGACTCCGAGCGGCGCGTCGTGCCCGGACATCACGCTGGGCGCCACCGGCTGGAAGAGCCACGGCTACTACAGCGCGGCCGTCTACGGCGACTACGTGTTCGCCAGTGCCCAGCGGACGACGGCCGACGCATGGTCCACCTTCTGCTACGACCTCAAACTCAAGAGGATCTGCAACGGATCGTTGAACGTCTGGCCGGCCTCCTCCTCGCCGGCGGCCGTCTTCACCGGCACCCCGTTCGCGCCCATCCTCTCGAAGACGGGGACGGTCACCGGCGTCTGCACCTTCACCAACGGCACCGGCACGTCCTCCACCTGCTGGAACCTCGCGGGGACGAAACTCGCCGCCAATCAGAACCCGTACGCGGGCACGGGCGCCTCCATCTCCATCACCGGACACGCTGCCGGCGATGCGCTGGTGATCGGCACGAAGGTCTACCTCTCGGCGGGCAACCAGGTGATGTGCCGGGACTTCGCCGCATACTCCGGCACCGGGACCGTCGCGGCGTGCGCCGGCTTCGTCCCCGTGTCCAACGCGTACAACTACACCACCCGGACCGCGTCGATCATCGCTCCCGACTGCCTGGTGGCGACCGGGGACGCGGGCATCGTGAGCTTCTTCCACGCGTCGACCGGCGGCAAGTGCGCGCAGACATCGAGCAAACCGCAAGAAGTGACCGTGACACCCTCGTCGTTCTATTGCGGGTCGGGAGCCGCAGCTTTCACCGGTTGGGACGCACTGCGCATCACCGGGCTCACCAGCTCGGCGTACCGCAACGCCCTCGTGACCCTCCGCGACCAGAACGGGAACGCGATCCGTGGGTTCGACGCGGTGACCGTCACGGCGGGCGGGTCGCTGGATCTGTCGTCGGTGCCCACCACCGTGACCTCCATCACGGCAACAGTGACGCTCCAAGGGGTCACCGCGCCCGGAAGCCTCCCCAGCGCGCAGGTCGACATCGCCTGGGTCGGCGCCCCGGTGCAGGTGTGCTTCCGAACCACCGCGCCGGCCGTCGCATGCGATGCGGCGGCGCCCCTGACCCTGTCGAACACGGCGAAGGCCGTCACGACCTCCTCGGCGGGCACCGACGCACCCGGCGGCAATTCCACCGGAGCCGTCAAATTCCTCGTGAAGGCCGACGCGTCGCAGTGCTCGCTGGAGATCACGAAGACGTCGGGAAAGCAGTCGGCCAGGCCAGGGCACAAAGTCGACTACACCATCACCGTCAAGAACACCGGTTCCCAGGCCTACGAGAAAGCATCCTTCTCGGACGACCTGATTGACCTGCTGAAAGACGCCTCCTACAACAACGATCAGGTCACGACCGCCGGCACGGTGACGTACGCGCAACCGATGCTCTCGTGGACCGGCGCGCTGGCACGCGGGGCGGCCGCGACGATCACGTATTCGGTCACGGTTCGAAACCCGGCGACAGGCGACCAGGAACTCCTGAACACCGTCGTCTCCACCTCCCCGCGCACGAACTGCTCACCCGCCTCCGGCGATCCGCGCTGTACCGTGAAGGTCCCGGTCGAGGTGTCCGATCTGGTCTGGCGGAAGGTGGATTCGACTTCCGCGGCGAACATCCTGGCGGGTTCTGCGTGGACGCTCACACCCGTCGACAGCAAGGGCAACCCGACGGGTCCGGCACTGCCGATCGCGGACTGCATGGTCTCCGGCTCGTCCGGCTGCGCCGGGGCCGACATCGACTCCCTGGGCGGGGCCTTCCGGATCACCGGCCTCGGGCCGGGCACCTATCGACTGGTCGAAACGCAGGCCCCGGCCGGATTCCAGCTGGCCACGGCCCCGATCACGCTGACGATCGCCGACTCGTCGAAAACGGTCACTCTCTCCAACATCCGGAACACGCAGATGCCCGTTCCGCCGCTTCCCTTCACCGGCGGGCTGAGCAGCGACGCGCTGACCCTGGGCGGCTCAGGCCTGCTCGGCGGGGCTGCGATCCTGCTGCTCCTCCGATTCGTCCGGCGACGTCGCGCCACCCTGCGGCAGTGAAAGGCTTCGGCGGTGTGACTTCCGGCGCAAGCGGCTACACTGATTCGAACATACGTTCGATAGCCGAGGTGAACGAGCATGACCGAGATCGACGAGGCGGTCGCCGTGTGGACGACCGACGACGGCGTCCCCACGCGCTTGGTGTGGCGATCCACCCGCTACCGCGTGTCGGACACCCCGACCGTGTGGGCGGAGGTGTGCGCGTGGTGGCGCCCGTTCGGCGAGCACCGCTACACGGTGGGCAGCCTGCCCCGGCAGATCGGGGGCTGGCGGTTCCAGGGCACGAGCGATGACGGCGACGCGCACGTCTTCGACGTCCGTCACGACGCGCTCGACCGCACCTGGCGGCTGGTGCGCGTCTTCGACTGACCCCAGCGTGGCACCGCGCGGGGGCGCGTCCGGGCGCATAGCCTCCATCGAGTGATGGACGACCGCTACGGAACCGATGTGCTGGCAGGCGACTGGCGGAGCGCCGGACGCACGCCCGTACCCGACGTCGAGGCCGTGCGCGACCTCGTGGTCGAGGAGGCGGCGAGCGGATTCTGCGGCGCGATCACGCGTCTCGAGGCCCAGACCGTGGAGCTGGAGGACTACTTCGGCAAGAAACGGGTGTTCCCCCTGACCGGCTCATTCCTCATCGACGGGTCGCCCGTCCGGCTCGTCGCCCCGCGGCGGACCCCGGACGGCCGCACACGCACCGCGTCCGGCTCGTTCGCCGTCGGCGACCAGAAGGCGCGCGTCGCCCGGGCGAGCCGCATCTTCGTGGAGGGCCGCCACGACGCCGAGCTGGTCGAGCGCGTCTGGGGCGACGACCTGCGCGTCGAGGGCGTCGTCGTGGAGTACCTCGAAGGCGTGGACGACCTGGACGCGATCGTGAAGGAGTTCCGGCCCGACCGCGGCCGGCGCATCGGCGTGCTCGTCGACCACCTGGTCGCCGGCTCCAAGGAGAGCAGGATCGCGGAGCAGGTCGCCCGCGGGCCGTACGGCGAGCACGTGCTGGTGGTCGGGCATCCGTACATCGACATCTGGCAGGCGGTGAAGCCCGCGCGCGTGGGGCTCGCGGAGTGGCCGCGCATCCCGCGATCGGTGCCGTGGAAGCACGGGATCTGCGCCGCCCTCGGCCTGCCGCACGAGAGCCAGGCCGACATCGCGCGCGCCTGGAAGCGCATCCTCGGACAGGTGCGGTCGTACTCCGACCTGGAGCCGGAGCTGCTCGGCCGCGTGGAGCAGCTGATCGACTTCGTCACGGAGCCGCAGGGGCGCTGAGCGGGGGCCTTGCCGCCTGAGGCTTCGGTCGGAGATCCGGCCACGGTTCGTTCGTATCTCCGACGTCGGGCAGCCCAGACGGAGATTCGAACGTTCGAGCGCTGGTGCAGCAGAGGCGGGCTCGCGGTCGCCTGTGTCAGCGGGCCGGCGTACGCTGTCGTGGCACGACGGGGAGTTCTCCACAACCCGCAGATTTCTATTTGCGCGGTTCGAACATATGTTCGAAAATGGGAGCATGACATCGGCAGCTCCCCACCTCCGCGAACCGGTCGCCGACCGGGCGCAGGTGCATGAGCTGCAGACCCGCATCCGGCAGATGCAGGCCACCAAGCTCGAGAGCCGCACGCTGCAGACGCATCCCGCGCTCTCGCCGCTGCTGCCGGGCGGCGCGCTCAAGGCCGGGGCCGCCTATTCGGTGCGGGGGTCGACGACCCTGCTGATGGCCATGCTGGCCGGGCCGAGCGCCGCCGGGGCATGGTGCGGCGTGATCGGCATGCCCGACTTCGGGGCGGAGGCCGCAGGGCGGTTCGGCATCGACCTGGAGCGCCTGGTGCTGGTGCCGCATCCCGGCGACGACTGGCTGACGGTGACGGCGGCGGTCGTCGACGTGCTCAGCGTGGTCGTGGTGGCTCCGCCCTCCCGCGCCCGAGACGGCGACATCGCGCGGCTGAGCGCCCGCCTGCGGCAGCGCGAGACGACCCTCATCGTCGCGGGCGACTGGCCGCAGGTCGAGGCGACGCTGACGGTTGCCCGCAGCGGGTGGGACGGGCTGGGCACGGGCAACGGCTACCTGTCGTCGCGCCGGGTGACCGTGGAATCCGTTCCACGCGGCGGCTCCGGGACCCGGCGCACCGCCGAGCTGTGGCTGCCGGCACCAGACGAGCGGTTCCTCGCCGAGCGCTCCGCCGTCTCCGGCCCGACGCGGCTCGAGGCGGTGGTGTAGATGGCGGGCAGTGTCCAGCAGGCCGTCACCCGCGCGATCGTGCTGTGGTACCCCGACTGGCCGATCGTGGCGGCCAGACAGGCGCTCGAGCTGCCCGACGATCTGCCGGTGGCGCTGGTCGAGAAGGGCGTCGTCTTCGCCTGCTCCGCGGCGGCTAGAGCCGACGGAGTGAAGCGCGGGCTGCGGATGCGCGAGGCGCAGTCGCGCTGCCCGCAGCTCGAGGTGGTGCCGTACGACCCGGCGCTCGACGCGCGCGCGTTCGAGCCCGTGCTCGCCGCGATCGAGGAGATCACGCCGGGGGTCCAGCCGGTGCGGCCGGGCACCTGCGTGCTGCGGGCGCGCGGTCCGGCGCGGTACTACGGCGGAGAAGAGGAGGCGGCCGCCGAGCTGCTGCGCTGCCTGGAGGGGCTGGAGCTGCCGGCGGCGCGGGTGGGCGTCGCCGACGGCCCGTTCGCGGCGGAGCAGGCGGCACGCTCCACCGGGTCCGCCCGCGTGCGGGTCATCCCTCCTGGCGGCTCCCCCGCCTTCCTCGCTCCGCTGCCGGTCTCCCAGCTCGGCCTCGCCGAGCTGACGCCGCTGCTCCGGCGGCTCGGCCTGCATACCCTCGGAGACCTCGCCGCCCTCCCCCGCGTCGACCTGCGGGAGCGGTTCGGCGAGCGGGGCGAGCTGGCGTACACCCTCGCCAGCGGGCTCGACTCCACGGCCGTCGTCCCCCGCACACCGCCGAAGCAGCTCGACCGCGCCATCGAGTTCGAGCCGCCGCTCGACCGGGTCGACCAGGTGACCTTCGCCGTCCGCGGCACCGCGGAGCAGTTCGTCGCCGGCCTCACCAAGGCAGGTCTCGTGTGCACCTCGCTGCGGGTGGAGGTGGCCGACGAGTCCGGCCGGGTCAGCGAGCGCACCTGGCTGCATCCCCGGTTGTTCTCCGCGCCCGACGTCGTCGACCGGGTGCGCTGGCAGCTGCAGGGCGCGGGGTCCGTCGACAGCGGTCTGGCATCGCCGATCGCCCGGGTGATGCTCGAACCGGTGGCGGTCGACGACATCGGCCACCACGAAGACGGCCTCTGGGGTGGAGGAGCCGACGAGCGCATCCACCACGGGCTCACCCGCGTGCAGAGCATGCTCGGGCACGAGGCCGTGGTCACGGCGACGATCGGCGGAGGCCGGGCTCCCGCCGAGCGCCAGGTGCTCGTTCCGTGGGGCGACCGGCCGGTTGGGGTCGCGCGCGCCGACCGGCCGTGGCCCGGGTCGCTGCCCGCTCCGGCGCCGTCGACGGTGTTCGAGGTGCCGCGTCCCGTCGCCGTGCTCACCGAGGAGGGCGCATCGGTCGAGGTCACCGACCGGGGCGACGTCACCGCACCGATCGCCCGCTTCTCCCCCACGGGCGCTGCGGCCGACGCCCGGCCGGTCGACTCGTGGGCGGGGCCGTGGCCGGTGCGCGAGCGGTGGTGGGACGCCACGCTGTCCCGCGCGATGCACCGCTTCCAGCTGGTCGACGCCGACGGCACGGCGTGGTTGCTCGCCCTGGCCGGATCCGGCTGGTTCGCCGAAGCACGGTACGACTGATGGGCTGGAACAACCCGCCCATCCCGTGGGCAGAATTCGAGCGACGGCTCTCCGGCCGTCGTACCGGGCAGCAGGCCGACGAGCGGCCGTCGTCGCGCAAACGGCAGAAGTACGTTCCGCAGGCCATCCCGGAGGCCACCGAAGGCGCCGTCCCGTACGCCGAGCTGCACGCGCACAGCAACTTCAGCTTCCTCGACGGCGCCTCCTCGCCGGAGGAGCTGCTTGAGGAGGCCACCCGGCTCGACCTGCACGCCCTGGCGCTCACCGACCACGACGGCCTCTACGGCGCCGTCCACCTCGCCGAGGCGGCGGAGGCCTACGACAGGGTCGAGACGGTGTTCGGCGCCGAGCTGTCGCTGTCGCTCAGCAAGCCGCAGAACGGAGAGCCCGACCCGGAGGGCAGTCATCTCGTGGTGCTCGCCCGCCGCCAGGAGGGCTACCACCGGCTCGCTTCGGCGATCACGGCCGGCCAGCTCGCCGGAGAGGAGAAAGGGCGCCCGGCCTACCGGCTCGACGAGCTCGCCGAGCAGTCCGGCGGCCAGTGGATGGTACTGACCGGCTGCCGCAAAGGCGACGTCCGCCGCGCCCTCTCCCGCAGCGCAGAAGGGGCAGAGCGCGGAGAGCGCGCCGCGGAACGCGAGATCGCCAGGCTGGTCGACCTGTTCGGGGCCGGCAACGTCCTCGTCGAGCTGATCGACCAGGGCGGCCCGCGCGACTCGACGGACAACGACATCCTCACACGCATCGCCGGCCGGCTGGGGCTGCCCACGGTCGCCACCAACAACGTCCACTACGCGAGCCCGGCCCAGTACCCGCTCGCCACGGCGGTCGCGGCGGTGCGCGCCCGGCGCAGCCTCGACGAGCTCGACGGCTGGCTGCCCGCCTCCGGCGCCGCCCACCTGCGCAGCGGTGCCGAGATGGCACGGCGGTTCGCCCGCTACCCGGGCGCCGTCGAGCGCACGGTCGAGGTGGCGGACGACCTCTCCTTCCGTCTTCGCAGCGCCCGCCCGAGGCTCCCGAAGCTGCCGGTGCCGGAAGGGCACACGCCGATGAGCTGGCTCCGCGAGCTCACCTGGCGCGGCGCCGCCGAGCGCTACCCCGACCTCGACCGCACACCGCAGAAACGGGAGCGCATCGAACGCGAGCTCGACGTGATCGAGGCGAAGGACTTTCCCGGCTACTTCCTCATCGTCTACGACATCGTCCGGTACGCCCGCGGGCAGGGCATCCTCTGCCAGGGCCGCGGCTCCGCCGCCAACTCGGCGGTCTGCTACCTGCTCGGCATCACCGCGGTCGACTCGATCAAGTACGACCTGCCGTTCGAGCGCTTCCTCTCCAGCATGCGAGAAGAAGAGCCCGACATCGACGTCGACTTCGACTCCGACCGCCGCGAGGAGGTCATCCAGTACGTCTACCGCACCTACGGCCGGCACAACGCGGCCCAGGTCGCCAACGTCATCACCTACCGGCCGAAGAACGCGGTGCGCGACATGGCCAAGGCGCTCGGCTACTCCACCGGCCAGCAGGACGCCTGGAGCAAGCAGATCGACTCCTGGGGCACCGTCCAGACCAGCGACGACCACGACATCCCGGGCGATGTGGTCGGGCTCGCCCAGCAGGTGCTGAAGTTCCCCCGCCACCTCGGCATCCACTCGGGCGGCATGGTGCTCACCGACCGGCCCGTCGGCGAGGTGTGCCCGATCGAGCACGCCCGGATGGAGGGCCGCACGGTGCTCCAGTGGGACAAAGACGACTGCGCCTGGATGGGTCTGGTGAAGTTCGACCTGCTGGGCCTCGGGATGCTGTCCGCGCTCGACTACGCCATGCGCACCATCGAGGCGTCGCTCGGCGAGCGGTGGACGCTCGACAGCATCCCGAAAGAAGAGCAGGGCGTGTACGACATGCTCTGCCGGGCCGACTCCATCGGCGTGTTCCAGGTGGAGAGCCGCGCCCAGATCGGCACCCTCCCCCGGCTGCAGCCGCGCAGCTTCTACGACCTCGTGATCGAGATCGCGCTCATCCGGCCCGGTCCCATCCAGGGCGGCGCGGTGCACCCGTACATCCGCCGCAAGCTCGGCAAGGAGCCGGTCACCTACCTGCACCCGTCGCTCGTGCCCGTGCTCGAGCGAACGATGGGCGTTCCTCTGTTCCAGGAGCAGCTGATGCAGATGGCGGTCGCGGTCGGCGACTGCACGGCGGAGGACGCCGACCTCCTCCGCCGTGCCATGGGCTCCAAACGCGGCGTCGAGAAGATCGGGGCGCTGAAGGCCAAGCTGTACGACGGGATGGCGCACAACGGCATCACCGGAGACGACGCCGACGCCATCTACGAGAAGATCGAGGCGTTCGCGAACTTCGGGTTCGCCGAGAGCCACGCCATCAGCTTCGCCCTGCTGGTCTACGTCAGCTCCTGGATGAAGCTGCACTACCCCGGCGCGTTCCTCGCCGCGCTGCTCCGCGCCCAGCCGATGGGGTTCTACTCGCCCCGCACCCTCACCGCCGACGCCCGCCGGCACGGCGTCGTGGTCCACCGGCCCGACATCCAGCGGTCCGGCGTCTTCCCGCTGCTCGAACCGCTCGACGACCGCCGGCCCGGCCCCACCGGCAGCGACCCGTGCCTCGAGACCGACCAGCCGCCGATCGACCCGTTCGACCCGGCGGTCGCCCTCGACTTCGCCGCGCACCGCCGCGACGCCGGGCACGCCGTCCGGCTGGGTCTCGCGGGCGTCACCTCCATCGGCGAGAAGCTGGCCGAGCGCATCGTCGCCGAGCGCGAGGCGTCCGGACCCTACCGCGACCTCGGCGACCTCGCGCGCCGGACCGGCCTCAACACCGCCCAGCTGGAGGCGCTCGCCGCGGCGGGGGCGTTCGAGGGCTTCGACCTGAGCAGGCGGCAGGCGATCTGGGAGGCCGGCAACGCCGCGCAGGAGCGCCCGGAGTACCTCGCGGGCACCGCGATCACGGTCCAGCCGCCCCTCCTGCCGATGCTCTCCCCCGCCGAGCAGCTCGCGAGCGACCTGTGGTCCACGGGCATCTCGACCGACGACCATCCGATCCGCTTCCTGCGCCCGGCCCTCGCCGCGCGCGGCGTCTACCCGGCCGACCGGCTCGCCGGCGGAGAATCCGGCCGTCGCATCGAGGTGGGCGGCGTCGTGACCCACCGGCAGCGGCCCGCCACCGCCGCAGGCGTGACGTTCCTCAACATTGAGGACGAGACCGGCATGGTCAACGTGGTGTGCCCGGTCGGGGTCTGGAACCGCTACCGCCGGGTGGCCCGCCAGGCGCCGGCGATGATCGTGCGCGGCATCCTCGAACGCAGCGAGGAGGGCGTCGTCAACATCGTCGCCGACAAGCTCGAGGCGCTCGACACCGGTATCCGCACCGTCTCCCGGGACTTCCGATGACGTCGCTCGCCTGGCTATTCCTCGAAGCGCAGGTGGCGCACGCTGCGGCCGTTGCGACGCACCAGACGAAGCGCCTCCACCCCGATCCGGATGTGCCGCTCGACGAAATCGCGCGTGACCCCGCGGTCGCTCTCCGCCGTCTTCACGCCCTCCGGCGTCATCGGCTGGTCCGACACCAGCAGCAGCGCGCCGCTCGGGATGCGGTTCGCGAAACCGGCCGCGAACACCGTCGCCGTCTCCATGTCGACGGCCATGCAGCGCGTCCGCTTCAAGTACTGCTTGAAGGTGTCGTCGTGCTCCCACACCCGGCGGTTCGTCGTGTAGACCGTCCCCGTCCAGTAGTCCTGCTGGAAGTCCCGGATCGTCGACGACACGGCCCGCTGCAGCTGGAACGCGGGCAGCGCAGGAACCTCCGGCGGAAGGTAGTCGTTGGAGGTGCCCTCGCCCCGGATGGCCGCGATGGGCAGCACCAGGTCGCCGAGCCGGCTCTTCTGCTTCACCCCGCCGCACTTCCCGAGGAAGAGCGCCGCCTTCGGGCACACGGCGCTGAGCAGGTCCATGACCGTCGCCGCGTTCGGGCTGCCCATCCCGAAATCGACCATCGTGATGCCATCCGCGGTCGCGTTCGGCATCGACCGGTCGAGCCCCCGCACCTCCGCGCCGTACCATTCGGCGAAACGCTCCACATAGTCGCCGAAGTTGGTCAACAGGATGTACTCGCCGAACTCCTCCACCGGCGTGCCCGTGTAGCGCGGCAGCCAGTCGCGGACGATCTCGGCCTTGTCCTTCAGTCCCGACTTCGTGACGACGGTCTCCGCGCCACCCCCGGTCGGCGAAGCCGCTCCCGGCGTCACCGTTCCGGCCGTCTCGTCCGTGTTCTGCGCATCCACCATCCGGCGGCCTTCCTCTCCCTAACCGGCGACCGTCGTCCCCAGCAGCGAACCGACGATGAACGTCGCCGCCAAGGCCAGGGCGCCACCGATCACCACTCGGATCATCGCACGTCCGCGCGGGCTGCCGCCGATCCATGCGGCCACGTAGCCGGTGATCGCGAGCGCCAGCAGCACGGCGACGAAGGTGACCGGGATGCGGATTGCGGGCGGGAGCAGGATGGTCAGCATCGGAAGGATCGCACCGCAGGTGAAGGCCACCGCAGAGGCGAGCGCGGCGTGCCACGGGCTCACCACGTCGTCCTGGTCGATGCCGAGCTCGGCGGAGAGATGCGCCGCGAGGGCGTCGTGCTCGGTGAGCTCGATCGCGACCTGGCGCGCCGTCGCCGGCGAGAGCCCACGCTGCTCGTACAGGCCGGTCAGCTCGTCCAGTTCCTCCTCCGGCATCTCCGCCAGCTCCCGGCGCTCCTTCGCGATGAGCGCTCGCTCGCTGTCCCGTTGACTGCTGACGGAGACGTACTCGCCGAGCGCCATCGAGATCGCACCACCCACCAGGGCGGCGAGCCCGGCCGTCACGATGGCCGGAATCGACTGGGTGGCTCCCGCGACACCGACGACGACCGCCGCCACCGACACGATGCCGTCGTTCGCGCCGAGCACCCCGGCTCGCAGCCAGTTCAGCCGCTGCGCCAGGCCACCGCGATGCGGTTCGTCCGGGTGCTGCGCGGCGCCGGGCTCCCGCCCGGCCTCTCCACTCGTCTCGCTCATGCGCTCAGCCTAGGAAGTGCACGTGCCGAGCGCCACGAAGGTACGGCGAGCCTAAGACCGTCGCTCAGGCACCTAGTGCGAGCCCAGCCGCTTGCGCAGGAAGTCGATCCGCGCCTGCAACTGCGTCACGCTCGCCTGCGCGACCGCGGGACCGCCGCAGACCCGCCGCAGCTCGGCGTGGATGAGACCGTGTGGCTCCCCCGAGTTCTTCGAGTACAGCCCCACCAGGCTGTTCAGCAGCTGGCGCTGCTCCTTGAGCGTGCGGTGCAGTGGAGCGGGAGGGTGACCCTCTGCCGCAGCGGGTCGGGACGAGTGCCGCCGCGCCTGACGCTGCTGGCGCTGAAGCAGCAACTCGTGCACCTGGTCGGGCTCCAGGATGCCGGGGAGGCCGATGAAGTCCAGCTCCTCATCCGTACCCGGCACCGCGAACCCGCCGAACTCCTTGCCGTCGTACAGCACCCGGTCGAAGTTGGCCTCCGAGCCGAGCGCCTCGAACGCGAACTGCTCGGTCAACGCCTCCGACGCGCGCTCCTCGCGGTTCGCCTCCGCGACCATCGCGTCCTCGGGGTTCCACAGGTCGCCCTCGGCATTCGGGTCCGCGACGCGGTCCAGCGCGTGATCGCGCTCCAACTCGAGCGCATTCGCCAGCGCCATCAGCGCCGGAACGTTCGGCAGGAACACCGACGCGGTCTCGCCGCGACGGCGGGCGCGTACGAAGCGGCCGATCGCCTGCGCGAAGAACAGCGGGGTGGAGGCGCTCGTCGCGTACACCCCGACCGCGAGGCGCGGGACGTCGACGCCCTCCGAGACCATCCGCACCGCGACCATCCAGCGCGAGTCGCCTTTCGAGAACGCCTCGATCCTGTCGCTCGCCTCCTTCTCGTCCGACAGCACGACGGTCACGGGCTCGCCGGAGAGCTGCTGCAGGATGTCGGCATAGGCGCGCGCGGCGTAGTGGTCGGTGGCGATGACGAGCCCGCCGGCGTCGGGGATGGCGTTGCGCACTTCGGTCAGCCGCCGGTCGGCGGCCGACAGCACGGCCGGGATCCACTCGCCGCGCGGGTCGAGGGCGGTGCGCCACGCCTGCGAGGTGATGTCCTTCGTGTTGCCCTCGCCGAGCCGCGCCTCCATCTCGTCGCCGGTCTTGGTCCTCCAGCGCATGTGGCCCGCGTAGACCATGAAGATGACGGGGCGGACGACGCCGTCCTCCAGCGCACGGCCGTACCCGTAGTTGTAGTCGGTGACCGAGGTGCGGATGCCCTGGCGGTCGGGCAGATACGTCACGAACGGGATGGGCGCGGTGTCCGAGCGGAAGGGGGTTCCGGTCAGCGAGAGCCGTCGGGTCGCGCGCTCGAAGGCGTCCCTGATGCCGTCTCCCCAGCTGAGCGCGTCGCCGCCGTGGTGCACCTCGTCGAGGATGACGAGCGTCTTGTGGGCTTCGGTGATGTCCTTGTGCAAGCTGGGCCGCATGGCGACCTGCGCGTAGGTGACCGCGACGCCACGGTAATGGCGGGCATACCGCCCGTCCGAGTTCTTGAAGTCGGGGTCGAGGTGCAGGCCGACCCGCGAAGCCGCCTCCGCCCACTGCCGTTTGAGGTGCTCGGTCGGCGCGACGACGGTCACGCGCTCGATCACGCGCCGAGAGAGGAGCTCGGTCGCGAGCCGGAGCGCGAAGGTCGTCTTGCCTGCGCCGGGCGTCGCGGCGGCGAGGAAATCGCGCGGCTCGTGCACGAAGTAGGCGTCGAGCGCCTCCGCCTGCCACGCACGGAGTTTGCCCGCCGTTCCCCACGCCGCACGCTCCGGGAAGGAGGGCGACAGGTGCTCTGCGGCGAAACTGCCCGCGTGCACGCCGGGCCGCTCGGACTCCTCGGCGGGGTCGTCCGGAACGGGTGCTGCTGCTGTCTCCACTTGGACCAAATCTACCCGAGCCCGCTGACAGTCCCGTCCGCTGCACCGTCCGATGCAGAATGGAGCAATGGCAGAAGCACGGCATCCCTGGTCCCGCTACGTCGCCCTCGGAGATTCGTTCACCGAAGGCATCGGCGATCCGGAGCCGGGCAGCCCAGGCGGCCACCGTGGGTGGGCCGACCGGGTGGCCGAGGTGCTGAGCAGCCAGACCGACGACTTCGCCTACGCCAACCTCGCGGTACGCGGGAAGCTCATCAAGCAGATCCTGGACGAGCAGGTAGATGCGGCGGTCGCGCTCCGCCCCGACCTCATCACGATCTCGGCGGGCGGCAACGACGTGATCCGCCCGGGGACCGACCCGGACCAGATCGCCCTGCTGTTCGACGAGGCGGTGTCACGGCTCCGTGCCGACGGCGCGACCGTCGTCGTGTTCACCGGAGTGGACGTCGGGTTCTCGCCGGTGTTCCGCGGGATCCGCGGAAAGGTCGCGATCTACAACGAGAACGTCCGGGCGATCGCCGCGCGCTACGACTGCATCGTGGCCGACCAGTGGGCGCTGACCGAGATCCAGGACCAGCGGATGTGGGCGCCCGATCGCCTGCACCTCGCGCCGCTGGGCCACCACACGGTGGCGCGGATGGTCCTGGCCGCGCTGAACGTCGAGAACGAGCTGCAGCCGCTCCGGCCGGAGCCGCTTCCGGCCCGCACCTGGCGGCAGGCACGGTCGGAGGATCTCTCCTGGGCGCGCGAGTACCTCGTGCCGTGGGTGATCCGCCGCATCCGTCACCAGTCGTCCGGCGACCACGTCACCGCGAAGCGTCCGGACGCGGGGCCGTTCCGGCTCAGCAGGGAGTGAACCCGGTCACATCACCGACGCGGTGAACAGGTCGCGGTCCTCCGGGCCGAGATTGAAGCGGTCGAGGGTGAGTTCGCCGTCGAGGTAGCGGAAGCGGTGCACGGACCCGTTCGGGATGAGCTCGCCGGGCCCGGGAAGGGCGTGGTCGGTGACGTGACGCACCAGCGAGGAGATGACGCCGCCGTGGCTCACCACGATGACGTTCTCGCCGGGGTGCTGCTCGCCGAGCTCGCGCAGGGCGGGCAGGGCGCGCGCGACGACCTGCTCACGCGACTCCCGGCCGGGCACGGGCGCGCCCTCGGGCCAGCGCGCGAGGATCTGCTCGCCGGTGAGCCCCTCGGCCTCGCCGTACTGCCGCTCGGCGACCGCGGGGATCGTCCCGGGCTCGCCCAGTCCGACGTGCCCGGCGATGATGCGCGCAGTGTCGAGGGCGCGGGACAGCGGGCTGGCGTAGATCGCGTCGAACCGGCCGCCGGCCAGCGCGCGACCCGTCGTCTCCGCCTGCGCCCGGCCGGTGTCGTTGAGGGGGATGTCGCTCGACCCCTGGATGCGCTTGGCGAGATTCCAGTCCGTCTGGCCGTGCCGCACGAGCGAGATGAAGGTCACACGCGTCCTTTCGTCGCCGGGACGCGCGCTGGTCGGCCGGTCAGGCCAGGCGCTTGGCGAGCTCGACGAGCGTCTCCGTCGTCCCGCCGTCCAGCTTAACGGTCGCCCGGCCGTCGCCCTTCGTCTGACCCCTGTTGACGATGACGATGGGGAGCCGGCGACGCCGGGCCTCCTCCAGCAGGCGGATGCCCGAGTTCACCACGAGAGACGATCCGGCGATGACGAGCGCCTCCGCCGAGCGCACGAGCGCGCTCGCCTCGCGGTACTTCTCGGCCGGGACGAACTCCCCGAAGAACACGACATCCGGCTTCAGCCTCCCGCCGCACACCGTGCAGTCCGGGACGACGAACGAGTCGATGTCCGTGACGATGGCGTCGCCGTCGGGTGCGATCTCGACAGCGCCCTCGGTGTCGAGCCAGGGGTTGACGGCGTCGATCCGGGCGGTGATCGCCTCACGCGCGAAGATCTGGCCGCACACCAGGCAGAGCACCCGGTCCATCGCGCCGTGCAGGTCGACGACGCGCCGCGACCCCGCCTGCTTGTGCAGCCCGTCCACGTTCTGGGTGATGACGCCGTTGGCCGCGCCCGCCAGCTCCAGCCGGGCGAGGGCACGGTGCCCGTCGTTCGGGCGGGCGGCGGCGAACCGGCGGTAGCCGAGATGACTGCCCGCCCAGTAGCGCTTGCGGAACCTGTCGTCTGCGAGGAACTGCTGGAACGTCATCGGCGTGCGCTTCGGCGCGCCCTCGCCGCGGTAGTCCGGGATACCGGAGTCGGTCGACACACCGGCGCCGGTCAGAACGGCGAAGCGGCGACCGGCCAACAGCTCGACGGTCTGGTCGATGCCGCGGGCCAGCTCCGGCGGGAGCTCGGTCGTCAGCGTGGTCACAGGCACCTCCAGATCCTCTCCGAGTCTAAACACCCCAGTTTTCCGATTTGTTTCGTCGGCCTGGCAATGTGGACCCATGCTCGTGCACCGCATCGACGACCTGGAGGCCGACGGCCTCGCCGACTACTCCCGGCTCACCGACGTCGCGCTCCGTCGCGTCACCGAGCCGGCCGGCGGCCTCTACATCGCCGAGTCGACAAAGGTGATCACACGGGCGCTGGCGGCCGGGCACCGTCCACGATCCGTGCTGCTGCAGGAGCAGTGGCTGCCGGACGTGGAGCCGCTCCTCGCCGCGTACCCCGACGTCCCGGTCTTCGTCGGCGAGCCCGCCGTGCTGGAGCAGCTGACCGGCTACCACCTGCACCGGGGCGCCCTCGCGGCGATGCACCGGCCGGAGCTCCCCGACCCCGCCGACCTGCTCCGCGACGCCCGCCGTGTCGTCGTGCTCGAAGACATCGTGGACCACACGAACGTCGGTGCGATCTTCCGCGCGGTCGCGGGACTCGGAGCCGACGCGGTGCTCGTGACGCCCCGCTGCGCCGACCCGCTGTACCGCCGCAGCGTCCGCGTGAGCATGGGCACGGTCCTGCAGGTGCCGTGGACGCGCCTCCCCGAGTGGGATGCGGCGGTCCCGCTGCTGCACGACGCCGGCTTCGACATCGCCGCGCTGGCCCTTGCGGACGACGCGGTCACCCTCGACGACTACGCCGCCGACCCACCCGAGCGCGTCGCGATGGTGTTCGGCGCGGAAGGCGACGGCCTCAGCAGGAAGGCGCTGGCGTCGGCCGACACCGTTGTCACCATCCCGATGCTGCACGGCGTCGACTCGCTCAACGTCGCCTCGGCGTCCGCGGTCGCACTCTGGGCCTTGCGCGCGCGTTCTCAGCCGTCGCATCGGTAGCCCCCGCTAAAATCCGGAGCGTGCCCCAGCAAGTTCTCGTCGATCCGCCGCGCCGTGTCAGCCGCACCGTCTACCGTCGCCGCCGCGTCGTCGTCTTCGGCACCCTGATCGCCGTCCTCGCAGCCTTCGCCTACGTCGTGGCCTCGCTCGTCGCCCCCGTGCCCGCCACCGCCGCCGTCACTGCGCACGACAGGACGATCGTGCAGCCCGCCGCGCAACTCGCGTGGCCCGGCTACGGATCGTCCGCCGTCGTGGCGCCCGACTATCCCGGCGCGTCCGCCTCCACCGGCAGCGACGCCAGCGTCCCGATCGCCAGCGTCACGAAGACGGTCACGGCGCTCGTGATCCTCGACAAGAAGCCCCTGAACGGCACGGAGGACGGCCCCGACATCGCCTTCACCCAGCGCGACGTCGACATCTGGAACGAGGTCGTCGCCGAGGGCGGCTCGTGGGCCCCGGTCGTCGCGGGCACCTCCCTGACCGAGAAGCAGGCGCTCGAGGCGATGCTGCTCCCCTCGGCCAACAACTACGCGATCTCCCTCGCCAACTGGGCGTACGGCTCGACGAGCGCGTATGTGGACGCCGCCAACGCCTGGCTCGCGCAGCACGGCTTCACCGGCACCAAGATCGTCACGCCGGACGGCCTCGACCCCCGCAACGTCAGCACGACGAAGGACCTGATCGGTCTCGGCAAGCTCGTGCTCGCCTCCCCGGCGCTCTCCGCGATCGTGGCGCAGAAGAACGTGACCCTCCCGGGCGCCGGCTCGCAGGACAACACCAACACGCTGCTCGGCTTCGAGGGGATGGACGGCATCAAGACCGGCAACACCGATGAGGCCGGCAACTGCCTGCTGTTCTCGGCACAGGTCCCGGTCGGCGACACCAAGGTCCGTGTGATCGGCGTGGTGCTCGGAGCACCGACCCACGACGACCTCTGGGCGGGCGTGAAGAGCCTGCTGACCAGCGTGAAGGCCGGCTTCCACCAGGTCACGGCAGTCGAGAAGGGCCAGACCTTCGGCACCTACAAGACCGCCTGGGGCGCCTCGTCGAAGCTGATCGCGACCGAGACCAAGACGTTCCTGGTGTGGTCGGACACCCCTATCGCGGTCGACCTGCAGACCCGGCCGCTGTCCTCCGGCTTCAAGGGCGACATCCTCGGCCAGGGCACGTTCACGCTCAACGGCAAGACCGAGACCGTGCCGCTCGCGCTTGCGACCGACGTGCCCGACCCCGGCTTCGGCTGGCGCCTCGCGCACCCCGGCGGCTTCGGCGCCTGAGCACCGCTCCGCGTCCTCGCGTTCAGCGCGAGCGCAGCGCCGTCGCCTCGAGCACGGTCAGCAGGTGCCGCGCCGAGCCCTCCCAGGTGTAACGCTCCGCCCGCTCGCGCGAGGCGGCCGAGCGAGCCGCCCAGACGCCCTCCTCCTCCAGGTGCCGCACGCGCGCCGCGACCTGCTCCGGCTCGTCGGCGTCGAAGAACAGCGCGGCCCGGCCGCCGATCTCGCGGAAGATCGGGATGTCGCTCACGACCACCGGCGTCCCGAGCGTCATGGCCTCCACCAGCGGGATGCCGAACCCCTCGTCGTGCGACGCCGTCACCAGCGCCGTCGCGGCCGCGAGCGTCTCGGCGTACTCATCGTCGCTCGCGCCGTCGTGGAACACCAGCCGGGCACCCGGCGCCAGCTCGCTCAGCCGCCGCCGCTCGGCGTCGGAGACACGGCTCATCAGGTGGAGGGTGTACTCCGGCAGCAGCGCGGCCGCACGCACCAGCGTGTCCACGTTCTTGTACGGCATGAACGAGCCCATGTACACCAGGCTCTTGCTCTCGGGCGCGGTCCGCTCGGCGCGACCGGGGGCGATCGCCGGCATGTCGGCCGCGTTGGGCACGACGTAGACCGGCCGCTTGGTGAGGTGGTGCTCGGCGATGAGCCCCTTCGTCGTCTCCGAGACGGTCACCACGGCGTCCGACCGGTTGAGCAGCATCCGCTGCGGCCACCAGGCCAGGTGGTACAGCCGCCAGAGGCCGCGCACGAACGCGGGCAGGTCGCGCGGCGGGGTGGGATGCCGGTAGTAGATGAGGTCGTGGACCGTCAGCACCAGCCGGTACTTGCGACCGAAGCCGCCCATGGTCTGCATCGGCGTGAACACCACGTCCGGGTTCAGCCGGTTCACCGTGCGCGCGACCCACGGCTCCCCCACCGCGGTCGGCGACGGGATGAGCTCCCACGGCAGGTCGGGCAGCAGCTCCAGCTGGCGGTGGTCGCTGATCAGCATCGTCACCGGGTGCAGTTTCGCCAGCTCCGAGACGACGCCCGCGGTGTAGCGGCTGATGCCGTCGTGGCGGCCGATCCTCGTGTACCGGCAGTCGAACAGGACCTTCACGACAGCTCCGCCAGGAAGGCGCGCACGGCGCCGGCCGCCGCCTCCGGGGTCTCGTAGTGGATGAGGTGCCCGACCTCCGGGATCGCCACGATCCGGGCGTCGGGGAAGAGCGTCTGCAGCCGGTACTCGGCCGCGATCGGCGTGATGTCGTCCTTCTCGGCGGCCACGAGCAGCGTTCGCTCCGGGATGCGGGACGCGTACTCGCTGACGTCGTGCGACACCGAGGCGCGGAAGGCTTCGAGCACCACCCGGCGGTCGCTGAACGCCGAGAAATAGCGATCGTGCTGGTCGTGGATCCAGCGCCGGAGACCCGGCTCGCGCGTCTTCGCCATAGCGACGCTCATCACGCGCACGATCGCGGCGTTGCGCAGCAGACCGAACCCGAGACGCTCGGGCAGCACCGCCGCGAGCCAGTAGTAGAAGATGGCGAGCCGGGTCAGGATGCCGCGCGGGCCCTCCAGCGCGGGCTGGCCGATCGGGTTCACCAGCACGACCGCATCCGGACGCGGCACGGTGCCGTGCGGGCCGGCCAGCGCACCGGCGACCACGATCGAGCCGAACGAGTGCCCGAGCAGCACCACGCGGCCGGTCAGCCCGAGCCCTTCGACGAAGGCGCCGAGCCAGCGCGCGTAGCCGTCGATGTCGTGGTGCGCCTCGGTCATCGGGGTGGACTCGCCGAAGCCCGGCAGATCGGGCGAGACCATGCGCACGCCGTCCAATTGGGCGACCACCGGCTCCAGGCCGTGGTGGTCGCCGCGGAAGCCGTGAACCAGCACCAGGGTGGTGTCCGCATCCCGGTCTCCGTAGTCCCAGAACCGGGTGGAGGAACCGAGGATCGCGACCGTCCCCTCGCGTACGGGCACGCGCTCCAGAGCGGCGGCGTAGGGTGAGCTGACAGTCATCCTCACCAGTCTAGGCAGGGACTGGACAGCGCACCGTGCCCACGCCCTAGACTTCTCTGGTTGCAATCGCTTGCAGTCCCCCCGACGCTCAAGGAGAACCGTGAGTTTCACCGCGCCCATCACGCTGCCCGGGCTCGCCCTCGACCCCCAGTGGTACCGCCGGTCGGTCTTCTACGAGGTCATGGTCCGGTCGTTCGTCGACAGCAACGGCGACGGCTCCGGCGACATCGCGGGACTCACGTCCAAGCTCGACTACCTGCAGTGGCTCGGCATCGACGCGCTCTGGCTGCCCCCGTTCTTCCAGTCGCCGCTGCGCGACGGCGGGTACGACGTCGCCGACTTCAAGGCGATCCTCCCCGAGTTCGGGACGATCGACGAGTTCCGCGAGCTCGTCACGAAGGCGCACGAGCGCAACATGCGCATCATCATCGACCTGCCGATCAACCACACCTCCGACCAGCACGAGTGGTTCCAGCAGTCGCGCTCCGACCCCGACGGCCCGTACGGCGACTTCTACGTCTGGAGCGACACCGACGACAAGTGGCCCGACATCCGCATCATCTTCGTCGACACCGAGGACTCCAACTGGGCCTTCGACGAGGCACGCCGGCAGTTCTACTTCCACCGCTTCTTCTCGCACCAGCCCGACCTCAACTTCGAGAACCCGGCCGTGCACGAGGCGATGTACGACATGATCAGGTTCTGGCTCGATCTGGGCGTCGACGGCTTCCGGCTGGACGCCATCCCCTACCTCTACGAGTCCGACGAGGGCAACGGCGAGGGCGAGCCGAAGACCCACGAATTCATCATCAAGCTGCGGGAGTGGGTCGACCGCGAGTACCCCGGCCGCATCATGATCGCGGAGGCCAACCAGTGGCCCCGCGAGGTCGCGGCCTTCTTCGGCAGCGAGGAGGAGCCGGAGTGCCACATGGCCTTCGACTTCCCGGTCATGCCGCGCATCTTCTACGCGCTGCGCTCGCAGCAGGCCGGCGAGCTGGTGCGGGTGCTGTCCGAGACCACCGACGTGCCGGACGGCGCGGCCTGGGGCGTGTTCCTGCGCAACCACGACGAGCTGACGCTCGAGATGGTGAGCGAGGAGTACCGGCAGGCCATGTACGGCTGGTACGCCTACGACCCGCGCATGCGCGCCAACATCGGCATCCGCCGCCGGCTCGCGCCGCTGCTGGACAACTCCCGCGCCGAACTGGAGCTGGCCCACGCGCTGCTCTTCTCGCTGCCGGGCAGCCCGTTCCTCTACTACGGCGACGAGATCGGGATGGGCGACAACATCTGGCTCCCGGACCGCGACAGCTCGCGCACGCCCATGCAGTGGACGCCGGACCGCAACGCGGGCTTCTCCAGCGCCGACCCGGGCAAGCTCTTCCTCCCGATCGTGCAGTCGCTCGTGTTCCACTACAACCAGGTGAACGTGGAGGCGCAGCTCGCGCAGTCCCGGTCGCTGCTGCACTGGGTCCGCAACGTCATCCACGTGCGGAAGGCGCACCCCGTTTTCGGGCTCGGCGACATCCGCGTGCTGCCGACCGACCACGAGTCGGTGCTGGCGTTCGTGCGGTCGTACGAGGGCAGCGGCACCCACTTCGGCGACCAGCCGGAGGACGTGCTGTGCGTGTTCTCGTTCGCGCACAATCCCGTGTCGGTCACGCTCGAGGCCCCCGAGTTCGCCGGCCGCGCCCTTTACGACCTGTTCGGCGGCGCCGAGTTCCCGACCGTCGCGGAGGACGGCCGCTTCACCCTCACTCTCGGCACCCAGAACTTCTACTGGCTGCACATCGAGCCGCGCCGCGACTGAGCCGTGAGGTGCTCGTCGTTGCTCGCGACACGCCGTGCCGGGTTGCAACTGCGAGCACCTCGGCGTGGCTTCGGATCGCGTGACGGGGGTGCTGGTTAGCGTGAGGGCATGGGCACGTGGCATCAGCGACTCGGGGTGTTCGATCTGGAGACGACGGGCATCGACGTGGAGTCGGCCCGCATCGTGACCGCCCACGTCGGACTGCTCGACGAGGAGGGCACCGTGCTGCACCGGCGCGACTGGATCATCGACCCCGGCGTCGAGATCCCGGCCGAGGCCACGGCCGTGCACGGCATCACGACCGAGCGCGCTCGCGAGCTGGGGATGGACCCGGGCCCCGCCGTCGCCGCGATCGTTGCGCAGCTGCGCAGCCTGTTCGACCGCGGCATCCCGGTGGTCGCCTACAACGCGCCGTACGACTTCACCCTGCTCGACCGGGAGGCTCGCCGCCACGGCGTCGCCCCGCTGGTCTCCCCCGGCCCGATCGTCGACCCGCTGGTGATCGACAAGGCCGTGGACAAGTACCGCCGCGGCAAGCGGACGCTCACCATGACGGCGACCCACTACGGCGTCGATCTGATCGCCGCGCACGACGCCGGCGCCGACGCGATCGCCGCCGGCCGGGTCGCCCAGGCGCTCGCGCGCATCCACGCGGAGGCCCTCGCCTTCGAGGCGGCCGAGCTGCACCGCCGCCAGGTCGACTGGTGCCGGGAGCAGGCGGCCGACTTCCAGGAGTACATGCGGCGCGAGCGCGACCCGCAGTTCACGACCTCGGGCGACTGGCCCATCCGGTGACGCTGCCGCGCCTCCCCCTCCGCTGGGGGCTAGCTGAGGGTCCGCTCAGCCGCTAGTGTCTGCCGCATGAGCGACTCGAACCTGAACCCGCAGCCCCTGCCGCCCCAGCAGCAGCCGCAGTACTCCCAGCCCGGCGCCCCCGCGCAGCCGGGGTGGAACGTGTTGGCGATCGTGGCGTTCATCGCCACGTTCTTCATCAGCATCCTCGGAATCATCCTCGGCTTCATCGCCCTGTCGCAGATCAAGCGCACCGGCGAGCAGGGCCGCGGACTCGCTCTCGCGGCGGTGATCCTCGGGTTCATCTTCCTGGCGCTGGGCGTCATCATCTCGATCGCGGTCTTCGCCGCGATCGCGACCTCCGGCATCCACTACCAGACGTCCTGACGCGGCGGGATCGGCCTGCCTCGCGGCCCGCAGGACGACACGCCCGGAATCTCCGTCTGGGCCGTATCCCGTCGGAGTTACGAAGGGCGGGCCGCCGATTCTCCGACCCGAGCTGGCCGGCTCCCACGAACGACGAAGGCCCCCGTCCAGCGGACGGGGGCCTTCGCGGTACGGCTTACTTGCCGAAGTTCTTGTAGCGCGAGTTGAACTTCTCGACACGGCCGGCCGAGTCGAGGATGCGCTGCTTGCCCGTGTAGAACGGGTGCGACTCGGACGAGATCTCGACGTCGATCACCGGGTAGGTGTTGCCGTCCTCCCACTCGATCGTCTTGTCGCTCGAGACGGTGGAACGGGTGAGGAACGTCGCACCCGAGGCCAGGTCGCGGAAAACCACGGGGGCGTAGTCGGGGTGGATGCCAGTCTTCATCAGGACTTCCTTGTTGCAGCTAGTAGTCGGTTCGGTCGTGTCCGCGCAGACCGCGTGGACGGGAAGCTCGTGCACCCGCGGAGGCGATCGGCGTCGGGATGACGCGCCGGACTCCGGGGGCCAGCTATCGAGTCTAGCAGATCGGCCGCGAGAACTCAGTCGGCGACGGCCTGGCGCGCCCGGGCCGTGTAGCGGCCGTCGGTCTCGGCGATCTCCACCTCGATGTCGAACGTGCGGCTCAGGTTCTCGCTCGTCAGCACCTCGGCGATCGGGCCCTTCGCGATGATCTCGCCGTCTTTCAGCAGGAGCGCGCGGTTGAACGCCTGCGGGATCTCCTCCACATGGTGGGTCACCATGACGATGGCGGGCGACTTCGGGTCGCTCGCGTAGCCGCCGAGCAGCTGGAGCAACTCCTCGCGGCCGCCGAGGTCGAGGCTCGCGGCCGGCTCGTCGAGCAGCAGGATCTCGGGGTCGGTCATCACCGAGCGGGCGATCTGCACGCGCTTCTGCTCGCCGTCGGAGAGGCTGCCGAAGCTTCGCTCGGCCAGGTGATCGAGGTGCCACTCCGAGAGGACCCGGAGGGCGCGGCGCTCGTCGATGTCCTCGTAGAGCTCGTTCCAGCGGCCGGTGACGGCGTACGCGGCGGTCATCACCACGTCGAGCACGCGCTCGTTGCGCGGGATGCGGCGGGCGAGCGCGCTGGAGGCGAACCCGAGCAGCGGGCGCAGTTCGGCCAGGTCGGTGTGGCCGACCGATTCGCCGAGCACGACGGCCTCGCCCGAGCTGGGGTGCAGCGCAGCGGCGGCGATCTGGAGCAGCGTCGTCTTGCCTGCGCCGTTGCGGCCCAGGATGACCCACCGCTCGTCCGGCTCGACCGCCCAGTCGATTCCCTTCAGGACGGGGTTGCCGTCCCGCACAACGGACACGTCGGAAAGTCGGAGAACGCTGTCGGCCATGCCCTCCAGCCTACCTAAGCGCGGCGGCGATCAGTGACGGCTCACGAGCGACCGGTACACGTCGAGCGTCTGCTCGGCGATGGCCGCCCAGCTGAACGACGTCTCCGCCCGCTCTCGGCCGGCACGCCCCATCTCGGCGGCCCGGGCGGGGTCCGAGACGACCTCGGTGAGCGCGGCGGCGAGGTCGGCCACGAAGGCGTCCGGGTCGGTCGGGGTGCCCGTGCCATCCTGCAGCTGCTGGATGGGCACCAGCCGGCCCGTGACGCGGTCCACGATCACCTCGGGGATGCCCCCGGTCGCGGTGCCGACCACGGGCAGTCCGCAGGCCATGGCCTCCAGGTTCACGATCCCGAGCGGCTCGTAGATCGACGGGCAGACGAAGACGGTGGACGCGGTGAGCGCGATCCGCAGCTCGTCGTTGGGCAGCAGCCGGTCGATCCAGACGACGCCGTCGCGCTCGGACTGCAACTGCTCGACGAGCCCGGTCACCTCGGCGAGGATCTCCGGCGTGTCGGGCGCACCGGCGCAGAGGATGACCTGCACCTCCGGCGGCAGCATCCTGGCGGCCCGCAGCAGGTACGGCAGGCCCTTCTGGCGGGTGATGCGGCCGACGAAGATGACGGCGGGCCGCTCCGGGTCGATGCCGAGCGCGCGGGCCCGGTCGTCGTCGCGCAGCGGCTGCCAGCGCTCCAGGTCGATGCCGTTGTAGATCGTGACGACCTTCGTCGGGTCGAGCGTGGGATACGACGCGAGGATGTCGCGACGCATCCCGTCGCTCACCGCGATGACGGTGTCGGCGGCCTCGAACGCGGTCTTCTCGATCCAGCTGGACACGCGGTAGCCGCCGCCCAGCTGCTCGGCCTTCCACGGCCGGAGGGGCTCGAGGCTGTGCGCGGTGAGGACGTGCGGGACACCGTGCAGCAGCTTCGCCAGGTGGCCCGCGCCGTTCGCATACCAGGTGTGCGAGTGGACGATGTCGGCTCCCCCGCAGTCCTGCGCCATCTGCAGGTCGACTCCGAGCGTGGCGATCGCGCCGTTGGCCTCCCGCAGCTCGGCGGGGACGCGGTACGACGCGGTTCCCGGCTCCTCGCGCGGCTCGCCGAAGGCGCGCACGACGACCTCCGTGTCCGCCCGGAGGGCCCGGACCAGCTCGGTCACGTGAACCCCGGCTCCGCCATAGATGTCCGGCGGGTACTCCCGGGTCAGAAGATCGACGCGCATGACCAAAACGCTAGTACAGCCAACACTTCGCCTCTACTGTTATGGACATGGCACCAGGCAAGAAGATCTTCGGCATCGTCCTCGCGGGCGGAGAGGGAAAGCGGCTGATGCCGTTGACGGCGGACCGGGCGAAGCCCGCCGTCCCGTTCGGCGGGCAGTACCGCCTCATCGACTTCGCCCTGTCGAATCTGATCAACTCGCAGCTGCGCCAGATCGTCGTGCTGACCCAGTACAAGTCGCACAGCCTCGACCGTCACGTGTCGCAGACCTGGCGGCTCGACGGCATCACGAACTCCTACATCGCGTCCGTCCCGGCCCAGCAGCGCCTCGGGAAGCGCTGGTTCAGCGGGTCGGCGGACGCCATCCTGCAGAGCCTCAACCTGCTCCGCGACGAGAAGCCCGACATCGTCGTCGTCGTGGGCGCCGACCACGTCTACCGGATGGACTTCGGCCAGATGATCGAGGCGCACATCGCCTCGGGCGCCCCCGCCACCGTGGCGGCCATCCGGCAGCCCATCGCCCTCGCCGACCAGTTCGGCGTGATCGAGGTGGAGCCGGAGCGCCCCGACCGCATCGGCGCCTTCCGCGAGAAGCCGCGCGACCCGATCGGGCTCCCCGACTCGCCGGAGGAGGTGCTCGCGTCGATGGGCAACTACGTCTTCGACGCCGACGCCCTCATCGACGCCGTGGTGCGCGACGGCGACCGTCCGGACTCCAACCACGACATGGGCGGCGACATCATCCCCGACTTCGTCGCGCGCGGCGAGGCGGCGGTGTACGACTTCAACAACAACGACGTCCCCGGATCGACCGACCGCGACCGCTACTACTGGCGCGACGTGGGGACGATCGACTCGTTCTTCGAGGCCCACCAGGACCTCATCTCGGCACTGCCGATCTTCAACCTGTACAACAACAGCTGGCCGATCTTCAGCCAGGTGCTGAACTCCCCTCCGGCGAAGATCGTGCGCGACGGGCGCGGAGCGCTGGGCACGACCATCGACTCCATCGTGTCGCTCGGCTCGGTCATCTCGGGCGCGCACCTGGAGCGCAGCGTGCTCGGGCCGTGGGCGAAGGTGGACTCGGGCGCGAAGGTCGTCGACTCGGTGGTGTTCGAGCGCGCGGTGATCGAGCCGAACGCGTTCGTCGGCCGTGCCATCCTCGACAAGGACGTGGTGGTCGCCGAGGGCGCCCAGATCGGCGTCGACCCGGCGCGGGACAAGGCGCGCGGCTTCACCGTGACCGACTCCGGGATCACCGTGGTCGGCAAGGGTGTGCACGTCGTTCCATGACCGGCGGGGAACACCAGAGAGGCGCATCCGTGCTCGTCGTCCTCGACGCGGACTCCACACTGCTCCAGGACGAGGTGATCGAGCTGCTCGCCGAGGAGGCGGGCTCGCGCACCGAGGTCGCCGACATCACCGAGCGGGCCATGCGCGGCGAGCTCGACTTCGAGGCGAGTCTGCGGGAGCGCGTGCGGACCCTCGCAGGGCTGCCGGCGGAGGTGTTCCAGCACGTCGGTGAGCGCATCCGGGTGACCGACGGCGTGCCGGAGCTGATCGCGGGCGTGCACGCGGCCGGCGGGGTCGTCGGCGTCGTGTCCGGCGGCTTCCACGAGCTGCTCGACCCGATCGGCGAGCGGCTGGGACTCGACCACTGGCGCGCCAACCGGCTCGTGGTCCAGAACGGCGTGCTCACCGGCGAGGTCGACGGACCGGTGGTGGATGCGGCCGCGAAGGCGCAGGCCCTGCTGTTCTGGGCCGCGGACGCCGGTGTGCACCTGCGTCAGACCGTCGCGATCGGCGACGGCGCCAACGACCTGAGGATGATGGCGGAGGCCGGCCTCGCCGTTGCCTTCAACGCCAAGCCCCGCGTGCGCGCCGAGGCCGACGTCGTCATCGACCGCCCGGACCTCGCCCAGGTGCTCCCCCTCCTAGGCCTCCGCGGCTGACCCCCGCCCAAGCCAAGAGCTCCTGAGTTCTTCGAGTCCCCACCGGCGTGTCGGGTCGAAGAACTCAGGAGCTCTTGGTTGGGGGCAGGGGCTGTGTCAGTGGCCCATGCCGAGGCCGCCGTCGACGGGGATGACGGCGCCCGAGATGTAGGCGGCGTCGTCGGAGGCGAGCCACGCGACGGCCTTGGCGACCTCGGACGGAGCCGCGAACCGGCCCGCCGGGATGCTCTTCTTGTACTCGGCCTGCTGCGCCTCGGGCAGCTCGGCCGTCATGTCGGTCTCGATGAAGCCGGGCGCGACGACGTTGGCGGTGATGCCGCGCGCGCCGAGCTCGCGCGTGATCGACCGGGCCATGCCGACCAGCGCGGCCTTCGACGAGGCGTAGTTGACCTGGCCGGCGCCGCCGAACAGCCCGACCACGCTCGAGATGAGCACGATGCGCCCGAAACGCGCCTTCAGCATGCCCTTGTTCGCGCGCTTGACGACCCGGAACGCACCGCCGAGGTTCGTCTCGACGACCGAGTCGAACTCCTCGTCGGTCATGCGCATGAGCAGCGTGTCCTTGGTGATGCCCGCGTTCGCGACCACGACCTCCACCGGGCCGAGCTTCTCCTCCACCTCGGTGAACGCGGCGTCGACGGAGGCGCTGTCGGTCACGTCCGCCCGCACGGTGAGCGCGCCCTCCGGCCCCTCGCCGGACCGCGCGGTGACCGCGACGCGGTGCCCCTGCGCGATGAACTCCTCGGCGATGGCGTAGCCGATCCCCCGGTTGCCCCCGGTGACGAGGACGGTGCGTGGCGTGGTCATGCGCTTCCCTTCAGGACTGCTTGCTGCGGATTCGACCCCGGAAGGGCCGAAGACAAGTTTATGGACGTACGCTGGAGGCAACGCACATGAAGAAGCCCTCAGCTCCGTCGATCACGACTCTCCCCCTCTCTCCCGATGAGGAGCGACGGCACCGGATGATCAAGTATTCGGTCGCCATGAGCATCCGTGTGGTCTGCCTGATCGTCGCCGTGATCGTCCCGGGCTGGTGGGCTGCCGTCCCGCTGATCGGCGCGATCTTCCTGCCCTACATCGCCGTGGTCATCGCGAACGTCTCGGTGGAGCAGGGCCGGGTGGATGTTCAGCGTCCGGGCGCTATCGTTCCAGTGACGCCTCCGCAGCAGAGGAGGCGCGAGGACGGCCGGGAGGACGCGCAGTGATCGGGATGGACGCGCCTGAGCCGCTGACGTGCTCGCGCGCCGGCTGCCGCGAGACCGCGTCGTGGCGCATCGAGTGGCGCAACCCGCGCATCCATGCCGAGGACCGCGTGAAGGTCTGGCTGGCGTGCGCGGACCACGTCGACTTCCTCCGCGAGTTCCTGGCGGCCCGCGAGTTCCCGCTCCGGGTCGTCCCGGTCGCCGACGCCGACGACGACGCCGGCTCGGACGCCGAGAGGTCGACGGCGTGAGCGGCACCTCCGGGGGCGGCTGGCGGTTCGCCTTCTCGCGCCGCTGGTTCGGCTACCTGGCGTTCGCGATCGCGTTCGCCATCGCGTGCGGCTTCCTCTCCAACTGGCAGCTCGCCCGCAGCAAGGAGGCCGCGGCCGCGAACGCGCTGGTCACGGCCAACTACGACTCGGCTCCGCGGCCGCTGACGCAGGAGCTGCCCTCGCTCGGCTCCTACTCCGCGAAGCAGGAGTGGACGCGCGTCACGGTCACCGGCACCTACGAGCGGGACAAGCAGCTGCTGGTGCGCAACCGGCCCTTCAACGGCAGCCCGGGCTTCGAGGTGCTGACCCCGTTGCGCACGGCGGACGGCTCGCTGTTCATCGTCGACCGCGGCTGGGTGCCGACCGGCAACCACACGGACTCGCCCGACCACGTGCCCGCCGCACCCGCCGGCACCGTCACCGTGGTGGCGCGGCTGAAGGCGAGCGAGCCGGCCATCGCCGGACGCACGGCGGCGGGCGACCAGGTGGGCACCATCCAGCTGTCCGTCGTGAAGCAGAAGCTCGGCGGCGCCGACGTCTACACCGGCGCCTACGGCCTGCTCGACAGCGAGGACCCGGCGCCCGCGACGGCGCCCACCCCGACCGTGACCTCTCCCCCGACACAGGATGAGGGACTCCACTGGTCGTACATGATCCAGTGGATCATCTTCGCGCTGATCGGCTTCTTCGGTCTCGGCTACGCGCTGATCACCGAGTACCGCAAGCGCAACTCCGAGGATCCGGCCGAGAAGGCGCGCGCCGCCGAGCGGGAGCGCCGCCGCCGGGCGAAGCGCTCCGACGCCGACGTCGAGGACGAGTTGCTGGACGCCGCGCACTGAGTCTCTGCTATCGTCGAGGCGATCGTGTTCCGACGGCAGGAGGTGAGACCCATGTACGCAGCATCCAGTGGGCGCTCCTGCAGTCCACGATCGCGCGGCTGAGGTAGCCGCCGCCGGGAGCGCCGCCCAGCATTTCGCGAAAGGCGACTCCCATGAACACTTCCTTCTCTTCTCACGACCGCGCGCTCGTCCTCGGCGGCGGCGGTTCCACCGGCAACGCCTGGCTGATCGGCGTCATCGCCGGGCTGTTCGAGGCCGGTGTCGACGTCACCGGCGCCGACCTCCTCGTCGGCACATCCGCCGGCGCGACTGCGGCGGCACAGGTGGCCGGCGCGGCACCGGCCGAACTGTACGCGCAGGCGCTCACGCCCGTCCCGGCGCGGCCGCCCGCGCCTCCCGCGACCGACGGCCGCCCCACCGGCGTGCAGCGCGTGCAGGCCGTGATCGACGCCTCCACCGGCATGGACGACATGCGGCGACGGATGAGCGCCGCGGCCCTCGAGCTCGACGCCGCCTCCGACGGCGCCTGGTCGGAGCGCTGGCGGTCGATCGTCGCCGCGCGGCTGCCGGTGCAGGAGTGGCCGGAGCGCCGCATCCTGATCACCGCCGTGGACGCCCGCACCGCCGAGCCGGTCGTGTTCGACCGGGACAGCGGGGTCGGGCTCGCGGAGGCGGTGGCCGCGAGCACGTCGAGCGCGCAGCCGCTCCGGATCGGCGACGAGCGCTACCTCGACGGCGGGTACCGCGTGAACGCGGAGAACGCCGACCTCGCCGCCGGCTACGACCGCGTGCTGGTGCTGTCGCCGTTCAACGGCCGCTCGCTCGCACCGGCCTCATGGGGCACGCACCTGGCAGCGCAGGTGGACGCCCTGCGCGCCGCCGGCAGCCGCGTCGAGGTGATCGGCCCCGAGTCGGAGGCCCTTCACGGCGCCAACGCGATGGATGCATCCCTCCGCCCCGCCGCCGCACGCGCCGGCCACGCCCGCGGCGTCGCCCTCGCGCCCGTCGTCGCCGCTCTCTGGCGCTGACCCCACCCCCATCGAGTCCGCGAAGAATCGACGCTTTCGAGCGGAAAACGTGCAGTCTGTGCGGACTCGATGGTGGGGTCAGGCGAGGGAGATGAGGTCGAGGTAGTCGCGGTTCCAGTGGTCCTCGGTGCCGTCGGGCATGATGAGGACGCGTTCCGGGTTCAGCGCCTCGACGGCGCCCTCGTCGTGGCTCACCAGCACGACGGCGCCCTCGTAGTGGGCGAGCGCATCCAGGATCTCCTCGCGGCTCGCCGGGTCGAGGTTGTTCGTCGGCTCGTCGAGCAGCAGCACGTTCGCGCCCGAGACGACGATCATCGCCAGCGCGAGCCGCGTCTTCTCGCCGCCCGACAGCACCCCGGCGGGCTTGTGCGCGTCGTCGCCGGTGAACAGGAACGAGCCCAGCACTTTGCGCGCCTCGGTCTCGGTGAGGTTCGGCGACGACGACACCATGTTCTGCAGGACGCTGCGCTCGACGTCGATCGTCTCGTGCTCCTGCGCGTAGTACCCGATGCGCAAGCCGTGTCCCGGCTCCACCTGCCCGGTGTCCGGCGCGTCCACGCCGGCCAGCATCCGGAGCAGGGTCGTCTTGCCCGCACCATTCAGGCCGAGCACGACGACCTTCGATCCTCGGTCGATCGCGAGGTCCACCGCGGTGAAGATCTCCAGCGACCCGTAGCTCTTGGACAGGTCGCTCGCCTGCAGCGGCGTCCGGCCGCAGGGCGCCGGGGTCGGGAAGCGCAGCTTCGCCACGCGGTCGACCTGGCGCACGTCCTCGAGCCCGGCGAGCAGCTTCTCGGCGCGCGCCACCATCTGGTGCGCGGCCGCGGCCTTCGTCGCCTTCGCGCCGAACTTCGCCGCCTGCAACTGCAACGCTCCGGCCTTCTTCTCGGCGTTGGCGCGCTCCTTCTTGCGGCGCTCCTCGTCGGCGGCACGCTGGCGCTGGTAGTTCTTCCAGCCCATGTTGTAGATGTCGATCACCTGGCGGTTCGCATCCAGGTAGAAGACGCGGTTGACCGTCTCGCCGACGAGGTCCACATCGTGCGAGATGACGATGAAGCCGCCGGTGTAATTCTTCAGGAACTCGCGCAGCCACAGGATCGAGTCGGCGTCCAGGTGGTTGGTCGGCTCGTCGAGGATCATCGTGCGGGCATCGGAGAACAGGATGCGCGCCAGCTCGATGCGGCGCCGCTGACCACCCGAGAGGGTCTTGAGCGGCTGCTCCAGGATGCGGTCGGGCAGGTTGAGGTTGGACGCGATGGACGCCGCCTCCGCCTCGGCCGCGTACCCGCCGAGCAGGTGGAAGCGCTCCTCCAGCCGCCCGTACGTCTTCATCGCCGCCTCCGACACCGCGGTGTCGGAGCTGGCCATGTCGACCGTCGCCTTCTGCATCCCGAGCACGATGGAGCCGAGCCCGCGGGCGTCCAGGATGCGCGTGCGCGCCAGGTCGTCGAGGTTTCCCGACCGCGGGTCCTGCGGCAGGTAGCCGAGGTCGCCGGACCGGTCGACTTTGCCCGCCGTCGGCAGGAGGTCGCCCGCGAGCACCTTCGTGAGCGTCGTCTTTCCGGCGCCGTTGCGCCCGACGAGTCCGATCTTGTCGCCGTCGGCGACACGGAAGCTCACGTCCTCCATCAGGAGGCGCGCACCCATGCGCAGTTCAAGCCCCTGCACGGCAAGCACAGTCGTTCCTACTTTCGGTTCTCAGCAAACAGTTCCGGACTTCTTCGACCCGACACGCCGCAGCGCGGTCGAAGAAGTCCGGAACTGATGGATTGGGTACAGCTAGATGGCGAAGCCGAGGGCGCGCATCATGTCGCGCCCGTCGTCGGTGATCCGCTCCGGGCCCCACGGCGGCATCCACACCCAGTTGATGCGGAACGCCTCGACGATGCCGTCGAGCGACTCGGCGGTCTGCTCCTCCAGCACGTCGGTCAGCGGGCAGCCGGCGCTCGTGAGCGTCATCGAGATGATGAGGGCGTTGTTCTCGTCATCCCAGGCCAGGTCGTAGATCAGCCCGAGGTCGACGACGTTGATCCCGAGCTCGGGATCCATGACGTTCTTCAGCGCCTCCTCGACCTGGTCGAAGAGCGCGGGGCTCAAAGTGGCGGGCATACCCGGATTCTACCTCTCGAGCCTCAGGCGCCGGCCAGCTCGGCCTCGTCGACCGCGGCGGGCTCGGGGGCGTCGACGTAGCGGTCGTAGCCCTCCTCCTCCAGCCGCTCGGCGAGCTCGGGGCCGCCCTGCTCCGCCACCTTGCCGGCCACGAAGACGTGCACGAAGTCCGGCTTGATGTAGCGGAGGATGCGCGTGTAGTGGGTGATCAGCAGGATGCCGAGCCCGGTGTTGGCCTTGGCGCGGTTGACGCCCTCCGACACGATCTTCAGCGCGTCGACGTCGAGGCCCGAGTCGGTCTCGTCGAGCACGGCGAACTTCGGCTTGAGCAGCTCCAGCTGGAGGATCTCGTTGCGCTTCTTCTCGCCGCCCGAGAAGCCCTCGTTGACGTTGCGCTCGGCGAAGGACGAGTCCATCCGCAGCGCGTTCATCGACTCCCGCACGTCCTTCACCCAGGTGCGGATGGACGGCGCCTGGCCCTCGATCGCGGTCTTGGCGGTGCGCAGGAAGTTGGTGTTGGTGACGCCGGGGATCTCGACCGGGTACTGCATGGCGAGGAACAGGCCGGCGCGGGCGCGCTCGTCGACGGTCATCGCGAGGACGTCCTCGCCGTCGAGCGTGATCGTGCCGCTGGTGACGGTGTACTTGGGGTGACCGGCGATCGTGTAGGCGAGGGTGGACTTGCCCGAGCCGTTCGGGCCCATGATCGCGTGGATCTCACCCTCGTTGATGGTCAGGTCGACGCCGTTCAGGATGGGCTTGGTGCCCTGGTCCGTCTCGACGGTGACGTGGAGGTCGCGGATTTCCAGCGTGGACATGGTCAGTTGATCTCTTTCGTGACGCTTGAGTCGATGTAGACGTCTCCGTCGATGATCTCGACGGCGAAGACGGGGACCGGCTCGTAGGCCGGGAGGTTGAGGGGCTTGCCGGTGACGAGCGAGAACTGCGAGCCGTGCGCCCAGCACTCCAGGGTCTCGTCCTCGACGAAGCCCTCGGACAGCGAGATCTCGCCGTGCGTGCAGGTGTCGCCGATGGCGTGGATGTCGCCGGCCGAGTCCTTGACGAGGGCGATCGGCACGCCGTTCACCACGACGCGGGTGGCCTGGTTCTCGACCAGCTCCGCGACGGCGGCGACGCGCTCGGCCGCCATCAGTGCTCCGCCCCGGCGGACGGGGCGGACGCGGTGACCGACGTCGTTTCGAGCTCCGCCTCGATCTTGGCCTGCAGGCGCTCCTGCAGCGCGGGCGAACCGATCTGCTGCACGATCTCGGCGAGGAAGCCACGGACGACGAGGCGGCGCGCCTCCTCCTCCGGGATACCGCGGGACTGCAGGTAGAACAGCTGCTCGTCGTCGAAGCGACCGGTCGCGCTGGCGTGGCCGGCTCCGACGATGTCGCCGGTCTCGATCTCGAGGTTCGGCACGGAGTCGGCGCGCGCGCCGTCGGTCAGCACGAGGTTGCGGTTCTGCTCGTAGGTGTCGGTGCCGACGGCCTTCGGCCCGATAAGGACGTCGCCGATCCACACCGTGCGTGCGCCCTCGCCCTGCAGCGCACCCTTGTAGGTGACGCGGCTGCGGGTCTCCGGACCGTCGTGGTAGACGTACACCTGCTGCTCGAGGTGCTGCGTCGCGTCGGCGAAGTAGGCGCCGAGCAGCTCGGCGTCCGACCGGGCGCCGGCGAGGTGCGCGGAGGGGTTCAGCCGCACGACGCCGCCGCCGAGGGTGATGGCGACGTGCTTGATCCGGGCGCCCTCCGCCAGCTCGGCGAAGTGGGCGGCCACGTGCAGCGCGTCGTCGTCCCACTCCTGGAGGGAGACGACGGTGAGGTCGGCGTCCTTCCCGAGCAGGAACTCGACGTTCTCGGTCAGGTGCGCGGCGCCGGTGTTCTGGAGGATGAGGGTCGCGGTCGCGCCCTCGGCCACCTCGACCACCGTGTGCGCGGCGCGCGGAGCGGAGCCCAGGGCCGAACGGGTCAGCGTGACCTCGCGGCGGTCACCGCTGAGATCGGCGGAGATGCTCACCAGCAGCGCTTGCTCGAACGCCGTCCAGGCGTTGGCGGACGCGCGGTCCTCCGGCTGCCCGGCGCGGCCGATGCGGGAGTCCTCGCGGCCCACCCACAGCGTCGAGACGCCCTTCGCCGCCGTGACGTCATAGACGTACGGTGAGCCGTCGAGCTCTCCTGTGGTCAGCTCCTGGATGCGCGCGACCGGGGTGTACTTCCACATCGGCTCGCGACCGGTGACCGCCGGGAAGTCGGAGACCTCGGTCGAGGTGAACCGCTCCGAGCGGGTCTGCACCGGGACGGGAGCGCGCATGTGCGTCGGGGCCGGCGCGGCCTGCGGGGTCGTCGTCGTCTCGATCTGCGTCATCCGACAGAGCCTTCCATGCCCATCTCGATGAGCTTGTTGAGTTCCAGGGCGTACTCCATGGGGAGCTCGCGGGCGATCGGCTCGATGAAGCCGCGGACGATCATGGCCATGGCCTCGTCCTCCGGGAGCCCGCGCGACATCAGGTAGAACAGCTGCTCCTCGCTCACGCGCGACACCGTCGCCTCGTGGCCGAGCTGCACGTCGTCGACCCGGATGTCGATCGCCGGGTAGGTGTCCGACCGGGAGATCGTGTCGACCAGCAGCGCGTCGCAGCGCACCGTGTTGGCGGAGTGGTGCGCGCTCGCGTCCACCCGCACCTCGCCGCGGTAGCCTGCCCGGCCGCCGCCGCGCGCGATCGACTTGGAGACGATCGACGACTGCGTGTACGGCGCCATGTGGATCATCTTGGCGCCGGCGTCCTGGTGCTGGCCGGGGCCGGCGAAGGCGACGGACAGGGTCTCGCCCTTGGCGTGCTCCCCCATCAGGTAGATCGACGGGTACTTCATCGTGACCTTGGAGCCGATGTTGCCGTCGATCCACTCCATGGTCGCGCCCTCGGCCGCGGTGGCCCGCTTGGTGACCAGGTTGTAGACGTTGTTCGACCAGTTCTGGATGGTCGTGTAGCGCACACGGGCGTTCTTCTTCACGATGATCTCGACGACCGCGGAGTGCAGCGAGTCGGACTTGTAGATCGGCGCCGTGCAGCCCTCGATGTAGTGAACGTACGAGCCCTCGTCGGCGATGATCAGCGTCCGCTCGAACTGGCCCATGTTCTCGGTGTTGATGCGGAAGTAGGCCTGCAGCGGGATCTCGACGTGCACGCCCTTCGGGACGTAGACGAACGAGCCGCCCGACCAGACGGCGGTGTTGAGCGCCGCGAACTTGTTGTCGCCGGCCGGGATCACCGTGCCGAAGTACTCCTCGAAGATCTCCGGGTGCTCGCGCAGCGCCGTGTCGGTGTCGAGGAAGATGACGCCCTGCTCCTCGAGGTCTTCGCGGATCTGGTGGTAGACGACCTCGGACTCGTACTGCGCCGCGACACCGGCGACGAGGCGCTGACGCTCGGCCTCCGGGATGCCCAGCTTCTCGTACGTGTTCCGGATGTCCTCCGGCAGGTCTTCCCAGCTCTGCGCCTGCTTCTCCGTGGAGCGGACGAAGTACTTGATGTTGTCGAAGTCGATGTCCGACAGGTCGGCACCCCAGGTCGGCATCGGCTTGCGCTCGAACAGCTGGAGGGCTTTCAGGCGTCGCTGCAGCATCCACTCGGGCTCCTTCTTGAGCCCGGAGATGTCTTTCACCACCTCGGGAGAGAGCCCGCGACGTGCGGAGGCACCCGCTGCGTCGGAATCCGCCCAGCCGAACTCGTACTGCCCCAGAGAGGCGAGCTCAGGCCGATCGATCAGGATGTCTGACATATCTACCTCGTTTCCTCCACTCGTAACCGGATATCAGTCCGGCTCATTCCCCTCGCGACGCGCGGCTCACGCCGGTCGTGCGAGCGTCCTGATTGCGCGGGTGGCCTTTGATGCGTATTTGCACAGCTGTGCGATCAGTACTTCGCGTACCTAAACTGTCCGTGGAGGCAGGCCTCGATGCCCCGGCGCGGACGGAGGAAACCGTCTGCGCGCACGCGCACCGAGGCGCGTTCCTCGAACCCACCAATTCTACAGGTGCGGCGCGGTATTAGTAGAGGCGCGCCTGCACATTGCCCGAGTATCCGCATCCGACCCAGGAGTCCGACATCACCATGAAGCGCATGATCGCCTGGCTGCCCGACCGCGTGGACGGACGGACCCGCGTCGTCGCGTGGATCTACCTCGCCGCCCAGGTGATGCTCGTCGCCACGGGAGGGGCCGTTCGTCTCACGGGCAGCGGCCTGGGCTGCCCCACCTGGCCGACCTGCACGGCGGACTCCTTCGTCAACACGCCGGAGATGGGCATCCATGGTGTGATCGAGTTCGGCAACAGGGCCCTCGGCGGCGTCCTCGCGCTCCTGGCGATCATCGCTTTCCTCCAGGTGGTGAAGCTGTATCGCACCAGGCGCGACCTCTTCCTGCTCACCCTCATCGCCGGTCTCGGCGTGCCGCTGCAGGCGATCATCGGCGGTCTCAGCGTGCGCACCCAGCTCACCTGGTGGGTCGTCGGCATCCACCTCATCATCTCGATCGTCCTGGTCGCTCTCACGACGTCGTATCTGGTGCGCGTGTATGCGACCCCGGGGCCGCGCTACCGCGCCGTGCCCGGCTGGTATGCGGCTCTCGCGTACGTCACCGCTGCGGTCGTCCTGATCACCGTCCTCGTCGGCATCCTGACGACGGGAGCGGGACCGCACGCAGGCGACCAGAAGACCCCGCGCAACGGGCTGAACCCGGAGGTCCTCCAGCACGTTCACGCGATCCCCGCGTATGTGACCTTCGCCCTCACGCTGGTGCTCGTCGTCGCAGCCTTCCGTGTCGCCGGCCCGGGCGTCCGTCGCTTCACCCAGTACCTGCTCGCCGTCGAACTCCTGCAGATCGTCGTGGGGCTCATCCAGGCGAACACCGGCCTGCCCGGCGTCCTCGTCGGCGTCCACATGACCCTCGCCGCACTGCTCACCGCCGTCATGACGGCGGTCGTGCTCTCCCTGTACTCACCCGTGACCGCGCCGCGCGACCCCCAGGACTCAGCGCAGGACGTCGTCGCGGCGTAGCGTCCCGACGCGCGCCTCGCGCATCCGGCCGTGCAGCTCCACGATGGTCCGAATGCTCCCGGCGAAGTCGAACCCGACCGCCTCTGCGAGCCGTCTGCTCGCCGCGTTCTCGGGCACGTACTCCCAGTTGAGCTGCTCGAAGCCGCCGCGCTCCGGGTCGAGCGCGAAGGCTGCGACCGCACGGAGCGCCTCGCGCAGGTAGCCCTGCCCGCGCGCCCAGGGCGCCGACCAGCAGCCGAGGGAGGCGCTGCCGGGCCGGTCGTCGCTGCGCACCTCCAGCGCGCCGATCAGGCGACCGCCGTTGCGCGGGTGGATCGCCCACACCGTGTACCGGTGGCTCGCCAGCCCGTGCGGGCAGTACGAGCGGACGAAGAACTCCGCGCTCTCGCGGGTGTACGGCTGCGGCAGCGGCACCCACGCCTGCGTCTCTGCGTCGAGGCAGGCCTCCAGCACGTCCAGGACGTCCGTCTCGCCCGGGGCGTCGAGCACGAGGCGCTCGGTCACCAGGCGAGCCGTCAGCAACTGTGCTGTCATGCGCACATGCTAGACGCGGAACGCACCCCGCGGCAGGAAAAGTCGAGCGCCGCTCACATGTCGCTCGCCGACTTCCGTCGGATCGAACGCGCTCGGATCTCCTGCTGAGCCGCCCTCTGCAGGAGATCCGGACAGATGTCGACCGAATCTCCGACGCAAGCAGCCGTCGCGCAGGCCGGGACGCGCGCGGTTACGCGAAGTGGAGGAACGGGAGCAGCGGGTCGATCGCCACGGCGAGGAAGATCAGCGTCAGGTAGGCGATCGAGCCGTGGAAGACGCGCATGGGCGACACCGTCTCGTGCCGGATCGCCAGGTTGTACAGCCGGTGCGACTCGTAGATGAACCAGCCGCCCGCCACCAGCGACACGGCCGTGTACAGCAGCCCCATGTGCGCGACCGGGATGAGCAGCAGCGAGCACGCCACCATCGCCCAGGCGTAGAGGATGACCTGGAGGCCGACCACCGCGCGGCCGCGGACGACGGCGAGCATCGGGACGCCCGCCTCCTGGTAGTCGGCGCGGTACTTCATCGAGAGCGGCCAGTAGTGCGGCGGCGTCCAGAGGAAGATGATGCCGAACAGGATGAACGGCGCCCAGTCGAGCGAGCCGGTCACGGCCGCCCAGCCGATCAGCACCGGCATGCAGCCCGCGACGCCGCCCCAGACGATGTTCTGCGGGGTGCGGCGCTTGAGGATGAGCGTGTAGAAGACGACGTAGAGCAGGATGGCCGCGACCGAGAGGCCCGCCGCGAGCCAGTTGGTGAAGAAGCCCAGCACGAGCACCGACGCGATGCCGAGGGCCCAGGCGAACACGAGCGCCTCGCGGTCGGAGAGCTCCCCCGTCACCAGCGGGCGGTTCTTCGTGCGCCGCATCACGCGGTCGATGTCGCGGTCGATGTAGCAGTTGAACGCGCCGGCCGATCCGGCGCTCATATAGCCGCCGATCACGGTCGCGACGACCAGCCACAGGTTCGGGATGCCGCCGGCCGCGAGGATCATCGTCGGAACCGTCGTGACCAGGAGCAGTTCGACGACCCGGGGCTTCGTGAGGGCGAAATACGCCTTCACCTTGCGGGCAACGCCGATGCGGTCGGATTCGACACGGCTCTCTACAGCGACGTCCATTGCTCCTCGTGTGGTGTCGGCGGATGGGCGGAAGGGCCCCGGCCAAGTCTACGTCACGTAGAGGTGGCGCAGGGCGGTCGCCGTGTGTCCGCCTGTGGCATAACCGGCTGGGGGAACACCCCACGTTTCGTGCGTGTTACCTATACTTGGAGATGCTCGCCAGCCGGAACCCCTGTACCGCCCGCCTCTTTTGTAGGACCGTGACGGATGAGACTCCGGCGCCGATGACGTCCACGGCGCGCACTACCTCAACCGGTGCGGGTTCCACGACGACCCTCACCATCTCTACGAAGGGTCAGTTTTCAACGTGGCAGCACTGCAGTGGGATCCCATTGACAACAAGGCGGTAGACACGGCTCGCATCCTCGCGGCCGACGCGGTGGAGAAGGTGGGCAACGGGCATCCCGGCACCGCCATGAGCCTCGCCCCCGCCGCCTACCTGCTCTTCCAGAAGGTGATGCGCCGCGACCCGCACGACCAGCACTGGCTCGGCCGCGACCGCTTCATCCTCTCCGCCGGTCACTCGTCGCTGACGCAGTACATCCAGCTCTACCTCGGCGGCTACGGTCTCGAGCTCGACGACCTGAAGGCGCTCCGCACCTGGGGCTCCCTCACCCCCGGCCACCCCGAGTACGGACACACCGACGGCGTGGAGATCACCACCGGCCCCCTGGGCCAGGGCATCTCCTCCGCCGTCGGTTTCGCTTATGCGGAGCGGTACGAGCGCGGCCTGTTCGATCCGGACGCCGCCCCCGGCACCAGCCCGTTCGACCACCACGTCTACGTGATCGCCTCCGACGGCGACCTGGAGGAGGGCGTCAGCTCCGAGGCGTCGTCGCTCGCCGGCCACCAGGAGCTCGGCAACCTGATCGCGATCTACGACAGCAACCAGATCTCGATCGAGGACGACACCGACATCGCCTTCACGGAGGACGTGCAGAAGCGGTACGAGGCGTACCACTGGGATGTGCAGGTCGTCGACTGGAAGAAGACCGGCGTCTACAAGGAGGACGTCGAGGAGCTCTTCCAGGCGATCGAGAACGCGAAGGCCGTCACCGACAAGCCGTCGCTCATCATCCTGAAGACGATCATCGGCTGGCCGTCGCCGAAGAAGCAGAACACCGGCAAGATCCACGGCTCCGCCCTGGGCGCCGACGAGCTGCGCGCGGTCAAGGAGGTGCTCGGCTTCGACCCGGAGCAGACCTTCGAGGTCGCCGACGAGGTCATCGAGCACGCCCGCAAGGCGGTCGAGCGCGGCGCCGAACAGCGCGCCGAGTGGCAGAAGGGCTTCGACACCTGGGCCGAGGCGAACCCCGAGCGCAAGCAGCTGCTCGACCGCCTGCTCCGCGGCGAGGCGCCGGACCTGGAGAGCGTGATCCCGGTCTTCGAGCCCGGCAAAGACGTCTCGACCCGCGCCGCCTCCGGCAAGGTCATCAACGCCATCGCACCGGCAATGCCGGAGCTGTGGGGCGGCTCGGCCGACCTGGCCGAGTCCAACAACACCACCATCGAGGGCGCGCCGTCGTTCGTGCCGAGCGAGCGCTCGACCCACGAGTGGACCGGCAACCCGTACGGCCGCGTGCTGCACTTCGGCATCCGCGAGCACGCGATGGCCGCGATCATCAACGGCATCGTGCTGCACGGCCCGACCCGGCCCTTCGGCGGCACGTTCCTGATCTTCAGCGACTACCAGCGGCCGTCGCTGCGCCTGTCGGCCCTGATGGACATCCCGTCGATCTTCGTCTGGACGCACGACTCGGTCGCCCTCGGCGAGGACGGCCCGACGCACCAGCCGATCGAGCAGCTGTCGACCCTGCGCGCCATCCCGAACTTCACGGTCGTCCGCCCGGGCGACGCGAACGAGGTCGCGTGGGCGTGGAAGACCATGCTCGAGCGCCGCCAGGGACCGGCCGGCATCGCGCTGACCCGCCAGAACATCCCCGTGTTCGAGCGAGGAGAGGGCGACGCCGAGGGCGACACCCTCGCGTCGGCGAAGAACGTCGCGAAGGGCGCGTACATCCTGGCCGAGGCGCCGGGCGGCACGCCGGACGTGATCTTCATCGCGACCGGCTCCGAGGTCCAGATCGCGCTCGAGGCTCGCGAGGTGCTGAAGGGCGAGGGCATCAACGCCCGTGTCGTGTCGGCCCCGAGCCTGGAGTGGTTCGACGAGCAGCCCGCCGAGTACCGCGAGAAGGTGCTCCCGGCGGCCGTCAAGGCCCGCGTCTCGATCGAGGCCGGCCTCGCGCTCGCCTGGGACAAGATCGTCGGCGACCACGGCCGCAGCGTGTCGATCGAGCACTTCGGTGCCTCGGCCGACTACAAGACCCTTTTCCGCGAGTTCGGCATGACCACCGAGCACGCCGTGTCCGCCGCGAAGGAATCGCTCGCGTCGCTCTGAGCGCGGGCACTGAGGAGATAGAAGACAATGACCGACACCACCTCCACCACCGAGACCCCCACCGCCGCCCTGTCGGCAGCGGGCGTCAGCATCTGGCTGGACGACCTGTCCCGTGAGCGCATCAACTCCGGCGGCCTGCAGAAGCTGATCGCCGAGAAGAACGTGGTCGGCGTGACCACGAACCCGACGATCTTCGCCGCCGCGCTCTCCAAGGGCGAGGCGTACGACGAGCAGGTCCGCGAGCTCGCCGCCACCGGCATCTCCGTCGACGACGCGATCTTCGAGATCACGACCGACGACGTCGCCAACGCGAGCGACATCTTCCACGAGGTCTACGAGCGCTCCAACGGCGTCGACGGCCGCGTGTCCATCGAGGTCGCCCCCGGCCTCGCCCACGACACGCAGGCGACGATCTTCGCCGCCAAGAAGCTCTCGGACAAGATCCAGAAGCAGAACGTGATGATCAAGATCCCGGCGACGGTCGAGGGTCTCGAGGCCATCACCGAGACCATCGCCGCCGGCATCAGCGTCAACGTGACCCTGATCTTCAGCCTCGAGCGCTACCGCCAGGTCATCGACGCGTACCTCACCGGCCTCGAGAAGGCCAAGGAGGCGGGCATCGACCTGTCCGGCATCCACTCGGTCGCCTCCTTCTTCGTGTCGCGCGTCGACACCGAGGTGGACAAGCGCCTGAGCGCCATCGGCACCGACGAGGCCCTCGCCCTCAAGAGCAAGGCCGGCATCGCCAACGCCCGCCTCGCCTACGAGGTCTACGAGCAGGAGTTCGCCACCGAGCGCGCCAAGCAGCTCGTCGCGGCCGGCGCCAACGAGCAGCGCCCGCTGTGGGCCTCCACCGGCGTCAAGGACCCGAGCCTGCCCGACACGCTGTACGTCGAGGAGCTCGTCGCCCCGAACACCGTCAACACCATGCCGGAGAAGACACTCGACGCGACCTTCGACCACGCCCGCATCACCGGCGACACCGTCACCGGCAGCTACGCCGAGTCGAACGACGTGCTCAACAAGCTCGCCGACCTCGGCATCTCGTACGACGAGGTCACCGAGCTGCTCGAGCGCGAGGGCGTCGAGAAGTTCGTCGTCTCCTGGGGCGAGCTCGTCGACACCGTGAAGAACGCGCTCGAGGGAGCTGCCAAGTGACGTTCCGCATCCACGTCACCGGGCCGGCCGCCGAGGCCGTCAAGACCGTCGTCCCGCAGCTCGTCGCCGACAAGGTCGCGTCCGGGATCACCGCCCAGGATCCGGCCCTCTGGGGTCCCGCGGCCGAGCCGGAGGCGAGCAAGCGTCTCGGCTGGACCGAGGCCGTCGCCATCTCGCGGCCGCTCGTGCCGGAGATCGTCGCCCTGCGCGACGAGCTCCGCGCCAAGGGCGTGCACCACATCGTCCTCGGCGGCATGGGCGGCTCGTCGCTCGCGCCCGAGGTCATCACCCGGACGGCCGAGGCCGAGCTCACCGTGCTCGACTCGACCGACCCGGGACAGGTGCTCGCGGCGCTGCGCGACCGGCTCGAGGCCACCGCGGTGGTCATCTCCTCGAAGTCCGGCTCGACGCTCGAGACCGACAGCCAGAAGCGCGTCTACGAGAAGTGGTTCCAGGACGCCGGGATCGACCCGCTCGAGCGGATCGTCATCGTCACCGACCCGGGCTCCCCGCTCGACCAGTCGGCGCGTGAGGCCGGCTACCGTGTGTTCAACGCCGACCCGAACGTGGGCGGCCGCTACTCGGCGCTCACCGCGTTCGGCCTGGTGCCGTCGGGTCTCGCCGGCGTCGACATCTCCGAGCTGCTCGACGAGGCCGAGGCCACGCAGATCGAGCTCGCCGTCGACAACGAGGAGAACCCGGGCCTGGTGCTCGGCGCGGCCATCGCGGGCACCAGCCCGCTGAAGGACAAGCTGGGCATCGTCGCCGACGGCACCCACATCGTCGGCTTCGCCGACTGGGCGGAGCAGCTGATCGCCGAGTCCACCGGCAAGGAGGGCACGGGTCTGCTTCCCGTCGTGCTCGACACGCTCGCCCCCGAGCTCGAGTCGAAGCCCGCCGACCTGCAGGTCGTGCGTCTCGTCGCCAACGCGGAGGCCCACCACCTGTTCCCCGCGGACCGCCACGAGGGCGAGATCCTCGTCTCCGGCAGCCTCGGCGCGCAGCTGATCGTCTGGGAGTACGCGGTCGCTGTCGCGGGCCGCCTGCTCGGCATCAACCCGTTCGACCAGCCGGACGTGGAGGCCGCGAAGGCCGCCGCCCGCTCGCTGCTCGACAACCGGCCGGAGCCCGTCGCCCCCGCGTTCACCGCGGGCGGCATCGAGGTGCGCACCACCGGCTCGTTCCTGGGCGACGCCACGACGCTCGACGCCGCGGTGGACGCGCTGCTCGCGCAGCTCGGCCCGGACGGCTACGTCGCGGTGCAGGCCTACGTGGACCGCATCGCCCTCCCCCAGCTCGCGGGGATCCGCGACCTGCTGGCGGCGAAGGCGAACCGTCCCGTCACCTTCGGGTGGGGTCCACGCTTCCTGCACTCGACCGGACAGTTCCACAAGGGCGGCCCCGCCGTCGGCGTGTTCCTGCAGATCACCGCGACGGCACCCGAGGACCTCGAGATCCCCGGCCGCCCGTTCACGTTCGGGCAGCTCATCCAGGCCCAGGCCGCCGGCGACGCCAGCGTCCTCGGCGAGCACGGCCGTCCGGTGCTGACCCTCACGCTCACGAACCCCGAGGCCGACGTCGTCTCGCTGTTCGAGGCCGTCAACTGAAGTCCCGATAAAGGAGACCGACACTTGTCACCGGTGGAGATCACCCCGGAGTTCAACCCGCTGCGGTTGCCCTCCGACCGCCGCCTCAATCGCATCGCGGGGCCCAGCAGCCTCATCATCTTCGGAGTGACGGGCGACCTGTCGCGCAAGAAGCTGATGCCCGCGGTGTACGACCTCGCGAACCGCGGCCTGCTGCCGCCCGGGTTCTCCCTCGTCGGCTTCGCCCGGCGCGACTGGGAGGACCAGGACTTCGAGAAGGTCGTGTACGAGGCGGTCAAGCAGTACGCGCGCACGCCGTTCGACGACGACGTGTGGAAGCAGCTGGCACAGGGCATCCGCTTCGTGCCCGGCGAGTTCGACGACGACGAGGCGTTCCAGCGCCTCAAGGAGACCGTCGAGCAGCTGGATGCGGAGCGCGGGACGATGGGCAACCACGCGTTCTACCTGTCCATCCCGCCGAAGGCGTTCCCGATCGTGACGGAGCAGCTCAAGCGCTCCGGGCTCGCCGACCAGTCCGGCGAGGGCTGGCGGCGTGTCGTCATCGAGAAGCCGTTCGGTCACGACCTGCAGTCGGCCCGGGAGCTCAACGCGGTCGTCGAGACCGTGTTCCCGCCGGACTCGGTGTTCCGCATCGACCACTACCTCGGCAAGGAGACGGTCCAGAACATCCTGGCGCTGCGCTTCGCGAACGAGCTGTACGAGCCGATCTGGAACGCCAACTACGTCGACCACGTGCAGATCACCATGGCGGAGGACATCGGCGTGGGCGGCCGTGCCGGGTACTACGACGGCATCGGCGCGGCGCGCGACGTTATCCAGAACCACCTGCTGCAGCTCCTCGCGCTCACCGCGATGGAGGAGCCCATCTCGTTCAACGCCGCAGACCTGCGCGCCGAGAAGGAGAAGGTGCTCGCCGCCGTGCGGCTGCCGAAGGACCTGGCGAAGTCCACCGCCCGCGGCCAGTACGGCCCCGGGTGGCAGGGCGGCGAGAAGGTCGTCGGCTTCCTCGAGGAGGACGGGATGAATCCCCAGTCCACCACGGAGACCTACGCGGCCATCAAGCTGGAGATCGGCACCCGCCGCTGGGCGGGCGTCCCGTTCTACCTGCGCGCGGGCAAGCGCCTCGGCCGCCGCGTCACGGAGATCGCGGTGGTGTTCAAGCGCGCTCCGCAGCAGCTCTTCGCGGAGTCGCAGACCAGCGCGCTCGGCCAGAACGCGCTCGTCATCCGCGTGCAGCCCGACGAGGGTGTGACCATCCGCTTCGGCTCGAAGGTTCCCGGCGCCGGCATGCAGGTGCGCGACGTGAGCATGGACTTCGGCTACGGCCACGCCTTCACCGAGGCGAGCCCGGAGGCCTACGAGCGGCTCATCCTCGATGTGCTGCTCGGCGACCCGCCGCTGTTCCCGCGTCACGAGGAGGTCGAGCTCTCCTGGAAGATCCTCGACCCGATCGAGGACTTCTGGGCCACGCAGGGCCAGCCAGAGCAGTACCGCCCCGGAACCTGGGGCCCGAAGTCGGCCGACGAGCTCCTGGAGCGCGACGGCCGCGTTTGGAGGCGTCCATGATCGTCGATCTTCCCGCGACGACCGTCAGCAACATCTCGAAGGCCCTCGTGAAGATCCGCGAGGAGGGCGGCGCCGTCGCCCTCGGTCGCGTGCTCACGCTGGTCATCGCGACCCACCTCGGGCAGGAGGAGGAGGCCATCGAGGCCGCCAACGACGCCTCCCGCGAGCACCCGATGCGCGTCATCGTGGTGTCCACCGAGGAGGACCGCGAGCGCAGCAAGGGCGACGCCCGCCTCGACGCGCAGATCCGTGTCGGCGGCGACGCCGGCGCGAGCGAGGTCATCGTGCTGCGCGCCTACGGCGAGACCGCGAGCGACGAGGAGGGCCTGGTCACCGGCCTGCTGCTCCCCGACGCTCCCGTCGTGGTCTGGTGGCCGGGGGTGGCGCCCGAGAAGGCGTCGACCTCGCCGCTCGGCCGCATCGCCACCCGGCGGATCACCGACGCGTCGGCGCAGCCGAACCCGCAGGAGTTCCTCTCCCACCTCGGCAAGACGTACGCCCCCGGCGACACCGATTTCGCCTGGACCCGGCTCACCCTGTGGCGCGCACAGCTCGCCGCCGTGCTCGACCAGCCGCCGTACGAGCCGATCATCGGTGTCGACGTCGCCGGCGCGGCCGACTCGCCCTCGACGCTCCTCCTCGCCGCGTGGCTTCGCCTGCAGCTGCAGGTGCCGGTGCACTACGACCTCGCCTCGCGCGCGATCGGCTCCGGCGGCATCCACGGGGTGAAGATGGAGCGCGCCTCCGGCGTCATCGAGCTGGAGCGCGAGGTCCCGAACGTCGCCCGCCTGTCGCAGCCCGGCCAGCCCACGCACGACCTGTCCCTGCCACGCCGCAGTCTCCGCGACTGCCTGGCCGAGGAACTGCGTAGGCTGGACCCGGACGACCTCTACGGCGAGGTGATCACGAAGGGTCTCGAACTGCTGGAGACCTCTGACGAAGGAGCAGGCGCCAGGGCATGACGAACGAACGGCGGGTGCTCGTCCACCCGGACAAGGAGGCGCTCACGGCCTCGGTGGCCGCGCGCTTCCTCACCAAGACGATCGACATCCTCGACGACCAGGGCCACGCGAACATCGCGCTGACCGGCGGCACGATGGGCATCGCGGTACTGGAGGCGGTCAACGCCTCCCCCGCCCGCGACACCATCGACTGGTCGAAGGTGCACTTCTGGTGGGGGGACGAGCGGTTCGTGCCGCGGAACGACCCCGACCGGAACGAGCTCCAGGCGCGCGAGGCGCTGCTCGATCACATCGCGGTGCCGCCGGAGAACGTCCACCCGTTCCCGTCGTCCGACGAGATCCCGGACATCGACGAGGCCGCGAGCGTGTATGCCGCCGAGCTGGAAGCCTTCGGGCACGAGGGCTGGCCGGTGCCGAAGTTCGACATCACCTTCCTCGGCGTCGGACCGGACGGTCACATCGCGTCGCTGTTCCCCGACCGGCCCGGCATCCGGGAGGACAAGGCCTCGGTGATCGCCGAGCGCGACTCCCCCAAGCCGCCGCCGGAGCGGCTCAGCCTGACCCGGCCGGTGATCAACTCGTCGGACCGCATCTGGCTGGTGCTCGCCGGCAGCGACAAGGCGAGTGCTCTCGGCCTCGCGCTCGCGGGTGCGAGCTACACCGAGGTGCCGGTCGCCGGCGCCAAGGGCCGCAAGCGCACCGTGTTCTTCGTGGACAAGGATGCCGCCGTCGACGTCCCCGAGAACCTCATCGCGCCGAGCTACTGACGCTCCCCTCACAAGAGACCGCAGCCCCCTCATCCGGTGACTGCGGTCTCTTGTCGCATGTGCGGGTGCGCGCGCACGCGCACTCGTGACGGGAGGCCGCAGTCGCGTAGCGCGAGGGACTGCGGTCGTTCGGTACGTGTGCGGGTGCGCGCGCACGCGCAATCGTGACGGAAGGCCGCGGTCGCGTCAGGCGGCGCGGACGCGCTCGCGCAGGGTCGCGAGACGCGCGGCCGGCGCGCCCGTGAGCGGGCCGCGGCCGCGGATCGCGAAGCGGTCGTGCTCTGGCCGGATGCCGCGCTCGAACGCGTGGGTCAGCAGGTGCAGGTAGAACGCGAGCAGCCGCGACGTCTCGTCGCGCACCTCCGCGTCGCGCCCGGCGAGGTCGAGCTCGTCCACCCAGCGCTGCAGTTCGGCGAAGGCGACCCGCAGGCGGAGGCTGCGCCGTGCGTCCACGGCGACCAGGGGCGCGCCGTCCTCGTACCGGGTCAGCAGGAGCTCGGCCTCCTCCGCACGGTCGACGGCCGCGTCGAGCAGCGCCGCGAGGCTGGTGCTCCCCACCTCGTCGGCGAGGGCGCGCGCCTCGCCCGCCTGCTCCCCCGGCGTTCCGCGCATCCCGCACCTCCCGTGGGATGCAGTGTAGCCCCGACCATTCGTCACGAACGGGCGCGATTCGTCACGAACGGGCGCGATTCGTCACGAACGGGCGCGATTCGTCACGAACGG
>NZ_JABFMV010000002.1:230359-397827 GCF_013359685.1 Leifsonia sp. C5G2
GGGCGCGATTCGTCACGAACGGGCGCGATTCGTCACGAACGGGCGCGATTCGTCAGGAACAGCGGCAGGGAACGGCCAAGGCCGCCCACCGGGAGGTGGACGGCCTTCGTGCGCGTGGTGCTAGTTCGTGGTGGGGCGGCCGCGACGGGCGCGGAGCTGGTTGAGGGCGTCCTCGAGCAGCTGCTCCGCCTCCTCCTCGCTGCGGCGCTCCTTCACGTACGCGAGGTGCGTCTTGTACGGCTCGGTCTTCGCCACCGACGGCGGGTTCTCCTTGTCGCGGCCGGCGGGAAGGCCGGTCGACGGCGAGTCGATGACGTCGGGGATCTCCTCCTCGGGGAGGTTCGCAGCGAAGTAGCGGACGGTCTCGTTGCCGAGCGCGTCCCAGTACGACACGGCGATGCGCTCCGCGTGGAAGCCGCGGTCCTGCTCGCCCATGGGACCCGCGCCGACGCGCGAGCCACGGATGGCACTGCCTCCGGAAGCCATGCTCTTCTCCTTCTCCGGTCGGGGCGCGCTTACGCGCTGAACTTGGTGATCAGACCGAGGACCACGATGCACGTGATCCAGATCAGCCCGAGGATGACCGTGATCCGGTTGAGGTTGCGCTCCGCCACCCCGGACGCGCCGAGGTTGGAGGTGACACCGCCGCCGAACATGTCGGACAGACCGCCACCGCGGCCCTTGTGCAGAAGGATGAGCAAGGTCAGCAGGAGGCTGGTGATGCCCAGCAGGACCTGCAGGACGACCTGGAGAATCAGCACGGAGAACCTTTCGGGAAGCGACCCGGGGCCGAACCCCGGGGAAAACCAACTGCCAGTATAACTCGCGGGCGCTCTCAGAGCCCGACGTGCTTCTGATACCGGACGATGGCCGCGAACTCGTTCACGTCGAGGCTCGCCCCGCCGACGAGCGCGCCGTCGACATTGGGCTCGCGCATGAAGCCGGCGATGTTGCCCGACTTCACCGATCCGCCGTACAGGATGCGCGTCTTCGCCGCCACATCGTCGCCCAGGACCTCGGCGACCACGCCCCGCAGCGCGGCGCAGACCTGCTCGGCCTGCTCGGGCGTCGCCGCCTGACCGGAGCCGATGGCCCACACGGGCTCGTAGGCCACCACGACGTCCGCGGCCGAGTCGACCCCGGCCAGGGCCGCACGCAGCTGGGCGACCGGGACGGCGCTCGCGCCGTGGGTCTCCAGGTCCTCCGCGGTCTCGCCGACGCAGATGATCGGGGCGATGTTGTGCTTGAGCGCAGCGGTCACCTTTGCGGCCACCTGCTCGTCGGTCTCGCCGTGCAGCGTGCGCCGCTCGGAGTGGCCGATGATGACGTAGCGGGTCTCCAGCGCCTCCAGGAACGCGGCCGAGATCTCGCCGGTGTAGGCGCCGGACTCGTGCTCGGAGACGTCCTGGCCGCCGAACGCGAGCGGCAGCTTGTCGGCTGCGACCAGCGTCTGCACACTGCGGAGGTCGGTGAACGGCGGGAACACCGCGACCTCGACGGCGGAGAAGTCGTGGTTCGCATCCTTCAGCGTCCACGCCAGCTTCTGCACGAACGCGATCGCCTGGAGGTGGTCCAGGTTCATCTTCCAGTTGCCGGCGATGAGCGGGACGCGCCGCACCGTGGGGCTCACTGCTGCCATCCGAGGACCTCCAGTCCGGGGAGTCGCTTGCCTTCGAGGAACTCGAGGCTCGCGCCCCCGCCCGTCGAGATGTGACCGAACTGGTCGTCGCGGAAGCCGAGCGCACGCACGGCCGCCGCGGAGTCGCCGCCGCCGACGACGCTGAGGCCGTCGACCTCGGTGAGCGCCTGGGCGACCGCCTTCGTGCCCGCGGCGAACGGAGCGAGCTCGAACACGCCCATCGGGCCGTTCCAGAACACCGTCTTCGCGCCCCGGATGTACTCCGAGAACAGCTCGGCGGTCTCCGGGCCGATGTCGAGCCCGAGGCCCTTGTCGCCCCAGTCGGTGTCCTCGATGGCGTCGATCGGGCGCACCGCGTGCTCCGCGTCGGCGCCGAACTTCGAGGCGACGACGACATCGCGCGGGAGCACGATCTCGACGCCAAGCTCCTCGGCCTTCGCCAGGTAGCCCTTGACGGTGTCGATCTGGTCGGCCTCGAGCAGGCTCGAGCCCACCTTGTGGCCCTGCGCCGCGAGGAAGGTGAAGAGCATCCCGCCGCCGATGAGCAGCGAGTTCACCTTCGGCAGCAGGTGGCCGATGACACCCAGTTTGTCGGAGACCTTCGACCCGCCGAGGACGACCGCGTACGGGCGCTCCGGGGTCTCGGTCAGCCGGTCGAGCACCTCGAGCTCGGCCTGGATGAGCGTGCCCGCGGCGCTCGGGAGGAGCTTCGCGAGCTCGTACACGCTGGCCTGCTTGCGGTGGACGACGCCGAAGCCGTCGGAGACGAAGGCGTCGCCGAACGCGGCGAGCTTCTCGGCGAAGCTCGTGCGCTCGGCCTCGTCCTTCGCGGTCTCCCCCGGGTTGAACCGGAGGTTCTCCAGCAGGGCGACGTCGCCGTCCGCAAGGCCGGCGACGGCGTCCTGAGCGCCTCCGCCGACGGTGTCGCGGGCGAAGGTGACCGGCTTGCCGAGCAGCTCCGAGAGCCGCTGGGCGACCGGAGCCAGGCTGTACTTGGCGTCGGGCGCGCCGTCAGGGCGGCCCAGGTGGGAGATGACGACCACCCGCGCACCCTGGTTGATCAGGGCGTTCAGGGTGGGGATCGACGCCCGCACGCGGCCGTCGTCCGTGATCTTCGAGCCCTCCAGGGGCACGTTGAGATCGCAACGGACGACGACGCGCTTGCCGGCGAGCGAACCGAGTGAGTCGAGGGTACGGAGCGTCACGTCGGTCGCCGGGGGTTAGAGGCGCTCGGCGACGTACTCGGTCAGGTCGACGAGACGGTTGGAGTAGCCCCACTCGTTGTCGTACCAGCTCGAGAGCTTCACCTGGTCGCCGATGACGCGCAGCAGGCCGGAATCGAAGATCGACGAGTGCGGGTCGGAGACGATGTCGGAGGACACGATCTCGTCCTCGGTGTACTTCAGGATGCCCTTGAGCGGACCCTCGGCGGCCTTCTTGTAGGCGGCCTTGATCTCGTCGACGGTCACCGGCCGCGAGGCGGTCACGGTGAGGTCGGTGATCGAGCCGGTGGGCACCGGGACGCGGAGGGCGAAGCCGTCGAGCTTGCCCTTCAGCTCCGGGAGGACCAGGCCGATGGCCTTGGCGGCGCCGGTCGAGGTCGGGACGATGTTGATCGCGGCGGCGCGCGCACGACGGAGGTCGGAGTGCGGGCCGTCCTGCAGGTTCTGGTCGGCGGTGTAGGCGTGGACCGTGGTCATCAGACCGCGCTCGATGCCGAACTCGTCGTTGAACACCTTGGCGAGCGGCGCGAGGCAGTTCGTGGTGCAGGAGGCGTTCGAGATGATGTCGTGGTTCGCCGGGTCGTACAGGTGCTCGTTGACACCGATCACGAAGGTGGCGTCCTCGCCGGTGGCCGGGGCCGAGATGATGACCTTCTTGGCGCCCGCCTCGAGGTGCTTGCGCGCGTCGTCGGCCTTGGTGAAGCGGCCGGTCGACTCGATGACGATGTCGACGCCCAGGTCGCCCCAGCCGAGGTTGGCGGGGTCGCGCTCCGCGAGCACCTTGATCGGCTTGCCGTTCACGACGATGTTGTCGCCGTCCAGCTCGACCGTCGCGTCGAGACGGCCCGTGATGGAGTCGTACTTGAGCAGGTGCGCGAGCGTCTTGTTGTCGGTGAGGTCGTTCACCGCGACGATCTCGAGGTCGCTGCCCTTCGCGAGGGCGGCGCGCAGGTAGTTACGACCAATGCGACCGAACCCGTTGATTCCGATCTTTACGGACACAGATGTCTCCAGTTACTCGATGGGCGCCGCACGGCGCACTTTGGTGGGTGGTTGTTGCGGACGTCGGCGTCCCGGGAGGCACCCTCCCGGGACGCCATCCTGGTTACGACAGTAGCAGCAGACCCGCGGTCTTCTCGCGCGCGCGGACGAAGCGGTCGTTCACATCCGCCCAGTTGGTGATGTTCCAGAACGCCTTGACGTAGTCGGCCTTCACGTTGACGTAGTCGAGGTAGAAGGCGTGCTCCCACATGTCGAGCATGAGAAGCGGGACGGTCGCCGCGGCGAGGTTGCCCTGGTGGTCGTACAGCTGCTCGATGATGAGCTTCTGACCGAGCGAGTCCCACGCGAGGATCGACCAGCCGGAACCCTGGATGCCGAGCGCCGACGCCGTGAAGTGGGCGCGGAACTTGTCGTACGAGCCGAAGAACTCGTCGATCGCCGCGGCCAGCTCGCCGACCGGCTTGTCGCCGCCGTCCGGGGAGAGGTTGTTCCAGAACACGGTGTGGTTGACGTGGCCGGCGAGGTTGAACGCCAGGTCCTTCTCCAGCTTGTTGACGTAGGTCAGGTCGTCGGCGTCGCGGGCCTCCGCGAGCTTCGCCAGCGCGGTGTTGGCGCCGTCCACGTACGTCTTGTGGTGCTTGTCGTGGTGCAGCTCCATGATCCGGCCGCTGATGTTCGGCTCGAGGGCCGAGTAGTCGTACGGAAGGTCAGGCAGCGTGTAGTCAGCCATTACTCATCTCCACTGTTGTTGTGATTCGAGCGACTCGTCGAGTCATCGGGTGCAACCCGGGCGGCCGGCGGATACTTCCGCCGACGCGGGTCCCCCTTCGAAACGTACACCGGGAAAGCTACACCTCGTCGAGATCGGCGGGGAGGCTGGCCTCGGTGCCGGGGATGCCCAGATCGTTCGCGCGCTTGTCCGCCATCGCGAGGAGGCGGCGGATCCGGCCGGCGACGGCGTCCTTGGTCATCGGCGGGTCGGCGTAGTGGCCGAGCTCGTCGAGGCTGGCGTCGCGGTGCGCGAGGCGGAGCTCTCCCGCGTAGTGCAGGTGCTTCGGGACCTCGGGGCCGAGGATCTCGAGCGCACGCTCGACCCGGGCGCACGCGGCCACCGCGGCCTGGGCGGAGCGGCGCAGGTTGGCGTCGTCGAAGTTCACCAGCCGGTTGGCGTTGGCGCGCACCTCGCGGCGCTGGCGCAGCTCCTCCCAGTTCGCGACGGTCCGGTCGGCGCCCATCGCGACGAGCATCGCGCTGATCGCCTCGCCGTCGCGGATGACGACACGGTGGACGCCGCGGACCTCGCGGGCCTTCGCCGAGATCCCGAGCCGGCCGGCCGCGCCGACCAGGGCCATCGCGGCCTCGTTGCCCGGGCAGGTGATCTCCAGCGCCGCGGAGCGGCCCGGGTCGGTCAGCGAGCCGTTGGCGAGGAACGCGCCGCGCCAGACGGCGGCGAGCTCGTCGCGGGAGCCGGTGGTGAGCCGGTTCGGGAGGCCGCGGATCGGGCGGCGCCGCGCATCCAGCAGGCCGGTCTGCCGGGCGAGGGTCTCGCCGCCGTCGAGCACCCGCACGAGGTACTGGCTGGAGCGGCGGACGCCGGAGGCCGGCGTCACGGAGACGTCGCTGCGGACGCCGTACAGCTCGGCCAGGTCTTTCCGGACCCGCCGCGCGAGCTCGGGGGTGTCCAGCTCGCTCTCGACCGCGATCCGGCCGCCGATCAGGTGGAGTCCGCCCGAGAACCGGAGGATGGTGGCCAGTTCTGCTGCCCGGACCGTGGTCTTGCTGACCTCGACCTTCGTGAGCTCGTCCTTGACGTCGGCGGTGAGAGCCAATCGGATTCCTTACTGTCTCAAGGCAGGGATGGTGCCGTGTGGGGATGGGCCGTGATCATTCTCGGCCGAGGTCTCGGTGCTTGGTGTTGACCGACAGACCGGGGAAGGTGCGCAACCGCGCCGCGAGCTCTTCCGCAATCGCGACGGACCGGTGTTTTCCGCCAGTGCAGCCTATCGCGATCAGCGCGTGACGTTTGTTCTCACGCTGGTAGCCCGCCATGATCGGGCGCAGGGCCGACACATAGCCCTGGATGAAGTCTTCTGCGCCGTCCTGCTCCAGCACGTAGTCGCGTACCACCTCCTCGAGGCCGGTGTGCGGGCGCAGCTCGGGATTCCAGAACGGGTTGGGCAGGAAGCGGGCGTCGGCGACCATGTCGGCGTCGGCGGGCAGCCCGTACTTGAAGCCGAAGCTCATCACCGTCACCTGCACGTCGGCCGCGTCCTCCGCCGCGAACGTGTCGGTGATGTTGGTCGCCAGCTGGTGGATGTTCAGGTCGGAGGTGTCGACGATGATGTCGCTCGCCTCCCGGATCTCGCGCAGCCGCGTGCGCTCGGCCGAGATCCCGTCGAGGATCGTGCCGTCGCCCTGCAGCGGGTGCGGCCGGCGCACCTGCTCGAAGCGGCGCACCAGGACCGCGTCCGACGCCTCCAGGAACAGGACGCGCACCTTCGTGCCCTCGCGCAGGCTCTGGATCATCTCGCGCAGGTCGGTGAAGAAGTTGCGGCCGCGCACGTCGACGACCGCGGCGATCCGCGGCAACCCGGACTCCGCCCGGTTCGCCAGCTCGATCAGCGGCCGCAGCATCTGCGGCGGGAGGTTGTCGACGACGTACCAGTCGAGGTCCTCCAGGGCGTTGGCGACGGTCGAGCGGCCCGCGCCCGACATCCCCGTGACGATGAGCACTTCCTGCTGCTCGGCGCTTGCTTGTGTGTCGCCGTCGGTGGCCATCGACCGGTCTCCTCCGCTTACTGGATGTGACCCCAAGCCTAGCTTCTGGCGTCCGCCGCCTGGCCCTCTTCCGGCTGCGCATCCGCGGTGTCGCCGCGGCCGCCCTCCGCGAGCCGCTCGAAAATCGCCGTCGCGAGGGTCGGGCCGACGCCGCGGACCTCCGCGATCTGCTCCGGCGACGCCGTGCGCAGCTGCGCGACCGACCCGAAGTGCTTGAGCAGCTCCTTCACCCGCGAGGGGCCGAGGCCCGGGATCTCACCGAGGACGGTGCCGATGTCGCGCTTGCGGCGCGCCCGCTGGTAGGTGATCGCGAACCGGTGCGCCTCATCCCGCAGCCGCTGGATGAGGAACAGCGCGTCGCTGTTGCGCGGCAGGATGACCGGGAAGTCGGAGTCGGGCAGCCAGATCTCCTCCAGCCGCTTCGCGATGCCCGCGAGCTGGATGCCGGTCACGCCGGACTCGTCCAGCGCGCGCTTGGCGGCCGCGACCTGCGGCTGGCCGCCGTCGACGATGAGCAGGTTCGGCGGGTACGAGAACTTGCGGCGGCGGCGCTCTGCGGCGGCCTCCACGACCTCGTCGGCGCCCGCGGCGCCCTCGGAGTCGAGCGCGGCCTCCGCCTCGGCGTCCAGCGCGGTCTCGTCGGTGCCGGCCACGGACTCCGTCGCCGGGGTCTCCTTGAGGTAGGCGAGACGCCGGGAGATGACCTGGTAGATCGACTCGGTGTCGTCGGTGGACTCGGGGATGCTGAACCGACGGTACTGGTCCTTGCGCGGGAGGCCGTCCTCGAAGACGACCATCGACGCGACGATGTTCGTGCCGCTCAGGTGCGAGACGTCGTAGCACTCCATCCGGAGCGGCGCGTCGTCCATCCCCAGGGCGTCCTGGATGTCGTTGAGGGCCTTGGAGCGCGCGACGAAGTCGGAGCTGCGCCGCGTCTTGTAGAGCACCAGCGCGTTCTTCGCGTTCATCGAGACCGTCTGCGCCAGGGCTGCCTTGTCGCCGCGCTGCGCGGTGCGCAGCTCGACGCGTCCGGTGTGTCGGCCGCGCGGCGCCGAGGGGTCGGGGGTCTCCCGGCGGCGCTGGGTGAGCCACTGCTCGAGCTCGGCGGTGTCGTCCGGCAGCTCGGGCACGAGGATCTCGCGCGGCGGGGCGTCCGGCCCATCGTAGGCGTTCTGCACGACGGTCTCGACGAGCTCGCCGAGGTCCATGTCGAGCTCCTTGTCGACGACCCAGCTGCGCACGCCGCGCACACGGCCGCCGCGCACGATGAACTGCTGCACCGCGGCCGCCAGCTCGTCGTGGGCGATGCCGAAGACATCGGCGTCGATGGTCTCGGGCAGCACGACCGCGCTCTTGCCGAGCACGCCCTCCAGCGCCTGGATGGCGTCGCGGTGGCGCGCGGCGGCCTCGTAGTCCATCGTGCTCGCGGCCTGCTTCATCTTCTCGGTCAGATCGCGCAGGTAGCCGCTGTCGTTGCCCGCCATGAACGACGCGAAGTCGATCGCGAGGGACTTGTGGTCCTCCGGAGTGATCCGGCCGACGCAGGGCGCCGCGCACTTGCCGATGTCGCCGAGCAGGCACGGGCGCCCGGTCAGCTCGGCCCGGCGGTACACGCCGTCGGAGCACGACCGCACCGGGAACGCCTTCAGCATCAGGTCGACGGTCTCGCGGATCGCCCAGACCTTCGTGTACGGGCCGAAGTAGCGCGCGTCCTTGATGTTGCGGTTGCGGGTGATCATCACCCGCGGGATGCGGTCGCCGAGAGTGACCGCGAGGTACGGGTACGTCTTGTCGTCGCGGAACTTGACGTTGAATGGCGGGTTGAACTCCTTGATCCAGGTGTACTCGAGCTGCAGCGCCTCGTACTCGGTGCCCACCACCGTCCACTCGACGCTGGACGCGGTGGTCACCATGCGCCGGGTGCGCTCGTGCAGGCTGCGCAGCGGCTGGAAGTAGTTGCTCAGCCGCGACCGGAGGTTCTTCGCCTTCCCGACGTACAGCACGCGGCGGTTCCTGTCGCGGAAGCGGTACACCCCCGGCTGGGTCGGGATCTCGCCGGCCTTCGGCCGGTAGCTGACGGTGTCGGCCATCCCCTACGCCGCGCCCCGGGCGGACTCTCCCTGCAGTATCTCCTTGAGGAAGAACCCGGTGTGGCTGCCCGGGGTCTCGGCCACCCGCTCCGGGGTGCCCGTCGCGATGACCTCGCCGCCGCCGGCGCCGCCCTCCGGACCCATGTCGATGATCCAGTCGGCCGACTTGATGACGTCGAGATTGTGCTCGATGACGATCACGGTGTTGCCCTTGTCGAGCAGGCCGTTCAGCACCAGCAGCAGCTTGCGGACGTCCTCGAAGTGGAGGCCGGTGGTCGGCTCGTCGAGCACGTACACGCTGCGGCCGTTGGAGCGGCGCTGCAGCTCGGTCGCGAGCTTGACGCGCTGCGCCTCGCCGCCGGATAGCGTCGTCGCCGACTGGCCGAGCCGCACGTAGCCGAGGCCCACGTCGACGAGGGTCTGCAGGTAGCGGTGGATGGCCGAGATCGGCTTGAAGAACTCCGCCGCCTCGCTGATCGGCATGTCGAGCACCTCGGCGATGTTCTTGCCCTTGTAGTGCACCGACAGGGTGTCGCGGTTGTAGCGCGCTCCCCCGCACACCTCGCACGCGACGTAGACGTCCGGCAGGAAGTTCATCTCGATCTTGATCGTGCCGTCGCCCGAGCACGCCTCGCAGCGGCCGCCCTTGACGTTGAAGCTGAACCGGCCGGGCAGGTAGCCCCGGGTCTTCGCCTCCGGCGTCTCGGCGAACAGCGTCCGGATGCGGTCGAAGACACCGGTATACGTCGCCGGGTTGGACCGCGGGGTGCGGCCGATCGGCGCCTGGTCGACGTGCACGACCTTGTCGAGGTTCTCCAGCCCGGTGACCGTGCGGTGCTTGCCGGGTACCTTGCGGGCGCCGTTGAGCTTGTTCGCCAGCACCCGGTACAGGATGTCGTTGACCAGCGACGACTTGCCAGAACCGGAGACGCCGGTGACGGCCACGAAGGTGCCGAGCGGGAAGTCGACCGTCACCTTCTTGAGGTTGTTGGCCTCCGCGTCCACCACCCGGATCATGCGCTTCTTGTCGACCTTGCGCCGCTTCGCCGGGATGGCGATCTCGCGCCGGCCGGCGAGGTAGTCGCCCGTGAGCGACTCGGTGTTCTTCAGCAGCTCGTCGTAGGAGCCCGAGTGGACCACGTGACCGCCGTTCACACCGGCGCCCGGGCCGATGTCGACGATCCAGTCGGCGGTGCGGATGGTGTCCTCGTCGTGCTCGACCACGATCAGCGTGTTGCCGAGGTCGCGCAGGGCGACGAGGGTGTCGATCAGCCGGCGGTTGTCGCGCTGGTGCAGGCCGATGCTCGGCTCGTCGAGCACGTACAGCACGCCGGTGAGGCCGGAGCCGATCTGCGTCGCCAGCCGGATGCGCTGCGCCTCGCCGCCCGAGAGCGTGCCGGCCGCGCGGGCGAGGTCGAGGTAGCTGAGGCCGACCTGGATGAGGAAGTCGAGGCGGACCTTGATCTCGCGCAGCACCTGCGCGCCGATCTTCTGCTCGCGCTCGGTCAGGTGCAGCTTCTCCATGAAGGCGCGGGCGTCGCTCAGGCTGAGCAGCGACGCGTCGGCGATGCTCTTGCCGTGCACGAGCACCGCGAGCACCTCGGGCTTCAGCCGCTTGCCGCCGCAGACCGGGCACGGCACCTCGCGCAGGTACTCGGCCCAGCGGGCGCGCTGCGTGTCGGTCTCGGCCTGCAGGTACTGGCGCTCGATGTACGGCACCACGCCCTCGAAGCCGGAGGTGTAGGACATCTCACGGCCGTAGCGGTTCTTCCACTTGACCTTGACCTCGAAGTTGTCGCCGTGCAGCACGGCGTCCTTCACATCCTTCGGGAGCTTCGCCCACGGTGTCTTGAGCGAGAACGTGAGGTCGCGCGCGAGGCCGTCGAGCAGCTTCTCGTAGTAGTTGAACAGGCCCTTGCCCTGGGTCGTCCACGGCACGATGACGCCCTCGGCGATGCTGAGGTGGTCGTCGCCGAGCAGGAGCTCCTCATCCACCGACATGCGCGTGCCGAGGCCGGAGCACTCGGGGCAGGCGCCGAACGGCGCGTTGAACGAGAACGTGCGGGGCTCGATCTCGGTGAGCTGGATGGGGTGGCCGTTCGGGCAGGACAGCTTCTCGCTGAAGTTCTGCCACGCGGCCGGGCCCTCGCGGTCGACGTAGTTGACCTGCACGAGCCCGTCGGTGAGCCGGAGGGCGGTCTCCAGCGAGTCGGTGAGGCGGCCGAGGATGTCGGGGCCGGCCACCAGGCGGTCGATCACCACGGAGATGTCGTGCTTGTACTGCTTCTTCAGCGTCGGCGGGTCGGACAGCTGCACCTGCTCGCCGTCGACCAGCGCGCGCGAGTAGCCGCTCGCCGCGAGCTCCTTGAACAGGTCGACGAACTCGCCCTTCTTCTGCGAGACGACAGGGCTGACGACCATGTACCGGGTGCCCGGCTCGAGCTCCATCAGCTGGTCGGCGATCTGCTGCACGGTCTGGCGCTGGATGCGCTCACCGCAGACCGGGCAGTGCGGCACGCCGATGCGGGCCCAGAGCAGGCGCATGTAGTCGTAGATCTCGGTGATCGTGCCGACGGTCGACCGCGGGTTGCGGTTGGTCGACTTCTGGTCGATCGAGACGGCGGGGCTCAGCCCCTCGATGAAGTCGACGTCGGGGCGGTCGACCTGGCCGAGGAACTGGCGCGCGTACGCCGACAGCGACTCGACGTAGCGGCGCTGGCCCTCGGCGAAGATCGTGTCGAACGCGAGCGACGACTTGCCCGATCCGGACAGCCCGGTGAACACGACCATCGAGTCGCGCGGGATCTCGAGGTCGACGTTGTGCAGGTTGTGCACCCGCGCTCCGCGCACGCTGAGGTGCGAACCCGTCACGCGGCTGATGCTGCCGCCGAAGCCCCCGGAGCCGATGCTCCCGGTCTCGCCACCCACTCGCTCGTCGTCCACTCGCCCGCTGCTCACTCGCCCGCCACTCACTCGCTCTATTCTCCGCCATCTCTCCGCGTGGTCGGCCCGTGTTCGCCCACCGCGCACCGCACCCGACCATCGAACATCCGTTCGATTCTACCCTCTCGGGCAGGTGCATCCCACGCACGCGCGAGTCTATGCGCGACCACCGACATTGGAACCGCTGCGATGGGATCGGACGCGCTCAGCGCGGCGGGCGGCGGAGCAGCGGCGGCAGCAGCATCGCCGCCAGGGCCACCAGTGCGGCCCCGGCGACCGCGGCCAGCAGCGGGAGCGACGCCCGCTGCCCGGCGACGAGCAGGGCGACCGTGGCCGCCTGCACCGGGACCTGGATGAACACCAACCGACGCAACGACGGGAGCAGCACGGCCGGTTGCAGCCGCGCCGCCGAGGGGACCGCGAGCATCCACGAGCCGAGGACGTGCAGCGCATGCACTCCGGCGACGAGCGCGAGGATGCGCAGGGTGAGCGTGCCGGGCTCCACCAGCGACGAGAGCACCAGGACGCCGGCGAGCACCCACACCGTCCTCCACCGCGGGCGCCACACCGAGACGCCGACCAGCAGGGCGCCGATCGCGGTCCACGGACCCTCCGGCACCCCGGCGAGGAGCAGGGTGAGGGCGACGGCGGCGAACAGGGCGCGCACCGACCAGCCGGGCAGGGTGCGGACGCCGAGGGACGAGGCCCGCCCGGCGCTGCGGTCCGGCGCGCGCTCCTGGCTCATCGCCTCCGCCCTCCGCCGGTCAGGGCGCGCAGAGCGGCCTCGCGAGCGGGGACGTCGGCCCACGGCATCAGCTCCACACCACCCGACTGCAGCTGCTGCAGCCGCAGCCGGCGCTCGAGCTCGACCGTCCGCAGCGCCAGGCGCTCGCGCGCGCTCAGGTCGCGGGCGTCGCGCGCGGGCAGCACATCCACCGCGATCACCCGGTGCCCGGCCGCCCGCCAGGTGAGGGCGAGCGTGATCGGCTGGTCGTCGAGGAACGTCGAGAGCACGAAGACCAGCGCCCCCGGTGAGAGCCGGGGCGACCTCACCCGCTGGTAGAGCGTGCCGGTCGCCGTCGTCAGGTCGATCGCCCGGAGCACCCGCTCGCGGTGCCGGGCGCCGGCGCGGGGCGGGAGCACCCGCTGCGCGCCGCCCAGGTCGTCGAAGCCGACCCTGTCCCCCGCCGCCGCGTAGGCCGCGGCAAGGGACGCCGCGGCCTCCCGCGCGACATCGAGCGACGAGAGGGCGGGGCGCGGGTACGCCCGCGACCAGTCCGCCACCACGCCGCTCACGTCGTCGCGCGCGTCCACGACCAGGTGCACCGCGGCATCCGAAGTCGCCGTCGTCCGGCGGACGTACAACTCGCCCGCCCGGCCGGCCCGGGCGGTCGCACGCCAGTCGATCCGGCGCAGGCGGTCGCCCGGATGGAACAGGTCGACGTCACGGAACTCGCCGCCGTCGCCGGGCCGGGTGGAGACGTGCTGCCCGGTCAGCCCCAGCAGGCGCGCGGGCAGCGGCAGACTGCGCACCGGACGGCGTCGCGGGCGGACCACCCGCTCGAGCTCCGCCTGCTCCGCCGGCTCGGACGCCCAGGACGCGTCGGCCCCGAGCTCCCGCGCCTGCGCGGCGGCGACCCGCTGCCGGCCGGAGTGCACGACCGGGACGTCCGCGGCGATCCGCGCCGCGGCCCGCGGGGTGAGGACGGCGTCGACCGGCGCCGCTCCACCGAGCTCGAGCCGCACCTGCACGGCATCGGGATGCCGCATGGCGGTCGCCGCGATGCGCACGGCGACCGTCGGAGCGGCGGACGAGCCGGAAGCGGTCTCGTCCGCGGCGACGGTGATGCGGGGCTGCGCGTCGTCATCCCCGTCCGCATCCGCGGGCGGACGGCGATCCCACGCCACCGCCGCAGCCAGCAGCAGCGGCGCGCCGACGAACGCCGGCTCCGGGCGCGACATCACGAACGCCGCGACCAGCCCCACGAGGCCGACGATCACCGCGCCCGCGAGCGCCGGGCTCAGCATCCAGCCGCCACCGGCGGGCGGTCGCCCGCGGTCAGTCACGGCCGTCCGCGTGCGCGCGCCGGCCGACGCCGACGGCGGGAGGACCGGCGACCGTGGCGACGACCTCGCGGACCACCTGCTCGGCGCCGACCCCGCCGGTCCAGGCCTGAACCGTCAAGGTGAGCCGGTGCGCGAGGACGGGCACGGCGACCGCCTTGACGTCGTCCGGGAGGACGAAGTCGCGGCCGTCGAGCACGGCGAGGGCGCGGGCGACCAGCAGCAGACCCTGCGAGCCGCGCGGGGACGCTCCGACCTCGACGGAGCGGTGCGCGCGCGTGGCGGCGGCCAGGCGCACGCAGTACGCGGCGATGTCCGGGTCCACATCCACCGCCTCCACGCCGGCCTGCATCGCGGCCAGCGTCGCCGCGTCGATCACCGGCTCGACCTGTGCGACCTCGTGGCGGCGGGCCACCCGGGCGAGCAGCACGCGCGACTCCCCCTCCTCGTCCGGGTAGCCGACGCTCAGCCGCACCATGAACCGGTCGAGCTGCGCCTCGGGCAGCGCGTACGTGCCCTCCGACTCGATCGGGTTGGCGGTGGCGACGACGTGGAACGGCGTCGGGAGCGGGAAGCTGCGGCCCTCCACCGACACCTGCCCCTCCGCCATCGCCTCCAGCAGCGCGGACTGCGTCTTGGGCGACGTGCGGTTGATCTCGTCGGCCAGGAACAGTCCGGTGAACACCGGCCCGGGCCGGAACTCGAAGTCGGCCGAACCGGGCACGTAGACGAACGAGCCGGTGATGTCGGACGGCAGCAGGTCGGGCGTGCACTGCAGCCGGCGGAAGTCGAGGCCGACCGCGGCGGCGATGCTGCGCGCGGCCAGCGTCTTGCCCAGCCCCGGCACGTCCTCGAACAGCACGTGACCGCCGGCGAGGAGGGTCGCGAAGGCGATGCGGAGCGGGCCGCGCATCCCGACGACCACAGTGCCGACGCGGTCGAGCACCTCGGCGCCGAGCCGGGCGACCTCGGGGACGGCGAGCGGCTCCGGGTCGGTGGTGCGGGGGTCATCGTGCACGGTGCGTCTCCTCGGGGGCGGGGTGGGCGGTGGGACGGATGGGCGTGGCGTCGTCGAGCGCCTCGAGTCGGTGCAGCACGACCGCGACGAACGCCGTCCGTGGCGGGGCAGCGGTGGACCCGCGGCGGAGCACGGCCAGCACCTCGGCGCCGAGCAGTCGCTCCAGCGAGGGGTCGGCGGCGCTGTCGTGCAGGTCGAGACCGTGGATGGCGAGGGCGCGCTCGGCGACCAGCCGCAGGCGGCGCAGTCCCTCCGGCGAGACGCGGCCGCCGCGGGAGCCGAGCGACCAGCCGAGCTGGACGATGTCGCGCCGGGCGCCGGGGCGCGGCTCCGGAGCGGGGACGGCCCAGGTCAGGTCCGCCGCCTCCCCCAGGGCCGACAGGCAGGCGACGAGCGCCGCGGCCGCCGCTCCCAGTCCGACGGCGTGCGCGGCGTCCATCCCGAGGGACCACGCCGCGGCCCCGACGGCGACGCCGAGGAGGACGGACAGGATCAGCCGTCGCAGTACGCGCGGCGGGAGCCGGCGCGCGCGGCTCACGAGGTCGCCCCTCGGCCGACGGCGGGATGGCGGCCCCAGGAGACTCGGAGGGTCTCGACGGCGGCGCGGGCGATGTCCACGTCCTCCGCGGTGACGGGCGCGGAGCCGAAGCGGGCGCGCTGGTAGACGGCGAGGAGGCGTGCGGCGGCGTCTCGGTCGGCGTCGACCCGGGCGACGATCCGGGCCGCGAACTCGGCGGGCGTCTCCGCGGGGAGCCTGCGCACGCCCGAATCGGCCGCGCCCTCCTCCAGCCCCACCCAGGCGCGCTCGATGGCGTCGCGCGGTTCGCGTGGCCCGGCGAGCTCCTCGGCAGCGCGGTCGAGGCCGCGGCGCACCTGCTCGGGCTCGGGCTCCGGCTCCGCCTCGCGGGGTGCGTCGGAGAGCTCGCTGCCGGACAGGTCGGCGAGCTCGGGCAGGCTCGGCGGCGCCTGCGGACGCCGACGGCGGCGCCAGAGGATCGCCAGGACGACGATGACGGCCAGGATGACGAGCGCGACCAGGAGCCAGGTCAGGTCGAGGCGGAGCGGGTGGGACGCCTCCTGCGGCTCGGGCGTCCCCGTCATCCCCTGGTCGGGGGCGCCGGTGCGGACCGGCCCCGGCGGCAGGAACATCCGTGGCGCGCTGAACTCCGGTGCGCCCTGGAACGCGACCGCCACCACGGCGATCCCCACCAGGACGACGCAGGCCGCGAGCGTCCACCGGCGTCCCGTCGTCCTCGCTGCCACCCTGCCACCGTAACCCGCCGTGGCGGCCGGCGGGCGACGGTCAGCCCAGGTGGCCTGCCTTCTCCATCTGCCGGAGGTCGCGCTTGAGGTCGGAGAGCTCGTCGCGCAACCGCGCCGCCAGCTCGAACTTGAGCTCGCCCGCCGCCGCCAGCATCTGCTGGTTGAGGTCGGCGATCAGCGACTCCAGCTCGGCCGCACCCTGCGCGGCGATGCCGCCGTTGCGCAGGTTCGGCGTCGGGCTCTTGCGCTTCTGCTCCCGGCCCGCGAGCATGCGGGCGGTGTCGGCCTCCTCGCGCGCGAGCACGTCCGTGATGTCGGCGATCCGCTTGCGCAGCGGCTGCGGGTCGATCCCGTTCACCCGGTTGTACTCGATCTGCTTCTCGCGGCGGCGCTCGGTCTCCTCGATCGCGCTCTTCATGGAGTCGGTCAGGACGTCCGCGTACATGTGCACCGAGCCGGAGACGTTACGCGCGGCACGGCCGATCGTCTGGATGAGCGAGGTCGACGACCGCAGGAAGCCCTCCTTGTCGGCGTCGAGGATCGCGACGAGCGACACCTCCGGCAGGTCGAGTCCCTCGCGCAGCAGGTTGATGCCGACGAGCACGTCGTACACGCCCGCCCGCAGCTCGGTCAGCAGCTCGACGCGGCGCAGGGTGTCGACATCGGAGTGCAGGTAGCGCACCTTCACCCCGGCCTCGGCGAGGAAGTCGGTGAGCTCCTCGGCCATCTTCTTGGTCAGCGTGGTGACGAGCACGCGCTCATCGCGCTCGACGCGCACGCGGATCTCTTCGAGCAGGTCGTCGATCTGGCCCTTGGTGGGCTTGACCACGATCTCGGGGTCGACGAGGCCGGTCGGGCGGATGATCTGCTCCACCACGCCGTCGGCGATGCCCATCTCGTACTTGCCCGGGGTGGCCGACAGGTACACGGTCTGGCCGACGCGGTCCTTGAACTCGTTCCACTTCAGCGGCCGGTTGTCGAGCGCGCTCGGCAGCCGGAAGCCGTGCTCCACCAGCGTGCGCTTGCGGGACGCGTCGCCCTCGTACATGGCGCCGATCTGCGGGACCGTCACGTGCGACTCGTCGATGACCACGAGGAAGTCGTCCGGGAAGTAGTCGAGCAGGCAGTGCGGCGCCTCGCCCGGGAGGCGGCCGTCGATGTGCCGCGAGTAGTTCTCGATGCCGGAGCAGAAGCCGATCTGCTCCATCATCTCCAGGTCGAACTGCGTGCGCATGCGCAGCCGCTGGGCTTCGAGCAGCTTGCCCTCGCGCTCCAGCTCCTGCAGCCGCTCCCCCAGCTCCTCCTGGATGGTGCCGATGGCGCGCTGCATCGTCGCCGGGCTGGCGGCGTAGTGCGTCGCCGGGAAGACCGACACGGCGTCCATCTTCTGGATCACCTCGCCGGTGAGCGGGTGCAGCGAGTACAGCGCCTCGATCTCGTCGCCGAACAGCTCGATGCGGATCGCGTTCTCCTCGTACACCGGGATGATCTCGATGGTGTCGCCGCGGACACGGAACTTGCCGCGCGAGAAGTCGACGTCGTTGCGCTCGTACTGCATGTTGACGAAGCGGCGGATGAGAGCGTCGCGGCCGACGTTCTGCCCCACCTGCAGCGCGACCATCGCCTCCAGGTACTCCTCCGCCGCGCCGAGGCCGTAGATGCACGACACGGTGGACACGACGACCACGTCACGCCGACTGAGCAGCGAGTTCGTGGTCGAGTGCCGCAGCCGCTCCACCTCGGCGTTGATCGAGGAGTCCTTCTCGATGAAGGTGTCGGTCTGCGGGACGTACGCCTCGGGCTGGTAGTAGTCGTAGTACGAGACGAAGTACTCGACGGCGTTGTTGGGCAGCAGCTCGCGGAACTCGTTGGCGAGCTGGGCCGCGAGCGTCTTGTTGTGGGCGAGCACCAGCGTCGGCCGCTGCACCTGCTCGATCAGCCACGCGGTCGTCGCGGACTTGCCCGTACCGGTCGCGCCCAGCAGCACCACGTCGGTCTCGCCCGCGTTGATGCGCCCGGCCAGCTCGGCGATCGCCTGGGGCTGGTCGCCGCTCGGGCTGTACTCGCTGACGACCTCGAAGGGACGGACGGAGCGCGTGGGAAGCATGTCTTCAGTCTAGGAAGGACCACCGACACCGGGGCCCGCTCTCGCTCACAGCGGAACGCCTCCGCTGCACGGCGCGGTCAGGCGCGGCCGCGGAGCTGTCTCCAGAGCGCATCCACCTGGTCGCGCGTGTGCTGCAGCGTCCCGCCGGTGTCGATGACGTCGTCGGCGACGGCGAGCCGCTCCTCGTCGGATGCCTGCGAGCGGATGCGCCGCTCGGCCTCGGCGGCGTCCATCCCGCGCAGCTCGACCAGCCGGCGGATGCGGGTCGCCTCATCGGCGTGCGCCACGACGACGCGGTCGAACGGGTATTCGTTGGCGGACTCGACCAGCAGCGGAACGTCGTAGACGACGATCGCGTCCGGGTCCGCCTCGGCCGCTGCCCGGAAGCGGGCCGTCGACGCGGCGAGCACGGCCGGATGCGTGATCCCGTTCAGCGCCCGCAGCGCTTCGGGATCCCCGAAGACGATCGCACCGAGGGCGGGCCGGTCGAGGCTTCCGTCCGGTGCGATCACCCCGTCGCCGAAACGCTCGGCGATCTGCGCGAGAGCGGGTGTGCCGGGCTCGACGACCTCGCGGGCGATGCGGTCTGCGTCCACGACGACCGCGCCGTGCTCGGCGAGCCGGGACGCGATGGTCGATTTTCCGGAGGCGATCCCGCCGGTGAGTCCGATCAGCTGCACTTGCCCAGCCTAGCCGCGCGGCCCGGCCGCAGTCGCGAGCCCCGGGAACGACGAAACGGCCGGCCCCGAAGGACCGGCCGTCTCTGAGAGAGGTTTCTCAGTTGTTGGAGCTGAGCTTCTCGCGCAGAGCCGCGAGCGACTCGTCGTCGGCGAGCGTTCCGCCCGAACCCGTCTCGGAGGAGTAGGTCGAGGTGCCGCTGTCGGCAGCAGCCTCCTCGAGGCCCTTCGCGACCTGGCGCTTGTGCGCCTCCCAGCGCGCCTGGGCCGCAGCGTACTGCTGCTCCCACTCGTCGCGCTGCGTCTCGAAGCCTTCCTTCCACTCGTTGGTCTCCGGGTCGAAGCCCTCCGGGTACTTGTAGTTGCCCTGGTCGTCGTACTCGGTGACCATGCCGTAGAGCGCCGGGTCGAACTCGGTGCCCTCCGGGTCGACGCCCTCGTTCGCCTGCTTGAGCGACAGCGAGATGCGGCGGCGCTCCAGGTCGATGTCGATGACCTTGACGAACACCTCGTCGCCCACCGAGACGACCTGCTCGGCCAGCTCGACGTGCTTGCCGGACAGCTCCGAGATGTGCACGAGGCCCTCGATGCCGTCGGCGACGCGGACGAACGCACCGAACGGAACCAGCTTGGTGACCTTGCCCGGTGCGACCTGACCGATCGCGTGGGTGCGGGCGAAGACCTGCCACGGGTCCTCCTGCGTCGCCTTGAGCGACAGGGAGACGCGCTCGCGGTCGAGGTCGACCTCGAGGATCTCGACGGTGACCTCCTGGCCCACCTCGACGACCTCGGAGGCGTGCTCGATGTGCTTCCAGGAGAGCTCCGACACGTGGACGAGGCCGTCGACGCCGCCGAGGTCGACGAACGCACCGAAGTTGACGATCGACGAGACGACGCCCTTGCGGACCTGGCCCTTGTGCAGGTTGTTGAGGAAGGTGGTGCGGGACTCCGACTGGGTCTGCTCCAGCAGCGCGCGGCGCGAGAGCACCACGTTGTTGCGGTTCTTGTCGAGCTCGAGGATCTTGGCCTCGATCTCCTGGCCCAGGTACGGCGTCAGGTCGCGGACGCGGCGCAGCTCGATGAGCGACGCCGGCAGGAAGCCGCGCAGGCCGATGTCGACGATCAGGCCGCCCTTGACGACCTCGATCACCGTACCGGTGACGACGCCGTCGGCCTCCTTGATCTTCTCCACATCGCCCCAGGCGCGCTCGTACTGCGCACGCTTCTTGGACAGGATGAGGCGACCCTCCTTGTCCTCCTTCTGGAGAACGAGGGCCTCGACGGTGTCGCCGACCTCGACGACCTCGCTGGGGTCGACGTCGTGCTTGATGGAAAGCTCGCGGGAGGGGATGACGCCCTCCGTCTTGTAACCGACGTCGAGGAGGACCTCGTCGCGGTCGATCTTGACGACAGTGCCCTCGATCAGGTCTCCGTCGTTGAAGAACTTCAGCGTCTTTTCGACCGCGGCAAGAAAGTCCTCAGCAGATCCGATGTCGTTGACGGCGACCTGCTTGGGTGCCTTGTCGGTCGTTGCGGTTGTCATGTAGTGGGTGCTCCGTATTGGACAGGAATCAGGCCGATCGCGATGATTTTCGTGTGTTCCGCGAAGGGCAAGCGGATAGGGATGTCACACAAGTGACGTTCTAGTCTACCGGCCTGCGACGCCGTCCAGCAAGCCGCGCTCGGACAGGATGTCGCGGAGCGCCGGCTCCAGTTCGGGATGGACGAACGAGTAGCCGGCGTCGAGCAGTCGTTCGGGCAGCACCCACCGGCTCTTCAGCACCAGTTCGGTCTCGGTGCAGATCGCCGCGGACCCGATCTCGAGCATCCAGCGGTACGCAGGGAGGCCGATCCGCCGGCCGAGCAGGCGGCGCAGCGTCGCCATGAAGGTGCGGTTGTCGGTCGGGTTCGGCGCCGACACATTCACCGCGCCGTCCAGGTCGGGCCGGTCGCGGAGGAACTCGATCGCGCCGAGCACGTCGGCGATGTGCACCCAGCTGAACCGCTGCGCTCCCCCGCGCGCCCGGAACTCGTGGAACGTCCCGGCGCTCCGCCGCGCCGAGGTGGCGACCCAGGGCCCGTCGACCTGCGGCCCGCCGAGTCCCGCACGGACCAGGTTCACCAGCGGCGTCAGCGCGCTTCCGTCGCCGAGCACGATCGCCATGCGCAGGGCGACCCGGCGCGTGGTGGGCAGGTCGCCGGCGAACAGCTCCCGCTCCCACGCCTTCGCGACCTCGACCGAGAAGCCGGTGCCGAGCTCCCCGGTCGACTCGGTCATCGGCCGGTCCTCGGCGTGCCGGTAGATCGTCGCGGTCGAGGCGTTGAACCAGACCGGAGGCGGCGCGTCGCTCGCGGCGATCGCGTCGCCCACGGCGCGGGTGGTCTCCAGGCGCGACCGGAAGATCTCGGCCCGGTTGGCGTCGTTGTAGCGGCAGTTCACGCTCTTGCCGGCGAGATTGATCACCGCAGCGGCCCCCGTGACGGCCGCCCGAAGCCCGTCCGGATCGTCCCAGCGGACATCGGGACCTGCGCGCCCGAGCAGCACGACCTCCGCTCCCGCGCTCCGGTAGTGCTGCTCCAGGTACCGCCCGACGAAGCCGGATGCCCCGGCGATCACGATGCGTTCGCTCACGGCGACCGCTCCCCCTTCTGTTCGTTGCTCTGATCGGTCGTCGCCTCGATGCCGTAGTGGAACCGGCCGCCGTACTGGTAGACCCGCCCGATCACCGGCGCGGTCACGGTGATCGAGACCCGCTGGCGCTCCGCCTCGTCGTCCCACCGCTCGGTCAGCACCACGATCGGTGCGAGCGGCCGTGGGATGCGCACCCTCCGCCCCGCGATCACGATCCAGACCGCTGTCGACCGCAGCCGGAGTCCGCCGTCGCGCACGGACGCGGCGAAGCGGGCGACCGTGCGCACCGGGCTCCCGAGCCGATCGATCAGCGCGCCGTCCTCCACCCCGATCTCGTCGAGCATCGTCACCGTGCGACCGCGCAGGGCGAACACCCGCTCGGCGGCGACGGCCGGTGAGCCGTCGCCGCGCACGACCGGCCGGTTCTCGACCGTGAACGGGACCCGCCGCTGCCAGACCGGGAACAGCACGTGCGCCGGCGCGAACAGCGCGAGCACCGGCCACAGCCAACGCCGCGGGGTCCCCACGGTGTCGAACTCGCCGGAGCCGCGCCCCACCGCGCCGGGAGGGATGGCGTCGAAGTACGTCTGCAGCCGAGGGTGCAGCTCATCGAACGCCTGGCCCAGCACGGCGCGGTAGGGAGAGGTCACGGGGAGGTCGGGATGCGCACGACGGCCGCTCAGTCGAGCAGCGCCGCCTTCAGCGTGTCGAGGCCGACGCCGCCGATGTCGAGCGCCTTCTTGTGGAACGCCTTGATGTCGAACGCGTCGCCCTCGCGGCGCGCGTACTCGTCGCGCAGCTGCTCCCAGATGCGCTGACCGATCTTGTACGACGGCGCCTGCCCCGGCCAGCCCAGGTAGCGGTTGACCTCGAACCGCACGAACCCGTCGTTCATGTTGACGTTCTCGCGGAGGAACGGGAAGGCGTCCTCCCCCGTCCACGGCCGCGATCCGTCGGGCAGCGGCTTCTCGAGGTGCACGCCGATGTCGAGCACGACGCGGGCCGCGCGCATGCGCTGCCCGTCGAGCATGCCCAGGCGGTCGGCCGGGTCGTCGAGGTAGCCGAGCTGCTCCATGAGCCGCTCCGCGTACAGCGCCCAGCCCTCGGCATGGCCGGACGTGCCGGCGATCCGCCGCCACGAGTTCAGCTGCGCCTTGTTGTAAGTGGCCTGCGCGATCTGCAGGTGGTGCCCCGGGACGCCCTCGTGGTAGACGGTGGTGAGTTCGCGCCACGTGTCGAACTCGGTCACGCCCTCCGGGACGCTCCACCACATGCGGCCGGCGCGCGCGAAGTCGTCGCTCGGGCCGGTGTAGTAGATGCCGCCTTCCTGGGTCGGGGCGATCATGCACTCCAGCCGGCGGATCTCGGCCGGGATGTCGAAGTGCGACTTCCCGAGCTCTTCGATCGCGCGGTCGCTGGTCTCCTGCATCCAGCGCTGCAGCGCGTCGGTGCCGTGCAGCTTGCGGCTGGCGTCGCCGTCGAGGAACGCGATCGCCTCGAGCACGCTCGCGCCCGGCTTGATCTCGTTCGCGATCGACTCCTGCTCGGCGCGCATGCGGGCGAGCTCCTCGATGCCCCACTCGTAGGTCTCGTCGAGATCGACCGTCGCCCCGAGGAACCCGCGCGACGCGAGAGCGTAGAGCTCGCGCCCGACCGCGTCCTTCTCCGGGGCGTGCGGGGCGAGCTCGTTCTCCAGGAACTCCGCCAGCGCCGCGTACGCCTGCGCCGACTCGGTCGCGCCCGCCGCCAGGTCGTTCTTCAGCGACTCGGGAAGCTCGCCGTTCAGCGGACGGGCCCCGGCCGCGAACTCGAAGAAGAACCCGGTGTCGGCGACCTGCTTGCGGGCCTGGGCGAGCACCTCGCGCACCTGCCGCACCGCCGGGACGTTGCCCGCCGCGATGCCGCTGCGCAGCGTCTCGATGTAGCCCTGCATGGCGGCCGGGAGGTTGTGCAGCCGCTTGGCGACGTTGGCCCAGTCGTCTTCGGTGTCGGTCGGGACCAGGTCGAAAACCTCGCGCAGCTCCTGCGCCGGCGAGGCGATGACGTTGAGGTCGCGCTGCCCGAAGCCGGCCTCGTGCTTCTCGACGGTGAGCTGCAGCTCGCGAGCGAGGTCCATCTTGGTGATGCGGTCGATCTCGTCGACCGGCTCCGCCGCCTCGATGCGGGCGAGCGCCTCCTTCACCTTGGCGGTCGCGTGCTCCGCGCCGGCGGGCGAGTAGTCGGCGTACTCGCCCTCACGGCCGGGGCGGCCGAGCCAGACGTGGTACTCCGGGTACAGCTCGAGCTGGGTGTCGACCCACTCCTCGGCGATCGTGTCGACCGGGGTGGGTTCGCGCTTCTGATCGTTGGTCATGGTTCGACCCTACCGACGACCGCCTCCCGGCCGCACGGAAAGCCCGAGGGTGTGGACAGGTCGTCGGACGCGCCGGGCTGTGGACGACTCTCCTCATCCGCCCATCGTCACTCGCCGCGTTCGACGGCCGGTCCGTTCGCGGCCGGTCTCCTGTGACTCTCCCGGCGATCCAGCTCGTCCCGCAGCGCGACGAAGAACCGGTCGATCTCGCCCAGGCGACGCGTGTAGAGGAGTGTCTCCGCTCCGGCGACCCGCCCGGCCGCGTCGAACTCGATGCGCGTGTGCCCATCGTCCACCGCCACGAACCGGAGTCGCGGCTCGAACAGCGCGTAGCCGCCGAGGAGCTGGGCGAAGGGGTCCGTCAGGCTGGTCCCCCGCACCGCGTCCCGCACGAACTCCCGCACCTCCGCGATCGGCACCGGGACGACCTCGCTCGGGATGCGACGCGGAACGGCGGCCTTCCGCCGCGACCTGCGCAGTCGTCCCCGGCCTCGCGGCTCCAGCTCGCTCACGACGTCAGCGTACGCCGGGCGGATCAGTGCGCGGCGGCGTCCCAGTTCGCGCCGCGGCCGACCTGCACCTCGAGCGGAACCCGGAGGTCGGCGGCGCCCGCCATGCGCGTGCGCACGATCGACTCGAGCGCCTCCCACTCGCCCGTCGCCACCTCGAAGATGAGCTCGTCGTGCACCTGCAGAAGCATCCGGGATTCGAGGCGCTGGTCGATCATGTCGCCCGCGATGCCGAGCATCGCGACCTTCATGATGTCGGCGGCCGAGCCCTGGATGGGCGCGTTCAGCGCCTGGCGTTCGGCGTTCTCGCGCAGGACCCGGTTGGTGGAGGTGAGGTCGGCGAACGGCCGGCGGCGGCCGAAGATCGTCTCGGTGAAGCCGTCGACGCGCGCCTGCTCGACCACGTTGCGCAGGTAGTCGCGCACCGAGCCGAACCGCTCGAAGTAGTCGCTCATCAGCTGACGCGCCTCCGACGTCTCGATGCGCAGCTGCTTCGAGAGGCCGAACGCGCTCAGGCCGTAGGCGAGCCCGTACGACATCGCCTTGACCTTCGTGCGCATCGCGGCCGTCACCTCTGCCGGCGAGACGCCGAAGACGCGCGAGCCGACGAACCGGTGCAGGTCCTCCCCCGCGTTGAACGCTTCGATCAGCCCCGGGTCTTCGGAGAGGTGCGCCATGATCCGCATCTCGATCTGCGAGTAGTCGGCGGTCAGCAGCGTCTCGAAGCCCTCGCCGTGCCGGAACGCGGCGCGGATCTCGCGCCCCTCCTCCGTGCGGATCGGGATGTTCTGCAGGTTCGGGTCGTTCGACGAGATGCGGCCCGTGCTCGTGCCGGTCTGGTCGTAGGTGGTGTGGATGCGCCCGTCGCTCTCCACCGACCGCTCCAGGGTCTCCACGATCTGCTTGAGCTTGGTGGCGTCGCGGTGCTGCAGCAGCAGCCCGAGGAACGGGTGCGGGTTCTTCTCCTGCAGGTCGGCCAGCGAGCCGGCGTCGGTCGAGTAGCCCGTCTTCGTCGCGCGCGTCTTCGGCATCCCGAGCTCCTCGAAGAGGACCTGCTGGAGCTGCTTCGGCGAGCCGAGGTTGATCTCGTGCCCGATCTGCGCGTACGCCTGCGCCGCGAAGTCGTTGGCCTTGTCGGTCAGCTGGCCGCGCAGCCGGGAGAGCACGGCGCTGTCGATGGTGACGCCGTTCAGCTCCATCTCGGCGAGCACGGCGACCAGCGGGAGCTCGATGTCGTCGAGCACCCCGCGGGTGCCCTCGTCGAGCGCGATCATCTGCCCCTCGGCGACGCGGCGGATGAACCAGGCCTCGGTGGCCGGGCTGACCGCGTCGTTGATCGGGACGAGCTGGTTCGGGTCGGAGACGGGCAGCGTCTCGCCGAGCACCTCGTAGACCTGCTCGGCGAGGGACTGCGCGGCGGCTCCCGGCTTCACGAGCCAGGAGGCGATGCGCGTGTCGAAGGCGAGCCCGTCGACGACGAAGCCGGCCCGGCTCAGCGCCTTGAACTGCGGCTTGGCGTGGAAGAAGTACTTCGGAGCGCTGCTCGCGAGCCACTCCTCCAGCGCGGTGTAGTCGGGCCGGCCGGCGACCCACGGCACGTAGACGGAGTCGTCGGCGGTGGCGAGACCGAAGCCGGTGATGCCCGCGGGGCCGGTCTCCAGCTGCACCGCGATCGCCGTGCCGTCGGCGGAGGCCTTCGTGAGCCAGTTGCCGAGTTCCTCGTCGATCATCGTGCGCACGGCGGGCGCACTCACCGCACCCGCGTCGCCGACCTCGAGGGCACCCACGGCGCCATCGAGCATGCCCTCCTCGGCGGCCGTCTTCATCAGCCGCTCGAGCAGCGTCTTGAACTGCAGCCGGGCGAAGATGTCGCGCACCGCGCTCTCGTTGAGCGGCTTGCGCTCCAGGTCGGCCGGGCCGATCGGCAGTTCCACGTCGTCGCGCAGCTGGTTCAGCCGGCGGTTGCGGAGCGCGTTCTCCTTCTGGTCGCGCAGGTTCTGGCCGACCACTCCCTTGATCTCGTCGGCGTGCGCGACGATGTTCTCGACCGTGCCGTACTGCTGCACCCACTTGACGGCGGTCTTCTCGCCGACCTTGTCGATGCCGATCAGGTTGTCGCTGGTCTCGCCGACGAGGGCCGCGATCTCGGGATACTCGTGCGGCTCGATGCCGTACTTCTCGCGGACCGCCGCCGGGTCGTAGATCTTGAGCTCGGAGACGCCGCGCACGTTCGGGTACAGCAGCGTCACGTCGTCGTTGACCAGCTGGATGGTGTCGCGGTCGCCCGAGACCAGCAGCACCCGGAAGCCCTGCTCCACGCCCTGTCGCGCGAGAGTGGCGAGGATGTCGTCTGCCTCGTAGTCCTCCTTCGCGATGGTCGTCACGTTCATCGCGTGCAGCGCCTCTTCGAGCAGCGGGACCTGCCCGGCGAACTCCGACGGCGTCTCGCCGCGGGTGCCCTTGTACTCCGGGTACTCGCGCGTGCGGAAGGAGTAGCGGGAGATGTCGAACGCGACCGCGAGGTGGGTCGGCTTCTGCTGCTGCAGCAGGTTGATGAACATCGCGATGAAGCCGTGGATGGCGTTCGTGTGCTGACCCTCGCGGTTCACGAAGCTGTCCACCGGGAGTGCGTAGAAGGCCCGGAAAGCGAGCGAATGGCCGTCTATGACGAGGAGGGTAGGCTTTTCGGAGTCTGACACCAGGCCAGCCTACAAGGGGCCGGTGACAGTCCAGACGACCGTCAGGAGAGGCCGAGGATGACCGGAGACGCGCTCGCGTACGTGCAGCAGAGGGGGCTCGGCCGACTGGCCGAGAAGATGGGCATCGAGATGCTCGAATTCACCGTGGAGCGTGCCGTGGCGCGCATGCCCGTCGAGGGCAACACGCAGCCCGCGGACCTCCTCCACGGCGGCGCCTACGTCGTGCTGGGCGAGTCCCTCGGCTCGATGTCGGCCAACCTCTACGCCGGCGAGGGCCGCCTCGCGGTCGGCATCGAGATCAACGCGTCGCACACGCGCTCGGCGACGAGCGGCTACGTGACCGGGGTGTGCACGCCCATCCACCTGGGCCGGACGCTGACGACGCACGAGATCGCGATCACCGACGACCAGGGCCGCCGCTGCTCCACGATCCGCATCACGAACCTCATCAAGGAGCTCTGACACGCGAACAGCTCCTGAGTTCTTCGAGCGGATCGCCGCGATCCGCTCGAAGAACTCAGGAGCTGTCGGCTGGGGAGGCCCCTACTTCTTGGGGGCGAGCTGGTCGATGATCGCCTGGGCGACGTCGTGCATGGTGAGTCGGCGGTCCATGGACGCCTTCTGGATCCAACGGAACGCCTCCGGCTCGCTGAGACCCATCTTCTCGTTGAGGAGGCCCTTCGCGCGGTCGACCAGCTTGCGGGTCTCGAAGCGCTGCACCATGTCGGAGACCTCGGCCTCGAGCGCGATGATCTGCTGGTAGCGGGCCAGCGCGATCTCGATCGCGGGCAGCAGGTCGTTCGGGGTGAACGGCTTCACGACGTAGGCCAGCGCGCCGGCCTCGGTCGCGCGCTCCACGAGCTCCTTCTGGCTGAACGCGGTCAGCAGCACGACGGGCGCGATGTGGTCCTTCGAGAGGCGCTCGGCCGCGGAGATGCCGTCGAGCTGGGGCATCTTGACGTCCATGATCACCAGGTCGGGGCGCAGCTCGGTCGCCAGCGCGACGGCCGTCTCGCCGTCGCCGGCCTCCCCGACGACCTCGAAACCGTTGTCGCGCAGGATCTCGACGATGTCGAGGCGGATGAGCGATTCGTCCTCCGCCACGACGACGCGGCGGGGTGCGGTGGGAGTCGATTCCTGGTCAGTCACGCGTAAAAGCCTACGGTATTGTTCAGGTGATGTTGTGCGCCGCTGTGGCGGAATGGCAGACGCGGAGCACTCAAAATGCTTTGTCCGGAAGGGCGTGTGGGTTCGAGTCCCACCAGCGGCACGACTAGATGCGGGCTCCGACCACCGTCGCGGCGAAGCGCCTTGCCCGCTCGGCGAGGCCCGTGATCCTCTCCTCCACCACCCGGTCGGCGTCGAAGCCGACATACGACGGCGGCGGAGTCCTGCGCACGTTGGCGCTGCACTCGAACGCGCCGCACACCAGCGTCCCGACCGTGTCCCCGTTGCGCCCCGACTGGCCCGCTCGGCGCGCCGACCAGAACCACACGTCGTTGGTGAGGTGCACGTCCTGGCACCAGCCGCACATCGAGGGCGCGTGCGACCGCATGCTGGCCTCCGACGCGCGGAGCACGATGCCCACCGGGCCGTCGGCGGTCGGGATGACGACGTAGCCGCGCTGCGGGAGCTTCGGGTCGCGCCAGCCGAGGTACTCGCGCCGGGCCCAGTCCACCTCGTGCAGCCCCGGCGGCAGCGGCAGCTCCTCGGCTTCGCTGCGGGAGCAGTTGACGAACGACTCGCGGATCTGCTGCGGGCTCAGGATCTCCATGCGCACCTCCTCGTCCCATGCTCGCACAGGTTCCGCGGGGCACCGCTTGACTCTGCCCCCGGGGTCAGACCTTAACGTGGCCGCATGACCACGATCGAGAGCGTCACGGACGCCAGCTTCCCGGATGAGGTGCTCGCGGCCCCGGGGACCACCGTCGTCGAGTTCTGGGCGGAGTGGTGCGGTCCGTGCCGCGCGCTGTCGCCCATCCTGCAGCAGCTGCAGGAGGAGCACGCCGACCGCATCCGCATCGTCAAGATCAACGCCGACGAGAACATGGAGACGACGGTCGCCTACAAGGCCCTCGCCCTGCCGGTGATGAAGGTGTTCCAGGGCGGGGAGGTCGTCAAGACGATCATCGGCGCCAAGCCGAAGCCCGCCATGGAGCTGGAGCTCGCCGCGTTCCTTTGACCGGGGCGCGGCCGGCCGCAGCTCACGTGAGGTGGTCGAACGCCCCGCTCACCCAGCCGATGTACCGCTCGGCGGAGCGCAGCACGGCCTCGCGCGCGTCCACCGGGACGACGTTGCCGAGGTTGCCGTACATCCGGTCGAACGGCCGGTCGCACACGGTGTCGGCGATCCGTCGTACCACGGCGGCCGACAGCGGGATGTCGTTCGGGTAGCTGCGCTGGAACGTCACCCACCGCTGCGACGGCCCGGGGAACACGGTGTCCCCGCTGAGCACGACACCGCGGTCCCAGTGCACCACCGCGCTCCCGGGGAAGTGCCCGCCGACCGTGCGCAGGGTGACGCCGGGCAGCACCTCCACGTCGCCCGTCCACGACTGGATGGCCGGGTCCTCCCGCTGCACCCAGTGCCGGTCGGCCGCGTTGACGAGCACGGGAGGGTCGCCCAGCATGCGCGACCAGCTCACCTGCGCGCCGAACATGTGCGGGTGGCTGGTCGCGATCACGGCGGCGCCGCCGAGGTCCTGCACGGCGGTGGCGGCGGCCTCGTCGACGTAGCCGGTCGGGTCCCACAGCAGATTGCCCTCCGGAGTGCGCAGCAGGATGCTCTGCTGCCCGATGCCGACCCGCGGCTCGCTGCGCAGGCCGTACAGGTCGGGCTCCAGCTCGGTGACGACGACACGCTCGCCGTCGCGCTGCAGGCGTTGCAGCGTCGTCCACTCCTGCCCCGTCGGCGGCACGTACTGCCGCTCGTCCTCGCAGATCGGGCAGGCCGCGGGCGGATGCTCGCCCGCCCCATCCACGATCGGGGTCGTCTCCACCGCGCAGGTCGCGCACAGCCACTCCGCCATGTCCGCGAGCCTAGCCGCGGATGCGCCGCCGAGTGGTGAGTCATCGCGGGAATCCCGGTCGAGTGGTGAGGTGATGTCACCACCCGGCGGACGCCTCGACGGAATACGCTGCACGCAGGACCGATTGGAGTGGATGTGAAACGCATCGGGTTCCTCAGCTTCGGGCACTACCAGCCCATCCCCGGCTCCGTGTCGCGCACCGCGGCCGACGCCCTCACGCAGACCATCGAGCTGGCCGTCGCGGCGGAGGAGCTCGGCGCGGACGGCGCGTTCGTCCGCGTCCACCACTTCGCGCCGCAGCTGGCGTCGCCGTTCCCCCTGCTCGCCGCGATCGGCGCGCGCACCTCGAGCATCGAGATCGGGACGGCCGTGATCGACATGCGGTACGAGAACCCCCTCTACATGGCCGAGGACGCGGCGGCGGCCGATCTCATCAGCGGCGGCCGGCTGCAGCTCGGCGTCAGCCGCGGGTCACCCGAGACCGCGCTGCGCGGGTCGGAGTCGTTCGGCTACGTCCCGGCCGAGGGCGAGACGGATGCGGACATGGCGCGCCGGCACACCGAGCTGTTCCGCGCCGCGATCGCCGGAGCGGGCGTGGCGGAGGCGAACCCGGCCATGACCGGCGGCCAGCGCGGCGCGCTCGCGATCGAGCCGCAGTCCCCCGGCCTCGGAGACCGGATCTGGTGGGGCGCGGGCACGCGCGCGACCGCGGTCTGGGCGGCCGAGCAGGGCCTGAACCTGATGAGCTCGACCCTGCTCACCGAGGACACCGGCGTCGCCTTCTCCGACCTGCAGGCCGAGCAGCTGCAGCAGTACCGGGACGCCTGGAAGGCCGCAGGCTGGGAACGGGAGCCGCGCGTCTCCGTGAGCCGCAGCATCCTGCCGATCACGACCGACCTCGACCGCCGCTACTTCGGCGCCTCGGCGCTCGCCGAGCGCCACGACCAGGTCGGGCACCTCGACGGCGGCCTGGCGCGGTTCGGCAAGAGCCACGTCGGCGAGCCGGAGCGGATCGTCGAGGAGCTGCGGGAGGACGCCGCGGTCGCCGACGCCGACACCCTGCTCGTGACCGTCCCGAACCAGCTGGGCGTCGACTACAACGCGCACCTGCTGGAGACGATCGTCACCCAGATCGCGCCCGCGCTCGGCTGGCGCGACTGAGGAACGCGCGGGGGACGAACGCATGGGGCACACCTGTGCCCCATGTCGTGTACCCCGAACGCGGCATAGACTCCGCACTGGATCCTGACATGATGGACGTACTGCACACCCGAAACCGCAGTACCGGAATTGTCCTGTCCAGGAAGGGTGTGCCGTGCGGGTTCGACGTCTCAAGGCCGCGATCGCCGCGTCCGTGCTCGCCGTGTCGCTCTCCGGAGCCGCCCTCGCCGCGACCTCCCCGGCGGCGGCCGTGAGCACCCGGACGGACGGCTCGACGCCGACCTCCGCGATCTCCTCGATGTGGGCCTGGGGCAACCCGATCGACCCGGCCGTGGACGCGCGCGGGCAGGGGATGCCGCAGTTCGAGCCGCAGGCGCTCGCCTCCTTCGCCGCCGCGCACCGCCTGCGCACGGTCTACCTCTCGGTGCCGTGGGCGGCCGACGAGGGCCCCTTCTCGGCGTGGCTGACGGAGGCCGTCAGAGCACTGCACGGCGCCGGCGTCACGACGGTGGCCGCGCTCGGCGGCGACGGCGGCTGGGCCGACGACCCGGACCTGGCGGCGACCTGGACCTCGGCCGCACTCCGCGCCGCGCCGTTCGACGCCATCCAGTTCGACGTCGAGCCGTGGGTGGTGTCCTCCGACTCCGAGCTCCCGGCGGTCGTCGCGAAGCTGCAGACCATGTACGACCGCGCGAAGGTCGCCGCGGGCAGCGTCCCGATCGGCGCAGACCTGCCGTGGTGGCTTGCCGCCAAGCCGCAGCCGACCGGAGGCACGGCGTTCGACGCCCTGCTCCCCCACCTGCGCTCTGTGGCGATCGTGGCGTTCAGCGACCATGCCGCAGGCTCCGACGGGATCGTCGCCTTCGCGAAGCCCGCGGCCACCGCGGCCGCCGCGAAGCGCATCCCGTTCACCATCGGCGTGGAGACCGACACCCCGGAGGTCGCCGGCGGTCCCGGTGCGACGTTCGGCGACGACTCGGCCGCGCTGCTGGAGTCGGAGACCGCCAAGGTCCGCACCGCGCTCTCGTCGCTCCGTGGCTACGGCGGCGTCACCGTGGAGCACCTGCTCTCCTGGCAGGACCTCCTCGCGCGCTGACCTACCGCCGAGGTGCTCGCAGGTGCACGCGACACGCCGCGCGCGACCGCAACGACGAGCACCTCGCAGGGTCAGCGACCGTCGGCGGCGGCCTCCAGCGCGGCGATGTCGAGCTTGCGCATGGACAGCATGGCCTGGTTCGCACGCGCCGCGCGCTCCCGGTCCGGGTCGGACTGCAGCTCGAGCAGCCGTCGCGGGACGATCTGCCAGCTGACGCCCCAGCGGTCGCGGAGCCAGCCGCACATGCTCTCCTCGCCGCCGTCCGCGGTGAGCGCCTCCCACAATCGGTCGACCTCGGCCTGATCGTCGCACAGCACCGACAGCGAGAACGCCTCCGTGAAGCCGGCGACGGTGTTGCTGTTCATCGCCTGGTACTCGACGCCGGCGAGCCGGAACCGCACCACCACCAGTCCGCCCGGCATCTCGCCGCCGAACCGCTGCACCTCCAGCACCTCGGAGTCCGGCAGCAGCGAGGTGTACCGCTGCGCCGCCTCCTCCACCCCGCTCTCGAACCACAGGAACGTCGTGACCTTCTGCATGGTGACCCCCTCCGGCGTCGTCGCCTGGCGCCCATCGTAGCGACAAGGACGGGCCGCGGGGCGGAGTAGCGTTGCCCTGTGACCGGCACCGCATTCACCAGCTACATCGCCATCGGGGACAGCTTCACGGAGGGCGTCGGCGACGAGCTCCCCGACGGCCGCGTGCGCGGCTGGGCCGACTTCGTGGCGCTCGGGATGGCGGCGGCCTCCCCGACGCCGTTCCGGTATGCGAACCTCGCGGTGCGCGGCCGGAAACTCGGGCCGATCGTTGCCGAGCAGGTCGAGCCGGCCATCGCCCAGCATCCGGATCTCGTCAGCCTGAACGGCGGCGGCAACGACATCATGCGCCCGCGCGTCTCCATCGAGGGCGTCGCGAAGACGCTGATGGATGCGGCGGACCGCGTGGTCGCCTCCGGCAGCCACATGCTGCTCCTCAGCGGCGCGAACCCGAGCCGGCACCTCCCGCTCGGCGGCCTCATCCGGCGCCGCGGCGAGGAGCTGGCGGTGGCGGTGCGGGAGATGCTGCCGCGCGACGGGATCACGTTCGTCGACAATTGGGCCGACGAGGGCCTGGAGGACATCCGCTACTGGTCGGAGGACCGCCTCCACCTTGGCCCGCTGGGTCACGCCAGGGTCGCGAGCAACGTGCTCACCGCGCTCGGCGTGCCGGTGCCCGCCGAGTGGGGCGTGGAGGAGGTCGCCGCAGCGCCCCCAGGCGAGCGCACCCGCCGCACGGCCGCCTACTACCGCCGTCACGTGCTGCCGTGGATCGGGCGCCGGCTCACCGGCCGCTCCTCCGGCGACGGCCGCGCGGCGAAGATCGCCGAGCTGACCGTGGTCGACCCGGAGACCCTCCGCCCGCTCTGACCGCCCCGCGGCGCGCGCGACTGCGGCCGCTCGGAACGTCTGCGGCGGGTCGCGCAGGGGCACACGTTACGCAGGGCCGCAGTCGCCGCGCGGCAAGGGCGGGTCAGTCGTTGTCGCCGCCCGTGGTGTCGATGCGGGTGGTGCGCTCGCCGCCGGCCCAGGTCCACTCGGCCACCTCGGGGATGTCCTCGCCGTGCTCGCGCGTGTACTGCCGGGCGCGCAGGCGGGCGTCCTGCATCTCCTGGCGCAGCTCGGCCTCGCGCGCCGCGAGCCCCGGCACCCGGTCGATCACGTCGATGACCAGGTGGTAACGGTCGAGGTCGTTGAGCATCACCATGTCGAACGGCGTCGTCGTCGTGCCCTCCTCCTTGTAGCCGCGCACGTGCAGGTTGTCGTGGCCGCGACGCCGGTAGGTGAGGCGGTGGATGAGCCACGGGTAGCCGTGGTAGGCGAAGATGACCGGCTTGTCGGTGGTGAACAGCGCGTCGTACTCGCGGTCCGAGAGGCCGTGCGGGTGCTCGCGCTCGTCCTGCAGCCGCATCAGGTCGACGACGTTGACCACACGCACCTTCAGGTCGGGCAGCCGGTCGCGCAGGATGCTCGCCGCGGCCAGCGTCTCCAGGGTCGGGATGTCGCCGGCGCAGCCGAGCACCACATCCGGCTCCTCGCCCTCCACCTCGCTGCCCGCCCACGGGAAGATGCCGATGCCGCGCGTGCAATGCGCGATCGCCTCCTCCATGGTCAGCCACTGCGGCGACGGCTGCTTGCCCGCGACGACCACGTTCACGTAGTCCACCGAGCGCAGGCAGTGGTCGTAGGTGGAGAGCAGGGTGTTCGCGTCGAAGGGCAGGTAGACGCGGACGACGTCCGCCTTCTTGTTGACGACGTGGTCGATGAAGCCGGGGTCCTGGTGCGAGGCGCCGTTGTGGTCCTGCCGCCAGACGTGCGAGCTGAGCAGGTAGTTGAGGGACGCGACCGGGCGCCGCCAGGCGACCTCGCCGGCCGACTTCAGCCACTTCGCGTGCTGGTTGAACATCGAGTCGACGATGTGGATGAACGCCTCGTACGACGTGAAGACGCCGTGCCGCCCGCTGAGCAGGTAGCCCTCGAGCCAGCCCTGGCACTGGTGCTCGCTGAGCACCTCCATCGCCCGGCCCGTCGTCGCCAGGTGGTTGTCGTCGTCGATGGGCAGGTACTCCGCGTTCCACTGCTTGCTGGTGGTGTCGTACACCGCCTGCAGCCGGTTGGACGCCAGCTCGTCGGGCGCGAACAGGCGGAAGTCGTGCGGGTTGCCGGCCATCACATCCCGGAACCACTCGCCGAGCACGCGCGTCGCCTCCGCCACCGTCTCCCCCGGGCTCGGCACGTCGACGGCGTAGTCGCGGAAGTCGGGCAGCCGCAAGTCGCGCCGCAGCAGGCCGCCGTTCGCGACCGGGTTGGCGCTCATCCGCCGCTCGCCCTCCGGCGCCAGCGAGGTGACCAGCGGGACCGGGCGGCCCTCCTCGTCGAACAGCTCCTCCGGGCGGTACGACTTCAGCCAGCTCTCCAGCAGCCGGGTGTGCTCCTCGGTGTCGCGCGCGTTCGCGAGCGGGACCTGGTGCGAGCGCCAGTTGTTCTCGGTGGGGTGCCCGTCGATCTCGGGCGGGCAGGTCCAGCCCTTCGGGGTGCGCAGGATGAGCATCGGCCAGGCGGGCCGTCCGTCGAGCGAGCCGTCGGCCGCCGCGCGCTTGATCTCCGCGATGCGGTCGAGGATCTCGTCGAGCGTCGCGGCCATCCGCTTGTGCACCTCGCGCGGGTCCTCGCCGTCGAAGCCTCCGGAGACGACGTAGGGCGCGTAGCCGTAGCCGCGCATCAGGTCCAGCAGTTCGGATTCCGGGATGCGGGCGAGCACTGTCGGGTTGGCGATCTTGTAGCCGTTCAGGTGCAGGATCGGCAGCACCACCCCGTCCTGCGCCGGGTTCAGGAACTTGTTGGAGTGCCAGGCCGTCGCCAGCGGACCGGTCTCGGCCTCGCCGTCGCCGACGACCGCCGCGACCAGCAGATCGGGGTTGTCGAACGCCGCGCCGTACGCGTGCGACAGCGCGTAGCCGAGCTCGCCGCCCTCGTGGATGGAGCCCGGCGTCTGCGGCGCCGCGTGGCTCGGGATGCCGCCCGGGAAGGAGAACTGCCGGAAGAGCCGGCGCAGGCCGTCCTCGCTGCGGTCGATGGCGCTGTAGAGCTCGCTATAGGTGCCGTCGAGGTAGGCGCTGGCGACCACGCCGGGGCCGCCGTGGCCCGGGCCCGCGACGAACAGCGTGTCCAGGTCGCGCTCCCGGATCGCACGGTTGAGGTGCGCGTAGACGAAGTTCAGCCCCGGCGTCGTGCCCCAGTGCCCGAGCAGCCGCGGCTTGATGTCGTCTCGGCTGAGCGGCCGCCGCAGCAGCGGGTTGTCGAGCAGGTAGATCTGCCCGACGGAGAGGTAGTTCGCCGCGCGCCACCAGGCGTCGAGGGCGTCGAGCGTCTGCTCGGAGAGGTCGTGCTGCGTGGACGCGGTGGACGTGTCGCTCATCGGGGCTCCCCTGGTCGCTGGCCGGTTCACGCGCATCCTACGCGGCCCGGGTGACCGCGTCAGGTGCGGTCCACGGTCGGCCGCCCCTGGCGGCTGTCGGGGGCGGGCGCTAGCGTCGACGCATGAGCGACACAGTGGTCCGGCCGGTCGACGATGACGTGTGGGGCGACCTGGAGACGGTGTTCGGCACCCGCGGCGATCCGTCGGGGTGCTGGTGCCAGTGGTTCACGGTGCCCGGCCGGCAGCGCGACGAGCTCTCGGTCGGCGACCGTCGCGACCGCCTGCACGACCAGGTCCGCAGCGGATCGCCGGGCGTGCTGGCGTGGGTCGATGGCGAACCGGCGGGCTGGGCCGCGGTCGCGCCGTACTCGGCCTACCCGAACCTCGCCCGCTCCCCCATCACGAAACGGGTGGAGGGCGACCCGGCCGACCCGTGGGCCGTGACCTGCTTCGTGGTCCGCCTCGACTTCCGGCGCCAGGGCGTCGCCCGGACCCTGCTGGAGGGCGCCGTGGAGCACGCCAGGACGCAGGGCGCCGAGGTCGTCGAGGGCTACCCGGTGGACACGGAGCTGCGGCCGTCGCTGTCGAGCGCCGAGCGGTACCACGGCACGGTCTCGCTGTTCCGCGACGGCGGATTCGAGGTCGTCCGCCGGCCGAGCACGACCCGGGCGATCATGCGGCTCGCCCTCTGAGCGTTCGCCGCCCGGCGCGCCGGTAAGCTCGATCGGGTGAGCTCCAGCCGTCGCGACCGTCTCGTCGGTGCGGGCACCCAGGTCGCGACCGAGATCAGCATCAACTACGGCTCGTCGCTCGCCGGCCTCCTCATCCCGGTCGTCGGATCGGTCGTCGTCGTCGCCGCGCGCCAGGTGGTCACCGCGGTCGTGGTGCTCCCCTTCTACCGGCCGCGCCGCGCCGAACTGACCTGGCGGCGGCTGTGGCCGGCGCTCGCGCTCGGCGTCGTGCTCGCGGCGATGAACCTCAGCTTCTACGAGTCGGTCGGCCGGCTCGGGCTCGGGATGGCGGCGACCATCGAGTTCCTCGGGCCGTTCGCGCTCGCTCTGGCCGGATCCCGGCGCTGGCTGGATGCGGGATGCGCGGTGGCCGCGGCCGCGGGCGTCCTGCTCCTCACCGCGACCGAGGGCAGCGTCGACCCGCTCGGGGTCGTGCTCGCCCTCACCGCCGCCGCGGCCTGGGCGGCCTACATCCTGCTCACGCGGCAGGTCGCGACGCGCCTCCCGGGGCTCGAGGGCTTGAGCGTCGCGAGCGTCGTCTCGACGGTGCTGACGGTCCCCCTCGCCCTGGTCGTGATCGACTACAGCCGGCTGGACGCGCAGGTGCTCCTGCTGCTGCTCGCGCTCGGCGTGCTGTCGTCGGCGGTGCCGTACAGCCTCGACACGTTCATCCTGCGCCGGATCACCCCGCGGCTGTACGCCGTCATCACGAGCTTCGGCCCGGTCGTCGCGACGGTGTTCGGCGTCATCGTGCTGCACGAGCGGTTCTCGCTCGTGCAGCTGGTCGGCATCCTGATCGTGTGCGCCGCCGCGGGCATCACCATCGCGACCCAGCGGGAGCAGCCGCGCTCCGAGCTGGAGCAGACGGCCGAATCCATCCCCTGACCTCAACCGAGCTCAGCTGAGGATGTCTTTGGTGGTGAAGCGGCCGACGGCCAGGGCGCCGAAGACGGCGATGTAGCCGAGCTGCAGCAGCGCGTTGGAGCCGAACGAGTCCCACGAGATCGGGTCGCGCAGCAGATCGCCGAAGCCGAGCCAGTAGTGGCTGAACAGCCACGGATGCAGGGCGTCCAGCTGCGGGAGCTGGTCGAGCACCTGCGAGACCACCGCCAGCACCGCGGTCGCCGCCATCGCCCCCACCGGGACGTCGGTGAGCGTCGAGAGGAACAGCCCGATCGCGCACAGCCCCAGCAGCGAGACCACGATGTACAGCGAGATGAGGAGCAGCCGGAGGTACGCCTCCCCCAGGCTCACCTGCACCCCCGAAAGCAGTGTGACCGGTCCGATCGGGAACAGCAGCACGCCGATCAGCGCGCCCGCCACCGCGACCGCGAGGGCCGCGGCCAGGGAGAACACGGCGCTGCCGACATACTTCACCGCGAGCAGCCGCAGGCGCCCGGCCGGTGCGATCACGAGGTAGCGGAGCGTGCCGTGGCTCGCCTCCCCCGCGATCGTGTCGCCGGCGACCACGCCGATGGTCAGCGGCAGGAACAGCGGGACGCACACCACGAGCGCGGTGAACGCGACGAAGACGCCGTTCGAGGTGATGTCGCTGAGGAACGCCGGACCGCGCGAGCTGCCCCCGGTGATCCGCACGGCCACCGCGATGAGCAGCGGGATCGCCGCGAGGGCCGCCAGCATCGCCCAGGTGCGCCAGCGGCGGAACATCACCGACAGCTCCGAGCCGAGCAGGGCCCAGCCGGCGGCCGGACGCTCCCGCCGGGCGGCGACGGACATCGCATGGGCGTCACGGGCTGCGCGCGGCGCCTCCCCGTCCGGCACCGCGGTCAGCTCACTGCTCGACATCGAAGCCCTCCCCGGTGAGCTCGACGAACCGCTCCTCCAGGCTCGACGACCGCACGGCGAAGCCGCGCAGGCGCACGCCGTCGCCGACGAGCGCGGCGGAGAGCTCCTCTGCGGCCGGCGCGGCCGCGCCGAGCCCGGCCTCCACCCCCGAACCGGTCGCGACGGGGTCCAGCCCGAAGCGGCGGAGGGTGGCGACCGCCAGGGCCGTGTCCGGCGATTCGACCGCCACCCGCGGCCCGGAGGCGCTCCGCAGCTCGTCGAGCGATCCCTGCGCGACGAGCCGGCCGGCGCGCATGATCGCGGCGTGCGTGCACACCTGCTCGATCTCGGCGAGCAGATGGCTGGAGACGAACACGGTGGTGCCCTCGTCGGCGAGCGAGCGGACCAGGGCGCGCACCTCGCGCGTGCCCTGCGGGTCGAGCCCGTTCGTCGGCTCGTCGAGCACCAGCAGGTCGCGGTCGGTGAGGAGCGCGCCGGCGATGCCGAGCCGCTGCTTCATCCCGAGCGAGTACGCGCGCACGTGCTTTCCCGCCGCGTGGGACAGGCCGACCCGGTCGAGCGCCGCCGACACGCGCGCCTTCCGGGTCGCCCCCGGTGCGTAGCGGTCGGCGGTGTCGCGCCGCAGCAGGTTCGCGGTGCCCGAGAGGTACGGCGCGAAGGCCGGCCCCTCGACCAGCGCACCGACGCGCGGCAGCACCCGCGCGCCGCGGTCGGGCATCGCCTCCCCCAGCAGCCGGATGGACCCGGCGGACGGGGACACGAGGCCCAGCAGCATCCGGATCGTGGTCGTCTTGCCCGAGCCGTTGGGGCCGAGGAAACCGAACACCGACCCGCGGGGCACGTTCAGGTCGAGGCCGTCGACGACCGCCCGCGACCGGAAGCGCTTGGTGAGCCCGCTGGTCGCGATCGCCGCGTCGGTCACTGGCCCGATGCCTGCGGGGCCGGCTGGGCGGCCGCCGCCTGGAGGGCGGAGACCGGCACGGAGCCGGCGAGCACCCGGCCGTCCGCGGTGACGAGCACCGAGACCACCGACGAGCTGAGGGCCCGGCCGCCGTCCACCGGCTGGGTCAGCTGAGCGAACAGCGGATCGTCGGCGACCGACGACGGCGCGGAGCCGGCGGGCAGCGCGACGATGGTCGCCCATCCTGTGCCCGTGACGGTCGGCTTCGGGTGCTCGTGGGCGCCCTTGCCGGCAGAGTCGCCCTTCGGCAGCGCCTGCTCGGTGACCGAGGCGCCCTTCGGCGGCGTGAACGAGAACACGGAGGCGTCGGGCCGCTGGTCGCTGAACGCGGTGAACCCGGCCTCGAACGCGGGCGAGCTCGCGCCGCGTGCGGTGACGGCCACCTTCAGCGGGATGCCGGTCTTCCCGTCCACGGCGATCGACACGCTTCCGATGAGCGTGGTGGTCGCCTTGGGCTTCAGCACGAGGTCGTAGGCGTCACGGCCGGCCACCGAGGTGTCGGAGCCGAGCGTGACCTGGGTGGAGGGGTCGACGGCGTCGAGGAAGCGCTGCGCGAGCTGCGACGGGGTGAGCGCGGTCGCATCCGGCGCGGGGGTCTTCTCGCTGTGCGCGGGGACCGTCGCGTGCAGCACCTTCTCGCCGCTGGACTGGTAGAGCCACAGGTCGGAGCCGTTGCGGATCGCGTCGCGCTCGGCGAGGCGGTCGAGCACCTGGACGCGCACCTTGCTCGGTCCGTCCACCCACACCTTGGCGGTGTGGTCGGCGAGGGCCAGCTCGAGCAGGCCGGCGGCGCCGCCGTCGGTGCCCTTCGTCGCGCTCACGGGCAGGTCGGGAAGGCCCAGGTCGGAGCTCTGCGAGACGGTGCCCGAGAACGACCGGGTGTCGCTCGCGGCGACCAGCCGGAGCACATCGGCGGGCGACTTCACGGGCAGGTCCGATGCGCCGGCGGCGAGCGGCGCGACGATCACGGCGGCGGCGATCGCGGCCGGTACGACGACGGCGGGCGCCCAGCGCATCCAACGGTGTTCCATGACCTCAGGGTACGCGCGCCCCACCCCATCCGACCCTGCGGATTGCATGGGAAACCGGGACTTCATCCCCCGGTCTGACGCCGTGTCGTCCCCCAGGATGACACGGCACGCGCGCCGGACGCACGGAGGGCCCCGCTCGTCGAGCGGGGCCCTCCGTGACCGGTGCTACAGGACGTCGCCGACCCGGTGCACGCGGATGTCGTTGGTGGTTCCGGGGATCCCGGGAGGGGAGCCGGAGATGATGATCACCTTGTCGCCGTCGACGGCACGGCCGGTCGACTTGAGCGCCTCGTCCACCTGCGCGACCATCTGGTCGGTGTGGGTGACGCGGCCCACGACGAAGGACTCCACACCCCAGAACAGCGACATGCGGCGGCGCACCGACTCCTCCGGCGTGAACGCCAGGATCGGGATCTTGTTGCGCAGTCGCGCCATGCGGCGGGCCGACTCGCCCGACTCCGTGAAGACGCAGAGGAACTTCGCCTCGACGAAGTCGGCGACCTCGGTCGCCGCGAGCGTGATCGCACCCGACTGGGTGCGCGGGCGGGTGCCGAGCGGCTGGATGCGCTCCAGGCCGTGCTCCTCGGTGGAGGTGACGATCCGGGACATGGTCTGCACCGTGATCGCCGGGTACTCGCCGACGCTGGTCTCACCGGAGAGCATGACCGCGTCCGCACCGTCGAGCACCGCGTTGGCGACGTCGGAGGTCTCGGCGCGGGTCGGGACCGGGCTCGAGATCATCGACTCCAGCATCTGGGTGGCGACGATGACCGGCTTCGCGGCGCGGCGGGCCAGCTCGACCGCGCGCTTCTGCACGATCGGGACCGCCTCCAGCGGGAGCTCGACGCCCAGGTCGCCGCGGGCGACCATGATGGCGTCGAACGCCTCGATGATCTCCTCCAGCGCCTCGACGGCCTGCGGCTTCTCGATCTTCGCGACGACCGGGACCTTGCGGCCCTCCTCCGCCATGATCTCGTGCACGCGGCGGATGTCGATGGCGTTGCGCACGAACGACAGCGCGATCAGGTCGGCGCCGAGCTTGAGGCCCCAGCGGAGGTCGGCCTCGTCCTTCTCGGACAGCGCGGGCACGTTGACCGCGACGCCCGGGAGGTTGATGCCCTTGTTGTTCGACACCGGGCCCGCGACGACGACCTCGGTCGTGACGACCGGACCGTCGACGGAGACCACGCGGACGCGCACCTTGCCGTCGTCGATGAGCAGGTAGTCGCCGGGGCGCACGTCGTTCGGCAGGCCCTTGAACGTCGTCGACGAGATCTCCTTGGTACCGATGATGTCCTCGGTGGTGATCTTGAAGATGTCGCCCTCGGCGAGCTCGTAGGGGCCGGCCTCGAACTTGCCGAGACGGATCTTCGGACCCTGCAGGTCGACCAGCACGGCGACCGGCTTCCCGGCGTCCTCGGCGGCCTTCCGCACGTTCGCGTAGACCCCCTCGTGCACCTCGTAGCTGCCGTGGCTGAGGTTCATGCGCGCCACGTCCACACCCGCGTCGATGATCGCGCGGATGTTGTCATAGCTGGAGGTCGCCGGCCCGAGGGTCGCGACGATTTTGGCCCTTCTCATGCTTTTTGTTCGCTCCGTTTTTCTGCGCCCTGGGCGCTGGATTTCAAGCTGACGCCCGGTCTTTCGGGCATCTCCTCGTTCAGACGAGGATGCCGCGGTCGGTGGGACGGATCGGAGACGGCAACTGCGTCTCCCCTTCAAGATACCGGTCGACGGCGGCCGCCGCTGCACGGCCCTCGGCGATCGCCCACACGATGAGCGACTGCCCGCGGCCCGCGTCGCCGGCGACGAACACGCCCTCCTGCTCGGTCTGGTACTCGCCGTCGCGCGCCACGTTCCCGCGGCCGTCGAACGGCAGGGCCAGCTGCGAGGACAGGTCCTGCTGCTCCGGGCCGGTGAAGCCGAGAGCCAGCAGCACGAGATCTGCGGGGATCTCGCGCTCGGTGCCGGCCTTCGGCACGCGGCGTCCGTCCAGGAACTCGGTCTCGGCCACGCGCAGCGCGCGCACCTCGCCGAACTCGTTGGCCAGGAACTCGACGGTCGACGCGAGGTACTCGCGCCGTCCGCCCTCCTCGTGCGCCGACTGCACCTCGAAAAGGGTCGGGGTCATCGGCCACGGCTGGTTCTCCGGGCGCTCCGCGGGCGGCTGCTTGCCGATCGCCAGGTTGGTGACGCTCGCCGCGCCCTGACGGTGGGCGGTGCCGATGCAGTCCGCGCCGGTGTCGCCGCCGCCGAGGACGACGACGTGCTTGCCGTCCGCGGTGATCTGGTCGGCGATCTGGTCGCCGGCGCCCGCCTTGTTCTGCTGCACCAGGTACTCCATGGCGAAGTGCACGCCGGAGAGTTCACGGCCCGGGATGGGCAGGTCGCGCGGGACCATCGCCCCGGTCGCCACCACGACGGCGTCGTAGCGGGCGCGCAGGTCGTCCCAGGCGATGTCCACGCCGATGTTCACGCCCGCACGGAAGCGGGTGCCCTCGGCCATCATCTGGTTGAGCCGCGCCTCCAGGTGCTTCTTCTCCATCTTGAAGTCCGGGATGCCGTACCGCAGCAGGCCGCCGATCCGGTCGTCGCGCTCGTACACCGCGACGGTGTGGCCGGCACGGGTCAGCTGCTGCGCGGCGGCGAGGCCGGCCGGGCCGGAGCCGACGACGGCGACCGTCTTGCCGGTGAGGCGCTCCGGCGGGTGCGGCTGCACCCAGCCGTTCTGCCAGGCCTGGTCGATGATCGAGACCTCGACCTGCTTGATCGTCACGGCCGGCTGGTTGATGCCGAGCACGCACGACGACTCGCACGGGGCCGGGCAGAGGCGCCCCGTGAACTCCGGGAAGTTGTTGGTCGCGTGCAGGCGGTCGATCGCCTGGCGGCCCTCCCCGCGCCACATCAGGTCGTTCCACTCCGGGATCAGGTTGCCCAGCGGGCAGCCGGAGTGGCAGAACGGCACGCCGCAGTCCATGCAGCGGCCGGCCTGCCGGCGCAGCTGCGCCGGGTCCTGCGCCTCGTAGACCTCTTTCCAGTCCATGAGTCGCACGGAGACGGGGCGGCGCTTCGGCAGCTCCCGCTCGGTCGTCTTCAGGAAACCCTTCGGGTCAGCCACCGGTCACCTCCAAGATTCGGTTCCAAACGATGTCGCCGTCGGGGTCGAGACCCTCGTCGACGGCCTCCTGGCGCATCTGCAGCACCGCGGCGTAGTCGCGCGGCAGCACCTTGACGAACTTCGCGACGGTCTCGTCGAAGTCCTCCAGCATCCGGGTCGCGAGCGTCGAGCCGGTCTCGGCAGCGTGCCGCTCCAGCAGGTCGCGCACGATCTCGATGTCGGCGCTCCCGAGCGGAAGGAGCTCCAGCTCCCCGCTCGCCAGCGAGTCCCGGTTCACGCGTTCGCGCTTCAGGTCGTACACGTAGGCCGTGCCGCCCGACATGCCCGCACCGAGGTTCCGGCCGGTGCCGCCGAGGATGACGGCGAGGCCGCCGGTCATGTACTCGAGCGCGTGGTCCCCCACGCCCTCGACGACCGCGGTCGCCCCGGAGTTGCGCACCAGGAACCGCTCGCCCACGATGCCGCGGATGAACATGCTGCCCTGCGTCGCGCCGTAGCCGATCACGTTGCCGGCGATCACGTTCCGCTCGGCCGCGAAGACGGTGCCCTGCGGCGGGCGCACGACGATCTCGCCGCCCGAGAGACCCTTGCCGACGTAGTCGTTCGAGTCGCCGACGAGCCGGAGCGTGATGCCCGCGGGCAGGAAGGCCCCGAACGACTGGCCTGCCGAGCCGGTGAGCGTGATGTCGATCGACCCGGCCGGCAGCCCGTTCTCGCCGTGGCGGACGGTCACCTCGTGGCCGAGCATCGTGCCGACGGCGCGCTCGGTGTTGCGGATGGGGAGGCTCAGCTCGATCCGTCCGCCGTTCGTCAGCACGTCTTCGGCCGCCTCGATCAGCTGCACGTCGAAGTGCTGCTCCAGTTCGTGGTCCTGCGCACGGCCGTTCTTGCGCGGCGCCTCCGGCCCGAAGGCGGGGCCGCGCAGGATCGGCGTGAGGTCGAGACCGGACGCCTTCCAGTGCTCGATCGCGCGGTCCACATCCAGGAGCTCGGCGTGGCCGATCGCCTCGTCGAGCGTGCGGAAGCCGAGCGCCGCGAGGTACTCGCGCACCTCCTCCGCGATGAACTCGAAGAAGTTGACGACGAACTCCGGCTTGCCGGAGAACCGGGCGCGGAGCTCCGGGTTCTGCGTGGCGACGCCGACCGGGCAGGTGTCCAGGTGGCAGACGCGCATCATGACGCAGCCGGAGACCACGAGCGGTGCGGTCGCGAAGCCGAACTCCTCCGCGCCGAGCAGGGCGCCGACGATCACGTCGCGGCCGGTCTTCAGCTGGCCGTCGACCTGCACGACCACGCGCTCGCGCATCCCGTTCAGCATCAGCGTCTGCTGCGTCTCGGCCAGGCCCAGCTCCCACGGCGTGCCCGCGTGCTTGAGCGAGTTGACCGGCGACGCGCCGGTGCCGCCGTCGTGGCCGGAGACCAGGATGACGTCGGCCAGCGCCTTCGCCGTGCCCGCCGCGACCGCGCCGATGCCCGACTCGGAGACGAGCTTGACGTGGATGCGGGCGCCCGGGTTCGCGCGCTTCAGGTCGAAGATCAGCTGCTTGAGGTCTTCGATCGAGTAGATGTCGTGGTGCGGCGGCGGCGAGATGAGGCCGACGCCGGCGGTCGCGTGCCGGGTGCGCGCGACCCACGGGTACACCTTGGTCGGCGGAAGCTGGCCGCCCTCGCCGGGCTTCGCGCCCTGGGCGAGCTTGATCTGGATGTCGTCGGCGTGCGTCAGGTACATCGACGTGACGCCGAACCGGCCCGACGCGACCTGCTTGATCGCGCTGCGGCGCTCCGGGTCGAGCAGGCGGTCGAGGTCCTCGCCGCCCTCACCGGTGTTCGACTTGGCGCCGAGCCGGTTCATGGCGATCGCGAGCGTTTCGTGCGCCTCCTTCGAGATGGAGCCGTAGCTCATCGCGCCGGTGGAGAACCGCTTGACGATCGACGAGACGGGCTCGACCTCCTCCAGCGGCACCGGCGGTCGCTCGCCCTCCTTGAGGGAGAACATCCCGCGCAGGGTCATCAGGGATGCCGACTGGTCGTCGACGAGCTCCGTGTACTCCCGGAACACGTCGTAGCGGCGCGTGCGCGTCGAATGCTGCAGGCGGAACACCGTCTCCGGGTTGAACAGGTGCGGCGAGCCGTCGCGGCGCCACTGGTACTCGCCACCGGTCGCCAGCCGCTCGTGAGCGAGGGCGGCGCCCTCCGACGGGTAGGCGCTCTCGTGGCGGGCCAGGTTCTCGGCCGCGATCACTTCGATCCCGACGCCGCCGAGCTTGCTCGTGGTGCCGGTGAAGTACTGGTCGACGAACTCCTGGCTCAGTCCGACGGCCTCGAACGCCTGGGCGCCGGCGTACGACGACACCGTCGAGATGCCCATCTTCGACATGATCTTGAGCACGCCCTTGCCGAGCGCCTTGATCACGTTCTTGACGGCCTTCTCCGGGGTGACGCCGGTGATCATGCCGCTGCGGACGAGCTCCTCGCAGGTCTCCATCGCGAGGTACGGGTTGATCGCCGAGGCGCCGTAGCCGATGAGCAGCGCGACGTGGTGCACCTCGCGCACGTCGCCCGCCTCCACGATGAGGCCCGCCTTCATGCGGGTCTCGGAGCGGATGAGGTGGTGGTGCACGGCCGCGAGCATGAGCAGCGACGGGATGGGCGCGAGGTCCTTGGTGGAGTCGCGGTCGCTGAGCACGATGAACTGCGCGCCCTGCGCGATCGCCTCGTCCACCTCGTCGCACATCTCGGCCAGGCGGCGCTCCAGGGCGTCGGGGCCGGCGTCGGAGCGGTACAGGCCGCGCACGGTGGTCGTGAGCGTGCTGCCGGGTCGCGGGTCGATGTGCTGGATCTTCGCCAGCTCGTCGTTGTCGATCACCGGGAAGTCGAGCACGACCTGCTTGGCGTGCTCCGGGCCTGCGGTGAGCAGGTTGCGCTCCGGGCCGAGGCCCAGCTTCAGCGAGGTGACGACCTCCTCGCGGATGGAGTCGAGCGGCGGGTTGGTGACCTGCGCGAACTGCTGGGTGAAGTAGTCGAAGAGCAGCCGCGGGCGCTCGGAGAGCACCGCCACGGGCGTGTCCGAGCCCATCGCGCCGAGCGGCTCCGCACCGGTCGTCGCCATCGGCTTGAGGAGGATGCGGACCTCCTCCTCGGTGTAGCCGAACGTCCGCTGCCGGCGCACGATCGACGCAGGGGTGTGGACGATGTGCTCGCGCTCCGGGAGGTCCTTCAGGTTGATCCGGCCCTCGTCCAGCCAGTCGCCGTAGGGGGCGCCTGCGGCGAGCTCGGACTTGATCTCCTCGTCCTCGATCAGGCGGCCCGCGACCGTGTCCACCAGGAACATGCGGCCCGGGCGCAGGCGGCCCTTGCGCACGATCCGGCTCGGCTCGATGTCGAGCACGCCGATCTCGGAGGCGAGCACCACCAGGCCGTCGTTCGTGACGACGTACCGTCCGGGACGCAGGCCGTTGCGATCGAGGGTCGCGCCGACCAGCGAGCCGTCGGTGAAGACGATCGCGGCAGGGCCGTCCCACGGCTCCATGAGCATCGAGTGGTACTCGTAGAAGGCGCGGCGGACCGGGTCGATCTCGGTCTGGTTCTCCCAGGCCTCCGGCACCATCATCATCACCGCGTGCGGCAGCGGGCGGCCGCTCAGCGAGATGAGCTCCACGACCTCGTCGAACGAGGCCGAGTCGGAGGCGCCGGGCGTCACGACCGGGAAGATCGGGCGGAGGTCGCCGAGCAGCTCGCTCTCCAGCTGCGACTGGCGCGCGCGCATCCAGTTGCGGTTGCCCTGCACGGTGTTGATCTCGCCGTTGTGCGCGATCATGCGGAACGGCTGGGCGAGCGGCCACGACGGGAACGTGTTCGTCGAGTAGCGCGAGTGCACCAGCGCGAGCTTGGAGGCGAAGCGCTCGTCGGAGAGGTCGGGGTAGAACGGCTCCAGCTGGAGCGTGGTGACCATGCCCTTGTAGACCAGCGTGCGGCTGGAGAGCGACGAGAAGTAGAGGTCGAGCTCGCGCTCGGCGCGCTTGCGCAGGAAGAACGTCAGACGGTCGAGCGCGATGCCGGCGACCGGCTCGCCCTTCTCGTCGAGACGCGTCGACGTGACGTACAGCTGTTCGATGACCGGCATCGCCTGGCGCGCGAGCGTGCCCAGCTCCTCCGGGCGCACCGGCACGGGACGCCAGCCGAGCACGGTCAGCTCGTGCTCGACCGCGATCGCCTCGAGAGCCGCCTTGACCTCGCCGCGCTCGGACTCCTCCGTGGGCAGGAAGGCGTTGCCGACGGCGTAGCGTCCGGCGGCGGGAAGCTCGAAGCCCGCGACGGCGCGCAGGAACGCGTCGGGAACCTGCGTGATGATGCCCGCGCCGTCGCCGGTGCCCGCGTCGGAGCCCACCGCGCCGCGGTGCTCCAGGTGCCGGAGCGCCTCGAGCGCGGCGTCGATGATGTCGTGCCCGGCGGTGCCGCGGAGCGTGGCGACCATGGCCAGGCCGCAGGCGTCCTTCTCATGGGCAGGGTCGTACAGGCCCTGGGGGCCTGGCACGGTCCCGAAGCGGGAATGGGGAGGCGTGAGCGCCATCTGTCGACCGTCCTCACAGTGTCGTGGATGTGGGGATGTTGGGTGCGGGGACGCCATCGGCCCGATGCGGGGAGGTTTTGCCGTCTGCGGCTGGGCTGTGTGCGGCCCGGTCGGGAGGGTCAGGTGCGTGGGATCGCCTCGACGAGTTGCTTCCTTCGAGCCGTCCGGATCATCCGTTCGTGGGGCTTGTGGCCTTGGCCGAAGCGGACCCGGCAGGCACACCGTCAGCATCGGCGGTGTCCTCGTCCTCCAGGTCCGTGTCGTCCGAGTCTACCTCAGCATCCGGGCGAACCCATTCACGACCCGGCTGGTACGGGCTCGGCTCGAGCCCGGGGTGCCGGCGCGACTGCACGAGGAAGATGATGACGCCCAGCACGACCGCGCCGAAGGCGGCCCAGACGTTGCTCGGGATGCCGAGGAAGTTGAACTCGCTCGGGTCGATGCGGATCGACTCCAGGTAGGAGCGGCCGAGGCCGTACCAGATGAGGTACACGGCGAGCACCTTGCCCCACTGCAGCGTGAACCTGCGCTGGAGGAAGACGATGACGATCACGCCGATGACGTTCCAGATCATCTCGTAGAGGAACAGCGGCTGGAACAGCGTGTTCTCCGGGAGGCCCACCGGGATCGCCTTGTTGCCGGGGTCGATCTCCAGGCCCCAAGGGAGGGTGGTGGGGAGGCCGAACAGCTCCTGGTTGAAGTAGTTGCCGAAGCGGCCGATGGCCTGCGCGAGCAGCAGCGCGGGCGCGACGGCATCGGCGAAGGTCCAGAAGCGCAGGCCGGTCCATCGGCAGCCCAGCCAGACGCCGATCGCGCCGCCGATCATCGCGCCGAAGATGGCGCCGCCGCCCTCCCAGATCGCCCAGATGCTGCCGGGCTGGAACGGGTTCCAGATGTTGGCGCCCGGGTAGAAGAAGTCCTGCGGGTGCGTGACCACGTGGTACAGCCGCGCACCGACGATGCCGAGCGGGACGGCGCACAGCAGGATGTCGAGCACGACCCCGGGCTCTGCGCCGCGCTTGGTGAGCCGGCGGGACGTCCACATGGCGGCGATGATGATGCCCACCAGGATGACCAGCGCGTAGGTCTGGACGCGGTACGGCCAGAAGGGCAACGGGATCTGCGCCCACTCGGGGCTGGGGCTGGGGATGCTGGTCATCCAGCCGCTCATCGTCGCGAACACCCGATGACTACCTTTCGTTCTTCATGGGACGACCGCCGCGCGGGAGCGCGCTCGGCCTGCATATTCTAAGCCGCGCGGTCAGGCCGCAGTGCCACCGGCGAGCTCGGCGGCCACCCGGCCGGCCTCCGCCACGCCGCCGTCGCCGAGCGCCTTCACCAGCGCCGAGCCGACGATGGCGCCGTCGGCGTACTCCAGGACCTCGGCCACCTGGGCCGCCGAGGAGATGCCGAGGCCGACGCAGGTGCTGGTCGCGCCCGCCTCGCGGAGGCGGCCGACGAGCGTGCGGGCCGCCGCGTCCACATCGGTGCGCGCACCGGTGATGCCCATGGTCGAGACGGCGTAGACGAAGCCGCGGCTGGCGTCGACGGCCTGACGGAGGCGCGCGTCGGTCGAGCTCGGGGCGGCGAGGAAGACGCGGTCGAGCCCGGTGCGGTCGGAGGCGGCGAGCCAGTCTGCGCCCTCGTCCGGGATGAGGTCGGGCGTGATGAGCCCTGCTCCCCCGGCCTCGACGAGGTCGTCGGCGAACCGGTCGACGCCGTACTGCAGCACGGGGTTCCAGTACGTCATCACGAGCACCGGGATGTCGACCTGCTTGGCGATCTCGCGCACGGCGGTGAAGCCGTCGCGCAGCCGGAAGCCGGCGCTCAGCGCCTGTTGGGTCGCGGCCTGGATCACCGTGCCGTCCATCACCGGGTCGGAGTAGGGCAGGCCCAGCTCGATGACGTCGACGCCGTTCTGGGCGAGCGCGACCGCGGCGTCCACACTGGTGCGGAGGTCGGGGAACCCGGCGGGCAGGTAGCCGATCAGGGCGCCGGACGCCTCGCGGTTGCGACGGGCGATCGTGTCGGCGACGCGGCTCGTCACGGTGCCGCTCACGACTGCACCGCCCCGGCGTCGATGAGGTCGAAGTAGCGGGCCGCCGTCTCCATGTCCTTGTCGCCGCGGCCGCTGAGGTTCACCAGGATGACGCCCTCCGGCCCGAGCTCGCGTCCCAGCGCCAGCGCGCCGGCGAGGGCGTGCGAGGACTCGATGGCCGGGATGATGCCCTCGGTGCGGCTCAGCAGGCGCAGCGCCTCCATCGCGTCCGCATCGGACACCGGACGGTATTCGGCGCGGCCGATGTTCGCGAGCCAGGCGTGCTCGGGGCCGACGCCCGGGTAGTCGAGACCGGCGGAGATCGAGTGCGACTCGATCGTCTGGCCGTCCTCGTCCTGCAGCAGCATCGAGCGGGCACCGTGGAGCACGCCGGGGCGGCCCTTCGTGATGGTGGCGGCGTGGCGCGGGGTGTCCGCGCCCTCGCCGCCGGCCTCGAAGCCGACGAGACGAACGTCTTCGTCGTCGAGGAAGGCGTGGAAGATGCCCATGGCGTTCGAGCCGCCGCCGACGCAGGCGACGACCGCGTCCGGCAGCCGGCCGGTCAGGCCGAGCACCTGCTCGCGCGCCTCCTCGCCGATGATCTTCTGCAGGTCGCGGACCATCGCCGGGAACGGGTGGGGACCGGCGACCGTGCCGAAGATGTAGTTGGTGTGCTCGACGTTGGTCACCCAGTCGCGCATGGCGTCGTTGATCGCGTCCTTGAGCGTGCGGGAGCCGGTCTTGACGGCCACGACCTCGGCGCCGAGCAGGCGCATCCGGGCGACGTTGAGCGCCTGCCGCTCGGTGTCGACCTCGCCCATGTAGATCGTGCACTCGAGACCGAACAGGGCGGCCGCGGTCGCGGTCGCGACGCCGTGCTGGCCGGCGCCGGTCTCGGCGATCACGCGGGTCTTGCCGATGCGCTTGGTGAGGATCGCCTGCCCGAGCACGTTGTTGATCTTGTGCGAGCCGGTGTGATTCAGGTCTTCGCGCTTGAGGATGATGCGCGCGCCGCCGGCGTGCTCGGCGAACCGCGGCACCTCGGTGACGATCGACGGACGGCCGGTGTACGACCGGTGCAGCTCGTCGAGCTCGGCGTGGAACGCGGGGTCGGCCTTCGCCTCCTCCCACGCCGCCGACAGCTCGTCGAGCGCTGCGACCAGCGACTCGGGGACGAACCGCCCGCCGAAGTCGCCGAAATATGGACCCTGCTCAGTGCGGAGGGACATCAGACTCCCAGGAACTCGCCGAGCGTCGCGACGGGGTCGCTCGTGACGAGCGCCTCGCCGACGAGCACGACATCCGCGCCCGCCGCCCGGTAGTGCGCGACGTCGTCGGCCGACTTCACGGCGGACTCCGCGACGCGGATGACGCCGGACGGGATGCGGTCGGCCAGGCGGCCGAACAGATCCCGATCCAGCTCGAACGTGGTGAGGTCGCGGGCGTTGACGCCCACGAGGGACGCGCCGGTGTCGAGGGCACGGCTCAGCTCGTCGGCCGAGTGCGCCTCCACCAGCGGGGTCATGCCGAGCTGGGTGATGAGCCCGTGCAGCTCGACCAGCTGCTTCTGCTCCAGCGCGGCGACGATCAGCAGCACCAGGTCGGCGCCCGCGGCGCGGGCCTCGAACACCTGGTACGGCTCTGCGACGAACTCCTTGCGCAGCACCGGGATGGACACGGCGTCGCGCACGGCCTCCAGGTCGGCGAGGGAGCCGTGGAACTTCCGCTCCTCGGTGAGGACGCTGATCGCGCTGGCGCCGCCGGTCTGGTACGACGCCGCGAGGGCGGCGGGATCCGGGATGGCGGCGAGCGACCCGCGGGACGGGCTCGCCCGCTTCACCTCGGCGATGATCTTGACGCGGTCGGCCGGAGCGAGCGCCGCAAGGGCGTCGAGGGCGGCCGGGCGCGCGAGCGCTGCGGCCTCCACCTCGGCGAGCGGGCGGTCGGCCCGTCGCCGCTCAGCGTCCTCCAGCGCGCCGGCGACGAGGTCGGCGAGCACGGATCAGTGGCCCTTCGGGGTGTACTTGTCGCCGCCGACGCCATAGCCCGCGCGCTTCATGATCCAGCCGACGATGAGCCCGACGACCGCGAGTCCGGCCGCGGCCCAGACGATGACCGGGGCGTCGTAGAAGAAGGCGACCGCGCCGATCGCGAATGCGATCAGCATGATGATCACGGCCGTCCACGCCGCCGGCGAGTGACCGTGGCCTGGCTCGACTGACTCGCTGCTCATGGGACTCCTGCACGTCGGGTGCGCGCCCGACGGCACGCACGGTGTTGTGGAACGCATCCAGTCTAGTGGTTCCGCCCCCGCTCCCCCGCCGCGCCATCCGGTCGACGCGACACGCCGTCGCGGCGCGTGCCGACACGGCGTGTTGCGTCCCAGGGTTGGGTCAGCGGGTGGGGTCGTCGCCGCGGGTGAGGTCGTCCCAGGAGTCGATGGCGGTGTCGCGGTCGAGGGTGCCCGCCGGCGCGGCGGGATCCGACGGCGGCTCCTCGTCGGCGTCGGCGGCCTCCGGGGACTCCTCCGTGGCTTCGGCGACGACCTCGTCGGCCGGGCGGCCGTCCTCGCCGGCGAACCGGGTCTGGTACTTGCGTGACGGGCCGGGCCAGAGCCGCGAGAACACCACCACGGCCGCGCTCGCGAGGATGATCACGACGCCCGCGACCACTGCCAGCCACGGCCAGAAGGCGGTGTCGACGGTGTGCACGAGGTGGCGGACGGACGCGTCGCCCGCGACCCCCGTCGCCGTCGTGATCGCGGAGGCCGAGGCGCGTACCGCGTCCGACACGGCCGTGATCGCCGAGATCAGCACCGAGACGCCGAGCAGGATGCCGAGCAGCGCGAGCACGATCCGGAACACGGGCCCGGCGATCGCCAGCGCGGCCGTCAGGGCGAGTCCGGCCAACGCGAGCGCGGTGAGCGCGGGCGCCGCGACCGACCCGGCCACCGAGACCGTCGTCGCGTGCTGCGCCGTGTCGGTCAGCCGGATCGTGAACCACGGCTGCGTCGCGGCGAGCAGCGCGAGACCGCTCCCCACCAGCAGGAGGAGCATCGTCGAGTACTTGACGCGGCGGCCGGTGCTGCCGTCAGCCCGCATCGCGCACCCGTCTCATCGCGTTCGCGACCGCGACGGCCCGGAGCGGGGCGGCGGCCTTGTTCTGCGACTCCTGGAACTCGCTCTCCGGAACCGAGTCGGCCACCAGTCCGCCGCCCGCCTGCACCCGCGCCACGCCGCCCATGATTGTGGCGGTGCGGATCGCGATGGCGAGGTCGGCGTCCCCGGCGAAGTCGAAGTACCCGATCACGCCGCCGTAGACGCCGCGCTGGGCGGGCTCCAGCTCGTCGATGATCCGCAGCGCCATCGGCTTCGGCGCACCGGAGAGGGTCCCCGCCGGGAAGGTGGCGCGGAACACGTCGATCGCCGTCGCATCCGGCAGCAGGTCGCCCTCCACCGAGGAGACGATGTGCATGATGTGGCTGAACCGCTCGATGCGCATGAACTCGGTCACCTCGACCGTCCCGGCCGCGCAGACCTTGAGCAGGTCGTTGCGGGCCAGGTCGACCAGCATGAGGTGCTCGGCCCGCTCCTTGTCGTCGGCGAGCAGCGATGCCTCGAGGTCGAGGTCCTGCTCCGGGGTCGCGCCGCGCGGGCGGGAGCCGGCGATGGGATGCGTGAACGCGCGTCCCTCCTGCACCTTCACCAGCGCCTCGGGCGAGGAGCCGACGATCTGGTACGGCTCGCCGTCCGGCTTCTCCAGCGACAGCAGGTACATGTACGGGCTCGGGTTCAGCGCCCGCAGCACCCGGTATACGTCGAGCGCGGGGGCCGTGCACTCCAGCTCGAAGCGCTGCGAGATGACGACCTGGAAGATGTCGCCGTCCACGATCCGCTCCTTCGCCGTGACCACCGACGCGAGGAAGTCCTCGCGGCGGGTCCGCGACACGGGATCCGCCGGGGTGCCGAGGTCGACCTCCGCGAGCCACGCCTCCGACGGCTGCGCGAGCTGCGTCTGCATCCGGTCGAGGCGGCGCTGCGCGTCGGCCCACAGGTCGTCGGCGTCGTCCGTGCCGTCGGCCAGGGCGTTGGCGACCAGTTTCACGGTGCCGGAGCGGTGGTCGATCACGACGAGGTCGGCGACGAACGCCAGCGCCTGGCCCGGCACGTCGACGTCGGCGGGCGGTGCGTCGGGGAGCCGCTCGATCTGCCGGATCGCCTCCCAGCCGATGAAGCCGACCAGGCCGCCCGTGAGCGGAGGCAGCCCGGGGATGCGCGCGGTCTGCCAGCGCGCGTGCAGCGCCGCCAGGGCCTCCAGCGGGCGGAGCACCCCCGCCGTGCCGAGCGCGCGCTCGGCGCACAGCCCGTAGTCGAGCCAGCGGACCGCGTCGCCCTGCTGCGTGAGCACGCCGAACGACGCCGCGCCGACGAACGAGAAGCGGGACCAGATCCCGCCCTGCTCCGCCGACTCCAGCAGGAAGGTGCCCGGCCGTCCGGCGGCGAGCTTGCGGTAGATGCCGACCGGGGTCTCCCCGTCGGCGAACAGCTCGCGGATCACCGGCACGACACGGTGGTCGGCCGCGAGGGCGTCGAACGCCTCGCGCGAGGTCGTGGCGGCGGCGGTGTCGATCACAGGTCGGTCGCCTCCAGCTCGGGGCTCTCCCCGACGACCGGCTGCAGCACGTCCGCGTCGAAGCACGTGCGCGTGCCGGTGTGGCAGGCAGCGCCGATCTGCTCGACGGTGACGAGAAGGGTGTCGCCGTCGCAGTCGAGCGCCACGCCCTTCACGTACTGCACGTGACCGGAGGTGTCGCCCTTGCGCCAGTACTCCTGACGCGAACGCGACCAGAACGTCACCCGGCCCTCGCTCATGGTGCGGCGGAACGCCTCCGCGTCCATCCAGCCCATCATCAGCACCTCGCGGGTGTCCCACTGCTGCACGATCGCGGGCACCAGCCCGGTGTCCGTGAAGCGGATGCGCTCCAGCACCGCGTCGGCGCTCGCACTGCTCGTGGCGTTCATCGGCGGACCTCCATCCCGGCCGCGGCCAGTTTGTCCTTGACCTGCTCGATCGTCAGCTCGCCCTGGTGGAACACGCTCGCGGCGAGCACCGCGTCGGCTCCCGCCTCGATGGCGGGCACGAAGTGCTCCAGCCGTCCGGCGCCGCCGGAGGCGATCACCGGGACGGTGCTCAGCGCCCGCATCTCGCGGATCAGCTCCAGGTCGAAGCCCTCCTTCGTTCCGTCGGCGTCGATGGAGTTGACCAGCAGCTCCCCCGCGCCCAGCTCGATCGCCCGGCGCGCCCAGTCCAGCGCGTCCAGATCGGTCTCGGTGCGGCCGCCGTGCGTGGTGACGACGAAGCCGGACGGCGTGGCGGCCGAGCGCTTCACATCCAGCGACAGGACCAGCACCTGGGCGCCGAAGCGCTCCGCGATCTCGGCGATCAGCTCGGGGCGGGCGATCGCGGCCGAGTTGACGCCCACCTTGTCGGCGCCGTGGCCGAGCAGCTTCGCGACATCCTCCGGGCTCCGCACGCCGCCGCCGACCGTGAGCGGGATGAAGACCTGCTCCGCCGTCGCCCGCACCACGTCGTAAGTGGTGGCGCGGTCGTCGACGGTGGCGGTCACATCCAGGAAGGTCAGCTCGTCGGCGCCCTGCTCGAAGTAGCGCGCCGCGAGTTCGACCGGGTCGCCCTGGTCGCGCAGGTTCTGGAAGTTGACGCCCTTGACCACGCGGCCGGCGGCCACGTCGAGGCACGGGATGACGCGAACCGAGACGCCCATCAGATCCGCGCAGCGTGGATGGAGGTGACCAGGATGGCGCGGGCGCCCAGCTCGTACAGGTCGTCCATGATGTGGTTGGTCTGGTCGCGCTTGATCATCACCCGGACGGCGACCCACTCCGGCTCGCCCAGCGGCGACACGGTCGGGGACTCGACGCCCGGGGTGAGCGCGACGGCCTTCTCCAGCAGGGCGACCGGCAGGTTGTAGTCGATCAGCACGTACTGGCGGGCGACCATGACGCCCTGCAGGCGACGCAGCAGCGTGTCGACGCCGGACGCGGGCGCCGGCGAGGAGACGAGGACCGCCTCCGACTCCAGGATGACCGGGCCGAAGATCTCCAGCCCCTGCTTGCGCAGCGTCGAGCCCGTCTCCACCACGTCGGCGACCGCGTCAGCGACGCCCAGGCGCACGGCCGACTCGACCGCGCCGTCCAGCTTGATCAGCGACGTGCTGACGCCGTTCTCGGCCAGGAACGCGCCGACGAGACCCGGGTAGCTGGTGGCGACGCGCTTGCCCTCAAGGTCCGAGAGCTCGGCGAACACGCCGGCGGGACCGGCGAAGCGGAAGGTGGAGGCGGCGAAGTCGAGTGCCGCGATCTCGGCGGCGGGCGAGCCGGAGTCGAGCAGCAGGTCGCGGCCGGTGATCCCGACATCGAGCGCGCCGGAGCCGACGTAGGTGGCGATGTCGCGCGGGCGCAGGTAGAAGAACTCGACGCCATTGCGGGCGTCGGCGACGATCAGCTCCTTGGGGTCGCGGCGGCCGACGTACCCGGCCTCGTGCAGCATCTGCGCCGCGGTCTCGGAGAGGGAGCCCTTGTTGGGGACGGCGATCTTCAGCATGGTGGTGACTTTCGTGACGTGACGGACGAGTGGATGGGGTGGCCCATCACAGATGTCGGTACACGTCGGCCGGCGTCAGGCCCTTCGCGAGCAGCAGCACCTGCAGGTGGTAGAGCAGCTGCGAGGCCTCCTCGGCGAGGGCCTCATCGGACTCGTACTCGGCGGCCATCCACACCTCGGCGGCCTCCTCGACGATCTTCTTGCCGATGGCGTGCACGCCGGCGTCGAGCTCGCGGACCGTGCCGGAGCCCTCCGGACGCGTGCGCGCCTTCTCGGTCAGCTCGGCGAAGAGGTCGTCGAAGGTTTTCACCGTTCTAGCGTAGCGGGACTGTCAGTGCGCGTGCGCCGCGGCGGCGTCGCGCAGCGCCGTGATCCGCTCGGCGGGCTCGCCGCGGAAGACGCTCGAGCCGGCGACGAAGGTGTCGGCGCCCGCAGCCGCGGCCGTGACGATGGTCTCCTCGGTGATGCCGCCGTCCACCTGCAGCCAGACGTCGAGGCCGCGCGCCTCGACCGCCTCGCGCAGCGCACGGAGTTTGGGCATCGTCTCCGGCATGAACGACTGGCCACCGAAGCCGGGCTCCACGGTCATCACGAGCACCTGGTCGAACTCCTCCAGGAGGTCGAGGTAGGGCTCGATTCCGGTGCCGGGCTTCACCGCGATGCCGGCGCGGGCGCCCCTGGCCCGCAGCTCCCGGGCCAAGGAGACCGGGTCGGCCGCGGCCTCGGCATGGAAGGTGACGGAGTACACGCCGAGCTCGGCGTAGCCGGGCGCCCAGCGGTCGGGGTCGTCGATCATCAGGTGCACGTCGAGCGGGATCGGGCTGACGTCCTGGATGCGGCCCACCATCTGCGGGCCGAAGGTCAGGTTGGGCACGAAGTGGTTGTCCATCACATCCACGTGCACCAGGTCGGCGGTGGAGATGCGCTCCAGCTCGCGCTGCATGTTGACGAAGTCGGCCGCGAGGATGCTGGGGTTGATGCGCAGGGGAGCCATGCCTCCAGCCTATTCGTCCGTGTTTGCTCGGTCGGAGATTCGGTCTCGTGCCGTTCGATTCTCCGACCCGAGGCGGCCCGGACGGAGATTCGACCGTTCGAGCGCTGGTGCACACAGGCGGAGCCGGAGGCGAGCTTTCCACAGAAGCAGCGGCCGGGCACACCACAGGAGCGCGCCCCGGAAAGGTGGTGGGCATGATCAGCACACGAGCCCTCCGCCGCCTCCCTGTCCCCTCAGCGCTTGCGCAGCAGAGCGATGAACATCGCGTCCGTCAGGTGCCGGTGCGGCCACAGCTGCACGGCGGACGGGTCGCCCGCGAGATCGAGCCGCTCGACGGCGAGATCCTGCACGACGGTGGCCGTCTGCTCCGCCTCCAGCACGTCGCCGTGGCGGCGCAGGGCGTCGGCCACGATCCCGCGCGTCTCGGCGACGTGCGGCGAACACGTGACGTAGGCCAGCAGGCCGCCCGGCTTCAGCGCCGCGATCGCGGAATCAAGCAGCGCGGTCTGGAGCGCGGTCAGCTCGGAGACGTCGCGCGGCGTCTTCCGCCAGCGCGCCTCCGGGCGGCGACGCAGCGCGCCGAGGCCGGTGCACGGCGCATCGAGCAGGATGCGGTCGAACGCCTCGGGATGCTCGCTCCCGAGGACGGTGCCGTCGAGCTCCCACACGGGCACGTCGAGCGGCACGGCGGCCAGGGCCCTGCGCACGAGCTGGGCGCGGGCCGGGACGAGTTCGTTCGCGACCAGTTCCGCTCCACCCGCGAGCGCCTCCGCGGCGAGCAGCGCGGCCTTCCCGCCCGGGCCGGCGCACAGGTCGAGCCAGCGCTCCCCCGGCGTCACGGGCTGGGCCCGGGTCAGCGCCAGGGCGGCGAGCTGCGACCCCTCGTCCTGCACCCGGATGCGGCCGTCGGCGGCCTCCACCATCCCCTGCGGGTCTCCCCCGCCTGCGGTGAACCCCGGCGGCGAGAAGCGGTCGGGTCGCGCGTCGTCCGGGATCTCGGCGAGACCGGGCAGCGCGATCAGGTTGACGCGCGGCGCGGCGTTGTCGGCCTCCAGCAGGCTCTCCAGCTCCTCGCCCCGGCCCTCGCTCTCGAGCGACCGGCGGAACGCGCGCACGATCCAGACCGGGTGCGAATACAGGGCGGAGAGGCGGTCGTCGTCGTTCTTCGCGCGGCGGGCGACCTCGTCCCGCCACTCCTCGACGGTGTGGCGGCCGATCTCGCGGAGCACGCCGTTGACGAAGCCGGTGCCGGAGCGGCTGCCGACCGTGCGCGCGAGGCCGACGGACTCGTTGACGGCGGCGTGCGCGGCGACCCGCGTGGAGAGCAGCTGGTGGGCGCCGAGGCGCAGCACATCGAGCAGCGGGGGGTCGATCCGGTCCACCGGGCGTCCGGCGGCGATGGCGATCACCCGGTCGTAGAAGCCCTGCAGGCGGAGCGTGCCGTAGGCGAGCTCGGTGACGAGCGCGGCATCCGCCGCAGACAGACCGGCGCGGGCGATGCGGGTGGGAAGCAGCAGGTTCGCGTACGCGTCGGACTCGCGCACAGCCTGCAGCACGTCGAGGGCGACCTGGCGCGAGGGCTGCGCCCGGGTCTGCTGCGGGCGGGCGGCGCGGCCCGCGTGGCCGGAACGGTTCTGCGGCGTCATGACAGCACCAGCCCCGTCGGAGATGCGGCGCCGCGCAGCCAATCGGCCGCGGGCATCGCGCGCTTGCCTGCCGGCTGCACCGTGACGAGCTCCAGCGGATCGGTGCCGGTGCCGAGCAGCACGCGACGACCGCGGGCCTCGACCGCACCCGGCGCGAGGGGCGGTTCGCCGGTGGTGCGGCGCGCCGCATGGAGCTTGAACCGCTCGCCGCCGAGAAGGGCGAACGCGCCGGGTTCGGGCGTGACGCCGCGGAGCCGTGCGTACACGTGCTCCGCCGGCTGGGTCAGGTCGAGCCGGGCGTCGTCGAGGGACAGCTTCGGCGCGAGGGTCACGTCGCCCTGCTGGGGAACGGCGACGGCGGTGCCGGCTGCGAGGGCGTCGGTCGTGTCGGCCAGTAGCGCTGCACCGTCCACCGCGAGGGCGTCGAGCAGCTCGCCCGCGGTCTCGTCGGGGCCGATCGGGCGGCGCAGCTCGGCATAGACGTCGCCGGCATCCAGCTCGGGCACGAGGCGGAAGACGGCGGCGCCGGTCTCGGTGTCGCCCGCGATCACCGCGTGCTGCACCGGGGCGGCGCCCCGCCAGCGCGGGAGCAGCGAGAAGTGGAGGTTGACCCAGCCGAGCCGCGGAAGAGACAGCAGCGGCTCCCGCACCAGGCCGCCGTAGGCGACGACGACCCCGAGGTCCGGCTGCAGCTCCGCGATACGCTCGGTGACCTCTTCGCGCAGCCGGTTGGCCTTGATGACGGGGAGCCCGAGCCGCGTGGCCTCCTCGGCGACGGGCGACGGCGTGAGCACGCGCTTGCGCCCGAGCGGAGCGTCCTCGCGCGTGACGACCGCGACCACCTCGTGGCGGGCCGCGACGGCCGCAAGCGAGGGGATGGCGACCGCGGGGGTGCCGGCGAAGACGATGCGCATGTTCCTCCGTTTCGGGACGGCCACCCAGCCTACCGCGCGCGCCCGGACAGCCCATCCATGGGACGCGACGGGTTCGCGGGCGCATGCGCCCGCACGCCGCCGCCTCCGCCGCCGCCGCGGTGCATCTATGGGACGCAACGCGCCGTGTCGCGCGAACGTGAGCGGCGTGTTGCGCCCCATGGATGTAGCGCTACAGGATCTCCGGGTCGTCGAAGCGCACGCGGAGGGTCGGAGCGGGGCGGTAGCCCGGCTTGCCGGCCGGCGCGCGTCGGCGGCGCGTCGCGTTCTTCACCACGGCGGCGCGCACGGCGGCGGCGACCTCCGCCCCGCGGGCGTACTCGAAGCGCAGCACCGCCCGCACCTGATCGGCGGAGGCACGCGTCGCCCGGGCCGGTCCGGCGTCCGGCTCGACCGCCGCGGGGCCGAGCACGTCGATGAGGAGGGCGGGGTCGACCGCGGCGAGCACCTCGTCCACCGTCGCCTCGGCTCCGGTCACCGACGCCAGGCGCACTGCGGGCGGGAAGCGCAGCTCGCGGCGGTCCACCAGCTCCTCGTGGGCGAACTCGACCAGGCGCCCGGTGGCGAAGTCGCGCGCGAGCGGCCCCGAGACCCCGACGAGCACGGTCGGCGCACCGGGCGCGGCGAGACCGGCCGCGCTCTGCCACCAGCGCAGGCAGTCCTCGGCCACGTGCAGGCTCTCGCGCGCCAGCATCCGCTCGCCGTCGAGCAGGAGCACCGCCTGGTAGCCGCCCTCGGCGATCGGCTCCGCGCCGCGCGTGGCGACGACGAGCGCGGGCGCGGAGCCGATGCGCTGCACGGGATGGTCGCCGTCGGCCAGGATCACGCGCGTCCCCGGGAAGGCGCGCCCCAGCTCCTCCGCGGTGCGCCCCGAGCCGACCGTCACCAGCCGGAACCGGGTGTGCTCGCAGTGCTCGCAGCGCCAGCCCGTGGCGAGCCGACCGCACACCGTGCACGACGGCGGCGCGCCCGCGCGCGTCTGGTGCAGCGGGCCGTGGCAGTTCATGCAGCGGGCGGCCTGCCCGCAGTTCGCGCAGGCGATCACCGGCGCGTAGCCCGGCCGCGCCACCTGCACCAGCACCGGGCCGCGCGGCCGTCCGCTCTCGCCGGTCAGGGCCTCCCGGGCGGTGCGCCACGCGGTCGACGGGATGCGGGCGGCGCGCGCCGCCGGCTCGTCGGCCTGCTGGTTGGCGGTGAGCACGACCTTCGGCGTCGTGACTCGCTCCGGCCCCACATCCCGGAGCCAGCCCACCTCGACCAGTCGCTGCGTCTCGACGCTCCGGATGTTGCCGCTCAGCACCAGCGCGCAGCCCTCCAGCTCCTGCCGCACGAGCGCCGCGTCCCGGGTGTGGACGTACGGGCTGAGCGGTTCGGCGAGCAGCGGGTCGCTGTCCTCCCAGACCGCGATGAGTCCGAGGCGCTCGGCGGGCGCGTATACGACCGACCGGTTGCCGATGACGATGCGCGGACCGGACAGGGCCTCCAGGAACCCGCGGTAGCGGTCGGCGTTGGCCTGGCCGGCATCCGCACGCACCACGGCCTCGGATGGCGCGACCGCCGCGAGTGCTGCGGCCAGCTGCTCCAGGTCGCGGTGGTCGGGCACCGCGACGATGGCGGTGCGTCCCCCGCGCCAGCAGTCGGTCGCGAGGGCGGCGAGCGTCACCGCCCACTCCCCGACCCAGGTCCCGTCGGGCAGCGGCACGAGCCGCGGGATGGCGCGCAGCGCGAGCCGCTCGTCCCGCGCCACCGCCTCCTCCAGCACCCGCTCGCCGTACCCCCGCACCCCCGCCGTCGCCTCCGGAGTTGTTCGACCCTCCGGCGGCGTGTCGGGTCGAGAAACTCCGGAGCTGCGGGCGGCGAGCCATGCCTTCTCGACGCGCACCATGCGGCCGGGCACCGCGAGGCGGAGGATGTCGCTCGCGGTCCCCGCGCTGCGGTCCGCCAGCCGCCGGGCGAGGCGCCAGACGCCGGGAGTCAGCACGCGCGCCGGTGAGACGACCGCCTCCAGCGGGCTCAGGGCGCCCTCGAAGCCGTCGTCCGGCTCGCCCACCTCGACCAGGTAGCCGTCGGCGACCCGGCCGGCCGACCGCAACGGCACACGGACGCGCACGCCGGGGACGGCCTCCTCCGCCAGCTCCTCCGGGATGCTGTAGTCGAAGAGGTGGTCGAGCTGCGGGAGCGGGGAGTCGATGACGACCCGGGCGACCCGTCCGGCCGCCGTCACCGCTAGAGCCCCGCGGCCGAGCGCAGGTCGTCGACGCGGTCCAGGCGCTCCCAGGTGAAGTCCGGCAGCTCGCGGCCGAAGTGGCCGTAGGTCGCCGTCTGCGCGTAGATCGGGCGCAGCAGGTCGAGGTCGCGGATGATCGCCGCCGGCCGCAGGTCGAACACCTCGCGGATGGCGTGGATGATGCGCTCCTCCGGCACGGTCGCCGTTCCGAACGTCTCCACGTACAGCCCCACGGGCGCGGCCTTGCCGATCGCGTACGCGATCTGAACCTCGAGCCGGTCGGCCAGGCCCGCGGCGACCGCGTTCTTGGCGACCCACCGCATGGCGTAGGCCGCCGAGCGGTCGACCTTCGACGGGTCCTTGCCCGAGAACGCGCCCCCGCCGTGACGGGATGCGCCGCCGTAGGTGTCGACGATGATCTTGCGGCCGGTGAGCCCGGCGTCGCCCTTCGGGCCGCCGATCTCGAACCGTCCGGTCGGGTTGATCAGTGTGCGCACGTGCGACGAGTCGAGGCCCGCGTCGTGCAGCACCGGGCGGATGACCTCCTCCACGATCTCCGCCTGCAGCTGCTCGTTGGAGACCTGCGGGGCGTGCTGCGTGGAGAGCACGACGGTCTGCACCGACTTCGGCACGGCGCCCGCGTAGCCGATGGTGACCTGCGTCTTGCCGTCCGGCCGCAGGTAGTCGAGCGTGCGGTCCTTGCGGACGGTGGCGAGCCGCTCGGCGAGGCGGTGCGCCAGCCAGACCGGCAGCGGCATGTACTGCGGGGTCTCCGTCGTCGCGTAGCCGAACATGATGCCCTGGTCGCCCGCGCCCTGGCGGTCGAGGTCGTCGTGGCTCTGCTCGGCCCGGGTCTCCAGCGCGTTGTCGACGCCCTGCGCGATGTCGGGCGACTGCGCGCCGATCGACACCGAGACGCCGCACTGCGTGCCGTCGAAGCTGACGTCGGACGAGTCGTAGCCGATCTCGACCAGCTTGTTGCGCACGATCGCGGGGATCTCGACGTAGCCGTTGGAGGTCACCTCGCCGGCGACGTGCACGAGACCGGTGGTGACGAGCGTCTCGACGGCGGCCCGGCTGTGCGGGTCGACCGTCAGCAGCGCATCCAGGATGCTGTCGGAGATTTGGTCGCAGATTTTGTCGGGGTGGCCTTCGGTCACGGACTCGGACGTGAAGAGACGCAGATCTGCCATGGTTCTTCCTGGTCGACGGGATGCGAGCGCGACCGGATGCTCCCGGCGCGAGCCTGCCGGGCGATGCTCTGGCGAGCCGCGCTCTCAGGCGATGACGTCGAGGATACGGTCGGCCACCGACAGCTTGCTCCCGGAGGCCTCCATCACTATATCGCCGCCCTTCCGGAGGACCACGACCTCGTTGCTCTCCGTTGCGAAGCCGTGCGTCCAGCCCACCTGGTTGAGCACCAGGAAGTCGCTGCCCTTGTGCTCCAGCTTGGTGCGGCCGAGGTCGATGAGGGCCTGCGGGTCGGGCTCGGTCTCCGCAGCGAAGCCGACCACGACCTGGCCGTCGCGCTTGCGTGCGGCGAGTCCGGCGAGGATGTCGGGATTGGCGACGAGTTCCAGCGTCAGCCGGTCGCCGTGGTCGGACTTCTTGATCTTGGCGTCCTGCGTCTCGGCCGGGCGGTAGTCGGCCACCGCCGCGGTCATCACGACGATGTCGGCGGCGCGCGCGGCCTCCTCGACCGCCTCCTGCAGTTCGAGCGCTGTCTGCACCTCGATGAGCTCCACGCCCTCGGGCGGCTCCACCTCGAGGTGCGCGGCGATCAGGATCACATCGGCGCCGCGGGCCTGTGCTGCGCTCGCGATGGCGACGCCCTGGCGGCCGCTGGAGCGGTTCCCGAGGAAGCGCACCGGGTCGAGCGGCTCGCGCGTACCCCCGGCGGTCACGACGACCCGCTTGCCTGCGAGGTCGACGCCGCCGCGCGGCAGCCGCGCGGCCTCGTTGGCGCGGCGGCGCTCGGAGAGCACGACCACGTCGTTGACCGGGGAGCCGGACGGGAGGGCGATCGGCGCGGGCGCCTCCACCGCGCGCGGTGTGGCCCCGGCGGCGCGCAGGGCCGCCCGCACGATGACCTCCGGCTCCTCCATGCGGCCGGGTCCGGAATCGGAGCCCGTCAGCTGTCCGCTCGCCGGGCCGACGATGGTGACGCCGCGGGCGCGGAGGGTCGCGATGTTGGCGACCGTGGCCGGGTTGCGCCACATCTCGGTGTGCATCGCCGGGGCGATCACGAGCGGCGCCGTGGAGGCCAGGACCGTGTTGCCGAGCAGGTCGTCGGCGAGGCCGGCGGCCAGCTTGGCGATCGTGTTCGCGGTCGCGGGAGCGATCACGATCAGGTCGGCCGACTGCCCGATCGCCACATGCCGCACCTCGGCGACGCCCTCGTAGAGGTCCGTCGCCACCGGGTTGCGGCTGATCGCCTCCAGGGTCGGCCGGCCGACGAACCGCAGCGCGTTCTCCGTGGCGACCACGTGCACCGAGTGCCCTTCGAGGACCAGGGCGCGGATGACTCCGACGGCTTTGTACGCGGCGATGCCGCCGGTCACTCCGACGACGACGGTCAATCGTGGGCTCAACGGCGGCACCTCTCCTCGGCCGGGCGCCGGCTGCGGCCGGGCCTGGTACGACGTCTTGCGGTACGGTCCGCCCTACTCGGCGGCGATCGGCTTTACGACGAGCTTGTCCTCGTTGATCTCGTGCAGCGCGACGGAGAGCGGCTTGTCGTCGACCGAGGAGTCGACCAGCGGGCCGACGTTGTCGAACAGGCTGCCCTCGTGCAGGTCGGCGTAGTAGTCGTTGATCTGGCGCGCGCGCTTGGAGGCGAAGATCACGAGCGCGTACTTCGACTCGACGCGGGACAGCAGGTCGTCGATGGGCGGGTCGATGATGCCGTTGTTGCTGGTTGCCATGCGGCTGCTCCTTGTTCTGATCGATCACACGGTCACGCGCGATCGGGCGGTCGTGGCGGCACGACCGGGGTCGGTGGGCGCTGCCTGCGGCGGCGCGAAGAAGGTCTACGGACGCGACGGCGCCGCGCGGACCTTCATCAAGTCTACGACCTCGCGGGCGGCGGTCGCGACGTCGTGGTTGACCACGCGGTAGTCGAACTCGTCTTGGGCGGCCAGCTCGACCTTCGCGGTCTCCAGCCGGCGCTGCTGCTCGGCCTGGTCCTCGGTGCCGCGTCCGATCAGGCGCCGGACCAGCTCCTCCCAGGTCGGCGGCAGCAGGAAGATCAGCCGCGCCTCCGGCATCGACCGGCGCACCTGGCGCGCGCCCTGCAGGTCGATCTCGAGCAGCACGCTCCGGCCTTCGGCCAGCGCCTTCTCGATCGGGGCGCGCGGCGTGCCGTAGCGGTAGGCGTTGTGCACGGTCGCGTACTCCAGCAGCTCGCCGCCCTCGATCATGCGGTCGAACTCGGCGTCGTCGACGAAGTAGTAGTTGACCCCGTCGACTTCGCCAGGACGCGGCGTGCGGGTGGTCGCGGAGACCGACAGCAGCACGTCGGGATAGTTCTCCCGGATGTAGGTGGACACGGTCCCCTTGCCGACCGCCGTCGGGCCGGCCAGCACGACGAGGCGGTTCCGCTGCCGCTCGGAGCGGTTCTCGCGCTCGATGAGGAACTGCCGCAGGCGGAGTCGCTGGTGCCGGCCGAGGCCGCCGAGTCGCTTGGCGGGCGAGATGGAGAGCCGGTTCAGCGCCTCCTCCATCTTGGTCGTGCCGATGGCCGGAACGCTGAGCAGGAACTCGGTCACCCGCAGGCGGCCCTCGACGCCGTCGGGGTCGGCCGTCGCCCGGTCGAGCACGGTCAGCGGCGACACGTCGCGTGCGGCGATCGCGGCCTTCACGGCGGCCCGCGCGCGGCGGGCGGCGACGGCCGCCTGCGAGGCAGCGCGGCGGTCCACCTCGGGCGGGGCCGGGCGGCTCGACGCACGGGTTGCGGCGGTCGCGGAGTCTGCGGTGGCCTCAGACATGTGCGGCGCGCACCTCCTCGGCGCGGCGCGCCACGGCGTCCGCGAGACCGGCGGGCCCGGCGCCGAGCAGCCCGCGGGACTCGCTCACGATGACTCCGGACGCCAGCGAGCCGAACAGGCGCGCCGCGTCCTCCACCCGGGCGCCCTGGTGGCCGAAGCCCGGCGCGAGCACGGGCAGGGCGGGCGTCCGCTCCCCCGCCGTCGCCACGTCGATCCCGTAGTCCGCGAGGTCGACCGTCGCCCCGAGCACCAGCCCGACCGAACCGAACGGGCGCGGCCCGGACTGCTCCTGATTGAAAGCATGCACGTCTTCGATGATCGCACGGGCGACGGACTGGTTCGCCCGCGGCCCGGACTGCACCAGGGCCTGCTGCACCGCCGCGGCCTCGGGATTGGAGGTCGCCGCGAGCACGAACAAGCCCTTCCCCGCGCTCTCGCCGAGGACCATCGCGTCGGCGAGCGAGCCGACGCCCTGGTAGGCCGCGACCGTCATCGCGTCGGACTCCAGCGGCGACCCCGGCGTGAGCCAGGCCTCCGCGTAGGCGGTGACGCTCGTGCCGATGTCGCCGCGCTTGACGTCCGCGATCACCAGCAGGCCCGCCGCGCGGGCGGCCGCGAGCACGTCCTCCAGGGCCGCGTAGCCGGCCGATCCGAACCGCTCGAAGAAGGCCACCTGCGGCTTGACGATGCCCGCACGGCCGGCGACCGCGTCCACCGCGGTGAGCCCGAAGGAGCGCAGGCCGTCGGCCGAGGCCGGCAGCCCCCACGCCTCCAGCAGGTGGGCGTGGGGGTCGATGCCGACGCACAGCCGGCCGCGCTCGGCGAACACCGCCGCGAGCCGGTCGCCGAACGTCATGCTCGGGCGAGCCTCTCTCGCGCGTACTCCTGCAGCGACTTCACGTCGAAGCCCTCGCGGATGGCGTCGAGCGACGCCACCGCCGCGCTCAGCTCCGCGATCGTCGTGAACAGCGGCTTGTCCGCGGCCACCGCGGCGGCGCGGATCTCGTAGCCGTCCGCGCGGGCCGAGCGGCCGCTCGGGGTGTTGATGACCACATCCACCTCGGACCGGTTGATGATGTCGACGATCGAGTCGCCACCCGACTCCTGCGCCTCGCTGTGCTTGCGCACGATGCGCGCCTCGATGCCGTTGCGGTTGAGCACCTCTGCGGTGCCCTCGGTCGCGACGATCCCGAAGCCCAGCTGGTGGAGGCGGAGCACCGGCAGCACGACGGCGCGCTTGTCGCGGTCGGAGACCGAGACGAACACCGTGCCGGTCAGCGGCATCCCGCCGTACGCGGCCGACTGGCTCTTCGCGAACGCGGTCGGGAAGTCCTTGTCGATGCCCATGACCTCGCCGGTCGAGCGCATCTCAGGTCCCAGCACCGAGTCCACCACGGTGCCCTCGGCGGTGCGGAACCGCTTGAAGGGCAGCACGGCCTCCTTCACCGCGACCGGCGAGTCCATCGGGATGATCGAGCCGTCCTGCTCGGGCAGCAGGCCTTCCGCGATCAGACCGTCGATGGTCTCGCCGACCATGACCCGGGAGGCCGCCTTCGCGAGCGGGATGCCGAGCGCCTTGGAGACGAACGGCACGGTCCGGGACGCGCGCGGGTTGGCCTCCAGCACATAGAGCACGCCCGCGCCGATCGCGAACTGCACGTTCAGCAGGCCGCGAACGCCGATGCCCTCGGCGATCTTCAGCGTCGCCTCGCGCACGCGGTCGATCTCACGGCGACCGAGCGTGATCGGCGGGAGGGTGCAGGAGGAGTCGCCCGAGTGGACGCCCGCCTCCTCGATGTGCTCCATCACGCCGCCGATGTAGAGCCGCTCGCCGTCGTACAGCGCGTCGACGTCGATCTCGATGGCGTCGTCGAGGAAGCGGTCCACCAGCAGCGGGTGCGACGGACCGACGATCCCCTGGCCCGCGACGCGCTCGAAGTAGTCCGCCAGCGACGCGTTGTCGTAGACGATCTCCATGCCGCGGCCGCCGAGCACGAAGCTCGGGCGCACCAGGACCGGGTAGCCGATCTGCTCCGCCGCGTGCGCGGCCGACGGGTAGTCGACGGCCGTGCTGTTGCGCGGCGCGACCAGTCCGGCGTTCTCGAGGATCTCGGCGAACAGGCCGCGCTCCTCCGCCAGGTCGATCGCCTCCGGCGTGGTGCCGAGGATCGGGACGCCCGCCGCCTCCAGGCCCTTCGCGAGCCCGAGCGCGGTCTGGCCGCCGAGCTGCACGACGACGCCGACCAGCTCGCCGGTCTGCGACTCCGCGTGGATGACCTCCAGCACGTCCTCCAGCGTCAGCGGCTCGAAGTAGAGCCGGTCGCTGGTGTCGTAGTCGGTCGACACCGTCTCCGGGTTGCAGTTGATCATGATGGTCTCGAACCCGGCGTCGTGCAGCGCGAACGACGCGTGCACGCAGGAGTAGTCGAATTCGACGCCCTGCCCGATGCGGTTCGGGCCGGAGCCCAGGATGACGACCTTGCGCTTGTCGCTCGGCTCGACCTCGGTCTCCAGGTCGTAGCTGGAGTAGTGGTACGGCGTGAGCGCCGGGAACTCGCCGGCGCAGGTGTCCACCGTCTTGTAGACCGGCCGGACGCCGAGGATGTGCCGCACCTCGCGCACGTCGGCCTCGCCGAAGCCGCGCAGCTCGCCGATCTGGGCGTCGGAGAAGCCGTGGTCCTTCGCAAAGCGCAGCGTGTCGGTGTCGAGGGTCGGAGCATCCCGGATCTGGTCCGCGACCTCGTTGATGAGCACGATCTGGTCGATGAACCAGGGGTCGATCTTGGTCGCCTCGAAGACCTGCTCGGGCGTCGCGCCGAGGCGGAGCGCCTGCTGCACGTCGACGATGCGGCCGTCGGTCGGGGTCGCGATGGAGGCGAGCAGCTCGTCCACGGTCCGCGCCTGCGGTCCCCAGTGGAACGACGAGCCGCGCTTCTCCAGCGACCGCAGCGCCTTCTGCAGCGCGCTCGTGAACGAGCGGCCAATCGCCATCGCCTCGCCGACCGACTTCATGGTCGTGGTCAGCGTCGGGTCAGCGGCCGGGAACTTCTCGAACGCGAACCGCGGTACTTTGACGACGATGTAGTCGAGCGTCGGCTCGAAGCTCGCCGGGGTGACCTTGGTGATGTCGTTCGGGATCTCGTCGAGCCGGTAGCCGATGGCGAGCTTCGCCGCGATCTTGGCGATCGGGAAGCCGGTCGCCTTCGACGCCAGGGCGGAGGAGCGGGAGACGCGCGGGTTCATCTCGATGACGATGATGCGGCCGTTCTCCGGGTTCACCGCGAACTGGATGTTGCAGCCGCCGGTGTCGACGCCGACCGCGCGGATGATGTCGATGCCGATGTCGCGCATCCGCTGGTACTCGCGGTCGGTCAGCGTCAGCGCGGGCGCCACGGTGATCGAGTCGCCGGTGTGCACGCCGACGGGGTCGACGTTCTCGATCGAGCAGACGACGACCGTGTTGTCGGCCGTGTCGCGCATGAGCTCGAGCTCGTACTCCTTCCAGCCGAGGATGGACTCCTCCAGGAGCACCTCGCTGGTCGGGCTCTGGTGGATGCCGTCGCCGGCGATGCGGCGCAGCTCCTCCGGCGTGTGGGCGAAGCCGGAGCCCAGGCCGCCCATGGTGAACGACGGACGGACCACCAGCGGGTAGCCGAGGTCTTCGGCGAACTCCAAGGCCTCGTCGACCGTGTGGGCGATGTGCGAGCGGGCCACCTCCGCGCCGGCCTCGACGACCAGCTCCTTGAAGATCTGGCGGTCCTCGCCCTTCTGGATGGCCTCGAACTTCGCGCCGATCAGCTCGACACCGTACTTCTCGAGGATGCCGTGCTCGTGCAGCTGCATGGCCGCGTTGAGCGCGGTCTGGCCGCCGAGGGTCGGGAGGATCGCGTCCGGCTTCTCCTTGGCGATGATCGTCTCGATGACCTGCCAGGTGATCGGCTCGACGTAGGTCGCGTCGGCGAAGTCGGGGTCGGTCATGATCGTCGCCGGGTTGGAGTTGACCAGGATGACGCGAACGCCCTCGGCCTTCAGCACGCGGCAGGCCTGCGTGCCCGAGTAGTCGAACTCGACCGCCTGGCCGATGACGATCGGGCCGGAGCCGATGACGAGGACGGAGTTGATGTCGTCGCGTTTGGGCATCAGTTGTTCTCCTGGTCTTTGGTCGCCGACTCGCTGTGCTGGGCCCTGACCATGTCCAGGAAGCGGTCGAAGAGGTAGTTGGCGTCGTGCGGGCCGGCCGCCGCCTCCGGGTGGTACTGCACGCTGAACGCGTTCAGGTCGAGGCAGTTGAGCCCCTCGACGACCTGGTCGTTGAGCGAGAAGTGGCTCACCTCGACGCGGCCGAAACCGGCGGGCGAGTCGAACTCGGCGTCGATCGGCGCCTTGACGGCGAAGCCGTGGTTCTGCGCGGTGATCTCCACCCGGCCGGTGCGCTTGTCGAGCACCGGCTGGTTGATCCCGCGGTGGCCGAACGGCAGCTTGTAGGTGTCGAGCCCGAGCGCGCGGCCGAGCAGCTGGTTGCCGAAGCAGATGCCGAAGTACGGAAGGCCCGCGCGCAGGGTCTCCTGCAGCAGGGCGACGTGCTTGTCGGAGGCCTGCGGGTCGCCGGGACCGTTCGAGAAGAACAGGGCGGAGACACCGAGGCCCAGGACATCCTGCGCCGTCACCTGCTGCGGCAGCACGTGGACGTCGAGGCCGCGGGCCGCGAGATTCTCGAGCGTGGACTTCTTCACGCCGAGGTCGAGCACCGCGACCGAGCCGACCTTCTCGCCCACCGCGGGGACCGTGTACGGCTCGACTGTGGAGACCTCGGCGGAGAGGTTGCGGCCCGCCATCGGCGCCCCGGCGAGCACGAGGTCGAGCTGCTCGCTGTCGCTCAGGTCGAAGTCGTCGCCGGAGAAGATGCCCGCGCGCATCGCGCCCGCCGACCGGATGTGCCGGGTCACGGCGCGCGTGTCGATGCCGCTGATGCCGACGACGCCCTGCGCGACGAGGTCGTCGTCGAGGCTGCGCTGGGCGCGGAAGTTGGACACGATGCGGCTGGGCTCGCGGACGACGTAGCCGGCGACCCAGATCTGCCGGGACTCCATGTCCTCGTCGTTGGTGCCGGTGTTGCCGATGTGCGGCGCCGTCTGCAGGACGATCTGGCCCGCGTACGACGGGTCGGTCAGGGTCTCCTGGTAGCCGGTCATGCCGGTGGCGAACACGGCCTCGCCGAGCGTGCGCCCGCGGGCGCCGTAGGCCCGGCCGACATACCGCTGGCCGTCTTCGAGGACGAGCACCGCTGGTTCCGTTGCGAGCACGTCACACCTCCTTGTCGTTCGGGACGATCTGTTCGATGGCCGCGGCGACCTGCGCCCGGCCGGCCGGGTCGACGACCCGGAAGTACGTGTCGGCGGCCGTGCCGCCGCTGGTGGTCCAGCCGAGGCGAAGCAGCCCGTCGCGCTCGACCGCCCGGTCGATGGCGACGCTCGCGAGGCCCGCGCCGGTGACGACGGCGGCCGGGATGAAGACGGGCGACTCTCCGGTCACCGCGATCCCGACGCCCTCCGGCCGGACGGCGACCGTGGCCTTGCCGCGGTACGCGAGCCCCGGGAGGGCGAGCCGCTCCAGGTGCTGTCCGGCCTTCGTGGTCGCGACGTACAGCGCCTCGGCCTCGGCGGTCGGAGCGCTCAGCGTTCCGGGCGTCGAGTAGCCGCCGCCCGCGCCGCTGTCGCGCCGCACGCGCCGCCGCCAGCCGACGACGGCCAGCGCCAGCACGATGACGACGACCGCGAGGATGCCGAGGGTGGGGAGCAGCTTATCCACGGGCGCCCACCTCCTCGGCGTCGCGCACCGCGCCGTCGAGCACGGTCGCCCGGCCCTGGTGGAAGGTCGCCACGACCCGCCCCGGCAGCGTGAGCCCGAGGTAGGGCGAGTTGACGCCCTTCCCGGCCAGGTCGGAAGTGGAGAACGAGCGCGAGGCGGTGGGGTCGTAGAGGAACAGGTTCGCGGGCGCACCGGCCTCCAGCGGACCGCCGTGGCCGTGCAGCCGGCCGATGCGCGCGGGCGTCGCGGAGAGCACCCGGGCGACGTCGGCCCAGTCGAGCAGCCCGTTGTCCACCACGCTCGCCTGCACCACCGAGAGCGCCGACTCCAGCCCGACCATCCCGAACGCCGCGGCGTCCCACTCGCAGTCCTTCGCCTCGACGGGATGCGGAGCGTGGTCGGTGGCGACGATGTCGATCGTGCCGTCGGCGAGGCCCGCGCGGAGCGCCTCCACGTCCTCGCGGCGGCGCAGCGGCGGGTTCACCTTGTAGCGCGCGTCGTAGCCGGTCGCCAGCTCCTCGGTGAGCGCCAGGTGGTGCGGCGTCACCTCGGCGGTCACGTCGATGCCACGCGCCTTGGCCCAGCGGATGACGTCCACGCTTCCCGCCGTCGACACGTGACACACGTGCAGGCGCGAGCCGACGTGCTCGGCGAGGAGCACATCCCGGGCGATGATCGACTCCTCGGCGACCGCCGGCCAGCCGGTGAGCCCCAGCTCGCCGGACAGCGCGCCCTCGTTCATCTGCGCGCCCTGCGTCAGCCGCGGCTCCTGCGCGTGCTGCGCGATCACGCCGTCGAACGCCTTCACGTACTCCAGCGCCCGGCGCATCAGCAGCGGGTCGGAGACGCACGTGCCGTCGTCGGAGAACACGCGGACGCGTGCGCGGGACTGCGCCATCGCGCCCAGCTCCGCCAGCCGCTCGCCCTCGAGGCCCACCGTGACCGCGCCGATCGGGCGGACCGTGGCGTAGCCGGCGGCCTCCCCCAGGCTCAGCACCTGCTCGACCACGCCGGCGGTGTCGGCGACCGGCGACGTGTTCGCCATGGCGAACACCGCGGTGAAGCCGCCGGCCGCGGCGGCGCGCGTACCGGTCAGCACGGTCTCGCTCTGCTCGTAGCCGGGCTCCCGGAGGTGCGTGTGGAGGTCGACCAGTCCGGGCAGCGCGAGCAGCCCGTCCGCGTCGATCGGGGTGGCGCCCGCGGCGCTCAGACCGGTGCCGGTCTCGACGATCCGGCCGTCTTCCAGCAGCAGGTCGGTGCGGCTGCCGTCGGCCAGCGTCGCGCCGCCGATCAAGAATCTTTCGCCCATGCTCACTTTCACACCGCCTGCTCTCGACCGGCACCCGACAGCAGCAGGTACAGAGCTGCCATCCGCACGGAGACGCCGTTCGCGACCTGCTCCCGGACCGTCGAGCGCGGGGAGTCCGCGGCCGCGGCCGAGATCTCCAGCCCGCGGTTCATCGGTCCCGGGTGCATCACAATGCTATCGGCCCGCAGACGCCCGAGGCGTTCCTCATCCAGGCCCCAGCGCCGCGAGTATTCGCGTGTGGTCGGGAAGAACGCCGCGTTCATCCGCTCGGCCTGGATGCGCAGCATCATCACCACGTCCGGTCCGTCGGCGATCGCCGCGTCGAGGTCGTACTGCACCCCGACCGGCCAGCCGGACACGTCCACCGGCAGCAGCGTCGGCGGCGCCACCAGAGTGACGTGGGCGCCGAGCGTGCGCAGCAGCCAGACGTTCGAGCGGGCGACGCGCGAGTGCAGGATGTCGCCCACGATCGCGACGGAGACCCCGGCGAGGTCCTTCCCGCGCGACGCCGTGCCGTGCAGGCGGCGGCGCATCGTGAACGCGTCCAGCAGCGCCTGCGTCGGGTGCTCGTGCGTGCCGTCCCCCGCATTCAGGATGCCGGCCTCGATCCAGCCGCTCGTCGCGAGCGTCTGCGGAGCGCCGGAGGACCCGTGCCGGATCACCACGGCGTCGGCGCCCATCGCCTGCAGCGTCTGGGCGGTGTCCTTCAGGCTCTCGCCCTTGGAGACGCTGGAGCCCTTGGCGGAGAAGTTGATCACGTCCGCCGACAGCCGCTTCGCGGCCGCCTCGAACGAGATGCGCGTGCGGGTCGAGTCTTCGAAGAACAGGTTCACGACCGTCTTGCCGCGCAGCGTCGGGAGCTTCTTGACCTCGCGCTCCTGCACGTCCGCCATGTCCTCGGCGACGTCGAGCAGCCGGATGGCGTCCTCCCGCGCGAGGTCGCGCGTCGACAGCAGGTGCCTCATACTCCGGCCTCCTGGTTCTCGTGGGGCTCGTCGATGGTCACCGACTCCTCGCCGTCCACCTCGTCGAGACGCACGAAGATGCGCTCCGAGGCCGCCGACGGCAGGTTCTTCCCCACGAAGTCGGCCCGGATGGGCAGCTCCCGGTGGCCGCGGTCGACCAGTACAGCGAGCCGCACGGCGCGCGGCCGGCCCAGATCGCTGACGGCGTCGAGCGCGGCGCGGATGGTGCGGCCCGAGAAGAGCACGTCGTCCACCAGCACCACGGTCTTGCCGTCGATGGGCCCGGGCAGCGAGGTCGGCTGCGGGGTGCGGGTGGGGTGGCGCGACAGGTCGTCGCGGTACATCGTGACGTCGAGCGCGCCCACGATGTCGGCGGGCGAGGGGACCGCCGCCGGTTCGATCCGCTGGATGTTCTCCGCGATCCGCCGCGCGAGCACGACGCCGCGGGTCGGGATCCCCAGGATCACCAGCTCGTCCGTTCCCCGGTTGGACTCCAGGATCTCGTGAGAGATCCGAGTCAACGCCCGGGCGATGTCAGCCTGCTGCAGCACAGTGCGCGCTGTCATGCCGACCTCCTTCCCCGCCTCACAGGACGGCTCTTAAAGGATGCCTACGTACTTCCGCCCACCACCCTACCAGCCGCGACTGCGGGCCCATGGAACGTGTGCGGGTGCGCGCGCCCCCGCACACGTTCCGAGCACCCGCAGTCGCTGGTCGGGAGACGGTCAGCGGGAGGCGAGGAACTTGGAGAACGCCTTCGCGTCGGAGACGCCGCCGGTGTACTGCTTGCCGTCGACGAGCACGGTCGGGGTGCCCTTGATCGTGTCGAGCACCTTCGTGCCGTCGACCTCGATCGGGCCCTTCTGCGAGTTCGCGGTGTTGCGCTGGGCCCACGCCCGGTACGGCCCGCTGTCGGCGACGCAGGTCGAGATGTCCTGCGACCCCGCGTCGCTCGCGCGCTGCGCCAGCTGCTTGTCCGTGAGGCCGTCGGAGTTCTCCTCCGGCTGGTCCGTGTACAGCGCCTGGTAGAACGGCAGGACCGCGTTCCGGTCGGTCACGGCCACGCAGGTCAGGGCGGCGGCCGCCCGGGTGGAGTAGCCGGTGCCGTTGGACACCGCATCCAGGAAGGTCAGCGGGTGCAGCCGCAGCGTGATCGAGCCGTCGTCGACCGCGCTCGCGAGAGTCTTGCCGTTGGCCTGCTCGAAGGCGCCGCACACCGGGCACATCGCGTCGAACCAGATGTCGACCTTCTTCGCGCCGTCGCCGACGGCGATGAAGCCGCCGTCGAAGTCCACGGCGCCGTCGGAACCCTTCGGCGGCGGGTCGGTCGCCACCGGGACGTTCGAGGCTCCCCCGAGCATCGAGCAGCCCGCAGCCGCGACGGCGACGCCCACCGCGAGCACCGCGACGACCGCGGCGCGACGCAGGCCTGGGAGGCGCATCAAACGCCCCTGCCCGTGTCTCCGTTGGCCTGCGCGATCTTGGCGAGCAGCCCGTTCACGAACCCGGCCGAATCGTCGGTCGAGAGCACGGTCGCCGCTTCCACGGCCTCCGAGATCGCGACGCCGTCCGGCACCTCGTCGTTGTACAGCACCTCCCACACGCCGATGCGCAGGATGGCGCGGTCGACGGCGGGCATGCGCGCGAGCGTCCACCCCTGGGCGTAGGTCTCGATCTGCTCGTCGATCTCGTCCTGGTGCTCGATGACACCGTCGAGGATCTCACGCGCGTACAGCCACGAGGCCTCCCGCGCCGGCTCGTTCGCCGCGCGCTCCGCCTCGGTCGCCAGCGCCTGCCGGAACGGCGTCTGCCGCAGGTCCGCGCTGTAGAGCACGTCGAGGGCGCGCTTGCGCGCCTTGGTCCGCGCGCTCATTCAGTCGTTGACGCGGCCGAGGTAGTCGCCCGAGCGGGTGTCGACCTTGACCTTGGTGCCGGTCTCGAGGAACAGCGGGACCTGGATCTGGTAGCCGGTCTGGACGGTCGCCGGCTTGGTGCCGCCGGTGGAGCGGTCGCCCTGCAGGCCCGGCTCGGTGTAGGTGATCTCCAGCACAACGGAGGCCGGGAGCTCGACGTACAGCGGCTCGCCCTCGTGCAGCGCGACGGTGACGTTCTGGTTCTCGAGCATGAAGTTGGCGGCGTCGCCGACGACCGGGCCCGGGATGGTGATCTGGTCGTAGTCGGAGGTGTCCATGAAGACGAAGTCGGCGCCGTCCTGGTACAGGTACTGGTAGTCGCGGCGGTCGACGTTGGTGATCTCGATCTTGGCGCCGGCGTTGTAGGTGCGGTCGACCGTCTTACCCGTGGTGACGTTCTTCAGCTTGGTGCGGACGAACGCCCCGCCCTTGCCCGGCTTGACGTGCTGGAACTCGATCACGGACCACAGCTGTCCGTCGATGTTGAGGACGATGCCGTTCTTGATGTCAGCGGTAGAAGCCAAGGCGAATGTTCCGTTCGTTCGGTGTGAAGATTCGGGTGGATGCCGCGCACGAGAGGGCGGCCCACGGCGACCGCGCGGAGCGGTCCGGGAAAGATTCTAGACGTCAGCGCGCGTTTCGGCGAATGAACGCCAGCGCCAGCCGGTACGACTCGAACCCGAATCCGGCGATCACGCCGGTCGACACCGCGGTGATCACGCTGGTGTGGCGGAACTCCTCGCGCGCGTGCGGGTTCGACAGGTGCACCTCGACGACGACCCCGCCGGCGGAGGTGACGAGCGACACGGCGTCGCGCAGGGCGAACGAGTAGTGCGTCCACGCGCCGGCGTTCAGGATGACGGGCGCGCCGGTGTCGGCCGCCTCGTGCAGCCAGCGCAGCAGCTGGCCTTCGTCGTCGGTCTGGCGCAGGTCCACGGTGTCGTCGCCCGCGTCCTCCGCGAGCACCGCGCGCAGGTCGTCGAGCGTCGCCGAACCGTAGACGTCCGGCTCGCGGGTGCCGAGGCGGCCGAGGTTCGGCCCGTTCAGGACGAGGATGGTCGCCACGGTCACTCCTCCCCGTCCTTCAGCGCGCGCACGCGCACCGCCGACCAGGTCTCGTCCAGCACGGTCTTCCGGCTCACGAAGCCACCTCCTGGTATGCGGCGAACAGCAGGCTCTGGTCCGGGCCGGCCAGCACGGTCGGCCGGGCCACGTCGTCGAGCACGATGAAGCGCAGCATACTGCCCCGCGCCTTCTTGTCGCGCTGCATGGTGGCCAGCAGTGTCTGCCATCGGCCCGCCGGGTAGGTCACGGGCAGTGTGAGCGACTCCAGGATGCGGCGGTGCCGGTCGGCGACCTCGTCGCTCAGCCGGCCGCTCAGCCGGGCGAGCTCCGCGGCGAACACCATCCCCACCGAGATGGCGGCGCCGTGCCGCCACTGGTACCGCTCGGCGTGCTCGATCGCGTGGCCGAGGGTGTGGCCGTAGTTGAGGATCTCGCGGAGTCCCTGCTCGGTGAAGTCCTCCCCCACGACCCGCGCCTTGATGCCGATGGAGAGTTCCACCAGCCGGCGGAACTCCGGTGTCTCGGGATCGGTCGCCCGGTCGACGTCGGCTTCGATCGTGTCCAGGATCTCCGGCTCGGCGATGAAGCCGTACTTCACCACCTCGGCGAACCCGGCGAGGATCTCGTTGCGCGGGAGCGAGGTGAGCGTGTCGAGGTCGCAGATCACGGCGTCGGGCGCATAGAACGCGCCGACCAGGTTCTTGCCTTCCGCGGTGTTGATGCCGGTCTTGCCGCCGACCGCGGCGTCCACCATCCCGAGCAGCGTCGTCGGCACCTGGATGAGCTTTACGCCGCGCAGCCAGGTCGCGGCCACGAAGCCGGCGAGGTCGGTGACCGATCCTCCGCCGAAGCCGACCACGGCGTCCGACCGGGTGAAATCGGCCTGGCCCATGATCTGCCAGAGGAACGACGCCACCTCGACGCGCTTGGCCGCCTCCGCATCCGGGATCTCGGCGAGCAGCACCTCGTAGCGGCCGACGAGCGACTCGCGCAGCTCGGCCGCGGCGGCGCCGAGCGTCGGCGGGTGCACGACGAGCACCTTGGCGACGCCGGTGCCGAGGTGCTCGGCGAGCCGGTAGCGCAGGCCGCGGCCGACCAGCACCGGGTACGGGTGCGTGCCCGTGACCAGGATCTCGGTGGGGGCGTCGGTCATGCTGGTCCTTCCGTCTGCGCTCGGTCGTCGCGGGCCGGTGTGCTCTGCACCCAGCGCGCGATCTCGTCGGCGATGGTCTCGATGGGGCGGGACGAGGTGTCCGCCGTGTAGTCCGCGAGCGACGCGTACAGCTCGCTCCGGGAGGCGACGAGCCGCTTCCACGACTCCAGGTCGGTGATCAGCGGCCGCTTCCCGCCCGCGATGCGCTTCGCGATGGCCTCCGGACGCACGGTCAGCAGCACGACCCGCGCGGCTCCGAGGTCGGCCTGCGTGTCGCGGTCGAGGACTGCGCCGCCGCCGAGCGAGACGACGCCGGGGCTGCGCAGCGCCTCCGCCACGGCCTCCCGTTCGAGCGCGCGGAAATGCGGCTCGCCGTGGTCCGCGAAGATCTGCGCGATCGGGCCGTGCCCGGCGACCACGACGGCATCCGTGTCGACGAACGGCAGGTCGAGGAGCTTCGCGACCCGCTTGCCGACGCGCGACTTGCCGGCCGCGGGCGGCCCGATCAGCGCGATGGTGTCGCGTGTCACGGCGTCAGGCGTAGGGAGCGCTCACGCGCTCCGTGGCGAGGTTCTGCGGGATGCTGTCGAGGTAGCTCTGCAGGTTGCGCCGCGTCTCGGCGATCGAGTCGCCGCCGAACTTCTCCAGCACGGCGTTCGCCAGCACGAGCGCGACCATCGCCTCCGCGACGACCCCGGCGGCCGGGACCGCACAGACGTCGGAGCGCTGGTGGTGCGCCGGCGCGGCCTCGCTGGTGGCGACATCCACCGTTCGCAGCGCGTGCGGCACGGTCGCGATCGGCTTCATGCCGGCCCGCACGCGCAGGACGCCGCCCGTGCTCATGCCGCCCTCGGTGCCGCCGGCCTTGTCGCTGGTGCGCACGATCGTGCCGTCCTCGGCGATCAGCTCGTCGTGCGCCTCCGACCCGCGGCGGGTGGTGGTGAGGAAGCCGTCGCCGATCTCCACACCCTTGATCGCCTGGATGCCCATGAGCGCGGCGGCGAGCTGCGCGTCGAGCTTGCGGTCCCAGTGCACGTGCGAGCCGAGCCCCGGCGGGAGGCCGTACGCGAGCACCTCGACGACGCCGCCGAGCGTGTCGCCGTCCTTGTGGGCGGCATCCACCTCGGCCACCATCCGCTCGGAGGTCGCCGGGTCGAAGCAGCGCAGCGGGTCGGCGTCGAGGGTGTCGACGTCCGACGGGCGCGGCAGCGGGGCGTCCTCGGGGACGCGCACCGGACCGATGGAGAGGGTGTGGCTGACCAGCGTGATGCCGAGCTCGGCCAGGAACGACCGGGCGACCGCGCCGAGCGACACGCGCGCGGCGGTCTCGCGGGCGCTGGCGCGCTCCAGGATGGGCCGGGCCTCGTCGAAGCCGTACTTCTGCATCCCGACCAGGTCGGCGTGGCCCGGACGGGGCCGGGTCAGCGCCGCGCCACGGCCGGTCTCGAGGACGGCCGGGTCGACGGGCTCCGGGCTCATCACATCCACCCACTTCGGCCACTCGGTGTTGCCGATGCGGAGGGCGATCGGGCTGCCCAGGCTGTAGCCGTGGCGCACGCCGCCGGAGACCTCCAGCGCGTCCTGCTCGAACTTCATGCGCGCGCCGCGGCCGTAGCCGAGCTTGCGGCGCGCGAGGTCGGCGCGGATGGCGTCGAGCGACACCGGGACCCCGGCGGGGAGACCCTCCAGGACGGCGATGAGTTCGGGACCGTGGGATTCCCCGGCCGTGAGCCAACGAAGCATGCTTCGATTCTGGCACACGGCCATGGAGCTCCCGCGCCGCGGTCAGACCTCCAGCGGGGCGCCCTGCTCGTCGATGCCGACGGCGTCGAGCATCGCGGCGAGCACGTCCGGCTCGTCCGGGAGCGGCTGCAGCGGGTCGCCGGAGACGAAGATCCGCACCTGCAGCAGTGCCTGGTGCGCGAGCATCGCGAGCCCGGAGACCACCCGTCCGCCCACGGCCTCCCACTGCCGTGCAAGCGGCGTCGGCCACGGCTCGTACGCCACGTCGAACAGCAGCGAGCGGCGGCGCGTCGAGTCGGTGTAGACGGCCTCGGTCTGCGTGCCGCCCGGGAGGGTGCTGATCACGAGCTCCGGCACGTCGAGCGAACGGTCGGCCTGCGAGAACGGGCGGATGCGCACGCGCAGTCCGAGGTCGTTCGCGAGCGGCTCGATCCACCCGGCGCGGGTGAGGTCGCGCACGTGCACGTCGACGCGCTCGGCCCCGAGCTCCGCGGCGGCGACCAGCGCCGACGCGGCCGTCGCTCCCCCGCCCAGGATGTGGACGTAGCGCGCCTCGTCGAGCCCCGCGGCCTGCAGGGCGCGCACGATGCCGACGACGTCCGTGTTGAATCCGCGCAGGCTGTCCCCGTCGAGCAGCACGGTGTTCGCGCCGCCGGTCTGCTCGGCGTAGCGGTCGCTCTCCGCCAGCAGCGGGAGCACGGCCTTCTTCAGCGGCATCGTGAGCGAGAGCCCGCGCCACTCCGGGCCGAGCTCCTGGACGAAGTCGGCGAGGCCGTCCTCGGTCACCTCGACGGCCTCGTACGACCAGTCCAGGCCGAGCGCCTCGTAGGCCGCCCGGTGAAGGGCAGGCGACTGGGAGTGCTGGATGGGCGACCCGAGCACCGCGAGGCGGCGGCTCGGCGCTGCGGCCTTCCGCGGCTTGGCCTTCGGTTTGGCAGCCGCCTTCGCGGGCGCCGGTTCGGGCTCCACGACGGGCTCCGGCTCCGAGTCCCCCGGCTCTTCGCGCTCGACCGCCGCCTCGGCCTCCGCGACCGCGGCCTCCTCGGCTTCGCGCTCGCGCTCGGCCTCGACGAGCTCCGCGATGCCGGCCTCCGCCGACGCTTCGGAGACGCCGTCCTCGACCGCAGGCTCGTCCTCCGCCTCTGCTCCGGCCGTCATCTCGCGATCGTCCTCGAGCACCGCAGGCTCACCCGTCTCCTCGTCCGTGCGCTTGCGCTCATCCATAGCCGGGGTTGTCCTTCATCCACTGCTGCCACTTCTCCACGGCCGCCTCGTGCTCGGCCTGCGTCGTCGAGAAGATCGTCTCGCCGGTCTGCAGGTTCCAGGTCACGAAGTACATCCACGACCCGTCCGCGGGATGCTGCACCGCGTTGATCGCCAGGTCGCCCGGGTTCGAGATCGGACCGACCGGGAGGCCGGGGTGCACGTAGGTGTTGTACGGGTTGTTGGGGTCCTCGCGCTCGGCGTCGGTCGTCGTCACCCGGTCGGTGTGCCCGGTGCCGTAGGCCACCGTGGCGTCCGACTGCAGGTCCCAGCCCTGCGCGATGCGGTTGAGGAAGACGCGGGCCACCTTCGGGTAGTCGTCCTTGAGGCCGGCCTCCCGCTGCACGATCGAGGCCAGCACGATCGTGTTCCAGCGGTTCTCGGGAGCGACGCCCGCCTGGTCCAGCGCCTGGAACATCCGGTCGACCATCGTCTTGATCGCCTGCTGCGCCGTGGTGCCGGGAGCGAACGTGTACGTCGCGGGGAACAGGAAGCCCTCGAGCGACTTCGCCTCCGCCGGGGCGCCGTACGCCTGCGGATTCGCCGCGGCCGCCTGCAGGTCGGCCAGCGGGATCTTCGTGGCGTCGGCGACCGTCTGCAGGATGTCCTTCTCGGCCGTCCCCTCCGGGATGACCGCCGTGTTCTCGACACGCGACTGCGGGTCCTGCAGGGCGGCCAGCGCCGACGCGGCGCTCATCTTCTTCGCCAGCTTGAAGACGCCGGGCTGGAACTCGGGATCGGACTTCTGCCGCAGCAGAAGCGAGTAGAACGCCTCGTACGTCTTCACGACCCCGGCCTTCGCGAGGTTGTTCGCGATGGTCGAGCCGTCGTCGCCCGACTTGATCGTGAACATGACCTCGCCGCTGCCGCTGCCGGTGTAGTCGTTCGCGGGCGGGAACAACGCATCCTGGAGCTTCACGATCTGCGGCTGGAAGATGGCGTACGCTCCCCCGGCCAGGCCGCCGAGGACCGCGAGGATCACGACGGTGACGATGAGCCCCCGCACCCAGCGGCGCTTCTTCGGCGGTTCGTCGTGCGACAGGTAGTGCTGCTGTCGCCAGATCAGCGGATGGCCGTCTTCGGCGGTCTCGTCTTCGGTGTCCTCGAGCACGCCGGACAGAGTACGCGCAGGATGGTCCGGGGGCGAGGCGACCCGGTCGTCGGACCCGTGACGGGCGGCGGCCCCGACGGGCTGCGGCTCCTCCACCTGGGCGATCGGGCCGGTCATGACGGCGTCGAAGTCGAGCCCGGCGAGGGCGGCGAGGTCGGCGGACGACTCCTGCGTCGGCGTCGGCGACGAGATGGGCTCGCCGCCGAGGGTCCACCCGGCAGCGGACGGAGTGGATGCGGCGGAGACCGGCGGGGCAGGATTCTCGGGCTGCGGCTCCTCCTGCGGAGCGAGCCGTGCCTCCTCCGCCTCGCGGGCGGCACGAGCCTCGCGCCGGGTCATGGGCGGGCGCTCCGCCGGAGCCGACAGGCTCGCGGGCGGATTCTGCGGAGCCGCCGGCGGCCGGTTCACAGCCGGGAAGGCGGGCGGCTCCGGCCGCTCCTGGGGGTTGTGAGACAAGCTAAGGTCCAATGCTCGATTCGACGGTGTCACCCGGCGGACGGCCTGTGGCCCGCTCCGCATCGAGGGCGTGCTGCAAAATTATCGTGGCCGCGACCTGATCGACGACGGGACGCGCCTTCTTCGTATTCCTGCCCGACGCGCGGAGCGCCGAGGTCGCGGACACGGTCGAAAGACGCTCGTCCACCATTCGTACCGGAACATCGACCTCCGAAGCCAGCGATTCGGCGAAACCGATCGCATCCGCGGTGGAGGCCGTGCGCGCTCCCGAGAGCGCCAGCGGCAGTCCGACGATAACCTCGAAGGCTCCGAGTTCCCCGACGATCTCCGCGATCCTGCGGCGATCCGCAGCGTCCTCGGAGCGTGCGACCGTCTCGACGGGCGTGGCCAGCATCCCGTGCAGGTCGGACCGGCTCACGCCGATCCGCACCTTGCCGACGTCGATGCCGACCCGCACCCCGCTGCGCACCCGGCGCTATCCGATCGCCGAGACGACCGCGCTGAGCGCCGCGGGGATCGCGTCCGCGTCGGTGCCGCCGCCCTGCGCCAAGTCGGCCTTTCCGCCGCCCCCGCCGCCGAGCACGCCCGCCGCCGTCTTCGCGAGAGCGCCCGCGTTGACGCCCGCGTCGCGCGCCGCCTGATTGGTGGCGACGATGACGACCGGCTTGCCGCCCGCCCGCGCCGCCAGGGCGACGGCCGCCGGGTCGGAGCCGAGGCGCTCGCGCACGGTGGTGACGAGCAGGCGCAGGTCGTCGGCGGTGTTCAGCGTCCCCGCATCCTCCGCCACGACCGTGATCGCTCCTCGGCGGGTCGCCGATTCGAGCAGCGCAGGCACCTTGTCGAGTACCGCGCGCGCCTCGAACGCCTGGATACGCTTCTCCGCCGCCTTCAGGTTCGCCATCAGGTCGGCGATCTTCTCCGGGAGCTGCTCGCGCGGCGTCCTCAGCGAGCTGGAGAGCTGCGAGACGATCGTGCGCTCCACCGCCAGGTCTTTGAAGGCCTCCAGACCGACCAGCGACTCGACGCGGCGGTTCGTGGAGCCGACCGACGACTCGCTGACCAGGTTGATCATCCCGATCTCGGAGCTCGTCGACACGTGGGTGCCCGCGCACAGCTCGCGCGACCACGGCCCGCCGATGTCGACGACGCGCACGACGTCGCCGTACTTCTCACCGAACAGGGCCATCGCGCCCAGCGACTTGGCCTCCGCGAGCGGCAGCTCGCGCGTGGTGACCTCGAGGTTCTGCCGGATGGCGTTGTTCGAGATCTCCTCGATCTCGCTGCGGGTCTCGGCCGAGAGCGCCTGGTTCCAGGAGAAGTCGAGGCGCAGGTAGCCGGCCTTGTTGTACGAGCCGGACTGGTGCGCGTTGGAGCCCAGCACCTGCCGGAGCGCCGCGTGGATGATGTGCGTGCCCGAGTGCGCCTGGCGCGCCCCACGACGGTAGTCCGCATCCACGATGCTCGTCGCCGGCGCACCGACGCCCACCTCGCCGCTGCGCACCAGCACCTTGTGGCTGATGAGGCCCTTGACGGGCTTCTGCACGTCGAGCACCTCGAGCTCGTAGCCCGGGCCGACGATCGTGCCCGCGTCCGCATCCTGGCCACCGGACTCCGCGTACAGCGCGGTCGCGCCCAGGATGATCTCGGCGACCTGGCCCTCGCTCGCGCGGTCGACCGTGCGGCCGTCGACGATGAGGCCGAGCACGCTCGACTCCGTCTGTAGCTCGGTGTAGCCCGTGAAGACCGTCTCGCCGAGCGAGCGGAAGCCGCTGTAGACCGAGAGGTCGGCCAGCGCCGTCTTCTTGGCCTTCGCGTCCGCCTTCGCGCGGGAGCGCTGGTCGGCCATCAGCTTGTCGAAGGCGGTGCGGTCGACGCTGAGGCCGGCCTCCTCCGCCATCTCCAGCGTCAGGTCGATCGGGAAGCCGTAGGTGTCGTGCAGCAGGAACGCGGTGTCGCCCGCGAGCTGCTTGCGGCCCTCCTTCTGCGTCGACGCGACCGCGGTGTCCAGGATGCTGGTACCCGCAGCGAGGGTGCGGAGGAAGGTCTCCTCCTCCGCGTAGGCGAGCTGCGAGATGCGCTCGAACTCGGTGTCCACCTCCGGGTACGCCGCCTTCATCGCGTCGCGCGACACCGGGAACAACTCGGGGAAGGTCGCCGTCTCGACGCCCAGCAGGCGCATCGCGCGCACCGTGCGGCGGAGCAGGCGGCGCAGCACGTAGCCGCGGCCCTCGTTCGACGGGGTGACGCCGTCGGCCATGAGCATCAGTGCGCTGCGGACGTGGTCGGCGACGACCCGCAGCCGGACGTCGTCCTCGTGCGCCTCGTTGCCGTAGGGCTTGCCCGCGAGCTCGGCCGCGCGGTCGAGCACCGGCCGCACCTGGTCGATCTCGTACATGTTGTCGACGCCCTGCTTGATGAACGCGACGCGCTCGAGCCCGAGGCCCGTGTCGATGTTCTTCTTCGGCAGGTCGCCGAGGATCTCGAAGTCCTTCTTGCCGTCGCCCTCGCCGCGCAGGTACTGCATGAAGACCAGGTTCCAGATCTCGACGTACCGGTCGTCGTCGGTCGCCGGTCCCCCGTCGATGCCGTACGCAGGTCCGCGGTCGAAGAAGATCTCCGAGCACGGCCCCGCAGGCCCGGGCTGGCCGGTCGACCAGTAGTTGGTGTCCTTGCCGAGCCCCTGGATGCGCTCCGGCGGCAGCGTGGAGACGCGCTGCCAGATCTCGCGCGCCTCGTCGTCGTCCTCGTACACCGTGACCCACAGGTCCTTGGGGTCGAAGCCGAGGCCGCCTTCCTCCTCGGAGGTCGTCAGCAGCTCCCACGCGAACGTGATGGCCTGCTCCTTGAAGTAGTCGCCGAAGGAGAAGTTACCGGCCATCTGGAAGAACGTGCCGTGCCGCGGGGTCTTCCCCACCTCGTCGATGTCGAGGGTGCGGATGCACTTCTGGACGCTCGTGGCACGCGGGAAGGGCGCGGGCACCACTCCGGTCAGGTAGGGGACGAACGGCACCATCCCGGCCACCGTGAACAGCAGCGACGGGTCGTCGCTGACCAGGGAGGCGGAGGGGACGACGGTGTGGCCGCGCTTGGCGAAGAAGTCGAGCCAGCGGCGGTGGATTTCAGCAGTCTGCATGGGTTCTTTGTCTAGAAGTCTGTGAGGGGTGGCGGCGTCAGTCGCCCTGGATGGCCGAGCGGATCTCGGCCTCGCGCTGCCGGTAGCCGTCGGTGACGGCCTCCCCGAAATCGCGCGCCTTGCGGTCCATGGCGCTGAAGAATTCGCGACCCTTGGGGGTCTCGTTGACCTTGTGGGCCACGGCGAAGCCGATGGCCACGCCGACGAGCAGCCACAGGAAACTCTTCATGCTGATCCTCCCTCTCTGGACGGCGCCGCGCGCGGACGCGGGCGCACGAGAGCCAAGTCTAGTGCGACCCGCCGCGCGGCTTCCGGGAGCCGAAGCCGCCCGCCGCCCTGAAGGCCGCCCTGGCCGCCGCGCTGAAGCCGGCGAGTTTGATCAGCGGGCCGCCGACGGTCGCCGCGAACAGCGCGACGAGTGCCGAGACGTTGCCGGTCACGTCCGCCACGTTCTTGGTGATGACATCGACGCGCGCCAGCTGCTTGTTGGTCTCCTGCAGGGTGGTAGCGGTCTCGTCGAGGATCGGCGTGATGCCGTCGCTCGCCTCCTTGATCGCATCCCGCGTCGAGTCGAGCACACGCCCCAGCTTCACGAGCGGGATGGCGATGAAGCCCACGAGGACCGCGAACACGACGGCCGCGATCAACCCTGCGATGTCTCCTCCGGACACGTGCGCCCCTTCCATTCCGCTGCCGGTATACGGATCAAGCGTAGTCCGCCCGCAGCCCGGCAGGAACGACGAACGGGGCCGCGGCCTGAAGCCGCGACCCCGTCCGGGTCGTACCTGGGACCTTAGCGGGCCGCGTAGTACTCGACGACCAGCTGGACCTCACAGGTCACGGGGACCTCGGCGCGCTTCGGGCGGCGCACCAGGCGGGCCTGCAGCTTGTCGAGCTCGACCTCGAGGTAGCCCGGGGTCTTCGGCAGGACGTCGACGTGACCGCCGGCGGCCGCGACCTGGAAGGGCTCGGTGCCCTCCGAGCGGGCCTTGACGTGGATGAGCTGGCCCGGCTTCACGCGGAAGGAGGGACGGTCGACGAGCTTGCCGTCGACGAGGATGTGACGGTGCACGACGAACTGGCGGGCCTGCGTGATGGTGCGGGCGAAGCCGGCGCGGAGCACGAGGGCGTCGAGACGCATCTCGAGCAGCTCGACCAGGTTCTCACCGGTCAGGCCCTGGGTGCGGCGGGCCTCCTCGAAGGCGATGCGCAGCTGCTTCTCGCGGATGCCGTACTGGGCGCGCAGGCGCTGCTTCTCGCGCAGACGCACCGCGTAGTCGGAGTCGGCCTTGCGCTTGGTGCGGCCGTGCTCACCGGGAGCGTAGGGGCGCTTCTCCATGTAGCGCGCCGCCTTCGGGGTGAGCGGGATGCCCAGGGCCCGCGACTCGCGGGTCTTGCTGCGGGAACGTGAAGACACGGTTTCCTTTCGAAGTTTCTCTCTGAAGTGATGGATGCGGGCGCACACGCGCGCCCGAAGAGAGAGGGATTGTCGCCAGGGACGCCCGGCTACAGGGCCTGTCCCGTCGAATCGTGTACTCGGCAGCCGACCCCGCACACGCTTCTAGGCGGATCAATGATAGCAGAGCGCAGTCAGCGTCCGCGCACGATGCGGCGCAGCTTCGCCAGGCGCGCCGACACGTCCCGTTCGTTGCCGTGCTCGGTCGGCGAGTAGTAGGTCGTGCCGTCCAATTCGTCGGGCAGGTACTGCTGCTGCAGCACACCGAGCGCGTCGTCGTGCGGGTACTTGTAGCCCTTGCCGTGCCCCAGCCGCTTCGCTCCGGGATAGTGCGCGTCGCGCAGATGCTTCGGCACCCGGCCGATCTTGCCGGCGCGCACGTCGGCGATCGCGGCGTCGAGCGCCATGTAGGCCGCGTTCGACTTCGGGGCGGTCGCCAGGTGCACCACGGCCTGGGCGAGCGGGATGCGGCCCTCCGGCATCCCGATGTACTGCACGGCGTCGGCCGCGGCGATCGCGACGCCGAGCGCGGTCGGGTCGGCCATGCCGATGTCCTCCGACGCCAGCACGATGATGCGCCGGGCGATGAACCGCGGGTCCTCCCCCGCCTCGATCATGCGGGCGAGGTAGTGGAGGGACGCGTCCACGTCGGAGCCCCGGACCGACTTGATGAAGGCGCTGATGACGTCGTAGTGCTCGTCGCCGTTGCGGTCGTAGCGCAGCAGCGCGCGGTCGACGGCCTGCGCCACCAGCTCCGCGGTGATCACGGGCTTCTTCTTGGACGTCGCCGGCGTGGCGGAGGCGGCCGTCACCGACGCGGCCTCCAACGCGGTGAGTGCCCGTCGCGCGTCGCCGGACGCAAGCCGGATCAGCGCGGCACGCGCCTCCGGGTCGAGCTTGTACTGGCCGCCGAGGCCCCGGTCGTCCGCCACCGCGCGGTCGACGACCACGCCGAGGTCGTCGTCGCTGAGCGTCTCGAGCGTGAGCAGCAGACTGCGCGAGAGCAGCGGCGAGATCACCGAGAACGACGGGTTCTCCGTGGTCGCCGCGACGAGGATGACCCAGCCGTTCTCGACGCCCGGGAGCAGCGCGTCCTGCTGCGCCTTGGTGAACCGGTGGATCTCATCGAGGAAGAGCACCGTGGAGACGCCGTAGAGGTCGCGGGTCGAGAGCGCCTCGTCCATCACCAGTCGCACGTCCTTCACTCCGGCGGTGACCGCCGACAGCTCGACGAACCGGCGGCCGGAGGAGTGCGCGATGGCCTGCGCCAGCGTGGTCTTGCCCGTGCCAGGAGGACCCCACAGGATCACGGACACCGAGCCCGACTGACCCTCCTTGTCGGACGCGAGCGCGACCAGCGGAGACCCCGGCTTCAGCAGGTGCCGCTGCCCCGCGACCTCGTCGAGCGACTTGGGGCGCATGCGGACCGCGAGCGGTGTCGCTCCCGTCCGGAGCCCTGGTTGCACGTCGACCACCCGACAAGGTTAGTCGCGACCACCGATACTCTCGCTGTGAGCGGTGACTTTGTCGTCCATAGCGGCGCCGGATAGGGTTCTCCATGATCCAGCGGGCCAGGTCTCGCGGAGATCCCCCGAACCCGCCTCCGGAGGACACACGTGGCACCGAAGCAGAACGACAGAGAAGCGCGCCAGGCCCGCGAGCGGCTGCGCGCCTACCAGGCCCGTCAGACCGTGCACGTGCACAAGGCCAAGCGACGCCGTCGTGACAACTGGGTGGCCGGAATCGCGGCCGTCGTGATCGTCGCCCTGGCGGTCGGCACGCAGCTGCTCTACTTCTCCGCGGGTCCCGGCGCCGCGAAGGCGTCCTCCTCGGCCTCGCCGTCGGCGTCGCCGACCTCCACCGCGACGGTACCGCCCAAGAGGCTCGCCGAGGACCGCACCTGGACCGGCACGCTGACGATCAACAACGTGCCGCTCGGGGTCTCGCTCGACGGCGCCGCGGCACCCCAGGCCGTCTCGTCGACGGTGTCGCTCGTGCAGAAGAAGTTCTACGACGGGCTCACCTGCCACCGCCTCACGAACGGCGGGTTCTACGTGCTCCAGTGCGGCGATCCCAATGGCGACGGCAGCGGCGGCCCCGGTTACTCCTACGGACCGATCGAGAACGCGCCGGCCGACAACGTCTACAAGGCGGGAACGATCGCCATGGCGCGCCAGGGGAACAACGCGGCGAGCCAGGGCAGCCAGTTCTTCATCGTCTACGAGGACACCACGATCGGCGCCGACAACGCCGGCGGGTACACCGTGATCGGTCACGTCACCTCGGGACTCGACGAGCTCAAGGCCCAGGTCACCGACAAGGGCATCGAGGGCGGCAAGACCGACGGCGCCCCGGCCGTGAAGACGACGATCGACGGCTTCACCCTGCAGTGATCCCGGCGCGTGCAATAGGCTGATTCCCGACACGTGGGGCGGCATCCCCGCCCGACCACGCAGCAGCAAGGTGAGGCTCTTGGCTACTTCTGAACAGCACCCCTGGGGACGCGTCGACGACAGCGGCACCGTCTACGTCCGGGAGGGCGACGGCGAACGCGTCGTCGGCGAGTACCCCGACGGCACGGCCGACGAGGCGCTCGCCTACTTCGAGCGCAAGTACAACGACCTCGCCGGCCAGGTCGGCCTGCTGGAGCAGCGCGCCCGCCGCGGCGCCCCGGCGACCGACATCGCCAAGTCGGTTGCCAACCTCCGCTCGTCGGTCGAGGGCGCGAACGCCGTCGGCGACCTCGCGTCGCTGCTCACCCGGCTCGACGCCCTCGGCGGCACCGTCGAGGAGCTGACCGAGCAGCAGAGCGCCGAGGCCAAGGCAGCGCTGGAAGCCGCCATCGCCGAGCGCACCGCCATCGTCGAAGAGGCGGAGGCGCTGGCTGCCCAGGACCCGGCCCGCACGCAGTGGAAGTCCACCAGCACCGCGCTCGACGCCCTGTTCGCCCGTTGGCAGGCCCACCAGCACGACGGCCCGCGCCTGCCGAAGAACGAGGCGAACGAGCTCTGGAAGCGGTTCCGCGCCGCGCGGTCGACCATCGAGCACAACCGCAAGGCCTTCTTCGCCGAGCTCGACACGCAGCACCGCGACGTCCGCAACCGGAAGAATGAGCTCATCGAGCAGGCCGAGCAGCTCATCCCGCTCGGCGCCGATGGTGTGCCGGAGTACCGGCGCCTGCTCGACCAGTGGAAGGCCGCGGGCCGCGCGGGCAAGAAGAACGACGACGCCTTGTGGGCGCGCTTCAAGGCCGCGGGCGACGCGATCTACTCCGCCAAGGCCGAGGTGGATGCGCGCGACAACGCCGAGTACGACGCCAACCTGCAGCAGAAGCTCGCCCTGCTCGACGAGGCGGAGCCGCTGCTCAAAGCCACCGACCGCGAGCAGGCCCGCGCCCAGCTGCTGTCGATCCAGGAGCGCTGGGACCAGATCGGTCGCGTGCCGCGCGATCAGGTGCGTCCCATCGAAGACCGCCTGCGCCGCGTCGAGGCCGCCGTCCGCCGCCTCGACGAGGAGCACTGGGAGAAGAACAACCCGGAGAAGAAGGCGCGCGCGGAGGGTCTCGCCGGCCAGCTGAACGCCGCGATCGCCAAGCTGGAGCAGGAGCTCGCCGAGGCCCAGGCCTCCGGCGACGCAGCGAAGGTGAAGGCGGCGCAAGAAGCGCTCGACGCGCGCAAGATCTGGCTCGACGCGCTGGGCTGAGCCCGCCCGTCCACAGCCCGGGCTCCGCCCGAGTTCTCCACCGTTCCCGTCCCCGGCCGCCGCACGCGGCCGATTCCCGCGAGGGTGGAGCCATGACCCCCACCCGCTCTCCCCTGCTCGACGACGACGTACTGCCGATGGTCGAGCTGCTCGCCCTCTGTCTCGACGGCCAGGTCTACCGGGTCGGTGACGCGTTCGCATCGGCCGACACCCCTGACGGCCCCGAGCTGCGGTCGCACGCCTTCGCACGAAGCGCTCCGCCCTGGGCGATCGCAGATCGTGGGACGGCGGCGTGGATCCACGGCACGCGGGCCTCGCCGCCGCCCGTGCCGCAGGTGTGCGTCCCGCCCTCGCATCGCGGCGGTGGAACCCTCGCCCGGCTCGACACGGCGTATCGCGCGGTCTCCCCAGACGAGACGCTGACGTTCGCGGGCATCCGCGTGACCGCCCCGCTCCGCACGGCGCACGATCTGCTCTGCTCACCCGGGCGCTTCACCGATGCGGACGCCCTCGAGATCCGGCACCTGCTCGTCCTCGCCGAGGTGACGCCCGCCCGGCTCGACGAGCGGCTGCGCGCCGCCCGTCGCCGCGGGCGCGACCTCGCACGGACGCGGCTGCCGCAGGTCGCCCGGGCCTCGCTCGTCGGCGCGCCGCCGGAGGCGGCCTGATGGTCCGGTCAGCCCGCGCTGACGCGGTACACGTCGTAGACGCCGTCGATGCGGCGAACAGCGTTGAGCACGCGGTCGAGGTGCGTGGTGTCGCCCATCTCGAACACGAAGCGACTGAGCGCCAGGCGGTCGCTCGAGGTCGTCACGGTGGCCGAGAGGATGTTCACGTGATGCTCGGAGAGCACCCGGGTGACGTCGCTCAACAGGCCGGAGCGGTCGAGTGCCTCCACCTGGATCTGCACCAGGAAGACGCTCTTCGAGCTCGGCGCCCACTCCACATCGATCATGCGGTCGGGCTCCTGCAGAAGCGACTGCACGTTGTGGCAGTTCGCCTGATGCACCGAGACTCCCTGGCCGCGGGTGATGAATCCGACGATCGGGTCGCCCGGGACCGGGGTGCAGCACTTCGCGAGCTTGACCAGGATGTCGGGGGCGCCGCGCACGAGCACGCCCGAGTCGCTGTTGCGCAGCTGCCGGCGGCCCTTGACCGGGATCTCGAGCTCGCCGTCCGACTCGGCCTCGGTCTGTAGGGAGGCCACGATCTTCTCGATCACCGATTGCGTCGAGATGTGGCCCTCGCCGACCGCGGCGTAGAGCGAGGAGACGTCGGGGTGCTTGAGCGACGACGCGACCTCGACCAGGGCGTCCTGCGTCATCAGTTTCTGCAGCGGCAGGTTCTGCTTGCGCATCGCGCGCGCGATCGCGTCCTTGCCCTGCTCGATCGCCTCGTCGCGTCGCTCCTTGGTGAACCACTGGCGGATCTTGTTGCGCGCACGCGGACTCTTGACGAAGTTCAGCCAGTCCTGGCTGGGGCCCGAGTCGGGGTTCTTCGAGGTGAAGATCTCGACGACGTCACCGGTGTTGAGGCTGCTCTCCAGCGGCACCAGCCGGCCGTTGACCTTCGCGCCCATGGTGCGGTGGCCGACCTCGGTGTGGACGGCGTAGGCGAAGTCGACCGGCGTCGCACCCGCAGGCAGGCCGATGACGCGGCCTTTCGGCGTGAAGACGTAGACCTCCTTCGCGCCGATCTCGAAGCGCAGGGAGTCGAGGAACTCGCTCGGGTCCGCTGTCTCGGCCTGCCAGTCGGAGATGTGCGCGAGCCAGGCCAGGTCGGTGTCAACCTTGGACGGGCCGCCGGAGCTCTTCCCGGTCGTCTGCTCCTTGTACTTCCAGTGCGCGGCCACACCGAACTCGGCCCGCTGGTGCATCTCCTCCGTGCGGATCTGGATCTCCACGGGCCGTCCCTGAGGGCCGATCACCGTGGTGTGAAGCGACTGGTACAGGTTGAACTTCGGCGTTGCGATGTAGTCCTTGAAGCGCCCGGGCATCGGGGTCCAGCGCGCGTGGATCTGCCCGAGCACGGCGTAGCAGTCGCGCACGGTGTTCACCAGCACGCGGATCCCGACGAGGTCGTAGATGTCGTCGAACTCGCGGCCGCGCACGACCATCTTCTGGTAGATCGAGTAGTACTGCTTCGGGCGGCCGACGACCTTGCCGCGGATCTTCGCCGACTTCAGGTCGTCGTTGATCGCGTCGATGACCTGCTGCACCAGCCGCTCACGCTCGGGCGTGCGCTGCTTGACCAGGCTCTCGATCTCGGCATACAGCTTCGGGTAGAGCACGGCGAACGAGAGGTCCTCCAGCTCCCACTTGATGGCCTGGATGCCGAGGCGATGCGCGAGCGGGGCGTAGATCTCCAGCGTCTCCGTCGCCTTGCGGGTTGCGGAGGCGGCAGGAACGAAGCCCCAGGTACGAGCGTTGTGCAGTCGGTCCGCCAGCTTGATGATCAGCACGCGGATGTCCTTCGACATCGCGACGATCATCTTGCGCACGGTCTCGGCCTGGGCGCTGTCGCCGTACTTGACCTTGTCGAGCTTGGTGACCCCGTCGACGAGCATGGCGATCTCGTCGCCGAACTGGTCGCGCAGCTCGTCGAGCGTGTACTCGGTGTCCTCGACCGTGTCGTGCAGCAGCGCGGCCGCGATCGTCTTGGCGCCGATGCCGAGGTCGGCGATGATCTGCGCCACCGCGACCGGGTGCGTGATGTACGGCTCCCCCGACCTGCGCTTCTGCCCCCGGTGGGCGCGCTCGGCCACGGAGTACGCGCGCTCGATGAGCGAGAGGTCCGCCTTCGGGTGGTGCATCCGGACAGTGCGGATCAGCGTGTCCACGGCGCCGGATGGCTGCGCCCGCGAGAAGATGCGCGGCACGAGGCGGCGCAGCGAAGCGCTCTGCGATGTCGTCGTGTCAACCATTCGCGCGCGCCTCCTGTCGTCCATTATGACCGCTTCGGATCACCGTTCTGTCACGGTGAACGCATCCGGGTCTAGACGATCGCTCCTGGCGTACCGTCGTCGCGGAGCACGGGGCCTCCGGAGGCCTGCCAGGCGCCCATTCCGCCGGCCACGTTCGCGGCGGGATAGTTCGCCTCGGTGAGCGCGTCGGTCACCATCCGGGAGCGGGCGCCGCTACGGCAGATCACCAGCAGCTGGCGGTCCTCCGGCAACTCGTGCTGACGGGCCCCCAACTCCCCGAGCGGGATGTGGTGGGCGCCCGGCGCGTGCCCGGCCTCCCACTCGAAGTCCTCCCGGACGTCGAGCAGCCAGGCGCCTCCGGCCTCCGTGAGCTCCCGCGCACGCGCGGCCGACACCTCGTCCTCGGAGAGGAAGCGCTGCTGCGGCACGCCGTCGCTCATCCGGGCCGGCTACTCCGCGCTCGCGGTGACCGCGTCGGCCGAGGTCTTCGCCGCGGCCTTCGGCCGGATCGAGAGCACCTTCTGGTCGTGCTTGCGGATCGCCGGCTCCTTCTCGCGGAACTGCGAGTACATCGGAGCCGCGAGAAAGATCGTCGAGTACGTTCCGACGATGATGCCGATCAGGAGGGCCAGCGAGATGTCGCGCAGCGTCGCCGCACCAAGCGCGTAGGCGCCGATGAACAGGATGGAGGCGACCGGCAGCACCGCGACGACGGCCGTGTTGATCGACCGGACCAGCGTCTGGTTCACCGCGAGGTTGACGGCCTCCGGGAAGGTGCGCCTCGTGAGCTCCATCTCCTCCTTGGTGTTCTCGCGGATCTTGTCGAACACCACGACGGTGTCGTACAGCGAGTAGCCGAGGATGGTCAGGAAGCCGATCATGGTCGCCGGCGAGACCTCGAAACCGACCAGCGCGTACACGCCCGCGGTGATGATGAGGTCGTGGAACAGCGAGACGATCGCGGCCGCAGACATCTTCCAGGTGCGGAAGTACAGCGCCATGGCGATGAAGGCCAGCAGCAGGAAGACGACGAGACCCTGGATGGACTGCTGGGTCACGTCCGCGCCCCACGACGGGCCGATGAACGTCGCCGAGATCTCCGACGAGTTCACGCCGTACGCCTTCGCCAGCGCGTCCGACACCTCGCGGGTCTGAGACTCCGACAGCTGATCGGTCTGCACGCGCACCGCGTTGTCTCCGACCACGCTGACGTGCGAGACCGCGTTCGGGACCACGCTGGTCACCGCGCTCTGGGCCTTCGACGTGTCGGTGCTCGACACGTCGCTGATCTGGAACTGCGAGCCCCCGCGGAACTCGATCGAGAAGTTGAACCCGCCCTTGATGACCGGGATGAGGATCGACAGCACGACCATGACGGCCGCGATCGAGTACCAGATCTTCCGGCGACCGACGAAGTCGATCGACCGGGCCCCGGTGTAGAGGTCGTTTCCGAACGTGACGAGACGGCTGGCCATCAGGAGTCCTTCCCCTCGGTCGAACGATCGGCGGAGGTCGACGCGCCGGCGAGCTCCGACGCCTTGCGCTCCGCGATCGTCTGGCGGCGGGCCGCCTCCTTGCCGCTGCGCGCGGCGGTTCCGGCCTTGACGGCAGTCGGCGTGCGGAACTGCGCCGCACCCCGGTAGACCGCGCCGAGCGCCTCCGGGTCGAGACCCGAGAGCGGGTGGCCGGAGCTGAAGAAGCGCGTTCGCGCCAGCAGCTGCAGCGTCGGGTGGGTGAAGAGCAGCACGACGATGACGTCGATGATCGTGGTGAGCCCCAGCGTGAACGCGAACCCGCGCACGTTCGCCGCGGCGAGCACGTAGAGCACGATGGCCGCGAGCAGGTTGGTGGCCTTCGAGGCGTAGATCGTGCGACGCGCGCGTCCCCAGCCCGCCTCGACGGCGGACTCGAGCCCGCGCCCGTCGCGCAACTCGTCTCTGATGCGTTCGAAGTAGACGATGAACGAGTCGGCCGTGAAGCCGATCGCGACGATCAGACCCGCGACGCCCGCAAGCGAGAGCCGGTAGTCGTAGTGCCACGACAGCAGCGAGATCGTCAGCCAGGTGAGCACGCCCGCCACGACCAGCGAGAAGATCGTGACGAAGCCGAGCAGGCGGTACTGGAAGAACGTGTAGATGCCGACCAGGATCAGGCCGATGAGACCGGCGATCAGACCCGCGAGCAGCTGCGAGGTTCCGAGGGTCGCCGAGATGGTGTCCTGGCTCTGCACCTTGAAGCTGAACGGCAGCGCACCGAACTTCAGCTGGTCGGCGAGGGCCTTCGACGTGGTCTCGGTGAAGTTTCCGGTGATCTGCGGCTTGCCGTCGGTGATGGCGGCCTGCGTGGTCGGCGCCGAGATGACCTTGCCGTCGAGCACGATGGCGAACTGGTTCTGCGAGCCCTGCAGCCCGACCAGTCGCGTCGTCACGTCGGCGAACGCCTTGGTGCCTGCACCGTTGAAGACGATGTTGACGGCCCACTGCCCGGTCGTGACACCCTGCGAGCTCTGCACGAGGCCCGCGTTCGCGTCCTGGATGTCCTGACCCTTCACCTCGACCGGGCCGAGCAGATACTTGACCGTGTTCTGGTCGTCGCAGGTGATGAGCGGCTTGTCGGTCGGCGCCTGGCTGGTGGTCTTGTTGGCGTTGGCCTTGCAGTCGTAGGCGTTGAACTGCGCCTGCAGCTCCGGCGTCACCCAGGCGAGGTCGGAGCCGTTGGTCGGCTTGGTCGACGGGGTCGACTGGAGGCCGGGCGCCGGGCTCGGTGCGGGCGTCGACTTGCCGTCGGCACCCACCACCTCGTTCGTCGGACCACCCGCGATGAGCACGGGGCGGAAGTCGAGCCGGGCGCTCGACTTGACGCGGTCGAGCGTCGCCTGGTCGGGCTTGCCCGGGAGGGACACCACGATGTTGCGTGAACCCTCGGTGGAGATCTGCGCCTCCGAGACACCGGAGGCGTCGATGCGCTGGCGGATGATGGAGACCGCCTGGTCGAGCTGCTGCTGCTGCACGGCCTGACCGTTCTCGACCTGTGGGGCGAGGATGATCTGCGTGCCGCCCTCGAGGTCGAGGGCGAGCTTGGGCAGCCAGGTGGCATTGCTGAACAGGACGCCGGCCGTGAGGGTGCCGAGGAGCACCACCACGAGGACGCCGAGCCACGTCAGCGAACGCCAGGCTTTCTTGACCGGGGTCGACTTTGCCACCAGGAACTCAGCTTTCTACGAGCACCCCCGCGCCGCTGCGGCGCGTGAGCACAGGGAATCGGTCAGTCGTCGCTCTTCGAGCCGGGCTTCTTCGAGCCGTCGTCGAGACGCTCGCCGTACTCGGGCTGCGTGCTGCCCTCCGCCGGGATGGCGTGGTCCTCGTTGAGCTCGACATCGGTGGCCGGCGCGGCATCGTCGGCTGCGGGCTCGGTCTCGGTCGGCTCGACGACGCGCGCGAGCACCTGGCGGTGCACCTTGACCTCGTGGCCGGGGCTCGTCTCGATGACGGCGGTGTTGTTCTCCTCGTCCACGGACTTCAGCGTGCCGTAGAGACCGAAGTTGGTCATCACCTCGGCGCCGGGCACCATCTTCGAGCGGGTCTCCTCCTGGTCGCGACGCCGCTTGCGGCTGTTGCGGAACATGAAGAAGACGAGGGCCGCCAGGATGACGACCATCACGATGGTCAGCGGATCAAATCCAGCCATGGGGAGTTGCCGAACCTTTCAATGGGGGCAAGGGCTTGGCCGAACGGCCAGCTTGGATTATATGTCATCTATCAGCGTGGGAGGCTGTGAGCTGTCCCGCGAGCGGCTGGGGATCCCCAGGTGCCGCCAGGCCGCGGGCGTCGCCACCCGCCCACGCGGGGTGCGTGAGAGCAGCCCGATGCGCACGAGGAACGGCTCCACGACCGATTCGATCGTCTCCGCCTCCTCTCCGACGGACACCGCCAGGGTATTGAGGCCGACCGGTCCGCCGTCGAAGCGCTCCAGGATGGCGTGCAGCACGGCGCGGTCGAGCCGGTCGAGCCCCAGCGGATCCACGTCGTACAGCTCCAGCGCCGCACGCACGGCCGCCACGTCGGCCCGGCCGCCGTGGACGAGCGCGTAGTCGCGCACCCGGCGAAGCAGCCGGTTGGCGATGCGCGGAGTGCCCCGGCAGCGTCCGGCGATCTCGGCAAGCGCCTCGCGGTCGACCTCGAACTCCAGCATCGCGGCGGCGCGCGTCAGCACCTGGGTCAGCTCGGCGTCGTCGTAGAACTCCAGGTGCGCGGTGAAGCCGAAGCGGTCGCGCAGCGGATTGGGCAGGAGGCCCGAGCGCGTGGTCGCGCCCACCAGGGTGAACGGCGCGAGGTCGAGCGGGATGGAGGTCGCCCCCGCCCCCTTGCCGACCATGATGTCGATGCGGAAGTCCTCCATGGCGAGGTACAGCATCTCCTCCGCCGAGCGCGCCATGCGGTGGATCTCGTCGATGAAGAGCACCTCGCCGGGCGTCAGCGACGACAGCAGGGCAGCGAGATCGCCGGCGTGCTGGATGGCGGGACCGCTGGAGAGCCGCAGCGGCCGCCCGCTCTCGTGCGCCACGATCATGGCGAGCGTCGTCTTGCCGAGCCCGGGAGGACCGGCGAGCAGGATGTGGTCGGCCGTGCGTTCTTGCATGCGAGCCGCGGTGAGCAGCAGCTGCAGCTGCCCGCGCACCTTCGCCTGGCCGACGAACTCCGCGAGACTGCGCGGCCGGAGCGCGCCCTCGAACGCGAGCTCGGACTCCGACTCCAGCTCGGGCGTGGTCAGGTCGTCGTCGCTCATCGTGCGGCCTGCTGTGCCGGGCCGAGGCGGGCGAGGGTGAGACGCAGGAGGCTCTGGACGCTGTCCCGCTGCTTCTCGTCGGTGTCGCCGACGACCTCCGCGACGGCCTCCGACGCGACCTTCTCGGGCCACCCGAGGCCGACGAGGGCGACCAGCACGCTGTCGGCCACCGAGGAGGGCGCACCCGCGGTCTTGGCGACCCGCGCGGGACGCCGGGATGCGGTCAGCTTTCCGGTCAGCGACACGACGATGAGCTTGGCCGTCTTCGGACCGATGCCCGAGACCTTGCGGAAGGGGGCGTCGTCGTCGGCCGAGACGGCGGCGGCGATGTCGTCGGGCGAGAGCACCGAGAGCACGCCGATGGCCGACTTCGGGCCGACCCCGGAGACGCCGTTGAGCAGCTCGAACACCTCCTGCTGCTCGCGGTCGGCGAAGCCGAACAGCTGAAGCGCGTCCTCCCGGACGATGAGCGAGGTGTAGAGGAAGGCCTCCTCGCCGACGCGCAGCGAGAGCACGTGGTCGGGGGTCAGCTGGACGGCGAAGCCGACGCCGCCGACCTCGACGACGGCGGAGCCGCCGACGGCCGAGAGCACGGTGCCGCGGAGGGAGGAGATCACTTGGCAAGCCTATGGGGAGCCGCCGACGTGCGGCTGGAGCGCTCGGCGGCGCGCCACGCCGCCTGCGCGGGCGTCAGCGCCGTGCCGGTCGCTCCCCCGGTCCCCGGTGCGACCGGGCCGCCGCGCCAGGCGTGGCAGATCGCGATGGCCAGGGCGTCCGCGGCGTCGGCGGGCTTCGGCGCCTCGTCGAGTCCGAGGATGCGCGCCACCATGGCCTGCACCTGCTTCTTGTCGGCGGAGCCGTATCCCGTGATCGCCGCCTTCACCTCGCTCGGCGTGTGCAGCGCGACCGGGAGCCCCCGCTTGGCCGCCGAGTGCAGGGCGACGCCGCTCACCTGGGCGGTGCCCATGACGGTCCGGAGGTTGTGCTGCGCGAAGACACGCTCGATCGCCACGACCGCGGGGCCGTGCTCGTCGAGCAGCGCCTCGATGCCGTTGCCCACGGTGAGCAGCCGCTCCTCGAGCGGCATGTCGGGCGGCGTCCGGATGACGGTGACCGCGACGAGCGCCGCGCGGCGATCGGGTCGCACATCCACGATGCCGACGCCGCAGCGCGTCAGACCCGGGTCGATGCCGAGCACCCGGATCGTCACGGCTGCCCTCTACTCTTCGTCGTCGAGCTGCGCCTGCACCTCGGCGCTGATGTCGAGGTTGGTGTAGACGTTCTGCACGTCGTCCGAGTCCTCCAGCGCGTCGATCAGCCGGAAGACCTTGCGGGCGACCTCGACATCGGCGTCCACGTTGACCGTGGCCACGAACTCGGCGTCGGCCGAGTCGTAGTCGATGCCGGCCTCCTGCAGCGCGGTGCGGGCCGCGACCAGATCGGACGCCTCGGTGAGGACCTCGAAGCTCTCGCCCCGGTCGGTGACCTCCTCGGCGCCCGCGTCGAGGACGGCGGCGAGGACCGTGTCCTCGTCGACCCCGTCGGCGTGCGGCACGACGATGACGCCCTTGCGGTGGAAGTTGTAGGCCACGCTGCCCGGGTCGGCCATGGTGCCGCCGTTGCGGGTCATCGCCGTGCGCACCTCGGCGGCGGCGCGGTTCTTGTTCTCGGTGAGGCACTCGATCAGCAGGGCGACGCCGCCGGGACCGTAGCCCTCGTACATGATCGTCGTGTAGTCGATGGACTCACCGGTCAGGCCGGCGCCGCGCTTGATCGCGCGGTCGATGTTGTCGTTGGGGACCGAGGTCTTCTTGGCCTTCTGCACCGCGTCGACGAGCGTCGGGTTGCCGGACAGGTCGGCGCCGCCGGTCTTCGCCGCGACCTCGATGTTCTTGATGAGCTTGGCGAAGGACTTCGCGCGGCGGGCGTCGATCACCGCCTTCTTGTGCTTGGTCGTTGCCCACTTGGAATGCCCGGACACTGGTGCTCCCTCGTCTACGTACCGAAAACTCGTCCATTGTACGCGAGCGGTCTCCCCGACCGCCCGCGCGACGCTCCCGCCGGGCCCCGACTTCGGTCGGACATCCGGTCGTTATGGGCTCGAATCTCCGACGGAGGGCTGCCCAGACGGAGATTCGAACGCTCCCCACTCCCGGTTCGACGGTGCCGGGGCACGGGGCACCGGCACCGAGGACGGCCGAGAGTCAGGCCGCCTTCTGCACCGCGTCCCTGACCTTCGTCAGGAAGTACTCGTGGAAGCGGGTGTCCCCCGTGATCTCCGGGTGGAAGGAGGTGCCCAACAGGTTGCCCTGCTCGACCGCGACCACGCGGCCGTCGTCGACACGGGCGAGCGCTGTCGCGCTCGGCCCGACCTCCTCGACGATGGGCGCGCGGATGAACACGGCATGCATCGGCTCCGCCCCGACGGCCGGGATCTCGAGGTCGGTCTCGAAGGAGTCCACCTGCGACCCGAACGCGTTGCGCCGCACCGAGACGTCCAGGCCGCCGAGGCTCTGCTGCCCGGCGATCCCGTCCAGGACCCGGTCGGCCAGCATGATGAGCCCGGCGCACGTCCCGTACACCGGCAGCCCGCCAGCGATCGCGTCGCGCAGCGGCTCGGCCAGTCCGAACGCACGCGACAGCTTGTCCATCACGCTCGACTCGCCGCCCGGGATGACCAGGCCCTCCACCGCGTCCAGCTCGGCCGGACGCCGCACGGGGACCGCGTCGGCGCCCAGCCCGCGCAGCACGGCGAGGTGCTCGCGGAAGTCGCCCTGCAGGGCGAGGACGCCGACGCGCGGACCGTTACCAGCCACGCTCGGCCAGGCGGTGCGGGGCGGGGAGGTCGCCCACGTTGATGCCGACCATCGCCTCGCCGAGGCCGCGGGAGACCTCCGCGATCACCGACGGGTCGTCGTAGAACGTGGTCGCCTTGACGATCGCGGCCGCACGCTGCGCCGGGTTGCCCGACTTGAAGATGCCGGAGCCGACGAACACGCCGTCCGCGCCCAGCTGCATCATCATCGCCGCGTCCGCCGGGGTGGCGACGCCGCCCGCCGTGAACAGCACGACCGGGAGCGTGCCGGTCTCGGCGACCTCGGCCACCAGCTCGTACGGCGCCTGCAGCTCCTTGGCCGCGACGTACAGCTCGTCCTTCGTCATCGACTTCAGCGCGTTGATCTCCGAGGTGATCTTGCGGATGTGCTTGGTCGCCTCCGACACGTCGCCGGTGCCCGCCTCGCCCTTCGAGCGGATCATGGCCGCGCCCTCGTTGATGCGGCGCAGCGCCTCGCCGAGGTTGGTGGCACCGCAGACGAACGGGACCGTGAACTTCCACTTGTCGATGTGGTTCACGTAGTCGGCGGGCGAGAGCACCTCGGACTCGTCGATGTAGTCGACGTCGAGCGCCTCCAGCACCTGCGCCTCGACGAAGTGGCCGATGCGGGCCTTCGCCATGACGGGGATCGACACCTCGGCGATGATGGCCTCGATGAGGTCGGGGTCGCTCATGCGGGCGACGCCGCCCTGCGCGCGGATGTCGGCGGGGACGCGCTCCAGAGCCATGACGGCGACGGCGCCGGCGTCCTCGGCGATCCGAGCCTGCTCGGGCGTGACGACGTCCATGATGACGCCGCCCTTCAGCATCTCGGCGAGTCCGCGCTTCACGCGGCTCGATCCGGTGAACGTGCCCTGGTCGTTGTCTGTCATCGTCGCCCTCTCGTGCGGAACAAAGAATCTTTTGGCCTATGCCGAACGATAGCATCCTCGTCGCGGCTGGTTAGACTCGACCCGATGGACCAGCTGAGCATCGCGGGCACGACCGCGTCGGAGATCGCCGCGAGCGTGCGCGCCCTGCACGAGCGGGGTGCCCTGCGGCCGGGCGACGCGCTCCCGCCGGTCCGCGAGCTCGCCGTCATGCTCGGCGTCAACCGCAACACCGCCGTCGCCGCCTACCGGATGCTCGCGCAGGCCGGCGTCGTCACCGCGCGCGGCCGCGCCGGCACCGTCGTCGCAGGACGCGAGGCGGTCGCGCAGGAGGGCTACGCCGCCGACAGCGTGCTGCGCGACATCGGGACGGGCAACCCCGACCCTGGCCGCATCCCGGACCTCTCCCCCGCCCTGGCACGTGCCATCGGCCGCCCGGTGCTCTACGGCGAGCCCGTCATCGACCCCGAGCTCGAGGAGCGCGCGCTCGCCTGGGTGCGCGCCGACCTTCCGGGCACGGACGTGCGCATCACGGTCACCAACGGCGCAGTGGATGCCGTCGAGCGGCTGCTCGCTCAGGCCCTGCACCGCGACGACGCGGTCGCGCTGGAGGATCCGTGCTTCCTGGCGTCCATCCACACGGTCCGGCTCGGCGGCTACCGCGCGGTCCCGGTCCCGGTGGATGCGGAGGGCATGACCGTCGACGGCCTGCGCGCCGCTCTCGACGCCGGCGTGCGCGCCGTCATCTGCACACCCCGCGCCCAGAACCCGACCGGCGCCTCGCTCTCCCCGGCGCGCGCCGCCGCGCTGCGCGCGGTGCTCGCCGACCATCCGTACGTGCTCGTGATCGAGGACGACCACTTCTCGATGCTCTCCCAGCGCGGCTACGAGACCCTCATCGGCCCGTCGCACCGCCGGTACGCCTTGGTCCGCTCGGTGTCGAAGTCGCTCGGCCCGGACGTGTGCCTCGCGGTGGCCGCGACCGACCCGGAGACCGCGGAGCGGCTCGCCTTCCGGCTGAGCCCGGGCACCACCTGGGTCAGCCACATCCTGCAGCGCCTCGTGCTGGCGCAGCTCACCGACGACGACGTGCTCGGCCGCGTGGCGGACGCCGGGCGGTACTACGCGGACCGCAACGCCGCCTTCGCCGCGCGCCTCACCGAGCGCGGGCTGCCGACCGAGCCCGGCGATGGGCTCAACCTGTGGGTGCCGCTGCCGGTCGAGGCGCGGGTCGTCGTGGAACGGCTGATGCGCCGCGGCTGGCTGGCGCGCACCGGGGACGAGTTCCAGCTCGCCGAGCATCCCGCGCCCTCCCAGCACCTCCGGCTGACGGTGCACGACCTGGACGACGACGAGACCGGGCGCCTGCTCGACGACCTGACCGAGGCCGCCCTCGGGAAGTGAGGGCCCGCGCCGATGAGAGGATGGGAGGATGAAGATCCTCTCGATCCAGTCCGCGGTCGCCTACGGTCACGTCGGCAACTCGGCCGCCGTCTTCCCGCTGCAGCGCATCGGCGTCGAGGTGCTGCCGGTGTACACGGTGAACTTCTCGAACCACACCGGCTACGGCGCGTGGCGCGGCCCGCTGATCTCGCCGGACGACGTCCGCGAGGTCATCACCGGCATCGAAGAGCGCGGGGTGCTCGGCCAGATCGACGCCGTGCTGTCCGGGTACCAGGGCGGCGAGGGGATCGGCGACGTCATCATCGACGCGGTCGCGCGCGTCAAGGGGGCGAACCCGAACGCGGTGTACGCCTGCGACCCGGTGATGGGGAACGCCAAGTCGGGCTGCTTCGTCGCGCCGGCCATCCCGGTGCTGCTGCGCGAGCGCGTCGTGCCGGTCGCCGACATCATCACGCCCAACCAGTTCGAGCTCGGCTTCCTCACCGGGACCGAGCCCGACACCCTCGAGTCGACGCTGGCGTCGGTGGATGCGGCCCGCGCGATGGGCCCGCGCACGGTGCTGGTCACGAGCGTCGAGCGGCCGGATGCGCCCGCGGACACCATCGAGATGCTCGCCGTCGACGACGAGGGCGCCTGGATCGTGCAGACCCCGCGCCTCCCGATGAAGGCGAACGGCTCGGGCGACGTGACGGCCGCGCTGTTCACCGCGCACTACGTCCGCACCGGCGACGCCGCGCTCGCCCTGGGCAAGACCGTCTCGAGCGTCTTCGACCTCCTGGAGCGCACCCTCGCCTCGGGCGAGCGCGAACTGCAGCTCGTCGAGTCCCAGGACTCCTACGCCCACCCCCGCGAGCAGTTCACCGTCCGCCGCGTCCGCTGACCCGCGCCCCCTCCTCCGCATCCCCAACCGTCAGCTCCTGAGTTTTTCGAGCGAATCGCCGCGAAAACCTCGAAGAACTCAGGAGCTGATGGCTAGGCGGAGTGCGGCCAGGCGGCGGCCAGGGCGGTGCGGACCTCGCCGAGGAGTTGGGGCAGCGCTTTGGTCTTGGCGATGATCGGGAGGAAGTTCGCGTCCTGCGCCCAGCGCGGCACGATGTGCTGGTGCAGGTGCGACGCGATGCCGGCGCCGGCGACGGCGCCCTGGTTCATCCCGATGTTGAAGCCGTCGTTCTTGGAGACCTCACGGATGACGCGCATCGCCGTCTGCGTCAGGCTGCCGATCTCGGCGACCTCCTCCGGCGTCGCCTCGTCGTACATCGCGATGTGGCGGTAGGGGCACACCAGCAGGTGGCCGCTGTTGTACGGGAACAGGTTCAGCAGCGCGTAGGCATGGGTGCCGCGCGCGACGATCAGCGCATCCTCGTCGCTCAGGGTGGGCGCGACGCAGAACGGGCAGTCGTGGTGACCGGGGTCGCCCTGCTGGATGTAGACCATCCGGTGCGGGGTCCACAGCCGCTGGAACTCGTCCGGCACCCCGACCAGGTACGACGGGTCGTCGATGCGGACGGGACCGTCGGCCCCGTCCGCACCGCCGCCGTCCTCGTACGAGCCGAGGTTCAGTCGTGCCATGCCGTGTCGACCAGCTCGTGGCTGCGGATGCTCTCCACGATCCGCTCGATCGCCTCGTCGACCGTCACGCCGTTGCGCTGCGTGCCGTCGCGGAAGCGGAAGCTGACCGTGCCTGCCGACGCGTCCTCCTCGCCGACGATCAGCTGGAACGGCACCTTCGCCTTGGTGTGCGTGCGGATCTTCTTCTGCATCCGGTCGTCGCTGTGGTCGACCTCGGCGCGCACCCCGCGGGCTTTCAGCCGCGAGATCACGTCGTCGAGGAACGGCGCGTACTGGTCGGCGACGGGGATGCCGACCACCTGCACCGGCGACAGCCACACCGGGAACGCGCCCGCGTAGTGCTCCAGCAGGATCGCGAAGAACCGCTCGATGGAGCCGAGCAGCGCCCGGTGGATCATCGCCGGCTGCTTGCGCGTGCCGTCGGCCGCGTTGTACTCCAGCTCGAACAGCTCCGGCTGGTTGAAGTCGAGCTGGACGGTCGAGAGCTGCCAGGTGCGCCCGATCGCGTCGCGGGCCTGCACGGAGATCTTCGGTCCGTAGAACGCCGCCCCGCCCGGGTCGTCCACGAGCTCCAGCCCGGACTCGATCGCGACCTCGCGCAGCGTCTCGGTCGCGGTCTCCCACGACTCGTCGCTGCCGACGTACTTGTCCGGGTCCTTGGTGGAGAGCTCCAGGTAGAAGTCGGTCAGGCCGTAGCCGCGCAGCGTCTCGAGAACGAACTCCAGCTGGCGGGCGACCTCGTCCTTGATCTGGTCCTCGGTCACGTAGATGTGCGCGTCGTCCTGGGTGAGGCCCCGGACGCGGGTGAGCCCGGAGAGCGTGCCGGACTTCTCGTAGCGGTACACCGTCCCGAACTCCGACAGCCGCAGCGGCAGCTCGCGGTAGCTGCGCCCACGTGCCCGGAAGATCAGGTTGTGCATCGGGCAGTTCATCGGCTTCAGGTAGTAGTCCTGGCCCTGCCGGGTGATGTTGCCGTCCGCGTCGCGCTCCTCGTCGAGGTGCATCGGCGGGAACATGCCCTCCTTGTACCAGTTGAGGTGCTGGCTGGTCTCGAACAGGTGCGCCTTGGTGATGTGCGGCGTGTTGACGAGCTCGTAGCCGTTCGCGATCAGCCGATCGCGCATGTAGTCCTCGATCTCCTTGCGGATGATCCCGCCCTTGGGGTGGAACACCGCAAGGCCCGAGCCGATCTCGTCGGGGAAGGAGAACAGGTCGAGCTCGGCGCCGAGCTTGCGGTGGTCGCGCTTGGCGGCCTCTTCCATGCGCGTCTGGTAGGCGCGCAGCTCGTCCTTGCTCGGCCACGCCGTGCCGTAGATGCGCTGCAGCTGCTTGTTCTTCTCGTTGCCGCGCCAGTAGGCCGCCGCGACGCGGGTGAGCGCCCAGCCGTTGCCGATCATGCGGGTGTTCGGGAGGTGCGGGCCGCGGCAGAGGTCCTTCCAGACCGTCTCGCCGCTCTTGGGGTCGACATTGTCGTAGATGGTCAGCTCGCCGGAGCCGACCTCCACCGACTCGCTCTCGTCGAACGCGGCGGTGTCGCCATGCTGCACGCCGCCCTTGAGGCCGATCAGCTCCAGCTTGTAGGGCTCGTCGGCCAGCTCGGCGCGCGCCTCGTCGTCGGTCACGACCCGGCGCACGAACCGCTGGCCCGCGCGCTGGATGCGCTGCATCTCCTTCTCGAGCGCCTTCAGGTCTTCCGGCGTGAACGCCTCGAGCACGTCGAAGTCGTAGTAGAACCCGTCGGTGATGGGCGGGCCGATGCCGAGCTTCGCCTCCGGGTTGATCGCCTGCACGGCCTGCGCCAGCACGTGCGCGGTGGAGTGGCGCAGGATGCTGAGGCCGTCGGGCGAGTCGATGGTGACAGGCTCGACGACATCGGTCGTCGTGACGGTGGTCGCGAGATCCTTCAGCTCACCGTTGACGCGCATCGCGACAACGGAACGGTCGGTGAAGAGCTCGAAGCCGTCGGCCACCTGTCCACTCCTTGTGTCGTTGGTAAGAGGAATGGCTCAAGCCTAGTGCGCCCGCGCCGGCGTCCTCGCCGTGCGGCCGCAGCACCGCAGGCCCTGCTCACACGCGCGTGATGTCCGACGGCTCCCACGACCGGTCGAAGAAGGCACGGGCCGGGCTGTAGAAGCGCAGGATCGCGAAGAACCCCTCGTCCGGGACCGTCTGCACCCAGTTGCCCGGCTCGACGCCGTCCGGCCGTTCGGGCGAGAGGTGCAGCACCGTCGTGCCGTCCGGACCGGGAACGGCCGCAGGCGTCGGGTAGGCCTGGGAGCCGGCGCGTGGATACAGCTGGTCGCTGACGAGCATCGACCGCGTCCGGTTGTCGTAGAGGGTGACCGACCAGAACTTCTCCGCCGGGATGCCCGCGGGAAGGCTGAGCGTGTAGTGCGCGCCGCCGTCGAGCGCGTCTCCGGCCGCATCCACCGTCGCCAGGATGTACTGCGAGCCGACATGGGGCAGGTTCATGCACATCGCCGGCGTGATCCCCGTCGCGAGGTAGAGGAACGACGAGCGCGCGGTCGTCAGCTTGGCGCCGTGGTCCGGGAACGGCACGAGCCCGTTCGGCCCGATCCGCGGCGGGGGCACCTGGAAGCTGTACCCGCCCGCGAAGAGCGGGTTCGACCAGTGCAGCCCGGTCCCCGGGTAGTACTCGAAGCCCTCGGACGCGCGGGGGCGGAACGCCACGGCGCGCGTGACCGCGTCGGCCCGGGCGACCGCCTCGGCGAGCAGCTCGCGCATCCGGTCGTCCGGCGCGAACGGCGAGCCGTGCACGATGCCGATCGCCGCGATCGGGCCGGCCAGTTCGGCGTCGAGCGCGCTCGCCGGTTCGGCCTGGACGGCGTCGTTCAGGAGGTCGAAGTAGGAGGAGTCGGACGGCGGGATGGTGTCGACCACCAGTCCCGAGCCCTCGACGAACCGCGGGCTCGCCAGCGGCTGCAGCGCGCCGAGCGGGCCATCGCCCTCCAGGAACGCCCCGATGGAGAAGCCGAACCCGCCCGGTTGCCAGCGCCCGAACGCCAGCGTCGACGTGATCCGCTCCACCGCCGGCGCCGGATCGTCGTCCTCCAGGAAGGCGCGGCCGAGCACGCTGACCCGGTGCGTGCGGGAGCGGCGGACGAAGCAGCCGCCCTCCGGCAGCGGCCCGTCGTAGTCCGGGCCGACGAACAGGTACAGGCCGCCGGCGCCGCGGTCGGGCCCCGGGATGCCGACATCGGTCACCCAGCGCCACCACATGTCGTCCACGACCGTCAGCACGTCCTCCGGCGCCCGCATCATCACCGGGCCGTCGGTGAGGTCGAGGTAGGTCATGAAGTACACCGTGTCGGCATTCGCGGTCAGGAACAGCGACCGGCTGTCGAGCAGCTTCCGGGTGATCAGAACGTCGCCGTCGTGGACGCCGGCCTCGACGAGCCCCTTGCGCAGCATCCACTCGGAGACGGCCGGGTAGCCGTTGCGGTACGCGCGGTAGGCGTTCTCCCGGTCGAGGATGTCGTAGGCGCGGTCCGCGGCCTCGGCGGTGGGCGCTCCGAGCGGGAACTCCAGGGGGCCGCGCTCGGTGGCGGCGACGGCGGGCGTGTGCACGGTGTCGGTCTGGATGGTCATGCCGGCTCTCTCCTCAGCGTTGCGTGGATGCGGTCACGGTAGCGACGCTCCGCCGGGCGGCGATAGACGGCGATGCCGGGATGGAATAGCTAGGCTATGCACACCGTTGCCCTTCACGGCGGCGCCCGGGTCGCCTCCCCTCCGCAACACCGAAAGGCTCCCCCTCGATGGATCTGTTCTCCCCCGTATCGCTCGGCGACCTCCACCTCCCCAACCGCGTCGTGATGGCGCCGCTGACCCGCACCCGTTCGGGCGACGCGGGCATCCCGGGGCCGCTGGTGGCGGAGCACTACGCGCAACGGGCGAGCGTCGGCCTGATCATCTCCGAGGGCACCTACCCGAGCCACGAGTCCCGCGCCTACCCGGGCCAGCCGGGCATCGTCACCGACGAGCAGCTCGCCGGCTGGCGCGCGGTCGCCGACGCCGTTCACGCCGAGGGCGGCCGCATCGTGATGCAGCTCATGCACAGCGGCCGGGTCTCGCATCCGCTGATCAACGGCGTCGACCGGGTCGTTGCCCCGAGCGCCGTCGCCATCGACGGCGAGGCGCGCACCCCCGCGGGCAAGATGCCCTACCCGGTGCCGCACGCGCTCACGATCGAGGAGCTCGCGACCGTGCGCGACGAGTTCGTCGCGGCGGCGAAGAACGCCATCGCGGCCGGCTTCGAGGGGGTGGAGGTGCATGGCGCGAACGGCTACCTGCTGCACCAGTTCCTCTCGCCGGTGTCGAACGTGCGCGACGACCGGTACGGCGGGAGCCCGGAGGCGCGCGCCCGCTTCGTCGTCGAGGTGACCGCGGCGATCGCCGACGCCATCGGCGCTGGCCGGGTGGGCATCCGCCTGTCGCCGATGCACAACATCCAGGATGTGCACGAGACCGACCTCGCCGACGTCACCGCCACCTACGAGGCCGTCGTCGACGGGCTCGCCCCGCTCGGCCTCGCCTACGTGAGCGTGCTCCACAAGGACCCGACGGGCTCCCTCGTCCAGGACCTGCGCGAGCGCTTCGGCGGTCCCTTCATCGTGAACAGCGGCTTCGGCTCGGTCACGACGCGCGACGAGGCGATCGCCCTGGTCGAGGACGCGCACGCGGACGCGGTGGCCGTCGGACGCCTCGCGATCGCCAACCCCGACCTCGTCGAGCGCTGGAAGGGCGAGCACCCGGAGAACGAGCCGAACCCCGCGACCTTCTACGGGACCGGCGCCGAGGGGTACACGGACTACCCGCGGCTGAGCGCGTAGCGTTCCGCGTCACCGCCTGCGCTCTCACTTACCGGGCGGTGACGTGGAAGGATCGGGACATGTCGCTCGCCGACCCTTCGCGATACACCCTGGTGGTCTCGACAAGTCTGGACACCGAGAGCCGGAGTGCGCTTCTTGCCCGGGAGGCGCAGGTCGAGCTCGAACGTGGGGGCGGCACAGCGTACCTGCTGGACCTGCGGGATCTGTCACTGCCGCCGTTCGACAACGGAGCGGCTTTCGACGGGGAGACCTTCCGCAGGATCCACGCGCTCGTCGCGGAGGCCGACAGCATCGTGATGGCCATGCCCATCTACAACTGGGGCGCCGGAAGCTCGGCCAAGAACTTCATCGAACTCACCGGCGCGACCGGCGAGAAGGGCCGCCGCGCGGCGTGGTTCGACAAGGTGATCACCTTCCTGTGCGCCGGCGGGCTTCCGCACTCCTACATGGCGTACAGCCAGATCGCCGCGTCGATGATGCTCGACTTCAAATGCGTCGTGAACCCGTACGTGGTCTATGCCTCGGACCGGGACCTGAGCCCAGAGCAGGGCTTCACCGACAGTCTCCGCGCCCGCCTTGCGAAGACCGTCGCCGTGCACGAGGAACTGCGCGATCTGTTGGCGCACCGGACGTACCGCTCCGACTGGGAGATCTAGACCAGCGGCGTCGCAAAGCGTGGGAGTACCGTGCGCAACCGGCTCCGGAGCGCCCGTCGGACAGGCTGTCGCGGGATCCTTCCACCCACTCCCCGTCGGCATGACCGGGATGTCGCGACCCGTCCGGACGGGCGCCTCCAGGTGGGCGACGCCGACGATGGACGTCTCATCGTCCCGACACCGGCGGCGACGCCCGGGTCGTAGGATCGCGGTGGATGTCATCGTCGACAGGGGGAACCATGAACACGCGCGCCCGCGCACTCGGCACCACGACCGTCGCCGCCTTCGCTCTGGCCGTCGGCCTCGCCGGCTGCTCCACGCTCCCGGACCCGGAGGCCACAGCGTCCGGTGGCGTCGCCTGCCTCAACCTGCGCTCGACCGCCACCAACCTGGAGGCGCTCCGAGCGTGGTGCGTCGACCACCACGATGCGGCCGCCGCGGCTGGATGGGTGAACGGGATCGAGAACTCTCTGAAGGCCGAGACGCCCGGCGACACGGCGACGGCCTCACGCCCCCACGACGCCGCAGGGAAACTCGACGAACAGGTGCGTGCGTTGTCGGGCCCGAACGGCGACATGGCGATCGCCCAGCTTCCCGGTGTCATCGCCGACGTTCTGGGCGAGCTGACGCCCGCCCGCGACGCCGTGTGCTCCTGACGGCGAAGGACGTCGGATCGATGGCGGGCCTGTCCGCGCTCTAGACGCCCTCCCCTCTCGTCACCTCCACGACGTCGATCCAGCTATCGCCGCCGAAGTGGAGGGTGTTGCGGCAGAGGTACGGCGGGACGGGCAGGTCGAACTGCGCGTAGCCCTCGCTCGGGTCCATCCGAAGCAGGTCGGTCCGGCTGGCGACGTCCAGTCGGAGCTTTTCGCCTGCTCTGATCCGGGTGGGGGCGGGAGTGAGGCTGAACCGCAGCGTCACCGGCTCGCCAGGGGTCAGAGGCCTGCGAACCCCGGAGTCGATGGCGATCTCGTTCGCGGTCGAGCGTCCGACGTCCTCGGTGTGCGCAGCCGGACGGACCGCTCCCATTGACAGCTGGTGTCGCGTGCCCTCGCGGTCGATTCGGGAGAGCCGCGCGACGACGTACGAGTCGATCTCGTTGCAGCTGAACCGCAGGTTCGCCGTCACCGGCCCGGCCAGCACCGTATCGTGGTCGGCGACCAGCTCGAAGCCGAGGGACTGCGCGGCCACGTCGTCCAGACCGCCGAGCACGGGCAGCCCGATCGGCACGGCGACCCAGGTGTTCGCACCCTCCGGGGTCTCCTCCGTTGCGAGGACGTGCGTGTCCGCGTCTGGGCCGGACGACCCCAGGTACAGGCGGAGCGCCTCCCCGTCCCGTGGAGGGAACGAGTCCGCGGCGTCGAACTCGTCAGCGCCCTCGACCCAGTACCGCACCCGTGGCTGGCCGCGGTAGCCGTTCTCGACGCCGTGGAGGACATGGTCGAAGAAGGCGAGCGCCTCGCCCTGCCACGCGTACACCGGGAGGTCGAATTGCGGGGCGCCCAGAATCATCCACCGTTGATCATCGGGCGTTCCGGCATTCTCGAACAGGTCGTAGCTGCCGAACTGGTGCAGGTTGAAGTAGCCCAGGTTCTGCACCACCACGAAAGGCACCTCGATATCGCCCAGCACGTCCGTCGACCCGGTGGGGATCGTGGAGGTCTCCCGGGTCTTGCCGTCGAACATCCAATTCACGTACATGCGCCGGACCGCGTCGACCGGGGTCTTGGACATGAAGGAGTCGAACATCCGGTGCACGTTCTTGTGCACCAGCTTCTCCAGCAGCGGATGCGCCATGCTGTTGGTCACATGGCTGATGAGCGCGCGCCGGTCGGGCGAGATGCGCTCGTCGTAGTCCTTCTGCGTGAAGTTCGCGCCCATCCAGACATCGAGGAAGAACAGCGCCGGCACCCCGCCGAAAGCCACGAGGTGGCGGTAGAAGTCGGTGCACATCTCGTTCGCGAAGAAGGCGCGCAACGCAGGGGGCCGGCGCGCAGCCACCAACGGCTGCGTCATCCCGTAGTAAGAGGTCCCGAACAGCACGACGTCGCCGTTGCACCACGGCTGCTCCGCCGCCCAGGCGATGACCTTCTCATGGTCGTCGACGTCCTGCGGGTCGAAGAACACCACTTGCTCCCCCGTTGAGCGCCCCATGCCGCGTCGCTCCACGATCACCGGGCAATACCCTCGGTCCGTGAAGACCGGCGGTGAACCGATCTCGTTCGATCCCGTGGGAATCCCCGCCGTGTGGCCCTCCGTGGTGTACGCGGCGAACGAAACGACCGCGGGGTAGCGTCCCTCCTTCTTGGGCAGGTAGACGTCGGCATGGAGCCGGGCGCCGTCGCCCACCGGGATGAACTGATCGGGGAGAGTGCGCGAGCCCAACCCCTCGAATGCCACGGCCGAAGGAGTCCAGCCTGCGTACTGCACGCCGTACGTGGAGCCCTTCACCGGGATTCGCGAGTGCTCGTGCTCGTTCATGGCTGCTCCGTTCTGCGTCGATCTCCCCCTGGGTGCGGGCATCCGCTGTGGGTACGCTAACCGCGTACGGGTCGCGGGTGACTGCCGAATCCTTCAGCGTCCGCTCGCTCGCATCGGATCGAGGAGACACGAGCATGAGCCTGAGTACGACTCTCCGCCAGGCGGGAGTGTCCCGCGTGCTCGAGCCGCGAGATGACGGCTACAGCGACGCGGTGGCCGGCTTCGACACTGGCCAGCCGATCAGACCAGACATCGTGGTGGACGCGCAGACAGCCGCAGACGTCGCCTCCGCCGTCGCGGTCGCCGCCGACCACACGACCAAGGTCACCGTGCTCGGCTCCGGCCACGGACTGCTCCGACCGATCCACCACGGGCTGGCGATCACCGTTCGGTCGCTGACCGGCGTGCGCATCGACCCCGCGGCTCGGACCGCGACGATCGGTGCAGGCTGCAGCTGGGATCCCGTCGTCGCCGCGGCCGCGCAGCACGGGCTCGCAGCGCCGTGCGGTTCGGCCCCGTCGGTCGGAGTCACCGGGTATCTGCTCGGTGGTGGATGCGGGCCCCTCATCAGCAGCATCGGCTTCAGCTCGGACTATGTCCTGTCTTTCGACGTCGTCACGCCGGCCGACGGGCCGATCACGGTCTCGGCAGACAGCCACCCCGAGCTGTTCCGGGCCATGCGCGGTGGCAAGTGCGGTTTCGGCGTCGTCACCTCGATCGTCGTGAGACTGCTCCCGTTCAGCGAGATCGTCGGGGGCGGACTCTTCTTCGCCGCCGAGGATGTCCCGAAGGTGCTCTCGACCTACGCCGAGTGGGCGCCTGGCCTCCCCGCGACCTCCACGACATCCGTCGCCCTCCTGCGCCTGCCCGCCGTCGACACCGTCCCCGCAGAGATCCGCGGTCGGCACATCGCCCAGGTGCGATTCGCCTCCCTCGACCCGATCAGCAACTCAGACAGCCAACTCGCCGCCCTCACCGGCGCAGCGCGGCCACTGCTGAACACGGTCGGACCACTCCCCTACGCCCGCATCGGAACGGTCCACAACGACCCGACGGAACCGATGCCCGTCGCGAACGGGACCGCCTCGCTCGACAAGCTGACGCCTGCGACCATCGACGCTCTGCTCACCGCCGCCGGGCCCGACTCCGACCTGCCGCTGTCGTCGGTCGAGATCCGCACTCTCGGACACGCCGCCCATCAGCCGACAGGGGGCGACGACAGCGTCGGCGGTCGGTCAGCGTCACACATCCTCAACGTCTACGCGGCGCAGGCGGCCGGCATCGCCGATGACACGCGCCTCGCCGCTGTCCGCACCGCGCTGGACTCCACCACCCCGTGGCAGGGGCCGACGACGCTGATCAACTTCGTCGGCCGGGCCAACACAGCAGCCGCCGTCGCCGGATCGTGGAGTGTCGAGCAGCGCGATCGACTCGTGAAGGTCCGCAGGGAACACGACCCTGACGAGCTCTTCGCCTTTCCGCCCCAGCCCGTCGACGGTCTTGCCAGTGGGCTGTCCGCGTGACCGTTCGCGAATCACAGCCACCAGAGCCCTGCGCCGCAACCAGGAAACGACGAAACCCCCGGCTTCGCCGAGGGCTTCTTGTTGTCTCTGTGGGCGATACTGGGATCGAACCAGTGACCTCTTCCGTGTCAGGGAAGCGCGCTACCGCTGCGCCAATCGCCCGAGTCTGACTTGCGTCAGATTCGAGGTGGATACGGGATTCGAACCCGTGTATACGGCTTTGCAGGCCGCTGCCTCGCCTCTCGGCCAATCCACCGAACGCCACAACACGGAAAAACCGTACCGTACCCGAGAGGCCCGATCCGAAGACCGGGCCGACTCGAGCGGATGACGAGACTCGAACTCGCGACCCTCACCTTGGCAAGGTGATGCGCTACCAACTGCGCTACATCCGCATTTCGTTCCGCAGTTCCCTGCGGCACTTGAAAGACTCTAGCCGATCCGCGCGCGCAAGACAAAACCGGACAGGCCGTCCGGGTGTGTCGCCGGGCGGGCCCGTGTCGATGTGCATCCGGGCCTCCGAGTCGGCTAGTATCGAATCTCGCAGCCGCTGAAGCGGGTGCGGATGGGCGATTGGCGCAGTTGGTAGCGCGCTTCCTTCACACGGAAGAGGTCATCAGTTCGAGTCTGGTATCGCCCACCACCAGAAACCCCCGGTCCGCCGAGGGTTTCGCCGTTTCCGCAGCCGGTGCCGACTCGTGACGAACGGCACGTATTCGTGACGAACGGCACGTATTCGTGACGAATCGCGGCCGCTCAGCGCCAGCGGTAGCGCGCCGAGAGCGCCTCGCGCACGAGCGCGAACCGGCGCGCGTCCAGCGCGGCCGCCTCGCGGCGCATGCCGGCCTGGTGCACCCGGTAGACGCGGTCGAGGCGCACGAAACTCGGGCGGCGGCGGCCGTCCCACTCCCCCGTGCCGATCGGCAGGTACTCCGGGCGCCCGGGATGCTCCTGGCTGGTCAGCGGCACGGCGAGCACGGCGCCCGACGGCTCCGCGGCCACGACCAGCACCGGCCGGTCCTTCCCGCGGCCGTCGGCCTCCTCGTAGGGCACCCAGGTCCAGACGATCTCGCCGGGGTCGGCGTCGCCGTCGAGACTCGGGGTGTACGCGGTGCGGATGCGACCGAGGCGCCGCGGGTCGACCTGCACGGTCGCGGTAGTGCCGGTACGACCCGGCTCACTCGATGGTGGGGCGGTCCTGCCCGCGCGGGAGGGGCGGAACAGCGCGGTCACTGCCGACAGGATGCTTCTCACGGATGCCACGTCGGGCACGATAGCGGACGCGCGTCAGCCCGATCGTGAAGCGCAGGGCCAGCCCGAGCAGCAGCGACACGGTGACGGAGTACAGCAGCACCGCCATCCCGGCGATCCCCTGCGCGATGAACAGGTCGAAGTTGCCGCTGTCGACCATCCCGCTGCCGGTCGCGAAGAGGCCGGGGAAGAGCAGGCCCACGAGCCCGCCGACGATCGCGATGACGCAGAGCCTCAGCGCCGGGCCGAAGCGCGCCCGGGCCGCGAGGTCGAGCATCGTCGCGCAGGCCAGCGACGACAGCGCGCCGACGAGCATGCACCAGCCGAGCGTCAGCACACCGGATGCGGCGGTCACGGCCACCAGACCGGCGAACGCACCGCAGAGCGCACTGCTGAGGGTGGGACGCCGGAGCAGCACGGCATCCACCAGCATCCACATCAGAACCCCGGTCGCCGAGGCCAGGAAGCCGCCGACCGCCATCAGCGACGCGTAGGCGTCGAGCGCGGCCTCGGAGCCGACGATGAGGCCCAGCCAGCCCACCCACAGCATCGCCCCGCCGATGGCCATGAGCGTCGGGCGCGGCGACAGCGGCGGCAGGTGCTCGCTCCGCCCGCCCGCCAGCAGGAGCCCGACCGCACTGCCGCCTGCGGCGACGACCAGGAGCGCTCCCCCGAAGTCGACGACGTGAAGGCCCGCGACCGCCCAGCCGTCGTCGAGCGCGAACACCCCGTACGCCACCGGGTAGACCACGAGCGGCAGCCAGAACACGGCGAACACGATCCAGGCCCGCAGGGTCACGCGCGACGCCACCGCGACCGCCACGACGGCGGTGACCAGGACCAGCACGGCGATGAGGTAGCCCGCCCGCGCCGCAGGGTATGGCGACGAGGATGCGGGGTCGGTGCCGGCGACGGCGGCAAGACCCGGGTCCGGCACGCCGAGCAGGTGCCGCACGAGCGGCCGGCCGGTCACCGCGCCATACCCGCCGAGCACCGAGAGCACGACCGCGACGGCCGCCCCCACCAGCACGAACCGGAACGCGCGTGTCGCCCGGGCGCGGCCCGCCATCCCGCCGGAGAAGAGCGCCAGTCCGAAGGCGGCCAGCAGTACGAGCGCGCCGCAGAAGAACAGCAGCAGCGCGTCCACCTGGTCGGGCGTCGCGTGAGCCATGCCTCTCCTTCGCCGGAAACCGTCACCCACACCCTAGCGACAGCGGAACGGGGCGCCGCCCGAAGGCGGCACCCCGTCCGATGCCTGGAAGACGCGCGCTCAGACCGTCTCGAGCGCGTAGCCCTCCTCGCCGTGCACGACCGTGTCGACACCGGCCAGCTCGTCCTCGTTCTTGATCCGGAAGCCGATCGTCTTCTGGATGACCCAGCCGATGGCGTAGGCCAGCACGAAGGAGTAGATCAGGACCGCGAAGGCTCCCGCCGCCTGGACGCCCAGCTGGTAGAAGCTGCCGCCGTAGAGGAGGCTGGAGAACTGGTCCGTCGCCTCGCCCTTCGAGTTGTAGATGTGGGTGAAGCCGAAGACGCCGATCCACAGCGTTCCGATGAGGCCGCCGACGAGGTGGATGCCGACCACGTCGAGCGAGTCGTCGAAGCCGAGGCGGAACTTCAGGTCGATGGCCAGGGCGCAGACGGCGCCGGCGACCAGGCCGAGGAGGATCGCGAAGCCCGGGGTCAGGATGTTACAGGCCGGGGTGATCGCGACCAGACCGGCGACGGCACCCGACGCGGCACCGATCGAGGTCGGCTTGCCGTCCTTGAACTTCTCCACGATCAGCCAGCCGATCGTCGCCGCGGCGGGAGCTGCCAGGGTGTTGACCCAGGCGATCGCGGCGACGCCGTCGACCGCGGCCTCGGAGCCTGCGTTGAAGCCGAACCAGCCGAACCACAGCAGAGCCGCGCCGAGCAGCGTCAGGGGGACGTTGTGCGGCTTGGACATGCCCTTCTGGAACCCGACGCGCTTGCCGAGGACGAGGGCCAGGGCGAGACCCGCGGCACCGGCGTTGATGTGCACTGCGGTGCCGCCGGCGAAGTCGTTCACGTGGAGCACGGCCGGGGCCCAGCCGTCGGCGAGGTTGAAGACCCAGTACGCGACCGGGAAGTAGACGACGGTCACCCAGATGCCGGCGAACACCATCCAGGAGCCGAACTTGGCGCGGTCGGCGATCGCGCCCGAGATCAGGGCGACGGTGATTATGGCGAAGGTGGCCTGGAAGCCGGCGAAGGCGAGGCCGCCCAGGTCGGGCGTGATGCCGTCCTTGCCCATCAGGCTGGAGAGGAACCAGTCCGGCGTTCCGAGCCAGTGGGGGATGCTGGGGGGACCGAACGCGAGGCCGTAGCCGTAGACGACCCAGAGGACGCCGACCAGGGCCATCGCCCCGAAGCTCATCATCATCATGCTGATGACGCTCTTCGCTCGGACCATGCCGCCGTAGAAGAAGGCGACACCGGGGGTCATCAGCAGGACGAGGGCTGCGGCGACCAGGAGCCATAGGGCGTTGACCGTCCCCGCCTCCGCGTAGTCCGCTGCTGTGTGGAGCACCATGCGAATTGTCTACCTCTCTGTGCGTGCACCCCTCGGGTTTCGGGGTGGAGCCAGTCTTGGACCAGGAGGTTTCGACAGAGGGCTGGTCGTGTTTCGCGGGTGTTACGCATCCGGGCGTCGTGTAAACACTGTGTTTCGGGAGGCTGCCGATGTGCTCGCACAGTGCCTCACGTTCGCCGGGGTGCGCGCCGGGCGCGGCTGCCGGGTCACTCGTCGTGCGGCGGCAGCTCCCCCGCGGTGAGCGCGATCATGCGCGAGGTGGAGCGGAGGTACTTCTTGCGGTAGCCGCCGCTCAGCATCTCGTCGTCGAACACCTCGCTCAGCGCAAGGCCGGTCTGGACGACGGGGATCTCGGCGTCGTACACGCGGTCGATGAACGCGACCAGGCGCAGCGCGGCCATCTGGTCGTGCAGCACCTCCACATCGGTCAGGCCGATCACATCCACGCCCTCGATCATCTTGATGTAGCGGGACGGGTGCACCGTGGCCAGGTGCGCGATGAGGTCCTGGAAGCCGTCGCTGGTGACCGTCTCTCCCCGCCCGGCCATCGCGGCGAGCGCGCGGTCGTAGTCGGTCCGGTCGACGGCGATGGCGGTGCCGGTGGTGTCGCGGCGGCGGTAGTCGAGGCCGTCGATGCGGATGGTCTGGAAGTTCGACGAGAGCGACTGGATCTCGCGGAGGAAGTCGCTGGCGGCGAACCGGCCCTCGCCGAGCGCGTTCGGCGGGGTGTTGCTGGTGGCGGCGATGCGGGTGCCGGACGCGACGAGCTCGCCGAGCATCCTGGTCATCATCATGGTGTCGCCCGGGTCGTCGAGCTCGAACTCGTCGATGCAGATCAGGGTGGAGCCGCGGAGCAGGTCGACCGCGCCCGCGTAGCCGAGCGCGCCGACGAGCGCGGTGTACTCGATGAAGGTGCCGAAGTACTTCGGTCCGGGGGCCTCGTGCCAGAGCGCCGCCAGCAGGTGAGTCTTGCCGACGCCGAAGCCGCCGTCCAGGTAGACGCCGGGCTTCATCGCCTCGACCTTCCTGCGGTTACGGCTGAACAGGCCCGCGGGGCGCTGCGGCTCCCACGACTTGGCGAACAGCTTCAGGGTCGCCACCGCCTCGGCCTGCGAGGGGTAGTCGTGGTCGGGGCGGTACGACTCGAAGCTGGCGTGCTCGAACTGCGACGGAGGGACCAGGCTGCCGGCGATCTCGGTGCCCGTGATCTCGGGCGAACGGTCGGCGAGACGGGGCAGGGCGCCGGTCTGTTCGAGGGTCATGGCGTGTTGTGCACCTTTGTGTCGAAGTCTTACCCGCGGCCTCTTCCGGCCGCCTACGCTGGACGTAGATCGCCGGCGCTCGCGGGGCTCATCCAGCCTAGTCCCGCGATGCGGACGGGATCCTGGACGCACCTTCCGAGGAGACACATCATGACCATCGAGACCGACCCGTCGCCCGAGTTCGCCGGCTACGCGCACCCCGAGCGGCTGGTGAGCACCGAATGGCTCGCCGCGCACCTGGGCGAACCCGGTCTCGCGGTCGTGGAGTCGGACGAGGATGTGCTCCTCTACGACACCGGCCACATCCCCGGCTCGGTCAAGATCGACTGGCACACCGACCTCAACGACCCCGTCGTCCGCGACTATGTCAGCTCCGAGCGCTTCGCCGAGCTGCTCGGCTCGAAGGGCATCGCGCGCGACACCACCGTCGTCATCTACGGCGACAAGAACAACTGGTGGGCCGCCTACGCGCTGTGGGTGTTCACCCTCTTCGGCCACGAAGACGTGCGACTGCTCGATGGCGGCCGCGACAAGTGGATCGCCGAGGGCCGGGAGATCACCCGGGAGGTGCCGACGCCCGCCGCGGCCGAGTACCCGGTGGTGGAGCGCGACGACACCGTCGTCCGGGCCTTCAAGGAGGACGTGCTCGCCCACCTCGGGCAGCCGCTGATCGACGTCCGCTCGCCCGAGGAGTACAGCGGCGAGCGCACCGAGATCCCCGGGTACCCGACCGAGGGCGCGCTGCGTGCCGGCCACATCCCGTCGGCGAAGTCCGTGCCCTGGGCGAAGGCCGCCGCCCCCGACGCCACGTTCAAGCGCCGGGCGGAGCTCGAGGAGGTGTATTTCGACGGCGCGGGGCTCAAGCCCGGCGACGACGTCATCGCCTACTGCCGGATCGGCGAGCGCTCCAGCCACACCTGGTTCGTGCTCACGCACCTGCTCGGCTTCGAGAACGTGAAGAACTACGACGGCTCGTGGACGGAGTGGGGCTCGGCTGTGCGCGTCCCGATCGTGACGGGCAGCGAGCCGGGCGAGGTCCCGTCGCGCTGAGTCGAATCCGACGTAGCCTTGAGGGATGACCGAACTGACCGGCACTCTGGCTGAGATCCGCGACGACTTCCAGGCGTTGGAGCAGAACGACCGGCTGCAGCTGCTTCTGGAGTTCTCGGACGAGCTGCCCGAGCTTCCGGAGCGCTACCGCGACCACCCCGACCTGCTGGAGCGGGTCGAGGAGTGCCAAGCGCCCGTGTTCATCTTCGTCGAGGTGGATGCCGCCGGAGTCGTGCACCTGTTCGCCACTGCCCCGCGGGAGGCGCCGACGACGCGCGGGTTCGCGTCCATCCTGGTGCAGGGCCTCGCCGGGCTGACCGCGGACGAGGTGCTCGCGGTGCCGGACGACTTCCCGCAGACCCTCGGGCTGGCGGCCGCGGTGTCGCCGCTCCGCCTGCGCGGTATGTCGGCGCTGCTCGGCCGGGCGAAGCGCCAGGTGCGGGAGAAGCTCGCCGCCTAGCGACGACGGGCGCCAACAAGTCAGCGAGACAAGCCCAGGTCGAGCTTGACCTCGTCCCAAGGAACGGCCGCCTCGCCGCCGCTCGCTGTCTCCTCCCACGCAGCGTCGACCGCGCGGATATCGGCGAGCTCCGCAGAATCCTCCAGCAACTGCTCCAGGTGGCCCGCCTCGACCACGGCGGCGACGGTCTGGTTCCGGCGCGTCAGATAGACCGGTGCGACACGGACGTCGTCGATGATCGACGCGAGGTGCGCGCGAGCTTCCGTGATTGTGACGCGGGACATGTCTGGCTCTACTCCGCCGGCAGGTGCTCGGCGAGCCAACCGGCGATGGCGGCGGTCCATTTCGCCTCGTCGTAGTTCCACAGCTTGGTGTGGAGGGCGACGTCGAACGACACGAGGGTGACGATGTCGCTGCGGGCCGCGGCGAGCGCGCGCGATCCGGTGGAGGGGACGAAGCCGTCGTCGTCGCTGTGCAGGATGAGCATCGGGAGGCTGAGCTCGGAGGCGCGGGCGACGAAATCCATGCTGCGCAGGTCGATCGGAGCGCCCTGGCCGGTGATCGGCCCGCTCCACTCGGACTCGATGAGACGCATGGCGGCGCGGGTCACCATGTCGGGCAGGCGCAGGAGGGTGCCCTGGTACTCGAGCGTGTCGACCCAGTCGATGACCGGCGACTCGAGGACGATGCCCGTCACGAGGTCGAGCGACCGGGAACGGGTGATGGTCTGCAGCACGACCGCTCCCCCCATCGACCAGCCCATCAGCACGATCGATCGGGCGCCGTGCTCGGCCGCGTAGCCGATCGCCGCCTCGATGTCGCGCCATTCCGTGCCGCCGAGGCCGTAGCGGCGGTCTTCGCTCTCGGGGGCGTCGCCGTCGTTGCGGTAGGAGGCGAGCAGGCACGTGAAGCCGGCCTCGTGGTACACGCGGACGGCGCGCAGACCCTCCTGGCGGGTGGCGCCCCAGCCGTGCACCTGGATCACCCAGCGGTCGTCGCCGGCGCCCTCCGGCGCTGGGAACACCCACGCGGGCGCCTGGCCGAGGTCGGTGGCGATCTCGACGCTGTTCACCGGCAGGCCGAGCTCCTCCGGCTGAAGGTAGTAGTACCCGGAGATGCGGGCGCGTCCCTCGCGCAGCTCGCCGAACTCGACGCGTTCGAGCTCGCGGGTCACCGTCCCGTCGCCGCGCTCGATCAGGCCGCCGAGCTTGGCGAAGGCGGTCTCGCTCCCCCACCACAGACCGAACCGGCCGGGCATCGCCGCGTCGGGGGTGTCACGCAGCGTCACGGTCCCGAGCGTCTCGTCGAACGAGCGGATGGTCTGGTTCTGCGGCCGGCGCCGCACCGGCGTGATGACGGTGCGGGCGACGCGGGTGGTCACCCAGGCGGCCCCCGCCGCGGTGGCGAGCACGAGTCCCCCTGCGACGACCGCCGCGGTCCCGAGTGCCCTGCCGAACGCCGATCCCGTGCCGCGTGCCGTCATGGTCAGCAGCGTACCGGCGCGACCCCGGGAGCACCCTCAGGACTTCCCCAGGCGGCGTGCCTTACAGACGGGACGCCGGAAAGGCTTCTAATGTTCGAAGCGTGCCGACACCGACATCCCCACCGATCCCCCCGGCGGAGTTCGCCACGGCGCTGCAGTCGATCCGCGCCGCAGTGTCGCGTCCGGAGCTCGTGATCGAGGAGATCCCCGCGCCCGCGCAGCTGGCGCCGTACTCGGTCGCGCTCGCGGCGGACGTGCGGCCCGCACGTCACGGCAGCGACTCGGACCTCGGCACCGGACGGTTCATCCTGCTCTACGACCCCGACGAGCCGGAGGCGTGGGGCGGCCCGTTCCGCATCGTCTGCTTCGCCCAGGCGCCGCTGGAGACCGACATCGGGCTCGACCCGTTCCTCGCCGACGTCGCCTGGTCGTGGCTGGTGGATGCGCTGGACGCGCGGCATGCCCACTACACCGCCGCCAGCGGCACCGCGACGAAGATCATCTCCACCGGCTTCGGCGAGCTCGCCGCGCAGGGCGACGGCTCCCAGATCGAGCTGCGCGCCTCCTGGAGCCCGCTGGAGTCGGACATCTCGGCGCACGTCGAGGGCTGGGGCGAGCTGCTGTGCATGCTCGCGGGACTGCCGCCGACGGGCGAGGGTGTGAGCCTGCTGAGTTCGCGCACGTCCGCGTCGAGGAAGGCACCGCGTGGCTGAACACTCCGTCATCGACACGCGCGAGGGCTACCTGTCCGCGGTCGAGCGCATCGCCGCGGGCGACGGCCCGATCGCGGTGGACGCGGAGCGGGCGAGCGGCTTCAAGTACTCTCAGCGCGCGTACCTCATCCAGGTGTTCCGCCGCGGCGCCGGCACGTTCCTGTTCGACCCGCCGGCGGTCGGCCGCTTCGACGAGCTGAACGAGGCCATCCACGACGACGAGTGGGTGCTGCACGCGGCGACGCAGGACCTCACCTGTCTCCGCGAGGTCGGGCTGGACCCGTCGATCGTGTTCGACACCGAGCTCGCCGCGCGCCTGCTCGGGATGCCGCGGGTCGGCCTCGGCACGGTCGTCGAGGAGCTGCTCGGCATCCACCTGGCGAAGGAGCACAGCGCGGCCGACTGGTCCACCCGCCCGCTGCCGGAACCGTGGCTCACCTACGCCGCCCTCGACGTGGAACTGCTGCCCGACCTGCGCGACGCCATCGCCGCCCTGCTGGAGGAGGCGGGCAAGCTCGACATCGCGCGGCAGGAGTTCGCCGACGAGCTGGTGCGCGACCTCGTTCCCGTGCGGGCCGAGCCGTGGCGCCGGCTGTCCGGCATCCACTCGATCCGCGGCCTGCGCAACCTCGCGGTCGCACGCGAGCTGTGGCTGAGCCGGGACGCGCTGGCGCGCGAGCTCGACACCGCCCCCGGCCGCCTCGTCCCCGACGCGTCGCTGACCGCCGCGGCGAAGGCGATGCCCGACAGCAAGCGTGCGCTCGCGGCCATGCGGGAGTTCACCGGTCGCGCCAGCCGCACCGAGCTCGACCGCTGGTGGGCCGCCATCGAGGCCGGCCGCACCACCGACGACCTCCCCGTGCTGCGCGGCACCGGCGAAAGCCTCCCACCGCCGCGCGCCTGGGCCGACCGCAACCCGGACGCGGACGCCCGGCTGAAGGCCGCCCGCACGGCGCTGACCGCCGTGTCGGAGGAACGCGCCATCCCGCTGGAGAACCTGCTCACCCCCGACACGCTGCGCCGGGTGGCCTGGGCGCCGCCGGCCGAGATCACTCCGCAGACCGTCGGAGAGGCGCTCGCGGCGCACGGCGCACGACCCTGGCAGGTTGATGCAACCGCACAGGTGATCGCCCAGGCTTTTGTAGAAGGGCCCCAAAGCGCCGACGACGGGTCCGACCCCGTTTCGTAGGAAGGATCAAACGATTCTTTTCGTGCACAGTCGTGTACCTAGGATCGTTTCCGACCTTGATTTGGGAGGCACTGTGGCCGATAGGAACGAAGTCGTGTTCGTTGACGGAGTCCGTACTCCGTTCGGGCGGGCCGGCGAAAAAGGGCAGTACTGGAACACCCGGGCGGACGACCTCGTCGTGAAGGCGATGATCGGTCTGCTCGAGCGCAACCCCGAGGTGCCCAAGGACCGGATCGACGATGTGGCGATCGCCGCCACCACCCAGCAGGGAGACCAGGGGCTCACCCTCGGCCGCACGGCGGCGCTGCTCGCCGGGCTCCCCAAGTCGGTGCCGGGCTTCGCAATCGACCGGATGTGCGCGGGCGCCATGACCAGCGTCACCACGCTCGGCTCCGGCATCGCGTTCGGCGCCTACGACCTCGTCATCGCCGGTGGCGTCGAGCACATGGGCCGCCACCCGATGGGATTCGGCGCCGACCCGAACCCGCGCTTCCTCTCCGAGAAGATGGTCGCCGAGGACGCGCTCAACATGGGCATGACGGCCGAGCGCATCCACGACCGCTTCCCCGCGCTCACCAAGGAGCGCTCCGACCGCTTCGCAATGCGCAGCCAGCAGAAGACGGCCGCGGCGTACGGAGCGGGCAAGCTGCAGCCGGACCTCGTGCCGGTCGCGATCCGCTCCGAGTCCGGCTGGGGCCTCGCCACGCAGGACGAGGGCATGCGCCCGCAGACGACCATGGAGGGTCTCGCCACCCTCAAGACGCCGTTCCGCCCGCACGGGCGCGTCACCGCGGGCAACTCGTCCCCGCTGACCGACGGCGCCACCGCGTCGCTCCTCGCCTCGCACGATGCGGTCAAGGAGCTGGGCCTGACCCCGAAGATGCGGATGGTGAGCTTCGCGTTCGCCGGCGTCGAGCCGGAGATCATGGGGATCGGCCCGGTCCCGTCGACCGAGAAGGCGCTGCGCAAGGCGGGGCTGACCATCGACGACATCGGCCTGTTCGAGCTGAACGAGGCGTTCGCCATCCAGGTGCTGTCGTTCCTCGACCACTTCGGGATCGATGACGACGACCCGCGCGTCAACCAGTGGGGCGGCGCGATCGCGATCGGCCACCCGCTCGCGGCCAGCGGCGTCCGGCTGATGATCCAGCTCGCGGCCCAGTTCCAGGAGCACCCGGAGGTGCGCTACGGGATCACCGCGATGTGCGTCGGCCTCGGCCAGGGCGGCACCGTGATCTGGGAGAACCCGAACTACGACAAGCGCGCGGCGCGGAAGGGCTGAGACACGTGACGGACTACAGCACCATCGACTTCAGCCCCCTGGAGGCCGTGGCCGACGACGAGGTCGTCACCCACGCGTTCGTGAAGGACGTGCCGCTGCCCAGCGGCAAGACCCTCGCGCTCGTCACCCTCGACAACGGCCGCGACCACACCCGCCCGAACACGCTGGGCCCCGCGACCCTGCTGGAGCTCGGCCGCGTCTTCGACGAGCTGACGGAGCGGGCGAAGCGCGGCGAGATCGACGCGGTCGGGGTCACCGGCAAGCCGTTCATCCTCGCCGCCGGGGCCGACCTCAGCCGGGTCAGCGACATCCCGAGCGTCGAGGTGGCGAAGCTGCTCCCGCAGCTGGGCCACTACGTGCTCGGCAAGCAGGCGACCTTCGGCGTCCCGTCGTTCGTGTTCACCAACGGCCTCGCGCTCGGCGGCGGCGTGGAGATCGGCCTCAACGCCGACTACCGCACCATCGACCGCAACACGGCCGCGTTCGCCCTGCCCGAGGTGTTCCTCGGCCTCATCCCGGGCTGGGGCGGGGCGACCATCCTGCCGAACCTGATCGGCATCGAGAACGCGCTCAAGGTCGTCGTCGAGAACCCGCTCAAGCAGAACCGGATGCTCAAGGCGCAGGAAGTGTTCGACCTCGGGATCGCGGACGCGATCTTCGACTCGGCCAACTTCCTGGAGGACTCGCTGAAGTGGGCCGACAAGGTTCTCACCGGCGACGTCGTCGTGAAACGCCCCAACGAGCCGGGCAAGATCGAGCGCATGGTGAAGTGGGACGCCGCCATCGGCATCGCCCGCAAGATGCTCGAGTCGCGCATCGGCACCGTCCCGAAGTCGCCGTACAAGGCGCTCGACCTGCTGAAGGCCGCCAAGTCGAACGACCGCGCCGCCGGCTTCGAGCTGGAGGACGAGGCCCTCGCCGAGCTGATCTCGGGCGACCAGTTCCAGGCCAGCATCTACGCCTTCAACCTGGTGCAGAAGCGCGCGAAGCGGCCGGCCGGCGCGCCCGACAGGAAACTCGCGAAGAAGGTCACCAAGATCGGCGTCATCGGCGCCGGCTACATGGCCAGCCAGTTCGCGCTGCTGTTCGTGCGCCGCCTGCGGGTGCCGGTGGTCATCACCGACCTCGACCAGGCGCACGTCGACAAGGGCGTGGCGTACATCCACGACGAGATCGGCAAGCTGCAGGAGAAGGGCCGCATCTCCCCCGACGAGGCCAACCGCCTGCGTGCGCTCGTCACCGGCACGACGAACAAGGCCGACTTCGCCGACTGCGACTGGGTCATCGAGGCCGTCTTCGAGGAGCTGTCGGTGAAGCAGGACGTCTTCGCCGAGGTGGAGCCGTTCCTCTCCGACGAGGCCGTCATCGCCACCAACACCTCGTCGCTGTCGGTCGAGCAGATCGGCGCGAAGCTGAAGCATCCGGAGCGGCTCGTCGGCTTCCACTTCTTCACCCCGGTCGCGGTCATGCCGCTGATCGAGGTCGTGAGGACGCCGCACACCGACGAGGCGACGCTGTCGACCGCGATGGTGACCGCGGCGGCGCTGAAGAAGAACGCCGTCATCACCGCCGACACCCCCGGCTTCGTGGTCAACCGCGTGCTGGCGAAGATCCTCGGGGACGCGATGCACGCCGTCGACGACGGCACGCCGTTCGAGGTGGTCGATGAGGCCATCGCGCCGCTGGGCCTGCCGATGGCGCCCTCCGCCCTGCTCGACCTGGTCGGGCTGAAGGTCGGCGCGCACGTGCTCGACACCCACCACGCCGCGTTCCCGGACCGGTTCTACCGGTCGGAGAACCTCCACAAGCTGGCCGAGTACGGCACGCTGCTGGAGAAGGACGCCAAGGGCAAGGTGAAAGGCCTCGACAAGGGCGCCGCGAAGATCGTCTCGGGCGGCAAGAACCCGTGGTCGAAGGAGCAGATCCTCCGCACGCTGGAGGACGGCCTGGCCGACGAGATCCACCGCATGCTGGTCGACGACCACGTCGTGGAGGCTCCGGAGGACATCGACCTGTGCATGATCCTCGGGGCGGGCTTCCCGTTCCAGATGGGCGGCATCACGCCGTACCTGGACCGCGTGGGCGCCTCCGAGCGCGTCTTCGGCGATACCTTCCACCACCCGCCGGTGAAGGGTGTCGCGTAGGCACACCCCAAGCAAACAGCTCCGGAGTTCTTCGAGCCGATCGCGTCTGATCGCTCGAAGAACTCCGGAGCTGTTGGTGTGTCAGCGGGTCAGCGGTTGACGCCGGACATGTCCGGGTACCGGTCGCCGACGGGCGCGGCGATGGCGTCGAGCCGGGCCAGCTGGTCCTCGGTCAGCACCAGGTCGGTCGCGGCGACGTTCTGCTCCAGGTTCGCCACCTTCGTGGTCCCCGGAATCGGGGCGATGTCGTCGCCCTTCGACAGCAGCCAGGCGAGCGCCACCTGGCCGGGCGCCGCTCCCGCCTCGCGCGCCACCTCATCCACCTGCTCCACGATCCGGATGTTGGTCTCCAGGTTGTCGCCCTCGAAGCGCGGGTTGAAGCGGCGGAAGTCGTCCTCCGACAGCTGGTCGAGCGACCGGATGGTGCCGGTGAGGAACCCGCGGCCGAGCGGCGAGTACGGCACGAAGCCGATGCCGAGCTCGCGGACGGTCGGCAGCACCTCGGCCTCCGGGTCGCGCGTCCACAGCGAGTACTCGGTCTGGATGGCGGTCACCGGGTGCACCGCGTTCGCCCGGCGGATCGTCTCGGGCGCGGCCTCGGACAGACCGTAGTGGCGGATCTTGCCCTCCTCGATCAGCTCCTTCAGCGCGCCGACGGTCTCCTCGACCGGGGTGCCCGGGTCCATCCGGTGCTGGTAGTACAGGTCGATGTGGTCGGTCTGCAGCCGCTTCAGCGACCCCTCGACCGAGAGGCGCACGTTTTCAGCAGAGCCGTCCAGGCCGCGCTCGCCGTTCCCGCGGTGCAGGATGGTGCCGAACTTCGTCGCGATGACGACGCGGTCGCGGCGGCCGTCGGCGAACGCCTTCGCCAGCAGCTCCTCGTTCGCGTACGGGCCGTAGATCTCGGCGGTGTCGAAGAACGTGACGCCGAGGTCCATCGCGCGGTGGATGGTGCGGATCGAGCCCGCCTCGTCGGACCCGGCTCCCGTGTAGAACGCGGACATCCCCATGCAGCCGAGTCCCAGCTGCGAGACCTCCAGCTTCTCGGTTCCCAGTGCGATCCTCTTCATGCGTCGTTCCCTTCCGTGACCAGGCCGACGTTGCGCCGGTACAGGTCGATCTTGTAGTCGATGGCCGCCAGGCTCGCCGTCATCTCCTCCAGCTGCCGCACCACGGCCATCCGGTGCAGGAGCAGCAGCTCCAGCCGATCGGCCTGGGTGCCGTCGCCCTGCCGCGCGAGCACGACGTACTCGCGCATCGTCGCGATCGGCATGGCGGTCGACCGCAGCTTGGTGAGGAACGTCACCCAGGTGACGTCGGCCTCCGTGTAGCGGCGATGGGTGGACGACGCCCGCCCGACCGGGGTGAGCATGAGCCCCTCCCGCTCGTAGTAGCGCAACGTGTGGGTGGTGAGCCCGGTCCGCTCGGCGACGTCGGAGATCGACATCGCCGTTCGTGTGTCGGTCATACCGCCACAGTAGAACTTCGAGCGCACTCCAAGTCAACCGCCCGCAGATTCGTGCCGAATCTCCGGAATGGCGTCACCATTGCGCACATTCAGCACGAATGTCGGGGGTCAGGCGCGGCGCTTCTTGACCGGGGCCGGGGCGTCGTCGGGGACCGCGGAGTCGTCGGGCAGCGGGCGCGCGATCGGGACGCGGCTGCCGAGCACCTGGGCCACCAGGTCGCGCGCGATCTTCTGCGGGGTGAGGCCTGCGTCCTCGAGGATCTGGTCGCGGGAGGCGTGCTCGATGAACGCGTCGGGCAGGCCGAGCTCGTCGACGGCCGTGTCGATTCCGGCCTCGCGGAGGTCCTGCCGCACGCGCGTGCCGATGCCGCCGACCCGAATGCCGTCCTCGATGGTGACGACGATGCGGTGCTCCGCGGCCAGCGACAGGATGCTCTTCGGCACCGGGACCACCCAGCGCGGGTCGACCACGGTGGCGCCGATGCCCTGCGCGGCCAGCCGGTCGGCGACCTTCAGGCCGAGGTCGGCCATCGGGCCGACAGTGACGAGCAGCACGTCGTTGCGCTCGCCCTCCCGCAGCACGTCCACGCCGTCCTCGAGGCGCCGCACGGCGTCGATGTCGGGCTGCACGGACCCCTTCGGGAAGCGCAGCACGGTCGGCGCGTCGTCGACCGCCACGGCCTCCGCCAGCTCCTCCCGGAACCGCGTGCCGTCGCGCGGCGCGGCCAGCCGGATGTTGGGGACGACCTGGAGGATGGCGAGGTCCCAGATGCCATGGTGGCTCGGCCCGTCGGGCCCGGTCACACCGGCGCGGTCGAGCACGAAGGTAACCCCCGCCTTGTGCAGGGCGACATCCATCAGCACCTGGTCGAACGCGCGGTTCATGAAGGTGGCGTAGATGGCGACGACGGGATGCAGCCCACCGAAGGCGAGGCCGGCCGCGCTGGTCGCCGCGTGCTGCTCGGCGATGCCGACGTCGTGCACCCGCTCGGGGAACCGCTCGGCCAGCTTGTGCAGTCCGGTCGGCCGCAGCATGGCCGCGGTGATGCCGACGATCTTCGGGTTCTGCTCGGCCAGCCGGACGATCTCGTCGGCGAAGACGCCGGTCCAGGACGGCTTGCTCGACCCCTCCATCGGCTCACCGGTCTCGGGGTCGATCTGCCCGACGGAGTGGAACTGGTCGGCCGCGTCGCGTAGTGCCGGCTCATAGCCGCGGCCCTTCTGCGTGATCGCGTGGACGATCACCGGGGCGCCGTAGTTCTTCGCCTGACGCAGCGCCTCCTCCATCGCCTCGATGTCGTGGCCGTGGACCGGGCCGATGTACTTGATGTCGAGGTTCGAGTACAGAGCCTCGTTGTTGGAGAACCGGCTGAGGAAGCCGTGGAGGCCGCCGCGCACGCCGCGGTAGAACGACCGGCCGGGCGTGCCCAGCTTGTCGAACGCCCGCTGCGACGTGAGGTACAGGCTGCGGTAGCTCTTCCGCGTGCGGACCGTGTTGAGGAAGCGCGCCATGCCGCCGATCGTCGGGGCGTAGGAGCGGCCGTTGTCGTTGACGACGATGATGAGCCGGCGGTTGTTGTCGTCGGAGATGTTGTTGAGCGCCTCCCACGTCATGCCACCGGTGAGGGCGCCGTCGCCGACGACCGCGATCACGTGCCGGTCCTTCTGGCCGGTCAGCTCGAACGCGCGCGAGATGCCGTCGGCCCACGAGAGCGACGAGGAGGCGTGCGAGCTCTCGACGATGTCGTGCTCCGACTCCGAGCGCTGAGGGTAGCCGGCCATGCCGCCGCGCTGCCGCAGCTTGGAGAAGTCCTGACGCCCGGTGAGCAGCTTGTGCACGTACGACTGGTGGCCGGTGTCGAACACGATGGCGTCGCGCGGCGATTCGAACACACGGTGGATGGCGATGGTCGTCTCGACGACGCCGAGGTTGGGTCCGAGGTGACCGCCCGTCTTCGCAACGTTGGCGACGAGGAACGCCCGGACCTCTGCGGCCAGCTGCACGAGCTCCTGCTCGGTCAGCCGGTCGAGGTCACGGGGGCCGTGGATCGTCTCGAGGATGCCCATGCTCAGAGTCTAGGCGCGCCCGTATGAAGAGAGGCTCAGAAGGACGCATTCCGGGCCTCCCCTTGACTTCGGACCGGCCGACCGGATGCTGTCCGCAAGAGCACCGGGTTAAACACAGCGGCCCGGGAGAACCCGGGCCGCTGAGAGCGTGACGCCGTTAGTGTTGCCGACGTCCTGAGCAGAAGATTACTACGCTCGCGGCATGACGGCGGAGATCGTGACCTATTTCAGCGAACCGCGCATCGCGACGTACCGCGCGCGATGCGGTGGCGACGAGGTGCGCGCGCTCGAGCTGTATCGCGCCAACGCTCAGATCAGCGGAGTGGCCCATGCGGCGATCCACTATTTCGAGGTGATGCTCCGCAATGCGCTCGATCGGGAGCTGCGGACCTGGAATCTTTCGGTGTACGGAACAACCGAATGGGCGCTCGAGCCTGGAAGCCTCCTCGCATCCGTGATCCCGGCCGACCGCCTCCGCAGAGCCGGCCTCGACGCCGCTAGAGCAGTCCGGGGCCGTCGGCGGCCGACGCACGACGATGTGATCGCTCAGATCACGTTGGGTGTGTGGCGCAATCTGCTGCCATCGAAGCGGCACCGCTGGAAGCAGGCGCTGTGGGAGGAAGCCCTCCAGCACGCGTTCGCCAACCGCCAAGGAGTCCGAGTCGACCAGATCGCGCGATCAGTTGCGATCGTGTCCGACTTCCGCAACCGCATCGCCCACCACGAACCGGTCTTCGCCCTCGACCTGCGAGGCAAACGGCGAGCGATGCGCGATGTCCTCAACAGCATCAGCCCCACCGCCCGCCGCTGGTTCGTCGAGCACGAGCCGCTCTCGCCGGCGCTCGACGACTTCTACGCCGACTGGCCCGAGTTCGCCCGGACGAACTGAGCCCCCGGGCCGCCGCAGACGCGACGACCGGGGGCTCGGGTTCAGCAGGGTCCGCTCAGACGAGGCTGCGCAGCACGTACTGCAGGATGCCGCCGTTGCGGTAGTAGTCCGCCTCACCGGGGGTGTCGATCCGCACCACGGCGTCGAACTCCACGGTCTGCTTGCCGGCCGGCGAGTGCTCGCTGGGCTCGGCGACCACGTGCACGGTCTTCGGGGTGGTGCCCTCGTTCAGCTGCTCGAGGCCCGTGATCGAGAAGACCTCGGTGCCGTCGAGGCCGAGCGAGTCGGCCGACTCGCCCGCCGGGAACTGCAGCGGGACGACGCCCATGCCGATGAGGTTCGAGCGGTGGATGCGCTCGAAGCTCTCGGTGATGACCGCACGGACACCGAGGAGGCTGGTGCCCTTGGCCGCCCAGTCGCGCGACGAGCCGGAGCCGTACTCCTTGCCACCGAGGATGACCAGAGGGGTGCCCTGAGCCTGGTAGTTCTGCGAGGCGTCGTAGATGAACGACTGCGGGGCGTCGGGCTGGGTGAAGTCGCGGGTGTAGCCGCCCTCCACCCCGTCGAGGAGCTGGTTCTTCAGGCGGATGTTCGCGAACGTCCCGCGGATCATCACCTCGTGGTTGCCGCGGCGCGAGCCGTAGGAGTTGAAGTCCTTGCGGTCGATGCCGTGCTCGTTCAGGTACCGGCCGGCCGGGCTGTCCGCCTTGATGGAGCCGGCGGGCGAGATGTGGTCGGTGGTGACCGAGTCGCCCAGCTTCGCGAGCGCACGGGCGCCGACGATGTCGGTGACCGGGGTGGTCTCGAGGGTCATGCCGTCGAAGTACGGGGGCTTCCGCACGTAGGTGGACTTCTCGTCCCACTCGAACACCGAGCCGGTCGGGGTGGGCAGCGACTTCCAGCGCTCGTCGCCCTCGAAGACCGAGGAGTACTGGTCCACGAACATGCCCTCGTTGATGGAGGAGTCGATGGTCTCCTGCACCTCGGCGGCGTCCGGCCAGATGTCCTTCAGGAACACGTCGTTGCCCTCGGAGTCCTGACCCAGCGGGTCGACCTCGAAGTCGAAGTTCATCGAACCGGCGAGCGCGTAGGCGATGACCAGCGGCGGGCTCGCCAGGTAGTTCATCTTCACGTCGGGGTTGATGCGGCCCTCGAAGTTGCGGTTGCCCGAGAGCACCGCGGTGACGGCGAGGTCGTTCTGGTTGACCGCCTCGGAGATCTCGTCGAGCAGCGGGCCCGAGTTGCCGATGCAGGTGGTGCAGCCGTAGCCGACCGTGTAGAAGCCGAGGGCCTCCAGGTCGTGCGTGAGGCCGGCCTTCTCGTAGTAGTCGGTGACGACCTTGGAGCCCGGGGCGAGCGTGGTCTTGACCCACGGCTTGGCCTTGAGGCCCTTCTTCGCCGCGTTGCGGGCGAGGAGGCCGGCGGCGAGCATGACCGACGGGTTCGACGTGTTGGTGCACGAGGTGATGGCCGCGATGGCGACGGCACCGTGGTCGAGCACGAACGACTCGTCCTGATCGGCCAGCGTGACCGGCGTCGGGTTGGACGCGGCCTTCGGCGCGTGGCTGTGGTGCGTGTGCACGTGGATGCTGCGGTCGTCCTCCGGCTGCAGCTCCCCCGGGTCGGACGCCGGGAACGACTCGGAGATGGTCAGGTCGACCAGGTCGTGCGAGACGTCCGCGTAGTCCACCAGGTCCTTCTCGAACTGGTCCTTCGCCTGGCTGAGCTCGATGCGGTCCTGCGGGCGCTTCGGGCCGGCGATCGACGGGACGACCGTCGACAGGTCGAGCTCGAGGTATTCGCTGAAGACCGGCTCGTTCGCCGGGTCGTGCCACAGGCTCTGCGCCTTGGAGTACTCCTCGACGAGCTTCACCTGCTCTTCGCTGCGGCCGGTGAGGCGCAGGTAGTCGAGGGTGACGTCGTCGATCGGGAACATGGCGGCGGTGGAGCCGAACTCCGGGCTCATGTTGCCGATGGTGGCGCGGTTGGCGAGCGGGACCTCGGCGACGCCGGCGCCGTAGAACTCGACGAACTTGCCGACCACGCCGTGCTTGCGCAGCATCTGCGTGATGGTGAGCACGACGTCGGTCGCGGTCACACCGGTCGGGATGGCGCCGGTCAGCTTGAAGCCGACGACCTTCGGGATGAGCATGGAGACCGGCTGGCCCAGCATGGCCGCCTCGGCCTCGATGCCGCCGACGCCCCAGCCGAGCACACCGAGCCCGTTGACCATGGTGGTGTGCGAGTCGGTGCCGACGCAGGTGTCCGGGTAGGCCAGAAGCTCGCCGTCGACCTCGCGGGTCATGGTGACGCGCGCCAGGTACTCGATGTTGACCTGGTGCACGATGCCGGTGCCTGGCGGGACGACCTTGAAGTCGTCGAACGCGGTCTGGCCCCAGCGGAGGAACTGGTAGCGCTCGCCGTTGCGCTCGTACTCGAGGTCCGTGTTCCGCTCCAGCGCGTTCTCGGTGCCGAACAGGTCGGCGATGACGGAGTGGTCGATGACCATCTCGGCCGGCGCGAGCGGGTTGATCTTCTTGGGGTCGCCGCCGAGGGCGGAGACCGCCTCGCGCATGGTCGCGAGGTCGACGATGCAGGGGACGCCGGTGAAGTCCTGCATGATCACGCGCGCCGGCGTGTACTGGATCTCGGTGTCCGGCTCGGCCGTCGGGTCCCAGCCGCCGAGCGCACGGATGTGGTCGGCGGTGATGTTCGCGCCGTCCTCGGTGCGCAGCAGGTTCTCGAGCAGCACCTTGAGGCTGAACGGCAGTCGCTGGTACCCCTCGACGGTGTCGATTCCGAAGATCGTGTAGTCACGATCCCCGACGGTCAGCGCCCTTTTCGCGCCGAAGCTGTTCACAGCAGCCACAATGCCCTCTCCTTCGTCGGCAGGCGATGTCCACGCACGCCTCGTCCATCTTCGTCGTCCGTCGAAGCGCCTTTCCAGCAAGGTAAGCCTAATTCACCGTGAACGGAAAGTATCTTGACGTCGAGATAAATCTACCACGCTCAGAGGCGGTCGAAGACCAGGCCGCGCCGCTTGGCGAACCGGTAGAACAGCTCCACGCCCACCGCCCCGGCGGCCCCGACGAGCACACCCCAGGCGAGTGCGGCATCCAGTGCGACGTGCATCTCGAAGAAGGACGCGGTGAACGGGATGACGCACACCAGCACGAACGCCGCGGCCACCGCCGCGAGCAGCAGCCAGCGCGCTCCCGTCAGCGGCCGGGTGAGCACGCACAGGATCCACAGCGAGACGCAGAACAACGCGACCGTGGTGACACTGCGCGCCTCGTGCAGCGGGACGCTGTGGTAGAGCGGCGCGTAGGCGACGATCGCGGTCACCCCGGCGATGAGGCCGGTCGGCACGGAGTAGCGCAGGATGCGGCCGAGCACCCCCGGCGTGTAGATGCGCTTGTTGGGCGCGAGCGCCAGGAAGAACGACGGGATGCCGATGGCGAGCGTCGAAACGAGCGTCAGCTGCCGCGGCAGGAACGGGAACGGCCACAGCACGACGGCGCTCACCAGGGCGAGCAGGATGCCGTAGGTCGTCTTCGCCAGGAAGATGTTCGAGACACGCTCCACGTTGGCGATGACCCGCCGCCCGGATGCGAGCACGTCCGGAAGCCGGTCGAACCGGTCGTCGAGCAGCACGACGCGCGAGACCGCCTTGGTCGCCGCGGTTCCGGTGCCCATCGCGATCCCGAGGTCGGCGTCCTTCACCGCCATCGCGTCGTTCACGCCGTCGCCGGTCATCGCGACCGTCCTGCCGCGCTCCTGGAGCAGCCGCACGGCCGCGCGCTTCTGGTCCGGGCTCACCCGGCCCAGCACGCTCGCGGTCTCCAGCGCGTCGGCCAGCTGCTCGTCGGTGTGCAGGGTGGACGCGTCCACCGCTTCGCCCTCCAACTGCAGCTCCCGCGCGATGGCCGCGACGGTGACCGGATTGTCGCCGGACATGACGACGACCCGCACCGCCTGCTCCCGGAAGTAGCCGAGCGTGTCGCGCGCCTCCGGGCGGAGGGTCTCGGCGAGCAGCACGAGCTCGGCCGGCTCGACGCGCGTCCCGGCGAGCGGCGTGTGCACCTCAGCGGGCAGCGGGTCGATCGCGCGGGCGAGCGCCAGGGTCCGCAGGCCGCTCGCGGCGAGCTCCGTGGCCCGAGCGAGCTGTTCGGGGTGCGCCTCCAGTACTCGCTCCGGCGCGCCGAGCACCCAGGAGCTCTCCTCGCCGTCGACGGTCATCGTCAGGGCGCTGTACTTGGTGGCGGAGGAGAACGGGATGCGGCGGCTCACGTGGAAGCGGTCGCTGCGGAACGTCGAGCCGAGGATGCCCGAGGTCGCGTTCCCAGCCTCGTCCGACCCGAACGCCGCGAGAGCGATCTCGGCGAGCTCCTCCCCCGCCGGCGCGCACAGCGGCTCGATGCCGTGCAGGTCGAGTTCGCCGGTGGTCAGCGTCCCGGTCTTGTCGAGGCACAGCACGTCGACGCGGGCGAGCACCTCGACGGCGGCGAGCTCCTGCACCAGCACCTTGCGCGAGGCGAGCTGGATGGCCGCCACCCCGAAGGCGAGGCTGGTCAGTAGCACGAGTCCCTCCGGGATCATGCCGACCACCGCCGCGACCGCGTCGAGCAGCGCGCGCCGCCAGCGGTCGTCGACGAACACCTCGGAGAACCCGCCGTAGGTGAGCACCCGGCCGACGAGCGTCACCAGGATGAGCGGGCCGAGCACCCACGAGAGGTAGACCAGGATGCGGTTGGTCGCCTCCCGCAGCTCCGACCGCACGAGCGAGTGCTTGCGGATCTCGCTCGTCAGCCGGCTGGCGTACGAGTCGGCACCCACTGCGGTGACCAGCGCGAGCCCAGTGCCCGTCACGACGTGCGAGCCGGAGAGGAGCAGCGCGTCCTCGTCCTTGAACACCGGGTCGGACTCCCCGGTCAGCATCGACTCGTCGAGGGACAGCCCGGTGCTCTCCACCACGACGGCATCGGCGGGGATCTGGTCGCCCGGCCGCAGCACGAGCAGGTCGTCGATCACCACGTCTTCGAGCGCCACCGTCACGGCCTGGCCGTCGCGGCGCACGCGGCTGTGCGGTGCGGCGAGCAGCGCGGCGCGGTCGAGCACGCGCTTCGCGCGGTACTCCTGCACGATCCCGATGAGCGCGTTGACGACGACGATGCCGAAGAAGAACCCGTCGCGCAGGTCGCCCAGCAGCAGGACCGCGACGAAGCAGGCGGTGAGGATGCCGTTGAACAGCGTGAAGATGTTCTCGCGGAGGATGTCGCCCAGCGACCGCGAGCTCGGCTGGGTCTGGGTGTTGACGCGGCCGTCCGCGACACGCCTGGCCACCTCAGCGGCGGTCAGCCCGTCGCGCGTCCCCACCTCCGGCATCCGTCCCCCTCGTACGCCCGCTCTACCCCGCCGACGTGGTCCGTCGGGCGCCCTCGGCGGGCTTCTGCGGGAACTGTCCCTTCACCACGAACCAGGTCACCAGCAGGAGCGGCGCATAGAGCGGCACGCCCATCAGGAGCTTCGTGAGCGCCAGCGCGCTGGTGGCGGCGTCCGTGTGCGCGAGGTACAGCGGCACCTGCACGACCAGCCGAGCGGCGAACAGGAGGAACCAGAGGAAGGTCAGCGCCTGCATCACGCGGAACTTCCGCTTGTCCTTGCGCCAGGCCACGCCGTCGCCCATCAGGTACCCGGCGGCCAGGCCGATGACCGGCCACCGCACGAGCATGGAGATCAGGATGGCAGCGGCGTACGCGGCGTTGGTCCAGATCCCGAGGAGGAAGTTGTCCTCCCCGCGGCCGGTGATGAGCGCCAGGATCGCGGAGATGCCCACGCCGATCAGCCCCGCCATGGCCTGAGTGACCGGCGTCTTGCCGACGATGCGGACGACCGTGAAGACCGCAGCGACCGCCACGGAGGCGACGATCGAGAGCGGCACGTTCTGCGTGAAGGTGAAGAGCACGAGGAACACGAGCCCGGGCAGGATCGTCTCGCACAGGCCGCGGATGCCGCCGAGTGCACCGAGCAGGGCCGCGCCGGTCGAGGTGTCCGCCTCGGTCAGCTGCCCGAGGCCGGAGCGGCGCGCGGCCGCGGCGATGCTGTCGCCGAGGCGCGGCGCGCCGTCCGTCGTGGGCTCGCCCGGCATGGGCTCGTCCGCCGCGGGCGTGCCGCTCTGCGGTCCGCCGGTCGTCGGGTCCGGCCGGTCCTGATCGGTCATGGTGACGCCTTAAAGAGAGGAGTAGTCGTTCTCGTTGCCGGCCGTCGGAGCGGTCGGCATGCGCAGTGGGATGAGGTCGCGCGGGGGCATGGGCACCGAGCCGCGCACGACCACGATGCTGCGGAAGAGGTCTTCGACCAGCGCCGCGGCCTCCGGCTTCACCGCCGCGTCGCCCGCGATCACACCGCGGAGGAACCAGCGGGGTCCGTCGACGCCGACGAAGCGCGCGACCCGCGTCTCGACCGCGCCGTTCGGCTCCGCCGCGACGGGGATCTCGGCCACCAGTTCCGGCCCGAACGCGCCGTCGCGCTCCGACACCCGGCCGCCCTGGCGCTGGATCTGATCGGTGATCTGATCGCGGATCTCGTGCCACAGCCCGCTCGACCGCGGCGCGGCGAACGGCTGCACCTGCAGCGTCGAGTTGGCGTAGTCGAGGCCGACGGCGACGACGCGCTGCGACTCCTCCTCGACCTCCAGGCGCAGGTGCAGGCCCTCGCGCGGGAGGATCTTCACGCCGCCCAGGTCGACGTACGGGCGAACCGGGTTCGCCTCGCTCTCGTCGAGCGGCCCCTCGGTGGCGCGGTCCTCCGGCGCCGACTTCTCGAACTCCTCGGCCTCGGCCGTCTGCTGCTCGAGCTCGGCGCCCCGGTCGGCCCCGCGAGGGGTGTCGCTGGTGTCGCTCACGCGTGTTCTCCTGCCTCGGTCACGGTGTACCCGGACGAGCCGAAGCCCGCGGTGCCGCGGTGGCTGTCCGGGAGGGTGTCGACGGGGATGAACCGGGCTCGCGTGACCGGCATGACGATCAGCTGGGCGATCCGGTCGCCGACGGCGATATCGTACGGCATCGACCTGTCCGTGTTGAGGAGGGTCACCCGGATCTCGCCGCGGTACCCGGCGTCCACCGTGCCCGGCGCGTTGACGATGGTCAGGCCGTGGCGCATGGCCAGGCCGCTGCGCGGGACGACGAACGCCGCATACCCCTCGGGGAGGGCGATCGACACGCCGGTCGGCATCGTGAACCGCTCCCCCGGGCCCAGCGTGACCGCCTCGGCCGCCGACAGGTCGGCGCCGGCGTCGCCCGGGTGCGCGTAGGCGGGCGGGAACGTGGCGATGATGGGGATGTCGACGGTATCGGTCACGTGTCGAGGCTAGTGCAGAAGTCTGATCGAATAGGGGGCATGGACCTCTACCGCGAACGGCTGTGGGCGACCCCCTGGCTGTTCATCTCCACGTTGCTCGTCATCCCTGCCGTGATGCTCGTGTTCGCCCCGATCAACCTCACGATCGGCATCGTGCTCGCGATCGCGATCTACGCCGCCTGGGCCGTCTTCCTGGTCGCCACGGCCCCGACCGTCCGCGTGACGAAGGACGAGCTGGTCGCCGGCAGCGCCCGCATCCCGCTCGCGCTCACCGGCGAGCCGACCGCTTACCGCGGCGAAGACGCCGTGCTGGAGCGCGGACGGCGCCTCGACGCGCGGGCCTGGCTGCTCATCCGCGGCTGGATCAAGCCGGTCGTGAAGGTGCCGGTCCTGGATACCGACGACCCGGCCCCCTACTGGCTCCTCTCGACAAGAAACCCGGACCAGCTGGTCCGGGTTCTCGATGAGGCTCGCCTCGCTTCCTAGTCGACCTGTCGTCAGGCGGCGCACTCCACGCAGATCGGCCCGAGCTTGGTCTCGTGGTCGATCTGGGAGCGGTGCTTCACCAGGAAGCAGTTCACGCAGGTGAACTCGTCCGCCTGGGGAGGCAGCACCACGACATCGAGGTCGAGGTCGGAGAGGTCGGCACCGGGGAGCTCGTATCCGCCGGGGTTGTCAGCATCTTCGACGTCGACGACCCCCGACATCTTGTCCGGGACACGCTCCTTGAGGGCCTCGATCGACTCGGAGTCGTCCTCGGTCTTCCGCGGTGCGTCGTAATCCGTTGCCATGCCCATCCACTTCTCGTCGTAACGGCCGATTCTCGCAATCGGCGGCCATAGTTTGCATCAATAGCCCCCGAATAGCAAAACCGTTCAGGAGCCTCTCAGCGATTGCTGGATGTGCAACTTCCGGCACGCCCGCGCTATTCCCCGGAATGCCTGTGCTCCCGTGGCATTCTGGGCCGGTACGAACGAGCTCGGAAGGCAATCCACATGCAGGATCTGAAGGTCATCGGGGTCGAGAACGGCGCGCTGGTCGCCGTCGGCGACGACGGTGAGCGTTTCCGCATCGCCGTCGACGAGGCGTTGCAGTCGAAGGTGCGCCAGGTGCGGCAGGAGACGTCCGCCGAGGCACCCAAGCTCTCCCCGCGCGAAGTGCAGGCGCACATCCGGTCCGGCATGTCCGCGGAGGACGTCGCCGCGGTCACCGGCGCTCCCCTGGAGTACGTCCAGCGCTTCGAGGGACCCATCCTCGCCGAGCGCGAGCACATCGTCGCGAGCGCGCTCAGCGTGCCCGTGCACACCACTGACGCCGTCGACCCGCTGGGCGAGGGCGAGACCTTCGGGTCCGTCATCCGCGACCGGCTGGCATCGCTGGGCGTCGTGGGCGAGCGCTGGGCGAGCTGGAAGGACAGCGAGACGGGCTGGATCGTTAAGCTGGAGTTCACAGCGGACACGATCGACCACGACGCCCGCTGGTCGTACGACGTGCGCAAGCACGCGCTCGCGCCGCTCAACTCCGAGGCCACCACGCTCTCGCAGGCGGGCGAGCTGCGCGGCGGGGCGCTCATCCCGCGGCTGCGCGCGGTGCTGCCTCACGAGACCGAGCCGGACACCTCCCGCTTCGACAGCGGTGCCTTCACGTTCCCGGCGCCGAGCGTCGACCTGCTCGGCCCGGAGATCACCCAGCCGATCGAGCCGCTGCCGTCCGGGCGCATCCCGGGTGCCAACAACTCCATCCCGGTGTCGGCGATGAAGCGCGCCGACGACGGCACCCCGCGCGACCTGCACCAGACCGCCGACCTGCTGGAGGCGCTGCGCCGCCGCCGGGGCGAGCGCGAGTCCGCGAGCTACGACGACCAGCCCGCTGCGCCCGAGCCCGAGGCGAGCGCGCCCGTGCAGCCTCTGCCGCCGGCGTTCCGCGTCGTCGAGGAGCCCATCCCGGTCGTGGAGCAGCCGCCGCTGCCGCTGGATGTGCCCGCTCCCCCTGCGTCCTCGTCATCGACGACCCCGGCCTCCACGAACGACTCCGGCCCGCAGCCCTCGGCCCGCAAGAAGGGCCGCGCCTCCATGCCCAGCTGGGACGAGATCGTCTTCGGCGCCCGCACGGACGACGACCTGGCCTGACCCCGCGCAGGGATCAGCCGGCGGCGCCGAAGCGCAGTAGCGGGACGCGGGTCTCCTCCGGCGTGAGCGAGCCGTGCTGGCCGACCATGTTGCGCCCGGTGCGCTGCGGGTCGCGGCCGTCGTAGTAGGCGATGCGCTTGCGGGCGGCGACGAGCACGTCGCCGATCCGCGGCGCGACCTCCGGATCGACGGCTGCTCCGAACCAGCCGGCCTCCGCCGCCTCCTCGCGGGTGGCCACCCACGAGCGGTCCCCTTCGGCGTCCCGCCAGCGCCGGGCGACAGCCTCCGCCTCTCCCGTCTCGGTGTAGACGTGCAGCATCCGCGGCTCGCCGGCGATCTCCGCCACGCCCTCCAGCAGCTCCGGCGCGGTGTCGTAGAGGATGTGGCCGCTCTCGGGCACATCCACCACACCGTGGTCCGCGGTCAGCAGCGCGCCGCGGCCCGGGCCCAGCCGGCGGGCGAAGCCGGCGACCAGCGCGTCCAGCGTCTCCAGGGCGGCGGTCCAGGCCGGTGACTCCCAGCCGCGGGCATGCGCGAGCGCGTCGAGCTCGGCGACGTAGAGGTACGTGAGCCCGGGCCCGGCGGAGGCGACGACCTCGGCCGCGACCTCGAACCGCTCCGCGAGCGACTGGACGCCGACGAACTCCGCGCCGCGCAGCACCGCCTCCGTGAACCCCGACCCGGCGAACTTGGGCAGCCCGATCGCGCGGGCGCGCACCCCCTGCTCGACCGCACGCTCGAACACCGTGCGCGAGCGCTGCCAGGTGGCGGGATCCATCCGGCCGTCCCAGCCCGACAGCTGGTTCGTGAGACGACCCGCCGCGTCGCGCACCCGGTAGCCGACCATCCCGTGCACGCCGGGCGTCGTGCCCGTCGTCAGGGTGGTGAGGGCGGCGGCGGTCGTCGTCGGGAAGCCGGCGTCGATCGTGGTCGTCTTGCCGAGCAGCGGCGCGAGCGTCCTGGCGTGGCCGGAACGTGCCCGCAATGCGGCGGCACCGAGGCCGTCGACCAGGATGACGACGACGTGCTCCATCCGCGGCAGGGACAGCTCGTTCGCGTCCCCGGACAGCGCGGCCAGCGAACTCGGGAGAACCGTGGCGAGGCTCGCTCGGGTGGAGAACGCGGCCGGTAGCATGGGGGGCATCCGGCCCAGTCTGGCACAGCCAGCTCCGCCGGCCCCCGCCCCTCCCCCAGAGGCCACACAGCACAGATTGCACGAATGACCCCCGCAGACGACCAGCCCGCCGCCGGAACGACCGAGCGCATCGAAGACGTCGACGTCACCACCGAGATGGAGGGCTCGTTCCTCGAGTACGCCTACTCGGTGATCTATTCCCGGGCCCTCCCGGACGCGCGCGACGGCCTGAAGCCGGTGCAGCGCCGCATCCTCTACATGATGACCGAGATGGGCCTGCGGCCCGATCGCGGCCACGTGAAGTCCGCCCGCGTCACCGGCGAGGTCATGGGAAAGCTGCACCCGCACGGCGACGGCGCCATCTACGACGCCCTGGTGCGGATGGCGCAGGACTTCACCCTCCGCGTCCCGCTGGTCGACGGCCACGGCAACTTCGGCTCCCTCGACGACGGCCCCGCCGCCGCCCGGTACACCGAGGCGCGCCTCGCTGCGGCCGCGCTGGCCATGACCGAGGACCTCGACGAGGACGTCGTCGATTTCGTCCCCAACTACGACAACCAGCTCATGCAGCCGGACGTGCTGCCCGCCGCCTTCCCGAACCTGCTCGTCAACGGCGCCAGCGGCATCGCGGTCGGCATGGCGACGAACATGGCGCCGCACAACCTGATCGAGGTCGTCGGCGCCGCCCGCCACCTGCTGGAGAACCCGGACGCGACCCTCGACGACCTGATGGCGTACGTCCCCGGCCCCGACCTGCCGAGCGGCGGCATCATCGCCGGCCTGTCCGGCGTGCGCGACGCGTACGCGACCGGCCGCGGCAGCTTCCGGATGCGCGCCAAGGTGTCCGTCGAATCGATCACCGCGCGCAAGAGCGGGCTCGTGGTCACCGAGCTCCCCTACGGCGTCGGGCCCGAGAAGGTCATCGAGAAGATCAAGGACGGCGTCAACGGCAAGAAGCTCAACGGCATCTCCGACGTCACCGACCTCTCCGACCGGCAGCACGGCCTCCGGCTGGTCATCGGCATCAAGACCGGTTTCAGTTCGGAAGCGGTGCTGGAGCAGCTCTACCGCCACACGCCGCTCGAAGAGGGCTTCTCCATCAACAACGTCGCCCTGGTCGCCGGCGGCCCGCAGACCCTCGGCCTGCGCGAGCTGCTGCAGGTCTACCTCGACCACCGCATCAGCGTGGTCACCCGGCGCTCCCGGTTCCGTCTGGCCCGCCGCAAAGAGCGCCTGCACCTGGTCGAGGGCCTGCTCATCGCGATCCTCGACATCGACGAGGTCATCCAGGTCATCCGCACCTCCGACGACACCGAGCAGGCACGCGGACGCCTCATGCAGGTGTTCGACCTCAGCACGCTGCAGGCCGACTACATCCTCGAGCTGCGCCTGCGCCGGCTGACCAAGTTCAGCCGCATCGAGCTGGAGACCGAGCGCGACCAGCTGCGCGCCGAGATCGAGGAGCTGGAGGCGATCCTCGCCTCGCAGCAGCGCATCAACGACCTCGTCTCCGACGAGCTGGAGCGCGTGGCCACGACCTTCGGAACGCCGCGCCGCACGCTGCTCACCGAGGCCAAGCCTTCCATCGCCGGGGCGTCGCGCAGCAAGGCCGCGACGGTGCAGCTGGAGGTCGCCGACGTGCCGACCCGCGTGTACCTGTCGACGACCGGCCGCATCCTGCGCGTCGACGCGGGTGCGACGGAGGAGCAGGGCCTCGACCGCATCCAGCCGCCGGCGCGCCGCAGCAAGCACGACGCGATCCTGTCGCAGCTGGACACGACCAGCCGCAGCGAGATCGGCGCGATCACGAACCGCGGCCGGCTCATCCGCTTCTCGCCCGTCGACCTGCCGGGCGTGCCGGCCAACTCCATCCAGCTCGGCGCCGGCGTGAAGATCGGCGACTACCTGGCGCTCGCGGACAAGAAGGAGCGCATCCTGGCGCTCGCCTCCCTCACCGACACCGAGCGGACGATCGCCCTCGGCACCAAGCAGGGCGTCGTGAAGCGCGTCGCGGCCGGCGACTGGGCCAACAAGCCGGAGTTCGAGATCATCGGCCTGAAGGACGGCGACGAGGTCGTCGGCGCGACGACCGTCACCGACGACGACGAGCTGGTGTTCGTCGCGAGCGACGCGCAGCTGCTGCGCTTCGCGGCGTCGTCCGTGCGGCCGCAGGGCCGGGCGGCGGGCGGCATGGCCGGCATCAACCTCGGTGCCGGCGCGCGGGTCATCTTCTTCGGCGCGGTCGCCGCGGACGACGCCGAGCAGGCGGTCGTCGCGACCATCGCGGCGAGCGATGCGACCCTGCCGGGCGCCGACCCCGGCACTGCGAAGGTCAGCGACTACGCCGAGTACCCGGCGAAGGGACGCGCCACCGGCGGCGTACGCGCCCAGCGCTTCCTCAAGGGAGAGAGCGAGCTGGTGCTGGCCTGGGCCGGCCGCGGGCCCGCGCTCGCGGTCGCCCCCGACGGCGTCGCGCGCAGCCTCCCGGAGGGCGGCTCACGCCGAGACGGCTCCGGCACCCCGCTCGACACGGTCGTCGGCTCCCTCGGCCGCCAGATCCGCTGACCGCCCGCCTCTCCCCCGACTCCCCAGCCGCCAGCTCCGGAGTTTTTCGACCAAATCGCCGCGATTCGGTCGAAAAACTCCGGAGCTGTTGGCTTGGGTCAGGCGTCGATGCGGGCGCGCGAGAGGTCGTCGGCGCCGGCGATGATGAACTCCTTGCGCGGGGCCACGTCGTTGCCCATGAGGAGCTCGAAGACGCGGTTGGCCGACTCGGCGTCCGAGACACGCACCCGGCGCAGGGTGCGGTGGGCGCGGTCCATCGTCGTGGTCGCCAACTGGTCCGCATCCATCTCGCCGAGTCCCTTGTAGCGCTGGATCGGCTCCTGGTACTTCTTGCCGCGCTTCTTCAGGTCGGCGAGCACCGCGTGCAGCTCGGCCTCCGAGTAGGTGTAGATCGTCTCGTTCGGCTTCGACCCCGGGTTCACCACGACCACGCGGTGCAGCGGCGGGACGGCCGCGAACACGCGCCCCTCCTCGATCATCGGCCGCATGTACCGGAAGAACAGGGTGAGCAGCAGCGTCCGGATGTGGGCGCCGTCGACGTCCGCGTCCGACATGATGATGACCTTGCCGTAGCGTGCCGTCGATAGGTCGAAGCTGCGCCCCGATCCCGCGCCGATGACCTGGATGATGGCCGCGCACTCCGCGTTCGACAGCATGTCCGAGATGGACGCCTTCTGCACGTTGAGGATCTTTCCGCGGATCGGCAGCAACGCCTGGTACTCGCTGTCCCGCGCGCGACGGGCCGTGCCGAGCGCCGAGTCGCCCTCGACGATGAACAGCTCGCTGTTGGCGACGTCGTTGGAGCGGCAGTCGACCAGCTTCGCCGGAAGCGACGAGGTCTCGAGCGCGTTCTTGCGGCGCTGCGTCTCCTTGTGGGCGCGCGCGGAGATGCGCGACTTCATCTCGGCCACGACCTTGTCGAGCACGAGCGCCGACTGCGCCTTGTCGTCGCGCTTCGACGAGCCGAACCGCTCCGACATCGCCTTCTGCACCACGTTCGCGACGATCGCGCGCACCGCGGGGGTGCCGAGGATCTCCTTGGTCTGGCCCTCGAACTGCGGCTCCGGGAGGCGGACGGTCAGCACGGCGGTGAGGCCGGCCATCACGTCGTCCTTCTCCAGCTTGTCGTTGCCCGCCTTGAGCCGGCGCGCGTTCAGCTCCACCTGCTGGCGCAGGAACTTGAGCATCCCCTGGTCGAATCCGGCCTGGTGGCTGCCGCCCTTCGGCGTCGCGATGATGTTGACGAAGCTCTTCATCACCGTGTCGTATCCGGTGCCCCAGCGCAGCGCGATGTCGACCTGGCAGTCGCGCTTCAACTCGGTGGGCACCATCGCTCCGGTCTCCGACAGCACGGGGACGGTCTCGGTGAAGTGCCCCTCGCCAGTCAGGCGCCAAGTCTCGGTGATCGGGCTGTCCGGCGCGAGGAAGTCGACGAACTCGGAGATGCCGCCCTCGTACCGGAAGGTGGTGCGTCCCGCGGGCTCTGCGCCGCCGGCCGCCGGACGCTTGTCGTCGATCGACAGCGACAGCCCCGGCACGAGGAACGCGGTCTGCCGCGCACGTCCGATCAGGTCGTCGGTGGAGAACTCCGCGCCCTTCGTGAAGATCTGCCGGTCGGCCCAGTAGCGGATACGGGTTCCGGTGACGCCCCTCTTGACCTTGCCGACGACGCGCAGCTCGCTTCCGCTGACGAACGGCGCGAACGGGCTGTCGGGGCTCGCCTCGCCGCCCTTGTCGTCGAAGACGCCGGGCTCGCCGCGGTGGAAGGACATCGCGTAGGTCTTGCCGTCGCGGTCCACCTCCACGTCGAGGCGCTCGGACAGCGCGTTGACGACCGAGGCGCCGACGCCGTGCAGGCCGCCGGAGGCGGCGTACGAGCCGCTGCCGAACTTGCCGCCCGCGTGGAGCTTGGTGAAGACGACCTCGACACCCGAGAGTCCGGTCTTCGGCTCGATGTCGACCGGGATGCCGCGCGCCTGGTCGCGCACCTCCACGCTGTCGTCCGGGTGCAGGATGACCTCGATGTCCGACCCGTATCCGGCCAGCGCCTCGTCGACGGAGTTGTCGATGATCTCCCAGAGGCAGTGCATCAGACCACGGGAGTCGGTGGAGCCGATGTACATGCCGGGACGCTTGCGGACGGCCTCCAGCCCCTCGAGCACCGAGAGGTGCCTGGCCGAATAGTCCGAACTCGCCACGAGCGCTCCTTGTGGATCGATGCGCCCACCGCGGGTCCGGGCGCATGTGCCCCTCCAGCCTAAGCGCCGGGCGGTGGAGCCTACGCCACGACACGGGTGCGCCCGGGAGGCTACGCGTTGAGCGAAATAGCAGCCAATGCGCGCCTGATTGCCGAACATCCGTGGTTCTATAGACGTACCGAGTTCACCGGTTGCGACGGAAGGAGCATCACATGTCGACACTCACCTCGGAGAACGGGGCGGTTGACGAGCTCGCATCGGGGCCGCAACTGACGGCCGCGGACCGTTGCGACAGCTGCGGCGCGCAGGCGTACATCCGCGTCGTCGTGAACAACGGCGAGCTCCTGTTCTGTGCCCACCACGGCAAGAAGCACCAGGAGAAGCTCTCGCAGATCGCCCACAGCTGGCACGACGAGACCGCTCGCCTGTTCGAAGAGCAGCGCGCTTAACGCGGCCGTCGCGAACAGCGAGTCCGACCGGGCGATGACGATCAGGACCGGCGTGCGCAGGCGCGCCCACATCGACCTCTCCGTCATCCGTTCGACCGTCGCCTCGCTCGCGACACCGCTCCCCGACTGCGCCGCCGATCTCCGCGCCGACGCGTACGGACACGGGTTGATCCCCGTCGCTCGTACGCTGACGGATGCGGGGGTCGGCGGTTTCGTCGTCTCCCGGGTGGAGGATGCGGCCGCCGTCGCCGACGAGGGGCTGCCGGTCGACGTGACGGTCGCCGGGCAGGCGGAGTCCGCCCTCCACGATCGGGTGCTGCTCGGTCCGGAGCTGCTCGGGCTCGACCCGGCGCGGCCGTCCGCTCCGGCGATGCGCCTGGAGGGCGAGGTGATCGCGGTCAAGCGCGTCCCCGCCCACCGCGGCGTCTCCTACGGCTACACGTATCGCACCGAACGGCCGAGCACGCTCGTGCTCGTCGCGCTCGGCTACGCCGACGGCATCCTCCGGGTGGCCTCGAACAAAGCCCCCGTCAGGGTCGGGCGGACCACCGGCCGGATCACCGGCCGCATCGCCATGGACCAGTTCGTCGTCGACATCGGCGACGACACAGCGGAGCCCGGCGACGCGGTCATCCTGTTCGGGGATGCCGCGCTGGGCGAGCCGACCGTGCTCGACTGGGCCGACGCGCTCGGGGTCGCGGCGTCGGTCATCACCAGCCGGCTCGGGCGCCGTATCGAGAGGACGTACAGCGAGTGAGGACGCCCGCATGACCATCGTGGATGCCATCGCCGAGCCGCTCCCCCGCGCCGTCATCGACCTCGCGGCGCTCCGGCACAACGTCGCGCACCTGACCGGGCTCATCGCACCCGCGCAGACCATGCTCGCGGTGAAGGCGGATGCCTACGGCCACGGGCTGCTGCCGATCGCCGACGCCGGACTCGACGCCGGGGCGACCTCGTTCGCCGTGCTCGAGATCCCCGCCGGGCTGATCCTGCGGAGCGTCGGCATCGACGTCCCGATCCTGGCCTGGCTGCACGGGCAGGACACCGACTGGCGCGCGGGCATCGAGGCCGATATCGAACTCGGCATCTCCGCCGTGTGGCAGCTGGAGGCGATAGCCGTGGCCGGCGCCGACCGTCCCGCCGTCGTGCACCTCAAGGTCGACACCGGACTCAGCCGCAACGGCGCGACCCGCGAGGACTGGCCGGGGCTGATCCGCACGGCGCTGGAACTGCAGGAGCGCGGGGTGCTCCGCATCCGGGCGGCCTGGTCGCACCTGGCCGACGCGTCCATCGCGGACGACGAGGCGGCCCTCGCCGAGTTCCGGGATGCGGTCGCCGAGGCGGAGTCGCTGGGCGCCCGCTTCGAGGTGCTGCACCTGGCCGCGAGCTCCGCCGGCATCCGGATGCCCGAGGCGCGCTTCGACTTCGTCCGGTTCGGGATCGCCGCCTACGGCTTCTCCCCGTTCGACGACTCGACGGGCGCCGAGCTCGGCCTCATCCCGGTGATGCGGCTGGAGGCTCCGGTCACCGAGGTGCACGTGGGCGGCACCACGCACGTCCGGCTCGGCATCGGGTACGGCGACGGCGTCCCCACGCTGGGGATCGCGAAGACCTCCGTGCAGCTGAACGGCCGGCGCTGCCCGGTGATCTCCGTCGAGGTGGACGGGATGCTCGTCGATGCGGGCCCGCACCGCGTCGAGGTGGGCGACACCGCCATCCTGTTCGGCCCGGGCACCGCCGGCGAGCCGACCGCCGAGCAGTACGCCGACTGGGCCGAGACGATCGCCGACGAGATGGTCACCGGCGTCTCCGCCCGCGTCCCCCGTGTCTACATCAACTGACCCCCGAAGCCATCAGCTCCTGAGTTCTTCGACCCGACACGCCGGTGCGGGGTCGAAGAACTCAGGAGCTGATGACTGCTAGAGGGAGACGCTGAGGCGGTCGGCGATGGCTCGGCGCGCGTTCGTGGCGTAGCGGTCGACGCGCTCCGTCTGCGGCACCGGCGGCAGTTCGGCGCGGAGGGCGGTCGAGAGCAGGCGGTCGGCGAGCACCGGGTTCATCGGCAGCAGCGGCCCGTGCAGGTGCGTGCCGATCGACGCTCCGACCACCACGCCCTCGGTCGAGCCGTCGTTGCCCGTCCCGCTCACGATACGGGCGAGCGGCTCCGCACCCTCGAGCACGGTGCGGGCGGAGTGGTTCTCGAAGCCGGCGATGGCGGTGCCGTCGGCCAGCCGGGCCACGACCTCGCCGACGTGGCGCTTCGGGCCGAGTGCGGCGCGCGTCGGGAACACCGCGGCCCCGGCGAGCACCTCGCCCTCTGCGGTCTCGAGCTCCGTGCCGAGCAGCTGCCAGCCTCCCGCGATCGCGAGGATCGGGACGCCGGCATCGCGCCACTCGCGCAGTTTCGGCGCGATGCGCAGTACGTCCTGGTGCACCGCGCGCTGACCTGACAGCGGCCCCGAGCCGATGTGCACGATGTCCGCGCTCGGCGGCAGCTCGGCGCCCGGCGCGTGCCTGACCGTCTCCACATCGACGCCGCGCCAGCGGGCGCGCTCGGCGAGGGCGAGCACGTTTCCCGCGTCGCCATTGATGCCCAGCTCCGACGGGTACAGGTGCAGGATGCGCAGCACGGTCATCGCTCGCCGCCCTCCAGGTCGAGGAAGCCCAGCTGCTTGCGGATCAGCATCATCTGCTCGTAGTTGACGATCATGGTCTTCGTGCCGCGCGACGGCTTCGGCAGCGCGAGGAAAGCCTGCAGCGCCGGCTTCAGCTCGGGCACGACCTGGTCGACATCGATACCCGCGTAGGCGAAGCGGGTGGCGAACTGCCAGGCCTTCGTGCCGGAGATCACATCCACGTGGCTCAGCTTCGACAGGTCGATGTCGTAGATCCACGACGGGTCGGGCGTGCCCTCATCGACCGAGACGAACACCTGCTCCGGCGACTCGCTCAGGTAATCAAGATTGAGCTGCAGGCTCGGCGGATTCTTCATCATGATGATCTCGACGTCCTCGTCGCCGACCTTCAGCGTCTCTCCGCGTCCGTAGACCGTGCGCAGCGCCGCCATGGCGGCGACGACGGCGTTCGGCTGGAACCGGTCACCGAGCAGGCGACGCGCCATCGCGGTCGCGCCGGCGGCATCCACCGCGTAGTGCAGGCCGCGCGCGGGCAGCCCGATGCGCACGTTCTCGCCGCCGATCGTCAGCTGGGCGCTCTGCACCTCCAGCTTGCTGACGAACACCGACGGGATGGGGAGCGCCCCCGCCGCGGCACCCGTCAGGTCCTTGACGTTGGCCAGCCCGTTCGGCGACGCCTCGATGATGGACGGCGCGACCGCGAACGTGCTCACGTCGCGCCCCTGCGCCGCCAGCTCCGCACCGACGCGGGCGAGGCTGTCGTCGTCGGCGTTCACCACGACGAACTCGGACGAGCCATCCGCGATCGAGCGCAGCATCCCGATGACGCGGGTCGGCTCGAAGAAGCGGTTCAGCTGGTCGATCTGGACGTTGAGCAGCAGCGAGCCGCGCGGCTTCAGCACGCGCGCGAGGTCGACGCCGTAGGCCTCGTCCACCTCGATGACGCCGACGTCGCCGCGCACGTAGCCGTCGAGCGGCACATCGGCGAGCAGCGCGGACGCGATGCCCTGCGGCAGGTTGCCGCCGGACGGGTTGGTGAAGACGTCCAGCCCGTGCTCCCGCAAGATGGCAGTGAGCATGTTGGTCGTCGTGGACTTGCCGTTCGAGCCGGACACGAACACGACGCCGAGGGGCAGCCGGCTGACCGCACGCTCCAGGAACTTCGGGGCGATCGCGAGCGCGACGCGGCCCGGCACCGCGGAGCCGCCTCCCCGCAGGCGCAGAAGCCAGCGGGCGAGGCGGCCGGCGATGACCGCCAGTCGGTAGCGCACCGGTTTACTCGAGGTAGTCGCGCAGCGACTGCGAGCGGGACGGGTGGCGCAGCTTCGCCATCGTCTTCGACTCGATCTGGCGGATGCGCTCGCGCGTCACGCCGAACGTGTCACCGATCTGGTCGAGCGTCTTCGGCATCCCGTCGCCGAGGCCGAAGCGCATGCGGATGACGCCCGCCTCGCGCTCCGACAGCGAGTCGAGCAGGCTCTCCAGCTGCTTCTGCAGCATGGTGAAGCCGACCGCGTCGGCCGGGACGACCGCCTCGGTGTCCTCGATCAGGTCGCCGAACTCGCTGTCGCCGTCCTCACCGAGAGGAGTGTGGAGCGAGATGGGCTCGCGACCGTACTTCTGCACCTCGATGACCTTCTCCGGGGTCATGTCGAGTTCCTTCGACAGCTCCTCGGGAGTGGGCTCGCGGCCCAGGTCCTGCAGCATCTGACGCTGCACGCGGGCGAGCTTGTTGATGACCTCCACCATGTGCACCGGGATGCGGATGGTGCGCGCCTGGTCCGCCATCGCGCGGGTGATCGCCTGACGGATCCACCAGGTGGCGTACGTGGAGAACTTGAAGCCCTTCGTGTAGTCGAACTTCTCGACCGCACGGATGAGGCCCAGGTTGCCCTCCTGGATGAGGTCCAGGAACTGCATGCCACGGCCGGTGTAGCGCTTGGCGAGGGACACCACGAGACGCAGGTTGGCGCCCAGCAGGTGGCTCTTGGCGCGCTGGCCGTCACGGGCGACCCACTTCAGCTCGCGCTCGAGCTCCTTGCTGAGGTTCGGCGTGTTCGCGAGCTTGTCCTCGGCGAAGAGGCCCGCCTCGATGCGCATCGCGAGCTCGACCTCCTCCGCCGCGTTCAGCAGCGGGACCTTGCCGATCTGCTTCAGGTAGTCCTTGACCGGGTCGGCGGTGGCGCCGGTGATCGTCGTCGAGTAGACGGGGATGTCGTCTTCCTCGTCGACGGCGCGCAGCACCAGGGCGTCGGTCGGCAGGGGCAGGTCGCCGGCGGGCGCCGCGACGGGCGCAGCGCTCCCGGTCTCGTCGCCGTCGGTCTCCTCCGACTCGGTGTCGGCGTCGCCTTCGGCAGCGGCCTCCGTGTCGGAGTCGCCCTCCGCCTCCGTCTCGTCGTCCTCGTCGATCACTACCTCGGCCTCGTCGTCGAGAACATCGTCGTCCTCGTCGTCCGCAGCCTTGCCCTTCGGGGCGGCCTGCTTCTTCGCAGCCGTCGACTTGGGCGAAGCCTTCTTGGGCGCCGCCTTCGTGCCCGCCTTCTTGGCTGCGGGCTTCGCCGTCTCCTCGCCCGCCGCCGCGGTCACGGTCTCGTCGACCTCGACCTCCGGCTCGCGGGTCTTCGTTGCTGCACGGGTTGCCATGTGAACACCTTTCATACCAAGCGGAGGGGCCGGGATCCTGACGGCCGGGCCTGGCTCAGGGTTTGCGTGCGGACACTACTAAGACCCATGTCAAGTCCTGGGGGTCTGCGCCGTGCATCGTCTAATGCTCCGGCCCCAGGAGATGAACGGGTCCAGGAATCAATTATTGCACGTTCCCCGTGTTCCCCCGACCACGTCGTTACAGAGCCTCGCGGCCGCCGCGCCTCCTCCACGCTCCGACGAGTGCAACCCAGAGAGGGGCCACTTCTATTCCCTCTTCCTCCAGGAGATGACGGCGCGTCCGGCGGCGTGCGCGGACGAGGAAGGCGACGCCGATCCCGACGATCACGTACTGGATGGCGAACGCCCAGCGGAAGTGGTCGAGCTGGTAGAGCTGCGCGTCCCCCTCCGCGCCGTGCGCCTGCAGATCGAGCGACACGCCGATCAGGAACATCATCACGAAGCTGGCGAGGAAACCGCCGACGTTGACGATGCCGTTGGCCGACCCGAGGCTGTGCAGCGGGTTGAAGGTGCGTGCGAAGTCGAAGCCGATCAGCGAGCCGGGGCCGCCGATCCCGATGGCCGCGATGAGCACGATGATCGTCCAGAGCGGCGGCTTCCCCGGCCACAGCAGCACCAGCGTCCAGGCGGCGGCCATCAGCGCCACGATGCCCAGCACGAGGTTGCTCCGCCGCATCGGGAAGCGGGCGGTGAGGATGCCGAGGATGGGCCCGGACACGAGTCCCGCCCCGACCAGCACCGTCAGCAGCGCCGATGCCTCGGCCGGCTCGATCCCGATCGCGAAGACGAGGAACGGGATGCCCCACATCAGGCTGAACACGGTCCCGGAGGACTGGGTGACGAAGTGCGACCAGAAGCCGAGCTGCGTGCCGGGCCGGGCCAGGCTGATCCGCAGCTGGCGGAGCGAGTCGGACCACGTCGCGGGCCGGGGCCCCTCGCTCGCGCCGACCGGCCGGTCGGTCACGCCCAGCACGATGCCGATGAGCGCGACCACAGAGAGCGAGGCGGCGGAGAGGAAAGCGACCGTCCAGCCGGAGAGGTGCAGGAGCAGGGCGAACGGCACGGCGGAGAGCACCTGGCCGAGCTGCCCGACGTTGCCGATCCACTGCGACAGCTGCGGCACGATGCGGCCGCGGAACCAGGAGTTCACCAGCCGCATCAGCGAGGTGAACACCGTCGCGTCCCCCGCCCCCACCAGGATGCGGCCGACGATCGCGATCGCAATGCTCGGCGCGAGCGCGACGGCCACCTGTCCGACGACCATCAGGGCGGTGCCCACGAGCATGAGGACACGGGAGCCGATCCGGTCGATCAGCACGCCCACCGGCACCTGCATGCCGGCGTACACGATGAGCTGCACGACGGCGAGCGTCGACAGCACGGACGCGGAGACGTGGAAGCGCTCGGTCGCCGCGACACCCGCGACACCCACGGTGGTGCGCTGCATGACGGCGATCAGGTAGGCGAAGACGCCGATCCCGTAGACGATCCAGGAGCGACGCGAATTCACCGAACGATCCTACGCCCGGCTATGCACCGGCCGGGAACCGGGTATGCGCTGAGCGCGCGGTCAGCGATCCCCGCGCGGGTTGTCCTCGTCGCCGTGACGGCGGAAGGCCAGGAAGTTCTCGAGCTCCGCGGCGATCTCGTCGGCGCTCGGCAGCTCGCCGTCGCTGTCGGTCAGCGGCGAGCGCAGCTGCGTGTCCTCCATGTAGGAGTCGTGCCGCTCCTCCAGCGTGCCGACCAGGCGGCCGAGCTCGGGGTTGCCGGCGACCTGCTCGTCGATGTTCGCCACGAACTCCCGGTCCTCCTGCCGCAGCCGGTCGGTCGGGAAGATCAGGCCGGTCGACGCGCTGATGGAGTCGAGCGCGGCGACCGCGGCCGCCGGGTACTCGGTGTCGGCGAGGTAGTGCGGGATGAGCAGGATGAAGCCGGCGATCGGGTACGACTGCTGCTGCAGGCGGTACTCGAGCAGGTGCAGGGCGTTGGCGGGCACCTGGGTGTGCGGCTTCCAGATCGACATGGAGTCGATCAGCTCCTGGCGGTTGCCGCTGACCGTGACCCCGATCGGGCGGGTGTGCGGCACCGGCATCGGGATGGAGTGCACCCACGTGATCGTGGACACCGTGAAGCGTTCGATCAGGCCGAGCACCGCCTCCGTGAAGGCCTCCCAGCGGAAGTCGGGCTCGAAGCCGGAGAGCAGCAGGAACGGCTGACGGAGCTCGTCGTAGGCGAGGTAGAGCTTGAGCGTCGCCGGCTGGTAGTCGGTCAGGTGGTCCTGGTCGAAGTAGATGATGGGCCGGCGCGCCCGGTAGTCGAGCAGGATGTCGGCGTCGAAGGTGGCGACGACCTCGCTGTCGAGGGTGCCGAGCAGGTAGGTGCCGAGCTGGCTCACGCCGGAGCCCGCGTCGGCGAAACCGGTCAGTCCCGCGACCAGCGGCAGGCCTTCCGGCACATCGAGTGCCGGGTTGAGCTCGAACAGTTCGCCGGGGTCTCGCATACGTCAACTCTAGAGCGGCATCCCAGAGGCGTGCCCTGCTCAGGACGCTCCGCGGCCACGCCCTCAGCGAACACGCGCGTTAGGGTCGGAGCATGACCGTTCCCTCGCTGACGCTGACCGACGCCCCCACCCCCGCCACCTCCGCCGACGTGCTCGTCGTCGCCGCCCGCGTGGCGCGCGACACCGTCGCCGTGCTCTCGGGCGAACGCCGTGAGGAGCTGGAGCAGCAGCTCCGCGAGGTCGGCTTCGGCGGCGGCCGGGACGAACTGGTGCGGCTGCCCGGTCGTGGCGCCGGCGCCTCCCTCGCCGTCATCGGGCTCCCCGAGGACGGGACGGACGCGCTCCGCTACGCCGCGGGCAGCGCCGTGCGGCAGCTGGCCGGGACGGCGGCGGTCGCCCTCGACCTGCCCGCCGGGGACGCGGTCGAGGTCGGCGCGGTGCTGGAGGGCGCGGCACTCGGCGCGTACGCGTTCACGGAGTACCGCGAGAAGAGCCGCGGGGGCGTCAAGGACCCGGTCGGCTCGATCGAGGTGCTGGGCTCCGCTCCCGGCGCCGAGGCGCTCGTCGCCCGCGCGACCGCGGTCGCCGAGGCCGCCGCGCTGGTCAAGGACCTCGTCAACATGCCCCCGCTCGACCTCTACCCCGAGACCTTCGCGTCGCGGGCGCAGGCCGCGGCGGCGGACCTGCCCGTCACCGTCGAGGTGTGGGACGAGGAGCGGCTCGCGGCGGACGGCTTCGGCGGCATCCTGGGCGTCGGCCAGGGCTCGACCCGCCCGCCGCGGCTGGTGAAGGTGTCGTACGCGCCCGCCGAGGCCGCCCGCCACGTGGCACTCGTCGGCAAGGGCATCACCTTCGACTCCGGCGGCCTGTCGCTCAAGCCCGCGACCGGGATGGTCGGGATGAAGTACGACATGACCGGCGCCGCCACCGTGCTCGCCGTCGCGCTCGCGGCCGCCCGCCTCGCACTTCCGGTGCGGGTCACCGCCTGGCTGTGCCTGGCCGAGAACATGCCGTCGGGCTCGGCCATCCGGCCCAACGACGTGCTCCGTATCCGCGGTGGGCGCACTGTGGAGGTACTCAACACCGACGCGGAGGGTCGGCTCGTGCTCGCCGACGGCCTGGTCGCCGCGAGCGAGGAACGCCCGGACGCCATCGTCGACGTGGCGACCCTGACCGGTGCCGCGATGGTCGCGCTCGGCACGCGTTACGCGGCCGTCATGGGGTCGGACGACCTGGTGGACCAGGTGCTCGCCGCGGGCAAGGAGTCCGGCGAGCTGCTGTGGCCGATGCCGCTCCCCGGCGAGCTTCGGGCCACCATCAACTCCGACGTCGCGGACATCGCCAACGCCAACCCGGGGAACACCGCCGGCGGGGCGCTGCTGGCCGGGGTGTTCCTCCAGGAGTTCGTCGGACGCACCGGCGACGAGGAGGACGCGCCGCGCATCCCGTGGGCCCACGTGGACATCGCCGGTCCCGCCAAGAGCCCCGCGGCGCCCTACGGTTTCACCGGCAAGGGGCCGTCCGCCGTCAGCGTACGTGCGCTTCTGCGTCTGGCCGAGACCATTTCCGGGAAGTAGTAGGGTCGTATGGGCGGGAAATCCCGCCCATCAACACGTCACCCGGAGCCACCCCTCTGGGCGGCAAATCGTGTCACATGATCCTGATGCGCGAGGGAGTAGCTGGGTGTCTGAGCAGAACTTTGACATTGTGGTGCTCGGCGGTGGGAGTGGAGGCTACGCAGCAGCGCTGCGTGCGGCCGAACTCGGTTTCACCGTCGGCATGATCGAGAAGGACAAGGTCGGCGGCACGTGCCTGCACCGCGGCTGCGTCCCGACGAAGGCGCTGCTCCACGCGGCCGAGATCGCCGACTACTCGCGGGAGTCGGCGAAGTACGGCATCGTCACCCAGCTCCAGGGCGTCGACATCAACGGCGTGACCGAGTACCGCACCGGCATCGTCGCGAAGAAGTACAAGGGCTTGCAGGGCCTGGTGAAGGCCCGCGGCATCACGGTCATCGAGGGCGAGGGCCGCCTGGTCTCCCCCACGACCGTGCAGGTCGGCGAGGACCGCATCGTCGGCAAGAACGTCATCCTGGCGACCGGCTCGTACTCGCGCTCGCTGCCCGGTCTGGAGATCGGCGGCCGGGTCATCACCTCCGAGCAGGCGCTCGAGCTCGACTTCGTCCCGAAGAAGGTCGCTGTGCTCGGCGGCGGTGTGATCGGCGTCGAGTTCGCGAGCGTGTGGAAGTCGTTCGGCTCCGACGTCACCATCATCGAGGCGCTGCCGCACCTGGTCCCGAACGAGGACGAGTCGATCAGCAAGTCGCTGGAGCGCGCGTTCCGCCGCCGCGGCATCGACTACAGCCTGGGTGTCCGTTTCCAGGGCGTCACCCAGAACGAGAACGGCGTGGTCGTCACCCTCGAGAACGGGAACACCATCGAGGCCGACCTGCTGCTCGTGGCCGTCGGCCGCGGCCCGCTCACGCAGGGCCTCGGGTTCGACGAGGTCGGCGTCACCATGGACCGCGGCTTCGTCATCACCGACGAGCGTCTGCACACCAACATCCCGGGCGTCTACGCCGTCGGCGACATCGTCCCCGGCCTGCAGCTCGCGCACCGCGGCTTCCAGCAGGGCATCTTCGTCGCGGAGGAGATCGCGGGCCTCAACCCGATCGTCGTCCCGGATGTGAACATCCCGAAGGTGACCTACTGCGACCCCGAGGTGGCCTCTATCGGCCTCACCGAGGCGAAGGCCGTCGAGAAGTACGGCGCCGACAGCGTCAGCAGCTACGACTACAGCCTGGCCGGCAACGCCCGCAGCGAGATCATCGGGACGAACGGCTCTGTGAAGGTCGTCCGCGTCAACGACGGCCCCGTGGTCGGCGTGCACATGATCGGCGCCCGTGTCGGCGAGCTGATCGGCGAGGCGCAGCTTGCCGTCAACTGGGAGGCGTACCCGGAGGACATCGCTCCGCTGATCCACGCGCACCCCACGCAGAACGAGTCGCTCGGCGAGGCCTTCCTCTACCTCGCGGGCAAGCCGCTGCACACCCTCTAGGACGTATCGGGCGGGTCCGCCGTGCGCGGACCCGCCTGCAATAAGCTACTGAACGATCAGGTTTTGAAGGAGAGAAGCTCATGAGCGAATCCGTCAGCCTCCCGGCGCTCGGCGAGAGCGTCACGGAAGGCACGGTCACCCGCTGGCTGAAGAACGTTGGCGACCGTGTCGAGGTGGACGAGCCCCTGCTCGAAGTCTCGACCGACAAGGTCGACACCGAGATCCCGTCGCCGGTCGCCGGCGTCATCGAGGCGATCCTGGTGCAGGAGGACGAGACCGTCGAGGTAGGGACCGCGCTCGTGACGATCGGCGACGGTTCGGGTGCCGGCGCCGAGGCGCCCGCCGCCCCGGCCGCCGAGGCCGCGCCGGCTGAGGCCGCGCCCGCCGAGGCCGCGCCCGCCGAGCCGGCTGCTCCTGCTCAGGAGGCTCCCGCCCCCGCGCAGGCCGCTCCGGCCCAGGAGGCACCGGCTGCTCCGGCGCAGGAGACCCCTCAGGCCGCTCCCGCGCAAGAGTCCGCGCCCGCGCCGGCCGCCGCCGCTCCCGCGGCTCCGGCACAGGAAGCACCCGCCGCTCCGGCTCAGGCCGCACCGGTTCAGGCCGCTCCTGCCGCCGCCCCCGCTCCGCAGGCTGCCGCTCCGCAGGCCGCCGCCCCGGCGGCCCCCGCTGCCCCGGCCGCCGCTCCTGCATCATCGGGCGGAGCCCACGCCGGCAACGCCGGCTACGTGACGCCGATCGTCCGCAAGCTCGCGAACGAGCAGGGCGTCGACCTCTCCACCGTCACGGGCACCGGCGTCGGCGGGCGCATCCGCAAGGAGGACATCCTCTCGGCCGCCGCTCCCGCCGCCTCTGCCTCGGCTCCCGCCGCCGCGGCTCCGGCCCCCGAAGTCTCGCCGCTGCGTGGCACCACGCAGCCGATGTCGCGCCTCCGCAAGGTCGTCGCCGAGCGCGCCGTCGTCTCGATGCAGTCGACCGCGCAGCTCACCAGCGTCGTCGAGGTGGACGTGACCAAGGTCGCCGCCCTCCGCGATCGCGTGAAGGGCGACTTCCTGAGCAAGACCGGCGTGAAGCTCTCCTTCCTGCCGTTCTTCGCGCTGGCCGCCGCCGAGGCGCTGAAGACCTACCCGGTCATCAACGCGACGGTCGACGGCGACAGCATCGTCTACCCGGACCACGAGAACCTCTCGATCGCCGTGGACACCGAGCGCGGCCTGCTCACCCCGGTGGTGCGCAATGCCTCGGAGCTCGACATCGCAGCCCTGGCGAAGGAGATCGGCGACCTCGCCGAGCGCACCCGCGACAACCGGCTGAAGCCGGACGAGCTCGCCGGCGGCACGTTCACGCTGACCAACACCGGTTCGCGCGGCGCACTGTTCGACACCCCGCTCGTGTTCCTGCCGCAGGTCGCGATCCTCGGCACCGGCATCGTGACCAAGAAGCCGGTCGTCGTCTCGGCCGACGGCAGCGACTCGATCGCCATCCGCTCGACCGTGTACCTCGCCCTCTCGTACGACCACCGGATCGTGGACGGCGCCGACGCGGCCCGCTTCCTCGTCGCGGTCAAGAACCGTCTCGAGGGTGGCAACTTCGAAGGCAATCTCGGGATCTGATCGCCTCACGGGAACACCGCCCGTAGCCGCCAACCGGCCTCGCTCCTCACCAGCAGGAGCGAGGCCGGTTCGCTTTTCGGCGTGCGCGACGCGTCCGGCGAGATCGCCACCAACGCCGCATCGCCCCAGCGCTCCACGAGAGAGAGCTGAGCGCCTCTGTAGTCGCGTTCGTCCGCCGCCCCCGCTCTGCCGAGGGCTGCCGCCTCGCCCGTCCGCAAGGCGCCTCCGGCTTCGAGCACGTCGTCGAGGCAGGCCGGGACTGCCGGCTTCACCGAGAAGCAGGCTTTCCGGGCGTCCAGCAGCGTGACCGCTGCGTCCACCGGGTCGTCGCTGTCAGCGCGGGGCTTCTCGCCCTCGGGTGCCGCGTCCGTCCCGGCTTCCCCACCGCCCTCCGCCGCCGGGGTGGAGGCTGCACCGGAGTCGGCGACCGGCGTTCCCGTCCCCACGGACCGCCCCTCTACCGCCGCCGAACGGCCGACCGATGGAGCGCTCGTCGCGGTCGACTGGCTCACCGCCGCGCTGGGAGCGGGCGCACCCGGGATAAGCGCGACCGCTGCCAGTGCGGCGATGACGGGCACGGCGGCGAACACGGCCAGGGCAGGTCGCCTGCGCACGGCAGCGAGCAGCCGCGCACCGACTCGGTGAAGGGGACGGTCATCGAGCAGGTCGACGACCGCAGCGAGGCGCGGAGCACGGGCCTGCTCGCTGCCGCTCGGACGAGCCAGTGCCGGGGCGCGAGCGGAACCGCCGACGTCGAGGGCTGCCGCCGCGTTCGCCGACGACGCGTCGGACGACGCCTCCCCCTCGGCCGTCAGCTTCACGGCGACCGGCCGGGCCACCGCCGCCACCGCCTCCGCCACCGCGGACCACCGCCCGCTGCGGAGCGCGCCCTCCACCGCGGCCAGAAGGCGCATGCCTGAGCCGTCGACCACGCGCAGGCATAGCCAGCGAGCGAAAGCGTGGTACGCCTCCGCATCGGCCACCGCGGCCTCGGGCTGCAGCGCCACGACCATGTCGAGGATTCCCAGAGTCGGGCATCCGTCGGCAGCGAACTCCACGCCCTCCAGTGACAGGGTCGGCCCGGCCCAGCCCGCCGCGTGCAGGGCGGCGATCCCCCGCGCGACGCAGAGCAGCACCGTCGCGGCCTCGCCTCCCGGTACCCCCGAGCGGCGCGCGATCAGCTCCGCCAGCGTGCCGCCGGGAGCGTCGGCGAGCAGAACCGCATCCACCTCGCGGCCGCGGACCTGGCGTCGGCCCACCTCCTTCACGAGACCGACGACATGCTCGCTCGCGGCCTGCCTCCGCGCCGCAAGCTCGCGCTCGGCCGACGGCCCTGTCTCGCCGGGCCGCCGCTCGCGCACGCGCAGTCGCGCCCGTCCATCCAGCGCGGCTCCCGTCAGCGGCAGGAACACTCCCCCGCCCGGGTCGTCTGCCGGCGGGCCCGCCGCCTCCCACCCTTCGGCGCGCGCCCAAGAGGCCGCGATGCGGTGGAGCTCCGCGCGGTCGGCAGCGGGACGGGAGCTGGACGAGGCCATGATCGGAGTCATGCCCTCATCCCAGTCGATGCGGGCAAGCCGGCGAGCGGCATCCGGAGATCTGTGGAGAAGTCGCGCCGTCGTGGAGCTGTGCGCACCTTCCCGAAGCCCGACGTAGACTGACCGGGTGACCACGTATGACGTCACGGGGCTAAGCGCCAACTCCGTGCCGTATCTCGAGGCCCTTCAGCAGCAGCGTGCCGTGCACGCCGCTGTCGTCGCAGGCCAGGCGCCCGATACCGTCATCCTCCTCGAGCACGAGCCGGTGTACACCGCCGGCAAGCGCACCTCCCCGGACGAGCGTCCCGACCACGGCACCCCCGTCGTCGACGTCGACCGCGGGGGCAAGATCACCTGGCACGGGCCGGGGCAGCTCGTGGGGTACCCGATCCTCCGACTCCACGAACCCGTCGACGTGGTCGGCTACGTCCGTGCGCTCGAGCGCGTCCTCATCGACGTGCTCGCCCGCCTCGGCGTGACCGGCGTGCAGATCGAGGGCCGGTCCGGCGTGTGGATGCGCCCGGAGCACAACCCGGGAGCGCAGCAGGACGAGAAGATCGCCGCCATCGGCATCCGAGTCGCCGAGGGCGTCACCATGCACGGCTTCGCCCTCAACTGCTCCAACGACCTCGCCGCGTACGACCGGATCGTCGCCTGCGGCATCCGCGACGCCGGAGTCACCACGATCTCCCGCGTCCTCGGCCGCACCGTCACGCCGCAGGAGGTCGCGCCGCTCGTCATGGAGGCCTTCGACCTCGAGTTCACCACCGCCGAGGCCGTCGCGTGAGCGCCGTACCCGAGGGGCGCCGGATGCTGCGCCTCGAGGTCCGCAACGCCCAGACGCCGATCGAGCGCAAGCCCGAGTGGATCAAGACCAAGGCGAAGATGGGCCCGGAGTACCGGCAGCTGCAGTCCCTCGTGAAGACCGAGGAGCTGCACACCGTCTGCCAGGAGGCCGGCTGCCCGAACATCTACGAGTGCTGGGAGGACCGGGAGGCGACCTTCCTCATCGGCGGCTCCCAGTGCACCCGCCGCTGCGACTTCTGCCAGATCGACACCGGAAGGCCCGCGGACTTCGACCGGGACGAGCCGCGGCGCGTCGCCGAGTCCGTCCAGCGGATGGGCCTGCGCTACGCCACGGTGACCGGCGTCGCGCGCGACGACCTGGAGGACGAGGGGTCGTGGCTGTACGCAGAGACGATCCGCGAGATCCACCGCCAGTCGCCGGGGACCGGGGTCGAGATCCTGGTGCCCGACTTCTCCGGCAACCCGGAGTACCTCGGCGAGGTCTTCTCGGCGCAGCCCGAGGTGTTCGCCCACAACGTCGAGACGGTTCCGCGCATCTTCAAGCGCATCCGGCCCGCGTTCCGGTACGAGCGTTCGCTCGACGTGCTGACCCAGGGACGCGCGGCGGGCCTCATCACCAAGTCCAACCTGATCCTCGGGATGGGCGAGGAGCGGCACGAGGTCAGCGCCGCCCTCCGCGACCTGCACGACGCGGGCACCGACATCCTGACGATCACGCAGTACCTGCGGCCGAGCCCGCGGCACCTGCCGGTGGCCCGATGGGTGCACCCGGACGAGTTCGTGGAGCTCAAGCAGGAGGCGGAGGAGGTCGGCTTCCTCGGCGTGCTGGCCGGCCCGCTCGTTCGGTCGTCGTACCGTGCCGGGCGGCTCTGGGCGCAGTCGATGCAGGCGAAGGGACGGCCGGTCCCGGACGAGCTGAGGCACCTCGCCGACGCGTCGCTCGGCTTCGCGCAGGCGGTCTCCTGACAGCACTCTCCCAGCGGCGAACAGGTCATCTGGAGGACCCGCGAGCCGGTATCCTTGGTGGTATGGCAAAGGACAAGTCCACCAAGGAGCCCGGCCGTCTGAAGCAGATGTGGCAGGTCTTCCAGATGACCCGCCGGTACGACGACCGCGCGCTGCTGTACATCGTCCTCGGGGTTGTCCTTCCCATCGTCGCCGGCGTGCTGCTCGCGATCTTCCTGTCCGGCGGCAATGTCTTCACGATGGTGCTGTGGATCGTCGCGGGCGTGCTCGCGGGCGTCCTGATCGGCCTCATCATCCTGGGCCGGCGTGCCGAGCGCGCGGCCTACTCGCAGATCGAGGGCCAGCCGGGCGCCGTCGGCGCCGTGCTGCGCTCATCGCTCAAGCGCAGCTGGCGCGGCTCCGAGATGCCGGTGGCCGTCAACGGCAAGACGCAGGACGCGGTGTACCGGGCGACCGGGCGCGGCGGCGTCGTGCTGATCAGCGAGGGTCCGGCGACGCGCACCAAGCGCATGGTGGACGAGGAGCGCCGCAAAGTGAACCGCGTGCTGCCGAACGTCCCCGTCACGATCATCACCGTCGGGCCGGACGCCGACTCGGTGCCGCTGCACAAGGTCCCGCGCACGCTCGCCAAGATCAAGCCGACCCTCACCAAGGCCGAGGTCATCGCGATCAGCAACCGTCTCCAGTCCATGGAGAACCAGATGCCGATCCCGAAGGGCATCGACCCGATGAAGGTCCGCGCGCAGCGCGCCCGCTGACCCGCGCTCCCTGCGCCCAAGCATCCACTCCGCGAAGACTGCACGGAATCCGCCCGGATCCGTGCAGTCTTCGTGTACTCGACGGTGGGGATGCGGCAGCTAGGCGCGGATGAGGACGGTTCCGGCGATCTTGTCGTGGAAGCCGCGCTGGTCGGAGTCCCAGACCAGCGCCGGGATCACGATGCACAGCAGCAGCGTCCGGACGATCGGCCGCCACACGCCGACCCAGCCGCCACGGACCGCGACGACGCGCATCCCGACGATGCGGTGCCCGATGCTGCCGCCGATCGTGGGGATGAACAGGATCTGCAGCACGGCGAAGATCGCGATCGTCGCCCAACTGTCGTAGCGGAAGAACGCGAACGACAGGAACGATGCGATCGCCCAGTCGATGACGATCGCCCCGATGCGCCGCCCGACCCGGCCGATCGACCGCGGGCCCGACTCGGGGAGGCCGAGGCGCTCCCCCGGGTAACGGCTGGGGGCGATGTCGCCAGGGCGGTTCGACGGGTTCTGGGGCACCAGCCGAGTCTACCGAGCGCCGTTCGCGCCGACCTGGACGCCCCATCCCCGTCCGGGGTACACGTAACATGCCGGAAACATTCGCGTGACCGCGGGGAAACGGCCTCCCCCTAGCGTGGTCGGTGGACTGCATGCGCAGTCCGGTCACCCGCAAAGCCATTGGGAGTCGTCCGTATGTTCCGTGATTCTTCCGAGGTGCTCAAGTTCATCAAGGACACCGACGTCAAGTTCCTTGATATCCGCTTCACCGACCTTCCCGGTGTGCAGCAGCACTTCAACATCCCCGCCTCGACCGTCGACGAGGAGTTCTTCTCCGTCGGCCAGCTGTTCGACGGCTCCTCGATCCGCGGCTTCGCGTCGATCCACGAGTCCGACATGCAGCTCATCCCGGATGTGTCGACCGCCTACATCGACCCGTTCCGTGCCGAGCGCACCCTCATCATGGTGTTCGACATCTACAATCCGCGCAACGGCGAGATCTACGCGAAGGACCCGCGCCAGGTCGCGAAGAAGGCCGAGAAGTACCTCGCGTCGACCGGAATCGCCGACACCGCGTACTTCGCCCCGGAGGCGGAGTTCTACATCTTCGACGACGTCCGCTACGAGGTGAAGCAGAACTCCAGCTTCTACTCCGTGGACTCGGAGGAGGGCGCCTGGAACTCCGGCCGTGTCGAAGAAGGCGGCAACCTGGCGAACAAGACCCCCTACAAGGGCGGCTACTTCCCCGTCTCCCCCGTCGACAAGCAGGCCGACCTGCGCGACGACATCTCGCTGAAGCTGATCGACGCGGGCCTCATCCTGGAGCGCGCGCACCACGAGGTGGGCACCGGCGGCCAGGCCGAGATCAACTACCGCTTCGACACCATGGTCCACGCGGCGGACGACATCCTGAAGT
>NZ_JABFMV010000030.1 GCF_013359685.1 Leifsonia sp. C5G2
AGACTACCCGCGACACGCGGTGCGGGCGTGCAGACTTCGCGGACTCGACGGTGGAGGGGGCGGGGTGCGGCACGTCGCGCGCCCCTGGTCGCATCCGGCGTGCCGCATCCCGTTGGGCGGGGGAGGGAACGCCCGCCTTGGGGTCATCCGGATCGCGGCCGCGATCGGATCGGCGGATGTCCCCTTTTTGAGGGGTCTCCCAGGTTGCGGGATGCGGTCAGCGCCCGAGCGGCCCGGCATACGCCCGCGCCTGCAGCGGCAGAGCGATCGCCGCCCCGTACGCGGCGACGGCCTCGCGCAGTCCCTCGGCCGCGGCCGGACGGAAGCGGTAGTGCAGCGTCCCGGTGAACTCCTGCCTCGCCTGGAAGTTGGTGAAGTGCAGGTTGTTCATCGCCCAGCTGTCGATGTGGCCGCCGACCGGTTCCAGCGTTCGCGACCACTCGCCGGTGCGGATGCCGCCGAGCTGCACGAGGGGCGCATCCACCGTGCCCCAGAGCACCGCGCCGCCGTCGCCGCGGACGCCGACGGCGTGCTGGATCGAGTACCAGTCCTTCGACGTGTCCGGCAGCTGCTCCGTCTCGGCGGCGAACACGGCGCCGGCGGTCTCGACGAGGAACTCCGGCCGGCCGACCGCGAACGGGAACGCGACGAAGATGCTCTCCGGCCCGAACCGCTCGGGTTTCGCGATGTGCACCGCCAGATCGATGTCGTCCAGCTCCCGGAACAGCGTGAGCGTGTAGACGGCGCTGAGGCCGGGCAGCCCGCTCGTCCACCGGATGCGGGCGTACTCGCCGGTCTCGACCACCTGCGGCTCCTCGGCGGCGACGCCGTGCGAGCGGTCGAACGTCGGGCCGGGGAACGCCGGGTTGAAGTTCTTCGGGTTCTCGAACACGGGATGCGCGCGACCGGCATCGGCGACCGTCTCCACGACGACCGCGCCGAGGCCGTGCGGTGCACCCGCATCGACGAGCTCGCGGCCGTCGGCAAGGTCGACCAGCGACACGAGGCCGCCGCGGGCGGGGTCGACGGTCGCGCGGTAGCGGCCCGCCTGCACGGTCGTCCCCGGCGTCGGGTCCGGCTCGGGCTCGGGAGCCGGGAGCACGACCGCCGACGCGGGCGGCACGTCCGCGACCAGGGTCACGCGACGGGTTCCGCCGACCTCCGCCTCGACCGCCTCACGGCGCGGGCGGTCGGAGAGGTTGGCCACCAGCACGCCCTCCGCGGGAACGGGATCGGCGCCGGACGCGGCCAGCCGGTACAGCGCCTCCACGTTCAGGTCGCGCGCCAGATCCCAGGCGCCGTAGGCGAACGCGGCCTTGGCGTTCCAGTGCGAGTGGCTGAAGTGCGAGTGCGGCTTCGAGTAGGTCTCCCACGAGCCCCAGGTGTGCTCGCCGAAGAGCAGCAGCTCCTCATCCACCCGGTCGAAGGCGGCGTCGAGCTCGGCGTCGCTGCGCAGCCGCACGGGGCCGCGGCGGTAGCCGAGCACGGTCGCGAGCGCGGGGTCGCCCTCGCCGCGCTCCGCCGCGATGCGCAGCGCCGCGCGAGCCGACCGGGCGAACCGGCGCGCCTCGCGGTAGACGGCCACCTCGCGCGCGGTGGATCCGTGGCCGTGCGACCACCAGTCCGCCCACTCGCCGCGCAGCACCGGCAGGTCGGCCGGCGCCTGCACGGCCAGCGCATCCATCGCCGTGTCGATCGTCGCCGTCTCCATCGGCCGGTCGGGGTGCCGCTCGTTCCAGTGCCGGACGACGCGCGTGAAGAGGGCGGTCGGCCAGCGGTTGTCGTTGCCCGCGTGCACGACGGCGGTGTCGAAGGGGTAGTCGTCGCGTGCTTCCAGGCGCTCGACGAACGAGTGGATGCGCTCCTCGGCGAGCTCGACGTCGGCGTCCACGATGCCCCACTCCTCGCCGAAGCCGTAGTGGGTCGACAGCAGGGTGAAGACGCGCCGGCCGGAGGGCGCCTCCCACCAGAACACGCTCGGCTGCTCCAGCGGGGCGCGGCCGTGGTCGGGGTTGAGGGCCATGACCAGGCGCTCGATCCCGGCGTCGAGCATCGCGTCGGCGGCGCCCCAGGCGATGCCGTTGACGTCGCCGTGCTGCTCGGTGCGCACCGGGATGCCGGCCTCGCGGATGCGGTCGAGCGCCCGATAGGCCGCCTCGAACTCGGGCAGATCGGGGAGCTGCGTCATGTTGAGGTAGCCGCCGGTGACGGCGAGCGTGCCGTCGGCGACGAGGGCGCGCAGCGCATCCACCTCGTCGGCCGTGGCCGTGCGGAGGAAGTTCAGCACCGGACGCGCGGCCTCGAACGTCCAGCGGAAGCGGTCGGGTGCGGTGGGTGCGGCGGTGTCGGCGGCCGCCAGGCGGAGGACTTCGCGGACGATCTCCGCGTGCATCCCGTCGATGATGCGGGGGCTGTTGGTGTAGCCGACGTCGTGGTGGGTGTGTCCGAGCAGCAGGATCCGGTGGATCGAGGACATGAGGACCTTCCTGGAGGCGGATATGGCATCGTTGCCATAAAACCCTAGGGCTTGAGAAGCACCTGGTTCAAGCGTACAAAACGATCACGTAACGAAAACGGGTTCCTGATACCCGATCCCCTTGTGTTGAGCCTCGCTGCTGCATTACCGTGCGATGTGGGAAGGTTTCCACACTGCCGCCCCCCGAACCCCGGCAGCAGGGGATCCCGTACCTCTTCGCACGGGCGAGGACGCCCGCCGCGACACCACTGAAGGGAAATCAGATGAACAAGAGGCACACCGCCCTCGCCGCGCTGGCCATCACCGCGTCGGTGGCGCTCCTCGCCGGGTGCAGCTCCAGCGGCGGCAGCTCGTCCGGAGGGGACTTCTCGAAGGACGCGAAGGGCCAGCTCAACGCCTGGGGCTTCGACAACGCCGACGACGTCGGCACCTCCCGACTCGACTACGCCAAGAGCCAGCTGAAGAACGTCCAGATCAAGATCGATCAGACCCCGTTCGACGCGCAGAAGTTCACCACCCGCGTCGCCGGCGGCAACGTCCCCGACGTCGTGCAGATGGACCGCCAGTTCGTCGCGACCTACGCGGCGCAGGGCCTCATCCAGCCGCTCGACCAGTGCTACTCGGTGAACAGCGTCGACCCGAAGAAGCAGTACTACGGATCGGTCATCGACGACATCACCTACAAGGGCAAGATCTACGCGGTGCCGCAGTTCTACCAGCCGCCGGCGATCATCACCAACGAGCGCGTGATGAAGGCGGCCGGGGTCACCGACGCCGACATCGACACCTCCAAGCCGGACACGCTCGTCGCCGCCATCAAGAAGATGTACAAGGAGTCCGGCGGCAACCCGTCCGTGCTGGGCTTCGACCCGGTCGCGAGCGGGCAGGCCGGTCTGTGGCTGCTCGCCTACGGCGGTCAGATCATCGGCTCCGACGGCAAGCCCACGCTCGACGACTCCAAGAACGAGAAGGGCCTCGAGGTGCTCAAGCAGATCACCGACGCCCAGGGCGGCTACGCCAAGGTGAAGAGCTTCACCGACTCCTTCGACACCTTCGGAGAGAACAACCAGTACGTGAAGGACCAGGTCGGCGCGCAGGTGAACGCCCAGTGGTACGTGAACGTGCTGACCCCGTTCGTCGACAAGGTGGACATCGGCGCCGTGCCGTTCAAGGACAGCTCCGGCCAGCCGTTCACCGTCGCCTCCGGCACGTCGTTCGTCATCCCGGCGGGCGCCAAGAACAAGGACGCCGCGTGCGCCTGGGCGCTCGACCTCACCAGCCTGCAGGCGTGGGAGGCTGCGGGTGCCGCCCGCGCCAAGACGCTGACCAAGACGCCCGGCGCGATCAACACCGGCCTCTTCACCGGCTCCCCGGAGGCGGACAAGACGCTGCGCGAGAAGTACGTGAAGCCGTCCGGCAACGAGGGCTTCGACAAGGCCATCTCGACCTACTACGACGTCGTCGGCAACGGCAAGTCGTTCGGCGCGTCGCCGGCCGGCCAGCAGATCCAGACGGAGCTGCAGAACGCCATCCAGTCGTACCTTCTCGGCAGCAAGTCGGCCAGCGAGGCCCTGAAGGCCGCGCAGACCGCGGCCATGAGGGCATACGACCAGTCGACCAAGAGCAGCAAGTAACCCGCGCTCTGCAGGGGCGGCCTCCCACCGGAGGCCGCCCCTTTCGCGCGCCCCCGCC
>NZ_JABFMV010000031.1 GCF_013359685.1 Leifsonia sp. C5G2
GGCGGCGGCGGATGCGGCGGAGGCTGGCGAAGTGAGCAGTCGAACGTTCGAATCTCCTGCCTGGCCGCCTTCCGTCGGAGATTCGGAGTGCTCGCGTTCGAATGCCCGACGAAAGGCGGCGGCGGAGCAGGCGGAGGAGGCGGCAGAGGCGGCAGAGGCGGCAGAGGCGGAACCGCAGGCGGAGGAGCGCGGCCCGTGACGACGGGGGCGCTCGGGTGTACCGTGCGCGGCACAAGGCAGTTCCCCCGTCGGCACCGCCCCATGGCTTCGGACGGGTTCTCCACCGGTTCCCACCGGCATCCCGCCCGCGAATGACCTGGGCGCGGTTGCATGGCGCACTCGGGAGGACTTATAGTCGCTGCTATGTGGTAACGATGCCACACACCGCGCCGACCACAGGCGGGGGACGGATCGAAAGGGTGGCGATGAGGATCACCGAGCTCGATGACGCTCCAGAGGAGGCCGGTGATGGCCGTCCTCACTGACGCGTCGCGCAACACAACCCGAACGGGTGACCGCAAGCCCGCGAAGAAGCGCGGCACCAAGTACAACCGGCGGGAGGCGATCGCGGGCTACCTCTTCATCAGCCCGTGGATCATCGGCTTCCTGGTGTTCACGCTCGGCGCGATGCTGTACAGCCTGTTCATCTCGTTCAGCAACTACAACCTCGCGACGAACAGCGCGAGCCCCGCCGGGTTCGACAACTACGCCGAGCTGTTCAACGATCCGAAGGTCGCGCTGTCGCTCGGGAACACGCTCTTCTACGCCGTGATGGCGGTGCCGCTCGAGATCATCTTCGCGCTGCTCCTCGCGCTCCTGCTCAACTGGGTGGGCCGCGGCGCCGGAGTGTTCCGCACCATTTACTACCTGCCGAAGATGACCCCGGCGGTCGCGACCGCATCCATCTTCCTGCTGCTGCTGAACGGCAACACCGGAGCCATCAACCGCTTCCTGGCGATCTTCGGCATCGAGGGCCCGCAGTGGCTGATCGACCCCAACTGGGTGAAGCCGTCCATCGTCCTCATGACCCTGTGGGGCGTCAGCGGCACGATGGTGATCTTCCTCGCCGCGCTCAAGAACGTCCCGCGTGACCTCTACGAGGTGGCGTCGCTGGATGGCGCAGGCGCCGTCCGCAAGTTCTTCACCATCACCGTCCCGATGATCTCGCCGGCGATCTTCTTCAACGTCGTCGTGCTGACCATCGCCGCCCTGCAAGTGTTCGACCAGGCCTACCTGCTGTTCTGGCGGGACCAGACCAACGCGTCCCCCGACTCGTCGCTGTTCTACGGGGTGTACCTGTTCCAGCAGGCGTTCCGCCAGTTCAACTTCGGCTTCGCCGCCGCCATGGCCTGGCTCCTGTTCGTGATCATCCTGCTGATCACGCTCATCCAGGTGAAGGTCAGCAACCGCCTCGTCTACTACGAAGGAGACAAGTGATGTCCTCCGCGACCCAGTCCGCACCGGCCGCGGCCGCGCTCGCCTCCGAGCTCGAGAAAGCTCAGGCCGGTACCGGCACGCCGCGCGATCGGCGGGACAGGAAGCCCACCGGTAGCCGCTGGTACAAGCCGAAGACCGTCATCGGCAAGATCGTCCTCTGGATCCTGGCCATCGGGTTCGGCCTGCTGTTCCTCTACCCGTTCGCGTGGTTGCTCGCGGCGAGCCTGAAGCCGCGGCAGGAGGTCTTCGACAACTCCCTGTGGCCGAAGACCTTCACCCCGCAGAACTACGTGGAGGTGTGGAACCAGCTCCCGCTGCTCAGCTGGATCGGCAACAGCGTCATCATCGCCATCCTCGCCGCGGGGCTGGTCGCCATCTCGAGCTCGATCGTGGCGTTCGGGTTCGCGTACTTCAAGTTCCCCGGCCGCACCCTGCTGTTCGGCCTGGTGCTGGCGACCATGATGCTGCCGGGTGCGGTCACGATGGTCCCGCAGTACCTGATCTGGAAGAACCTGGGCCTGATCGGCACCTGGCTCCCCCTGTTCGGTATGAACCTGTTCGGGTCGGCGTTCTACATCTTCCTGCAGCGGCAGTTCTTCATGGGTCTCCCGCGTGAGCTGTTCGAGGCGGCCCGCCTCGACGGCGCCAGCTATTGGAAGCTGTTCACCCGGATCGCCATGCCGCTCAGCATCCCGTCCTTCATCATCATCTTCCTGTTCGAGTTCCAGGCCAGCTGGAACAACCTGCAGGCGGCGCTGATCTACCTGAACGCGGGAGGCGTCGAGGGCTTCACTGTCCCGCTCGGCATCTCGTACGCGATGACGACGTTCAGCCCGACGAACGGCGGACACGGCGACTACCAGTACGTCATGGTCGCCGCGCTGATCGTGACGCTGCCGATGCTGCTGCTGTTCGCCTTCGGTCAGCGGTACTTCATCGAGGGCGTCGCAACCCAGGGCCGCAAGGGCTGACCCGGGACCGGATGCCGGCCGCGGTGGACATCGTCCGCCGCGGCCGGTAGCGTCTAACCCCCCTAGCGACGATTTCGCATCGAGCCGGCGGGTGGGAGGACCACCTGTTCCGGACTCGAAAGGCCACGTCGTGACATCCCCTTCCCTCTTCGCCTCGCGCGATTTCCGCCTGCTCCTCGTGGGGCAGACCACCAGCCAGCTGGGCGCCCAGGTCTCCGGCGTCGCCCTTCCCCTGCTCGCCGTCGTGAGCCTCCACGCCTCGGCGTTCGAGGTGGGGCTGCTGGGTGCGGCATCCACTCTCGCGTTCGCCCTGATCGGCCTGCCCGCCGGGGCCTGGGTCGACCGGGTGCGGAGGCGGCCGCTGCTCGTCGCCAGCGACCTGGTGCGCGCGCTTCTGCTGCTCAGCATCCCGCTCGCCGCGGTGTTCGGGATGCTGATCATGGCGCAGCTGCTCGTCGTGTCGCTGCTGGCCGGCGTCGCGCGGGTGTTCTTCGACGTCGGCTACCGCAGCTACCTGCCGTCGGTGATCGGCCGCGGCCGGGTGCTGGCCGGGAACTCGTCGCTCGAGTTCGTCCGGGCGTCCGGCCAGGTGGCCGGTCCTGCGCTCGGCGGCGCGCTGGTGTCCCTGATCGGTGCGGCGTCCGTGGTGCTGGTGCAGGCGGGGACGTTCGCCGTCTCTGCGCTGTGCCTGCTCGGTATCCGGGCCCGCGAGGACGCCCCTGCGGCTCCGTCCGCACGGCGGCGGATGCGGGCGGAGATCGCCGAGGGGCTCGGCGTCGTGTTCCGCTCGCGCGTGCTGCGGGCGACCGCGGTGGCGAGCGCCCTGAGCAACTTCTCGTTCGCGATGGCGTCCGCGGTGAACATGGTGTTCCTGTCCCGCACGCTCGGCCTGTCACCCGCCCTCATCGGCGTGGTGATCGCCGCGGGCTCGGTGACCGTGATGGTGGGCGCAGCGTTCACGACCCGCCTGTCCCGCGCGGTCGGGGAGGTGCGGATCGTGTGGCTGTCGCTCGCCGTGACAGCCCCACTGTCGGTGCTGGGGGCGTTCGCCCAGCCGGGGTGGTGGACGCTGCTGATCGTCGCCGGGATCGCCGCGGGCGAGCTCGGTCAGATCGTGTACGCGATCACGCAGGTGAGCGTGCGGCAGCAGCTCTGCCCGGACCGCGTCCTCGGCCGCGTGAACGCCACGATGCAGGTGGTCGTCATGGGGCTGTTCCCCGTCGGCGCGATCGTCGGCGGGGTGCTCGGGGACACGATCGGCGCACGCTGGACACTCCTGACCGCCGGCGCCCTGCTGCTGGCATGCCCCGTGGTGCTGTGGCGCGCGCTGCGCGGCGCGCGCGACGTCTCCGACCTCCCGGCCTCCGCGCCTGCCCCCGCGCGTGTCTTCCCGCCCGCGTAACCCCAAGGTCCGTGAGGTGCTCGTAGATGCGGTCGCGCGCGGTGTGTCCCGCGCAACTAAGAGCACCTCGCCGGCCCGGCCGCGCGGTCTTTCCGCTGAGGTGCTCGCAGGTGCGCTTGCGCGCGGCGTGTCGCGCGCAACTACGAGCACCTCAGCGGGAGACGGGAGGGCCTGAGGCGAGGGGTGGAGGCGCGGGCGGCGGGTGGGCG
>NZ_JABFMV010000032.1 GCF_013359685.1 Leifsonia sp. C5G2
CGGACGTGTTCCGGCCCAGGCCGTCGTAGCCGTACGAGGTCGTCCGGCCCTCGCGAGCGACCTCCGTGGTCTGACCGGCCGGGTTGTACGCGAAACGCGTCGAGACGCCCGCCACCGTCTGGTCCACCCGGTTGCCGGCGGCGTCGTACGAATACGACGCGGTGCCGGCGCTCACCCCGCGACCACGGCCGCTGGTCTCCGACGCGGTCAGCTGGTAGGCCGCACGAGAACCCAGGTAACCGGCGACTCCGGTGCACGCCGTGGCTGCGGCGGAGCCCTTCGCGTCCGGCGCCGGCGTCGGTGTCGCCACGGGGACAGGCGGCGCGGACGGCTGCGGGGTCGTGTGCGTGACCGCCGTGACCCGGTCCGCGGCGTCGTAGGTGTACGCCGAGCGGATGCCCGTCGAGCGGTCCAGGCGGGTGAGGCTGCCGACGGGTAGCACGAACCGTTTCTCCCCAGCTGAGAGCCGCAAAGAACTGATACCCGTGATTTCTACCACTAACTCAGCGGCGTCACACCTGAGTTCGATGCCACGCTCAGAAGTCAATTCGACCCGTCGCCCGTCCAACGACAGCATGCATGGTATCCATGACCCCCCATTCACGGGGCTCCGCGCCCAGTAATTGAACGCAGCAAAGCCCGCACCCGTCATTCTTAGCTCAGGCCCCAGGTAGCTCACCGATGGACATTCGGCCCCGGCAGCAAGTCGCGTTGCTCCCACGCCTGAGACGACGAAGCCGCCCATGAGACGAGTTGTTTGGCGCATCGTCCGGCAGCGCGTCGCCCGACGCACCCATCGAACGCACCTCGCGCCACCCGCCGCAGGCCGAACTGCGCTCATCACTGGTCTGCTTCATCGCGGGCCTTCCCCAAGATCTGCCCGAACTCCGACATCAGCAAGTCGACGTCACGGGAGTCCGTATCCCCGATCGACCAACGACGCACCTGGAGCGGAAAGACGACATCATCGCCGGACGTCTTGATGACGAGCACCAAGACCTGCCGGCCGCCGATCGAGCCGATCTCTGATCCCTTCCAGAGCCCGACGATGTTGGATGCCGGAACGTGAAGGACTCTACCTGGCCGCCAATAGCCGACCAGGAACTCGGCGCCGCGGGACGATATCTCGACGCGGGCGACCGAACCTGTTTTCGGCCCGGGACGAGGCGCTCCAACAAGCCCGCTCGCGGTGTGAGTCCACTGGTCCCAAATTGTGCGGATGGAGACGAGGCGGAGGCGGTCGGGTACTACCGAATTCGTGGAACGCAGATTGTTCAGACTGCCCCCCAACCATGCGTGGCTTTGGAGGCTCGGCCGAAGGTGCGCTGTCACTGCCGGGTCGAATCGCAGGCGGGATACGTAGAAAAAGCCAGGATTGAGGAGCCAAATGACCTGAATTCCCGCAGGAATAGAGGCGAAGATCGCAATCACGAGGGCCGCGCCCGCGGGCTGCTCGAATATGAAGGGCTCAAACGACAGCAGTAATAAGACAACCGACGACAGATACGCGGCCCACCCGATAACCATTGCGATGAGGAAGACTCTCTGACGCTCCTGCCATGTCCAGTGCCTAGCCATTGAGCATCCCCACGAAGCTGTTGATCAGTCCCAGGAGGTTGAAGTTGACTCCGATTCCCATCGAGATACGGTCGAACTCGCGGATTGCATCCACAGTCTCTCGGCGCGTGGCGAACCCGGTGATTAGATCCCGGAGCTGACCTCTCTTCAATCCGATGCCACGTCCGATGACGTCGAGAGCACACCCGACGAGATCCCCGTAATTGAACTTGGTTCCCAAGCTGCTCAGGAGCGCACCTCCGCAGGACGCGACGGTGCTTACCCACCCAGCGATCTGACCAATCAGGCCCAGAATTGGAGAAACCGCTGCGCCCACTCCGGAAATGGCAAGAATCCATCCCGCCAACGTGCTGACAGTTGAGATCACTCCTGCCCAGAATCCCAGACCATCCAAGAACGCAACGAAGTCGTCCCACTTGTGCCTGACCTGCAGGTTGCTCTCGTCGACAGGGCTCTTGGCCGTCGGCGCGCCTGCAGTCTCACGTTCGCCCGGTTGCTGGGGCTGCGGCTGTGCGGGTGGTTTGACGTTGTCGTGCGCCTGCACTGGCGGGGCGCCGCATCCCAGCGGCAGTG
>NZ_JABFMV010000033.1 GCF_013359685.1 Leifsonia sp. C5G2
AGCGTCGAGTCTTCGCCGCCCGCGAAGCAGGACTTACGACCATTCCCGTCTACCTCGTAGACGCCGACGAGGTCCCTTCGGAGCGGATCGTGCAGCAGATGGTCGAGAACGACCAGCGCGAAGCCCTCACCGACAGCGACCGGGCCGCCGCGTTCCAACAACTCGCGTTCGAAGGCCTCTCCGTGACCGCGATCGCGCGACGTACCGGGACGAAGCAGAAGGAAGTCAAGACCGCGTTGGCTGTGGTCGAGACCAGGCTGCGGCGTCCGCGATCCAGGAGCACCAGCTCACCCTGGACCAGGCGGCGGTGCTGATCGAGTTCGACGGCGACGCAGAAATCCGTGCCGATCTGATCCAGGTCGCAACCACCGACCCCGCCCAGTTCGTCCACGCGGCTCAGCGGGCACGCGACGAGAAGGCCCGCGCCAGAACCAAGGCGGACGCGGAAGCAGACCTGGTCGCACGGGGCTACTTGATCCTGGACTCGGACCCCGGTTACTACGACACGGAGTACACCCGAATCAGCGAACTCCTGACCACCGACGACCAACGCGTCACCGCCGAACACATCGAGAACCTGGACGGACGAGCCGCCCACGTCCGGGTCTACGCAGACGGTGACGCCAACATCAGCTACTTCCTCCGGGACGCGAACGCGGCCGGGTTCCACACCTACGGCGGGAGCCAGCCCAAGTCCGGCCCGATGACCGACGAGGAGAAGGCCGAGCGGCGCACACTGATCGCCAACAACAAGGCGTGGGCATCCGCCGAGACCGTCCGCCGCGAATGGCTCGCCACACTCCTCTCCCGCAAGGCCCTCCCCAAGGATGCGGCGGTCGTGATCGCGAAGGGTCTCACCATCCACCGGCAGGCGATCAGCACCGCCACCCGAGACGGGAACGAGCTCGCACACCACCTGCTCGGGCTGGAGCCGTCCGGCTACTTCGGGAACGACAAGCTCGCGGCGCTGATCGAGCAGTCCCCGGCCAAAGCACAGCACGTCGCCCTCGCAGTCGTGCTCGGAGCGTGCGAATCCGTCACCCGCAAACAGACCTGGCGGTACCCGTCGTCCACCGACGCCGACTATTTCACCCTGCTCGCCGGCTGGGGGTACAACCTCAGCGACGTTGAGCAGATCGTGACCGCTGGCGAGTCTGCCAATGCGGAAGGAGACGCAGCTTCGGTCAACGCGGAGCCGAGCGCAGGCGACTGATCACGCTAGACGGAAGCGGGCCCCGCGAACCGGGCCCGCTTCTCGTTCTGAGCGGTCAGGACAGTTCTCTACTTGTCGCCCCGACCGTCGAGGGACCGACGACCGGACCTCCCCGCTGCGCCACCCGGTTGAAGGCCACGAACGGCACACACGCCGTCTCGGCCGTCAGCGCCGCCAGCCGGCCGATCGGCGTGCGCG
>NZ_JABFMV010000034.1 GCF_013359685.1 Leifsonia sp. C5G2
GGCGGATTCATACGGTCAACGCATCACGTGATGAAGGGTGCGGGGTGTGGTGGGTGCGAAGTGGTCGTCGTTTGAGGTGCGTGCGCGGCTGATCGAGGCCGTGTGTTGGGGGTTGTCGGTCAAGCAGGCTGCGGCTGCGGTGGGGGTGCCGGTGACGACGGCGCAGTATTGGTGGCGTCGGCATGCTGGCGGGGTGGATCTTGAATCGGGGCGTCCTGGTGGCGGTGGTCTGGCGGTTCCTCTTGGTGATGTGGATGCTCGGGTGGGGCGGTCGTTGACGTTGGCGGAGCGGGTGGAGATCCATGCGGGCCGGCGTGAGGGGTTATCGCAGCGGCAGATCGCGGAGCGGATCGGGCGTCCGCAATCGACGATCAGCCGGGAGTTGTCCCGGCATCGGGATCAGGCGGGGAACTATCTGCCGGTTCTGGCGCATGCGCGCGCCCGGCAGGATCGGCGGCGGCCCAAACCGTTCAAACTGGTCGCGAACCCGGAGCTGGCGGCGCATGTTGAGGCGGCGATGGATCAGGGGTGGTCACCGAAGTTGATCGCGGACATGCTGGCTCGGGAGCATCCGGGTGAGCAGACTTGGCGGGTGAGTCACGAGACGATCTATCAGGCCTTGTTCGTCCAAGGTCGCGGTCTGCTGCGTCAGGATCTGGCCCGGCAGCTCTCGACCGGGCGCACCGCTCGCAAACCCCGCGGAGGGGTGGAGCGGCGCGGGCCCTCGCCGTTTCGTGACGCGTTCACGATCCGGGAACGGCCCGCCGAGGTCGAGGACCGCGCCGTTCCCGGGCATTGGGAAGGAGACCTGATCATCGGGGCGGGCAATGGTTCAGCGATCGGGACCCTGGTCGAGCGCAGCACCCGGTTCGTGATCCTGCTGCACCTCCCCGGCCGACACACCGCCGACGCGGTCGCGGACGCGATGATCCGGGAGATGAGCAAGCTCCCGGAACATCTTCGCCGCTCGATCACCTGGGACCGCGGCACCGAAATGGCCGACTACGCCCGCATCCAGCTCGAGCTGAACGCGCCGGTGTTCTTCTGCGACCCACGCTCGCCCTGGCAACGCGGCAGCAACGAGAACACCAACCGGTTACTCCGCCACTGGTTCGAGAAGGGCACCGACCTCTCCCAGCACGGCCCGGAACGCCTCGCCGAAGTCGCCGCCACACTCAACGCCCGACCCCGGCCCACTCTCGACTACAACACCCCCGCCCAAGCCCTCGCTCAACTCCTCACCGCCGCCTGATGCATCCACCATTTGACTTTGAG
>NZ_JABFMV010000035.1 GCF_013359685.1 Leifsonia sp. C5G2
GTCTCAGTTGATAGGTCCCTGGTGAGTCGGGACATGCGTCACAGTCGGTGGCATGTCGAAGGCTCGGGTCGCCGTGATGAAGATCGTGTCCAAGCAGCTGACCGTGTCTGCGGCGGCGGACGAGTACGGGTTCTCCCGCCGGCACCTGCATCGGCTCCTCGCCCGCTACCGTGAGGGCGGTCTGGACGCGGTCGAGCCCCGCTCGAGAGCTCCGCGCCGCAGCCCGCAGGCCACCACCGACCACGTCCGGGACCGGATACTCCAGCTGCGGCGCGAGCTGACCGCGAACGGGTTGGATGCCGGACCTGTCACCATCGGTTGGCACCTCGAACAGGAGAACCTGAAGGCTCCGTCGACCTCGACAATCCGCCGGATCCTGCACACCGCCGGGCTCATCACCCCGGAACCCCGGAAACGGCCCCGCTCCTCCTACCTCCGCTTCCAGGCCGCGCAACCCAACGAGACCTGGCAGTCCGACTTCACCCACTGGCGCCTGGCCGACGGCACCGATATCGAGATCCTGAACTGGCTGGACGACCACTCCCGCTACCTGATCTCCTGCACCACCCACCGCCCGGTCACCGGCGACGACGTCGTGACCAGCTTCCTGACCGCGATCGAACAGCACGGCATCCCCGCGTCCACGCTCACCGACAACGGCAGGGTCTACACCGCCCGGTTCGGCGGCGGCCGCAACGCCTTCGAATACTTGCTCCCCCTGCTCGGGGTCACCCAGAAGAACGGCTCACCCAGCCACCCGCAAACCCAAGGCAAGATCGAACGCTTCCACCAAACCCAGAAACGCTGGCTCGCCGCCCGCCCCGCAGCGACAACCCTCACCGACCTCCAAACCCAGCTCGACGCGTTCCGGGAGCACTACAACGAACACCGCCCCCACCGCGCCCTGAACCGGCAGACACCCTCACAGGCCTACCAAGCCACCCCGAAAGCCCTCCCCGCCGAGACCCGCACCCCCGGCCACTACCGCATCCGCTACGACCTCGTCGGCAGCAACGGCAAAGTCAGCCTCCGCCGCGCCGGCCGCATGCACCACCTCGGCATCGGCTACCACCACCGCGGAACCCGCATCCTCGCCCTCGCCGACGACACCACCGTCACCGTCATCGCCCTCCACACCGGCGA
>NZ_JABFMV010000003.1 GCF_013359685.1 Leifsonia sp. C5G2
GGCCTCCACGAGGGCGAGCAGGGGGGCCTGGTCGTCGGGGAGGCCGGGGGTGGAGCCGCTGGCGAGGCCCAGCGAGCGCAGGAGGTGCGCCGCTGTCGCCGAGTCGGGCTCGCCGAGGTCGGCGAGGCCCGCGGGCAGCGCGGCGAGCACCGCGGCCGCGTCCACGGGCGGCACGCCGCGCGCCTCGTCCGCCGCGCCGCGCAGGGCCGCCTCCAGCTCGTCGATCCGCCCCTCGGTCACCGGGGTGACGGTGAGGTGCGTCGTGTGCGGGAGGTGCGTCCCGTCGGCCTGGGTCAGTCCGGGCTGCAGCTGCAGCACCCAGCCGCGGCGTCGCGCACGGTCCGCCCAATGGTGCGGGTCGACCCTGCGCTCCGGAGGCACGGTGTCGTCGGTCACGACGGCCAGCAGCGGGCCGGTCGGGTCGCCCAGCACGCGCAGTCCCTCGATGTCGGCCACGATGTCCTGCAGCGCCCGGGTGGCGCGACGGCACGACTCGGCGAGCTCCGCGAAGCCCCGGGCGCCGAGGGCCTGGATGATCGCCCACGAGGCCGCGAGGGCTCCCGCCGACTTCGACCCGAGCAGTGTGGGGTTGACGACCGGGTAGCCCGGCCATCCGGTCGTCGCGAAGTACTGCCGCCGCTGCCGGTCGCGTCCGCGCTGCAGCAGGACGCTGGCGCCCTTCGGCGCGTAGCCGTACTTGTGCAGGTCCGCCGAGAGGCTGGTCACGCCCGGTACGCGGAAGTCCCACAGCGGCAGCGCCGAGCCGTCGGCGGCGCGCCAGAACGGCAGGATCCATCCGCCGATGCAGCCGTCGACGTGGCAGGCCACCCCCGCCTCCTCGCAGGCCACGGCGACCGCCTCCACGGGGTCGAGGGTCGCGTACGGGTACGAGGGCGCCGAGACGACGACGAGCGCGACGTCCGGGCCGATGCGCCCGGTGAGCGCGGTGGCGTCGAGCACACCGGTCTCCGGGTCGACGGGGACGAGATCCAGAGTCAACCCGAACAGCGCGGCCGCCTTGTGGAACGCCGCGTGCACGGTGACCGGCGCGAGCAGCCGCGGCACTCCGGAGCCCCCGGCCGCCCGCCACACGTCGCGCGCGGTCTTGACCGCGAGCAGGCACGACTCCGTCCCGCCGGAGGTCACCGAGCCGATCACGTCGTCGTCGCCGTGCAGCAGCTCCCGGGCGAAGCCGACCACCTCGCGCTCCATCACCGCGACCGAGGTGAACGTCGTCGGATCGAGCCCGTTCACCGGCTGCACCAGGCGCATCGCCTCGGCGGCCAGCTCGTCGAGCTCCGGCATCCCGGAGTCGTACACGTAGCTGAGCACGCGGCCGCCGTGCGTCGGCGCGTCCGCCGCCCGCAACGCCGACAGCCGGGCGAGGATCGCCCGCTGGTCAAACGACGCCATCGATGTCCTCCTTCCGCAGCCGGTACCGCGCCAGCGGAACCAGGCTGATCGCGACGACGGCGGCCGGGATGAGGCTGAAGCTGAGCACGATGCCCGCGACGGCGCTCCCCGGCTGGGCGGCGCCGGCCGACTCGGCCGCGGTCCGCGAGACGTAGCCGCTGACCGCCAGCACCAGGCTGAGCACGGTCGCGCCGAGCGCCATGCCGGTGGTCTCCCCCGCCGTCCACATCCCGCCGAACGTCCCGGCCCTGCCCTCATCGTTGCGGCGGGCGTCATGCGAGATCACGTCGGGCAGCATGGCCATCGGCAGCGACTGCATCCCGGCGTACGCGGCGCCCGCCACGGCGACGGGTGCGTACACCCAGGCGCCCGGCGCCCACAGCAGGCCGAGCATCGACAGCGCGGCGGCGGCGAACAGGATGCTGGCGACGACGAACCCGCGCTCCTTGCCGACCCGGCGCGCCACGACGCCCCAGAGCGGCGTGACGACGAGCGCTGGCGCGATCAGGGCCACGAACAGGAACGTCACCGCGTCCTCCGAGCGCAGCACCCAGGTGGCCACGTAGTTGGCGCCCGCGAGCATCATCCCGGTGGCGAGCCCCTGCAGCAGGAACGTCAGCAGCAGTGCCCGGAACGGCTGGCTGTCGCGCAGCACCCGCACCCCGGCCGCGTAGTTCGACCGCAGCGTCGCGGCGACGCTCTCCTTCGGCGGCGGCACAGCAGCGGGCAGGCCGCGCGGCGCGACGAAGGCGGAGGCCAGCATCCCGGCGCCGATCACGACGCCCGCGACGAGCGCCATCAGCAGGTAGCCGGCGAAGGAGTTGCCGCCGCCCAGCGACCGGAGCGCGGGGCCGCCCGCGCCGAACAGCAGGATCGCGAACGTCAGCACCACCACCCGCCAGGTGAGCAGCCGCGTGCGCTGGTCGTACCCGGAGGCGAGCTCGGCCGGCAGGGCGATGTACGGCACCTGGAACAGGCTGAACGCGGTCGCCGTCAGCACGAACGCCAGCAGCACCCAGAGCGCGGCCGCGACGGCCGGAGTTCCCGGCGGGACGGCGAAGGTGAGCAGGAAGAACACCGGCAGCGCGGCGCCGCCCAGCAGCATCATCGGGCGGCGCGACCCGCGCACGGCGAGCATCTGGTCGCTCCGGGCGCCGATCACCGGGTCGATGATGACGTCCCAGACCTTGGCGACCGTCACCACCACGCCCGCCGCCAGGGCTGCGACGCCGAGTGAATCGGTCAGATAGTAGACGAGCACGAGGCCGGGCAGGGTCGCGAACCCGCCCGTGCCGAGCGACCCGACGGCGTAGCGCGCGACGGTCGCCCTGCTGAGCGACTGCTCCGTTGCGATCATGTCCGCAGCGTAGTGGATGCGTGCTCGCCCGGGCCGCCGTGCCGCGTCAGGTGGACTCGGTGTCGTACGGCGGCACGGCGCCCGCGGTGAGCGGCATCCGGCGCTGCGCGTACGCGGACTGCGTCACCGGCTTTATCGCGCCCGGCGCCTCCGCCTGGTCCTCCAGCAGCGCCTCGCGGATGATCCGGCGCGGGTCGTACTGCCGCGGGTCGAGCTTCTTCCAGTCGACCTCGTCGAACTCGGGGCCCATCTCGTCGCGCATCCGGTCCTTCGCGCCGTTGGCGAAGTTGCGCAGGGAGCGCACGAAGGTGCCCAGTTTCGCGGCATAGGCGGGGAGCCGTTCCGGGCCGATGACGAACGCCGCGATCACCGCCACGATCAGCAGCTTGTCGAAGGTCAGCCCGAACACGTTTCCAGGGTATCGCGGCGGTGCCTCCACGGATGCCGTGCGAGCCGACCGTATCCTCGGAGTTGGCCGGACGAACGGCCGGACGACGGGAGCGCTGTGTCAGACAAGGACTCGAACTGGAGGTTCGCCGACGACGTGGTCGTCGAGAGCGAGGTCATCGTCCGCGCGCGGCAGCAGTCGCTGGAGCTGGGCATCGAGCCCATCTCGCCGGCGACGGGCGCGCAGGCGGCGGTCGTCGTCGCGGCGACCCGGGCGGAGAACGTGGTCGAGATCGGCACGGGCGTCGGCGTCTCCGGCCTCTGGCTGCTGACCGGCGGCACCGAGGCGCAGCTGACCTCCATCGACGTGGAGGTGGAGAACCAGCAGCACGCGCGCGCCTTCTTCACCGAGGCCGGCATCCCGGCGAACCGTGTGCGGCTCATCCCGGGCCGGGCCCTCGAGGTGCTCCCCCGGATGAACGAGAACTCCTACGACATCGTCTTCATCGACGCCGACCCGCAGTCGGTCATCGAGTACGTCGAGCACGGGCTGCGCCTGGTCCGCCCGGGCGGCACCGTGCTCGTGGCGCGCGCCCTCTGGCGCGGTCGCGTCGCCGACCCCGCCGCGCGCGACGAGGTCGCCACCGGCTTCCGCACGCTCATCACCGAGACCTCCGCGTCCGGCGCCGTGATCAGCGCGCTCTCGCCCGTCGGCGAAGGACTGCTGCAGATCACGAAGCTGGCGCCGTAAGGCCTTCTGCGCACTACGACGAGGTACCCGTCGAGGCTGCCTCGATATCGGTGATCCGCTGGACGAGACGAAGGCTGCTCGGGATGCGGACGAAACCGAGCCGTTCATAGAAGCCGGCGACGGCGTCGGACAGCGCATCGACGACGACCAGTTTCGCCCCGATCACCTGGGTGGCCGCAAGCACGCGCGAGAGGGCATCGGCGACGAGCACTTCGCCCATTCCGCGGCCGTGGAGGCTCGAATCGAGCGCCAGCTTCCCGATCAGCACCGACGGAATCTCTCGCGGGCCACCACGTCCGATCCGCGCGGGCACGTCGTCGCGCTGAACCACGTGAGCCGAAAGCGTGTAGTAGGCGATGACGGCCCCGTCCGGCGCCCAGACCCACGTGACCGCGGTCCCACGCCGAGCGGCCGCGACGGCGCTCTCCCGCAACCAGGTGTCCAGTTCCTCGATGCCGCAACGGAACGCGGTCAGGTCGTCTCGCAGAGGGTCGAGGGCACGGGACGGCAGAGCATCACTCACGTGTCAGGTCCCGGAGCCGGTCGAACGCCGAGGCGAGCGCAGCATTGGGCCGAGCCGGTGCATCGAGAAGGGCTTGGAGTTCGTCGAAGAACTCCGCGGGGACATGAGTGCGAGCGTCGTGCTCACGGAGCACCTGCTCGGCACGGTCCTCGGCGGCGTCGCGCACGAACTCCGAGGTGGTTTCCCCCGACAGTGCGGCAGCACGAGCGATGCGCTCGAGCTTCGCCTTCTTGACGCGGATGTCCACGCGTTCGGATACGGACATGACACCTCCTGTGGGACAATTGTACGACACGTCGGCGACGTGTGCGAGTGTGCACCGCAGACATGAGAAGGGCCCCGATCCGCGGATCGGGGCCCTTCTCGCTACGGCTTGGTCAGGCGGAGGCGACGACGCTCGCGAGGGCGTCGTGGAGTTCTTTGGCCTCCGCGTCGTTGACGGACACCACGAGACGTCCCCCACCCTCGAGCGGCACACGCACGATGATGAGCCGTCCCTCCTTCACAGCCTCCATCGGCCCGTCCCCGGTCCTCGGCTTCATGGCCGCCATGCAGCTCCCCTTTCGTGGATGTCCTTCTATTATCCGACATCCTTGCGGACCTGCGGAAATCGTAGGGGTCACGGAGGTGACCAGTCGTATCCGTCGATCGACCAGCAGATCGCCACCCATCCCGCCTGCAGCGCGACGAAGAGCACGACCATCGCCGCCCGGTAGACCCGGCTCCGCGGCAGCGCGAGCGCTCCGAGCAGCGGGAACAGCGGCATCAGCAGGCGGAACGTGCTCGACTGCGGGAAGAACACCGCGAACAGGTAGAGCGAGTACGCCGCGACCCAGAACCGCAGGTCGACGCCCAGCCGGCGCACGGCGGGCGAGAACAGCAGCACAGCGTACAGCGCGACGATGACGACGAGCGCCATCACGCCGATCCAGCCGGGGATGCCGAGCATGGCGCTGCTCCACCAGTCGGCACCCTGGAACCACGGCGCGAAGGGCACCAGGTGCTTGTAGCCGATGTACGGCGCACGCCAGGCCAGCTCGGTGTCGGTGTACGCCGTCCAGGAGCCGGTCGCGACCGCCGCGATGGCCGGCCAGGCGAGACCCGCCAGACCGCTGAACGCCGTGAGCGCGACGCTGAGCACCCGCTCGCGCACCGGGAACGGGTCGGATCGCCGCCGCACCCAGCGGTAGACCACGTGCAGGCCGAGCGCCAGCGCGAAGGCCAGGCCGCTCGGCCGGGTGAAGGCCATGGCGAGCACGACCGGGAACAGCCAGCCGTACCGCCGCTCCACCAGGAGCAGCAGGGCGGTGACCAGCAGCAGCAGGTACAGCGACTCGGCGTAGGCGACCTGGAACAGCGGCGACACCGGGGCGACGCAGAACAGGACGACCGCGAAGAGGCTCGTGGACGCGTCCAGCCCGACCCGCCGCAGCAGCCGGTGGAAGACGAGGGCCGCACCCGCTCCGGCCAGCACCGACACCAGCACGGCGGCGTACGGCCAGGACAGCCGGGTGACGAACATGACCGCGTCGACCACGCCGGGGTAGCCCGGCATGAACGCCCAGGCGTTCTCGCTGACGTGCACGCCGTCGCTCATCGGCAGTGTCGCCGGGTAGCCGAAGCCCGCGACGATCTCGTACCAACGGCCGTCCCAGATGTTGGCGAAGGTGAAGTAGTCGGGCGACGCCGACGTCCACGCGTTCTTCCCCTCGCCCGCGGCGAAGGCGAGCATGATCGCCGTGGTGACCACCCGCGCGCCGACGTAGACGGCGAGCACGCGCACCCACCACAGCGTCCACCAGGGACCGCGAGCGGAGGGCTCGGAGGCCGCGGTGTCGTTCAGCGCCGTCGGCGCCGCGGGTGTCGGCTCAGCGGGCGCCGCCGGTGAGCCAGGCACGCAGTCCCTCCTCCACCGCCACGATCTGCTCCACGTCGACGCGCTCGTCGTCGGCGTGCGCCTTCAACGGGTCGCCCGGACCGTAGTTGACGGCGGGGATGCCCATCGCGCTGAAGCGGGCGACGTCGGTCCAGCCGTACTTCGGCTTCGCCACGCCGCCGACGGCCGCGACGAACTCCTGCGCGAGCGGTGCGTCGAGGCCCGGCCGGGCCCCGTCGGCGCGGTCGACGACCGTGATCTCGTAGTCTCCGAACAGCTCGTGCATGTGCTCGATGGCCTCCTGCGAGCTGCGCGACGGCGCGAACCGGTAGTTGATGTGCACCATGCACTCGTCCGGGATGATGTTGCCCGCCACTCCCCCGGAGATGCCGACCGCGTTCAGGCCCTCCTTGTAGACGAGCCCGTCGACCTCGACCTCGCGCGCCTGATACGACGCCAGGATGTCGAGGATCGGCGCGGCGTTGTGGATGGCGTTGTCGCCCACCCAGCCGCGCGCCGAGTGCGCCCGCAGGCCGTAGGTGCGGACCTCGACGCGCAGGTTGCCGTTGCAGCCGCCCTCCACGACGCCGTTGCTCGGCTCGCCGAGGATGCCGAAGTCGCCGACGAACAGGTCGGGGCGGTTGCGCGCCAGCCGGCCGAGGCCGTTCAGCTCGGCGTTGACCTCCTCGTGGTCGTACCACATCCACGTCACGTCGACGGAGGGGTCGGTCAGCTCGGCGGCGAGCTTCAGCTGCACCGCGACGCCGGCCTTCATGTCGACCGTCCCGCGGCCCCACAGGTAGCGGATGCCGTCGTGCTCCTCGAAGCGCGTCGGCAGGTTGCCGTTGAGCGGGACGGTGTCGATGTGACCCGCGATCAGCGCCCGGCGCTCCCGTCCGAGGTTCGTGCGGGCGACCAGCGTGTCGCCGTCGCGGATCAGCTCGAGGTGCGGCAGGCCGGAGAGCGCGGCCTCCATCGCGTCCGCGAGGGACCCCTCGTTGCCGGAGACGGACTCGATGTCGCACAGCTGACGGGTGAGGTCGATGGAGGAGGCGGTGAGGTCGAGGTTCTGCACCCTACTAACCTAGGGGCATGCCTTCCGACGCGCCTGAAAGTTCTCCCGCGCCCCGCGCCGCCTGGGGCTACGGCCTCGCGACGGTGGCCTCCGACGGCACCGTGCTCGACACCTGGTTCCCGGAGCCGCGGCTCGGCACCCTCCCGGCCGGCCGCGACCGCTGGATCGCGCCCGCCGAGCTGGAGGAGCTGGCCGGCGAGGACACCCGGCGCGCGGTCCGCATCGACATCGTCACGGTGGAGATCGACCTGGATGCGCCGCCGGCGTCCACGCCCGACGCCTACCTGCGGCTGCACCTGCTCTCGCACCTTCTGGTGCGACCCAACGGCCAGAACCTCGACGGGATCTTCGCCCACCTGCCGAACGTCGCCTGGACCAACGCCGGACCGGTGCACCCGGCCGACCTCGACCGCCTGCGGCCGCGGCTGCAGCGGGCGGGCATCCAGGTCTCGGGCGTCGACAAGTTCCCGCGCCTGCTCGACTACGTCACCCCGGAGCGCGTGCGCATCGCGGACGCCTCGCGCGTGCGGCTGGGCGCCCACCTCGCGCCGGGCACGACGGTCATGCACGAGGGCTTCGTGAACTACAACGCCGGGACGCTCGGCTCCTCCATGGTCGAAGGCCGCATCTCGCAGGGCGTCGTGGTGGGCGACGGGTCCGACATCGGCGGAGGCGCCTCCATCATGGGCACGCTCTCCGGCGGCGGCACGCACCGCGTGTCGATCGGCGAACGTGCGCTGCTCGGCGCGAACTCCGGCATCGGCATCTCGATCGGCGACGACTCCGTCGTCGAGGCCGGCCTCTATGTGACCGCGGGGACGAAGGTCGTGCTCGTGGGCGAGGCGCCCACCGCCGACGGCCGCCCGCAGACCGCGAAGGCCGCCGACCTCTCCGGGGTCCCCGGCCTGCTCTTCCGCCGCAACTCGCTCACCGGCGCCGTCGAGGTGCTCCGCCGCGCCGGCGCCGGCGTGGAGCTCAACGCGGCCCTGCACGCCTAGGTGACACGACACGCCGTCCGCCCCTGCGGCGCGGCGGCGTGTCGCGTCAACCAGGTGGCCGTCAGACCATGGCGAGGACGGACGCGGGGTCGCGCAGGATGCGGCCGATGTCGGCGAGGAAGCGGCTGGCCTGCTCGCCGTCCACGATGCGGTGGTCGAACGACAGCGCGAGGGTGAGCACGTCGCGCAGTGCGATGCCGCCCTCGTGCTCCCACGGCTGACGACGCACGGCCCCGACTGCGAGGATGGCGGCCTCGCCGGGCGTCAGGATGGGCGTGCCGGCGTCCACGCCGAACACGCCGACGTTCGTGATCGTGATCGTGCCGCCAGAGAGGTCGGCGGGCGCGGTGCGTCCGGCCCGGGCGGTCTCGGCGAGGCCGCGGATCGCGGCCGCGAGCTCCCCGAGCGACCGCGCGTCGGCGTCCCGGATCACCGGCACCAGCAGCCCGCGTGGCGTCGCCGCGGCGATTCCGAGATGCACGTACCCGGCCTGCACGATCTCCTGCGCGGCGTCGTCCCACCGCGAGTTGACCTCGGGCGTGCGGCGGACCGCTAGCAGCAGCGCCTTCGCGACGATCGCGAGCAGTCCGGGCTTCGCGTCGGCGAACTCGGGGCGCGCCTTGAGCCGGGCGGAGAGCTCCATCGTGGCGGTCGCGTCCACCGTGAGGAAGACGGTCGCCTGTGGTGCGCCGAACGCGCTGCGGACCATGGCCTCCGCCGTGGCCTTCCGGACGCCGCGGACCGGGATGCGCGTCTCGCGCGACCCTGCGGCCTGCTGCGGCACGGGCTCCGGCTCGGTGTGGCCGCCGCCGGCGAAGGACTGCACGTCGCCGCGCGTGATCAGCCCGCGATCGCCGGTTCCGGTGACCGACGCGAGGTCGACGCCGAGCTCGCGGGCGAATTTGCGCACGGGCGGGGTCGCGCGCGGGCGCTCGGCCAGCGCGGTCGCGGACGCGACGGGGGCTGCGGCGACCGCGGCCGGGGCCGTGATCGCCCCGCCACTCTCCCCGCGGTCGGACACCAGCCCCGGCCGGGCGCGCCGCGCAGGCCGCGCGCCGGACTCGGGCCGAGCACCGTATCCGACCAGCGTCGGCTCCGGTGCGTCGGCGGCCGGTGCTGCCGGAGCGGGAGCTGGCGCCTCCCCCGCCGGCTCGTCCGCATCCACCTCGAACGCGACCAGCGGCTCGCCGACCGCGACCGTCACTCCGGGCTCGACAAACAGGCGCGAGACCCGGCCGTCGTACGGCGCAGGCAGCTCCACGAGCGCCTTGGCGGTCTCCACCTCGGCGATGATCTGGTTCAGCTGCACGGTGTCGCCGACGGCGACTTTCCAGGCGACCAGCTCCGACTCGGTCAGGCCCTCGCCGAGGTCGGGCAGGGCGAACTCCTTGACGGCCATCAGTCCTCCACCCCGGTGAGCGAGTTCGGCCGGTCCATGGCGCGGTCGATGCCGTCCAGGATGCGGTCGAGGTCGGGCAGGTGCGCCGACTCCAGGCGGGCGGGCGGGTACGGGATGTCGTGCCCGGTCACCCGCACCGGTGCGTGCTCGAGGTGGTAGAAACAGCGCTCGGTGATCGACGCCGAGATCTCCGCCGCGAGGCCGCCGGACAGCGCGGCCTCGTGCGTCACGACGAGGCGGCCGGTGCGCTTGACCGAGGCGACGACGGTGTCGAGGTCGAGCGGGGACAGCGAGCGCAGGTCGACCACCTCGACCGACACCCCCTCGTCGCCCGCGGCGACCGCGGCATCCCGCGCCAGCGGCACGAGGCCGCCGTACGTCACCAGCGTGACGTCGGAGCCCTGCGCGACCACACGCGCCGTGCCCATCGGGCGGGCGTCGGCGAGCGGGGCGTCCTCGTCCACCTCGCCCTTGGCGTGGTACCGCCGCTTCGGCTCGAAGAAGAGCACCGGGTCTTCCGAGGCGATCGCCTGCTGGATGAGCGTGAACGCGTCCTGCGGGTCCGACGGGCTGACCACGCGGAGGCCGGGCGTGTGCGCGAAGTAGGCCTCGGGCGAGTCGGAGTGGTGCTCGGCCGAGCCGATGCCTCCCGCGAACGGCACGCGGATGACGATCGGCATCCGCACGTTGCCCGCGGTGCGGTAGTGCATACGCGCGACCTGGTTCACGATCTGGTCGAACGCCGGATAGATGAAGCCGTCGAACTGGATCTCGACCACCGGCCGGTAGCCGCGGTACGCCATCCCGACGGCGGTGCCGAGGATGCCGGACTCGGCGAGCGGCGAGTCCATCACCCGGCGCGGGCCGAACTCGGTCTGCAGGCCGTCGGTGACGCGGAAGACGCCGCCGAGCGTCCCGATGTCCTCGCCCATGAGCACCACGCGTTCGTCGGCGGCCAGAGCGCGGCGGAGGCCGGCGTTGATGGCCTTCGCCATGCTGAGTGAGGTCATCGTCCGTCGCTCCCCACGAAAGTGCGCAGGTAACGCGAGTAGTGGTCGCGCTCGCGGGCGAGCCCCGTGTGCGGCTCGGCGTAGACGTTGTCGAAGACGCTCAGCGGGTCCGGATCCTGCAGGGCCGTGATGCCGGAACGCATCTCGGCGGCGACGGCATCGGCTTTCGCCGCGATCGCGGTGCGGCGCTCGTCGGTCAGTGCGCCCTGCGCGGTCAGGTACGCCTCGACGCGCGCCAGCGGGTCCTTGCCGCGCCAGACGTCGAGCTCGGCCGGGTCGCGGTAGCGGGTGGGGTCGTCGGCGGTGGTGTGCGGGCCCATCCGGTACGTGACTGCCTCGATGAAGGTGGGGCCGCCTCCCGAACGCGCCCGATCGAGCGCCGCTCGCGTCACCGCGAGCACGGCCAGCACATCGTTGCCGTCGACGCGCACGCTCGGGACGCCGAACCCCGGCGCCCGCTCGGCGATCGGACGCTGCGCCTGCAGCGAGACGGGCTCCGAGATCGCGTACTGGTTGTTCTGGCAGAAGAACACGACAGGGGCGGCGTAGGTCGCGGCGAAGATCAGCGCCTCGCTCACGTCGCCCTCGCTGGTGGCGCCGTCGCCGAAGTACGCGACCGCGACCGCATCCGTGCCGTCGGCCTGGATGCCGAGGGCGTAGCCGGTGGCGTGCAGAGTCTGGGCGCCGATGATGACCTGCGGTGTCGCCATGTTGATGTCGTACGGGTTCCAGCCGCTCTGCGTCGTGCCGCGCCACACGCGCAGCAGATCGACGAGGCCGGCGCCGCGGCAGTAGGCGACGCCGTGCTCGCGGTAGCTGGAGAAGACGAAGTCGTCGGAGCGGAGCGCGCGGCCGGAGCCGATCTGGGCGGCCTCCTGGCCGAGCAGCGGCGGCCAGAGACCCAGCTCGCCCTGGCGCTGCAGGGCGGTGGCCTCGGCGTCGATGCGGCGGATGACGCGCATGTCCTCGTAGAGATCGAGGAGCTGCTCCAGGCCGATGTCGGAGACCCAGGCGTCGAACCGGTCGTCGCCGTGCCGGACGCCGTCGGCGTCGAGCAGACCGACGAGGTCGAGTCCGTCGAGGCGGAGGTCGCCGAGGGACTCGAGGCCGGGGTGAGCGTCACTCCGGCGGGTGGCAGGCTGATTGTCGATCGTCACGGTTCACGCAACCTTCACTCTCGCGCCCGGCGGGCGGCGCTTGTGGCGCGCCCGACGGCTTCCGGCCCCTTCGCCGGAATTACCGGAAGGCTACGCTGCGGGGTCAGCCCGCACAACCATCGGCGTGTCGACCGTGCACCCTGCACTACCGCGACGGAGCTACGGGTGCTAGTTTTCACACTATGCGCAGCTTCGACAATACCGACCGCCGCATCCTCCTCGCCCTCGCGGACGATCCCCGGTCGACCAACGTCGCCCTCGCCGACCGGCTCGGCCTCAGCCGCAACACGGTGCAGGCGCGGGTCGCAGAACTGGAGCGCAACGGCGCGTTCCTGTCGTTCGAGCGGCGCATCTCGGCGCGGGTCGCGGGCTACCCGCTCGCCGCGTTCGTCAACGTGCACGTGCAGCAGCAGCGCCTGGCGGACGTGGTCGAGAGCCTTGCGGCGATCCCCGAGATCGTGTCGGCGCACGGTCTCTCCGGGCCGTCCGACCTGCTGCTGCGCGTCGTCTGCGTCGACGCCGAGGACCTCTTCCGGATCACCGGCATCATCCAGTCCACCGAGGGCGTCGACCGCGCCGAGACCTCCCTCGACATGGGCGAGCTCATCCCCTACCGCCTCCGCCCCCTCCTCACCCGAGACGCCTGACCCTCTCCAAGCCGTCAGCTCCTGAGTTCTTCGAGCGACACGCCGCGCGCATCTCGAAGAACTCAGGAGCTGATGGCTTGGGCGTGCGGCAGATGCGCGAAGGCCGCGCCGACTTCAGTCGGCGCGGCCTTCGTGAGAGGCGAGGCGGGTTACGCCTCGGCGGGGGCCTCCGCAGGGGCCTCGGCGGCCTCGGGGGTGTCCTCGGCGATCACCGGGGCGAGCGAGAGCTTGCCGCGGTCGTCGATCTTGGTGATCTCCACCAGGATCTTCTGGCCGACGCCGAGCACGTCCTCCACGTTCTCCACACGCTTGCCACCGGCGAGCTTGCGGACCTCGGAGATGTGCAGCAGGCCGTCCTTGCCCGGGAGCAGCGAGACGAACGCACCGAACGCGGCGATCTTGACGACGGTTCCGAGGAACTGCTCGCCGACCTCCGGGTTGGTGGGGTTCGCGATCGCGTTGACCTGGGCGCGGGCCGCCTCGGCCGACGGGCCGTCGACCGCGCCGATGTAGACGGTGCCGTCCTCCTCGATGGAGATGTCGGCGCCGGTCTCATCCTGGATGGCGTTGATCGTCTTGCCCTTCGGGCCGATCAGCTCGCCGATCTTGTCGACCGGGATCTGGACCGAGATCACGCGCGGCGCGGTCGGGGCCATCTCGTCCGGACGGTCGATCGCCGCGTTCAGCACGCTCAGGATCGTGGTGCGGGCGTCCTTCGCCTGGTTCAGCGCGCCGGCGAGCACCGACGACGGGATGCCGTCGAGCTTCGTGTCGAGCTGGATCGCGGTGACGAACTCGCTGGTGCCGGCGACCTTGAAGTCCATGTCGCCGAGCGCGTCCTCGGCGCCCAGGATGTCGGTGAGCGCCGCGTAGCGGGTCTCACCGTCGACGACGTCGGACACCAGGCCCATCGCGATGCCGGCGACCGGGGCGCGCAGCGGCACACCGGCGTTCAGCAGCGACAGGGTGGAGGCGCAGACGGAGCCCATCGAGGTGGAGCCGTTGGAGCTGAGCGCCTCGGACACCTGACGGATCGCGTACGGGAACTCCTCGCGGCTCGGCAGCACCGGCACGAGCGCGCGCTCGGCCAGGAAGCCGTGGCCGATCTCGCGACGCTTCGGCGAACCCACACGGCCGGTCTCACCGGTCGAGTAGGGCGGGAAGTTGTAGTGGTGCAGGTAGCGCTTCTTGGTGACCGGCGACAGCGAGTCGATCTGCTGCTCCATCTTGAGCATGTTCAGCGTGGTGACGCCCAGGATCTGGGTCTCGCCGCGCTGGAAGATCGCCGAGCCGTGGACGCGCGGGATGACCTGCACCTCGGCGTCGAGCGGACGGATGTCGGTCAGGCCACGGCCATCGATGCGGACGCCCTCGCGCAGCACGCGGCCGCGCATGACCACCTTGGACACCGACTTGTAGGCGGCCGAGAACTGGTCGAGGGTCTCCTGCGGGAGCACGCCCGCCTCCACCTTCTCGATGATCGCGGTCTTGACGCGCTCCTTGAGGGCGTCGTCGGCGTTCTGGCGCTCGACCTTGTCGGCGATCTGGTAGACGTTCACCAGCTCGTCGTAGGCGAGGCCGGCGACGTTGTCGTAGGTCTCCTGCGAGTAGGGCAGGAAGACCGGGTACTCCTTGATCTCCTTGGCCGACTGCTGAGCCAGGACGTTCTGCGCGCCGACGAGCTCGCGGATGAACGGCTTGGCCGCCTCGAGGCCCTGGGCCACGACCTCCTCGCTCGGCTTGGTGGCGCCGCCCTGGATGAGGTTCCAGCTGTTCTCGGTGGCCTCGGCCTCGACCATCATGATCGCGACGTCGCCCTCGGAGCCGTCCTCGTTGACGAGGACGCGGCCCGCCACGACGAGGTCGAACACGGCCTCCTCGAGCTGCGAGGCCTTCGGGAACGCGATCCACTGGTCCTCGTGCGTCCCGTTGCCCGGGATGAGCGCGAGGCGCACACCGGCGATCGGGCCGGAGAACGGCAGACCGGAGATCTGCGTGGAGGCGCTGGCCGCGTTGATGGCGAGAGCGTCGTAGAACTCGTCCGGGGCGATGCTCAGGACGGTGATGACGATCTGCACCTCGTTGCGGAGGCCGTCGACGAACGACGGGCGCAGGGGGCGGTCGATCAGGCGGCACACCAGGATCGCCTCGGTGGACGGGCGGCCCTCGCGGCGGAAGAACGAGCCGGGGATCTTGCCGGCGGCGTAGGAGCGCTCCTCGACGTCGACGGTCAGCGGGAAGAAGTCGAAGTTGTCCTTCGGGTGCTTGCTGGCGCTCGTCGCGCTCAGCAGCATGGTCTCCTCGTCGAGGTAGGCGGCGACGGCGCCCTGCGCCTGCTGGGCGAGGCGTCCGGTCTCGAACCGGACGGTGCGGGTGCCGAAGCGGCCGTTGTCGAGGACGGCTTCGGCGAATTTGATCTCAGGACCTTCCAAGAGGTCTGTCTCCTTTGTTTAACGTCGCCACCCCGTGTGGGCGCGACTTCATCCAAGGAGCAGGAACAGGCAGATCGACACGCGTATGTACGGACATCGAGCGTGTACGGGGCATCCCATCGGGGTGCGTGGGCCGAGCCCGTCTGGCCATCAGTAGAAATACACGGTTGCGCCCTGCGCATCCGGATACCACCACCGAGGACCAGCTCCTGCCGGCCTGCTCCGGGTTCCTTCTCGGTATTGAGTTGGACGGTCGGCGCACGGCCGACCACCAGTATCCTATCAGTCGGCGGCGTGGAGTACGCAGGAGGCGGGTCTCCCGCCCGCGCGCCGGGGTTACGATGCTGCGCATGGACGAGGGAGTCTCGCGGGCGATGCGGCCGGTGGTGGACGCCTCCTGGCGTCGCGCCGAGCGGGCGCGGCTCGACCCGGAGCACGTCAGCGCTCCCCTCGTGCTCGACGGCCCGGCGCTGGACGACGCGCGGAGGGCGCACCCGATCTCCGCGGCGCTCCCCGTGATCCGGCAGCTGCTGGTGCGCGACGCCGATCCGGACTCCCGCGTCGTCGTGGCGATCGGCGACGAGCGCGGACGACTGCTCTGGGTGGAGGGCGACCCCGTGCTGCGGCGCCGCGCGGAGTCCATGCTGTTCGTGCCGGGCGCCGCCTGGGCCGAGGGCGACGTCGGCACGTCGGCCCCCGGCACCGCGCTCGCGATCGGCGGCGGGGTGCAGATCCGCGGCGCCGAGCACTTCTCTTACGAGGTGAAGCCGTGGAGCTGCACCGCCGTCCCGGTGCGCGACCCGGAGTCCGGCGACATCATCGGCGTCGTGGATGTGACGGGCGAGGACCAGGTGGCCGCGCCGCACGTGCTCCCCCTGGTGGAGGCGACGGTCGCCGCGGTCGAGCGCGAGCTCCTCATCGCCCGGCTGCGCGACCGCGGGAGCGGTCACCCGGCAGCATCCCGCGCCCACCGCTCCCCCGCCCGGGCCGCGCAGCTGCGCATCCTCGGCCGCGACACCGGCGAGCTCACCGGGCAGAGCGGCCGCACCGGGACGCTGAGCACCCGGCACAGCGAGCTGCTGGCCCTGCTGGCCTGGCACGGCGATGGGCTCTCCGCCGAGCGCCTGGCCGAGCTGGTGTACGGCGACGCCCGCCGCGCCGTGACGCTCCGCGCCGAGATGGTGCGGCTGCGGCGGGCGCTCGGGTCGGTCGCCCCGGAGCTCGGGCCGCTGACGCGTCCCTACCGGCTCGCCGCGCCGCTGGAGACCGACATCGGCGCGGTCGTCGACCTGCAGCGGCGCGGGGCGCACCGCGCGGCGGTCGCTGCCTACGGCGGCGGCCCGCTGCCCGGTTCGGCGGCACCGGGGCTGGACGAGCTGCGCGAGGAGGTCGTCGGGCGGCTCCGCGAGGCGCTGCTGGAGTCGGGCTCGGCCGACCTGCTCCTCGCCTGGGCGGAGACCGACCGCGGCGCCGACGACGTGGAGATCTGGCGTGCCGCCCTGCACGCCCTCCCGCCGCAGTCGCCCCGGCGCGCACTCGTCGTCGCGCACCTGCTCGCCCTCGAGTCCGCCGAGTAGCCGCCTCCCGCATCCACGGCGATGCAACGGGATGCAACCCTCCTCCGGCTAGCGTGCGGAGCGCGCGCGACCGGCGCGCACCCATGTGAAGTCGAAGGAGACCAACCATGACTCTGAGTCCGGAACAGACCGCCGACGAGACGACCGCCCCGGCCGAGAAGCCGAGCGTCTACGCCCGCCCCGGCAGCGAGGGCGCCGTGATGAGCTACGCCCCGCGCTACGACCACTTCATCGGCGGGCGCTACGTCGCGCCGCGCGGCGGCCAGTACTTCGAGGACGTCACCCCGGTGACCGGCCGCCCCTTCACGGAGATCGCCCGCGGCACCGCCGCCGACGTCGACGCCGCGGTCGACGCGGCCTGGGCGGCGTTCCCGGAGTGGAGCCGCACCTCCGTCGCCGAGCGCGCGCTGCTGCTGACCCGCATCGCCGACCGGATGGAGGCCAACCTCGAGGTGCTCGCCGTCGCCGAGACCTGGGAGAACGGCAAGCCGGTGCGCGAGACCCTCGCGGCCGACATCCCGCTCGCCATCGACCACTTCCGCTACTTCGCCGGAGCGATCCGTGCGCAGGAGGGCGGCATCAGCGAGCTCGACCACGACACGGTCGCGTACCACTTCCACGAGCCGCTCGGCGTCGTCGGGCAGATCATCCCGTGGAACTTCCCGATCCTCATGGCGACCTGGAAGCTCGCCCCCGCCCTCGCGGCCGGCAACTGCGTGGTGCTGAAGCCGGCGGAGCAGACGCCCGCGTCCATCCACGTCTGGCTCGACCTCATCCGCGACCTGCTGCCGGACGGCGTGCTCAACATCGTGAACGGCTTCGGCTTCGAGGCCGGGGCGCCGCTGGCGTCGCACCCGCGCATCCGGAAGGTCGCGTTCACCGGAGAGACGACCACCGGCCGGCTGATCATGCAGTACGCGAGCGAGAACCTCATCCCGGTCACGCTCGAACTCGGCGGCAAGAGCCCGAACATCTTCTTCGAGGATGTCGCGAGCGGCAAGGACGCGTTCTACGACAAGGCCCTGGAGGGCTTCTCGTTCTTCGCCCTCAACCAGGGCGAGGTCTGCACCTGCCCGTCGCGCGCGCTCGTCCAGTCGTCGATCTACGACGGGTTCGTCGCCGACGGCCTGCAGCGGGTGAAGGCGATCAAGCAGGGCGACCCGCTCGACGTCTCGACGATGATCGGCGCGCAGGCCTCCAACGACCAGCTGGAGAAGATCCTCTCCTACATCGACATCGGCAGGCAGGAGGGCGCCCGGCTGCTGACCGGCGGCGAGCGCGCCGACCTCGGCGGCGAGCTCTCCGGCGGCTACTACGTGCAGCCGACCGTGTTCGAGGGCGACAACTCGATGCGCATCTTCCAGGAGGAGATCTTCGGGCCGGTGCTCGCTCTGACCCGGTTCGACGGCTTCGACGACGCGATCGGCATCGCCAACGACACGCTGTACGGCCTGGGCGCCGGCGTCTGGAGCCGCGACGGGTCCCAGCTGTACCGGGCGGGCCGGGCGATCGAGGCCGGCCGCGTCTGGTGCAACACGTACCATCAGTACCCGGCGCACGCGGCCTTCGGCGGCTACAAGCAGTCGGGCATCGGCCGGGAGAACCACCGGATGATGCTCGACCACTACCAGCAGACCAAGAACCTGCTGGTGTCGTACGCCGACGGCGCGATGGGCTTCTTCTAGGAGTCGCCGTGACGGACTCGCCTGCCACGCGGGTGGACGTCACGCCGGCCGCCGCGGACATGCTGCGGCGCCTGGCGGCCGTCCACGGACCGCTCCTGTTCCACCAGTCCGGCGGCTGCTGCGACGGGTCGGCGCCGATGTGCTTCCCGGTCGGGATGTTCCGCACCGGAGGCTCCGACGTGCTTCTCGGCCGCCTGGCCGTCGAGGGCATCGATCCGGTGCCGGTCTACATGTCGGCGTCCCAGTTCGAGTACTGGAAGTTCACCCACCTCACCATCGACCTGGTCGACGGCCGCGGCAGCGGCTTCTCGGTGGAGGCGCCGGAGGGCAAGCGCTTCCTCCTGCGCTCCCGGATGCTGTCCGACGCCGAGCTGGCCGCGTTCGGCCTCGTGTAGCGGGCGATGAGCTGCGGGAGGGCGTCGCATCGAGGCGCGACCGGCGTCCTCCCGCGATCACTCAGTGGGCGTCGTGGTCGGCGCGCGGGTAGTCGCCGATGCGCTGCCGGGTGCTGCGCACGAGCGGCGGCTCGCCGTCGTGCTGGGCGCCGACGTAGGCGCCGAGCGTCTCCTGCTCGACCGGGTCGTCGTCCGCGCCGGTGTACCGGCCGTGCACGCGCCGCGGCTCCGCCGTCTCCGGCTGCGCCTGCGTGTAGCGGCCTTCGACGAGGTCGCGTTCTCCGCGTTCTGTCATGGTCCTCGCCTCCTTCAATTGCGATAGCGCAATCATCCCGCGTTCCGGGGCGGGTGTGAAGGGGGGCTCAGGATGCTGTGCGCCGACGTTCAGAGGGCGAGCGTCGCCCGCGCGGCGTCGGCCAGCGCGACGCCGTACGACGGCCCGTGGCCGGCGGCGTGCACCGCGAGCGGATGCAGCTGGTGCACCGGGATCCGGCCGCGCCAGCCGGCGCGCAGCGGCCGCGCCGTGTCGTAGCCCGCAACGATCTCCTCCAGATACGGGGCACCGAACAGGGCGAGCATCGCCAGGTCCGTCTCCCGGTGGCCGCCGTGGGCCGCCGGGTCGATGAGCACGCCGCCGCGGTCGTCCCAGAGCAGGTTGCCGTTCCACAGGTCGCCGTGCAGCCGGGCCGGAGGCTCGTCGTCGTCGAACTCCCCCGCCGCGACACGGTCGATCGCCTCGCGGATCACGGGAAGCTGCGACGACGTCACGCCGCCCGCGTCGACCGCGATCGACAGATACGGGAGCACCCGGTCGCGCGCGTAGAAGCGGCCCCAGCTGCTCTCGTGCGCGACGGGGAGCGCCCGCCGCCCGATGAACAGCGGCCCGTCCCAGCCGTCGGGCGGCGCCCCGAAGGCGGCCGCGCCCGCGGCGTGGGTCACGGCGAGCGCCGCCCCGAAGGCGCGCGCGCCGGCCGGCGTCGGCCGGCCCTCGTGGATGCGCTCCAGCTCGATCCGGCCGGCCCCGGCCGCCACGACGCGCACCACGCGGGCACCGCCGCCGGCCGCCGGCTCCCCCAGCCAGCGCAGGCCCGCCGCCTCCGCCTCGAAGAATCCGTCCGGCGCGTCCGCGCGCTGCTTCACCACCGTGTCCACCCGGCCACCCTACGACCGGCTGCGGCGCGCGTCGGGTGACTGCGGCCTGTCGGAACCTGCGCGCCCGCTCGCGCAGCCGCACTCGTTCCGTAGCACCGCAGTCGCCGCCGGCGGCCAACAACTGTGGCGACAGCGGGCGAGATCGCGGGCTAGCGTCGCTCCATAGGGGAAGGAGGCACCATGCTGCTCAGTGTCGTCGCGTTCGTCAGCCTCGACGGCGTCGTGCAGGGACCGGCCGCACGCGATGAGGACCGCAGCGGCGGTTTCACGCGCGGCGGCTGGCTGGTGCCGCACGCGTCTCCGGCCCTCGACGCCGTGGTCCGCACCTGGATGGGCCAGGCGGGCGCACTGCTCGTGGGGAGGAACACGTTCGAGCGGATGTGCGAGCACTGGTCCGAGGTGGCCGATCCGGGTGACGCCGTGGTGAGCGTCCTGACCGCCGGTCCCGTGTTCGTCGTGAGCTCGACGATTCCCGACGACGAGGTGGGAGCGACGACGACGCTGATCCGCGGGGACCCGGTGGCAGCGGTCCGCGCCCTCCGGGAGCAGCCGGGCGGTGAGCTGCAGGTGCACGGCAGCTGGCGGCTGACGCGCACCTTGCACGACGCCGGACTCGTCGACTCCTACCGGCTCGTGCAGGTGCCGGTGGTGATCGGTCAGGGCAAGCGCCTGTTCGAGGCCGGCGCGGTCCCGGCGTTGTACCGGGTCGACGCCGCCGAGTCGGTGCTCCTCGAACGGGGTGCGGTGGCGCTCACACTCCGGCGCGAGCGGTCCGCGGCCTCCCACCCGGGACGGCACGCGGTCACCGCGGCGACCCCGCGGCACGCCGTGACCGGGAGGTGACGGCGAAGGCGACCGCCGCGCCGATCAGAGTGCCGAGCGTGTTCGCCAGCACGTCCCGCGCATCCGTGAACCGGGCGGGCAGGAACAGCTGCACGAACTCGATCCCGAGCGTCGCCGCGATCCCGAGCGACACCGCGAGCCACCAGCGCCACCTGCCGAGCAGCAGCGTGAACAGCAGGCCCATCGGCACGAACAGCAGGATGTTGGCGGTGAACTCGGCCACCGCGTAGTCCACCCAGCCGAGGCCGGGGACGGCGGAGACCGCGCGCAGCAGCGAGCGCAGCAGCGGGTTCCCCGCGGGGTCGCCGGGCGCCGGGTTCAGGGTGATGTACGCGACGGCGGCCAGGTAGACGACGGTCAGCACGGACAGCACGGGACGTCGTCGCATCCTCCTATGCTGGCGCACATGACCGCTGCCTTCCGCATCCCGATGACCGGGCGCTCCACCGACGAGCGGCACCGCGTGTCCAGCCCGCTCGAGCTGCTGTTCGACCTGACGTTCGTCGTGGCGATCGCCCAGGTCGCGGGCCGGCTCGCCCTCGCGGGCGAGGAGGGGCACATCCTCTCGAAGCTGCCGTTCTACTGCATGGTGTTCTTCGCGATCTGGTGGGCGTGGATGAACTTCACCTGGTTCGCCTCGGCCTACGACACCGACGACGTGCCGTACCGGCTGATGACGCTCGTCCAGATGGGCGGCGTCCTGGTGCTCGCCGCGGGCATCCCCGCCGCCTTCGACGAGGAGAACTTCACGGCGATCATCGTCGGCTACCTGATCATGCGGTTCGCGCTCGTCGGCCAGTGGCTGCGTGCCGCGGCCGAGCACCCGGAGGGGCGGAAGACGGCCCTCCGCTACGCGTTCGGCGTGGCGGCAGTGCAGGTGCTCTGGGTGGCGTGGGGCTTCGTCCCACCGCAGATCGCGGTGTGGATGTTCCCGATCGGCGCCGTGCTGGAGCTCGCCGTGCCGCTGTGGGCCGAGCGGCCGGGCATGACGAGCTGGCACCCGCACCACATCGCGGAGCGCTACGGGCTGTTCACGATCATCGTGCTCGGCGAGTCGGTGTCGGCGTCCGCGATCGGCGTGCAGAACGCGCTCGCGCGGTCCGGCTTCTCGGCCGCCCTGGTCTGGATCGCCGTCGCCGCCCTCGTGCTGCTGTTCGCGCTGTGGTGGCTGTACTTCCTCGAGCCCGCGGCGGAGGGCCTGCGCTCGCGGCGGAGCCGGTCGTTCTACTGGGGCTACGGGCACTACTTCGTGTTCGCGTCCCTCGCCGCGCTGGGTGCCGGCCTCGAGGTGGCGGTGCAGGAGGGCGCGGCGCACTCGGCCGCGACGAACACCGCGGTCGAGTACGCGATCGCCGTCCCGGTCGCGCTCTTCCTGCTGATGCTCTACGTGCTGCATGCTCCGCTCGTGTCGGAGGTGGTCATCCGGCCGCTGAAGACCGGCATCGCGCTGGTGCTGATCCTGGCGCTCCCGCTCGCCTCCCCCGTGCTCGGGCTGGTCGGCGTGGCGGTCGGGATCGCGCTGATCGCGTCGGGACTCGTCGCAGCCACGCTGGTGGACCGCGCCGTCGCCGCACGGCGCGCTGCCTTGTCGTGACGGCCGGACCGCGGGAGAGTCGGAGGATGAGCCAGCGAGACGACCGCGCCGACCAGTTGACCACCGGCCCCAAGGCCGACGAGAGCGACGCGGCGCCGCGCATCGACGTCACCGAGGGCGACGACGGCCGCCGCCGCATCGACCTGCGCGACGACGCTGCGGTCCGGCCGGGCGCCGACCCCGACCACCGCTGAGGGGGCGCCGTGACCGCACCGATCCCCGGCTCCCCCCGCCCGCCCGCGGTGGAGCGCCCGGATGCGCTGAAGGGCATCCGGAGGGCGGCCGTCGTCGTGCTCATCGCCTCCTTCTCGGTGACCGCGCTCGTGGGATGCGTCGTGCTGCTGACGAGCGGCTTCGGCGAGACGCAGGGGCGCGTGATCCTGACCACCCTGCTGATCGGCGTGTTCAGCTCGGTGTCGCTGTGCCACCTCGCCGTCGTGTCGCGCCCGGTCAGGGCGGTCGGGTTCGCCGGGCTCGCGGTGAGCGCGGTCGCGCTCGTGCTCGGGCTCGTGCTGATCTGGGTCCCGTGGGGTGCCGGCTCGTGGGAGCTGCTCGGTCAGGCCTTCCGCTGGTTCGGCACGGCGGGGATCGTCGCGCTCACGCTCGCCCAGGTGAATCTGCTCCTGCTGCTGGCCGGCCGTCGCCGTCACGCCATCGTGCGCGTCGGCCTGCCCGTGACGATCGTTGCCGCCTCGGTGGTCGCCCTGATGCTCGTGCTGCCGGTCGTCACCGAGGGAGCCATCCCGGGCAGCGGCGCGGGCGACCTGTACTGGCGGCTGTTCGGCGTCATCGGCATCGTGGACGCGCTCGGCGTCGTCGCACTCCCGGTGCTCGCGCGGCTGCTGCGGGCCGGCACGCCGGGCGAGACGGGTGCCGCACCGGTCGCACCGGTCGCACCGGTCGCACCGGCGGCAGCGACGCTCGACGCCCGCATCGCCGCGCTCTCCGCGGCGACCGGCCTCGACCGCGAGACGCTCCTGCAGCGCGCCCTGGACGCCTTCGAGGCGTCGAGCCACGGACGACCGTGATCCCGGACGGCCGTGACCCCGGGGGCAGGGAGTCCCCGAGCACAGCAGAACGGGCCGCCGCCCGAAGGCGACGGCCCGTCCTGTAAGAAGTTCGCGGTGTCGATCGACTAGCGACGAAGACCGAGACGCTCGATCAGCGAGCGGTAACGGTTGATGTCGATGTCTGCCAGGTAGCCCAGCAGACGGCGACGCTGACCGACCAGCAGAAGCAGGCCACGACGCGAGTGGTGGTCGTGCTTGTGCTCCTTGAGGTGCTCGGTGAGGTCCTTGATCCGCTTGGTGAGGATCGCGACCTGCACCTCGGGGGATCCGGTGTCACCGGGGTGGGTAGCGTACTCGTCGATGATCGCCTTCTTGGTGTCTGCATCCAGCGCCATAGAGGGATCCCCTTTCTGTTCGTTGCGCGGTGCCCGGGGCCGTATGCCTGGGCTCTCTTGATCCGCGGCCGTTCGACGGCAACTGGAAGAGTCTACCAGAGGCGGCGGGCGCGAAGACCCGCTCAGACGGGCTCGGGCTCCGGCTCCAGGAGGCCGAACACGGCACCCTGCGGGTCGACGACCTCCGCCCAGCGGCCGACCCCCGCGGCCGACTGCGGTTCGGTGCGCAGCGTGCCGCCGAGCTCGGTGGCGCGCACCACGGCGGCGTCGAGGTCCGCGACGTTGAAGTAGAGCAGCCAGTGCGGCTCGCCAGTCCCGTCGCTGTGGTCGGCGCCGTCGCTGCGGTAGGCGCCGGCGACGCTGGTGTCGCCGACGTCGAAGAGCCCGTACGGCTCGTCGCCGACCCGCATCTCGCTCACGCCGACGCCCAGCACCCGCTCGTAGAACGGGTAGGTCGCGGCGGGGTCGGCGGCGACCAGCTCCAGCCAGTCGACCGCTCCCGGCTCGTCGCGCAGCCACGGAGCGTTCCGCTCCTGGCGCTGCCAGAGGCCGAACACGGCCCCGGCCGGGTCCGCGACGATCGCCAGCCGGATGCCCGGGACGGGCTCCCCGGGAGCCAGCAGCACCGACCCGCCGGCGTCGAGCACGGCGGTCGCGGCCGCATCCAGGTCGTCGACCGAGAAGTAGGCGGTCCACGTCGTCGGGGCCGGCGCGTCCGGCAGCGGGCCGAGGGCGGCGACGGCCACTCCCCTGGCCGTGGCGAGCGAGAAGCCGCCCGTGGCCTCGTCGGCTGCTCCCACCTCCCAGCCGAAGAGCTCGCGGTAGTACGTGCGGGAGGCGGGCTGGTCGCCGCTCTGGTGGTCGACCCAGATCGGGGTGCCGTGCGGGAACGCGTCTTCGATGGGCATGCGGCAACGGTAGTCCCCCGGCAGCCCTGCGCAGCAGGGGTGAGGTCAGGCGGTTCCCGGAACGATGCGCTCGCGCTCGACCGCCTGCGCGAGCGTGCGCAGGCCGTCCGGGATCTGATCGGCCGGGATGCCGCCGAAACCGAGCAGGATGCCGTCGGCGCCCGACGCGACCCGGAAGCGCGAAACCGGCTGGACGGACACGCCCGCGACCGCCGCGCGCTCGGCGACCCGGCGCCCGTCGACCGCCGCCTCCTCCGACCCCTCCGGCGCGAGCAGCGCCAGGTGCAGCCCGGCGGCCGACGGCACGGGCACGAAACCGGGAAGCAGCTCGGCCGCGGCCGCCTCGAGCACGCGGTGCCGCTCCTCGTACACGCGGGTCGCCTGCTTGACGTGCCGCGCGAAGCCCCCGGAGTCGAGGAAGCGCGCCATCGCCCGCTGAGTGACCACGTCGTTGTGCCAGTCGGTGAGCCGCTTCGCGTGGCGGAGCGCGGGCAGCAGGCCGGGCGGCGCCACGATGAAGCCGAGCCGGAGGGCGGGGAGCATCGTCTTGGAGAAGGTGCCGACGTAGACGACGCGGCCCTGCGCATCCAGCCGCTGCAGCGGGTCGAGCGGCCGGGAGCCGAACCGGTACTCGCTGTCGTAGTCGTCCTCGATCACGACCGCGTCGTTGCGGGCGGCCCACTCCAGCAGCGCCACCCGGCGCTCCAGCGGGAGCACGCCGCCGAGCGGGAACTGGTGCGACGGCGTGACGTAGACCAGCCGCGCGCGCGGCAGGAGGTCGACCCGCAGCCCGCGCTCGTCGACCGGCACCGTCACGACCCGCGCGCCGAACGTCTCGAACAGCTGGCGGACGGGAGGGTAGCCCGGGTCCTCGATCGCCACCGTGTCGCCCGGGCGCAGCAGCACGCGGGCGATCAGGTCGAACGCCTGCTGCGCGCCGTGCGTGACCAGCACGTCGGCCGGCGACGCCTCCACGGAGCGGGCGAGGCCGAGGTGCCGCGCGATCCCCTCCCGCAGACGCTCGACGCCCGCCGGGTCGCCGTACAGCCCGGCGCGCCGGAGGCCGCCGCGCAGCTCACCGGCGACGAGGTGACGCCAGGTATCCAGCGGGAAGACCGCGGGATCGGGCGAGCCGACGCTGAAGTCGTAGGCGATCGGGCGCGGCTCGGTCCAGAGCGGGTCGTCGAGGTCGCGCCATGCGGGCGCCGGACGTGCAGCGCCCGCGGGCCGCCTGCCCGAACCGCCGTCACCTGCGCCCGCGTAGGCGACGAAAGTGCCCGCGCCGACCCGCGCGGCGAGGTACCCCTCGGCCGTGAGTCGCTCGTAGGCGGTCGAGACCGTCGAACGCGACACCTGCAGTCGTTCGGCGAGCTCCCGCGTGGCGGGCAGCCGCTCGCCACGGCGCAGGCGCCCGTCGACGACGGCGTCGCGCAGCTGCCGGTAGATGCGGTCGGCGCGGTCGCCGCGACCGCCGATGGCGACGTGGATGTCCACAGGCGGCCTCCGAATGGTCTGGTTGGAATCGATCCGATTGGAGCTTACAACCGGCCAATGGCGTTCGTAGCGTGGAGCCATGACCGAACGCATCCAGATCCCCGCCCTCGCAGCAGAGGGCTACCGCACCATCGTCAAGCTCGACGGCTACGTCGGCCGGAACATCGAAGAGCCGCTCGGCGACCTGATCAAGCTGCGCGCCTCGCAGATCAACGGCTGCACCTACTGCGTCGACATGCACTCCGTCGACCTGCAGGGCCGCGGCTTCCCGCTCCGCAAGGTGTTCGCCGTCTCCGCCTGGCGGGAGTCGCCGTGGTTCGACGAGCGCGAGCGCACCGCGCTGGAGCTCACCGAAGCGGTGACCCTCATCCACGAGGACGGCGTGCCCGACGAGCTGTACGAGCGGGCGCTCGCGGAGTTCGGCGAAGAAGGGCTCGCCAACATGCTGCTCGCGATCGCGACCATCAACGTGTGGAACCGGGTCGCCATCCCGACCAGGATGCAGCCGCCGAGCCTCTGACCCGGTACCATCTGCACCCGGAACGACGAAGCGCTCCCCCGGCCGTGGCCGAGGGAGCGCTTCGCGTGTGCGGGGACGCTCAGCTGACGCCGAGCAGGTCGATGACGAAGATCAGGGTCTTGCCCGAGAGCGGGTGACCGCCGCCGGCCGGGCCGTAGGCGAGCGCCGGCGGGACGGTGAGCTTGCGGCGTCCGCCGACCTTCATGCCGGGGATGCCCTCCTGCCAGCCCTTGATGAGGTTGTTGAGCGGGAAGTTGATCGACTGGCCGCGGCTCCAGGACGAGTCGAACTCCTCGCCGGTCTCGTACTCGACGCCGAGGTAGTGCACGTCGACCTTGGCGCCCGGCGTCGCCTCGGCGCCGGTGCCCTCGACGATGTCGACGATCTCGAGGGTCGCGGGGGCCGGACCCTCGGGAGCGTCGACCTCGGGCTTCTGGTTGGTGTTCTCTGCCATGTCCCCCATCCAACCGGTGCTGCGGGCCCCCGTCAAAGCCCGTTCGCTCAGCGCGCAGAACCGGGCGGGGCGCGATCGGGGGTTGCTTTCCCGGGATGGCGGGGGCATCCTTAAGGCCATAACTCGATCCCCCGGGAGAGCTGCAGGCATCGCCGCACCACCGGGGGTCGAGTCCGTTAACGGCCCCCGAAGACCTTGCCCGGGTTGAGGACGCCGAGCGGATCGAAGACCGACTTCAGCTTCACCTGGAGCTCGTACGAGTCCGGTCCGACCTCGTCGGCGAGCCAGCGGCGCTTGAGCACGCCGACGCCGTGCTCCCCGGTGAGGGTGCCGCCGAGCTCGATGGCGGTGCGGAACAGGTCGTTCGCGGCGTCCCACACCACGGCGGGCACCTCGTCGCCCGTGTACACGAAATTCGGGTGCAGGTTGCCGTCCCCGGCGTGCGCGACGGTGGGGATCGGGATGCCGTAGCGGGCGGAGATGCGCTCGATCGCCGCGAACATCTCCGGCATGCGGGAGCGCGGCACCGCCACATCCTCGATCAGCACCTCGCCCGACGCGGCGAGCGCGGGGTGGAACGCCCGGCGCAGGGCCAGCAGCCGCTCCCCCTCCGCCGCGTCCGCGGCGACGCGGACCGTGCCGCCCGTCTCCGCGATGAGCGTGCCCGCGGCCGCGGCGTCGGCCGCGGCCGTCGCGCCGTCGAACTGCACGAGCAGGTAGGCCGCGCCGTCGCTCGCGCCGAAGGCCTCCTCCAACGTCGCCCGGCCGAGGTGCGCCGAGATGCGTTCGAGGGCCGGGGCGTCGAGCAGTTCCATGACCGCGGGGCGCAGCCGGGCGGCGGTCACCCGCGCCGACGCCTCCGCCGCGGTGCGGACGTCGGGGAACAGCGCACCGAGGGTGACGGGCTCCCCCGGCGGGATGGGCTGCAGCCGCACCGTCGCGCCCACGATGACGCCGAGGGTGCCCTCCGAGCCGACGAACAGGGCGGTCAGGTCGTAGCCGGTGACGCCCTTCACGGTGCGGTGTCCGGTGCGGAGCAGCCGGCCGTCGGCCAGCACGACCTCGAGGCCGAGCACCGCCTCGCGGGTGACACCGTACTTGGCGCACAGCAGGCCGCCCGCGTTGGTGGCGATGTTTCCGCCGACGGTGGAGACGGCGCGGCTGGCCGGGTCGGGCGCGAAGAACAGCCCGTACGGCTCCAGTGCGGCGTTGAGGTCGCTGTTGATCACGCCGGGCTCGACGACGGCGAGCTGGTCCTCCGCATCGATCTCGAGGATGCGGTTCATGCCGGACACGTCGAGCACGATCGAGCCGTCGGTGCCGTTCGCCCCTCCGGCCAGCCCCGTGCCCGCGCCGCGCGGGACCACCGGGACGCGGAACTCGCTCGCCGCACGCAGCGTCGCCTGCACGTGCTCCACGGTGCGGGCGCTGACGATCGCGAGGGGCATGCCGTCGGCGGCCCAGCCAGACTTGTCCGCGCGGGCCGCGTCCAGCAGCCCGGGGTCCGTCGAGAGCACCCCGGCCGTCCCGGCCTCCTCGCCCAGTGCCGCCGCCAGCCACTCCAGAACGTCCATCCCCTCAGGCTACCGACCGCTTTCGTCGGAGATCCGCACCGCCTTCGCCCGAACCTCCGACGGGATGCGGCCCAGACGGGGATTCGAACGTCCGGGTGCTCGGTTCGACCGCCGGGTGATGTCCGATTTCCGCTATGAATCGTCGGTGGCCGGTGCGAGGCTGAGGACATGAGCACTATCGAGCACGCCAAGGGACCGCTCGCCGACCCGGTGTTCGCCGAGCGCTACCGGGCGATGAGCGCGAGGGATGCCCGCTTCGACGGGCAGTTCATCACCGGCGTGCACTCCACCGGCATCTACTGCCGGCCGAGCTGCCCCGCCGTCACGCCGAAGCCCGGCAACGTCAGCTTCTACCTGACCGCCGCGGCCGCGCACGAGGCGGGGCTGCGCGCGTGCAAGCGCTGCCTGCCCGACGCGGTACCCGGTTCGCCGGAGTGGAACGTGCGCGACGACCTCGCCGCCCGTGCCATGCGACTCATCGCCGACGGCACGGTCGAGCGGGAGGGCGTGCCCGGCCTCGCCCGCCGGCTCGGCTACACGCCGCGCCACCTCGGGCGGGTGCTCACGGCCGAGCTCGGCGCGGGTCCGCTCGCGCTGGCCCGGGCCCACCGGGCGCAGACGGCCCGGCTGCTGCTCACCGGCACCGACCTGCCGATCACCGACGTCGCGTTCGCGGCCGGCTTCCGGAGCGTGCGGCAGTTCAACGAGACCATGGCCGAGGTGTACCGGCTGACGCCGGGGGCGCTCCGGGCCGCGGCGAAGCGGCCGACGGCGGTCGCGCACGCAGAGGCGGGCGCGACGACGCTGAGTCTGCGGCTGCCGACCCGACCACCGTTCGACGGGGCGTCGGTGCTCGCCTTCCTCGGCGCCCGCGCCGTCGCCGGCGTCGAGGCGTCGTGGACGACGCCCCATGGTCCCGTCTACGCCCGCGCCCTGCGCCTTCCGCACGGGCCGGCCGTCGTGCGGCTCGCCCTCTCGGGTTCCGCCGCCTCGCCGGCGGTGCAGTGCGACGCGGCCCTCGCCGATATCGCCGACCTCGCACCGCTCGTGGCCCGGGTGCGACGGCTGCTCGACCTGGATGCGGACGCCGAGGCCATCGACGCCGCCCTCGCCGCCGACCCCGCGCTCGCTCCGAGCGTTGCCGCGTCGCCCGGCGTCCGCCTCCCCGGAGCGGTGGACCCGGAGGAGATCGTGTTCCGCGCGCTGATCGGTCAGCAGGTGTCGCTGGCCGCGGCGCGCACCGCGCTCACCCGGCTGACGGACGCCGTGGGCGAAGCGATCGAGTTGCCTGTGCCCGGGGTGGATGCGCCCGGCGCCCCGGAACGCTTCACCCGCCTGTTCCCGACCGCTGCGGCGATCGCCGAGCACGGCCGGGAGGTGCTGCGCGGACCCGGCCGCCGCATCGACGCCATCGTGGGCGCGGCGTCCGCGCTCGCGGACGGCAGCCTCCGGATCGATGTCGGCGAGTCGCGGGAGGACCTGGAGGCGCGCTTGCTCGCGCTCCCGGGCATCGGGCCGTGGACCGCCGGCTACATCGCGCTGCGCGTGCTCGGCAGCCCGGACGTGCTGCTCACGGGAGACCTCGCCCTCCGCCAGGGCGCCGCGCGGCTGGGCCTCCCCTCCGACCCCGCCGGCCTCCGGGAGCACGGCGCGCGCTGGGCGCCGTGGCGTTCCTACGCCGGGTTGCACTTGTGGCGCGCGTGAGTCGTCTCGTGGTTCCGTCACCTCGGTCATAGGCTCATCCTGTGCCCACCATCTCCGTCGTCATCCCCGTGCTCGACGACGCCGCCATGCTCGCGCGGTGCCTCGCCGACCTCGCGGCGCAGCTGCGACCGGCGGACGAGATCGTCGTCGTCGACAACGGCAGCAGCGACGACAGCGCCGCGGTCGCCCGTGCGGCGGGCGCGCGCGTGGTGGAGCAGCCGGTGCGCGGGATCTGGCCGGCCGCCTCCGCCGGGTACGACGCTGCGGCGGGCGACATCATCGCGCGCCTCGACGCCGACTCCCGCACCCCGACCGACTGGCTGCTGCACATCGAGGCGGAGCTGACCGCCGACCCCGAGATCGGCGTGCTGACTGGCCGCGGCGTCTTCTACGACGGCAACCCGATCGTCGCCGGGCTCGGCCAGGTGCTGTACATCGGCGGCTACTTCTGGTCCATGGGGATCTGGCTGGGCAACCCGCCGATCTTCGGCTCGAACTTCGCCATGCGCCGTGAGGTGTGGCTGGATGCGCGCGAGCGCGTCCACCGCGACCGGGGCGACATCCACGACGACCTCGACCTGTCGTTCCACCTCGACCTCGACACCGTGGTCCGCTACGACGACCGCCTCACGGTGGGCATCTCGGCCCGGCCGTTCTCGACCTGGCGCGGTTTCGGCCGGCGCCTCCGCTGGGCGTACACCACGCTGGCGCTGCACCTGCCGGAGCACTCCCCCTGGCGACGCCGCGTCGCCCGCCGGCGGCGTGCCGACGAGCACGAGGCCCCGGGCGCCGTCGCCTGACAGCCACGGGTTCGGCCGCTGAGGAGAACCCGGATAGCCTGGGTGGGTGAGATTCTCGCACCTCAGCACCGACGCCGATGCCCATCCCCGACTCGCCGCCGTCCTCGGTGACGGGGCGCTCTTCCTCGACGAGGTGATGGAGCGGGCGCCGCGCGACCTGCAGGATCTGATCGAGCGCGGCGACGAGGGTCTCGCCGAGGTCCGCGCCGTCGTTGAGGCCGCGGAGGCGTCCGGACGCGAGCTGACCCCGGTCCACGGCCTGCGCCACGCGTCGGCGGTGCTGCGCCCGCCGCACGTCATCGCGATCGGCGCGAACTACGCGGCGCACGCCTCCGAGCTGAAGCTGCGGAGCGAGAAGGCCGCCACCGTCTTCAACCTGTGGCCCAATTCGCTGACCGGCCACGGCGCCACCACCTCCTGGCCCGCCGACCTCTCCACGCAGGTCGACTACGAAGCCGAGCTCGGCGTCATCATCGGAACCCCCGCGCGCAATGTCTCTGTGCGCGACGCCCTCGACTACGTCTGGGGCTACACGGTCGTCAACGACATCACCGCCCGCGACCTTCAGTTCTCGGAGGCGCAGTGGTCCCGCTGCAAGTCGTTCGACGGCTTCACCCCGACCGGCCCGGTGGTCGTCACCGCCGACGAGATCCCCGACCCGCAGGACCTGTGGCTGACGACCAACGTCGACGGCGCCATCCTGCAGGACGCCTCCACGGCCGACATGGTGCGCTCGGTCGCCGAGATCATCGAGTTCCTGTCGCGCTCCGCCACCATCCCCCCGGGGACCCTGATCTCCACCGGAAGCCCCGGCGGCGCCGGCTACTCCCGCACCCCTCCGGTGTTCCTGCGCGACCGCTCCACCGTGACCGTCTCCATCGGCGGGATCGGCTCGCTGACCACGTACTGCCGCGTCGTCTGAGCCCCCCGGCGCGCCGAGTGGGCTAGCGTAGCCTCGTGTCCATCGGTGAGAGGCGCCCGGTCACGGGCGGGGACGACGAGGCCGCGCGCCTCGATGCCGCCCTGCCCGACATCGACTGGTCGGTCGCCCCGGTCGGGACCGTGTTCTCGGGTTTCCGCGCCCCGAGCGGCGAGCTGGCGGTCGCCTCGCTGGGCGACCCCGGCGACCCGCGCGTCGTCCTCATCCCGGGCGTGACGGGCTCGAAGGAGGACTTCTACCTCCTCGCCCCCATCCTCGTCGCCGCCGGCTACCACGTGCAGAGCTTCGACCTGGCCGGCCAGTACGAGTCGGCCGATGCCGGGCCCGCGGCGGGCGAGCGGTACACGTACGACCTGCTGGTGGCCGACGTGGTGGCGTTCCTCCGCGACGGCGCCCCCGCCCATGTGCTCGGCTACTCGTTCGCAGGCATCCTCGCCCAGCTGGCGCTCGTGCAGCATCCCGAGCTGTTCCGCTCCCTGACGTTGCTGACCGCGCCGCCGGAGCCCGGGCAGTCGTTCCGCGGGGTGCGCATCATCGGCTGGCTGAGCTGGCTCACCACGCCGCACATCGCCGCCTCGCTGATGATCTGGGGCATCGTCACGAACAAGAACCGGGTGTCGGACAGCCGGCTCGCTTTCGTGCGGTCGCGGTTCTCGCTCACCCGCCGGTCCAGCGTGGACGACATCGTCGGCCTGATGAAGCATGTCCCTGACGTGCGCGCGCGGGTCGCCGCCAGCGGCATCCCGCTGCTCGTGGTCACCGGCCAGCACGACCTGTGGCCCACGCATCTGCATGCCGCGAACGCAGCTGCCCTCGGCGCCCGCTTCGCGGTCTACCGGACGGGTCACAGCCCCTGCGAGACCGCCCCGCACCAGCTGGGCCGCGACATGCTCGCGCTGTTCCGCGAGGCCGAGGCGCGCGGCGCCTGACACCGGCCCAGCACGGACTCGTGCCACTTTTGGGGGATAGCGTCGATCCTGCGAATCGCCTCAGGATGAAGGTGCAGCGAGGGGGACGAGATGAACAGATGTCGGAAGCCGACTTCCTTCACCCGCCGCACGCGCCGCGGCTTCGCGAGCATGTGGGGATGATCCGCTGGCGCCGGACAGGCGACGGCGAGTGGGCGATGGAGACAGCCCGCGGCCAATACGTCGGGGGCGACAGCAAGGTCTGGCGGGTCCGCCTGTACGACGGCATCGAGCTCGAGTACGACCTCGACGATTGGGCGCCCTTCCAGTGAACCCCTCCGGCGTCCTCTCCGGCCGAGGCACCGGCCCGGGCGGAGAGGACGTCGCATCCCCTCGATTGGGGGAATACCGCACGTTTTAATATCGGCCGTAGTGTGCATCCATGACGCATCGGCCGCTGCACCCGCGCACACCGGAGCACCCCCGAATTCGGGCGACGCCACGACCCGGGTGCAGGCGGTACCGTGTGTCGGAGACGGACCCCCGCGGCCCTCAGCCGTCGCGGTGAAGGACGGGTGCCGGCGCCCGGTGCAGCGAGAGTCAACGGCGCCGGCACCCTTGTCGTCATGTCAGGCATGACGACCTCTGTGAAGGCCTGCCTCAACTCTGGCGAACGACCGGCCGGGAAGCCTAGACACCAATGTCCGCATATCGGCGCCGGCGGCGCAGGAGCACCGTCCAGAGCAGGGCGCCGGAGGCCAGCAGCGCCAGCGCGAGCCCACCGGCCGCGGACAGGTCGAGGCCCGTCGCGGCCAGCAGCGTCGCCACACTGAGGTACACGACGGCGGTCGCCTGCGCGCACTCCGTGACCGCGGCGGCATCGCCCTGGTGCCGGGAGCAGACGCTCGCGGTGTTGGAGATGCTGGATGCGGCGGTCCCGGTCCGCACCGTCACCCGCACGTTCACCTCCGGCGCCGACGGCGCGGACGCCGAGAGCGGGCCGAACAGCGTGCAGGTCAGCGTCCCGCCGAACCCGTCGCCGTCGGAGCCGACGACCGCGCAGTCCTGCCAGCGCGGGAACGCCGTGGTGTCGGTGGCGATGGAGTCGACGCGCAGGTCCGCCGGGATCGGATCGGTCAGTGTGACCGGATCCGCCGCGCCGAGGCCGAGATCGTCCACCTGCAGCGTGTAGCCGAAGGTGCCGCCCGGATGCGTGAGCGGGGTGCTCGCGGTCTTGACGATGCCCACCTTGGCGACCCGGGCGACCGCGCAGGCCGTGGCGGCGGGCGGGTACACCACGGTGTAGGTCTCGGTCGGGTTGACGCGGATGGTCACCGTCGACGGGTACCGCCAGGCGTCGGTGGCGACCGTCGACGGGTCGTAGACCAGCCCCTCGAACACCTGGGCGGGCGGGAAGCGCAGTGCGCCGCTCGCGTCGTAGTCGCTCTCGGCGATCGGCCGCCAGCCGGGGAAGCCGACGCCGACACCGTCGCCGTCCACGGCGGCGCCCGGCCACAGGATGGTTCCGCTGTCGCCGTCGTGCAGCGTCCTGGTGACCCCGGCCGGGTCGGGGGCCAGATCGCTCGCGGGCACACCGTTCGTCCCCGGCTGCGACGGCGTCCACTGCAGCGTCACCGGCTCGCCGGACAGGTTCGGCGTGGTGCGGACGTCGTAGTGCAGGTACGGGACGTCCGCCTGGCACTGCACCCAGACGTTGGCCGCGACGGCGCTCTGCGGCACGGACGCCGCAGAGCAGTCGTTCGACGGGTCGACGTCCTCCGCGACCGCCACGCACGCCCGGTTATCGATCGTCGCGGGCGGGGTGACCGGGTCGGGCCCGTCCTGCCCCGGCGGTACGGCCCCGACCGGCGCGTCGACCGAGCCGTGAACGACAGGCCGCACCAGGACATGGATCCGGATGGCCGCGGTGCCGCCCACCGCGAGCGACGGGATGCGCACGGTCACGGTGGAGGTCGCCGGGTCGAACGCGGGTGTCCAGCCGGCGGGGACGTCGTCGAAGCCGCCGCTCCCCTTCTCGACGTCGAGGTCGATCTGCTCCGGGAGCACGTCGGTGACGACGGCGTCGGTCGCGGCGGTGTCGCCATGGTTGGTCACCGTCAGCGTGTACGCGTACTCGCTGCTCGCACCCGGGTCGTCATCCACAGGACCCTCCGTGGAGGCCGTCTTCACCATCCCGAGATCGATGCGCGGCACGTCGTTGCTGGTCGTGCAGCTCGGGCCGTCGTCGGCTGGCGGCAGGCAGTGACCGGTGCCGGGCACGAGGGTGTTGGTGAGCGTGCTCCCCGCGGCGTCGTCGGCGACCGTCGCGGTGTAGCCGACGGACACGGTCGCCCCCGCGGGCACGGCGGGCAGCGTCCACGTGAGCCGGTCGGAGCCGTCGCGGCTCAGTCCCGCGCCGAGGGCACCGAGCGTGGCGCGGCCGGTCAGGCCGCTCACATCGTCCGTCTCCGTCTGCCCGGCCGGCAGGTCGACCGCGGTCGGGTTGTGGGCGGACAGCGTGTAGGCCACCGTGCCGCCCGGGAGCACCCGCGTCGGGTCGGCCGGGTCGGCCTTCGACGTGACCGTGGCCGTCTTCCACAGTTCGAGGTCGGGAGTGCTCGACGTCGTCTCGCAGGTGCCCTCCGGGCAGGTCACGTCGCGCGGCGGCGTCAGCGCGTTCCGCAGGGTGACGCCCCACGCATCCTGTGCCACCCGGAAGCTGTACGCGACCGTGAGGGCCCCGCCCGACAGGTCGGTCAGGGTCCAGTCGAGCCGGCCGTCCTGCAGGGTGGCGGCGCCGGACGAGGCGGACAGGCTTCCCGGCACGAACGCGGCGTGCGGTGTCACCCCGCTCAGGTCGTCGATGTCGCGGAGCAGCAGCAACCGCGGCAGCACGCCGGCGGTGTGCGTCAGCGTCAGCTCGTAGCGGATGACATCCCCCGGCATCACGGTGGCACCGCGGTTGCTCGTCTTGCTCAGCGTCCAGGCGGCCGGGATGGCGCGGTTGGTGAAGGTGCACACCACGTCGTCCCCCTCCGCCAGGTGTAGGGTCGGGTCGGCGACGGTGGTGTCGAGCACGGTGCCGTCGACCGTGTTCGTGCAGCTCAGGCCGGCGAGCTCGTACCCCGCGGGGGCCGCGGACGCGTCCTCCGAGAGGGTGTAGTCGCCGACCGCGGCGCCGATGTGCGTGATCGCGGGGTCGGGCTGCGACGGGTCGTCCGAGCCGGGGCCGCCGAAGAAGGTGGGGCCGGCGGCGGAGACGATCCAGTCGCTCGGCACCCCCCGGCCGCCCGTGTCGCCGTTGTCGACGACCTTCACCAGCGTCAGCCGAGGCAGAGCGGCCGTGTTGGTGATGGTGCAGGTGACGTCGGCGCCGAGCGGGATGGTGACCGCCGAGCCGTCGACGCTCGCCCCCTCACAGGTCCACCGCCCTGCGGCGAAGCCAGAGGGGCCGGACTCGGACAGGTCGTACCGGCCCGCCCAGACCGCGACGGAGGAGACGCCGTCCGGGCGCTGCGGGTCGCCGCGGCCGCTGACCGGCTCGAAGCCGTCGAAGGCGGGCGTGGCGGTCAACGTCCAGTCGTGCGGGGTCCTGGTCGTGCCGCTCCCGTCCGGATCGGCGACCTCCTTGATGAGGGTCAGGTGCGCGGGGCGGGGCGTGTTCGTGAACGTGCAGGTCAGGTCCATCCCCGGGGCCAGCTCGACCGCGCCGCCGCGGACGGCCACCGCGCCGTCCTTCGCGTCGGCGCAGGTCAGCCCGGTGAGCGCATAGCCCGGGATGGCCGGCCCCTCGGTGAGCGCGTACGAACCGGTCGGCACCACGACCTTCGTGATGGCGGGGTCGGGGTCGCTCGCGGTGTAGCGTCCGCTGATCGTCCGGCCGCTGCTGCCGGCGGCGGTGAGGGTCCACGCGTCGGAGCGCTGGTCGCCGCCGAAGCCCGCCGCGACCGTCTTCACCAGGGTGATCGTGCCGGTCGGCAGGTCGGCGCAGGCGTCGGCCTCGGTCGTGATGCTCCCGGTGCTGAGGGTCGCGGCGTTGAACAGCCCGGTGCTTGCGCCGTCGCAGGTCGCCTGCGCGGTCTCGAAGGCGGCGACGTCGACCTCCAGGGTCACCGTGTAGTGGTCGGTCACGGGATGCTCGGGGCTCCCGCCGCCGATGCCCGCCCCGGAGGCGAGGGTGCCGCCGTCGTAGGGCACCGGGTCGCCGTTCTTCGTGGCCGTCGCGGAGACCACCGTCGCACCGGGGGCCGGCTGCGGCGTGTCGGCGAGATCGTAGAACTGCGGCTTCGGCGTCGTGTTGCTCACGACGATGTCGTAGCCGATGGTGACGTGCCCCTGCGGTCCTTGGGCGACCTCGCCCGCTGTCTTCCGGACGGTCAGCGTGCCCGGGCTGTCGCAGGCGGACGACGAGCTCGTCTCGCCTGCAGAGGTGACGGTCGCGGTGTTGAGGAACCCGCCGTCCCCCGAGCCGTCGGGGCAGTCGGTGGTCCGGTCGCGCCAGGCGGACGCCCCGACCGTGGCCGTGACGCTCACCGTGAAGTCGGCGGTCTGGCCCGCGGCGAGCGCCGCGCCCTGAGCGAGGGTGGCCGTGGTTCCGGAGAAGGCGCCGGAGGTGGGACCGCTCCAAGTCGCCTGCTGCACGACGATGCCGCCGCCGAAGTGGAGCGCGTCGGCGAGGTCGTACGTCGTGGCGGCGAGCGCGCTGCGGTTGGCGACGGCGAGTGTGTAGCCGATCGTCCACGTCCCGTCCGGGTTCTGCGTGGCGGGACCGGCGAGCGTCTTCTGCAGGCGGACGCCCTGGTCTTGGTGGGTGTTCGTCACGGTGCAGACGACGGCCTGGCCGGCCGAGAGTCCGCGCAGGGTCGCCGCTCCGGGCCCTGTGCGGTCGACGGTCAACGATCCGCCGGCGGTGTCGGTGCACGTCCACTCCCCGGCGGCGAACTCTCCCGTCCCGTCGGCGCCCGCTTTCGGAGCCTCGGAGAGGGTGTACGCGGCGCCGGTCCGGACCGCCACCGCCGCGGTGCCGCCGCCGTCCGGGTCGGTCACGGTCGGCGAGTAGTCGCCGGTGCCGGTGAGCACCCAGTCGGTGGGCGGCAGCACCTCGTCGGTGACGATCTTCTCCAGCTGCAGCGTCGGATGGATCTCGGCGAGCGGGTTCTGCACCGTCACGGTGGCGTCGCCGCCGGCGTCGATGGTGAGCGGTGCCGGGTCGAACACGGGATCGCCCCAGGTGCCGCCCGGCACCGCGGCAGGCGCGTCCTCCTGGAACGTCACCACGGCGCCCGCGGGCAGGCCGGTGACGCTCTGCGGGACACCGGCGATCAGGCCGAGGGTTCCCGCACCCGGCCGGCCCGCGATCCCGCCGGTGTAGCTGTAGTGGACGGTGAAGACGGCTCCCGAGGGCGCGAGGTACGCGCCGTCGCCGCTGACCCGCTTCGCGATCGTGAACCCGCCGGTGTCGACGGTGTAGACGTTGGTGAGGGTGACGGCCACGGTCTGCCCGTCGCCCTCCACGACGACGGGACCGGCCGGGCTGAAGGTCCCGGAGCGCCAGCCGACTCCCGGGAACGACGGGTGCGCGCCCTCCGTCAGGGTGACGGCCGCACCGACCGGCACGTCGGGGATCTCGACCGCGACCCCGTCGTTGTGGACGGTGATGGTCCCGTCGCCCGCCGGGTAGCCTCCGTTCGGCGCGGCCTCCCAGCGGTACGCCACCGTGAAGGCGGCGTCGGCGGGAACGGCGCCCGAGCCGTCGCCCGCGACCGATTTGACGACGCTGATCGTCCCGGTGTCGTGGCTGATCGGGTTGGTCAGGGCGATCGCGACGTCGGTGCCGTCGCCGATCACGATGTCGTTCGCCGAGAACACCGGGTCGCCCCAGGTGCCGTTCGCGATCGGCGGCCGGGCCGCCTCGGAGAGGTGGACGACGGCGCCCTGCGGGAGGGGATCCGAGCGCACGGCGCCGCCGTCCGGGGTCACCGTCAGGTGGCCCGACCCGGACGGGTAACCCGATCCCGCCGGGTAGCTGTAGTCCACGGTGAACGGCGTGTCGCCCGGCACGAGCCCGGCGTCGCCGGAGAGGTGCTTGGCGACCGAGAACGTCCCCCGGTTCAGCGTGTAGGTGTTGGTGACGACGACGTGGATGGTCGCGTCCTTGTCCGCGATGCGGAGGGGGCTGTCCGGAGCGAAGGAGACGTCGCTGAGCGACGCGCCCGCGACCGGCGCGGCCGGCAGCTCGCCCAGCACGACGCTCGCGCCGACGGGAACCCGCGGTCCGGCCACGACGACCCCGTCGTTGCGGATGGTGAGGGAGCCGTCGCCGGCCGGGAAGCTCCCGTCCGCCGCGGCATCCCACTGGTAGTGGATGCGGAACTGCGCGTCCGCCCCGACCAGCCCGGCGGCGTCTCCCGCGACCGCTTTGCGCACGTCGAAGCTGCCGGTGTCGTGGGTGATCGGGTTGGTGAGGGTGACCGCCGTGGTCGTGTTCGCGGCGATCGTCACCGTGGAGGACGGCGCGAACGAGGGGGTGCCCCAGGTGGCGCCGGGCACGGCGGCCGGCGCGGCCTCGGTCAGGGTGACGACGGCTCCCGTCGGGAGGTTCGGGCTCGTCGCCGTCGCGCCGTCGGTGATGCTCAGGTCGCCGCTGCCGGCGGCGTAGCCGGCGCCGGCCGGGTAGCTGTAGTGCACGGCGAAGCCCGTGCCCGCGGCCGCCTGCGCGCCGTCGCCGGTGACGTGCTTGGTCACGCTGAACGTGCCGTAGGTCTGCACCTGCTTGTTCACGAACACACACGACATGGCCACGCCCGCCGCGCCGGTGAAGCTGATCGTCGTCCCGCTGCCGCCGATCGCGACGGATTGGCCGTCGACCCGGCAGGAGGAGTTCGCCCGGTCGAGCGTGTAGCCCGGCTGCGGGGTCTCGGTGAGGGAGACGGTCGGTGACGAGCCGGCGGCGACGCCCACGGGGGCGCTCGTGAAGCCCGTGCTGCCGTTCTGCGTCGCGGTCGGGGCGAACGCGTCGATCGTGCCGGAGGAGACGCTGCCGGAGAAGTTCCAGCCGTTCGCGGCCGGTGAGTTGTCGACGATCGTGCCCGAGGCGGTCTCGATCCGCTTCTGGACCGTCACCGTGTTGCTGCAGGAGCCGGTGGCCAGCTGCTTGAGCGTGTCCCCGAATCCCGTGTCGGATTCGGCGAAGTAGTCGCTGCCCGCGGCCGGGCCGGAGACGGCGCGCAGGTTCTCCTCGCCGCCGTCCACGCCGATCCCGACCGCCACCAGCCGCTCGCCCAGCGCGCCCTTGATGCGGTTGGCCGAGAACATCCCCTGCTCGACGTAGGCGATGCGCGCGTTGCTGCCGTCGACCGTGCCGCCCGCGTACGTGGTCGGGTTGCCGTCGGTCAGCAGGATCACCAGGTCGAAGCCGGAGCCGACCTGGCCGAGGCCGCGGTCCCAGTTCGTGTAGCCGCTCGGCGTCGCCAGGCCGTTGATGAAGGTGTGCAGCGGCTGAGCGGCCGACGCTGACGCGGTGGAGGTCGCCGCGATGCTCGGTCCGGTGGTGTCGGAGAACGTGTAGACCGCGAGGGTGGAGGGCGTCCCGGTCAGCGAGGTGACCACGTCGTTCGCCGCCGCCTTGAGCGCGGTCTGCTTCGCGCCCGCCATCGAGCCGGACTGGTCGAGCACGAGCGCGATGCGCAGGCCGCACATCTGCTGCACCGCGGGGTTCTGAAGGGACTGCGCCAGCATCCCGCTGAACCGGTTGCCGTTCGCGTCGGTGTAGACGCTCGTGACGTCGGTGCCCGGCACCGTGGTGGTGGAGTTCGCGGCCAGCGTTCCCGTGCGGAACGCGTACGTCGTCGGCGAACCGCTCGACGAGCCGCCGACATCCAGGCTCGGGCTCAGGTAGTACCCGGGGGCCGCGGTCTGCGCCGAGACGGTGTAGGCGGCGCCGGCGGGGACGGAGAGGGTGCACTGCCCGGAGACGAGTGCGCAGGTCGCCGCCGCGCCGCCGCCGACCGGGACGGCCTGGTACACGGCGCCGTCCGGCAGCGCGCCGACGGTGGCGGCCCCGGTGCGCTGGCCGCCCGCACGGACCACGATCGACGCCGTCGGCGGGGCCTGGTACGTGTTGGTGATCGTGCAGGATGCGGTGTCGCCGGCGTGCAGCTGCAGCCCGGCGAGCGTGCCGCCGGAGAACGTGCCGTTGGCGGTCGCGCCGGTGCAGACGATCCCGCTGAGCACGTAACTCCCTGGGCCGCCGCTCTCGGTGATCGAGTACGTGCGCAGCACGCTCGCGCCGTTGCCCGTGGTCGCCGTCGCCGTCACCGACCGGGCGACGCCGCTCTGGAAGGTGTACCCGACCGCGGGGCTGACGTCGTTGCCGTTGTTCCGCTTGCCGGTGAGGGTGTACGTCCACGACGACGGGGTCGCGGTGCCGCCTCCGGTGTTCACGACGACCTTCGTGATCGTGAGCACGGGGTCGCCGGCCGCCAGCGCGGCGACCTCCGGCGCGGCGGCTGCCTGCGAGGGGGCGGCCTGCTGGGACGGAGCCGCGGGCGCCGGCGCGGGGGCGGGTGCCGGGGCCGTCTCCGCCGACGGGGTGGGCGAGGCCGACGCTGACGGCGGCGACGACGAGGGCGTGGTGGACGGGGCGGCCGGGGCGGGTGCCGCCGGCTGCTGCGTCGACGGCGCCTCCTCCGCCCGCGCGGGAGCGCCCGACGCGGCGACCGTCACGCCCAGCACGAGCGCCGGGGCGGTGATCAGGGCGAGCACCGACTCGCGCCACGACCAGTACCCGCGCTCGCGGGTCGTGCGAGGGGCGGAACGGCGCCCACGTCGGGTTTTCGGGCGCGCTGAAGAGCTGCTTCGGGTACGCATCAGAGACCATGCCTTGTTCGGGTCGGCATCCCCGGTGGGGTAAGCACCGGGCACTCCCGCGGCAGCGTCACCGCGATTGGGGCACACCCTAGGTCCGCATTTCGGGGGACGAAAGACAGTCGCCGGATTCGTCCCGATCCTGTGACCGAGCGGTGCTCGCCGCCGGGTCCCCCTGGCACGACTGCCTTTCAGGCGCCGCCGCCGCGCCCTACCCTGCAGGCATGGACGACACCGCCGGCTTCCTCGCAGAGCTCTTCCACGACGGCGTCGTCAAGACCGTCACGATGCCGCCGCCGGAACACGGCGAGCCCCCGCCGCACATCCGCGTCCCCGCCGTCGACGCGGGCGGGCAGCGGGTGATCGACGTGTTCCTGCTCAGCGACGCCTCCGGATGGCCCGGACGCGCCCGCTACCGCTACGCGGGGAGCATGCCCGTGCGCGGCTGATCGGCGACCATGCCGCGCGGGGTGTAGTCCCATCGCCGGATGGGCGGCGACGCGGGCGCGGAGAGCGCGGCCTGCAGCTCCAGCAGGAACAGCGTGAACGACCGCGTCACATCGTCCGCCCCGGCGAGGCCTGAGAGCGCCGGGTCGCCGGAGACCCGCCGCACCGTCTCCGCGATCGCTCCGGGGCGGATCCCGACGATCGCGCTGCGGCCGTCGGCCGTGCGCACCCGCAGCACGGGTCCGGTGCGGTCGACCACCTCGAGACCCGGGACGCGCTCCATCGCGCCGAGGAAACGTGCGACCAGCAGCTCGTCCCTCGCCACCCGCGCCGCCCTCCGCCGTGGAACACCGGCACTCCGGCCGGGTCGGCGCGGAACACGGTGTTCACCCCTTCGCTGGGGTAGACGAGGGCTGCGGCGGAACGATGACGCGGCGGTCAGTCGCCGTCTTCGCGCGCCTCCGCGATCGCCTCGGCCTGGATGACCGGGATGGCGGTCGTGATGACCTCCAGGCCGCTCAACCGGGCGGGCGACAGGAGACGGGTCACTTCTTCGCGGCTCATCAGCTTCGCCTCGACGACGAGATCGGCGACGTTCCGGCCCGTCAGCAGGGCCGACTTGGCGAGGGCAGCGGCCGCCGCGTAGCCGATGTGCGGGGTGAGCGCCGTGATCACGCCGATCGACGATCCGACCATGGCGCCGAGGCGCTCCTCGTTGGCGGTGATGCCGTCCACGCAGTTGATCCGGAGCGTGCGGAAGGCCTGCGCCATCCACGTGATGCTCTGCAGCAGCGAGTGCGCGATGACCGGCTCGAACGCGTTCAGCTGCAGCTGGCCGCCCTCCGCGGCCATGGTGACGGTGACATCCGCCCCTGCCACCGAGAACGCGACCTGGTTGACGACCTCCGGGATCACCGGGTTCACCTTGCCCGGCATGATGCTGGAGCCCGCCTGGCGAGCCGGCAGGTTGATCTCGCCGAGACCCGCCTGCGGACCCGAGGACAGCAGTCGCAGGTCGTTGCAGATCTTCGACAGCTTGATTGCGCTGCGCTTGAGCGACCCGGAGAACGACATGAACGCTCCGGCGTCGCTGGTCGACTCGATGAGGTCGGGTGCGGTCTCCAGGTTCAGACCCGTGATGGCGTTCAGGTGGCGCACGGCGGCGGCCGCGTATCCGGGGTCCGCGGTGATGCCGGTGCCGATCGCGGTCGCGCCGAGGTTGATCTCGGCGAGCAGCCACTTCGTCTCGGTGAGGCGCGCGTGGTCCTCGGTGAGGGTGGTGGCGAACCCGTGGAACTCCTGGCCGAGTGTCATCGGCACGGCGTCCTGCAGCTGCGTGCGGCCGACCTTGAGGATGTTGCGGAACTCCGCCGCCTTGTGCGCGAAGGAGTCGCGCAGCAGCGCGAGCTCGTCGAGCAGGTGGCCGAGTGCGAAGGTGAGCCCGATCTTGATGGCGGTGGGGTAGGTGTCGTTGGTGCTCTGACTGCGGTTGACGTCGTCCAGCGGGTGCAGGTGGGCGTAATCGCCCTTCTCGCGGCCGTCGAGCTCCAGGGCGATGTTGGCGATCACCTCGTTGGCGTTCATGTTGGTCGAGGTGCCTGCGCCGCCCTGCATGACGCCGACGACGAACTGGTCGTGGAAGCCGCCGTCGATGATGAGCTGGCAGGCACGGTCGATGAGCTCGGCCTTGTGCGGCTCGAGCACCCCGATCTCCAGGTTGGCGCGCGCCGCGGCCTGCTTCACGCTGGCCAGGGCGACGATGAGGTCGGGATAGACCGAGATGGGCCGCTTGGCGATCGGGAAGTTCTCGAGCGCGCGCGAGGTGTGGACGCCCCAGTAGGCGTCTGCCGGGATCTCGCGGCTGCCCAGCGAGTCGGTCTCGACGCGGGTGGGGCGGCCGTCCGCGGTGGGGGTGGGAACGTCGGAGACGTTCTCGGAGGAGTCGATCACGGGGATGGGGGTGGTCTTCGGGTCGCCCATGGTTGCTGTCGGGTTCACGGTTGGCACCGTTGCCTCTCGTTGTGCGTTGGCATGCGTATCTGGCGCCGGACGTTCGTGGCCTCCGGCAGTGCCGAGCCTACCCCCGGGATCGGGTCGCCGAGTGGACGTGCTGTCCGCTATCCCGGACTCCCTTCGACACGCTGGCGGTCAGCCGAGCTTGCGCAGCAGACCGCGCGCGAAGCGGTCCTTGCCCTCGGTGTACGGCGGGTAGACGAGTTGCATCGTGTCGGGGGCGAGCGGCTTGCTGAGCACCGCCTTCTCGTGGCTGAACGTCCGGACGGACCGCTCGCCGTGGTAGGCGCCCGCGCCACTCTCCCCCACCCCGCCGAACGGCAGGCCTGCGACCGCGAGGTGCGCGGCCGGGATGCCGAAGCCGACCGCGCCCGAGCTGGTCTCGGTCAGGATGCGGCGCCGCACGGTTGCGCTCGACGTGAAGACGTAGAGGGCGAGCGGCTTGTCGCCTGCGCGGATGAAGCGGATCGCGTCGTCGAGGCCGTCCACCGGCAGGATGGGGAGGATCGGGCCGAAGATCTCCTGCGCCATGGCCGGGGCGTCCCCGGGTACATCGACCAGGACGGTCGGCGCGAGGTACCGCGTGGCGGCGTCGTGATCGCCGCCGATCGCGGTCGTGCCGGAGTCGAGCATCCCGGTCAGGCGGGAGAACTGCCTGTCGTCGACGATGCGGCCGTAGTCGGGGCTCTGCGCCGGGTCGTCGCCGTAGAGCTCGCGCACGGCGTCGCGCAGCGCGTCGGTGAGTCGCGGGACGACCGCCCGGTCGGCGAGCACGTAGTCGGGCGCGACGCAGGTCTGGCCGGCGTTCATGAACTTGCCCCAGGCGATCCGGCGGGCGGCCGCGGCGATGTCGACCGTGCCGTCGACGTAGACCGGGGACTTGCCGCCGAGCTCCAGGGTCACCGGCGTCAGGTGCTCCACGGCGGCCGCAGCGACGATCCGGCCGACCCGCCCGTTCCCCGTGTAGAAGATGTGGTCGAAGCGCTGCGCCAACAGGTCGGTGGTCTCCTCCACGCCGCCCTCGACGACCGCGACGGCCCGGCGGTCCAGGTACTGCGGGATGAGGCGGCCCATGGCGGCGGAAGTGGCCGGCGCCAGCTCGCTGGGCTTCAGCACGACGGCGTTGCCCGCCCCGAGCGCACCCACCAGCGGGGCGAGCAGCAGCTGCACCGGATAGTTCCACGGCGCGATGACGAGCACGACGCCGACGGGCTCCAGCAGGGTGGATGCGCGTGCCGGCAGCAGCGCTCCGGGCACCGACACCCGCTTCGGGCGCAGCCAGCGGCGCAGGTGCTTCAGCGCGTGGTCGATCTCGCCGACGACGAAACCGAGCTCGGCGATCTGCGACTCGGTCGGGTTCTTGCCGAGGTCGGCGAGCAGGGCGTCCTCGAACTCCGCCGACCGCTCGGTGAGCATCCGCCGCAGCGCCCGAAGCTGGGCGAGCCGCCACGCGAGGGGCTTGGTGATCCCGGCATCGAAGGCGGACCGGAGCTCCTCGACCGTGTGCGTCATGCGCCCATCCTAGGGACACTCCCGCACCGTCAGCTCCGGACTTTTTCGACCCGGTTGCGGCGTGTCGGGTCGAACAACTCCGGAGCTGATGGCTGGGGTGGGGCGGGTCAGCGGGCGGGGCGGTACTCGAGGTCGAAGATGGCGTGGCCGAGGCGTTCGCCGCGGCGCTCGAACTTGGTGACCGGGCGGTCGTCGGGGCGCGGGACGAAGCGGTCGGCGCCGGCCTGGTTCACCAGGGCCGGCTCGGCGTCGAGCACCTCGATCATGTGCTCGGCGTACGGCTCCCAGTCGGTGGCGAGCCGCAGCACGCCCTCCGGCGCGAGCGCCCGCACGAGCAGCCGGACGACCTCCGGCTGCACGAGCCGGCGACGGTGGTGGCGGGCCTTCGGCCAGGGGTCGGGGAAGAAGATCAGGATCTCGTCGACGGATCCTGCCGCGAGTCCGCGGTCGAAGACCTCGACCGCGTCGTGGCGGACGATGCGGATGTTGCGGAGCCCCCGGTCGCGCATGGCGCCGAGCACGCGGCCGATGCCGGCGCCGTGCACCTCGATCCCGAGGAAGTCGCGGTCGGGGTGGCGCTCGGCGAGCGTCAGGAGGTTCTCGCCGTTGCCGAAGCCGATCTCGACCACGCGCGGCGCGGTGCGGCCGAACGCGGCGTCGAGGTCGAGCGGCGACCCGTCGAACTCGAGGCCGAAGGTCGGCCACAGCTCGTCGATCGCCCGCTGCTGGGCTTCGGTCTTGCGTCCCCGGACGACGAAGCTGCGCGGCCGGACGAGGGGGGATGGTTCCATCCCCCCATTGTCCCGCACCGCGACTGCGGCCTCGCGTAACGTCTGCGGCTGCGCGAGCGCCCGCATCGGTCACAGCAGGCCGCAGTCACCGACTAGAGCCAGGCGAAGGGAAGCGCCATGAGGCCGACGCCGAGCCCGACGACGGCGAACGCGATGCCGATCGCGGCGCCCGCCAGCATCACGGCGTTGAGCACGATGCCCCAGATGGCGAAGGTCCGTCCCAGCGGCTCCCGCCTCAGGGCCAGGATGCCGAGCACGAGCCCCGCGATCGGGGCGACGAGAGTCCAGCCGAAGACGATCGACGAGAGCCCGATCACGAAGCTCGTGACGCTCAGGGTTCGGACGGGCGCGGCGGTCTGGTACGGAGTGGTGGTGGTCATGCATCCATCCAACCGACCCGCGCTCGCGCCCGGTATCGGGGTAACCCCCGACTTGTCCCTGAGGTCACCCCGCCGTTCGTCACGAATGGGCGCCATTCGTGACGAACAGCGCCCATTCGTGACGAATCGCCGGGCGGGTCAGACCTGACCGAGCAGGCCCTCGATCGGGCCGCGCGCGAAGTAGATCAGGAAGCCGGCCGCCACGATCCACAGCAGCGGGCTGATCTGGCGCGCCTTCCCGGCGAGAGAGCGGATGAGCACCCAGCTGATGAAGCCGACGCCGATGCCGTTCGCGATCGAATAGGTCAGCGGCATGACGATGATCGTCAGGAACACCGGCAGCACCACCGAGAACTCGCTGAAGTCGATGTGCCGGATCTGAACCACCATGAGGGCACCGACGACGACCAGGGCCGCGGCCGCGACCTCCAGCGGGACCACCTGGGTCAGCGGCGTGAAGAACATGGCCAGCAGGAACAGCACGCCGGTGACGACGCTCGCGAACCCGGTCTTGGCGCCCTCGCCGATTCCCGAGGCGGACTCCACGAACACCGTGTTGGACGACGCCGAGACGCCGCCGCCGACGATCGCGCCGACACCCTCCACGATCAGCGACGACTGCAGCCGCGGGAAGGTGCCGTCCTCATTCGCGAGTCCAGCGCTCCGGGCGAGGCCCGTCATCGAGCCCATGGCGTCGAAGAAGTTGGTGAAGACGAGCGTGAAGATCAGCATGATCGCGGCCAGCGCGCCGATCCGGCCGAAGGCGCCGAACAGGTCGACCTGGCCGACGAGGCTGAGGTCCGGGAGCGACACGAGCGAGGTCGGCAACTGCGGGACGGTGAGGTTCCAGCCGGCCGGGTTCTTGCCCATGGACGGGCCGACGTGCCAGATCGCCTCGGCGATGATCGCCACGACCGTCGCGGCGACGATGCCGATGAGGAGCGCGCCCTTGACCTTGCGCGCCATGAGCACGCCCATGATGACCAGCGCGATCAGGAACGTGATCGTCGGCAGCGTCGCGATGGAGCCCGCCTCGCCCAGCTGGACCGGCGGCGACGACAGCGTCGTGGTGCGGACGAAGCCGCTGTCGACGAAGCCGATGAACGCGATGAAGAGGCCGATGCCGACGGTGATCGCCGTCTTGAGGGGCGCGGGGACGGCGTTGAAGATGAGCTTGCGCAGCCCGGTCGCCGACAGCAGCACGATGATGATGCCGTTGATGACGACGAGTCCCATCGCCTCCTGCCAGGTCAGGATCTTGACCACGTTGACGGCGAGGAACGAGTTGATGCCGAGGCCCGCGGCGAAGGCGAACGGCAGGCGCGCGATCAGGCCGAACAGCACCGTCATCACGCCGGCGCTGAGGGCGGTCACCGCGGCCACCTGCGTGGTGCCGAGCGTGTGGCCGACGACGTCCTTCGTCCCACCGAGGATGAGCGGGTTCAGGATGACGATGTACGCCATGGTGACGAAGGTCAGCACGCCACCGCGCACCTCGGTGCCCCAGGTGGTGCCGCGGGCACTGATCTCGAAGAAGCGGTCGAAGCGCCCCTTGGCCGTGGTGGGCGCGCTGGTCGAAGCGGAAATGGTGAACTCCCGTAGGATCGGTGGGCGGTGCCCGGCGAGGATTCAGGTTCGTCGAGTATGCGCGAATGCGCAGCACCAAGCCTATTCCGACTCGAGAGCACTGAAGGACACGCATGGCACTGCCCTGGACGCTGCACGGCGACGGCAAGAAGGTCGGAGCGCACGAGATCGTGCTGCCCGGCGAGCGGCTCACCTGGCCCCGGACGATCGGGCTCGGCGCCCAGCACGTCGTCGCGATGTTCGGCGCGACGTTCCTGGTGCCGCTGCTGACCGGCTTCCCGCCGGCGACGACGCTACTGTTCTCCGGCGTCGGGACGCTGCTGTTCCTCGTCGTGACCGGCAACCGGCTGCCCAGCTACCTCGGTTCATCGTTCGCGTTCATCGTCCCGATCGTCGCCGCCACGAAGGCGCACGGGATGCCGTCGGCGCTGTTCGGCATCCTGATCACGGGCATCCTGCTCGCCATCGTCGGGCTCATTGTGATCGGGACGGGCACCCGCTGGATCGACGGGCTCATGCCCCCGGTCGTGGCCGGCGCCATCGTCGCCCTGATCGGCTTCAACCTGGCACCCGCCGCCGGCGCGAACTTCGCCAAGGCGCCGGTGACCGCGCTCGTGACGCTCGCCGCCGTCATCCTCTGCACCGTCCTGTTCCGCGGGATGCTCGGCCGGCTCTCCATCTTCCTCGGCGTCGCGGTGGGCTACGTCTTCGCGGTCATCGTCGGGCAGGTCGACTTCAGCGGCGTCGAGAAGGCCGCGTGGATCGGGCTCCCGCAGTTCACCCTCCCGGCCAACCCGTTCACCTCCCCCGCCTCGACCTGGGGCATCCTGCCCGCCTTCCTCCCGGTCGTGCTCGTGCTCATCGCCGAGAACGTCGGCCACATCCGCGGGGTCGCCCAGCTCACCGACCCGTCGGTGAACCGTCTCACCGGCCGCGCCCTGTTCGCGGACGGCCTGGCCACAACCATCGCCGGCTTCTTCGGCGGCTCCGGGACGACCACCTACGGCGAGAACATCGGCGTCATGGCCGCGACGCGCATCTACTCGACGGCCGCGTACTGGGTCGCCGGTATCGTCGCCATCCTGCTGGGCCTCTCCCCCAAGGTCGGCGCGGTCATCAACACGATCCCGGCCGGCGTGCTCGGCGGCGTCACCACGGCGCTGTACGGCCTCATCGGCATCATCGGCGTGAAGATCTGGCTGGACAACAAGGTCGACTTCTCCAAGCCGAAGAACCAGTTCACGGCGGCCACCGCGCTCATCATCGGCATCGGCGACTTCACGTTGAACCTCGGCCAGCTGACCTTCAACGGCATCGCGCTCGGCGCCATCGCCGCGATCGTCGTCTACCACGTCATGAACGCGATCGCCCGCGCCCGCGGCACCGACTGACCCTCACGCTGAGGTGCTCGCAGATGCTCCAATTCCGCTGGAATCGCAGCATCTGCGAGCACCTCGGAGAAGGGGCTACTGGTGGAAGTACGGGATGATCAGGTACAGGCCGTAGAGGACCGCCAGCGCGCACGCGGTGAAGCAGGCGTAGGCGCCGGTCAGCGCCAAGCGCTTGCGGCCGGCGGTCAGCGGGTTCTTGCGCTGGGCCTTCTCGGCCTTGCGCTGCAGCTTGGCCGCCTTCTCGGGCGTGAGCACGGTGATCGCGTCGGTGAACTCCACCGGCTCGACGAAGAGGGCCCGGCCCGCCACCGCGAGCAGGCGCGTGCCGAGCGCGTAGAACGCGACGACGACGCAGGAGCCGACGAGGGCCGCCACGAAGACGAGGACGAACGCTGCCCAGTCGATCATGCCGACCTCCTCGGCCGCTCGCGCTTGAGCGGCTTCACCTTCTCGATCTTGACGGCCTTGCCGGACTGCGCGACCTCGCTCTTTCCCTGCAGCGGCACCGGCTTGACCGCGTTCTCGCTGCTGACCCGGTTGCGGCGGGCGCGCCAGAAGATGTAGACGACGACGGCGGTGCCCACGATCGTGTCGATGATGACGCCGACCGGGCCGAGGTTCGCCAGCAGGCCCGCGGCCGCCCCGACGATCGCTGCCGACGGCAGGGTGAGCAGCCAGCCGATGCCGATGCGGCCCGCCGTCCCCCAGCGAACCGACGAGCCGCGGCGGCCGAGTCCCGAGCCGATCACGGAACCGGAGGCCACCTGCGTCGTGGAGAGCGCGAAGCCGAGGTGGCTGGACGCCAGGATCGTGGCCGCCGTGCTCGTCTCCGCCGCGAAGCCCTGCGCGGGCTTCACCTCGGTCAGGCCGCGGCCGAGCGTGCGGATGATGCGCCAGCCGCCCGAGTACGTTCCGAGGGCGATCGCGAGGGCGCAGGCGATCACGACCCAGATCTCCGGGCCGGAGCCGAGCGGCTGCAGGCCGGCCGAGATCAGCGTCAGGGTGATGACGCCCATGGTCTTCTGAGCGTCGTTGGTGCCGTGCGACAGCGCGACAAGCGACGACGAGAAGATCTGGCCGTAGCGGAAGCCGCCGCGGCCGTCGGGCCGGCCGTCGTACCGGCGCGTGATCCAGTACGCGAGCTTCGTCGCGCTCCACGCGACCACCCCCGCGGTGAACGGCGCGATCAGCGCGGGCAGCACGACCTTGTCGAGCACGACCACGAAGTCGATGGATTGGATGCCCGCCCCCACGATCGCGGCGCCGATCAGGCCGCCGAACAGCGCGTGGCTGGACGACGAGGGCAGGCCGAACAGCCAGGTCACCATGTTCCAGACGATCGCGCCGACAAGGCCCGCGAAGATGAGCACCGGGGTGATCTGCACGCCGCCGTCGCCCTCCTTGATGATGCCGCCGGAGATGGTCTTGGCGACCTCGGTGGACAGGAACGCACCGATCAGGTTGAGCACGGCGGCGAGCGCCACCGCGACTTTCGGGCGCATCGCACCGGTCGCGATGGGGGTGGCCATCGCGTTGGCGGTGTCGTGGAAGCCGTTCGTGAAGTCGAAGAAGAGCGCCAGCAGGATGACCAGCACGACGATGAGGGTGAGGTCCACCGTTATCTTTCTCGTGTCGTCGGATGCGTCCCTCCCGACCTAAGACGTCATCGGGAGTTCATGCAAGGGACTGGCGCTGTTCAGACACCGTGACGATACTCACACGGCGCCTGCGTCGGGTCAAACTCGTCAGAGCCGCCCGACCGAGGTGACCCGCACCACGGCGACGCCCTCGCGCGCCGAGTCCTCCAGGAGCACGTCGGCGGCGATGCCCCAGTCGTTGTCGCCGGCGGGATCGGCGATGATCTGGCGCACCCGCCAGACGCCCTCCTCGCCGTCGGGCTTCTCGTCGACCAGGAGCATCGCGGCGGAGCGCGCGGAGGCGTCGGTGAGGATCTCGTCGTGCTCGGCGTAGTACCGCTCCAGCGCCTCGTCCCACTGCGCCTCGGTGAACGGCGGGGCCCCTCCGGCGAGCACTGCGGCCTCCGCCTCCAGGACGCCGAGGTCGTGCACCCGGTCGAGCGCGGCCAGCTGGACGCGGCGGAACAGTTCGTTCCGCACCAGCACGAAGAACGCGCGCCGGTTGGTGGTGACGTTGCGGGGGGCCGGCGGCGCGAGCTCGGTCGTCTCGGCGGCGTGGCGGGCGGCGTCGGGGTGGACGAGCTCCTCCCACTCGTCGAGCAGGCTGGAGTCGACCTGCCGCACCAGCTCGCCCAGCCACTCGACGATGTCGCGCAGCTCCTCGGTGCGGGCCTCGAGCGGCACCGTCTGGTTGAGCGCGCGGTACGCGTCGGACAGGTAGCGCAGCACGACGCCCTCCGACCGGGCGAGCTTGTAGAACGCGATGAACTCGCCGAAGGTCATGGCCCGCTCGTACAGGTCGCGCACGACCGACTTGGGGCGCAGCTCGAAGTCGGCGACCCACGGCTGGCTGGAGGCGTAGGTGGCGAACGCCTCGTGCAGCAGCACGTCGTGGGGCTTCGGATGCGTGACCTCTTCGAGCGCCTCCATCCGTTCCTCGTACTCGATGCCCTCGGCCTTCATCGCCGCGACGGCCTCGCCGCGGGCGTGGAACTGCTGCGCGGAGAGCACCGGCCGCGGGTCGTCGAGCGTCGCCTCGACGACCGACACGATGTCGAGCGCGTAGACGGGCGACTCCGCGTCGAACAGCTCGAACGCGGCGAGCGCGAACGGCGACAGCGGCTGGTTGAGGGCGAAGTTGGGCTGCAGGTCGACCGTGAGACGGATCTCCACCGAGCCGCCCGTGCGCACGGCCTCGACGACACCGGCCGTCAGCAGCGACCGGTACAGCTCGATCGCGCGGCGGGCGAGCGCGAGTTGCCGCTTCCACGGCTCGTGGTTGTCGAACACCAGGTCGCGGACGTGGCCGTACACGTCGCCGCCGCGGCCGATCACGTTGATGAGCATGGCGCTGGTGATCTGCATCGACGAGGTGAGCGTCTCGGGCTCTGCCTCGATCAACTTGCGGAACGACGGCTCGCCCCAGGACACGAAGCCCTCCGGCGCCTTCTTGCGCACGATCTTGCGGCGCTTCTTCGGGTCGTCGCCGGCCTTCTCCAACGCCTTCAGGTTCTCGGACTCGTGCTCCGGCGCCTGGGCGACCACGGTGCCCGCCGTGTCGTAGCCCGCGCGGCCGGCCCGGCCGGCGATCTGGTGGAACTCGCGCGCGTTCAGTTGGCGCATCCGGGTGCCGTCGAACTTGGTGAGCGCGGTCAACAGCACCGTGCGGATCGGCACGTTGATGCCGACGCCGAGCGTGTCCGTGCCGCAGATGACGCGCAGCATCCCGCGCTGCGCCAGCTGCTCGACCAGGCGCCGGTACTTGGGCAGCATCCCGGCGTGGTGCACGCCGATGCCCTGCCGGAGCAGGCGGGAGAGCGTCTTGCCGAAGCTCGTCGTGAAACGGAACTCGCCGATCAGGTCGGCGATCGCCTCGCGCTGCTCCCTGCTGGCGATCTTGGCGCTGGAGAGTGACTGCGCCCGCTCCAGCGCCGCCAGCTGCGAGAAGTGGACGACGTAGATCGGCGACTGGCCGGTGTGCAGCAGGTCCTCGATCGTCTCGTGGACCGGGGTGACCTCGTAGTAATAGTGCAGCGGCACGGGCCGCTCGACGCCCGTGACCGTCGCGGTGGCGCGGCCGGTGCGGCGCTCCAGGTCGGCGGCGAGCGCCGTGACATCGCCGAGCGTGGCCGACATGAGCACGAACTGGGTGTGCGGGAGGGTGAGCAGCGGCACCTGCCACGCCCAGCCGCGGTCGGGGTCGGAGTAGAAGTGGAACTCGTCCATGACCACTTGCCCGACCGGCGTCTCATCGCCGTGGCGCAGGGCCAGGTTGGCGAGGATCTCGGCGGTCGCGCAGACGATCGGCGCATCGGCGTTGACCGCGGAGTCGCCGGTGGTCATGCCGACGTTCTCCGGCCCGAAGATGTCGACGAGGGAGAAGAACTTCTCCGAGACCAGCGCCTTGATCGGGGCCGTGTAGTACGTGCGCTCCCCGCGGGCGAGCGCGGCGAAGTGCGCGCCCACGGCGACGAGCGACTTCCCGGTGCCGGTGGGTGTGCTCAGGATGAGGTTCGCACCGCCCACGACCTCGATGACCGACTCGTCCTGCGCCGGGTAGAGCTGGATGCCGCCCGCCTCGACCCACGCCACGAAGGTGTCGTAGACCGCGTCCTCGCTCACCGACCCCGGCCCGGACCACCCCGGGATGTCCTCGACGCGCAGGCGGCGGGCGGCGGGCGGGGCGGCGTCGGACATGATCCCCAAGCCTGTCACACCCATGCGCAGAGGGACGGTTCCGAAGGTCCGGAACCGCCCCTCGCGTTGCTCACTGCCTACGGCTGCTGCCGTCGGAATGCGGCATCATCGGCTTCTCGACGCTCGAGCCACCGAGCCACCATGGCGGCTGGAACGATCACGAACAGGGTGCAACAGTAGATCCCCAGCGGAGCCCAGTTGCTGGGGTCGATGATCCCTCCGTTGGGCAACCAGAGGGCGAGGGCGATCAGGATCGCTATCCAGAACACGGACACGAACCAAATCCACTGGCGAAACTTCATCGCAATGCCTTTCCTTCCGCCAACCTACGCGCAACCCGCTTTGACGAGCTGACCGAGGTAGGTGTAGCTGAACGCCCAGTTGCGGCAGCGGCTCAATCCGGTTCAAACCTGCTTGCGAGCCCGAAACCGCCGGTATCTCTGCCCGAGGAAGTAGACTCCGGGAGCTCCGAGCGCGGTTGCGAGAATCGCCCGCGGCGAAGCGTCGATCGTCACCAGGACTGCTGCCAAAGCAGCACCGACGAGGAGCGAAACGAAGAAGTCCTCGACGAGGGAGAAGAGCCCCGCCTTCGGCTGGTCACCATTTGACATCGTAGATGAGCCCCGGTCCGACATGTGGAATGTTCAGCTGGATACAACGTCCCGCTCGGAGAGCGTTGGTTGCAGCGTTCTTGACGACGCACACGCCGGCCAGCGTTGCCATCGACACGTTCACACGAGATCTCCGCATCGAGAACCTCCACTTTCGTTCCTCATCGAACGAGCGGACAAACTGTCCTTCACCCGACCCGTCAGGCCGGAAAGGTCGCAGTCCGCAACCGCACGGGCATCAACTGCCTGCACCCCGAACACTGCCGGAAACCCGCATCGCACCGTCGATTTAGGACAACACGACCCCGGACATGATCCCTCGGGTGTCACACCCCGACGACAAGGGCGGCCCGGCGCCGGACGGCGGGATCGAGCGCGCACACAGCCGGCGGCAATAGGTTTGACCCATGGCTGAGTTCTGGCGGCCGGCGGCGGCCGGCGTCGCGAGCGTCGTCGCGGGTGTCGGGCTCGCCGAGCTCGTCAGCGCCTTCGTCGTGCAGAACGGCAGCCCGGTGCTGACCGTCGGCGCGCTCCTGATCGATCTCGCCCCGGCGTGGCTCAAGCAGGCCGTCATCGCCGCGTTCGGCACGGGCGACAAGGCGTTCCTGATCGTCGCGCTCGCCGTGGTCGTGCTGGCCGGCGCCGGTCTCGCCGGCTGGCTGGAGTTCCGGCGGCCGCCGCTGGGCCGCATCCTGATCGGCCTCGGCGGGGTGATCGGCGTCGTCGCCGCGGTGACGCGCGCGGGCAACGGCGTCATCGACGCCGTGCCGTCGGTGCTCGCCGCGGTGGTCGCCGTGCTGCTGCTCGGCTGGCTGATCGGGATGCTGCGCGACACGCGGCCCACCCGCGTCGCGCCGCGCGGGCGGGTCAGCCGGCGGCGCTTCGTCGGCAGCACGGCAGCGACGGCCGCGGCCGGTGCGGTGGCCCTGGTGGTCGGCCAGGCGTCGGCCTCGGGCTTCCGCGGCGCGACAGCCGCCCGTGCGGCGGTCAAGCTGCCGTCCCCGGCCGCCACCGCTCCCCCGATCCCGGCCGGGGCGTCGTTCGACATCCCGGGCCTCTCGCCGCTCATCACGCCGAACGCCGACTTCTACCGCATCGACACCGCCCTGCAGATCCCGGGCATCGACCCGCGGGGATGGCGGCTGCGCATCCACGGGATGGTCGATCAGGAGGTGGAGCTGACGTTCGCGCAGCTGCTCGCGCTGCCGCTGGAGGAGTCGACGACGACGCTGACCTGCGTCTCGAACGAGGTCGGCGGCGACCTGATCGGCAACGCGACCTGGCTCGGCTACCCGATCCGGCACCTGCTGGCCCGGGCGAAGCCGTCCGCCGGCGCCGACATGGTGCTCTCGACCAGTCAGGACGGCTGGACGGCATCCACCCCGATCGAGGCCCTGACCGACGAGCGGAACGCGATCCTCGCCGTCGGGATGAACGGCCAGCCGCTCCCGCTCGAGCACGGCTACCCGGTGCGGATGGTCGTCCCCGGCCTCTACGGCTACGTCTCGGCCACGAAGTGGGTGGTGTCGCTGGAGGTGACCCGCTTCGCCGACCACACCGCGTACTGGACCGAGCGCGGCTGGTCGGAGCGCGGACCGGTGAAGCTCTCCTCCCGGATCGACGTCCCCGCCGCGGGCCGGGAGGTGAAGGCCGGGACGGTCGCGGTCGCCGGCGTGGCCTGGTCGCAGCACGTCGGCGTCAGCGCCGTGCACGTGCGCGTGGACGACGGACCGTGGCAGGAGGCGACGCTCGCCGACGCGATCTCGGCCGACACCTGGCGGCAGTGGCGGTACGCGTGGGACGCGGCTCCCGGCGCGCGCACCCTGACCGTGCGGGCGACGGATGCGAACGGCACGGTCCAGACCTCGACCGTGCGGGACGTGGTGCCGGATGGCGCGACCGGGCTGCACAGCGTCAGCGTCACCGTGGTCTAGCGTCACCGTCGTCTGAGGCAGCGCGGTGGGAACCGGGCCGCGGGTGTGATTGGCTGAGATCATGGCCCTCCCGCCCCTGGTCGAACCCGGTCCCGAGCTGACGCCGGAGCGCACCGCCCGGTACGCCCGCACCACGCAGCTGCCCGGCTTCGGGCCGGTGGCCCAGCGCCGACTGCGTGCCGCGCGCGTGCTCATCGTCGGTGCGGGCGGGCTGGGCTCCGCGGTGCTGCCGCTCCTCGCCTCGGCCGGGTTCGGAACGATCGGCATCGTCGACGACGACCGCGTGGAGCCGAGCAACCTGCCGCGCCAGGCCATCCACACCCCGTCCGACGTCGGTCGGGCCAAGGTGGAGTCGGCGGCGGAGACCGTGCGCGCGCTCGACGACACGATCGAGGTCCGGCTGCTCGCCGAACGGCTGACCTCCGAGAACGCGCGGGAGGTCCTCTCCGGCTACGACCTCGTGCTCGACGGCAGCGACAACTTCCCGACCCGGTACCTGGTCGACGACGCGGCGACGTTCGCCGGCATCCCCGTCGTCTGGGGCGCCGTGCACCAGACCGGCGGCCAGGCCGGCCTCAGCTGGGCGGTGCAGGGGCCGACCTACCGCGACCTGTTCCCGGTGCCTCCGGCTCCGGGCAGTGTGGCCAGCTGCGCGGAGGCAGGGGCGCTGCCGTCGGTGTGCGGCGTCATCGGGGGCCTGATGGTCAGCCAGGCGATCCTGCTCGTCACCGGCACGGGCGACCCGCTGCTCGGCCGCGTCGTCGTCCACGACGGCCTGCGCGGCACGTTCCGCGAGCTCGCCTACGCGCGCGACCCGGAGGCCGAGCCGGTCACCGGGCTCATCGACTATGACCTGTTCTGCGGGGTTACCGACACGATGTCGCCCGCCGAGCTCCACGCGCGGCTGCTCGCGGGCGAACCGCACACGCTGCTCGACGTGCGCGAGCCGTGGGAGGCCGACATCGTGGAGCTGCCCGGCTCGCTGCTGGTGCCGCTCGGCGTGATCGAGCGCGACCCGGAAGGGGTCGCGGCCCGGCTCCCCGAGGGACCGCTCGTGATCGTCTGCCACCACGGCATCCGCGCCGAGACCGCCCGGCAGCTGCTCGATGGCGCCGGGGCGCCCGGCCTCGTCCTCGCCGGCGGAATCGAGGCGTGGGCGCGCGATGTCGACCCGAGCCTCCCCCGGTACTGACCGTGGACGGCCGGCGCGGGATACTGAACCCATGACCACAGCGCGCAGCGTCGAGGAGCATGCCGGGATCGTCGCGCGGATGCTGGAGCCGCTCAGCGACGAACCCTCCGTCGAGACCGTGCCGCTGGCCGATGCCCTCGGCCGCGTCACCGCGGGCGAGGTGCGGTCGGAGGTCGACCTGCCGCTGTTCCGCAACTCCCAGATGGACGGGTACGCGGTGCGGGCGGCCGACATCCACTCGGTCCCGGTCGCGCTGGAGGTGAGCGGCGACATCCCGGCCGGCCACACCAGCCCGGTGACCCTGATCGCCGGCACGGCGCTTCGCATCATGACCGGCGCCCCCGTGCCGACGGGAGCCGACGCGATCGTCCCGGTGGAGGACACCGAGCTGGTCCTCGGGCGCGACGACGACCTGGAGGGCGCGGTCGTCGAGATCCGCCGCTCCCGCAGCGCCGGCGAGTACGTCCGCGAGCGCGGCAGCGACGTCCGCCGCGGCGAGGTGCTCGTGCCCGAAGGGACCCGGCTCGCGCCCCGGCACCTGGCGGCGCTCGCGGCCGCGGGCGTCGAGACGGTGCACGTGCGCGCACGGCTGCACGTCGCCGTCCTGACCACCGGATCGGAGCTCGTGACCTCCGGATCGCCCGCGCACGGGCAGGTCTTCGACGCCAACGGCATCGCGCTCGCGTCGCTCGTGGAGGAGGCCGGGGCCGTCGTCTCGCTGCGCGCGAGCAGCGACGACGATCCCGGCGCCTTCGCCCGCATCCTGGATGACGCGATCCGGTCGAGCGACCTCGTCATCACCTCCGGCGGCATCTCGAAGGGCGCCTACGAGGTGGTACGCGAGGTGCTGCTGCCCCGCGGGGCGGACGTGACGTCGGTGGCGATGCAGCCGGGCGGACCGCAGGCGACCGCGGTGATCGACGGCGTGCCGGTGGTCGCGTTCCCGGGCAACCCGGTCAGCACGCAGGTGTCGTTCGCCGTGTTCCTGCGCGGGCCGCTGCGCGCCGCCGCCGGGCTGCCGCCGCTGCCGCCGCAGCGGGCGACGCTCACCGAAGCCGTGCGCTCGGTCCCCGGCCGCCGGCAGTTCCTGCGCGGCCGGCTCGACGAGGGCGGCGGCGTCGCCCCGGTCGCCGGTCCCTCGTCGCACCTGGTCGCGGCGATGGCCAAGGCCGACGTGCTCATCGACGTGCCCGTGGAGGCGGAGGCGCTCGACGCGGGCTCCGCCGTGACAGTCTGGACGCTATGACGCAGTTGACCCACCTCGACGCCGACGGCCGTGCACGCATGGTCGATGTCGGAGGCAAGCCGGAGACCGACCGGGAGGCGGTCGCGCGCGGCCGCTTCGTGACCACCCCGGAGGTGGTCCGGCTGGTGGCCGCCGACGACCTGCCCAAGGCGGACGTGCTCGCCACCGCCCGCATCGCCGGGATCGGCGGGGCGAAACGCACGAGCGAGCTCATCCCGCTCTGCCACCCGCTCCCGCTGAACGGCGTGCGCGTCGACTTCGAGCTGGACGCCGACGCCGGCGCCATCGAGATCGAGGTCGTCGCACGCACGCACGGCCGCACCGGCGTGGAGATGGAGGCGCTCACCGCGGTCGCGGTCGCGGGGCTCACGCTGCACGACATGGTGAAGGCGGTGGACCCGGCAGCGATGCTCACCGACGTCCGGCTCGTCGCGAAGAGCGGCGGGAAGCGCGGCGAGTGGCGGCGGGACGGCGAGCCCTCGGCGGTGGCCCCGGCACAGCCCGAGACGACCCATCCCGCGATCGTGCTGGTCGCCTCCACCCGCGCCGCCCGCGGCGTCTACGAGGACACGACCGGGCCGGTGATCGCGGACTGGCTGGCCGAGCGCCGGCTTCCCGCCGACGTCCGGGTCGTCGCCGACGCCGAGGTGGACGCGGCCCTGCGCGCCGCCGTCGCCGAGCGTCCCCTGGTGCTCATCACGACCGGTGGCACCGGTGTCTCGCCGACCGACCGGACGCCGGAGGCGACGGCGGCCCTGCTCGACCGAGAGCTGCCCGGCATCGAGGAGGCGCTGCGGGCGCGCGGCGCCGCGGCGACCCCGCTGGCGGCGCTCAGCCGCGGCCGGGTCGGGGTGGCCGGTTCGACCCTGGTGGTCAACCTCCCTGGCTCGCGCGGCGGTGTCGCCGATGGGCTGGCGGTGCTCGACGACCTGCTCCCCCATCTTCTGGACCAGCTGCGCGGAGGCGACCACTCGTGAGCGACATCCTCGCCACCGTCACGGCGGACCCGCTCGACCCGTCCACCGTCGACGAGTTCGTCTGGCGTGCGGAGGCGGGAGCCGTCGTGTCGTTCCGGGGCGTCGTCCGCGATCACGACGGCGGGAAGGGCGTCGTCTCGCTCGACTACCGGGCGCATCCCGACGCCGAGGACTTCCTCCGGGCGTGCTGCGAGGAGGTGGCTCGCACCAGCGGCCTGCGGGTCGCCGCGCAGCACCGCATCGGCTCGCTGACGATCGGCGACCTGGCGCTCATCGCCGCGGTCGCGGCCCCGCACCGGGCGGAGGCGTTCGCGGCGTGCGCCGAGCTGGTCGAGATCATCAAGGCGCGGGTGCCGATCTGGAAGCGGCAGCACTTCTCCGACGGCGCCTCGGAGTGGGTCGGCCTTTAGGCTTCCGCATCCGCACCTGCGGTTCTAGGCTGGACCTCGTGCCGCAGATACGGATCAAGGACGCCGCGCTCTACCTCGGTGTGAGCGACGACACCGTTCGCCGCTGGATCGAGGCGGGGCTGCTCGGCAGCACCCGCGACGACAGCGGACGGACGGTGGTGGACGGTCTCGAGCTCGCGCAGCTCGCCCGGCAGAACGCCGTGCTGCCCTCCGACCCGTCGGGCGTCGCCGGCTCGGCCCGCAACCGCTTCGTCGGGCTGGTGACCGACATCGTCGTGGACACGGTGATGGCGAAGGTGGAGCTGCAGTGCGGCCCGCACCGCGTGGTCTCGCTCATCAGCAGCGACGCGGTTCGCGACCTCGGGCTGGAGCTCGGATCGGTGGCGGTCGCCGTCGTGAAGGCGACCAACGTGATCGTGGAGGCGCCCGCGGGCCACGGCGGTCCGGCGGTGTCGCGGTGACGCGCCCACGACTGCGCGCCGCCGTCGTCCTGGCAGTGGCCGCTGGGCTGCTGCTGAGCGGCTGCAGCACGGCCGCCGCCGGCCCCGGCGCCTCCGGGACACCCACGCGGTCCGCCGACGATGTCCACGGCACCGTGACGGTGTTCGCGGCCGCCTCCCTCACCGCGACGTTCACCCGGCTCGGGAAGGAGTTCGAGGCCGCGCATCCCGGAGCGACGGTCTCCTTCTCGTTCGCCGGATCCTCCGACCTCGTCTCGCAGCTGACCGCCGGTGCCCCGGCCGACGTGTTCGCGTCCGCCGACGAGAAGAACATGACGAAGGCGGTGGATGCGGGGACGATCGACGGCAAACCGGTGGATTTCGCGACGAATGTGCTCGCCATCGCCGTGCCGGCCGGCAATCCCGCGCACGTGAAGAGCTTCGCCGACCTCGCCTCCCCGTCGGTCAAGACGGTGATCTGCGCGCCCCAGGTGCCGTGCGGCACCGCGACCGCGGCGGTCGAGAAGTCGGCGGGCGTGACGCTGACGCCGGTGAGCCAGGAGTCGTCGGTGACCGACGTGCTCGGCAAGGTGATCTCCGGCGAGGCCGACGCCGGTGTCGTCTACGCGACCGATGTGAAGGGCGCGGGTAGCAAGGTCGCCTCGGTGCCGTTCCCGGAGGCGGCGAAGACGGTCAACGTGTACCCGCTCGCGACCGTCGCGCACGCCCCCAACCCGGCCGGAGCCGCCGCGTTCGTCGCGTTCGTCACCGGTCCGTCCGGCCGATCGGCGCTGCGGGCCGAAGGCTTCGGGCTGCCGTGAGCCGCCGATGAACGTCCGTCTCGGCGTCCCCCGCTGGGTGCTCGCCGTCGCCGCGGTGGGTGCCCTCTTCGTGGTGCTGCCGCTGATCGCGATGGCACTCCGGGTCGACTGGCTGCACTTCCTGCCGCTGATCGCATCCCCGTCGTCGGTGGATGCGCTGCTCCTCAGCCTGCGCACCTCGCTGCTGGCCACGGCCGGCTGCCTGGTGCTGGGCGTCCCGATGGCGGTGGTGCTGGCGCGCGTGCCGTTCGCCGGGCAGCGGGTGGTGCGCGCGATCGTGCTGCTGCCGCTCGTGCTGCCGCCGGTCGTCGGCGGCCTCGCGCTCCTCGCCCTCTACGGCCGGCGCGGGCTGCTCGGCGGCGCGCTCGACGTGGCGTTCTCGACCCCCGCGGTCGTGATCGCGCAGACGTTCGTCGCGCTGCCGTTCCTCGTGCTCAGCCTGGAGGGCGCGCTGCGCTCCGCGGGCGAGCGCTACGAGGCGGTGGCGGCGACGCTCGGCGCGCGCCCGTCGGCTGTGCTGTTCCGGGTAACGCTGCCGCTGGTGCTCCCAGCGGTGGTGTCCGGCGCCATCCTGTCGTTCGCGCGGGCGCTCGGCGAGTTCGGCGCGACGCTCACCTTCGCCGGCAGCCTGCAGGGCGTGACGCGCACCCTGCCGCTGGAGATCTACCTGCAGCGGGAGACCGACCCGGATGCGGCGGTCGCCCTCTCGCTCGTGCTCATCGCCGTCGCGATCGCCGTGGTCGCCGTCGCGCACGGCGCCGGCGAGCGGGTGCGGCCGTGGCGGGCCGCACGGAGCGACGCGTGAGCCTGCGGCTGGACGCCGCGCTGGACGCGCGCGACGTCGCCGTCTCGCTGTCGCTCGACGACGGCGAGACCCTGGCCGTGCTCGGCCCGAATGGCGCCGGCAAGTCGACCGTGCTCGGGATGCTCGCCGGGCTCGTCCGCCCCGACCGCGGGAGCGCGACGCTCGGCGACGACGTGCTGTTCGAGCTGCCCGGCACCTGGAGCCCGCCGCACCGCCGCGGGGTCGCCCTACTGGCACAGGAGGCCCTGCTCTTCCCGCACCTGATCGTGCGGCACAACGTCGCGTTCGGCCCGCGCTCCTCCGGCGCGACGCGTTCGGAGGCGGGCGCGCTGGCCGACGAGTGGCTGCGGCGCACGGCGACCGACGCGTTCGCCGACCGGCGCCCGGCCGAGCTCTCCGGCGGGCAGGCGCAGCGCGTCGCCATCGCCCGCGCGCTCGCCGCGGAGCCCCGCCTGCTCCTCCTCGACGAACCCCTGTCGGCCCTCGACGTGGCGGTCGCGGCCGACGTGCGCGGGATGCTCTCCGATGTGCTCGCGGGCCGCACGACGGTCCTCGTGACGCACGACGCGCTCGACGCCTACCTGCTCGCCGACCGGGTGGCGGTCATGCACGACGGCCGCGTGGTGGAGGAGGGCCCGACGCGGCGCGTGCTGGAGCGGCCGCGGCATCCGTTCACGGCGGAGCTCTCCGGGCTGACGCTGGTGCGCGGCGTCCGCACGCCCGACGGGATGCGCGGCGACGACGGGATGCTGCTCCCCGGCGAGCCCGTCGAGCCGGTCGGGCAGGGCGCTCCTGTACTCGCGGCGGTGCGCCCGTCCGCCGTGCGGCTGACGCCGCCGGGCTCCGGGTCGATCGCCGCGGAGGTCACCGCGCTCGAACCGCAGGCCGACCTCGTGCGCGTGCGCACCGACCGCCTCGACGCGCTGGTGCCGCCCGCCGACGTCGCAGACCTCCGCCTGCGCGTCGGCGACCCCGTCGCCCTGACCGTCCCGCCGTCCGCCGTCACCCTCTACCCCGCCTGATCCTCCGCCGAGGTGCTCGCAGATGTCGCCCCTCGGCCCGAGATCGCGCACCTACGAGCACCTCAGCGGCGGGGTTGAGAGGGGTGCGGGGTTCAGCCGCCGGCGAAGGGTGGGAGGACGTCGACGATGCCGGTCACCTCGCGGGAGGGGTCGCGCGAGACGACGCCGCCGACCAGGAACGAGCCCGACCGCACCACGCGCTCCATGGCGTCGCCGTAGCGGGCCACCAGCACGGCCTGCAGGCCGCCGACGGTCGCGTCGGCCACCTCGATCCGCTCCTCGGGCCTCCCGGCCGCCTCCTCCGCCGCCGCGAAGTACCGCACGACGACCTCAGCCACCGATCGCCCCCATGCTCCGCACCGGCGGGGCGAACCCGGCCGCGTCCATCCCGTGCCCGGCCTGCTTGCCCCACATCGCCGCCTGCCACCAGCGCGCGATCTCGCTGTCGTCGGCCCCGCCGCGCAGCAGCCCGCGCAGGTCGGTCTCGTCGTCGCCGAAGAGGCACGAACGCACCGTGCCCTCGGCGGTGATCCTGGTGCGGTCGCACGCCGCGCAGAACGAGCGCGTGACCGACGCGATGATGCCGACGGTCGCCGGGGCGCCGCCCACCGTCCAGCCCTCGACGCGCCACTCCTCGGCCGGCGCGTGCGGGTCGTCGCGGCCCGCCTCCACGAGGGTGAACCGCTCCCCCAGCACCGCGAGCAGCTCCTCGGCCGACACCATGTTCTCGCGCAGCCACGAGCGGTCGGCGTCGAGCGGCATCTGCTCGATGAAGCGGAGCCGGCAGCCGTTCTCCAGCGCCCAGGCGAGCAGCTCCGCGGCGTCGTGCAGCGTGTCCCGCATCATCACGGCATTCAGCTTGAGCGGGGTCATCCCGGCCTCGTGCGCGGCCCGGATGCCCGCGAGCACGGCCGGGAGCCGGTCGCGGCGGGTCAGCCGGGCGAAGTGCTCGCGGTCGACCGTGTCGAGCGACACGTTCACGCGGGTGAGGCCGGCCTCCACGAGCGAGTGGATCCGGTGGTCCAGCCCGATGCCGTTGGTCGTGATCGAGAGGTCGATGCCGGGCGCGGCCTCCGCCGAGCGTCCGATGATCTCCGCCAGGTCGGCGCGCATCAGCGGCTCGCCCCCGGTGAACCGGACCTCGCGCACGCCCAGGTCGCGCACGCCGATCCGCACCAGCCGCGCGATCTCCGTCGCGGTCAGCAGGTCGTCGCGCGGGATCGCGGGCAGGCCCTCCGCGGGCATGCAGTAGGTGCAGCGCAGCGAGCACTTCTCGGTCACCGACACCCGCAGGTCGCGCGCGACACGCCCGAAGCGGTCGACGAGCCCGGGATGCTCCGGCCGCCCGGCGAGGCTCGGCATGCCGCCGGGAGCCGGCTCGGGGCGCGACGCGGCCCGCAGCGGGAGTCCCAGATTCACGGCCGTCATGCTCTTCACCATAGACCGGCGGGCGGCCACGGCAATAAGCTGCCGGAATGGGAATCATCTCGTCCGGCTTCCTCGGCCGTCGGAGGACCGACGACCCCCGCCTCCCTCCCGGTCAGTATCTGACCGAGGGCTTCCCGGTGCTCTCCGCCGGGCCGACGCCCCGCATCGCCAAAGACGACTGGGCGTTCACGATCACCACCGAGAAGGGCGCCGTGCACCGCTGGAGCTGGGACGAGTTCCTGGCGCTCCCGCAGGAGGACGTGAGCACCGACATCCACTGCGTCACCAGCTGGTCGAAGCTCGGGACGTCGTGGCGCGGCGTCGCACTCGACACGCTGTTCAAGGATGTCGACACCTCGTTCGAGTACACGATGGCGCACAGCTACGGCGGCTACACGACCAACGTGCCCCTCGCCGACCTGCTGAACGGGAAGGCCTGGGTCGCGCACTCGTTCGACGGGAAGGACCTGGAGCCCGAGCACGGCGGGCCCGCCCGGCTGCTGGTGCCGCACCTGTACTTCTGGAAGAGCGCCAAGTGGGTCAACGGGCTGCAGATGCTGCCGCAGGACCAGCCGGGCTTCTGGGAGCAGAACGGCTACAACATGTACGGCGACCCGTGGAAGGAACAGCGCTACTGGTGAGCAGCGTATGGCGGGTGGCCGACGTGGTCGACACGCGGATGGAGACCCCGACGGCCCGCACCATCCGGCTGCGCATCCCGGGCCTGCACGGCCACCTGGCCGGTCAGCACGTCGACATCCGGCTGACCGCGCCGGACGGGTACCAGGCGGTGCGGTCGTACTCGATCGCCTCCGGCGGCGGGCGGGGAGCACTCGAGCCGCACGAGCTTCCGGACGACGAGCTGGAGCTGACGGTCGAAGAGCTCGCCGACGGCGAGGTCTCGCCCTACCTGGTGCGCGGCCTCCAGAAGGGCGATCAGCTGGAGGTGCGCGGTCCGGTCGGCGGCTGGTTCGTCTGGCGGCCGGGCGACAGCGGCCCGGTGCAGCTGATCGCCGGCGGATCGGGCGTCGTGCCGCTCATGTCGATGGCGCGGGCGCACGCGGCCGCAGCCAGTACCGCGCCGTTCCGGATGCTGTACTCGGTGCGCACCCCGTTCTCCGGGTACTACACCGACGAGCTCGCGGGGCTCGCGGCCGATGCCGCGGCGCCGCTCCACGTCGACTACGTCTACACGCGGCAGGCGCCGGCAGACTCGGAGACGAAGCCCGGCCGCCTGAGCGCCGAAGGCATCATGCAGCACGTGCTGCCGGCCTCCGACTCCCCCACTTTCTTCATCTGCGGGTCGACGCCGTTCGTCGAGGCGGTCTCCGGCTGGCTGGTCGACGCGGGTCACGACCCGGCGCGCATCCGCACCGAGCGCTACGGCGGCATCGGAGGGACGCCATGACGAACCATGACTATCTCGACGGCAACGCCGCCGCCGGGCTGCTGTCGGAGGTGTTCGCGGCCGACATCACCACCGCGGTCGGCCAGTGCGTCAACTGCGGCGACGAGTCGGTGGTCGCACGCGGCAGGGTCTACGTGGACGAGCACGGCCTCATCCTGCGCTGCTCCGTCTGCGGCGACGTGCTCGCCGTCGCCGCCGAGCGCGCCGGTCGCCTCTGCCTCGACCTCCGCGGCCTAGCCTGGCTCGAGTTCCCCGTCGAGTAACCCCCACCCGTGCGCTCACTCGTCACCAATCGCCGCCGTTCGTGACGAATCGCCCTCATTCGTGACGAATCGCCGCCGCATGTCGCGCTGAGCTCATGCGCCGTTCGTGACGAAACGGCGCCATTCGTCACGAAACGGCGCGATTCGTCACGAATCGCGGCCAGCGGCAGCGTCAGGAGACGTGGACGGCGGGGCGGCGCTTGACGTCGCGCTCGGCCTCGCGGAGGACCTCGCGGGTGACGGGGGCGACCTCGCCGACGCCGGTGATCAGGTAGCGGAACATGTTCGAGATCGGGTTGCCCTCGGTCCACTCGAAGTAGATCGTCGGCACGACGCCGGTGACGTCGCGGATCTCGATGAGCACCGCCGCGATCGTGTTCGGCACGTTGCCGCTGCGGACCTGCAGCACCCGGTAGCCGTGCTTCACCACGCCCTGCACCACCAGGTCCTCCTCGAAGTCCGAGGAGTCCGACTGCAGCACCTCCAGGAAGATCGTGCGGGAGCGCTGCGGGATGTGGCTGAACTTCCGCTCGTCCTTGTTCTTCTGCTCGTACTCCTTCGTGGTGTCCACGTCGGGCTCGTGCGAGATGATGCGGATCTCGCCCTCCTCAGCGTCCTCCAGGATGAAGTCGAGCGCCGTCACGTCGAAGGTCACCGAGGTGGCGCGCAGCTGGAACGACCGCCCGATCCGCGACACGATCGACACGGTCAGGATGCCGAGGATGAACAGCGCCGCGATGCGCAGGCCGTCCGGCCGTTCGATGATGTTGTCGATGGTCGTGTAGACGAAGATCGCCGTGATCAGCCCGAACGTCCACATCCGCTTCGGCTGCCGCTTGCGGCGCGCCGACAGGGTCACCGCGAGGGAGGCCGACGTGATGAGCACCAGCACGCCGGTCGCGTACGCACCGCCCTGCGCGTCCACGCTGGCCTGGAAGATCAGCGTGATGAGGAACGCGATGGCCGTGAAGACGAGCACCAGGGGCCGCACGGCGCGCGCCCACTGCGGCGCCATCCCGTACCGCGGCAGGTAGCGCGGCACCAGGTTGAGCAGGCCGGCCATGGCCGACGCTCCCGCGAACCACAGGATGAGGATGGTGGAGATGTCGTAGATCGTCCCGAAGCCGTTGCCCAGGTACTCGTGCGCGAGGTAGGCGAGCGCGCGGCCGTTGGCCTGCCCGCCCGGCTGGAACTCCCGCTGCGGGATGAGCAGCGTCGTGGTGAAGCTCGACGTGATCAGGAAGACGCTCATGATGATGGCCGCCGTGGTGAGCAGATTGCCTGCACCGCGGATGCGCCCCTTCGGGTACGCGGGGTCGTCGTCCGGCCGTCCCTTGATCTGCGGCATCACCGCGACGCCGGTCTCGAAGCCGGACAGTCCCAGCGCGAGCTTGGGGAACACCAGCAGCGCGACCCCGACGATGATCAGCGGGTTGCCGTTCTGCCGGAACAGCGCCTCCGACCAGTCGGTCACCGCCGTCGGGTGCAGGAAGACCTGCACGATCGAGACGCCGACCACCACCACGTTGAGCGCCAGGTAGACCGCGACCAGCACCACCGCGATGCCGATGGCCTCCTTGAAGCCCTTCAGGAACACCGCCCCGAGGAGGGCCAGCAGGAACAGCGTGATCAGCACGTTGTTGCCGTGGAACCAGTCGGGCGCGAACGGGTTCTCGATGGCGTGCGCCGAGGCGTCCGCGGCGGACAGCGTGATCGTGATCATGAAGTCCGTCGCCGCGAAGCCGAGCAGCACCAGCACGAGGAGCTTGCCCGCCCACCACGGCAGCAGCCGCTCGAGCATGGCGATCGAACCGGAGCCCTTGAAGCTCTCGCGCGCGACCCTGCGGTACACCGGGAGGGCGCCGAGCAGGGTCAGCGCGACCAGCACGAGCGTCGCGAACGGCGAGATCAACCCGGCCGCGAGCGCCGCGATCGCGGGCTGGTAGCCGAGGGTGGAGAAGTAGTCGACGCCGGTGAGGCACATGACCTGCCACCACGGGTGGGTGCGCTCGGGGTTGCGGCCGTGCGGTCCCTGCTGGGTGCCGCGCTCGTCCACGAGGCCGGTGAGCAGCCAGTGCCGGAGGCTGCCGCCCTTCGTCGCCTTCGGCACGGGGCGCGCCTGGCCGGGCACGGGGATCTCGCTCACGTCGTCAGCGTACTGCTCACCAGGCCGAGACACTGTAGTCCTTCAGGAAGACGCCGTGCAGGTCCTCGCCCGCCTCGCCGCGGACGATCGGGTCGTAGACCCGTGCGGCGCCGTCGACCAGGTCGAGCGGGGCGTGGAAGCCCTCCTCGGCGAGGCGCACCTTGGTGTGGTGCGGCCGCTCGTCGGTGATCCATCCCGTGTCGACGCTCGTCATCAGGATGCCGTCGCTCTGGAACAGCTCCTCCGCGCTCGTGCGGGTCAGCATGTTCAGGGCGGCCTTCGACATGTTCGTGTGCGGGTGCCCCGCGCCCTTGTAGCGGCGGCCGAAGACGCCTTCCATCGCCGACACGTTGACGACGTAGGAGCGCCCGGCTGCGGCCAGCGACGGCCGGAGGCGGTCGATCAGGATGAACGGCGCGGTCTGGTTGCACAGCTGGACCTCGAGCAGTTCGAGCGCATCGATGGAGCCGATGGCCTGGGTCCAGGAGTTGACGCGCGCCACATCCGGGACGAGTCCGCCCGCGTCGATGGCCGTTCCGTCGGCGTGCCGGGCGAGCGAGGACGAGCCCGCGGCCATCGCGGCGCTGGCCAGGTCGTCGGCGGTGAGCGCGGCGGCGCCGGCCAGCTCGGCGATCGTGCCGCGCACGTCGGCGGCGGAGAGCAGCGGGTGCGCCGCGACCGACCGTTCCAGCGCGAGCGGATGCGGGTCGGCGGTGTGGCCGAACGTCTCCAGCTCAGGCAGCGGCCCGTCGGGCAGCGGCTGGGTCTCCGCCTCGGCGAGCAGCGAGTACGCGCCCGGCGAGCGCCGGACGGTCTGCGCGGCGTTGTTGATCAGGATGTCGAGCGGACCGCGCTCGGCGACGGAGTCCGCGAGGGCGATCACCTGGGCGGGGTCGCGCAGGTCGATGCCGACGACGCGCAGCCGGTCGATCCACTGCCCCGCGTCGGACAGCTGGGAGAAGCGGCGCACCGCATCCCGCGGGAACCGGGTCGTGATCGTCAGGTGGGCGCCGTCGCGCAGCAGCCGCAGCGCGATGTGCATGCCGATCTTCGCCCGGCCGCCGGTGAGCAGCGCGCGCTTGCCGGTCAGGTCGGTGCGCGCGTTGCGCTTGGCGTGGCTGAACGCCGCGCACGACGGACAGAGCTGGTGGTAGAACCAGTCGACCTCGGTGTAGTGCTGCTTGCAGATGTAGCAGGCGCGCGAGGTGATCAGGGTGCCCGCGGTGCGCGATCCGGTGCTGCTGGAGGTCAGCTCACGGCCGCGGGTCTCGTCGTCGATGCGGTCGGGGGCACCGGTCGCGGTCGCCGCGATGACGGCCTTGTCGGCGTCCTGCACCTGCTGCCGCAGGGTGCGCCGACGCTCCTGCTTGACCGCCTTGAACATGTGGCCGGTCGCACGCCGGACGGCGACGAAGTCGGGATGGTCGTGCTCGAGCTCGTGGAGTCGCTCGAGCACGCGGAGGGTCGCCGCGAGATCGTCGGGGTCGATGCCGGACGCGGCCGGGGTTTCGGGAGGCACCGGAAGATTCTACGTGGCACCATGAACGCATGGATGCGCATGCGTTCTTCGAGGCGACCGGCATAGCGTTCGAGTTCGCCGGCGTCGCGGCGATGGCGGTCGGTTTCGTCGTCGCGATCGTGCTCGCGCTGGTCGCCTGGCGGCGTCAGCGCAGCGGGGCGGTCGCGTTCCGGACGCTGCGGGAGAGCTTCGGCGGGGTGATCCTGCTGGGGCTGGAGATCCTGGTCGCGGCGGACTTGGTCAAGACCGTGACGTCGACCCCGTCGCTGACCGATGCGCTGGTGCTGGGGATCATCGTCCTCATCCGCACCATCCTGAGCTTCTCGCTGCAGGTGGAGATCGACGGTGTCGCGCCGTGGAAGCGGGCGCTGCTCACCACCGGGCCGTCCGTCGTGGCGCACGCGGCGCGGTCGGCGATGCGCACGCCCGACGGCGGCGAGCAGCCGGCGGGGATGTGACGAGCGCTGCGTGACTAGCGCGCCGTGATTAGCGCTCCTCGGCCGCCCACCGTGCCGCGCGCTCGGCGTCGCGCTGCTTGACGCGGGCGTTCTCCGCCCGCACCGCGGCCTGGGTCGCGCGCTCGGCGACGAGCCACTCGGGCGGGTCGGCCAGCAGGTCCTTGATCTGCGCGGTGGTCAGGGCCTCGGTGATGCCGCCGCGGGCGAGCCCGGAGTTGGAGACGCCCAGCTTGCGGGCGACCACGTCGCGCGGGTGCGGGCCGTCGGCGCGCAGGGTCTGCAGCCACTCCGGCGGCTCGGCGACCAGCGCGTCCAGCTCGGTGCGGCTGATCTCGCGGTCGCGGAAGTCCTCCGGCGCCGCCGGCAGGTAGATGCCGAGCTTCTTGGCCGCGGTGGCCGCCTTCATGGTCTGCGCCTTCATGTGCTCAAGGCTACCGTTCGCTACCCTCGTGAGGTGTCCTCCCCCTTCCGCGTTGCCTTCCCGCTCGGCGTGACCGTCGGCAAGTGGACGCGCGCCTTCGAGCAGTGCTTCCCCCGCGTGGAGCTGGTGGTGCGGCCGAGCGACGACCCCCTCGCGGCCCTGGCGGCGGGCGAGGCCGACATGGTGTTCGCACGGGACGCGGAGCCCGACGACCAGCGGCACCTCATCCCGCTGTACGCGGAGGATGTGGTGGCCGTCGTGCACCACGAGCACCTGCTGACGCTCGAGGAGACCTGGCAGCTGGCCGATTTCGACGACGAGCCGCGCGTGACCGGGGAGCCCTCGGAGGCGCTGATGCGTCGCGTCGCGTCGGGCGACGGCGTCGCGCTGCTGCCCGCGTCCGTCGCGAAAGCTCTGCGGCGGCGCGACGTGGTCGCCCTCCGGCTGGAGGACGCCCCGCAGAGCAGGATCGGCCTCACCTGGCCGCGCGAGGGCCAGCATCCCCTGGTCGACGAGTTCATCGGCATCGTCCGCGGCCGAACCGCGCACAGCTCCCGCAACCCCGACGTCGCCGCCCGCGAGCGGGCCGGCGGCGCGCGCGCCCGCAAGCGCCGCCGCTGACGCCGCGCGCCCGGTTGACGCGACACGCCGCCGCGACCGCCGCGTCCACGGCGTGTCGCGTCCACCAGGCGGCTTCCATGGGATGCGGTGCGGGGCAGGATGGGGGGCATGAGTTCCAGCGTCGGGCGCGAGGCGCAGTCCGAGATCTACCGGGCCGGGGTCGCCGGGCGGCGGCCCCGGGTGCCGGTCGGCGCGGCAGAGCTGGAGCGGGCGGCCCAGCGGCGGATGTCGCGCGCGGCATTCGCGTACGTCGCCGGCTCCGCCGGGCTGGAGCGGACCGCGCAGGCCAACCTCGACGCGTTCCGCCGACGCCGCATCGTGCCGAACGTGCTCCGCGATGTCTCGGCCCGCGACCTGTCCATCGAGCTGTTCGGCGTGCGGCGCCCCACTCCGCTACTGTTGGCGCCGATCGGCGTGCTCGAGCTCGCCCGGCGCGGCGGCGATGCCCTGGCGGCGCGGGCGGCCGCCTCGCTCGGCGTTCCGGCGGTGCTCTCGAACCAGGCGTCGCAGCCGATGGAGGAGGCGGCCGCGGCGATGGACGCCGTGCAGCACGGCGCCTCCCGCTGGTTCCAGCTGTACTGGAGCTCGTCGCGCGATCTCGTCGGAAGCCTGGTCGACCGCGCCGAGCGCTCCGGCTGCGAGGCGATCGTCGTCACGCTCGACACGCACGTTCTGGGCTGGCGCCCGCGCGACCTCGCCCTCGGCTACCTGCCGTTCAGCCGCGGACTCGGCATCGCGCAGTACACGTCCGACCCCGTGTTCCAGGAGCTGGTGCGCGAGCGGGCCGCCCGCGGCGCCCGGACCGCGACCACGGTGACGCCCGCCGCGGTCGCCGCCTTTGCGAGCATCCTGCGCCACCACCCGGGTCGTCTCCGCGACAACCTCCGCTCCGGCGAGCCGCTCGCGGCGGTCGAGACGTTCCTCGACGTGTTCGCCGACCCGTCCCTCACCTGGGACGACCTGGCGTTCCTGCGCGAGCGCACGCGGCTCCCGATCGTGCTGAAGGGCGTGCTGCATCCCGACGACGCCCGCCGCGCCGTCGACGCCGGTGTCGACGCCGTGCAGGTCTCGAATCACGGCGGCCGCCAGCTCGACGGCGAGATCGCGGCGCTGGACGCCCTGCCCGCGGTCGTGGATGCGGTCGGCGGCCGACTCCCCGTGCTGTTCGACAGCGGGATCCGCGGCGGATCGGACGCCCTCGTCGCGCTCGCGCTCGGAGCCCGCGCGGTCGCGATCGGACGGCCGTACGTCTACGCCCTCGCGCTGGCCGGCGAGGAGGGCGTGCGCGAACTGCTGCGCAACACGATCGCCGAGCTGGACATCACGCTCGGTCTCGCCGGTGCGCGCAGCATCGGCGAGGTGGATGCGTCCCTCCTCGCGTGAGCAGACGCACGACCCGCTACGAGACCGCCGCCCCGATCAGCGACAGCAGCGCCTGCGCGTACGCGGCGTCGGCCTCCGGCTCCTCGAAGTAGCGCTCCTGCCCCTCCAGGAGCACCGTGACCCGGTACCCGTCGGGCGTCCGGGCGAGGTGGCGGAACGTGCCCCCGAGCAGCTCGCGCAGCTGGTCCTCGCGCGGGATCCACAGCGCGTCCTCGACCGCGAGCGAGTCGAGCGCCCACTCCGTGGTGCCGTTGAAGCCGAGGATCGTCCCGGTGTCGAAGTGGTGCGGCTCGATCGTCATGTCGCTGACCGTGAACCGCTCGCCCTCCATCCCGGGCCGGTCGATGGCGAAGGTGTCCCCTGACGCGGGCTGCCAGCGCAGCCCCGCGGCCCGCAGCTGCCGGGCGGTGTCCTCGTGGATCACGGATGCTCCCTCTCAGTCGATGACGCTCAGTCGATGACGCTCAGTCGGTGACGCTAAGTCGGTGACGACGACGATCTTGCCGCGCACGTGGCCGCCCTCGAGCCTCCCGAAGGCCTCCACCGTGCGCTCGATGGGGTAGATGGAGTCGATGGGCAGCACCAGCTCGTTCTCCGCCAGCAGGGAGGCCAGCTCGGCGAGCTCGTCGTTGCCCGCGGCGCGGCCTCCGACCGTGCGGGCGCCGTGCGCGTCGGGCCCGAAGGCGGCGATCGTGTTGACGCGCTCGATCGGGACGCCCAGCTCCAGCGCCGCCTGGATCGTGTCCGGCCCGTGGTTGTCGAGCACCGCGGTGACCCGGTCGTCGTCGAGCACGTCGCGCACCCGGCCGGCCAGGCCGTCGCCGTACGCGACCGGGATGATGCCGAGCGACTCCAGGAACTCGTGGTTCTCCTCCGACGCGGTCCCGATCACGGTCGCGCCGGCCCGGACCGCCAGCTGCGCCGCCAGCACCCCGACGCCGCCGGCCGCCGCACTGACGAGGACGGTGTCCCGCTCGTGCAGGTCGAGCGAGCGGACGGTCGCCATGGCGGTGCGCCCGACGACCCCGAGCGAGCCGGCCACCTCGAAGGTGAGCGGGTCGGGCTTCGCCACCACCGCGCCGTCCTCTGGCACGACGACGAAGTCGGCGATGGACGCGAACGGGGCCGTGCCGAACACGGCCTGCCCCAGCTCGAACCGGGTCACGCCCTCCCCCAGCTCCTCGACGAAGCCGGCGAAGTCCTGCCCGATGCCGCTCGGCAGGGTGACGCCCATGCGCGCCGCCGCCTGCTCGGAGCGGTACGCCTTGCAGTCCATCGGGTTCAGCCCGGCCGCCATCACCCGCACGAGGAGCTGACCGGGGCCCGCCCACGGTCTGTCCCGCTCGACCACCTGCAGGTAGTCGCGGGAACCGAACTCCTCGAACTGGACGAATCGCGGCACGGATGGGCTCCTTCCCCTGGTAGGGAGGAGCCTAGCCCCGGCAGCGTCGGAACAGCAGGGACTCTCAGCCGAAGGACTGTCAGCCGAAGAGGAGGGCGGCCTCCTCGTAGCGCGCATCCGGCACGGTCTTGAGTCCGCCGGTGGCGTCGGCGATCGAGACGTTGACCACGTCCGTGCCGCGCAGCGACACCATGGAGCCCCAGCGGCCCTCGTACACCGCATCCACCGCGGCCATGCCGAGGCGGGTGGCGAGGACGCGGTCGTAGGCGCTCGGGACGCCGCCGCGCTGCATGTGGCCGAGCACGGTCGCGCGCGACTCGATGCCGGTGCGCTCCTCGATCATCGGGGCGAGCATCTCGCCGATGCCGCCGAGGCGGGGACGGTTGAACGCGTCGAGCCCCTTGTGCGAGTGCGCCTCCTCCATCGTGTCCAGGTGGAAGCCCTCGGAGACGACGATGACCGGTGCGCGGCCGCGGTCGCGCACCGACTCCACCCACTCGCAGATCTGCTCGATGGACTGCGGCTGCTCCGGGATGAGGATGGCGTGCGCGCCGCCCGCCATGCCCGAGTGGAGGGCGATCCAGCCGACGTGACGGCCCATCACCTCGACGACCATGCAGCGCTGGTGCGACTCCGCGGTCGTGCGGAGGCGGTCGATGGCCTCGGTGGCGATCTCCACCGCGGTGTCGAAGCCGAACGAGTAGTCGGTCGCGGCGAGGTCGTTGTCGATGGTCTTGGGGACGCCCACGATCTTGAGGCCCGCGTCGGTGAGCCGGCGGGCGGCGGTCAGCGTGCCCTCCCCGCCGATCGCGATGATGGCGTCGATGCCGTTCTCATCCATCATCCGCTGGATGTTCTCCGGGCCGCCCTTGTCGGTCTCGAACGGGTTGGTGCGGCTGGAGCCGAGGATGGTGCCGCCCTGGCGCGAGAGGCCGCGCACGCTGTGCCGGTCGAGCGGCATGATGTCGCCCTCGACCACGCCGCGCCAGCCGTAGCGGAAGCCGGCGAACTCGGAGTGGTGGACCCGGTCGCCCTTCAGGACCGCGCCGCGGATGACCGCGTTGAGGCCCGGGCAGTCGCCGCCGCTGGTGAGGATGCCGATCTTCATGCTGCTCCGTTTCGTGCGATGCGTCCCCTGAATCATGCCCGCGCGAGCGCGGCTGCACAAAATCGCACTGGACGGATGCGGAGTTGCGGTGGTAGGTGCGCTACAGCCCGAGGGCCCGCTGGAGCTTCGAGGAGCTCGCCGAGGGCCGGGCGCCGGCCGCGAGCAGCCGCTCCTCGATCCCGTCGAGCAGGGCGGTGCGGCCGTTGCGCGTGTCCGGCGCCCCGGCGAGCAGCTCGACCTCCCACTCCCGCCACTCCTGGGTACCGCCGGCGCGCAGGTTCTCGCTGCGCACGTGGTCGTCCGTGAGCTCGGCCACCTCGAACCCGGCGGCGTCGAGCAGCACGACGCTGTCGCGCTGGTTGGTCACGCGCGCGATCGGGACGAGCGGCTCGTCGCCGATCAGCGGCCGCAGGTGGTCGCGCAGGTCGGCGGGCGGCTCGTCCCCGTCGGTCAGTGGCCACTGCAGCTCGGTGCGGCCCTCCTCCGCGGGCTCCTTGACGTGCCAGCCCTCGTCGTGGCCGCCACGGCGCACGCGCAGGGCGGTGCGGTGCTGAGCGAGCGTCAGGTCGGCGGTGTCGAAGTAGGTGGCGACGAGCTCGTGCCGCTCCGGCTCCTGCTGCACGGCGACCGCGCCGACCCCGACGAGCAGTGGATGCCGCGCCTCGGCGTCGACGTCGTACTTGCGCTCGATCTCGGTCTGGGAGTGGTGGGGCATATCCCCTGTCTAGCCCACATCCCGGCTGTCGCGAAATTTCAAGCGCTGCGGGAGCGCGGCCGCTACGGTGAGCGCATGACCGCTGAGACCATCACCGCCCGTTTCGACGTGACCGGCTGGGAGCCGGCCGACCTCCCCGGGATCGACGGCGACTGGCTCGGCGCCGTCGTCATGCGCAAGACCTACACCGAGGGTCTCGTCGGCGAGTCGGTGGCGCACTTCGTCTCGTCGGGCACGGAGGAGGACGGCCGGGGCTACCTCGCCGCCGAGCGCATCACCGGGCGCCTGGAGGACGGGCGCGACGGCTCGGTGACCGTGCACCACGGCGCTCTGCAGCATCCCGGGGACGCGTCCGCGTTCGGTTACATCGTCGCCGGGACGGGCACCGGAGACTTCGCCGGCTTCCGCGGGCGGGCGAGGATCGAGCACGACGACCGCGGCGCGTACTTCGTGTTCGAGCTGGACTGACACCGGCCTTCACCGCCGCGACCGACGGCGGTACCCTCGGGACATGAGCGACCCCAGAGGAAGTGAACGCAGGGACGACGAGGACCTCGACGACTTCGTCGAGGCGCAGGAGGCCGACTACGAGCCGGAGCCCGTCGTCCACGACCCGGAGGACCTCCCCGTGGTCGACGACGAGGACGACGAGCTCCTCCCCGACGACGACCGCCCCGTCCCGCTCGACCCCGACGACGCCGAGATCGCCTGACCGCACCCCCGCCGCCGTCAGCTCCTGAGTTGTTCGACCGACACGCCGTGCCGAATTCGAACAAGTCCGGAGCCGACGGCTGGGGACGGGCGCCCGCGGTCAGGCGAGCGCGTCCTCCAGGAGGTGGATGAGCGCGTCGAGCTGCACGGAGTCGGTCGAGCCGACCTCCACGTCGCTGCCGTCGAGGGCACGGGCGGCGAGGCCCTGCTTCGCGTCGATGAGCTCCGCGATCTTGGAGTCGATCGTCTGCGCGGCGATGATGCGCCACGCGGTGACCGGCTCCTCCTGGCCGATGCGGTGGACGCGGTCGATCGCCTGCGTCTGCTCCGCCGCCGTCCACGACAGCTCGGCCAGCACCACGTTCGACGCCGCCTGCAGGTTGAGGCCGACGCCCGCCGCGGTGAGCGAGCAGACCGCGACCGCGACCTCCGGGTCGTTGTTGAACGCGTCGATCTCCTTCTGGCGGGCGAGGGCGGACTGGTCGCCGCGGATCGACACCGTCTTCAGGTCGCGGGCCGCGAAGGCCTCCTCGGCCGCATCCATCACGTCGATGTGCTTGGCGAAGAACACCACCTTGCCCACCGAGCGGGCCAGCTGCGCGGTGTAGTCCGACGCGAGCCCGGCCTTCGCCTGGCCGATCTTGCGGACCATGGTGAAGACGTTGTCGCCGGTCTTCGCCGACTTCGCCTCCTCCAGCTCCGACTGGGCGACCAGGCGGATGAGGTGGCGGCGGTGCGCCTCGTCGTCGCCGTCGAACGAGTCGGGGCGTCCGGCGGCCGCGGCGCGGTGGAACCGGGCGACGAGCCGCGCGGCCAGCTCCTTCTCCGCCTGGCGGATGGAGCGGCCCATCTCGTCGTCGAGCTCCACCGGCAGGTCGACGACGCGCCGGCTCGGCAGGTCGGCGGCCACGTCGAGCTTGCGGCGGCGGACGATGCCCATGTCGATGACGGCCTCGCGCGCGGCGGCATAGAAGCCGAAGTCGGCCGGGGTCAGCCCGGTCTCCTCCAGGTGCTCCATCAGCTCCGCGGTCGGCTTGTTGCCGTCGATCCAGCCGAGGAACTGCCAGATCGCCTTGAAGTCGTCGATGTCGTTGATCAGCGGCGTACCGGTCAGCGCGATCATCAGCGGGTCGGGCGTGGCCTGGCGGATGGCGTCGGCGAGCCCGAGCACCAGGCGCGAGCGCTGGGAGTGCAGGTTCTTGATGAAGTGCGCCTCGTCGACGACCATGCCCTTGAAGCCGAGCGTGCTCAGCCAGGAGAGGTGCCGGTCGAGCACCTCGTAGTTGACGATCACCACGTCGGCGAAGGCGTCGAGCCCCTCGCCGTCGCCGTGGATGACGGTCGCCCGGCGCTGCGGCGTCCACTGCTCCACCTCGCGCGCCCAGTTCATCTTGACGACGTTCGGGACGACCGCGAGCAGCGGGTAGGCGCCGGCGACGGATGCGGCCAGGACCGACTGGGCGGTCTTGCCGAGGCCCGGCTCGTCGGCGAGCAGGAAGCTCCTGTGCCCCTGCCGCACGCTCTCGATGAACCGCGACTGGTGGTGCATCAGCTCCAGGCCGTGCGGGGAGTAGCGGTCGATGGCCGGCGCCGGCGGCAGCTCCATGCTGGCGGCCTGACCGCCCGCGCCGTACTCGAACGACTTGAACAGCGGGCCGAGCAGCTCCCACGAGTCGAGCCGGCGCCGCGGGGTCGGCGCGCTCGGGGAGGCGCGTGTGAAGTCGGGGGCGAGGAACGGGTTGGACAGCTGGCGCGCCTTCACCGACGGCGGCACGACCTGCTTCTGCGCGAGCTCGGGCGGGATGACGGTGTCCAGCTTGGCGACGGGCCGCTCGATCGTGATGATGAGGTCGTCGGGCGAGAGCTCCGTTCCCGACTCCAGCAGCCAGTCCCGGCGCATCTTCTGCGCGGTGGCCGTGGAGGGCGACTCGCTCTCCAGCAGCGAGATGAGCGATGTGTCGCGGGCCGCCGTCTTGGCGAGGATGGTGGCGATGCCGTCGAGCCGCTTCAGCTGCTCTGCGCGCTGCGCGTCGCTGAGGTCGGGATCCGACTTCGCGCGCGCTCGCTCCTCGCGCATGAGGAAGGCGATCACCTGGAACTTGGTGCGGTTGGTCGGCCCGAGCTTCTTGCCGTCCGCGGCCTTCGCCTCCACCTCGCGCACTTTGCGCGCGAGCACGGGGATGAGCCCGTCGTTGTTGGCGTGCCGGTTCTTCCGCTGCTGCTGCCTGGTCGGGCTGGTGCGCTGACCGGAACGAGACATGGTCCTCCAGTGGAGGCGTCGCGGGCTGTCGGAGGACGCGACGCCGTGTGGGCGTGAGGCCGGCGGAGGCGGGAGGACCGGTGACCGAGTGGACCGGGCTCGACGCGGGTGACGCCGGGAGCGCGGCACAGGATGGCCGCGCAGCACCATTTTACCGGAAAGCCCGGCGTTCAGCGACGCGTGTCCGCGGGAATCTTGATCGTGACCGCGGCGGCGACGAAGACGACCGCTCCGACGATGGACAGACCCTGCAGCGCGAGGGTGCCGAGCGGCAGCGGCCACACCGGGTTCCAGACCACCGCGAGCGGCACGAGACCCGCCAGCCACCACCACATCCGGGCCTGGCCGGCGAAGACGCAGAGGATCAGCGCGAGGATGCTGACGCCGTAGCGGATGTAGAGATAGGCGTCGCCGCCGACGAGCGCGAGGCCCGCGAGGAGCACGATCGCGCCGAGCAGACCGGGTGCGAGCGCCGCCCGGTTGTAGGCGGGCTGCTGCGGCGTGTGGGGACGGGACACGGCATCCCACTCTACGCGGCCCGGACATGGTGCGCCCGCCCGGTTCCCGGAGACCTCGCTCTCCGGCCGGGCGGGCGGCGCTGTGTGGTGGGGCGTGCTGCGGGCTACAGCACTCCCCGGCGGAACAGGAATGCGCACGGCGGCGCGTCGGAGCCGACGCGCACCGTCACTGCGGAGTGTCGGGCGAGCTGGACGAAGGCGTCGAGCTCGAGGCGGGTCATCGGGACTCGGCGGAGTTCGGCGTCCGAGGCGATCCCGTTCACCGCGAACGCGACGTCGGGCACGTCGTAGGGTTCTGCGGCGAGGTCGAGGAACACGATCGGCGAGGCATCCTCCGTCTCGAGCGGGAACACGGAGAGGATGGCCTCTGCGGCGGCCTCCGTCGTGACGTCGTCACCGAGGTGGACGACGGGCGTGGTGATCTGGTCTTCCGGATAGCCGCTGCCCACGAGGGTAAGCGTCTCGCCATCACTCATGGCGTCGAGCGCGCTCAGGAGCGCGCCGGACAGCAGCGGGCTGAGGTTCTTCAGCAAAGTCGGGCCTTTCCTGTTAAACGAATATTTCTCAACCCCTCCCTGGAGGATAGACCTCTCTGTATGTCCACCCCTACCCCCCGTTGGGGGGCTTTTTGGCCATTGACACCCCTCTGGGGTATCGGGCAGGAGGTCGTATCCTGAGGGGGTGATCGCAGACATCAAGAAGCGGGCGCTGCACCGAACGCGCATCCTCGAAGGGCAGCTCCGGGGTCTCGAGAAGATGATCGAGAACGAGGACTACTGCATCGACATCATCACCCAGTCGCTGGCCATCCAGAAGTCGCTCGGCTCCCTGAACCGGCTGCTCGTCGAGAACCACCTCCGCACCCACGTCTCCGAGGCGTTCGAGGAGGGCGGGAGCGCCCAGGACGACGCGATCGTGGAGCTGCTCAAGATCTACGAGCTCTCCAACAACCGGGGTTGACGGTGGAGGAGCTGATCCGCATCGTCCGCGGAGACATCACCGACGAGGCGGTCGACGCGATCGTGAACGCCGCCAACAGCTCGCTGCTCGGCGGCGGGGGCGTCGACGGCGCCATCCACCGCCGCGGCGGTCCCGCGATCCTCGAGGCGACGCGCGAACTGCGTGCGACCACGCTCCCGGCCGGGCTGCCGACCGGCCAGGCGGTCGCCACCATCGCGGGCGACCTGGCGGCGAGGTGGGTCATCCACGCGGTGGGACCGGTCTGGTCGTCGCGCGAGGACCGCACGTCGCTGCTGCAGAACGCGTACCGGTCGTCCCTCCGCGTCGCGCGCGAGCTCGGCGCTCGCACGGTCGCCTTCCCGGCCATCTCCGCCGGGGTCTACGGCTGGCCGATGGACGACGCCGCCCGGGTCGCAGTCAGCACCGTGCGCGCGGTGCTCTCCTCGGGGGTCGGGTCGGTCGAGCACGTGCGATTCGTGCTGTTCTCGGACGAGGCGTTCGACGCCTTCCGCACGGCGGCCGGCGAGTGACGTCCGCCGACGACGCCGCACGCGACGACGGCGCGCTGGAGCGGTTCCGCGCGCTTCTGCGCATCCCCACGATGTCGCGCAACGATCTCGAGGAGACGGACTGGGCGGCGTTCGACCGGTTCTGCGACGCGCTGCCGGAGCACTACCCGGCGCTGCACGCGACCCTGGAGCGCGAGCGGCACGGTCACTCGCTGCTGTACCGCTGGCGCGGCCGGGGCGACGGCGACCCGACCGTGCTGATGGCGCACTACGACGTGGTGCCCGCGACCGAGGAGGGCTGGACGCATCCCCCGTTCGCCGCCGAGCTCACCGGCGACGGCGAGCGGCAGCTCCTCTGGGGGCGCGGGGCGATCGACGACAAGGGGGCGGTCGTCGCGATCCTGGAGGCCGTGGAGGCGCTCGTGCGCGAGGGCTTCCAGCCGGCGGACGACGTCTACCTGAGCTTCGGGCACGACGAGGAGACGGTCGGCTCCGGCGCACGCGGCATCGCCGCGGTGCTGCGGGAGCGCGGCATCCGCCCGGCGCTCGTGCTCGACGAGGGCGGCGCGGTCGTGGAGCGGATCTTCCCGGGGGTGAGCGCGCCGGTCGCGGTGGTCGGGGTGAGCGAGAAGGGCATCACGAGCGTGCGGCTCACCGTCGAGCAGCACGGCGGGCACGCCTCCACTCCCCCGCGGATGACGGCGACCGTGCGGCTGGCCCGGGCGATCACCCGGCTGAACGCCCGGCCGTTCCCGGCGCGGCTGACCGAGACGAACCTGCGGATGGTGGAGACGCTCGGCGCGCACGCGACCGGGCCGCTGCGGGCCGTGTTCACGCGCGCCCGGCGGCTGCAGCCCGTGCTGCGCTGGGTGTTCGGCCGGCTGAGCGACGAGACCCGGGCGATCGTGCGCACCACCACCGCGGTGACGCAGCTGCGCGGCAGCCTGGCGGCGAACGCTTTGCCGGAGACCGCGGAGGCCGTGGTCAACACGCGCATCGCCGTCGGCTCGTCGGTCGCGGAGACGCTCGACCACTTGCGCCGGGCGATCCGGGACGACGCGGTGCGGATCGAGGCCGTCGACGCGAGCGAGCCGTCGCCGGTGTCGCCGTCCGAGGGCCCGCAGTGGGAGCGGCTGGCCGCGGCCATCGGCGCCGTCCACCCGCGCGCCGTCGTCACGCCGTACGTCATGCTCGGCGCGAGCGACAGCCGGCACTTCACCGGGATCTGCGACGCCGTCTACCGCTTCACCCCGTTCGAGTTGAGCTCGGACGAGCGCGGTGCCCTGCATGCGCGCGACGAGCGCATCCGCGTCGCCACCTGGCTCCGCGGCATCCGCGTCTACCAAGCCCTCCTCCGCGCCTCCTGACCCCCCGTCGAGTACACCAAGACTGCACGCCTCCACGGCGTGTCGCGTGCAGTCTTCGCGGACTCGGCGGTGGGGGCTAGCGGGAGCCGAGGTCGGGGAGGGTGATGGCGCGGGAGTTGGGGGGCAGGTCGCGAAGGCGCTCCAGGGCGGGGGCCAGCTCGGCGGCCCAGGCGCGGTAGCCCTCGTCGTTCAGGTGGAGGCGGTCCTCGGTGTACGCGGGATTCAGCTCCCCGTCCTCCAGCGCGAGGGCCGGCCAGAGGTCGAGCCAGCCGGCGTGAACCGTCGGCGCGAACTGCCACAGGTGCCGGTTGATGTCGCGGATCTGGTCCCCGAACTCGTGCCCGCGCGGCATCACCGACTGCACCAGGATGCGCGTGTCCGGCAGCTCCTTCCGGAGCGTCACCAGGATGGTCTCGACGTTGCGGACGACGTGCTCGACCGACCGGCGCCAGGCCAGGTCGTTGGTGCCGACGAGCAGAGCCACGAGCGCGGGACGCGACTCGATCACGGCGTCCAGCCGCGCGACGACGTCGTCGGTCGTGTCACCGGCGACGCCGAAGTTGCGGACCGTCTCACCGGGGAGCAGTGCCCCCCAGTCGCCGCCCTGCGTCAGGCTGTCCCCGACGAGGGCCAGCACCTCGCCCTCCGGTCTCCACTCGTCCGTCATCGCCACAGCCTCCCCTAGGTCTCCCCCCATCCTCCCTCCAATCGAACGGGGAAGCGAGGGCCGCGTCAGCTCTCGCGCGGCGCCGATCGGCCGCGCGACTCGTGCCGAATGAGCGCTATTCGTGAGGAATAGCGGTCATTCGGCACGAATCGCGGGCGGGTCAGAGCAGCGACTTGGTGTGCCAGACGGTCTTGGTCTCGGTGAAGAACGCGATCCGGTCGAGCGACGGCGCGGCGGCGTCCGGGCCGTTCTCCGGCGGCAGGACGCGCTTCAGGGTGTCGGCCGCCGCGATCTGCAGGTCGATCCACTCCAGCTCGCCCGCACCGACCAGGTCGAGCGCGTTGACGTCGGCGTGCGACGCCAGCCACGGCGCGATCTCGGCAGGCGACCCGGTCAGGATGTTGACCACGCCACCCGGCACGTCGCTCGTCGCGAGCACCTCGCTGAGGCTGATCGCCGACAGCGGGAACCGCTCGCTCGCCACGACGACGACCGTGTTGCCGGCGACCAGCGCCGGAGCGACGGCACTCACGAAGCCGACGAGGCTCGAGTCCTGCGGCGCGACGATCGCGACGACGCCGGTCGGCTCCGGCACCGAGATGTTGAAGTAGGGGCCCGCGACGGGGTTGGCGTTGCCCGCGACCTGCGCGAACTTGTCCGCCCATCCCGCGTACCAGACCCAGCGGTCGATCGCCTCGTCCACCTGCGCCGTCGCGGCGGACGCCGAGACGCCCTCGGTCTCGCGGATCTCGTCGACGAACTGCGCCCGGCGGCCCTCCATCAGCTCGGCGATGCGGTAGAGCACCTGGCCGCGGTTGTAGGCGGTGGCTCCCGACCATCCCGAGACCGCGGCGCGGGCGGCGACCACGGCGTCACGGGCGTCCTTGCGGGAGGCCTTCGCCGCGTTGGCGAGGAATCCGCCCTTCGGCGTCGTCACCTCATACGTGCGACCGGACTCGCTGCGCGGGAACTTCCCGCCGATGTAGAGCTTGTAGGTCTTCGGAACGGCCAGGCGGCTCATTTAGCGGCTCCCTTGCGAGCGAGACGGGCGGGGATGGAGGCGGCGGCCGGCAGCGACCGGCCGGGCACCAGGTAGGCGCCGAGACCGTGGCGGCCGCCCTCGCGGCCGTAGCCGGACTCCTTGTACCCGCCGAACGGGCTGGCCGGGTCGAAGCGGTTGAAGGTGTTCGCCCACACGACGCCGGCGCGCAGCTTGTCGGCGACGGCGAGGATGCGGCTGCCCTTCTCCGACCAGATGCCGGCCGACAGCCCGTACGGGGTGTTGTTGGCCTTCGCGATCGCCTCGGCCGGGGTGCGGAAGGTCAGCACCGACAGCACCGGGCCGAAGATCTCCTCGCGCGCGATGCGGTGGCTCGTCGACACGTTGTCGAAGATGGTCGGCGCGAACCAGAAGCCGTTCTCCGGGATGGCGCAGTCGGCGGTCCAGCGCTCGGCGCCCTCCGCCTCGCCGATGTCGGAGAGCTCGCGGATGCGCTGCAGCTGCTCGGCCGAGTTGATCGCCCCGATGTCGGTGTTCTTGTCGAGCGGGTCGCCGAGGCGCAGCGTCGACAGCCGGCTCTTCAGCCGCTCGACGACCTCGTCGTGGATGCTCTCCTGCACCAGCAGCCGGCTGCCCGCGCAGCAGACGTGGCCCTGGTTGAAGAAGATGCCGTTCACGATCCCCTCGACCGCCTGGTCGATGGGCGCGTCGTCGAAGACGATGTTCGCGGCCTTGCCGCCGAGCTCGAGCGTGAGCTTCTTGGAGGTGCCGGCGACCGAGCGCGCGATCTCGCGGCCCACCGCGGTGGAGCCGGTGAAGGCGACCTTGTTCACGTCCGGGTGGGCGACCAGGTCGCGGCCGGTCTCGCCGGCGCCGGTGACGATGTTGACGACGCCCGGCGGCAGGTCGGCCTGCTGCACGATCTCGGCGAACAGCAGCGCGGTCAGCGGCGTGGTCTCTGCCGGCTTCAGCACGACGGTGTTGCCGGCGGCGAGGGCGGGAGCGATCTTCCACGCCAGCATGAGCAGCGGGAAGTTCCACGGGATGACCTGGGCGGCGACTCCGAGCGCGCGGGGCGCGGGGCCGAGGCCGGCGTGCTCCAGCTTGTCCGCCCATCCCGCGTAGTAGAAGAACCAGGCGGCGACGAGCGGGACGTCCACATCCCGGCTCTCCTTGATCGGCTTGCCGTTGTCGAGGCTCTCGGCGACGGCGAGCTCGCGGGCGCGCTCCTGCACGAGCCTCGCGATGCGGAACAGGTACTTGCCGCGGTCGCTGCCGCTCATGCGCGACCAGACGCGGTCGTAGGCGCGGCGGGCGGCGGCGACGGCCGCATCCACATCGGAGGTGTCGGCGGTCGCGATGGTCGCGATCCGCTCCTCCGTGGCGGGCGAGATGGTCTGGAACGGCGTGCCGTGCCCGTCGACGAACTGGCCGTCGATGAACAGCCCGTACTGGTCGCGGAGGTTCAGGATCGACCGCGACTCGGGAGCCGGTGCGTATTCGAGGAAACTCATGGTCAGGTCAGCTTTCAGTCGATCGTCACGTAGTCGGCGCCGGAGTAGTGGCCGGTGGTCAGCTTCTGCCGCTGCAACAGCACGTCGTTGAGCAGGCTGGACGCGCCGAACCGGAACAGGTGCGGCTGCAGCCAGTGCTCCCCCACCGTCTCGGCGACGGTCACGAGGTACTTGATGGCGTCCTTCGACGAGCGGATGCCGCCCGCCGGCTTCACGCCGATCTCCTCGCCGGTGAGCCGGTGCCAGTCGCGCACGACCTCCAGCATGAGCAGGGTGACCGGCAGCGTGGCGGCGGGCGAGACCTTGCCGGTCGAGGTCTTGATGAAGTCGCCGCCGGCCAGGATGCTCAGCCAGGAGGCGCGGCGGACGTTGTCGTACGTGTTCAGCTCGCCGGTCTCCAGGATGACCTTGAGGTGCGCGTACGTGCCGTCGTCACGGCGGCAGGCCTCCTTCACGGCGACGATCTCGTCGAACACCTGGCCGTAGCGGCCGGAGAGGAAGGCGCCGCGGTCGATGACCATGTCGATCTCGTCCGCGCCCGCGGCCACCGCGTCGGCGGTGTCGGCGAGCTTGACCTTGAGCGACGCACGGCCGCTCGGGAACGCGGTGGCGACCGCGGCGACGTTGACCCCGCCCTGGCCCCCGGCGCGGCGGACCGCTCCGGCGTGGGCCGCACCGAGCGCCTCCACCGCGTACGGGACCATGTCGCCGTAGACGCAGACGGCGGCGGGACGCGGCGTGCCCGGGTCCGACGGATCCGGCGTCAGGGCCTTGGCGACGAGCGAGCGGACCTTGCCCGGCGTGTCCGCGCCCTCCAGCGTGGTCAGGTCGATCAGCTCGATGACGGTGTCGAGCGCCCACTTCTTGCTCGACGTCTTGATGGAGCGGGTGCCGAGCCCGGCCGCGCGCTGCTCCAGGCCGACCGCGTCGACGCCGGCGATGCCGTTCAGGTAGCGCCGGAGCGAACCCTCCGTCAGGTCGCCGCCGAGCACCTCGACGGCGCGGGCCGCCGGCGCGAGGGTGCGCACGGGCGGCGTTGTCTCGATGGTCACGTGTTCCTCCATTGCTACAGGATGTTCTGCGTCGCGGCCGGCGTCGCCTGCGCCGCGGAGCCAGGGTGCGTGCGGCCGAGCAGGTCGTTGGCGGTCGCCTCGTCGGTGATGAGCGTGGTGCACAGGCCGCTGGCGACGACGGCGTGGGCGACGCGGTGCTTCGCCTCCCCCGCGATGACCGCGATGGAGGTGCGGGCCGCTCGCAGCTCGTCGAGGCTGAGACCGAGGGTGCGGGAGTTCAGTTCCGGGTCGGCGACCTGGCCGTCGTCGGTGATGAAGCGGCCGACCACGTCGCCGACGGCGCCCTTCTCGGCGAGCCCGGCCACATCCTCCACCGACAGGTAGCCGGAGTCGACGTGCACCGAGCTGGTGTCGACCACGCCCGCGCTGAACAGGTAGGCGTTCGCGCTGCGGGCGAGCTCCAGCACGCTCTGCACGGAGCGGTCGGCCTCGATCGCGCGGCGGGTGGCGGCGTGCTCGAAGATGGCGGGGCTGGGGAGCAGCGTCGCCGTGCCCTGAGCCTTGCGCGCGATGACGACGGCGGTGTCGGCGGCCGCGGTGGCCTGACGGGTGGACGAGACGCTTCCGTTGATCTGGACCGGGTTGACCCCGACGGCCCAGCCCGGGCGGAGGCGCGCGGCGACGGCGTGCAGCGTGCGGCCCCAGCTCACGCCGAGCGTGCGCGGGACCGGGCGGAGCGTGGTGAGGTAATCGGCTGCGGCCTGAGCGACCCGTCCTTGGACCTCCGAGTCGGACTCGGCGGCCGGCACGACGACGGCGTCGTCCAGCCCGTAGAAGCCGCACAGCTCGCGTTCGAGCGAGAAGCGGCGGGCGCTGGGGTGCACGATCTCGATGCGCACGAAGCCGTGCTCCCGGGCGGCGACCAGCAGACGGCCGACCTTCCAGCGGGAGACGTTGAGCGCGACGCCGATCTCGTCCTGCGTCTTGCCGGCCTCGTAGTAGAGCTCTGCGGCTTTGACGGCGAGGATCTCGTCCGAATCGTTCAGGGCCACCCGTCCAGCTTAGGAACCGCCGCGCAAGCGAGCAACACTTGTGTGGTGCGTGCTCAAATGAGCAGGGACGGTTTCGTTTATCGTTGGGTCGTGCCCGCAGACTCCCACGTCCTCTCCCCTGCCTACGTCCTCGCCGTCGACTTCGGCGGAACCAAGGTCGAGGCCGCCCTCGTCGATGCGGACGGGCGCCTGGTCGAGGGCTCCCGCCACCGCCGGCCGACCGGCCGCGACGCCACGGTGCCGGAGCTCGAGGAGTCGGTCGGCGGCGTCGTCCGCGACGCCTTCGCCGCGCTGCCGGAGGGCGGCAGCGTCGTCGGCGTCGGCATCGGCAGCGCCGGCCCCATCGACCGCACGCGCGGGCTCGTCTCGCCGCTCAACGTCCCGCACTGGCGCGACTACCCGATGCGCGACTTCGTCGCCGGCGTCGCCGCCGGGCTCGGTCTCGACGTTCCCGTGACGCTCGAGATGGACGGCGTCGCCATCACGATGGCCGAGCATTGGGTCGGCGCCGCGCAGGGCGTCGACAACGTCATGGGCATGGTCATCTCGACCGGGATCGGCGGTGGCCTCATCGTCGACGGCCGCGTCATCACCGGGCCGACCGGCAACGCGGGGCACATCGGCCACGTCGAGGTCGGCGACATCGAGGGCGAGGACACGTTCGGCAGCCGGTACGCGCTGGAGGCCATGGCGTCCGGTCCGCACACCGTCGCCTGGGCGCGGCACCAGGGCTTCGCGGGCGCGACCGGCGAAGAGCTGGCGGCCGCGTACGCCGCGGGCGACCCGGTCGCGCGCGAGGCGATCGCCCGCACCGGAACCGCCGTCGGGCACGCCATCGCCTCGGCCACGGCCCTGCTCGACCTCGAGCTCGTCGCCATCGGCGGCGGCTTCTCGCACTCGACGCCCGACCTGTTCGACCACATGCGCACGGTGATCGCGGACCACTACTTCCCGTTCGTCCGCAAGGTGCGCATCGTCCCGTCCGCCCTCTCCTCCGAGGGCCCCCTCATCGGCGCCGCCGCTCTCATCCACCGCGCCCACCTCCTCCCCTAACCCTCTCCCAAGCCAACAGCTCCTGAGTTCTTCGACCAGAATCCGGCGATTCGCTCGAAGAACTCAGGAGCTGTTGGCTTGGGGGTCAGTCCTCGAGGTAGTGAGGGCGGGCGGCGATGGAGCCGGCGACGGCGGCCGCTAGGGCGGTCGCGGTCAGGACCGCGAGGGCGAGGGTCCAGGATGCGGTGAGCTGGTGGAGGACGCCGACGGCGAGCGGGCCGAGCGCGCCGAGGGTGTAGCCGAGCCCCTGCGTGAAGCCGCTGAGAGCGACCGATCCGGCGTGTGTCCGCGTTCGCATGTTGATCAGCACGAGGCAGAGCGGGAACAGCAGCGGCCCGAGACCCGCGAGCGCCACCCACAGCCAGGTCGCCGTGGCAGGCACCAGGATGAGACCGAGGTAGCCGACGACGAAGAACGCGACAGCGACATAGATCAGCAGGGCCACGTTCCGCATCCGCGAGGCGAGCAGCGGCACCAGCAGCCCGGCCGGTATTCCCATTCCGGCATACACCGACAGCAGGGCGCCCGCGTCGAGCGGAGGCACCCCGGCGACGTCGTGCAGGATCTGCGGCAGCCAGGCGAACATCGCGTACGCGTTGAGGCTCGACACCGCGAACAGCACCGCCATCGCCCAGGCCAGCGGCGACCGCCAGACCCGCCCCGCCATCGCCGGCTGCGCGGTCTCGACCTCCACGTCGCTGTCCGGGTGCGCCGGCCGGTGCGAGATCAGGATGCGCAGCCACGGCAGGATCGCCAGCACCGTCACGAGCGCCCACATCCCGACCGAGACGTGCCAGCCCGCCGCGTCCGCCACCGGGACGGCGACCAGCGGCGGCAGCAGCGTGGAGACCGACATGACGGTCGCGTAGAGCGAGGTCACCAGCCCGATCCGGTCCGGGAAGTAGCGCTTGACGAGGGGCGGCAGCAGGACGTTGCCCACGCCCATCCCGGCGAAGGTCACGGCGGAGCCGATCGCGAGCACCGCGAACGAGCCGGCGGATGCGCGCACCAGGTGCCCGGCCAGCATGACCGCGAGGGCGATGACCACGACCGCTTCGAGGCTGAGCCGCCGCGTGAACCGCGGCGCGATCAGGCCGAACAGGGCGAAGCAGACCGGCGGCAGCATCCCGAGCAGCCCGACGCCGATGCTCGACACGGCGAACTCGGTGCGGATCTCGGCGAAGATCGGCGAGAGCGCGGCGACGGCCGTGCGCAGGTTCGCCGCCACGAGCAGGATGCCGAGCAGCGCGATCGCGCGCCCGCGCCAGAGCGGCCGCGCCCCGGCGGCCCGCGGGTCGTCCGTCATCAGGCGGGTTCGCCCGCGTCGTCGGGCTGTGCGGCGCCGAGGAGCTCCCGCGCGCGCTGCACGTCGTCCGCGATCTGCGCGATCAGCGGCTCGACGCCGGTGTAGGCGACCATGCCGCGGATGCGCTCCACGAACGACACCTCGACCGTGTGGTCGTAGAGGTCGAGGTCGCGGTCGAGCACGTACGCCTCCACCTGCTTGTGCGGCACGCCCTCGAACGTCGGGTTGTTGCCGACCGAGATGGCGGCCGGGTACCGCTCCCCCGCGTCCGTCAGCCAGCCGGCGTAGACGCCGTCCGCGGGGACGAGGCCCTCGGACTCGGGCGACAGGTTCGCCGTCGGGAAGCCCAGCTCGCGTCCGCGGGCGGCCCCGTGCACGACGACGCCGCGCACGGTCGGCGCCGAGCCGAGAAGCTCCGCCGCGTGGCGCACATCGCCGTCGGCCAGCAGCTCCCGGATCCAGGTGGACGACACGCGCCTGCCGTGCTCGGGCCGCACGTCGTCGATGAGCTCGACCTCGAAGCCGTACTTCTCGCCCAGCCGCCGCAGCATCGCGACGTCGCCCGCGCCGCGCGCGCCGAACCGAAAGTCGCTGCCGACGAGCACCGCCGCCGCGTGCAGCCGGTCGACCAGGATGGTGTGGACGAAGTCCTCCGGGTCGAGCCCCGCGAGCGCCCGGTCGAACGCCACCATCAGCGTCGCATCGACGCCGGTGGACGCGAGCAGGTCGAGCTTCTGCGCGTTGCTGACGAGCGACGCCGGGCATTTCTCCGGGGCGAGCAGTTCGAGCGGGTTGCGGTCGAAGGTGATGATCGTCGAGGTCAGCCCGCGCTCGGCGGCGACGGCCCGCAGCCGGTCGATCACCGCGCGGTGGCCGGTGTGGACGCCGTCGAACTTGCCGATCGTGACCGCGCTCGGACCCCACCCGTCCGGGATGTCGGCGACCGCGCGGAAGACCCTCACGAGCCCGCTCCGGTGCTGCTCGGCTCGGCCCGGCCGTCCTCCGGCCGGTGGCGGCTCAGCCACAGCATCCCGAGCACCGGGAGGACCAGCGGGATGAACAGGTAGCCCATCCCGTACACCGACCACACCGTGGCGTCACGGCCGAACGGGTCGATGTCGTGCAGGCCGAGCACGGCGGGCGCGAACAGGCTCAGCGTGCCGATGACGAGCACGCCGGCGAACTCGAAGCCGATGGTGATCCAGGCCACCCGGTACCAGACGCGCCCCGGCGCGACGAGCGCGATGGTCGCGACGATGTAGACCGCGGCGGAGAGCGCCGAGAGCGTGAACGCGACGGGCGCCTCGTGGAAGCGGTCGATGATCTGGAACACGCTGCGCCCGGTGGCCGCCAGGGCCAGCACGCCGTAGACGAAGACCAGCACGCGGCCGACGCCGGACATCCGCCGCCGGGGAGGCTCTGGGTCGGAGTTCGTGCGCGCGGACATGGTGTGGTGGGACATCGCTTCGATTCTATTTGCGTCCGGAGGGCTCACGCGCCCTGCACGAACCAGATCTGCCCCATCCTGTACACCATGACGGCGATGGCGAGGCAGACACCGCCCAGGATGACGGTGCTCCAGCGGTTGCGCTCGACGAGCGCCCAGAACCCGCCGGCGAGGGGCAGGATGATCGCCGAGATGAGGTAGATGTAGAACTCCGCGAGGCTGCCCGACGGCGGGTTGCCGGCGAGCGGGGCGATGATCGCGATGACGAGCTGCACGAGCAGCAGCAGCTCGACGACCGCGACGGCGCCCATCGAGACGTCTCCGGGCAGCCGGCCCGCGAGGCCGAGGATGAGGCACAGGATGCCCGCGGCGCAGGCGACGACCACCTGCACCGTCGTGAACCACTCGATCATGCCGGGCTGACCGCTTCGTCCGTCGGGAAGTTCACGAGGGTCCTTGCTTCCTTTCCGCGGAACTCGACCAGCCCCACCAGCGCGCCGTTCGGCGCGACCGCGGCGACGGGCTCGCCGCCGGGTCCCTCCCGGTCGGCGACGTGGATGCGTCTCCCGTGCGTGAGGTCGATGGCCTGCTGCTCCGTGAGGTCGAGCCGTTCGAACAGCCGTGTGGCCGCATCCACCGCCGGCACGAGCGCCGCCGCAGGATCGAGCGTAGCGAGGTCGTGCGCGTCCCGCACGTGGAAGGCGCCGACCCGGCTGCGCCGGAGCGCGATGAGGTGGCCGCCGACGCCGAGGCCGGCGCCCAGGTCGCGCGCGAGCGAGCGGATGTAGGTGCCCGAGGAGCAGACGACGCGCACGTCGAGGTCGATCGCGCCCGCCTCCCGTCTCGTGTCGAGCAGCTCGAACTCGGCGACCGTGACGGCTCGCGCCTTCAGCTCCACCTGCTCGCCGGCCCGCACCCGCGCGTACGCGCGCTTGCCGTCCACCTTGATCGCGCTCACCGAGCTCGGCACCTGGTCGATCTCGCCCGTGAGCTCGGCGATGCCTGCGGCGATCGCGTCGGCCGCGACCGCATCGAGCGCCTCCTGGCCCGCGGGCTCGAGCAGCTCGCCCTCCGCGTCGTCGGTCGTCGACGCGGCGCCGAGCCGGATGGTCGCGAAGTACTCCTTGTCGGCGCCGACGATGTAGGTGAGCAGCCGCGTGGACGAGTTCAGGCCGACGATGAGGAGGCCCGTCGCCATCGGGTCGAGCGTGCCGGCGTGGCCGACCTTCCGCGTGCCGGCGGCCCTGCGTACGCGCGCGACGACGTCGTGGCTGGTGAGACCCGCGGGCTTGTCGATCAGGATGAGTCCGCTGCCGGTCACGCGCGCTCGCCTTCGTCGCCCTGGACCTCGAGCACCAGCTGCAGCTTGGTGCGGAAGGTGCACTCGATCAGCTCGGTGGCGGCGTCGTCCTTGCCGTAGTCGTCGGTGAGCCGGAGGCCGAGCAGCGTGTTCAGCAGCATCCCCTCGGCGAGGAAACCGCGCGCCTCCTCGGGATCGAAGCCGGCCTCCTCGCGCAGCAGCCGGTAGATGGTCAGGAACCCGCCGCGGGCCTTCGCCCCGATGCTCGGGTCCTGGCCCATGCTGAAGGCCTGCATGAGCGAGAGCAGCAGTCCGCGGTCCTCGATCAGGTTGACGTACGCCAGCCCCAGCCGGCGGCCGATCTCGCCGTGCTCCGGGTTCTTGCCGACGGGGTAGCCGGGATCGGTCGCGGCGGGAGACCCCTCGGCCTTCCACTGCGCGATGGTGTCGGTGAAGGCGACGAGCAGGCGGTCGAGCGAGCGGGTGAGGACGCCGACGAAGAGGTTCTCCTTGCCCCCGAACATGCGGACGACGTAGGGCTGGCTGATCCCGGCCGCCTTCGCGATCTGGTCGGTGGTCGCGCCGAAGTAGCCGCGCTCGCCGAACACCCGGCTGGCGGCTTCGAGGATCTGCTCCCGGCGTTCGGCCGAGGGGATCCTCTCGCTGATCTTGTCCGTCACGCTTGACAGGTTATCAGTCGATTACTAATGTCAGCTCTTGTAATCATCCGATAACAACAACTGGAGGCGCGCAATGTCCGCACCCCTCGCCGTCGCCCGGCGCATTCCGGTCTGGCTCGCGATCGTCGCGGCCTCGCTGCCGATGTTCATGGCGACGCTCGACAACCTCGTCGTGACCAGCGCGCTGCCGGTCATCGCCCGCGACCTCAGCGCCTCCATCGAGGAGCTGCAGTGGGTGGTCAACGCCTACACACTCACCTTCGCGACCCTCATGCTCATGGCCGTGGGGCTCGGCGACCGTCTCGGCCGGCGCTCGGTCTTCCTCGCCGGCATCGCCGTCTTCACGCTCGCCAGTGCGGCGGCCGCGCTCTCGACCGAGCCATGGCAGCTGATCGCCGCCCGCGCGGTGCAGGGCGCCGGGGCCGCGGCCCTGCTCCCGCTCTCGCTCACCCTCCTCGCCGGCAGCGTCAGCGAGCGGCTGCGGCCGGCCGCGATCGGCATCTGGGGCGGCATCTCGGGCCTCGGCGTCGCCCTCGGACCGCTCATCGGGGGCGCGGTGGTCGAAGGATGGAACTGGCAGGCGATCTTCTGGCTCAACGTCCCGCTCGGCGTGATCGCCGTCCCGCTCGTGCTGCTCGCCCTGCCGAACAGCTTCGGGGAGCGCGTGCGCGCCGACGTCATCGGCCTGCTGCTCGCCGCACCTGGGGTGCTCGGGGTGGTCTGGGGCATCGTCCGCGGCAACGACGCGGGATGGGGCAGCGCCGAGGTGCTCATCCCCCTGATCGCGGGCGCGGCCCTGCTGGTGGCCTTCGTGCTCTGGGAGAGCCGGGCTCAGGCTCCGCTGCTGCCGCTGCGGCTGTTCCGCGACCGGAGCTTCACCGTCGCCAACCTGGTCGGCGTCACCTTCAGCTTCGGGATCTTCGGTGCGATCTTCATCCTGATCCAGTTCCTCCAGGTGGTGCAGGGCCACACTCCGCTCGAGGCCGGCGTGATGACGATGCCGTGGACTCTCGCTCCGATGGTGGTCGCACCGCTGACCGGGCTGTTCTCCGCCCGCACCGGCACGCGGCTGCCGGTGGTGGCCGGGCTCGTGCTGCTCGCCGTGGCGATGGGCTGGATCGCGGCGACGCTCTCGGCGACGCTCCCCTACTCGGAGATGTGGCCGCCCTTCCTGCTCGCCGGCATCGGCATGGGCCTCGTCTTCGCCCCCAGCTCGACGGCCGTGCTCGCCAACATGCGCCCGGCCGACCACGCGAAGGCCTCCGGCACCAACTCGACGCTGCGGGAGGTCGGGGTCGCGCTCGGCGTCGCCGTGCTCACTGCGGTGTTCACCGGCGCCGGCGGCACGCTGACGCCGACGGGATATGTGGATGCGGCCATCCCCGCGGTCTGGGTCGGCGCCGGGGTGCTCGCGGCGGCGGCCGTGATCGCCCTCGCCCTGCCGAGCCGCCGGGCCGCCCGCGCCGCCGCCGCAGCCGCCGCGCCCACTACCGAGTCTCCCGTCGAGGCGCCGGCCGAGGCCGCCGCCGAGACTCTCGCGACCGCCGAGCCGGCCCCCGTCCTCGCCGACTGACGCATCCATGGGGCGCAACACGCCGTCAGCCCGCCCGGCTGACGGCGTGTTGCGTCCCACAGGTTCACCTGGTTGCCGCGACACGCCGTTCCGGCGGCCGACGCGGCGGCGTGCCGCGTCAACCAGGTGAGGCGCTGCGCGCGGATAGGCTGGAACGCGTGCGTATCGGCGTGATCGGAGCGGGAGCCATCGGCGGCACGATCGCGGCGCTGCTCGACCGCGTCGGGCACCTCGTCGAGGTCACCGCCCGCGGGGAGCAGCTCGCCGCCATCCGGGAGTCCGGCATCCGGCTCGACGGAGGCTGGGGCGCCCACACCGCGCGGGTGTCCGCCGCGGAGACGCTGCAGACGCGGCCGGAGCTCGCCTTCGTGTGCACCAAGGCGCAGGACGCCCCCGCCGCCATCCGCGCCAACGCCGCGCTGCTCGACGGCATCACCGTCGTGGTCGTGCAGAACGGGCTCGCCGGGCTGGCCGAGGCCGAGCGGCTGCTCCCCGGGTCCGACTGCGTCGGCGCCCTGGCGCTGTACGCCGCGAGCTACCTCTCCCCCGGCCGCGTCACCGTCACGACCCCGGCGAACACCTACCTCGGCGCCGGCGATGGCGCTGCGCCACCGGCCGCGGTCGACGCCGCCCGCATCCTGGACGCCGCCATGCCCGCCTTCGCGATCGACAACTTCACCGGCGCCCAGTGGACGAAGCTGATGGTCAACCAGATCAACGCCCTCCCCGCGATCACCGGGCTGAGCGCGCAGGAGGTCCTCGGCGACCGCCGCCTGCGCGCGATCGTCACGGCGAGCCTCCAGGAGGCCACCCGCGTCGGCTTCGCCCGGGGCGTGCACTACGGCAGCATCCAGGGACTCGACGACCGCATCCTGCGCTTCGTCGCGCGCGCGCCGCGCTGGGCCGCGCAGGCGGTGCCGCTGCTGATGAAGCGGCGGATGGGCGCGACGCCCAACCCGGGCTCGACGCTGCAGAGCCTCCGCCGCGGGCAGCTGACCGAGATCGACTACCTCAACGGCGCCGTCGTCGAGGAGGCGGGGCTCGCTGGGACGGAGGCGCCCGTCAACGCGGCGATCACTGCCCTGGTGCATGAGGTCGAGCGGTCGGGCGCGTTCCTCGCGCCGGACGTGGCGGCCGACCGGATGCGGCCGGTCCTCGAGTCCTGAGTCAGCGCGCCGCCCAGCGCGGCTGCGCCGGATCCGATTCGTCGACCAGATGCGTGGCGTGCTCGCGCGGGTGAGCATCCTCCACATACGCCTCGGTCTGAGGGACGTTCACCAGCAGCACCGAGGCGTTCCAGTCGCCGCGCAGTGCCGGCCGCAGCGGGAACTCGCCGTCGACGACGAGTACGGCGTCGGGCCCGGCGGTCAGCCAGCGCGCTTCGACCGGCTGGTCGCGTGCCTCGTCGAAGGAAGCCGTCTGGAATCCCGCGCTCCCGCCGAGCCGGAACGGGTCGAGCAGCACCCGGCGCAGGGCGACCAGGTCGTACGCGTCGCGGTAGTAGCCCTCCGGCGTCTCCGGCCCCAGGCGCGTCCGGTAGGCGCGGGAGGTGTGGAAGCCGGCGAGGGAGGCGCGGAACGTGTCCGCACCCGCCTCCCGGAACACCGCAGCGAGGTCGTCCGCGAACCCCGTCCCGCCGATCCGTCCTCCGTCGACCGCGACCACCACACGCCCGGCGGGCGAGTCGCGCCGGATCGCGGAGACGAGCTGCCGCACGAACAGCACGCGCGGCGTCGGCGGAAGCATCATGCGACGAGCATAGGCCGCCGCACCGGTTAGCCTCGATGCATGCACGACTACGCCGGGACGGTGGTGGCCTGGTATCAGGAGAACCGCAGGGACCTCCCGTGGCGCCGCGACGGCTTCACCCCGTGGGGCACGCTGGTCAGCGAGTTCATGCTGCAGCAGACCCCGGTCAGCCGTGTCATCCCCCGGCTGGAGGAGTGGCTGAGCCGCTGGCCGACTCCGGCCGACCTCGCGTCGGTGCCGCCCGGCGAGGCCGTCCGGGCCTGGAAGTCGCTCGGCTACCCGCGGCGCGCGCTCTGGCTGCACGCGGCCGCGGTGACGATCACCGAGCGGCACGGCGGGGTCGTGCCGGACGACGTGGACGCCCTGCTCGCCCTCCCCGGGGTCGGCGACTACACGGCCCGCGCGGTGGCGGCCTTCGCGTACGGCGAGCGGCATCCGGTGGTCGACACCAACATCCGCCGGGTCATCGCCCGCACCGTCGACGGTCAGGCGGAGCCCGGTCCGCCGAGCACCCGCCGCGACCTGGCGGCGATGGAGGCGCTCCTCCCGGAGGAGCGCGACGCGGCCGCCGCCTTCAACGCCGGGATGATGGAGCTCGGCGCGATCGTCTGCGTCGCGCGCACGCCGCGCTGCGACTCCTGTCCGCTTTCCGACCGCTGCCGTTGGCGCCAGGCCGGCTACCCGGAGTACGAGGGACCGACGAAGGGCAGGCAGAAGCGCTACGAGGGCAGCGACCGCCAGGCGCGCGGGCGGATCCTCGCGGAGCTGCGGGCCTCGCACACCCCCGTCCCGGCCGGAGAGCTCGCCGCCGTCTGGCCGGACCGCGAACAGGGCGAGCGGGCGCTCCAGGGTCTGGTCAAGGACGGCCTGGCCGTCGAGACGGTGGGCGGCTACACACTGCCCTAGCGGTTCAGGGCTGCTCCGGGGTCCGGGCGAAGGCCGCCGCGAGGGCGTCGAAGAGCTTCCGGCGCTCGGCCAGTGCCCGCGGGCGGGTCCGCAGGCCGCGCAGCGCCTCCCAGCCGTCCCACGCGAGCAGGTCCCTGCCGTCGACGGCGAGCGTGCGGCGCAGGACGTGCTCCGGCACCTGCTGCGGGTCCGGCGCCTGCAGCGCGGGGAGCAGCGCGTCGTAGCGCTCCGAGAGCACACGCGACGACGGGTCGACGCGAGCGATGAGCACCACGCCCGTCGGTGCGGTGTTCACCGGGACGACGACCAGATCCGGCCGCTCGGCGCGGAGCAGCTCGACGACCTTGTACACGTCGCCCGCCCACGAGTCGGTGTACCGGTCGCGGGCGGCCTCGTGCACCGACCGCGGCATCATGTCGTCGAGGACGACGATGCTCGTCGGAGAGGTCAGGCGCTCGACGTTGAGGAAGTCGCGGTAGGCGAACTCCGCAAGGTGCATCCCGTCGACGAAGGCCAGATCGAGCGGGAGGCCGTCGAGGTGCTTCTTCGCGCGTCCGGAGGCGAAGAAGTCGTCGCTCGTCTCGCGCGCGAGCAGCAGGTCCGCGTGCAGCGGGTTGGTGATGTGGAACGCCGGGTCGATGCCGATGGTCTTGGCCGACGAGAGCGTGAGCGAGCGCCCGTCGTCGACCCCGATCTCCAGGTAGCTGCGCGGCTGGAGTGCCGCGTGCAGACCGGCCAGGAACTCGTGCCGGGTGAGGGTCGGGGCCGGGAACTGCGATTCGTCCCACGGGTAGACGGGGTAGCCGCTCGGCGCGATCTCGTAGGCCGCCGGCTCGGCCTCCGCCTCCCGCTCCTTCGGCGCGATCCACCGGGCGAGCGACGCACGGGCGGAGCCCTCCGCATCGACCAGGCGGTCGACCCGCTCCGGACCGATCAGGGGCGAGAGCGTGTTCCGGACGGCGTTCCTGAGAGTCACGCATGCCAGGATACCGGCGCGCGGAGAACTGTCACGCGAACACGAGCGGGTCCCAGTCCTGGATGCGGGAGCGGTGGACGAGGCCCTCCGTGACGAACGGGTCGCCCGACCGGAACCGCTCCGCCGCCTCCCGAGAGCGGAAGATCGCCATGGATCCCTGGGTCGCCGGGTCGCCGAACGTCCCGATCATGAGCACCTCGCCGCCCTTCGCGAACTCGTCCAGGTAGGCGCGGTGGCGGGGGTAGGCCTCCACCAGGCGCTCGAAGTGCTCCGGACCGGCGTCGGGGTCGGCATCGTAGAACGAGACGGCGAACATGCCGTCATGCTACGACCGGTCCGACCCCGGCGGGAGGTCAGTCCTCGTCGTCGTCCTCGTCGAGCTCGCGCGGCTTGACGTACGGGTCCTCGTCACCGGCGTACGTCGCGGTCGCGGCGAGCCCGGCCACCTCGGTGTCGCGCTCGCGCGCCTCGCGGAGCAGGTCCTCGATGTGGGCGGCGTTCTCCGGGATCGCGTCGAGCTGGAACTCCAGCGTCGGCGTGAGGCGCGCGGTGATGTTCTTGCCCACCTCGCTGCGCAGCATGCCGGTGGCCGCCTTGAGCGCGGCCGCACTGTCCTCGCGCTCCTGCTCGGTGCCGTACACCGTGTAGAAGACGGTCGCGTGCTGCAGGTCGCCGGTCACCTGGACGTCCGTGATGGTCACGAAGCCCAGGCGCGGGTCGCGCAGGCCGCGGTCGAGCCGCTTGGCGATGATCTCCTTGATCCTGTCCGCGAGCTTCCTCGCGCGTGCCGGATCGGCCATGAGTTTTTCTCCCTTCGAGCACGATGGCCGGTGGCGTCAGCCACCGGCCATCGTTCGCGACTAAACGCGGGGCTTCTCGCGAAGCTCGGTCGTCTCGATCTCGTCGCCGATCTGGATGTCGTTGTACTTGCCGAGGCCGATACCGGCCTCGAAGTCCGTACGGACCTCCGTGACGTCGTCCTTGAACCGGCGCAGCGACTCGATGGCGAGGTTGTCCCCCACCACGACGCCGTCGCGGATGACGCGCGCCTTGGCGTTGCGCGTGATGGTGCCGGACCGGACGATGACACCGGCGATGTTGCCGAACTTCGAGGAGCGGAACACCTCGCGGATCTCGGCCACACCGGACTGGACCTCTTCGAACTCGGGCTTGAGCATGCCCTTCAGCGAGTTCTCGATGTCCTCGATGGCGTTGTAGATGACCGAGTAGAACCGGACATCCACACCCTCGCGGGCCGCACGCTCGCGCGCCTTCACGTCCGGGCGGACGTTGAAGCCGATCACGATCGCGTTGTCGATCGTCGCCAGGTCGATGTCCGACTCGGTGATCGCGCCGACACCGCGGTGCAGGATGCGCAGCGACACCGACTCGTCGACCTCGATCTTCATGAGCGACTCCTCCAGCGCCTCCACGGCACCGGACACGTCGCCCTTGATGATGAGGTTGAGCGCCTCGACCTTGCCCTCCTCCAGGGCCCGGGTGAAGTCCTCGAGCGAGATGCGCTTGCGGGCCTTCGCCAGCTGCGCGTTGCGCTCCGCGGCCTCACGCTTCTCGGCGATCTGACGCGCGGTGCGGTCCTCCTCGGTGACGAGGAAGACGTCGCCGGCGCGCGGGACGCTGGAGAGACCCTGCACCTGGACCGGACGCGACGGGGCGGCCTCGAAGACGGCGTCGCCGTTCTCGTCGGCCATCGCGCGGACACGGCCGTAGGCGGTGCCCGCCACGATCGCGTCGCCGACCCGGAGCGTTCCGGACTGGATGAGCACGGTCGCCACGGCGCCGCGGCCCTTGTCGAGCTTCGCCTCGATCGCGACACCGCGTGCGTCCTTGTTCGGGTTCGCACGGAGGTCCAGACCGGCGTCCGCGGTCAGCAGCACGGCGTCGAGCAGGTCGTCGATACCGACGTTGTTGCGGGCGGAGACGTCGACGAACAGGACGTCGCCGCCGTACTCCTCCGCCACCAGACCGAACTCGGTGAGCTGCTGACGGACCTTCGCCGGGTTGGCGTCGGGCTTGTCGATCTTGTTCACCGCGACCACGATCGGCACGTTCGCCGCCTGGGCGTGGTTCAGCGCCTCGATGGTCTGCGGCATGATGCCGTCGTCGGCCGCGACCACGAGGATCGCGATGTCGGTGACCTGCGCACCACGGGCACGCATGGCGGTGAACGCCTCGTGACCCGGGGTGTCGATGAAGGTGATGGCACGCTCGATGCCGTCGTGCTCCGTCCACACCTGGTACGCACCGATGTGCTGGGTGATGCCGCCGGCCTCGCCCGCGACGACGTTCGCGTTGCGGATGGCGTCGAGGAGGCGCGTCTTACCGTGGTCGACGTGGCCCATGACGGTGACGACCGGGGGCCGGATCTCGAGGTCCTCGTCGGACTCGCCCTCCAGCTCGGCGTCGAGGTCGATGTCGAAGCCCTCGAGCAGTTCGCGGTCCTCGTCCTCGGGCGAGACGACCTGGATCTTGTAGCCCAGCTCCTCGCCGAGCACCTCGAAGGTGGCCTCGTCGAGCGACTCGGTCGCGGTCGCCATCTCTCCCAGGTGGAAGAGGACGGTGACCAGCGACGCGGGGTTCGCGTCGATCTTGTCGGCGAAGTCGGAGATCGAGGAGCCGCGACGCAGCCGGATGACGGTGTCGCCGTTGCCGCGGGGTACGCTCACGCCGCCCAGCGACGGGGCCTCCCGCATCTCGAATTCCTGGCGCTTCGCGCGCTTCGACTTGCGGGCCTTGCTCTTGCCGCCACCGCGGCCGAACGCGCCGGCCGTGCCGCCGCCCGGTCCACGACCGCGACCGCCGCCGCCACCGGGGCGCGGGCCGCCGAAGCCGCCGCCCGGACGCTGGAAGCCGCCGGCCCCTGCGCCTGCTCCTGCACCGCCGCCGCTGCCGGGGCGCTGCTGGAAGCCGGGACGGCCGCCGCCACCGCCACCGGGACGACCGGGACGGTTGCCGCCGCCGCCCTGGCCGGGCGCGCCGATACGGGGCGAGCCGGGACGCGGCGGGGTCGGACGCGGGATGTTGCCCGGGCTCGGGCGCTGGCCCATGCCCTGCGACGACGAGAAGGGGTTGTTGCCGGGCCGCGGCGGGCGCTGACCCATCCCCTGGTTCGACGAGTACGGGTTGTTGCCGGGGCGCGGCGCGCTCGGGCGCGGGATGCTGCTCCCGCCGGGGCGCGGCGCCGCGGGCTTCGTGGCGTCGGGGGTCGCGGCCTTCGCCGGACCGCCGGACGTGCTCGCCGCCGCCGTCTCGGCGGCAGCCTTCTCGGCAGCGGCCTTCTCGGCGGCCGCCTTCTCGGCAGCGGCCTGCCGCTCGGCGACCGACATCGGCGCCTGCGGCTTCGGGCCGGCGTCGGCCTCCGGTGCGCTGGCCGCCGGCGGGCGGGGAGCCGAGGGGCGCGGCGCCTGCGACGGCGCCTTGGGCGCGGCGGTCGCCTTGTCGGCGGACGGCTTCGCACCCTCGGCCTCCAGGGCGGCACGCAGCTTGCGGGCTACCGGGGGCTCGATGCTGGAGGACGGTCCCTTGACGAACTCGCCCATCTCCTTGAGCTTCGCGAGCGCGACCTTGCTGTCGACGCCGAGCTCGCTCGCGACCTCATGTACGCGTGGTTTTGCAGCCACAATTCTCCTGTCTGGGGCCCACCCCCGGACAGGGGCAGGCGTTAGTAGCGGACGGATCTCATTTCGAGCCGCTCATCGGTTGTCACTCATGTGAAGTCAACTTCTTCAGCCTGTTCTAATGAATTGCGACCGGATGGCCGCGGTGTCGATGGCCCCCTCCACGCGAAGCGCCCGCCCGAAGGCCCGGCGCTTCTCTGCGAGGTCGAGACACTTGACGACCGGATGCAGCCACGCACCCCGTCCCGGCAGGGTGGCGGACGGGTCCGCCACGAGTACCGATTGCTGGACGACGACCCTCCGAAGAGAGGACCGGGGAGCGCGAGAACGGCATCCGACGCACGTTCTGACGGGTTCCATCCTACTCCTCTCGGCGCCCGGCGCCGAACGGACGGACCCGTACATGTCGATGAACGCCGGGACGACTCCCGGAATTCCGCTTCAGTCCCGGTCGAGGATCGAATCCGGCTGGATGTCGATCTTCGCGCCCGTCAGCTTCGCGGCGAGCCGCGCGTTCTGGCCCTCCTTGCCGATGGCGAGGGACAGCTGGTAGTCGGGCACCAGGGCGCGGACGGCCTTCAGCGACTCGTCGATGACGAACGCGCTGGTGACCTTCGCCGGGCTCAGGGCGCTGGAGACGAACGTCGCCAGGTCGGGCGAGTAGTCGACGATGTCGATCTTCTCGTTGTTCAGCTCGGCGGTCACCGCGCGCACGCGCTGACCGAGCTCGCCGATGCAGGCGCCCTTCGCGTTCACGCCGGGCTCGGTCGCCCGCACCGCGATCTTGGTGCGGTGCCCGGCCTCGCGCGCCAGCGACACGATCTCCACGACCCCGCTCGCGATCTCCGGCACCTCGAGCGCGAACAGCTTGCGCACGAGCGCCGGGTGCGTGCGCGACACGGTGATCGACGGACCCTTCGGGCCCTTCGTCACGCTCGTCACGTAGACGCGGATGCGGGAACCGTGCGCGTACTCCTCGCCCGGCACCTGCTCCTCCGGCGGGAGGATGGCCTCCACCGAGCCCAGGTCCACGTGGATCATCCGCGGGTTCGGGCCTTGCTGGATGACGCCGGCGACGATGTCGCCCTCGCGTCCGCGGAACTCGCCGAGCACGGCGTCGTCGGCGATGTCGCGCAGCCGCTGGTTGATCACCTGCTTGGCCGCGAAGGCCGCGATCCTGCCGAAGTCGCTCGGGCTGTCCTCGGCCTCGCCGATGATGTTGCCCTCCTCGTCCCGCTCGGGGACGTAGACGGTGACATGCCCGGTCTTGCGGTCGAGGTGCACGCGAGCGGCCGGCGGCTGGTCGCTGTGACCGTGCCGGTGGTCGGCCTGGTTCGTGTGCTTCAGGTACGCGGTCAGGATGGCCTGCTCGATGATCTGAACCAGCTCGTCGAACGGGATCTCCTTCTCGCGCTCCATCAGACGCAAGACGCTGAGGTCGATGTCCATGCCGGCCTCCTCTGTTCAGATCTCGCCGCCGCGCGACAGCGCGGCGGACTCAAACCTCTAGGGTACCCGAGATTCCGCGAGACCCGAACGCCGGGTACCGTTCACGGCATGACCTCCCCCACCCGGGTCGCCTCCCGAGTCGAACGCTCCCCCGCCGTCCGCATCCTCGCCCGCGTCGGGCTGGCCGCGATCGGCGTGCTCCACATCCTGATCGGCGTCATCGCCCTGGCCGTCGCCTCCGGCGCCGGCGGCAGCGCGGACCAGTCGGGCGCCCTCCAGGCCCTCGTCGCCGTCCCCGGCGGGCTCTTCGTGCTCTGGGCCGTCATCGTCGGGCTGATCTTCCTCTCGCTCTGGCAGATCCTGCAGGCCGTGACCGCTCGCAGGGCGGGCCAGAAGGTCACCGAGGCCGCGAAGTGCGTCGTCTACGCGGCACTGGCCGGCATCGCGATCTCGATCGCCGCGGGCGGCAGGCACAACTCGTCGTCCTCCGAGAAGACGGCGAGCGCGCAGCTGCTCGGGATGCCCGGCGGTGTCTTCCTGCTCGCCGCCGTCGGCCTCGTCGTCGTCGCCGTCGGTGTCGTGTTCGTGTTCAACGGCGTCACCCACCGCTTCGAGCGCGACCTCCGGCTGCCGCCGAACCGCTGGGCGACCGTGACGACGACGCTCGGCCGCGTCGGGTACGTCGCGAAGGGGGTCGCCCTGGTCATCGTCGGCGGCCTCGTCGTCTTCGGCGCGATCACGTCGGACCCCGAGAAGGCCGGCGGCCTGGACGGCAGCCTGAAGGCGCTCATCCAGGTGCCGTTCGGCGTCTTCCTCCTGGTGCTCATCGCGCTGGGGCTCATCGCCTACGGGCTCTTCTGGTGCGTGCGATCGTACGCGTCGCGCCTCGCCGAGCCGTGAGCCGCCGCCCTCCCGGTCCCTGCTAGTCCCCCGCCCCGGCGAACTGCGCGTTGTAGAGCGAGTAGTACGCGCCCCCGCGCGCCAGCAGCTCGCTGTGCGTCCCCTGCTCGACGATGCTGCCCGCCTCCATCACCAGGATGAGGTCGGCGTCCCGGATGGTCGACAGCCGGTGCGCGATGACGAACGACGTGCGGTCGGCCCGGAGCGCGCTCATCGCCTTCTGCACCAGCAGCTCGGTGCGGGTGTCCACCGAGGAGGTGGCCTCGTCGAGGATCAGCACGCTCGGCCGGGCGAGGAACGCGCGGGCGATGGTCAGCAGCTGCTTCTCGCCCGCCGAGATGTTCGAGCCCTCGTCGTCGAGCACGGTGTCGTAGCCGTCCGGCAGGGAGTGCACGAAGCGGTCGACGTAGGTGGCGCGGGCCGCATCCAGCATCTCCTCCTCGGTGGCGTCCGGCCGCCCGTACAGGATGTTGTCGCGGATGGTGCCCTTGAACAGCCAGGTGTCCTGCAGCACCATGCCCATCCGGCTGCGCAGGTCGTGCCGGGTCATGCTCGCGATGTCGACGCCGTCGAGCGTGATGCGGCCGCCGTCGAGCTCGTAGAAGCGCATCATCAGGTTGACCAGGGTCGTCTTGCCCGCACCGGTCGGCCCGACGATCGCCACGGTCTGGCCCGGCTGGGCGACCAGCGACAGGTGCTCGATCAGTGGGGTGTCCTCGACGTAGCGGAACGAGACATCCTCGAACGCCAGCAGCCCGCGCGTCCCTTCCGGGCTCTCCGGCGGCTGCGGGTCGGCCGACTGCTCGTCGGCGTCCAGCAGCTCGAACACCCGCTCCGCGCTGGCGACGCCCGACTGCAGCAGGTTCGCCATCGACCCCAGCTGGGTGAGCGGCTGCGTGAACTGGCGGGAGTACTGGATGAACGCGGTCACGTCGCCGAGCTGCATCATCCCGCTCGCCACCTGCAGGCCGCCGACGACCGCGATCGCGACGTACATCAGGTTCCCGACGAACATCATCGACGGCATGATGAGCCCCGAGATGAACTGCGCGCCGAAGCTCGCCCGGTACATCTCCTGGTTCTTCTCCCGGAAGCGCGCCTCCACCTCGCGGTGGCGGCCGAACACCTTCACCAGCGAGTGGCCGGTGAAGGCCTCCTCGATCTGGCCGTTCAGCTCGCCGGTGTGCCGCCACTGGGCCACGAACAGCTTCTGCGAGCGCTTGGCGATCACCGTCGTGATGACGAGGGTCAGCGGGATGGTGACGAGCGCGATGACCGCGAGCAGAGGCGAGATCACGAACATCAGCACGACGACGCCGATCACGGTCAGAAGGGACGTGAGCAGCTGGCTCATCGTCTGCTGCAGCGACTGCGAGATGTTGTCGATGTCGTTCGTGACGCGGCTGAGCAGCTCACCGCGCTGCATCCCGTCGAAGTACTTCAGCGGCAGGCGGTGGAGCTTGTCCTCCACGTCCGCGCGAAGCCGGTACACCGTGCGCTGGGTGATGCCGTTCAGCACGTACGCCTGCAGGTAGCTGAACAGCGACGACAGCACGTAGAGGGCGAGCACCCAGAGCAGCGTCTGGCCGACGGCCGTGAAGTCGATGCCGGCGCCCGGGGTGAAGGTCGTGCCCGAGAGCAGGTCGGCGAACTGGTTCTGCCCCTGCGCCCGCAGGCCGTCGATGACCTGCTGCTGCGTCATCCCCTTCGGGAACTGGAGCGAGAGCGCGCCGGCGAACACCAGGTTGACCGCGTTGCCGAGCAGCTTCGGTCCGAGAACGGCGAACGCCACCGAGATCACCGCGAGCGCCGTCACGGCGACCAGGGCCAGTCGCTCCGGCCGGAGGCGGCCGAGCAGCCGCTTGGCGCTCGGCCCGAAGTTCAGCGACTTCTGGACGGGCATCCCCATCCCGCCGAACGGGCCGCCGCCCGGTCCCCGGCGGACAGGGGGTCCGGGAGGGCCCGCGGGCCGGGCCGGTGCCGTGGTCTTCTCGCTCATCCCCTGCTCTCCTTACGCCGCGTCCTGGGCGGCGAGCTGCGACGACACGATCTCCGCGTACGTCGGGTTGCTCTCCACGAGCTCGTCGTGCGTGCCGGTGCCGACCACGCGGCCGTCCTCCAGCACGATGATCAGATCGGCATCCACGATCGTCGACACCCGCTGGGCGACCACGATCATGGTCGCGCCGGCGACGTCCCGGGCGAGGGCGGACCGCAGGCGGGCGTCCGTCGCGGTGTCGAGCGCCGAGAACGAATCGTCGAAGACGTAGATCTCGGGCTTGCGCACCAGCGCCCTCGCGATCGCCAGGCGCTGCCGCTGGCCGCCGGAGACGTTGGTGCCGCCCTGCGCGATCGGCGCGTCCAGCTTCTCCGGCATCGCCTCGACGAAGTCGCGCGCCTGCGCGACCTCGAGCGCGTGCCACAGCTCGTCGTCGGTGGCGTCCGGGTTGCCGTAGCGCAGATTGGAGGCCACCGTGCCGGAGAAGAGGTAGGGCTTCTGCGGGACGATGCCGATGCGCGACCAGAGCAGCTCCGGGTCGAGCTCGGCCACATCCACCCCATCGACCAGGACGATGCCGCTGGTGGCGTCGAACAGCCGAGGGATGAGGTTCACCAGCGTCGTCTTGCCCGCTCCGGTGCTGCCGATGATCGCCGTGGTCCTGCCGGGGTGCGCCAGGAACGTCACATCGGTGAGCACCGGATGCTCGGCTCCGGGATACGAGAAGCCGACGTCGACGAACTCCACCGTCCCGTGCACGCTCACCTCGGTGACCGCGTCGTCGGCCGCACGGACGGACGGCTCGGTGCCGAGCACCTCGCCGATGCGGTCGGCGCACACCGACGCCCGGGGCACGAGCACGGCCATCATCGTCGACATCATCACGCCCATCAGGATCTGCATGAGGTACTGCAGGAAGGCGGTCAGCGTCCCGATCTGCAGCGAGCCCTCCTGCACGCGGAAGGCGCCGAACCAGATCACCGCGACGCTCGAGACGTTGAGCACGAGCATGACGATCGGGAACATCAGCGCGAACAGCCGCCCCGCCTTGAGCGCGGTGTCGGTCACCTCGTCGTTCGCGACGCGGAACCGCGCCGTCTCGACGTCCTCCCGCACGAACGCGCGCAGCACGCGGATGCCGCTCAGCTGCTCCCGCAGCACGCGGTTGACCCGGTCGATGCGGTCCTGCATGCGCCGGAACAGCGGCACCATGCGCGCGATGATGATGCTCACCGCCACCAGCAGCGCCGGGACGCTGACCGCGATCAGCCAGGAGAGGTCCAGATCCTGCTGCATCGCCAGAACGATGCCGCCGACGGCCAGGATGGGCGCGGAGACCAGCAGGGTGCACGTCATCATCACGAGCATCTGCACCTGCTGCACGTCGTTGGTGTTGCGGGTGATCAGCGACGGTGCACCGAAGGCGGACACCTCGCGCTCGGAGAACTCGCCGACGCGGTGGAAGATCGCCTCACGCAGGTCGCGGCCGACCAGCATGGCGACCTTCGCCCCGAAGTAGACCGCCGTGATGGCGCAGGCGATCTGCACGAGCGTGACGCCGAGCATCTCCGCTCCCACCGAGAGGATGTACCCGGTGTCGCCCTTGGCGATGCCGTTGTCGGTGATGGCGGCGTTCAGCGTCGGCAGCCAGAGCGACAGCAGCGACTGCGCGAGCTGGAAGACGACGACCCCGATGAGGAGGGGCCAGTGCGGCCGGAGGAACCGGCCGAGCAGTCTCAGGAGCATGATGCCTCCGTCGGAGTGGTCGGGAACGTGACGTGCGGGGAGGTGCCGGCGATGCCCACGAGCACCATCCGGGCCAGGTCGTCGATGCTGAACTCGATCCCCTCGTTGAGCGCGGGGAACGCCGCGGAGAAGGTGATCAGGCGGAGCAGGTGCGCCACGCGCTCCGGGGGCCAGTTGAGCTCGTGCGTCTCCGGCTCGAGGACGCGCGCGATGATCCGGGCGAACTCGCCGCGCTCCTGGGGGACGGGCGGGCGCTGCGGGCCGATCACCGGCATCAGCCGCATGACCTTCTGGAACCGCTCGCGCAGCAGGTACAGGATGGCGCGGACCTTGTTCTCCAGAGGGAGCGCGGGGTCGATGCTGCGCAGAGCCTCGCGCAGCGGCTCGGGGTCGAGGTAGGTCTCGATGGCCGCCTGGACCAGGCTCTCCTTGTCGCCGAAGGCGCGGAAGATCGTGCCCTCGGCGATGCCCGCCGCCTCGGCGATCTGGCGCGAGGTCACGCCGCGGCCGTGCTCCAGCAGCAGCGGGATGACGGCGTCGACGATCATCGCTTTGCGAACGTCGGCCGCCATCGGCTGGGCGCGCGTGCGCGGGGCCTCGGTCTGGGCGTCGCTGGTCACGCGCTCACTCTACGCGGAGTGAGTACTCACTCACAAGCGTCCGTGTTATGCGACGGCGAAGATCTCCGAGATCGCGGCCACCTCGTCCGGCGTCGGCTGCCATGCCGTCGCGGCCTCGGCGTTCGCAACGATCTGCTCCGGCTTCGTCGCGCCGGCGATGACGCTCGTCAGGCCGGGCTGGGCGAGCAGCCAGGCGAAGGTGGCGGCCAGCATCGAGACGTCGCGGTCGTCGCAGAACGCCTGGAAGCGCTCGATCCGATCCCACGGGGCCTCGTCGAGCAGGTGCTTGCGCAGCTGCATGATGCGGCTGTCGGCCGGGCCGCCCTCCCGGGTGAACTTGCCGGTGAACAGCCCGTTGTAGAGCGGGAAGTACGGCAGGAAGCCGAGGCCGTAGCGGTTCGCCGCCGGCAGCACCTCGCGCTCGGCGTCGCGCACCAGGAGGCTGTACTCGTTCTGGGCCGAGATGAACTTCGGGTGGCCGCCCAGCTGCGCGGTGAACTCGGCCTCGGCGATCTCCCAGCCGGACAGGTTCGAGTGGCCGATGTAGCGGATCTTGCCCTCGGCGATGAGGTCGTCGAGGGTCGCCAGCGTCTCCTCGATGGGGGTGTGCGGGTCGGGACGGTGCAGCTGGTACAGGTCGATCCAGTCGGTGCGCAGGCGGCGGAGCGAGCTCTCGACAGCGAGACGGATGTAGCGCCGGGAGCCGCGGACGCCCCAGTCCGGTCCGTTGACGCCGGCCATGTCCATCCCGAACTTGGTGGCGAGCACGATCCGGTCGCGCTTGCCCTCGAGCGCCTTGCCCATGAGCGTCTCGGAGAGGCCGCGCTCCTTGCCGTAGATGTCGGCGGTGTCGAAGAACGTGACACCCGCGTCGATGGCGGCGCCGATCACCGCGTCGGTGCCCTCCTGCGTCTCGGTCGCGGTGTCCTTCCGGCCGAAGTTGTTGCAGCCGAGGCCGACGGTGGAGACGATGAGTCCGGAGCGTCCGAGGGTGCGGTATTCGATGTTCGCCATGCTCCGAGTCTAGGCACGGCGTCGGCCGGCCTCGGCGCTGGTCGCCCGTCCACAGGCGGAGCTCGCCGCGACTTATCCCCAATGTCCGATTCCCGCGAGTGCAGGGTCGGTGGTCCGCCCTAGAGTCGACCCATGAGCAGTTCCTTCGCCTACCTCCTCCGCACGACGAGCCCCATCGGCCGGCTCGAGCTCACCAGCGACGGCACGGCCGTCACCTCGCTCTCGATCGAGCGCGAGGGCAGCCTGCCGCTCGACGACCATCCCGAACGCAGCACCGCGGTGCTCGACGACGCGGCGGCGCAGCTGGCCGAGTACTTCGCGGGCTCGCGGCGCGTGTTCGACGTGCCGGTCCGGCTGCAGGGCACGCCGTTCCGCCAGGCGGTGTGGCAGCGGCTGGCCGAGCTCGAATTCGGCACGTTCGTGTCGTACGGCGAGCTGGGCGCCTCCCTCGGTCACGCCGGGTACGGGCGCGCGATCGGCGGTGCGGTCGGGGCCAATCCGGTCCCGATCATCGTGGGCTGCCACCGCGTGCTCTCGTCGAGCGGGCGCGTCACCGGGTACAGCGGCGGCGAGGGCGTCCCCACCAAGCTGTGGTTACTCGAGCACGAGGGGATCCTGCTGGCCGCATGAGCGCGACGACCGAGCCCACCGATCCCACCGCAACCGTCGCCCCCGCCGCTGTCGAGCGCGAGGTGCTCGTCGTCGGCGACGACGGCCGCGCCCGCTGCGCCTGGTCGGCGAGCGACCCCGAGTACCGCCGCTACCACGACGAGGAGTGGGGGCGGCCCCAGCACGACCCACGAGCCCTCTACGAGAAGCTGTGCCTGGAGGGGTTCCAGGCGGGCCTCTCCTGGATCACGATCCTGCGCCGGCGGCCGGCGTTCCGCGAACTCTTCCTCGGGTTCGACCCGGTCGAGGTGGCCGAGATGACCGAGGCCGACGTGCAGCGCCTGCTGCAGGACGCCCGCATCATCCGGCATCGCGGCAAGATCGAGGCCACCATCTCCAACGCGCGCGCCGTGCTCGCCCTCGACGTGCCGCTCGAGGAGCTGATGTGGGGCTTCGCTCCCACGCCGCGCGCAGGGGACCGCCCGCACTCCTGGGGAGACATCCCGGCCGTCACACCGGAGTCGACCGCCCTCAGCAAAGAGCTGCGGCGGCGCGGCTTCCGCTTCGTCGGCCCGACGACCATGTATGCCCTCATGCAGGCGACCGGCATGGTCGACGACCACGTCGAGGGCTGCTTCGTCGTCGAGGAGGTCGAGCCCCGCCCCTGACGCACCCGGCGTCGCGCGACGGCCCGCGTCGCGCGGCGGCCCGCGTCGCGCGACTGCCCGCGTCGCGCGACGGCCCGCGACGCGCGGCGGCCCGCGACGCGCGGCGGCCCGCGACGCGCGGCGGCCCGCGCTCGCGACTGCGCCCCGACGGAACGATTGCGCCGCGTCGAGCAGTCGCACGTGTTCCGGCGGACCGCAGTCGCCCTCGCGCGACCACGACTGCGCCCCTACGGAACGAGTGCGCCTGCGCGAGCAGGCGCGGTCGTACCGGCGCACCGCAGTGGCGGCGGCGAAGGAGACCGAGAGAGTCGGGCCGACGGCGGATGTGGACTCCGCGCCGGATTCTCGCTGGTGAAGCGCCACCGCTCGTGCCCGACCGCAGGCGGATTCTCGGGTGCTTCACGCTCCGGCACGGAAACGGCGTATGGGGATGACACGCCGGCCACCGCACGTCGGCCCGACTGGTGAGGACGACAGGATCGCACCAGGTGCGCCCACGCCTCGGATCAGTGATCCTCTCTCTTACTGGTGAGCTTATCTCATTTTTGGTTCGTGCACCACTGAGAATTCACCGTGTCGACGAGCGTCTCGTCCCGCCGTCACCTCGCCCGGAGAGCCGCCATCAGGCGACCCGGCTCGCCCCGCACCTCGGGCACCACCAGCTCCAGGTCGCGGGATGCGGGGTCGCGCACCGGCCGCAGCTCGTAGCCTTCCGCCGCGGCCCACGCAAGGAGCTCGTCCGTCGATCCGAACCCGGCACCGGCCTCCACGAGGGCCCGGGTGAGCAGACCCTTCGCCTGCTTGTTGAAGTGGTTGAGCGCGCGAACGTGCCCGTCCGCATCCCGCGCGAGCACACGCACGTAGTGCGCCCCCGGCCGGTCCGGCAGCGGCGCCAGAGCGGCGTACCCCTCCGACCGCAGATCCAGCAGCAGATCGTCCCGCTCCGCCAGGGCATCCGCCCCGGCCGCGGCCCAGCGCTTCTTCAGCGAGTGCGCTCCGCGGACGAGCGAGAGCCGCGAGTCGAACGAGAGACGGTACGCGGGCACCGGGTCGGCCCCACCCACCAGCCCGAGCAGCGCCGACTGCACGGCGACCGACTCGGCGGCCACCGACCAGTCCGCCTCCGAGAGCGAGCCGGCGTCCAGGGCGTCGTACAGCACCCCCGTGTACCGCTCCAGCGCCCGCATCGTCGGTGACGACGGGATGGCGCGGTTGCGGTCCACCTCGCCGGCCTGCTTCGGGCCCAGCTTGAGGGCGCGCACGGCGGCATCGCGGTCGGCCGCGAGGGTCACGACCGCGTCCACCACCTCGCGGCGGACCGCGTTGAGCGACGGGAAACGCAGGCGGTCGAGGGCGAGCGGCGACCCCGCTCCCCCGCCCCTCTTCGTCTCGGAGGGCGGGAGCAGGATGAGCACGCTAGCCCTCCAGGAAGCGCAGCGCCGTGTCGACGTTCTCGCCGAGCGGGGCGGAGGTGTCGAGGGTGACGCGCGGCAGCGAGCCGCACGCGCCCCTCCACTCGTCGTACTCGTCGGTGCTCTGCTCCACCGCGACGCCCGAGTAGGCTGCGGCGTCGCCGGTGCGCTTCGAGAGCCGTTCCTGGTGCAGAGCGTCGTCGGAGCAGACCGTCTCGACGACGCGGAGCTTCACGTCGCACCGCTCCGCCAGGTCGCGCCACTGCAGGCGCGCGGGCTCCACGGCGTTGACGGCGTCGACGACGACGGAGTGACCGGAGAGCAGTACCTGCTCCGCCATGGTCTCCGCCACCAGGTAGGCCGCGAGCCCGGTCGGCTGGTCGGACTCGATCCCCGCGCGGAGGATGGAGGCCTCGATCGGGTCCACCGAGATCACCGTCGCGCCGAGGCGGCCGGCCACGATCTCCGCGATGGTGGACTTGCCGGAACCAGGGAGCCCCGCCATCGCCACCAGCATGGGGACGCGAACGTCTCCGAACTGGCGCTCCAGCGGGGCTCCCTGCTCAGCCATGTCAGACCAGCTCGGCCTGACGGGCCACGATGGTGACCGTGTTGTTCTCGACGGAGAGGAAGCCGTCGTCGGCCTTCGCCGCGATCGACTCGCCCCCGTTCAGGGTGACGCGCACCTCGCCCTCGGCGAGGATGGCCAGCAGCGGCTCGTGGCCGGGCAGGATACCGATCTGCCCTTCCACGGTCCGCGCCACGACCATGCTCGCCTCGCCCGACCACACCTCGTGGTCGGCGGCGACGACGCTCACGTTGAGGACAGCCATGTCAGCCGTTCTCCTTCTGGATCTGCGCCCACTTCTCCTCGACGTCGGAGATCGCACCGACGTTGAAGAACGCCTGCTCGGCCACGTGGTCGAACTCGCCCTTGGCGATCGCGTCGAACGACTCGATGGTCTCCTTGAGCGGGACGGTCGAGCCCTCCACGCCGGTGAACTTCTTCGCCATGTAGGTGTTCTGCGAGAGGAACTGCTGGATGCGGCGCGCACGCGACACCGTGATCTTGTCCTCCTCCGACAGCTCGTCGACACCGAGGATCGCGATGATCTCCTGCAGCTCCTTGTTCTTCTGAAGGATCTGCTTGACCGTGGTCGCGACGCGGTAGTGATCCTCGCCCAGGTAACGGGGGTCGAGGATACGCGAGGTCGAGGTCAGCGGGTCGACGGCCGGGTACAGACCCTTCGACGCGATCTCACGGGAGAGCTCGGTCGTGGCGTCGAGGTGCGCGAACGTGGTCGCCGGCGCCGGGTCGGTGTAGTCGTCCGCGGGGACGTAGATCGCCTGCAGCGACGTGATCGAGTGGCCCCGGGTCGAGGTGATGCGCTCCTGGAGCTGGCCCATCTCGTCCGCGAGGTTCGGCTGGTAGCCCACCGCGGACGGCATGCGGCCGAGCAGCGTCGACACCTCGGAGCCCGCCTGGGTGAACCGGAAGATGTTGTCGATGAAGAGCAGCACGTCCTGGTTCTGCACGTCGCGGAAGTACTCCGCCATCGTCAGCGCGGACAGCGCGACGCGGAGACGGGTCCCCGGCGGCTCGTCCATCTGGCCGAAGACGAGCGCGGTCTTGTCGAAGACGCCCGCCTCCTCCATCTCGTGGATGAGGTCGTTGCCCTCACGGGTGCGCTCGCCGACGCCGGCGAACACGGACACACCACCGTGGTCCTGCGCCACGCGCTGGATCATCTCCTGGATGAGGACCGTCTTGCCGACGCCCGCACCGCCGAAGAGGCCGATCTTGCCGCCCTGGACGTACGGGGTGAGCAGGTCGATGACCTTGATGCCGGTCTCGAACAGCTGGGTCTTCGACTCGAGCTGGTCGAACGCCGGGGGGTTGCGGTGGATGGGCCAGCGCTCGGTGATCTCGATCTTCTCGCCCGGCTCGGCGTTCAGGACCTCGCCGGTGACGTCGAACACCTTGCCCTTGGTCACGTCGCCCACCGGGACGCTGATCGGGGCGCCGGTGTCGCGCACCTCGCCGCCGCGGACCAGGCCGTCGGTCGGCTTCAGCGCGATGGCGCGGACCAGGTCGTCGCCGAGGTGCTGCGCGACCTCGAGGGTGATCTCGTTCGACTGGTCGCCGATCGTGATCGTGGTCTTCAGGGCGTTGTAGATGCCTGGGATCGCGTCGTGCGGGAACTCGATGTCGACGACCGGGCCGGTCACACGCGCGATGCGCCCGACGCCCGGCTGCGCGGTCGAAGCCTGGGCTTCGGCGGTAGCGGTAGTCATGATTTCTCTCTATCTCGTAGACGTTTTACTTGGCCGAGCTCAGCGCGTCCGCGCCGCCGACGATCTCGGAGATCTGCTGGGTGATCTCCGCCTGGCGGGCGTTGTTCGCGAGACGCGTGTAGTCGGTGATGAGCTTGTCGGCGTTGTCGCTCGCGGCCTTCATCGCCTTCTGCGTCGCGGCGTGCTTGGAGGCGGCCGACTGCAGCATCGCGTTGAAGATGCGGCTCTCGATGTAGACGGGGAGCAGCGAGTCGAGCACCGTCCCCACGTCCGGCTCGAACTCGTAGAGCGGCAGGACCTGCGTGCGGTCCGGCTCCTCCACGCCCTCGACGACCTCCAGGGGGAGCAGGCGGACGACCTGCGGCTCCTGGGTCAGCATGCTGACGAAGCGGTTGTAGATGATGTGGATCTCGTCCACGCCGCCGTCGGATGCGTCACGCAGGAAGGACTCCAGGATCGCGTCCGCGATCTCCTTCGCCTGCTCGAACTCCGGCGCGTCCGTGTTGCCGGTCCAGACCCGCTCGAACGCACGGCGACGGAAGCTGAAGTAGCCCTGCGCCTTGCGGCCGACGAGGAAGTACACGACCTCCTTGCCCTGGCTGCGCAGCAGCTCGGCGAGCTTCTCCGACTCCTTGAGCACGTTCGAGTTGAACGCGCCCGCGAGACCGCGGTCGGAGGAGAAGATGACGATCGCTGCGCGCTCGATCTTCTCCGGCTCGGTGGTCAGCACGTGGTCGACGTTCGAGTAGGTCGCCACCGCCGACACCGCGCGCGTGATCGCGCGGGCGTACGGCGAGCTGGCGGCGACCCGCGCCTGCGCCTTCTGGATGCGGGAGGCGGAGATCAGCTCCATCGCACGGGTGATCTTCTTGGTCGTCTGGGCAGATCTGATCTTCTGCCGGTAGACCCGAAGCTGTGCTCCCATGTGTCTCCTCTTTACCTAACTGTCAGTGCCGCGCTCAGCGCTTGGCCTTGACGATGCGCTCCTGGTCGACCTCGTCCTCGTCGATGGCCTCGAACTCCTCGCGCCCGACCGAGGCGAGCGGCTTGCCCTCGCCGGTCTGGAACTCGAGCTTGAACGAGTCCACCTCGGAGTCGAGCTTCGCGACCGTGTCGTCGTCGAGGACGTTGGTCTCGCGGAGCGTCGTCAGGATGTCGGTGTTGCGGCGGAGGTGGTCGAGCAGCTCCGACTCGAAGCGCAGGACGTCCTCGACAGCCACCTCGTCGAGCTTGCCGTTGGTGCCGGCCCAGATCGAGACGACCTGCTCCTCCACCGGGTACGGCGAGTACTGCGGCTGCTTGAGCAGCTCGGTGAGGCGGGCGCCGCGGGCGAGCTGACGGCGGCTGGCCGCGTCGAGGTCGGACGCGAACATCGCGAACGCCTCGAGCGAGCGGTACTGCGCCAGCTCCAGCTTCAGCGTGCCGGAGACCTTCTTGATCGACTTCACCTGCGCGTCGCCGCCGACTCGGGAGACCGAGATGCCGACGTCGACCGCGGGACGCTGGTTGGCGTTGAAGAGGTCGGACTGCAGGAAGATCTGGCCGTCGGTGATCGAGATCACGTTGGTCGGGATGTACGCCGAGACGTCGTTGGCCTTCGTCTCGATGATCGGCAGACCGGTCATCGAGCCGGCGCCCAGCTCGTCGGAGAGCTTGGCGCAGCGCTCCAGCAGGCGGGAGTGCAGGTAGAAGACGTCGCCAGGGTAGGCCTCGCGTCCCGGCGGACGGCGGAGGAGGAGCGACACGGCGCGGTACGCCTCGGCCTGCTTCGACAGGTCGTCGAAGACGATGAGGACGTGCTTGCCGCCGTACATCCAGTGCTGGCCGATCGCCGAGCCGGTGTAAGGGGCGAGGTACTTGAAGCCCGCAGGGTCGGAGGCCGGGGCGGCGACGATGGTGGTGTACTCCATCGCACCCGCGTCTTCGAGCGCGCCCTTCACCGAGGCGATGGTCGAGCCCTTCTGGCCGATGGCGACGTAGATGCAGCGGACCTGCTTGTTGACGTCGCCCGACTCCCAGTTGGCCTTCTGGTTGATGATCGTGTCGATCGCGATCGCGGTCTTGCCGGTCTGGCGGTCGCCGATGATGAGCTGGCGCTGGCCGCGGCCGACCGGGATCATCGCGTCGATGGCCTTGATGCCGGTCTGGAGCGGCTCGTGCACCGACTTGCGCTGCATGACGCCGGGGGCCTGGAGCTCGAGCTCGCGGCGGCCCTCGCTGGCGATCTCGCCGAGGCCGTCGATCGGGTTGCCGAGCGGGTCGACCACGCGGCCGAGGTAGCCGTCGCCGACCGGGACGGAGAGGACCTCGCCGGTGCGGGTCACCTCCATGCCCTCGACGATCTCGTCGTACTCGCCGAGCACCACGACGCCGACCTCGTTCTCGTCGAGGTTCTGGGCGAGGCCCAGGGTGCCGTTGGCGAAGCGGATGAGCTCGTTCGCCATGACGCTGGGGAGGCCCTCGACGTGCGCGATGCCGTCGGAGGCGTCGATGACGTGACCGATCTCGGTCGCCTCTGCGGTGGCCGGCTCGTACTTGTTGACGAAGTCCTTGAGCGCGTCGCGGATCTCGTCGGGGCTGATCTGGATGTCTGCCATTGTGATTCCTATCTTGAGGCGGTCAGCCCGCCAGCTGAAGCCGGAGTTCGGCCAGACGCGATGCGATGCTTCCATCGATGACGTCGTCACCGATCTGTACGCGCAATCCGCCGATGATCGAGGGGTCGACGACCTGGTTGAGCTTGAGGTCGCCGTAGGTGGCGCTGAGAACGGAGCGCAGGCGCTCGGCCTGGGCGTCGGGCAGCGGGGCCGCGGCGTAGACCGTCGCGATGGTCAGGCCCTCCTGGGCCGCCACGACACGGGCGGCCGCGCGGAGCGACTCGCGGATGCTGCGGCCGCGGGGCTGCTCGACGAGCTGCCGCACGATGGCGACCGTCTCCTTCGACGCCCGCCCACCGAGCAGACGCTCGACGAGAGCGACCTTGGAGTCGCTCGTCGCGAGCTTGCTGCGCAGCGCCAGCTCGAGCTGCGCGTCGGAGGTCACGGCGCCTCCGAAGGTGAACAGCTCCCCCACGACGTCGACGTTCCGCGGCGCGGAGGCGGCGATCGCCCGGATGCCGAGCTCCTCGATCGCGGCGAGCAGGTCGTCGTGGGACGACCAGCGCTGCGCGACGATCACACCGAGCAGCGAGACGGCGGGCTCGGACAGGGAGCCGAAGACGCGCTTCACGAGCGCGGCCTTGCCCTCCGGGTCCGCCGTGGGGTCGCCGAGGACGGCTCGGAGCTGGGCGGAGTCGGCGACGACTCGTCCTGCGGCGAACAGGTCCTCGGCCGTCGCCAGATCGGCCTTGGATCCCAGGTCGGCGAGTGCCGACACGGACCGGGCCAATGCTTCTCTGGTGGCGCTTCCCATCAGTTGCCCGATCCTGCCTTCTGCTGGTCGGCCTCGAGGTCCGCGAGGAAGCGGTCCACGATCGCCTGGGCGCGCTTGTCCTCGTCGAGCGACTCGCGCACCACGGTCGACGCGAGGTCGATCGCGAGCGAGCCGACCTCGCCGCGCAGCTGGACGAGCGCCGTCTGGCGCTCCGCCTCGAGCTGTGCCTGGGCCTGCGCGGTCACGCGGGCGGCCTCGGCCGTCGCGGTCTCGCGGGCCTCCGCGACGATCTTCTGACCGTCGTTGCGGGCGGTCTCGCGGATCTTCGCGGCCTCGGCGCGAGCGTCGGCGAGCTGGGCGGTGTACTGCTCGAGCAGCTCCTCCGCCTTGCGCTGCGCCTCGTCGGCCTTCTCGATGTTGCCTTCGATCGCCTCAGCGCGCTCATCCAGCAGCTTCTTCATGCGCGGAAGCACGAGCTTCCAGAAGAAGAACAGGATGACGATGAAGCAGATCAGCGCACCGATGATGTCCGGCCACGCCGGGATGAGCGGATTGTGCTGCTCCTCCGCCGCGGCGATCACCACACCGTTGAGCATGGTTCCTCCTTACTGAGAGAGAAAAGAGGACTCAGACGAAGATGAAGTAGGTCGCGATACCGATGAAGGCGAGCGCCTCGGTGAACGCGATACCGATGTACATCAGGACCTGGAGACGGCCGGCCAGCTCGGGCTGACGGGCCACGCCCTCGATGGTCTTGCCGACGACGATGCCCACGCCGATGGCCGGGCCGATGGCGGCGAGGCCGTAACCGACGGTGGCGATGTTGCCGTTGATTGCAGCGATGTCCACGTTGTGTGTTTCCTTCCGTGATGGCGATCCGTGCGGGTGCGCGGATCGTTCTTAGTGTTCCTCGGCGACTGCCAGCTGGATGTAGACAGCGGTGAGCAGTGCGAAGACGTAGGCCTGCAGGACTGCGACCAGGATCTCGAAGAGCGTGAAGACGAACCCGAAGGCGAAGGTGCCGATGCCGAACAGCGACCACCAGCCGCCCGCGGTGAAGAAGAAGAACCACGTCGCGGTGAAGAACAGGACGAGCAGCAGGTGCCCGACGACCATGTTCATCAGGAGTCGGAGGGTCAGCGTGATCGGACGCAGGATGAAGGTCGAGACGAACTCGATCGGCGTCACGATGATGTAGAGGAACCACGGCACGCCGGGCGGGAAGAGCGCGTTCTTGAAGAAGTTCGCCGGGCTCTTCTTGATGCCCGCGTAGATGAACGTCACGTACGCGACGATCGCGAGCAGCAGCGGGACCGCGATGACCGAGGTGCCCGCGATGTTGAGGAACGGGATGATGCCGGTGATGTTGAAGAACAGCACCATGAAGAAGATCGTGGTCAGCAGCGGCAGGAAGCGGCGGCCGTCCTTCTTGCCGAGCAGGTCCTCCGCGATGTTGACGCGCACGAAGTCGAGGCCCATCTCGACGACCGACTGGAAGCGGCCGGGGATGAGCTTCATGCGGCGCGTGCCGAGCCAGAAGATCAGGAGGAGCGCGATCGTGGCGAGGAGACGCACGACGATGATGCGGTTGAACTCGAGGCCACCGATGGTGAACAGGGTCGGGGGGAAGAACTCGTTGATCGAGGGACCCTGGAAGCTACCATCTTCGGAGCTTGCGGCCTGGACCAGCAGGTTCACAGCGTTAGCTAACAGCGCTATCTCCTGTTTCGGGGCGTCGAGCTGAGAGCTCTCGCGACGACGAACGGTGGGACACCCTGCACTACTCGCGCTACGGGTTTCTTCGCGCGAACGGGTGGGGGATCACGGACAACTCTACAAGAGTTTTCAGCCCATAACGAATTGGATACGGGTCAGCGCTTCTCGCCGGGGAGAGTGACGTCGCTGGCGTAGGGGACGCGCGATCGGAACACCACGATCATGTCGACGACGAGCGATCCGATCACCCCCGCGATGAGGCTCAGGAACAGCACGACGGGGTTGATCCACGGCTGGTCCCTCAGCAGGATCGCGAGCACCAGGAACAGCACGAACTTGAGGATCCAGCCTCCCAGCACGATGCCGAAGAACAGGCCGACGAAGAGGTCGGAGCCGATGAATCGGTTCGCGATCAGGATGCTCAGCGCCGTGATCGAGAGGAACACGGCGGCCATCGCGGTGCCGATCAGAGCGCTCGTCACACCGACCCACCCGGCGAAGAGACCGCCCAGCAGCATTCCGACGATGGCGATCGCCAAGGCCAGGATGAGGCCGTACTTCAGTACGTCCCGCAGCACGGGGGTCGAGGTGGGCTGGGCGGCGGGCTGGGCCGGCCGGGGGGCGGGTGCGCCGGGCGCGCCGTCCGGGTGGTCGGTCATCGGGACTCCTCGGTGAGCGTCTGCTCGTCGGTTGCGGTGGTGGTGTGGCCGTCGGCCCCTGCGGGGGCGGTGCGTGCGGCGGGCCGCGCGCGCGCGGCGTCGAGCTGGTCGTACCGGGCGGTCTCGGCCGCCTCGCGGCTGCCCGCGGGGGCGAGCTCCGCGACGGCCTCGTTCGCCTTCCTCCGGCTCAGCGGAGCCAGCGTGAAAGCCGTGCAGACGACCAGGCCGATGGCGACGAACACGATCGCCATCCAGTACGGGTCGAAGAAGAACAGCAGGCAGCCGATCGAGAGGACGGCCGTCCACGCGTAGAAGATGAGCACCGCGTGCAGGTGCGTGTGCCCCATGTCGAGCAGGCGGTGGTGCAGGTGCTTGCGGTCGGCGCTGAACGGCGACTTGCCCGCCCGCAGGCGCCGGATCACGGCGAGCCCGAAGTCGAGCAGCGGGATGACGAGCACCGCGAACGGCAGGATGATCGGGATGAACGCCGGCACCAGCGAGGACCGGCCGAGCGTCTGCAGGTCCTGCGGGTTGATCGTTCCGGTCACGGAGATGGCCGAGGTGGCCATGAGCAGGCCGATCAGCAGCGCCCCGGCGTCGCCCATGAACATCTTCGCCGGGTGCCAATTGAGCGGAAGGAAGCCTGCACAAGCGCCGACCAGGATCGCCGCGATGACGCCGGCGAGGCTGAAGTAGTTCTGCGGGCTGATCTCGCGCTGCAGCAGGTAGGTGTAGATGAGGAACGTGCCGTTCGCGATCAGCGCGACGCCGGCGACGAGGCCGTCCAGGCCGTCGATGAAGTTGATCGCGTTCATCACGAGGACGATCGCGAAGAGCGTGATGACGATCGACATGATCGGCGAGCCCACGGTGAGCCCGCCGATCGGCAGCGAGTAGATCTGCACGCCGAGCCAGGCGATCAGGCCGGCGGCCACGAACTGGCCGGCGAGCTTCGTCATCCAGTCGAGGTCCCAGATGTCGTCCGCGACCCCGAGGACGACGATGAGCAGGGACGCGCCCAGGATCGCGAGGATGGGCCCCTGGTCGGAGAAGATCAGCGAGAGGACGCCGAACTGGCTCGACAGCAGCCAGGAGACGCCGAACGCCACCAGGATCCCGAGGAACATCGCGACGCCGCCGAGCCGCGGCGTCGGCCGGGTGTGCACGTCGCGGGCGCGGATCTTGGGGTACAGCTTGAAACGCATCGCAAGCTTGTAGACGACGAACGACATCCCGAACGTGATGACGGCCGAGATCAGGGCGAGGGCGAGGAGGAGGGTCACGGTACGGGAGCGTCCAGGGCGTCGCCCACCACCTCGCGCAGCCGGTCGGCGGAGATGACGCCGTGGCGGAGGATGCGCAGGCCGCCCACGCCGGCGGCCAGGGCGGTCGCGTCGACGATGGTGGACGACGAGTCCTTGCCCTCGACGCGGTCGTAGGCGGAACCCGCCTCTCCCCCGTCGAGGTAGACGGAGATCGACTCGCCGAGCATGCCCTCCGCCTCGGCGGCGGTGCGGGCGGCCGGGCGGCCGGTCAGATTGGCGGACGACACGGCGAGCGGGCCGGTCTCGCTCAGCAGTTCGAGCGCGAGGGTGTTGTCGGGCATGCGCAGCGCGACGGTGCCCTTGGTCTCCCCCAGGTCCCAGACCAGCGACGGGGAGGCCGGGAGCACGATGGTCAGCCCGCCCGGCCAGAAGGCCTTGACGAGCGCATCCACCTCATCCGGGACGGTCTCGGCGAGCGCCGCGAGCGTCGGGATGCCGGGCACCAGGACCGGGGGCGGCGACTGGCGGCCGCGTCCCTTCGCGTCGAGGAGCCGTTGCACCGCAGCCGGGCTGAAGGCGTCGGCGGCGACGCCGTAGACCGTGTCGGTGGGGATGACGACGAGTTCGCCGCGCCCGATCGCCGCACGGGCGAGGCGCATGCCGGTGAGCAGCTCGGAGTCGACCGAGCAGTCGTAGATGGGAGCCATGACGGCTCAATGATAGCCGGGGGGCGGACGCCCAGACTGGGAGGACGATACTGGAGGCGATGGACGTCTACTTCTTCGACTGCGACAAGACGCTCTACGACTACGACTTCCACAAGCGGCTTCCGAAGCTCGCGGAGCTCGGAGGTGTGAGCCAGTACCGACTCGCGTCCACCTGGTGGGCGGGCGGTTTCGAGCGCGCCGCCGAGATCGGCGAGTACTCCACCAGCGAGGAGTACCTGGACGCGTTCGCCGAGGTGACCGGCGCCCGGCTGACGCTGGAGCAGTGGCAGGAGGCGCGCAAGGCGGCCATGACGCCCATCCCCGGGTCGATCGCCGTGCTGCACGAGGCCGCGACCCTCGGGACGGTCTCGCTGCTGTCGAACAACCCCATCCCGTTCAAGGACTCGCTGCCGGTGCTCACCCCCGAGATCGTGGACGTGCTGCAGAGCAACGACCTCGTCTCGGCGGTGCTGGGCGCCCGGAAGCCCGAACGCCGCATCTACACGCGGGCGCTCGGGCGGTTCGGGGTGAAGCCCTCCGACGCGATCCTGTTCGACGACTCGCTCGCGAACGTCGAGGGCGCCCGGGAGTGCGGGATGCACGCCTACCACTTCACCAAGCGCGACGACGGAACCTTCGACACCGACGCGATGCTCGCCGCCGCGCACGCCTTCGCCTCGCGCTGACCCCGCCCAAGCCAAGAGCTCCTGACTTTCTCGCGTTCGCGGCGGCGATTCGCTCGAAAAACTCAGGAGCTGATGGCTTGGGGCGGGGCCGGCGGTCAGCGGCGGGCGGCGGAGCGGCGGAACAGCCACGCGGCCCAGGCGTACGCGGCGACGATGATCAGCGCGCACCAGCCGAGGGCCCACCAGAGGTCGGCGCCGGGAGCACGGCCGAACAGGAGAGCCCGGATCGTCTCGATGATCGGCGTGATCGGCTGGTTCTCGGCGATCCACCGCAGCCAGACCGGCATCGTGTCGGTCGGCACGAAGGCACTCGACAGGTACGGCAGGAACAGCAGCGCGAAACCGTAGCCGCTCGCCGCCGTCGGGCTCTTCGCCGCGAGACCGAGGGCTGCGTACAACCACGTGATGGCCAGGATGAACAGGGCGACGACTCCGAGCGCACCGAGCCACTGCAGCACATCGGCCGTCGGGCGGAAGCCCACCAGCAGTGCGACCCCGATCACCACGCCGGTCGCGAGCAGGTTCCGGAGCAGGCTCGCGACCACGTGTCCCGTGATGACCCCGCGGGAGCGCAGCGGCATGGTGCGGAAGCGGTCCACGATCCCGTCGCTCATGTCGCGGGCCACGTCCACGGCCGTGCTCGACGCGCCGAACCCGGCGCAGAGCAGGATGATGCCGGGCACGACGTACTGGACGTAGCCGCCCTCAGCGTCCAGCGCACCGCCGAACACGAACGTGAACAGCAGCATGAGCATGACGGGGAGGACGATCGCCATCGTGAGCGCCTCGACGTCGCGCAGCGAATGGCGGATGCTGCGACCGACGAAGACGGCGGCGCTCGCGAGCGGCGAGACGGCGTGCTCGGGACGGGCGGGGATGCTGACGGCGGTCATCGGACGGCCTCCTTCTCGGTCTCGTTCGCTGCGGACGACTGCCCGGTGAGGGCGAGGAAGGCGTCGTCGAGCGACGGCTTCCGGATGGCGATCGTCCCGCCTGCCACCCCGAGGGCGTCCAGCCGGTCGATGGCGGTGCGCAGCGCCTCCACGCTGCCGTCGGTCGGGAGCTCGCGGACCACGTCGCCCCGGGCGTCGCGCAACTCGACCACCTCGCCGTCGACGCGTGCCTTCAGCTCGTCCGCCGTGCCCTCGGCCACGATGACGCCGTGGTCGAGCACGGCGATCCGGTCGGCGAGCTGGTCGGCCTCCTCCAGGTATTGCGTGGTCAGCAGGACCGTGGTCCCGCGGCGCGCCAGGTCCTGGATGATCTCCCACAGCGTCTGCCTGCTGCGGGTGTCGAGTCCGGTCGTCGGTTCGTCGAGGAAGATGACGGGCGGGGTGGCGACCAGGCTCAGCGCCAGGTCGAGGCGGCGGCGCATCCCGCCCGAGTAGGTCGCGACGCGTTTACGGGCGGCGCCGCCGAGGTCGAAGCGGTCGACGAGCTCGGCCGCCCGACGCTTGGAGTCCGCTGCGCTGAAGCCGGAGAGCCGGGCCATCATCCGCAGGTTCTCCTCCCCGGTCAGGACGCCGTCGACGGCGGCCGCCTGGCCGGTGACGCTGATGGCGCGCCGGATGCCGCCGGCGTCCGTCGCCAGGTCGTGGCCCGCCACCGTCACCGTGCCCTCGTCGGGCTGCACGAGGGTGGACAGGATGGTGATGAGCGTCGTCTTGCCCGCGCCGTTGGGCCCGAGCAGCGCGAAGACGGTGCCCGCCTCCACGCGCAGGTCGATTCCGTCGAGGACGGTCTGCGCACCATAGGACATGCGCACTCCCCTCACCTCGATCGCTGGTCCGGTCATGATGATCCCTTCATTGTGTGTGTCGTAAACTGTTTATGCCGCATACGGTTGTTTAAGTGATACACAGTTCTAGGATGGGTGTCAACAACCCGTGAGGAGGACGCCGCAGATGCCGGACGACGTCGAAGAGGCGCTCCCCCGCGCCGTCGCCCTGAGCTGGGGCGTCGCGGAGCACCCGCAGCGCGGCCCCAAGCGCGAACTGAGCATCGAGCGGATCGTCGACACGGCGATCGAGCTCGCCGACGCCGAAGGGCTCCCCGCCGTCTCCATGAGCCGCATCGCCGGTGAGCTGGGGTTCACGACGATGTCGCTCTACCGCTACGTCACCAGCAAGGACGACGTGCTCGCCCTCATGCAGGACGCGGTGTGCGCCATCCCGATCCCGCCCGACCACGAGCTCGACCGGCGCGCGGACGGCGCGCACGACTGGCGGCAGGGGTTGCGCCGCTGGGCCATGGCGACCATCGAGGTGATGCGCGAGCACCCGTGGTTCCCCGACATCCCGATCAACGGCATCCCGCTCATGCCCAACAACCTGGCCGTGCTCGACTGGGGGCTGCGCGAGATGCGCGCGCTGCCGCTGTCGGACGCGGAGAAGATGTCGACCGCGCTGCTGCTGTCGTCGTACGCGCGCGCCGTCGGGGTGGTGGAGCGCGATGTGACGCGGTCACGCCAAGCCGACGGCCCCCCGGCCTACGGCGAGGCGTTCACGGCGGCCCTGGCCGAGCTGGTCACGCCGGAGCGGTTCCCGGACCTCGCACCGCTCGTCGCGTCGGGAACCTACGCGGACGCCGACGGCGGCGAGCAGGACGACTTCGCCTTCGGCCTCGACCGCATCCTGGACGGCATCGAACGCTACGTCGCCGAGCGCGGCGGCGAGGCGCCGGCCGCGGCAGCGCCGCTCCCGGAGCCGGTGCCGCGCGACAAGGCCGTCCGCGAAGCAGCGAAGGCCCGGCGCGAGGCCGAGTCGCGCCTCCGCGAGGCCCGCAAGCGCGAGCGTGAGGCGATCGCCCGCGCCCGCGAGCGCGCCGCCCGCTGACCCTGTCCCCCACCTCGCCCCCGCAGCGGTCAGCTCCTGAGTTCTTCGAGCGACACGCCGCGGCGCGGTCGAAGAACTCAGGAGCTGATGGCTGGGGGCTGGGGGCTGGTCAGATGTAGATGGCGGGGTCGAGCCAGTCGTCGCCGGCGATCTGCTCGTGGCCGGAGCGCGGGCGGGGATGCGCGGGGACGCCGACGAGGAGCGAGTCGGCGGGCGCGTCGCGCGTGACGACGGCGTTGGCGCCGATGACCGAGTGGGCCCCGATCGTGATCGCGCCGAGCACCTTCGCACCCGCGCCGACGATGACGCCGTCCTCGACCGTGGGATGCCGCTTGCCGTGCCCGCTCCCCCGACCGCCCAGGGTCACGCCGTGGTAGAGCATGACGTCGTCGCCGATCCACGTCGTCTCGCCGATCACGACCCCCATGCCGTGGTCGATGAAGAACCGGCGGCCGATGCGGGCCCCGGGATGGATCTCGATCCCGGTCAGGAACCGCGTCAGCTGCGAGAGGACGCGTGCGGGCGTCCGCAGGCCGGCCCGCCACATCCGGTGGGCGATCCGGTACGACCAGATCGCGTGCAGGCCGGAGTAGACGACGGCGACCTCGACCCCGCCGCGGGCGGCCGGGTCGTGCCTGCGCGCGTTCCGGATGTCTTCCCGGGCTCGGAGGATCGGCACCCGCTCAGTCCAGCAGGTCGGCCCACAGCGGGGTCGAGATGTAGCGCTCGCCGGTGTCGCAGACCACCGCGACGATCGTCTTGCCCGCGTTCTCGGGACGCTTCGCCAGCTGCAGCGCGGCCCAGACGATCGCACCGGAGGAGATGCCCGCGAGGATGCCCTCCTCGCTCGCCAGGCGCTTGGCCACATCCAGGGCGTCCTCGAACGACACGTCGACGACCTCGTCGTACACCGTGGTGTCGAGGATCTCGGGGACGAAGTTGGCGCCGATGCCCTGGATCTTGTGCGGGCCGGGCTTGCCGCCGTTCAGGATGGGCGAGTCGATCGGTTCGACCGCGACGATCTTCACGCCGGGCTTGCGCTCCTTGAGCACCTGGCCGACGCCCGTGATCGTGCCGCCGGTGCCGACGCCCGCGACGAAGATGTCGACGCCGCCGTCGGTGTCCGCCCAGATCTCCTCGGCCGTGGTGGCGCGGTGGATGGCCGGGTTGGCCTCGTTCGCGAACTGCTTCGCCCAGATGGCGTTCTCGGTGCTCTCGACGATCTCCTGCGCCTTCTCGACCGCGCCGCGCATGCCGTCGGGACCGGGCGTCAGCTCGATCTTCGCGCCGAACGCGCGGAGCAGCACGCGCCGCTCCTTGCTCATGGTCTCCGGCATGGCCAGCACGACGTTGTAGCCGCGCGCCGCACCCACCATGGCGAGGGCGATGCCGGTGTTGCCGCTGGTCGCCTCCACGATCGTGCCGCCGGGCTTGAGCGCACCGGCCTTCTCGGCGGCGTCGATGATGGCGACGCCGATGCGGTCCTTCACACTGCCCGCGGGGTTGTAGAACTCGAGCTTGGCGAGGACCGTCGCGTCGACCCCCTCGGTGAGCCGGTTCAGCCGCACGAGCGGCGTCCGCCCGACAGCCTCGGTGACGTTGTCGTAGATGTGACCTGACATGGCCTCTCCTCGTCGGATCGGGGTGGATGGGATCGCCTCACCACTCTAGACGCCGCATCGGGAAGGCGAAGGCGCGTGACAGCGTCAGGCTCTGCCGGGCGCTAGGCTCGACGGGCGATGAGCCCCGAATCCCCCGCATCCCCTTCCTCCTCCGTGTCCGTCCGCGCCCTCCGGGACGAGACGGTCGCCCTGCTGGCGCGTGCGGGCGTCCCCGACCCGGAGGTCGACGCCGAGCTGCTGATCGGCCACGTGCTCGATGTCGGCCGTGGACGCGTCCAAGCGCTCGTGGTGATGGACTCAACGGTCGCCATTGCGGACGCCGAGCGCCTGCGCGACCTGGCCGCGCGCCGCGCCGCCCGCGAGCCGCTGCAGCACATCACCGGCCGCGCGCCCTTCCGGTCGCTGGAGCTGAACGTCGGTCCGGGCGTGTTCGTGCCCCGGCCCGAGACCGAGCAGGTGGCGCAGTTCGCGATCGACGCGCTGCGCGCCGTCCCGTCGCCGACGCCGGTGGCCGTCGACCTGGGGACGGGCAGCGGCGCCATCGCGCTGGCGCTGGCGACCGAGGTGCCGCACGCGCGCGTCTACGCGGTCGAGAACTCTCCCGAGGCGTACATCTGGGCCCGGCGCAACATCGACGAGGTGGGCGCCGAGAACCTGACCCCTGTGTTCATCGACCTGGCGGACGCCCTGCCGGAGCTCGACGGCACGGTGGACGTGGTCATCTCGAATCCGCCGTACGTGCCGGACGACGCCATCCCGCGCGACCCCGAGGTGCGGCTGCACGACCCGCACGCGGCGCTCTACGGCGGCCCGGACGGGCTGGATGTGGTCCGCACGATCTCGCGCGTCGCCCGGCGCCTGCTCCACCCCGGCGGCACGCTGGTGCTCGAGCACGGCGAGCTGCAGGGCGCCGCGATCCGCGCCCTGCTGACGTCCGACGGCTGGCGCGCCGCCGCCACCCACCGCGACCTCACCACCCGCGACCGGGCCACCACCGCCCTCCGCTGACCCGCCCCTCCAAGCCAACAGCTCCTGGCTTTTTCGAGCGACGCGCCGCGGCGAGGTCGAAAAACTCAGGAGCTGTTGCCTTGGGACCGGGCTCAGAGGGAGGGTCAGTCGGCGAGGTTGGAGAGGCGGGTCTCCTCGTCGAGGGCGATGTTGCTGTCGATGACGGGGTCCAGGGCTCCGTTCATGACGGCGTCGAGGTTGTAGGCCTTGTAGCCGGTGCGGTGGTCGGCGATCCGGTTCTCCGGGAAGTTGTAGGTGCGAATGCGCTCGGAGCGGTCCATGGTGCGGATCTGGCCCTTGCGGAACTCGGCCGCTTCCGCGTCCGCCTCCTCCTGCTGACGCGCGAGCAGCCGGGCGCGCAGCACGCGCATGGCCGCCTCGCGGTTCTGCAGCTGGCTCTTCTCGTTCTGCATCGACACGACGATGCCGGTCGGGACGTGCGTGATGCGCACCGCCGAGTCGGTCGTGTTGACCGACTGGCCGCCGGGGCCGGAGGACCGGAACACGTCGATCTTGAGGTCGTTCGGGCTGATCTCGACCTCCTCCGGCTCGTCCACCTCCGGGAACACCAGCACACCGGCGGCGGAGGTGTGGATGCGGCCCTGCGACTCGGTCGCCGGCACGCGCTGCACGCGGTGGACGCCTCCCTCGTACTTCAGGTGCGCCCAGACGCCCTCGGCCGGGTCGCTGGAGGTGCCCTTGAAGGCCACCTGCACGTCCTTGATGCCGCCGAGGTCGCTGGAGGTCTGCTCGATGATCTCGGCCTTCCAGCGCTTCGAGTCGGCGTAGTGCAAGTACATCCGCAGCAGGTCGCCGGCGAACAGCGCCGACTCCGCGCCGCCCTCGCCCATCTTGATCTCCATGATCACGTCGCGCGAGTCGTTGGGGTCGCGCGGGATGAGCAGCCGCCGCAGCTTCTCGGACGAGTCGGCGAGGCTCTGCTCGAGGCCCGGGAGCTCCTCGGCGAAGGCCGCGTCCTCGGCGGCGAGCTCGCGGGCGGCCTCCAGGTCGTCCGACAGCTGCTTCCACTCCGTGTAGGCGGCGACGATGCGCGACAGCTCGGCGTAGCGGCGGTTGACGCGCTTCGAGCGCACGGGGTCGCTGTGCAGCTCCGGGTCGGACAGCTGGCGCTGCAGGTCGTCGTGCTCGGCGATGAGGGCGTTCACCGATTCGAACATGGGGTCTTCTTTCTGCGAGGGGGGGCCGGGGAACGACGAAGCGCCCGTCCGTCCTGCACGGGGCAGGACGGACGGGCGCGAAACCGGGCTAGCGGTGGTCGTTCTCGTGGCCGTGCGAGTGCGCGGTGCCGTGGCCGTTCGTCGGCTGCGGCATCGACTTCTGCACCTGCATCAGGAACTCGACGTTGCTCGAGGTCTCCTTGAGGCGGCCGAGCACGATCTCCAGGGCCTGCTGCTGGTCGAGCCCGGCGAGGGCGCGGCGCAGCTTCCAGGTGATCTTGACCTCGTCCTGACCCATCAGCATCTCCTCGCGGCGGGTGCCGGAGGCGTTGACGTCGACGGCCGGGAAGATGCGCTTGTCGGCCAGCTGGCGCGACAGGCGGAGCTCCATGTTGCCGGTGCCCTTGAACTCCTCGAAGATGACCTCGTCCATCTTGGAGCCGGTCTCCACCAGCGCCGAGGCGAGGATGGTCAGCGAGCCGCCGTGCTCGATGTTGCGGGCGGCGCCGAAGAAGCGCTTCGGCGGGTACAGCGCGGACGCGTCCACGCCGCCGGAGAGGATGCGGCCCGACGCCGGAGCGGTCAGGTTGTAGGCGCGACCCAGGCGGGTGATGGAGTCGAGCAGCACGACCACGTCGTGGCCCAACTCCACCAGGCGCTTCGCACGCTCGATGGCGAGCTCGGCGACGGTGGTGTGGTCCTCGGCGGGACGGTCGAAGGTGGAGGCGATGACCTCGCCCTTCACCGTGCGCTGCATGTCGGTGACCTCTTCCGGACGCTCGTCCACCAAGACGACCATCAGGTGCACCTCGGGGTTGTTCGCCGTGATCGCGTTGGCGATCTGCTGCATCACGATCGTCTTGCCGGCCTTCGGCGGCGCGACGATCAGGCCGCGCTGGCCCTTGCCGATCGGGGCGACCAGGTCGATGATCCGCTGGGTCACCTTGGACGGCTCGGTCTCCAGGCGCAGTCGCTCCTGCGGGTACAGCGGCGTCAGCTTGCCGAACTCGACGCGGCCCGCCGCCTCCTCCGGGGTCTGCCCGTTGATGGAGTCGACCTTCACCAGCGCGTTGTACTTCTGGCGGGTGTTGTTCTCGCCCTCGCGCGGCTGGCGGATGGCGCCGACCACGGCGTCGCCCTTGCGCAGGTTGTACTTCTTGACCTGGCCGAGCGAGACGTACACGTCGCTCGCGCCCGGCAGGTAGCCGGTGGTGCGCACGAACGCGTAGTTGTCGAGCACGTCGAGGATGCCGGCGACCGGGATGAGCACGTCGTCGTCGGACAGCTCGGGCTCGAACTCGTCGCCGACCGCGCCGCCGCGGCGCTTGCGGTTGCGGTCGCGGTAGCGGCCGGAGCGCTCCCCCTCGGCCTGCTGGTCGGCGTTCTGGCCGCGGTTCTGCTGGCCCTGCTGCTGACCGCCCTGACCGCCCTGGCCGCCCTGCTGGAGGTCCTTCGGCTGGCCCTGGCCCTGCTCGTTCTGCTGGGCGCTGTTCTTGTTGCGGTTGCGGTTGCGGCGGTTGCGGCCGGTGCCCTGCTGCTCGCCCTGACCGCCGTCGCCCTGCTCGCTCTGGCCCTCGGCGCGGGCGCCCTCGGGCTGGTCGGCCTGCTGCTCGCTCTGCGCGGCGGCGTCCTGGGCCTGGTCGGCGTTCTGACCGTTCTGGCCGCGGCCGCGACGACGACGTCCGCCGCCGTTGCCCTGGCCCTGGTCGCCGTTCTGGGCGTTCTGGCCGTTCTGCTGGCCGCGCGCCTGCTCGCGGGAGGCGAGGGCGGAGTCGAGCAGCGCATCCACGTCGGGGATGAGCGAGTCGACGCCGGTGGCGCCGGAGTTGACGTGCGTGCCGGCCGCGATGCCGTTGCCGGCCGCGATCCCGGTGCCGTCCGGGCTGCTGACGCGGCGCGAACCGCGGCGGCGCGGCTCGGAGCCGGCCTGGGCGGCGTCCGCCTGCGGCAGCACCGGGTCGCCGACGGTCGGCTCGACGCGCTCGGCGCCCGCCGGCTCGGCGATCAGGGGCTCGGCGATGAGCGTCTCGGTCGAGAGCGGCTCGGCGATGAGCGGTTCGGTGAGGACTTGCGAGGCGGCGGTCGCCGCCTCGGTCTGCTGCGGCTCGGCAGCGGCGTCGGCCGGAGCGGCGGCCGCACGCGCGGCGGCGATCGCTTCGACCAGTTCGCCCTTGCGGAGCCGGCCTGCGCCCTGGAGCCCGAGCCCGGCGGCGAGAGCCTGGAGCTCCGCCACCTTGAGCGAGGTCAGGTCGCTGGTGTCCACGCCCCCGGCGTGGAGTTCGACATCAGTCACGGAAGAGGATCCTTTCCCCCGACGCGCGTCTGCGCGCCGTCTGTGAGCTTCGCCACATGAACTGCCGGTACGTGCTGCGTTCTGATCCGCGCTACGTCGCCGCCCCGATGTCCGCTAAGGAAGACTCGGGAAGGCAGGCAGGAGTGACGGCATGATTGCTAGGAGATCACCCGGAAGCTGGATTCGCTCGTGACGCGGGTTCTTCGCGGGTGCACTGCAGTTTACCACCTCGGGCGTGAGGCTCGGGACGCTACGCCGCCGGTGTGTCCGCCGACGCCGGCTCCACCCGCGCGACCGTCGCGCCCTTGAAGTCGACCGCGAGCATCAGCGGCTGCCAGCGCGTCTGCGCGGCCTCCTCCACCAGCTTCGCGGCGGCCAGCCGCTGGCTCGGGTCGCTGCCGAGGACCAGGATCGACGGGCCGGCGCCCGAGACGACGGCGGCGAAGCCGTTCTCGCGCAGCAGCGTGATGAGCCGGTCGGTCTCCGGCATCGCCGAGGCGCGGTAGCTCTGGTGGAGCTTGTCCTCGGTGGCCGCGTGCAGCAGTTCGGGGCTCTGGATGAGGGCCGCGACGAGCAGGGCGGAGCGGGAGACGTTGAAGACGGCGTCCTCGTGGGGCACCGACTGCGGCTGGAGGCTGCGCGCCAGGGCCGTGGACATCACGTGCTCGGGCACCAGCACGAGCGGCGAGACGCCGCGGTGCACGATGAGCTTCTTGAAGCGCGGGCCCTCCGGGGTGACCCAGGCGATCGTCAGTCCGCCGAAGAGGGCGGGCGCGACGTTGTCGGGGTGCCCCTCCATGTCGTTCGCGAGGGCGAGCAGCTGCTGCGCGTCGAGATCGACGACGCCCTCCAGGAGTCCCTTCGCGGCCATGATGCCGGAGACGATCGCAGCTCCCGAGGACCCGAGGCCGCGGCCGTGCGGGATGCTGTTGCGCGCCCGCAGGTTCAGCCCCGGCATCGGCACGCCGACGGCGTCGAAGGTGTGCGCGATGGCGCGGACGACGAGGTTGCTCTCGTCGGTGGCCACCTCGCCCTCGCCGACGCCGACGACCTCGACGGTCGCGCCCGGCTCGTCGCGGACGGAGACCTCGAGCTCGTCGTAGAGGGCGAGTGCGAGGCCGAGCGTGTCGAAGCCGGGGCCGAGGTTGGCGCTGGTCGCCGGGACCTTGACGGCGACGGTCCGGCCGCGCAGGTCGGGCGAGGTCACGCGGTCGCCTCGGCGCGCTGCAGGCCGAGCACGTCGGCGATGGCGGTCGTGTCGACCGGGACGACGGTCGGCTGGACGTCGGAGCCGTCGGCCGTGCGGAGGGCCCACTGCGGGTCCTTCAGGCCGTGGCCGGTGACGGTCAGGACGACGGTGGCGCCGGCCGGGATGACGCCCGCCGCCGAGCGCTCCAGCAGGCCGGCGACGCTGATCGCGGAGGCCGGCTCCACGAAGATGCCGACCTCGGCGGAGAGCAGGCGGTGCGCCTCCAGGATCTTCGCGTCGTCGATGGCGCCGAAGTAGCCCTCGCTGTCGTCCCGGGCGTTGAGAGCGAGCTCCCACGACGCCGGGTTGCCGATGCGGATCGCGGTGGCGATGGTGTCCGGGTCCTTGACCGGGTGCCCGAGCACGATCGGGGCGCTCCCCGCGGCCTGGAAGCCGAACATCCGGGGCAGCCTGGTGGACTCCCCGCGCTGCAGCTCCTCGGTGTAGCCGCGGTGGTACGCGGTGTAGTTGCCGGCGTTGCCGACGGGCACGATGTGGAAGTCCGGAGCGTCGCCGAGCGCCTCGACGACCTCGAAGGCCGCGGTCTTCTGACCCTCGATGCGGTCGGGGTTGACCGAGTTGACCAGGTGCACCGGGTAGTTCGTCGCGAGGTCGCGCGCGATGTCGAGGCAGTCGTCGAAGTTGCCCTGCACCTGCAGCAGCTGCGCGTTGTGCGCGATCGCCTGGCCGAGCTTGCCCATCGCGATCTTGCCCTCCGGCACCAGCACGACGGCCTGGATGCCGGCGTGCGTGGCGTACGCGGCGGCGGACGCCGAGGTGTTTCCGGTGGAGGCGCAGATGACGGCCTTCGCGCCGTGCTCGACGGCCTTCGAGATCGCCATGGTCATGCCGCGGTCCTTGAACGACCCCGTGGGGTTCATCCCCTCGAACTTCACGTACACGTCGGCGCCGGTGCGCGCGGACAGAGCGGGTGCGGGGATGAGCGGCGTGCCGCCCTCGCCCAGCGTGACGATCGGAGTGGCCTCGGAGATGTTCAGGCGGTCCGCGTACTCGCGCAGGACGCCTCGCCACTGACGACTGTAGGCCTTGGGCTGGGGCATTACGATCCTTCGACTCGGAGAACGGAAGAGATGGCGATCACGACGTCGCTCGCCGCGAGCGCCTCGACGGTGGCCGCGAGTGCGGCCTCCTCGGCTTCGTGGGTGCCGATGACCAGGGTAGCGGTGGCCCTGCCGCCGCCGTGAATCGGGCCACCGGCCGGGCCGGCGGCCTCCGGCGCCGAACCGGCCACCACGACCGGCCCGGTGAGGCTCGGCACCGACTGCTGCACGGTCTCCACGCTGACACCGCCGTCGCTCAGGATGCGCGCCACCGCGGCGAGCACGCCGGGCTGGTCCTCCACATCCAGGGTGATCTGGTAGCGGGTCACCACGCGGCCGATGTCGAGCACCGGCAGGTCGGAGTGCGTCGACTCGGCGACGCCCGGACCGCCGACGACGTGCCTCCGCGCGGCGGAGACGACGTCGCCGAGCACGGCCGACGCGGTCTCGACGCCGCCGGCCCCCGCGCCGTAGAACATGAGGTCGCCGGCGGCGGCGGCCTGCACGAACACCGCGTTGTGGGCGCCGTGCACCGCGGCGAGCGGGTGGTCGCGGCTGATGAGCGCCGGGTAGACGCGGGCGGAGACGCCCTCCTCCCCCGACTCCGGATCCCTCATCCGCTCGCAGATCGCGAGCAGCTTGATGACGGCCCCGGCCTCGCGGGCGGCATCCACCTGCGCCTTCGTCACGCCGGTGATGCCCTCGCGGTAGACGCGGTCGAGCGGCACGGTGGTGTGGAAGGCGAGGCTCGCCAGGATGGCGGCCTTCTGCGCCGCGTCGTAGCCGCCGATGTCGGCGGTCGGGTCGGCCTCGGCGCACCCGCGGTCGGTGGCGGTGGCCAGCGCGTCCTGCAGGGTCTCGCCGTGCACGTCCATCCGGTCGAGCACGAAGTTGGTGGTGCCGTTGACGATGCCGAGGATCCGCTCGATGCGGTCGCCGGCGAGACTGTCGCGCAGCGGGCGGATGATCGGGATGGCGCCGGCGACGGCCGCCTCGTAGTAGAGCTGGGCGCCGACCTGCTCGGCCGCCTCGAACAGCTCGGGGCCATGGGTGGCCAGCAGCGCCTTGTTCGCGGTGATGACGTCGGCACCGGAGTTGAGCGCCTCGAGCACGTACCCGCGGGCCGGCTCGATGCCGCCCATCAGCTCGACCACGATGTCGGCGCCGAGGATGAGCGAGCTCGCGTCGGTGGTGAACAGCTCGCGCGGCAGGTCGACGTCCCGAGGAGCGTCGACGTCGCGCACGGCGATGCCGACGAGCTCGAGCCGGGCGCCGACGCGGGAGGCGAACTCGTCGCCCTGCTCCAGCAGGAGGCGGGCCACCTGGGAGCCGACGGAGCCGGCCCCGAGGAGGGCGACGCGGAGGTTGCGGTACTCGATCATGCCTGGCTGCGCTCCTTCGACGCGGTGACAGCGGATGCGGGGACGGCGGACGGGTCGTACGCCGCATCCCGGGCGAGGAGGTCCTCGATGGTCTCTCCCCGCACGATCACGCGCGCGTCGCCGTCGCGGACGGCCACCACCGGCGGCCGCCCGAGATAGTTGTAGTTGCTCGCGAGCGACCAGCAGTAGGCACCGGTCGCGGGCACGGCGAGCAGGTCCCCCGGCTCGACGTCGGCGGGCAGGTACTCGGCGTCGACCACGATGTCGCCGCTCTCGCAGTGCTTGCCCGCGACGCGCACGAGCGCGGGCGGGGCGAGGGAGACACGGCTCGCGATGCGGGCCGAGTAGTCGGCCTCGTACAGCGCGGGGCGGGCGTTGTCGCTCATCCCGCCGTCGACGCTCACGTAGCGGCGGACCGCGGTCTCGCCGTCGTCCTCGAAGGCGACGGGCACGTCCTTCGTGGTGCCGACCGTGTAGAGGGTGAGACCGGCGGTCCCGATGATCGACCGGCCGGGCTCGAACGCGACGACGGGCATCGGGATGTCGAGCTCCTCGCATCCGGCCGCCACCGTCTCCGCGATGCGGCGCGCGAGCACCTCGATCGGGGCCGGGTCGTCGGCGGCCGTGTAGGCGATGCCGAAGCCACCGCCCAGGTTCAGCTCGGGCACGTCGCCCCCGGCCAGCAACCGCTTGTGCAACGTGAGCAGGCGCGCGGCCGACTCGGCGAAGCCGTCGGCGCCGAAGATCTGCGAGCCGATGTGGCAGTGCAGCCCGCGGAAGACCAGCGACGGGCGCGAGCGGATGAGTCCGACGGCCTCTTCGGCGCGGTCGAGCGCGATCCCGAACTTCTGGTCCTCGTGAGCGGTGGCGAGGAACGCGTGCGTGTGCGCGTGCACCCCGCTGTTCACTCGCAGCCGGACGCTCTGCCGGACACCGTGCCGCTCCGCCGCCTCGGCGACGCGGTCGATCTCCTGCAGGCTGTCGATCACGATGGCGCCGACGCCGACCTGCACGGCCCGGTCGATCTCGGCGAGCGACTTGTTGTTGCCGTGGAAACCGAGCCGCTCGGGGTCGACGCCGGCCGCCAGCGCGACCGCGAGCTCGCCCCCGCTGCAGACGTCGATGTGCAGGCCGGCCTCGGCCATCCAGCGGGCGACCTCGATGCTCAGGAACGCCTTGCCTGCGTAGTAGACCTTCGCGGCCGTCCCGATCTCGGCGAAGGCACGGTCGAAGGCCGTGCGCACCTCGACGGCGCGCGAGCGGGCGTGCTCCTCGTCGACGACGTAGAGCGGCGTCCCGAACCGCGCGGCGAGCTCCCCCGCCGCGACGCCGCCGACGACGAGCTCGCCGTCGGAACGCGAGACGGTGCGGGACCAGAGCCCGGGGACGAGCGCGTTCGCGTCGTCCGGGACATGCAGCCAGGAGGGTGCGAGGGGATTCGGATCGGCCATAGGGAACCTCACGGGTGGTGACGAGTGGGGGTCTCCTAGGCGAGCGGACCCGGATTGGCCCCTGAAGCCGGTGGAGAGGACAGGACCAGTGTATCCGGGAGCCGTATCCGCTTTCCGTGTGTTACATCCGGACTAGGAGCAGCTGCCCTTGCTGTTCAGGAACTTCTCGTTCATCACGAAGTCACTGGCGGTCAGCCGGACGGTCGCGTGCCCCGGGGAGACCTGGATGTCATCGACCTGCACGCCATCAGGAAGGTACTGCGCCGCGCACACCGGGAACGGCCCCTGCGCGGTGAGCGCCTGCAGCAGCCTGTCCAGGTTGACGTTGCCGGCGCCCGTCTTGAGGCTGGCCTTGTCGGCCTTCAGTAGCACCTGGTCGCCCGCGGCCTCCGGCGTCGCCGTGACCGTGTACTGGACGGGCAGCCCGAGCAGGCTGATGCTGCCGTCGTACCCGATGGTGCCGGCACCGAGGGTGATGTCGCCGGTCGCACCGGGGATCTGCACGAGCTTGTTGAGCGAGTCCTGGCTGATGCTCAGGGTGCCGGTCGCCTGCGAGATCGGCTTCGAGAAGTCGGTCGGGACGCCGGTGGCGACGAGCTTCGCGCTGAGTGGCGCACCGTTCGCCACCACCTTCGGCGCGTCGAGCTCCACGCGCTGGAAGGTGCCGGAGAGGTACTGCTGCAGCACGGAGAATCCCCCAATGTGCGTGGTGACCTGGCCCTTCACGTCGGCCGGCAGATTCTTCTCGATCTCGTCGGAGACGCGTTGCTCGGCGTACGCGCGCGCTGCCGAGTCGACGACCACGAGCAGCACGACGATGACGACGACCGGGATGCCGACCCACAGCAGCAGCCGCAGCCAGCGCGGCCGGCGGCGGCGCTGCGGCGCACCCGTACCGGGCAGCACCTGGGTCGTGTCCTCGCTCATCGGGTCGCCTCCTTCGTCTCGTCGCTCGTCGTCCGCCGGCTACATCCGGTCCGGGGCCGAGACCCCGAGGAGGCCGAGGCCGTTGCGGATGACCTGGCCGGTCGCATCGTTCAGCCACAGGCGAGTGCGGTGCACGTCGGTGACAGGCTCGTCGCCGTGCGGGATGACGCGGGTCGAGCCGTCCCGCACCGCGTACCAGGCGTGGTACAGGCCGGCGAGCTCCTCGATGTACCGGGCGACCCGGTGCGGCTCGCGCAGCTCGGCCGACAGTGCCACGACGCGCGGGAACTCCTGCAGGCCGCCGAGCAGAGCGGACTCCGTCTCGTGCGTCAGCAGCTCGGGCGCGAACACGCTCCGGTCGACACCGGCCTTCTCGGCGTTCGCCGCGACGGACCGGGTGCGGGCATGCGCGTACTGCACGTAGTAGACCGGGTTCTCGTTGCTGCGCTTGGCGAGCAGGTCGAGGTCGATGTCGAGCTGCGAGTCGGTCGAGGAGCGCACCAGGGCGTAACGGGCGGCGTCGACGCCCACCGCGTCCACGAGGTCGTCGAGCGTGACGATCGTTCCCGCGCGCTTGGACATCCGGACCGGCTCGCCGTCCTTCACCAGGTTGACCAGCTGGCCGATCAGGATCTGGAGGTTGACGTTCGGCACGTCGCCGAACGCCTCCACCATCGCCATCATGCGGCCGATGTAGCCGTGGTGGTCGGCGCCGAGCATGATGATGTTCTGCTCGAAGCCGCGCTCGCGCTTGTCGAGGTAGTAGCCGAGGTCGCCGGAGATGTACGCGGGCTCGCCGTTGGAGCGGATGACCACGCGGTCGCGGTCGTCGCCGAACGCCGTCGTGCGCAGCCAGATGGCGCCGTCCGCCTCGAAGATGTGGCCCTGCTCGCGCAGCCGCTCGATGGCGCGCTCCACGGCGCCGGACTCGTGGAGCGAGTCCTCATGGAAGTACACGTCGAAGTCGACGCCGAACGAGTGCAGGCGCTGCTTGATCTCCTCGAACATCAACTGCGTGCCGATGGAGCGGAAGACCTCCTGCTGCTGCTCGCGCGGGAGCGCGGCGAGGTCGCCACCGTCGCTCTCGGCGTAGGCCGCGACGACGCGGTCGGCGATCTCGCCGATGTAGGCGCCGCCGTAGCCGTCCTCCGGGGTCGGCTCGCCGAGGTAGGCGGCGAGGAGGCTGCGGGCGAAGCGATCGATCTGCGAGCCGTGGTCGTTGAAGTAGTACTCGCGGGTGACATCGGCGCCCTCGGCCTGGAGGATGCGCGCGAGGCTGTCGCCCACCGCGGCCCAGCGTGCGCCGCCCATGTGGACGGGGCCGGTCGGGTTGGCGGAGACGAACTCCAGGTTGACGCGCAGGCCATCGTAGGTGTGGCCGCGGCCGTAGCCGTCGGCCTGCTCCACGATCGTCTTGGCGAGCTGGCCGGCCGCGGCGGCCTCGAGCCGGAAGTTGATGAAGCCGGGACCGGCGACCTCCGCGGACGCCACCCCCTCGATGCCCGAGGCGGCCGCGGCGATCTCCTCCGCGAGCTCGCGCGGGTTGACCCCGACCTTCTTGGCCAGGCGCATGGCGACGTTGGAGGCCCAGTCGCCGTGGTCGCGGTTCTTCGGCCGCTCGAGCGGCACATCCGCCGCCGTGAGGGACAGCTCCGGGATGTCGGCGCCGGCCTCTCGTCGCCGCTCGACCACCGTCGTCACGATGTCGAGAAGGGCGGCGGAGAGGTCAGCGGGAGTCATGAGGAACGATTCTACCGGGAGCCTGGGTGGACGCCGGGCGGGGTGGCCGCGCACGGTTGATAGGGTCGTCGCGACGCGCGCTCCCGCACGGCGCGCGCCGAGCAGAGAGACGGATCCGCAATGCCGACCACCCCCCGCCGCACCACGCTCCTGGCCGTCGCTGCCGCCGCCGGGATCCTCGCCTCCGCCGCCCTGTCCGGGTGCACCCCCGCCGCGAAGCCGGCCGGGCCGGCCACGGCCGCCGCGACGGGCGGGAGCACGCCCCGGACGGTCCCCTCGGCCACCCCGACGCCGACCGACCCTCCCACGCCGGTCGGGCTGACCTGCGAGCAGGTCGTCACGCCGGAGCAGCTGCAGGCGTCCGTGCCGGGCTACGCCGCCGACCCGGGGTACGCGCCGAAGGCCGGGTCGCTCGAGAAGAGGATCGCCGACTGGCAGGGCGTGGCGTGCGCCTGGCTCAACCAGACCAGCGGCGACGTGATCCAGGTCGCGGTCGCCCGGCCGCCCGCCAGTGCGCTCGAGGGACTCAAGAACAGCGCGATCACCGCATCCAACCCGGTGCCCACCTACGGCGTGCCGCCGCAGGTCGAGGGCTACTTCGCCCCGGGCACCTCCGGCCAGGTGCAGATCTTCCGCGGGAGCTACTGGATCGTGGCCGACTCGACCGTGTTCCAGGAGCCGGGCGACGCGGCACCGCTGATGGAGAAGGTGCTGGAGAGCGTCCCCTCCTCCTGACCTCGGAGACCTCCCGGGCGGGCCGCGCGATTCACGGGCGCGGCCCGCGGGATGCTAGCCTGGGAGCACCCTGGCCCCCATAGCTCAGGGGATAGAGCGTCTGCCTCCGGAGCAGAAGGCCGTAGGTTCAAATCCTACTGGGGGCACCCTTTCAGTCGACCGCGTCGAGGTCCGTCTCCAGCAGTGCCGCCAGCTCGTCGAGCGCTGCATCCGCATCCGGGGCGTCCGATCGCAGGGTGACGACGGTCCCCTTGCCCGCGGCGAGGCCCATCAGCGACAGGATGCTCGCGGCGTTCAGCTGGGGCCCGTCGCCGACGGCGATCGTGATCGGGATGGCCTTCTCCTGCACCGCCTGCACGAACAGCTTGGCGGGGCGGGCGTGCAGGCCGGAGGCGCTGGCGACGGTGGCGTGACGTTCTGACATGGTTCTCTCCTCGGGTGGTCGGGGGCCGGCGGGGTCGGGCGGGGTCGGTCGGGTGCGGGCGGCAGGGTGGCCGGCCGTCAGACGACGGCGGTCTCCATGCGCTCGTCGACGGCGTCCTCCTCGGCGATGGCGGCGGCCCGGCGGGGGGCCGCGAAGCGCTTCAGGCCGACGACGACGAACGCGGTGACCACGGTTCCGGCGACGAGCGCCAGCAGGAAGCCCCAGATCGGGTCGATGGCGAAGAAGACGAAGATGCCGCCGTGCGGGGCGCGCGACTCGACGCCGAAAGCCATGGCGAGGGCGCCGGCGACTGCACCGCCCGCCAGGTTCGCGGGGATGACGCGCAGCGGGTCGGCCGCAGCGAACGGGATCGCTCCTTCGGAGATGAACGAGGCTCCCAGCAGCCAGGCGGCCGCGCCGTTCTCCCGCTCCACCTGGGTGAAGCCGCGGCGGTAGAGCACGGTCGAGGCGAGCGCCATGCCGAGCGGCGGCACCATCCCGGCGATCATCACCGTGGCCATGATCTGGAAGCTGGCCGGGGTCTGCGCGGCGAGGCCTGCGACCGCGAACGCGTACGCCACCTTGTTGACCGGGCCGCCCAGGTCGAAGGTCATCATGAGGCCCAGGATGATGCCGAGCGCGATCGCGCCGGCGCCGGTGAGGCCGTTGAGGAAGGTGGTCAGCTGCGCCATCAGCCAGGCGATGGGCGCGCCGAGGATGAGCAGCATCAACCCCGACGCGATGATCGAAGCGCCGAGCGGGATGATCACCACCGGCATCAGGCCGCGCAGCCAGCGCGGGACCGCAGGACGACCGATCAGCCAGGCGGCGAAGCCGGCCAGCAGTCCGCCGATCAGGCCGCCGAGGAAGCCGGCGTTCATGAACACGGCGATCGCGCCTGCGACGAATCCGGGCGCGATGCCGGGCCGGTCGGCGATGGCGAACGCGATGTAGCCGGAGAGTGCGGGCACCAGGAAGCCGAGGCTCACGCTCCCGATCTCGAACGCGATCGCGCCGAGGTAGTAGCCGAGGCCCTGCGGCGGGAGGTCCCAGATCGCGTAGTGCTGCAGGGTGTACACGGCGTTGTTGACGCCGGAACTGCCGTGGGCCAGCGCGATCCCGTACCCGCCGAGGAACGGCAGGAAGCTGATCGCGATCAGCAGACCCCCGCCCGCGACGAACGGGATCATGTAGCTGACGCCGGTAAGGAGGATGCGCTGGATGTTGCGCCCCCAGGAGAGCTGCTGCGCGCCGGAGCCGGCCGAGCCGCCGCCTGTCGCTGTGACACGGGCGCCCTGCGGATCGCGGGCGACGGCCACGGCGTCCGCGATCAGCCGGTCGGGCTGCTCGATGCCGCGCTTCACGGTGGAGCGCACGACCGGCTTGCCGCGGAAGCGGGCCTCCTCTCGCACGTCGACATCGTTGGCGAAGATGACCGCGTCTGCCGCGTCGATGACGCTCTGCGGGAGCGCCTGGTAGCCGCTGGAGCCCTGCGGCTCCACGACGAGGTCGATCCCGGAGTCCTTGCCCGCCTTGGTCAGGGCATCCGCGGCCATGAAGGTGTGCGCGATACCGGTGGCGCAGGAGGTGACCGCGACGATCCGGGCAGGGCGGCCGTCGATGAGCAGGCCCTCGGGGGTCGAGCCGTCCGCGGTCGCAGCCGGGGCGGGATCGGGCTCGTCGGGTGCTGCGGCCTCGGCCGGCTTCGCGGCGGCCGCGGCGCCCTCGCCGATCGCCTCGTCGACCAGGGCGACGACCTCCTCCGGCGTGGTCGCGGCGCGGAGGCCCGCGGTGAACTCGTCGAGCATGAGGCTGCGGGCGAGCTTCGAGAGCACCGCGAGGTGCACCTCGGCGGCGTCGTCGGGAGCCGCGATGAGGAAGACGAGGTCGGCAGGGCCGTCCGGCGCGCCGAAGTCGACGCCGGGCTTCAGCCGCGCGAACGCGAGCGACGGCACCGTGACGGCGGGGCTCTTGGCGTGCGGGATGGCGATCCCGCCGGGCAGGCCGGTCTCGTCCTTCTGCTCGCGCGCCCAGGCGTCCTCGAACAGCGCTTCGGCGTCGGTCGCACGCCCCTGGGCCGCGACCCGGGCGGCGAGGGCGCGGATGATGTCGCTCTTGTCGGCGCCCTCGCCGATGTCGAGGCCGACGAGGTCGGGGGTGATGGTCTTCGGTGACACGGTTCCTCCAGGGTCTTTCGATGGGAGTTCAGAGGTGGAGTGCGGCGACGGGGATGTCGTCGCCGGGGAGGTCGGCCGCGCGCGGCGCCTGCGTTCCGGGCAGGGACGCGGCGGCGGACCCGTAGCGCACGGCGGTGACGAGCCGTTCGGGCTCGGAGGCCGCGGCGGATTCGGCCAGCAGGTAGCCCGCGAGCGCGCTGTCGCCCGCGCCGACGGTGCTCCTGACCCGGATGCGCGGGGCCCCGGCGACGTAGCCGCCATCGGCGGTCACGAGCACCGAGCCGAGCGCGCCGAGGGTCACGAGGGCGGCTCCCACGTGCTCCGGCGCGAGTGTCCGTGCGACGGCGAGCACCGCCTGCGGGAGGTCGGCCTCGTCGAGCGGGACGCCGGCGAGCTCGGCGAGCTCGTCCTCATTGGGCTTGATGAGATCGGGATGCCCGTCGAAGACGGCCGCGCGCAGCGCCTCCCCCGACGTGTCGACGGCGATCTTGGGAGCGGCGCTCCCCCAGCGGATGCGCACCGCGCGGATCACCGTGACGTAGAAGTCGTCGGCGGCCCCCGGCGGAAGCGAGCCCGCGAGCACGAGCCAGCGTGCGCCGGAGCAGGCCTCGACCACCGCATCCACCAGCGCGGACGCCTCGGCCGGCTCGAGAACGGCGCCGGGGAGGTTGAGCTTGGTGGTCACTCCGGCGGGATCCGCGATCGTGAGGTTGGCCCGTGCGTGGCCTTTGATGCCGACGCGCCGGGTGGCGAGTCCGGCCGAGTTCAGGACGATGCCGAAGGGGTCATCGGCGGCGAGCGGCAGCACCGCGACCGCCGGGACGCCCGCCGCGGTCACGACTCGGGCCACGTTGATGCCTTTGCCTCCCGCGTCCTCTCGGGACGCCGCGGCCGACTGCACCTCTCCCGCTCGCAGCGGGGCGGCGAGGGTGACCGTGCGATCCAGCGATGGGTTGGCGGTCAGCGTGACGATCATGCGATCCACACCTCCACGCCGGCCGCGGCGAGCGCGTCGGCCAGCTCGCCGCCCGGCGCCCGGTCGGTGACCAGCACGTCGAGCGCGTCGAGACCGGCGAAGGCGACGAGCGACTCCTGCCCGAACTTGCTGGCGTCGGCGACCAGCACCACCCGGCGCGCGGCCCGGACGATGGCCTCCTTGACGGCGGCCTCCTCCGGGTCGGGGGTGCTGAGCCCGAAGGCGGCGGAGACGCCGTTGGCTCCGACGAAGACGATGTCCGGGCGCAGCGACTGGATCGAGCGGACGGCGGCCGCACCGACGGCCGCGGCGGTGACCCCGCGGATGCGCCCGCCCACGACGGTGAGCCCGACGCGCTCGGCGCCGGCGAGCGCCGGGGCGAGCGTGATGGAGTGGGTGACGACCTCCGCATCGCCGAGCGTCGCCTCGAGCCGCGCGGGAAGGAGTTGCGCGACCGCGGCGGTCGTCGTTCCCGCGTCGAAGTAGAGGGAGCCGCGGAACCCGTCGCCGAGCGCGTCGAGCGCCCTCGCGGCGATCCGCTGCTTGGTGTCGGCGTTGAGCGCGGTGCGCTCCGAGACCGAGGCCTCGGCCGTGCTGCCGCGCTCCAGGGCGACGGCGCCGCCGTGCACGCGCCGCAGCGCGCCCGCCTGCTCGAGCGCATCCAGGTCGCGGCGCACGGTCTCGGTGGTGACGCCGAACCGGTCGGAGAGCTCCACGACCGCGACGCGGCCCTCATCGCCGAGCAGTCGCTCGATCAGTGCCTGACGCTCCGTTGCATACACGCGGTGGCCTCCCTTGGTTTCGAACACAATACAACACGTTCCCACGCAAAACAACATGCTTTCATGTTGTTTTCGTTGGCTTCGCGTCGACCTCGCCACACCGCGATTCGTCACGAACGGCGGCGATTCGTGACGAATCGCGGCGATTCGTCACGAGTCAGCGGAGCGCGCTCGACTCGACGACGCGGCGATTCGTCACGAACGAGAGCGGTTCGTCACGAACGAGAGCGGTTCGTCACGAACGGCGGCACCGCGAGGGCGGGGTCAGGCCTCGCGCTGGTAGGAGGAGACGGCGGGGCCGGGGTGGAGCACGCCGTTCATGATCGCCTGGATGGCGAACTCGCTGGCGCTGGCGAGGTCGATCGCCGTGGGGTCGAGCAGCCACTGCAGCTGCAGACCGTCCATGACCGCGAGGATGGCCGCAGACGCCTTGTCGATCTCGGCCGGGTCGGTCACGCCCTCCTGCTCGCAGAGCTCCCGGAAGGCGGTGTCGACCTCGCGGCGCAGCACGCGGTAGCGGTCCTCGAAGTACGTCTTGGCGGGGTGATCGTCGGTCACCGACTCGGCCGAGAGCACGGTGTACACCTGCACGATGCCCGGCCGCTGCGCGTTGCGCTGCGCCGTGCCGACCAGGTGCGCGAACAGCGCCGGCCCGCCCGGGATGTGCTGGTCCGCCAGATGGGCGACGTCGTCCTGATCGCGGAACTCGAGCACCTCGAGCAGCAGGTTCTGCTTCGACCCGAAGTGGTGCAGCACCCCGGCGTGCGTGATGCCGACCTGCTCGGCGATGTCGGCGAGCGTGCCGTTCGCCGATCCCTTCGTGCCGAAGGTCTCGATCGCCGCCCGCAGGATCTCCTTGCGCTTGCGCTCCGTCTCGGGGCGCGGGCTCGAACTGCCGCCGGAAACAGCCATTCCGTCACGCTCCCTGGTGTGCCGCTTGCGTGCGAGCTTACCACCCAGTAACCTCACCCCAACGTGCTTTCTGACCAGTAAGCAAGTTCCGTCGGCAGACGGCCCCGCAGCACCAGGACACAACGGATGTGTCCGTCACGAAGGAGAAGCAATGAGGCTTAGGAAGTTCTTGATCACGGCATCGGCGGTCGCCGCCGTCAGCGCGATCGCACTCACGGGATGCTCGTCCGACGGCTCGTCGAAGGGCGGCTCGGCGGGCGGCGGATCCCTCACGGTGGCGAAGCCCGACGGCGCGGCCGTCCTCGCCACGCAGATCAACAACCCGTTCATCGGCACCGGCTCGGGCATGTCCCTCGGCTACGACCGGATGCTCTACGAACCGCTCGCGATCGTCAACCCGGTCGGCAAGAACGAGACCACCCCGTGGCTCGCGTCGAAGGTGGAGTGGAACTCCGACTACACCCAGCTCACCGTGACCCCGCGCAAGGGCGTCAAGTGGAACGACGGCAAGCCGTTCACCGCCGACGACATCGTCTACACGTACAACCTCATCAAGACGACACCGGCCCTCGACCTGGGCGGACTCAAGCTGAGCGACGTCAAGAAGGACGGGGACAACGTGGTCCTGTCCTTCAGCGAGTCCAAGTTCGTCAAGCAGGGCGACGTGCTCCAGGTGCCGATCGTCCCGGAGCACCAGTGGAAGAGCATCTCCGACCCGACGAAGGACCCGGTCAAGGAGGCCATCGGCACCGGCCCGTACACGATCAAGACGTTCTCCTCGCAGGGTGTCGTCCTGAAGTCGCGCAGCGACTACTGGGGCGGCGCGGTCCCGGTGGCCGAGCTCAAGTACCTCGAGTACAACGACAACACCGGCCTCCTCCGCGCGCTGCAGAGCGGCGAGACCGACTGGGCGCAGATCTTCATCACCGACTACCAGAAGAACTACGTCGACAAGGACCCGAAGCACAACGTGTTCTGGGGCGCCAACGTCCTGAGCCCCGACATGATCGTGGTCAACACCACCAAGGCGCCGTTCAACGACGTCGCGTTCCGCAAGGCCGTCAACATGGTGGTCGACCGCAAGGCCCACGCCGAGAAGGCCCGGAGCAACGCCGGACCGGAGCTCACCAACGTGACCGGCATCCCGCAGCCGACCGGCGACCAGTACATCGCCCCCGAGTACAAGGACCAGACCTTCACGATCGATGTCGACGGCGCCAAGAAGGTGCTGAGCGACGCCGGCTACACCTGGAAGGACGGCGCCCTGATCGACCCGAAGGGCTCCCCCGTGTCGTTCACCCTGCAGGACCCGCAGGGCTGGAACGACTACGTCACCGGCATCCAGCTGGCGGCGACGCAGATCAAGAGCACGCTCGGCGCCGACGCGAAGGTCGCCACCCCGGATGCCGACACCTGGCTCGCCAACATGGCGTCCGGCAACTTCGACGCCGCTCTGCACTGGACCGGCTCCGGCTCGAACCCGTGGCACATCTACGACGACGTCATGAACTCGAGCTACCTCGACCAGGCCACGGACGGCAAGGTGTCCGACAACTTCGGCCGCTACAGCAACCCGGAGGCCACGGCCCTGCTCAAGGAGTACGCGCAGGCGTCCGACGACGGCGCCCGCACGGCGGCGCTGAACAAGCTGCAGAAGATCTTCGTGGAGGACGTCCCGGCGATCGCCGTCGGCACGCACCCGCAGCTGGCCGAGTACAACACCCGCAAGTTCACCGGCTGGCCGAGTGAGAAGGACCAGTACGCCACCGCGGACCCGACCCAGCCGTCGGCCGTCCAGGTGCTGATGAACCTGAAGCCCGCGGGCAAGTAGCAGGCCACCATCCGTCCGGGGCGGGCGCGAGTCGCCCCTCGCGCCCGGCCCGGACGACCCGCGTGCAGCACGAAAGCGATGCCCTCATGACAGACACCCTTCTCTCGGTACGCGACTTCTCGGTCGTGTACGACGTGGATCCGCCGGTCGCGGCGGTCAAGAACGTCACCCTCGACATCAAGCGCGGCGAGATCGTCGGCCTCGCCGGCGAGAGCGGCTGCGGCAAGACCACCCTCGCCTACGGCGTCCAGCGCCTTCTCAAGCCGCCGGCGGTCATCACCAGCGGGAGCGTCGTCTTCCACGACCAGACCGGCGAGGACATCGACATCAACGCGCTCGACGCGGAGCAGATGCGCCGGTTCCGCTGGGACAAGATCTCCATGGTCTTCCAGGGGGCGATGAACGCCCTCAACCCGGTCGCCACCATCGGCTCGCAGCTGGACGACGTGTTCCAGGTGCACCGGCCGGAGCTCAGCCGTTCGCAGCGGCGTGCGGCGGTGATCGAGCTCCTGGAGATCGTGAAGGTCGGCGGCCAGCGCGTCCGCTCCTTCCCGCACGAGCTCTCCGGCGGGATGCGCCAGCGCGTGATGATCGCGATGGCCCTCGCCCTGCGCCCCCAGCTCATGGTGATGGACGAGCCGACGACCGCGCTCGACGTGCTCGTGCAGCGCGAGATCCTCAAGCAGATCTCGCAGCTCCGGCACGACTTCGGGTTCTCCGTCGTCTTCATCACCCACGACCTCCCGCTCCTGCTGGAGATCAGCGACCGGATCGCGATCATGCGCGAGGGCGAGATCGTGGAGCTCGCCCCCGCGGAGCAGATCTGGAACGCGCCCCAGCACGAGTACACCCGCACCCTCCTGGAGTCGTTCCCGCGACTGACCGGAGAGAGAGGAGTGGTCGTCCGATGACGACGCTCGAGTTCAGGAACGTCACCAAGATCTACAACGTCCGCGGCGCCGGCCAGCTGACCGCCCTCGACGACGTCAGCTTCACGCTGGGCCCGCGGCAGACCATCGGCCTGGTCGGGCAGTCGGGCAGCGGCAAGTCGACGATCGCGAAGATCCTCACCCAGCTGGAGACCCCGACCCGCGGCGACGTGCTGCTCGACGGCTCCCCCATCCCCCGCTCGGGGAAGGCGCTGCGGAAGTACCGCCAGCAGCTGCGGATGGTCTTCCAGGACCCGTTCGCCTCCCTCAACCCCTCGCACTCGATCCGGCATCACCTCGAGCGGCCGCTGCGGCTCGACCGCGTGGTGCCGCGCGGCGAGGTCGACGACGAGGTGCGGCGGCTGCTGCAGCGCGTCCGGCTCGACGCGGACGCGGTCATCGACCGCCGGCCGCACGAGCTCTCCGGCGGCCAGCGGCAGCGCGTCGCCATCGCCAGGGCCCTGGCCTCCCGTCCGGCCCTGCTGGTGGCGGACGAGCCGGTGTCGATGCTGGACGTGTCCATCCGCCTCGGCGTGCTCAACCTGCTCGCCGACCTGCAGCGCGAGGAGGGCCTCGGCGTCCTCTACATCACGCACGACCTGGCCACGGCCCGGCACTTCAGCGACGAGATCATCGTGCTGAACCAGGGCAGGATCGTCGAGCACGGCACCGCCGACGACGTCATCCTGCGCCCCCAGGACCCGTACACGCGGGAGCTCCGCGCGGCGTCCCCCGACCCCGAGAAGCACTTCGGCGCCCGGGCGGCCCAGCCGGCCGCCGCCGCGCAGACGGCAGGAGGTGCGCTGTGAGCGCCCAGACCACGACCGGCCAGACCACGACCGGCCAGACCGCGACGGGCCTGTCGCCCGCAGAGCAGCCAGGCGATCCGACGCTCGTCGGCACCACCGCGACCCGGGCGGAGCGCCGCGGCGTCCGCGTCCCGTGGCGGTTCATCGGCGGCCGCGTCGCGTTCTACGCGTTCACCCTGTGGGCCGCCATCACGATCAACTTCTTCCTTCCCCGCCTGATGAAGGGCGACGCGGTCGACGCGTACATGGCGCGCAGCCAGGGCCAGCTGACCCCGGACGCGGAGAAGGCGCTCCGGCTCCTCTTCGGCCTCGACCACTCGGTGCCGCTCTGGCAGCAGTACCTCGACTACTGGAACATGCTGCTCCACGGCAACCTGGGCGTCTCCATCTCCACCGGCATGGCCCCGGTCGGCGACGCCATTGCCTCGGCCCTCCCGTGGACGCTGGGCCTCGTCGGCTTCGCGACCGTGGTCTCCTTCGTGATCGGCACCTCCCTCGGCGCCGTGATCGGCTGGCGGCGCGGCGGTCGGCTCGACGTGCTCGTGCCGGTCACCACGTTCCTCGGCACCGTCCCCTACTTCTGGCTCGGCCTGATCTTCATCGCCGTGTTCTCCACCACGCTCGGCTGGTTCCCTGCCGGGCACGCCTACGAGCTGGGCGTCGAACCCGGCTGGAACGGGGAGTTCATCGGGCAGGTCGTCTCGCACGCCATGCTGCCGATGCTCACCATCGTCGTCGTCTCGCTCGGCGGCTGGGTGCTCGGCATGCGCAACATGATGCTCACCGTCCTCGACGAGGACTACATCACCGTCGCGCAGGCGAAGGGCATGCCCGACCGCCGGGTGCTGTGGCGCTACGCCGCGCGCAACGCGGTGCTCCCGCAGATCCAGAGCTTCGCGCTCGCCCTCGGCTTCATCGTCAGCGGCACGATCGTGATGGAGATGGTCTTCTCCTATCCCGGGATCGGCCTGCTGCTGCTCAACGCCACCAACGCGAAGGACTACGCGCTGATGCAGGGCATCTTCCTCGTCCTGGTGCTGGCCGTGCTCGTGGCGAACATCGTCGCGGACATCGCCTACGCCATCCTCGATCCCCGCACCCGTCAGACGGAGGCCTGAACCATGAGAACCCCCGCCGAAGAATCGGACACCCTCGCGCAGCCCGCGGGCGTCGGAAGCCCCGAGACCGCCTTCGTCCTCGCCGTCGGCCCTCGGCCGCCCGCGAAGGCGACCTTCTGGTCGCAGCTGAAGGCGTCCCTCGCCATGTTCGGCAACCGCAAGTCGGCCACCGGGCTCATCATCCTCGGCGTCTTCGTGCTCGTCGCGATCTTCGCCCCGTGGATCGCGCCGTACGACCCGAACGCGCAGCACCTCGATCAGACGCTGCAGCCGCCGTCGTTCCAGCACCTGCTCGGGACGACCCACATCGGGCAGGACGTCTTCAGCCAGCTCGTCTACGGCACCCGCGGGGTGCTCGTGGTCGGGTTCCTCGCGACGATCATGGCCACCGTCGTCGCCATCGTGGTCGGTGTGACCGCGGGCTACCTGCGCGGCTGGAAGAGCGAGTCGCTGTCGGCGCTGTCGAACGTCTTCCTGGTCATCCCCGGCCTCCCGCTCATGATCATCGTCGCGTCGCAGTTCGACGACCCGCCGCTGTGGATCATCGCCGCCGTCCTCGGACTGACCGGGTGGGCGTGGGGCGCCCGCGTGCTGCGCGCGCAGACGATGTCGCTGCGCAACCGGGACTTCATCCAGGCGGCCCGGGCCAACGGCGAGCCGCTGCACCGCATCATCCTGGTGGAGATGCTGCCCAACCTGATGGCGATCATCGCGTCGAGCTTCGTCGGCACCATGACGGCCGCGGTCCTCGGCCTCACCACCCTCGCGTTCATCGGCGTCATCCCGGTGTCGAACCTGAACTGGGGCACCATCCTGTTCTGGGCGCAGCAGAACAACGCGTTCCCCGACTACTGGTGGTGGTACATCCCCGCCGGCCTGTGCATCGCGCTGCTCGGCGTGGCGCTCGCGCTCGTCAACTTCGGCATCGACGAGTACGTCAACCCGCGCCTGCGGTCGGCGGGCGAGCGCGCCAGGGCGATGAAGCGCAAGGGCATGAACGTCAACGCCGCCGTCACCCAGGTCCGCACCGAACCCACCACGGCCGGTCCGGCCGGATCAGCACCGGAGAGCACCACCGCATGACAACCACCCTGCCGTCCACGAGTGCCGCGCCCGGCGGCGAGGCGCTCCCCTACCGGGACCCGTCCCTGCCGACCGCCGACCGCGTCCGCGACCTCCTCGGCCGCATGACGGTCGAGGAGAAGGTGGGGCAGATGCTCCAGCTGGATGCTCGCGACGACCTGCAGGACCACGTCCTGCGGCGTCACGTCGGCTCGATCCTGCACACCTCCCCCGAGCGCATCCTGGAGGCGAACCGGCTCACCGCGCAGACCCGGCTGCGCATCCCGCTGCTCGTCGGCGAGGACTGCATCCACGGCCACTCCTTCTGGCCCGGCGCCACGATCTTCCCCACCCAGCTCGGGATGGCGGCGACGTGGGACGCCGAGCTGATCGAGCGCGTCGCCCGGGCCAGCGCGGAGGAGGTCGCGGTGACGGGCGTGCACTGGACCTTCTCGCCCGTGCTCTGCATCGCCCGCGACCTGCGCTGGGGCCGCGTGGGCGAGACCTTCGGAGAGGATCCGTTCCTCATCGGCGAGCTCGCCAGCGCCATGGTGCGCGGCTACCAGGGCAGCGGCCTGGACGACCCCACCGCGATCCTCGCCACGGCGAAGCACTTCGCCGGGTACTCGGAGACGCAGGGCGGACGCGACGCGAGCGAGGCCGACCTCTCGCGGCGGAAGCTGCGCAGCTGGTTCCTCCCGCCGTTCGAGCGCGTCGCCCGCGAGGGCTGCCGCACGTTCATGCTCGGCTACCAGAGCACCGACGGCGTGCCCATCACCGTGAACGACTGGCTGCTCAGCGACGTGCTCCGCGGCGAGTGGGGCTACACCGGGACGCTCATCACCGACTGGGACAACGTCGGGCGCATGGTCTGGGAGCAGCGGGTGCAGCCCGACTACGCCCACGCCGCGGCCGCGGCGGTGCGCGCGGGAAACGACATGGTGATGACGACGCCCGGGTTCTACGAGGGGGCGCTGGAGGCCGTCGAGCAGGGCCTGCTCGACGAGGACGCCTTCGACGCCGCCGTCGCGCGCATCCTGACGCTCAAGTTCGACCTCGGTCTGTTCGAGGACCCGCGGCTGCCGTCGCAGGATCTCGACGCCGTGGTCGGGAGCGCCGAACATGCCGCGCTCAACCTGGAGGTGGCACGGCGCTCGATCGTGCTGCTGGAGAACGACGGGACGCTGCCGCTCACCTCGCCTTCGGTCCGGGTGGCCGTGGTCGGGCCGCTCGCGGACGACGCCCAGACGCAGCTGGGCGACTGGGCCGGCGGCTCCGGCCAGGCCGGATGGCTGGACGGCCAGCCGCGCGAGATGATCGAGACCGTGCTCGACGGGCTGCGCGCGCTGCCGGGATGGGAGGTGCGGCACGCCCGCGGGGCCGACATCCTGACCCTCGAGGACGACCCGCGCGGCACGACGTTCCCCGACGGCCAGCCGCGGCCGCCCGTGGTGGTGCCGTCGCCGCCCGATCGGGAGCTGATCGACGAAGCCGTCGCTGCGGCGGAAGGGTCGGATGTGGTGGTCGCGGTCGTGGGCGACCGGATCGAGCTCGTCGGCGAGGGGCGCTCCACGGCGACGCTGGAGCTCATCGGCGGCCAGAACGCGCTGCTCGACGCGGTGATCGAGACGGGCAAGCCGGTCGTCGTCGTGGTGATGGCGTCGAAGCCGCTGGTGCTGCCGCCGTCGGTCGCCCGGGCTGCCGCCGTGCTGTGGGCGGCGAGCCCCGGCATGCGCGGCGGCACCGCGATCGCGGAGATCCTGGCCGGACGCGTCGAGCCGTCGGGCCGGCTCCCGATCTCGTTCGCGCGCCACGCCGGCCAGCAGCCGACGTACTACAACCAGCTGCGCGGCCAGCACGGCGACCGCTACGCGGACCTCACCCAGCAGCCCGCGTGGGCGTTCGGGGACGGCCTGTCGTACACGACCGTGGAGTATTCGGACCTCGCGCTGGAGCGCACCGCGCTCGGCCTCGCCGACGAGATCGTGGCCGAGGTGACGGTGCGGAACACGGGCGCGCGCCCGGTCCGCGAGACCGTCCAGGTGTACGTGCGGGACACGGTCACCAGCGTCAGCTGGACGGACCGCGAGCTGAAGGCGTACCGCCAGGTGGAATTGCCGCCGGGAGAGTCGGCCCGCGTGCGGGTCGTGCTGCCGGTCGCGGACTGCACGATCGTGGATGCCGCGGGCACGCGCCTGGTCGAGCCGGGAGCGTTCGAGCTGCTGGTCGGACCCTCGTCGCGGGAGTCGTCGCTGCTGGCGGCGCCGTTCGAGGTCGTGAGGCCCGTCGCCCACTGAGGACCGGGTCGTGCCCCGCCGGGGGCGCGGCCCGCTCCCGACGGATCGCACGTAGAATCGTCGCCGGGATGGACTGCTCGTACTTCGACGCCGGCGTGTGCCGCTCGTGCACCCTGATGGGCGTGCCGTACGCCGCGCAGCTGGCGGACAAGGACGCGCACGCCCGCGACCTGCTCGCCGCCTTCGGCGACGCCGTCTGGCTGCCGCCGGTGGCGAGCGCGGAGTCCGGCTACCGGAACAAGGCCAAGATGGTGATCGGCGGCACCGTCGACTCCCCCACGATCGGCATCCTCGACGAGAACGGCCGCGGGGTGGACCTGCGCGAGTGCGGGATCTGCGCCCCGGGCATCCGCGCCGCGCTCCCGGTGATCGCGGACTTCGTGACGCGCACCCGGCTCGCGCCCTACAGCGTCCCGGAGCGTCGTGGCGACCTCAAGTACGTGCTGGTCACCCTCTCCCCCGACGACGAGCTGATGATCCGGTTCGTGGTGCGGTCGGAGGACGTCGTCGCCCGCATCCGCGCCCGGCTCCCGGAGCTGCGCGCCGCGCTGCCCTCCGCGCGCGTCGTGACGGCGAACATCCAGCCGGAGCACAAGGCCGTGGTGGAGGGCGACCGGGAGGTCGTGCTGACCCCGGACGCCTCGCTCGTGATGCGGGTGGGAGCGGTGCCGCTGCGGCTGCGCCCGCAGTCGTTCTTCCAGACCAACACGGCCGTGGCCGAGGCGCTGTACTCCCAGGTGGCCGACTGGGTGGACGCGGTGTCGCCCGCCAGCGTGTGGGACCTGTACTGCGGTGTCGGCGGCTTCGCGCTCAACGTCGCGGCCCCCGGGCGCCGGGTCGTCGGGGTGGAGACGAGCCGGGAGGCCGTGCGCAGCGCGCGGGCGACCGCGTCGGCGGCCGCGCTGCCGCACGTGGCGTTCCGTGCGGGCGACGCCACCGCGTTCGCGCGCGACGCGAAGACGACCCCGGAGCTCGTGATCGTGAACCCGCCGCGCCGCGGCATCGGCGCGGAGCTCGCGGGCTGGCTCGAGGACTCCGGCGTGCCGTCGGTGGTGTACTCCAGCTGCAATGCCAAGAGCCTCGCCCACGACCTGGCCCGGATGCCGTCGTACCGCATCCGGACCGGCCGCGTCCTCGACATGTTCCCGCAGACCGGCCACCTGGAGGTCGCCGTCCTGCTGGAGCGGTCCGCCGCCTAGCGTCGCCGCCCGCCTCAGCCGTCCTTGCGGATCCAGCGGAACGTGATGCGAGAGGCCACCAGCCCGGCGACGAGCCAGATGAGCAGCACGACCGCGATCCATCCCAGCTGCCAGCTGCCGCTCGGCTCCTGCGAGGCGAAGTCGGCGGGCAGGAAGACGCTGCGCATCCCCTCGGCGATCCACTTCAGCGGGAAGATGCTCGCGATCGTCTGCAGCCAGGAGGGCAGCACGTCGAACGGGATGTAGACCCCGGAGATGAATTGGAGGATGAGCACGATCGGGATGATGACGGCGGTGGCGCTCCTCCCGCTGCGGGGCACAGCCGACAGCGCGATGCCGAGCACAGCGGAGGTCGTGATGCTGAGCAGGTAGATCCAGGCGAAGCGGAGCCAGAGGTCCGGCTCCGTCGGCAGTTCGACGCCGAAGGCGAGCCACGCGACGACGAGCAGCAGGCCGATCTGGAGGATGCTGGTCGCCAGCACCTGCCCCATCTTGCCGATGAAGTAGGACATGACCGGCAGCGGCGTTCCGCCGAGCCGTTTGAGGGTCCCGTCGCTCTTCTCGCCGGCGATGTCGACCGCGAGGTTCTGCACCCCGGAGAGCAGGATGCCCGCGGCGATCATCGCCGGGAGGTAGTACGCCGCCCGGCTGATGCCTCCCGTGCCGTCGGGCGCGGCCCCGACGTTCCCCAGCCCTTGGAACGCCACCGAGAAGATCCCGAGCATGACCACCGGGAAGAGGAAGGTGAAGAAGATGGTGTCGCTCTGGCGGAAGTAGAGCATCGTCTCGTAGCGGACCCGTTCGAGCCCCAGCACAGCTGCACTCACGAGGCCACCTCCTCGCGGTGGACGAGCTCCAGGTAGATGTCCTCCAGGCTGGGCCTGACCACCTCCAGCTCCGGTGGTTCGCCGCCGCTGTCGGCGGTGAGCCGTGCGACCAGCGCCGCGGGCGTCTCGGTGCGCTCCGAGCGGAGGGACCCCGACGCGTCGCGCCAGCGGACGATCGGCACACGCGCCTCCTGGCCGCCGAGTTCACCGATCGCCCCGATGTCGACCAGCCGCCCGCGGGCGATGACGGCCGCCCGATCGCTGAGCTGTGCCGCCTCGTCGAGGTAGTGCGTGGTGAGAAGGATCGTGGTGCCCTCCCTCTTGAGGGAGCGGATCAGGTCCCAGAACCGTCGCCGGGCCTCGGGGTCGAAGCCGGTGGTGGGCTCGTCCAGGAAGAGGAGCTCGGGTCGGCCGATCACGCCGAGGGCGACGTCGAGCCGTCGCCGCTGGCCACCCGACAGACTGCGCACCCGGGCTTTCGCCTTCTCCGTGAGCCCGACCGCGGCGATCACCTCGTCGACGTCCCGCGGGGCCGGGTAGAAGCGCGAGAAGTGGGTGAGCTGCTCCCTCACCGACGCGTTGCCCGCCTCGGCGCTGGTCTGGAGCACGATCCCCAGGCGCGCCTTCCACCGTGTCCCCGCTTTGCCGGGATCAGCCCCGAGCACCGACACCTCGCCGCCTGAACGGTCGCGATACCCCTCGAGGATCTCGATGGTGGTGCTCTTGCCCGCGCCGTTGGGTCCGAGCAGGGCGAACGTCTCGCCTGCTGCGACGTCGAAGTCGATGCCGCGCACGGCGTCGAAGGTCCCGTAGGACTTGCGGAGGGCCCGGATGGAGATCGCGTTCGCAGACGGCATGGTCTTCATTATGCGGACGCGACCGTGGTGCGGACACGCAGTGGCCGCAATACAAGACGGGCCTCCGCATCTCCAGCGGACCACGGCGAGCGCCCCGAGGGTCACCCCCTCACGGCGCCACCGCGGCCCGCCGCCCGGGCCGGCCGCTGCTAGCTCGCCGCGGACTCCCGCTTCGGGAGCTTCCAGCCCGGCCGCACGAAGTGGCAGGTGTAGCCCCACGGGATGCGCTCCAGGTAGTCCTGGTGCTCGGGCTCCGCCTCCCAGAACGGGCCCGCCTGGCTGACCTCGGTGACGACCTTGCCCGGCCAGAGACCGGACGCGTCCACGTCGGCGATGGTGTCCTCGGCGATGCGGCGCTGCTCGTCGTCCTCGTAGAAGATCGCGGAACGGTAGCTGGTGCCGACGTCGTTGCCCTGCCGGTTCTTGGTCGACGGGTCGTGGATCTGGAAGAAGAACTCCAGCAGGTCGCGGTAGCTCGTGCGCTCGGGGTCGTACTCGATCTCGATCGCCTCGGCGTGCGTCCCGTGGTTGCGGTAGGTGGCCTTCGCGACGTCGCCGCCGGTGTAGCCGACGCGCGTGCCGGTCACGCCCGGCAGCTTGCGGATGAGGTCCTGCATGCCCCAGAAGCAGCCTCCGGCGAGGATGGCCTTCTCTGTCATTGTCGTGCTCCTTACTTGTCGAAGATCGAGCGGTACTGGCCGTATCCGGCCTCGTCCAGCTCTGCGAGCGGGACGAAGCGGAGGGCCGCCGAGTTGATGCAGTAGCGCAGCCCGCCGGCCTCGGCGGGACCGTCGTCGAACAGGTGACCCAGGTGGCTGTCGCCGTGAGCGGACCGCACCTCGGTGCGCACCATCCCGTACGTGCGGTCGACCTTCTCGACGATGTTGCCCGGCTCCACCGGCACGGTGAAGCTCGGCCAGCCGGACCGGCTGTCGTACTTGTTCACGGATGCGAAGAGCGGCTCCCCCGACACGATGTCGACGTACAGTCCCTCGTCGTGGTTGTCCCAGAACCTGTTGCGGAACGCGGGCTCCGTTGCAGCCTCCTGCGTCACCGCGTACTGCTGCGGCGAGAGCCGGGAGACAGCCTCCGGGTCCTTGCGGTAGTCGAGTGTCACGTTTCCTCCTCGTGCGGCGCGCTGGCTGCGACGCCGTCAGTGGATGAAACACGGCGGAGCACCCAGTTGGTCCCTCCGTTCCTGTGAGTTCGCCGAGTGCGCAAGGACGCGATCCACCGCGTCGATCACCGCCTGCCAGTCGTCCGTCACCTGGCCGGCGGAGACCCGCAGTCGCGGCGACCCGCGAGCCGCAAGCCGGGCATCCCGCACCCGGTCCCGTTCGAAGGCCTCCCGGTCGCGGTGGAACGCGAACCCGTCGATCTCCAGGAACAGCTCCCCGTCGATCCGCATGTCCACTCGGCCGACGCCGTCGACCTGCACCTGCTGCTCGACGAGATGACCGCGCGCCTGCAGTCGCTGCCGCACGATCGACTCCACGCCGGAGTCCGATCCCGGTCGTGCCAGCATCCACCTCCGTCGCGCGTTGACCGGCTGCCCGGCCAGGATCGCGCGCAGCTGCCGGAGGGTCACGAGGCCCGCGGTCAGCGCCGTGTCGAAGACCGCGACCGCGGTCTCCTCGTCGGCGCACCGCGCCACCGACCGCAGGCAGTCGGCGACCGTCACCCTCCAGACCTCCGCCGAGTGCTCGGTCGGCAGCCAGTGGCGCACGTGCGGGCCCTCTACCGGGCCGGCCCTGGCATGCCCACCGAACCGAAGGTGCAGCCGGGGGTCCGATCCCGCCCACAAGCCGTACGTCCGCGCGGCCGACACGCAGGAGAGACGCCCGCGCGCAAGCACGGCGGCGACCGCAGCGGGCGGCGCATCCGGCAGCGCATAGACGCCCCGCCGCAGACGGCGCAGCGCCCCCGCGCGGACGGCGGCGGTCAGGTCTTCGGACGTGGCGCCCGTGGCGCGCAGCTGGAGGGTGGAGGCGATTCCGCCGAGACGGTGCAGGGTTCGTTCGTCGATCATGGCTCCAGCATCCCGGCGAGCGGGAGACCCACTCGTCCCGATCCCGGGATCTGTGGAAAGCCCGCGACGCACTCCGCCTGTGTACACCAGCGCTCGAACGTTCGAATCTCCGTCTGGGCCGCCTGACGTCGGAGATTCGAACGAACCGCGGCCGAATCCCCGACCGAAGCGGCACGGGTAGACGCCCGACGCCCGAAGGCCGTAGCCTGGCGCCGTTCCGAGAGCCCGCACCCGTTCACAGCACCGAGCGAAAGAGCAGGAACACCATGGCTTTGCCCACGATCGTCCTCGTCCACGGAGCCTGGGCCGACGCGTCCAGCTGGAATCCGGTCATCACCGACCTGCGCGACCGCGGGTTCACCGTGCTCGCCCCGCCGAACCTGCTGCGCGGCGCCGCCGGCGACGGAGCCTACGTGGCCTCCTTCGTCGCCCAGCGCACCGAGGGCCCCGTCGTGCTCGTCGGCCACTCCTATGGCGGGGCCGTCATCAGCGCCGCCGGGCTGAACGGCGGCGACGTGCGCGCCCTGGTCTACATCGACGCCTTCCTGCCCGACGAGGGCGAGACGGTGTTCGGCCTGCTCGGCGGCTCGGGCTCCGCGCTCGACGTGCCCGACCCGACCACGGTGCTCGACATCGTCGGCTTCCCCGGCGCCGAGGAGGGCAACGCCGACGCCTACCTCAAGCCGTCGACGGTGCACCAATTCTTCGCGCAGGATCTCGAGGAGGAGGCGCGCGACCAGATCGCGGCGGGCCAGCGGCCGATCTCGCTCGCGGCCAACACCGCCCCGGCAGGCGCACCCGCCTGGCGGAGCCTGCCGGTCTGGGCGGTCGTCGGCACGGAGGACCGGGTCATCCCGCCCGCCCTGCAGCGCCGGATGGCCGAGCGGGCCGACGCGACCATCGTCGAGACGCCCTCCAGTCACGTCTCGATGCTGTCGGCGCCGGATGTGGCGGTCGGGATGATCGTCGCCGCGGCCGAGTCCTTGACCTAAGCGGGCACACCAGCGCTCGAACGTTCGAATCTCCGTCAGGGCCGCCTGACGTCGGAGATTCGAACGAACCGCGGCCGAATCTCCGACGCAAGCCACTAGGACGTCGGCCGGGCCTCGTGCCCCGGCTCGCCGTGCGTCCGCCGCTGCTCCTTGAGCTCCGCCTCGTAGAGGTGGCGGCGGCCGCCGGCCAGCCGGTCGCGGGCCTCGCGCTCCAGCTCCGTGAACAGCGCGTAGTAGCCGTCGTCGAAGTCCTCCACGATCTGGAACGTCCAGCGCCCCTCGATCACGTTCCGGCCGACCAGCTCCCGCTCGATCCGGTCCGCCAGCTCGGCGTGCCCGGCGTCGCGCAGCTTCCCGGCCGCCTCCCCCAGCGTGAAGTCCGCCTTGCCGGTCAGCCGGTGGAACCCGTACAGCAGGCCGCGGGCGTGCTCCATCACCTCGAGCGCCTCGGAGAGGCTGCCGAGCGCCTCCACCGTGGCGTCATCCATGCCGTCGGGTCGGGTGTGGGCGTCGTCGGAGCGGTCGGTCATCGGATCTCCTTCTGGTCGGGGTCGGGGTCGGCGGCACGCGACGCGGGGTCGTCCGGGTCGACCGCGACGGGGTGGCCGTCCACATCCCGGATGACGGGGACGGCGTCGGTGAACTGCTGCGCGCGCTGCTCGTTCTCCGGTGTCCCGCTGAACAGGCGGCCCTCCTCCTCGGTGCGGGCGCGCGGCGGGCGCTCCGTCTGCTCCGGCTCCTCGACGAGCTCCACGCGCTGGCGCGGCAGCGACACGGGAGAGTAGCGCTGCATCCAGTCGATCAGGCGCTCCCGCACCAGGCAGCGGAGGTCGAACAGGGTCGGCGCGTCCTTCGCCGTGACGAGCACACGCACCCGCACCCAGCCGCCGACCGCGTCGGTGACCTGCAGGATCCCGGTGCGGTGGTCCCACAGGTCGGTGGTGGCGAGGATGCGGTTGAGTTCGGCGCGCATCCCGCCGGTGGAGACGCGCCAGTCGAGGTCGAACTCGACGGAGCCGAGCAGCTCGCTGTGCTGGCGGGTCCAGTTCTCGAACGGTTTCGTGGTGAAGTACGTCGACGGCAGCACCAGCCGCCGGTCGTCCCACACGTGCACCACGACGTAGGTGAGCGTGATCTCCTCGATGGTGCCCCACTGCTGCTCCACGACGACGACGTCGTCGATCCGGATGGCGTCCGAGAACGCGAGCTGGATGCCGGCGAACAGGTTGGCGAGGCTCGACTGGGCCGCGACACCGGCGATGATGCCGATGATCCCGGCGGAGGCGAGCAGGCTGGCGCCCGCGGCCTGCAGCGCCGGGAAGGTGAGCAGGATGGCGCCGAGCCCGATCACGACGGCGGCCACGACCGTGAGCCGCCTCAGGATGAGCACCTGCGTGCGCACGCGCCGCGCGTACCGGTTGTCGGGCACGTCCAAGCGGTAGCGGGCGAGCCCCAGGTCCTCCACGAAGATCAGGAAGGCCGCCGCGAACCACACCCCGGTGGCGATCGACAGGATGAGGAACGTGTGGTGGAGGCCCGACCGCCAGGCGGCCGTGACGTCCGGCGGCAGCGCGAGTGTCACGGCGATCCACAGCACGATGACGAGCAGGAACAGCCGGAAAGGGACGCGGACGTGCCGGATCAGCAACTCCGGCCACTGCCGGCGCCGCCCGATCAGCCGCAGGATCAGGGCGAGGACGGCGGTGACGACGACCGCGACGACGACGGCGAGAAGGCAGGCCAGCGCGAGGCCGGGCCAGCTGCGCAGGGGGAACACGGGTGAAGGATCTCCTCGGAGGGTCGGAACTCGGCACGCAGTGTACGCCGCCCGCGCGCGCGGCCCGCCGGGTCCGGGCGCTCGCGGGAGCCGGTGGACCGGACTAGCCTGGCCCTTCGGGCGGTGTCCGGCGGACCCGCGACCACGACGTGAAGGAGCGGGAATGGCAGCGACACGGACACTCTTCATCGGCGGGACGGGCGTGATCAGCTCCGCCTGCGTCGCGGAGGCGCTGGGGCAGGGGCACGAGGTCACGGTGGTCAACCGCGGCAACAGCTCCACCCGGCCGCTGCCCGACGGCGTGGAGGTGCTGCACGCCGACATCCGCGACCCGGAGAGCGTCCACCGTGTGCTCGGGGAGCGCAGCTTCGACGTGGCCGCCGAGTTCCTCGCCTTCACGCCGGAGCACGTCCGCACCGACTTCGAGCTGTTCGAGGGCCGGGTCGGCCAGTACGTCTTCATCAGCTCCGCTTCGGCGTACCAGAAGCCGCCGTCGCGTGTGCCGGTGACCGAGTCCACCCCGCTGCGCAACCCGTTCTGGCAGTACTCGCGCGACAAGATCGCGTGCGAGGACGTGCTCGTCGAGGCGTACCGCGACCGCGGCTTCCCCGTCACCATCGTGCGTCCGTCGCACACCTACGACCGCACCCTGATCCCGACCTCCGGCCACTGGACCGACCTCGAGCGGATGCGCCGCGGCGCACCGGTGGTCGTGCACGGCGACGGCACGAGCCGCTGGACGATCACCCACAACACGGACTTCGCGGTCGCCTTCACCGGGCTGCTCGGCCGGCCGGAGGCGGTCGGGGACAGTTTCCACATCACGGGCGACGAGGCCCCGACCTGGGACGAGATCTACTGCTACCTCGCGGAGGCCCTCGGCGTCGAGGCCGACCTCGTGCACGTGGCGAGCGAGTCGATCGCCAAAGCGATCCCGGACCTCGGACCCGGCCTCATCGGCGACAAGGCGCACTCGATGCACTTCGACAACAGCAAGGTCAAGGCGCTCGTGCCCGGCTTCAGCGCGCGCGTGCCGTTCGCCCGCGGCGCCGGCGAGATCGTGGAGTGGTACCTGGCCGACGCCGACCGGCAGCGCGTCGACCCCGACCTGGATGCGGCGTTCGACCGGCTCGTGGAGCACGCCCGCGCGTTCGGCTGAGCCGAGCCGCTCTCCCGGCTCCGGCCGGTGCAGGAGACGGAGGACCCGTGCCCACTGGCGGCCCGGATGTCCTCCGTTTCCTGCTTTTCGGGCGACATCGACCGCGAGTTCCTCCCTGTTCGACGCAGCGGCCGAAACAGGGTCTTTACTATAAAGAAACTTTCCTGATACATTTCCGGACGAGGATCGTTCCAACGAAGGGATGAGGATGGCCGGACCCGTTCGCGGCACCCCCGGGTGGCTGCGCGAGACCAACGACCGCACCGCGCTGTCGCTGCTGCTGGAGCACGGCGTGCTCACCCGCAACCGCATCGGCGAGCTGTCCGGGCTCTCCAAGCCGACCGCCGCCCAGATGGTGGCGCGGCTTGAGACGGCCGGCCTCATCCACGCCGTCGGCGAGGTCTCCGGCGGCCGCGGCCCCAACGCCGCCAGCTACGCCGTACGCACCGACCGGATGCTCGGCGTCGCGATCGACATCGACGCCGAAGCACTGCGCTCGACGGTCGTCGACGCCTCCGGCGAGGAGCGCCCGATCGCCGTGACCCCGCTCGCCGGCCGCTCCCCCGAGGACGACGTCCGCGCGGCGGTGGACGCCGCGTGCGCCGCCGCCGGAGCCGACGCCGACCGGGTCGGCGCCGTGTGCGTCGGCGTGCAGGGCGCGCTCGACCCGCGCACCGACGAGCTGACCTACATCGAGACGCTGCCCGGCTGGCCCAAGCAGGGCATCCGGCGACGGCTGGAGGACGCGCTCGGGCTCGCAGTCCGCATCGACAACGACGTGAACCTCGCGGCGCTCGCCGAGCGCACGGATGGCGCCGGCCGCGACACCGGCGGGTTCGCCCTGCTCTGGATGGGCGACGGCCTCGGCCTGTCGGTCGACCAGGGCGGAACGGTCCACCGGGGCGCGTCGGGCGGCGCGGGCGAGATCGGCTACCTGCCCATCCCGCACTCGGCGGCCGAGCTGGATGCGGACGCGCGAGACCTGCAGGACCTGATCGGCGGCCCCGCGGTCACCGCCCTCGCGGCCGCCCACGGGCTCGGCGCCGACCTCACGGGCGACACCGACGCGCGGGACGCGTTCCTCCTCGAGCTCGCCCGCCGCGTCGCCGTCGGCGTCGTGCCGGTGCTCGCCCTCCTCGACCCCGAGCTCGTCGTACTGGGAGGACCGACCGGCTTCGCCGGCGGCCCCCGCCTCGCCGAGCTCGTCACCCGAGAACTCCGCCCCGCCTGGGGCGAGCGGAGCGTCGTCGCCACCGGCGTCGCCGCCCACCCCGTGCTCCGTGGAGCACGGGAGCACCTCGTCGGCGAGGTGCGCGATGCGCTCTTCGCCGAAGTGTCGCGGATCGCACCGTAGCGCCCGCGACCGCACCGCACCATCCATCCCACCCGCATTCACACCACAGGCACCACCGACAGTGAGGGAGCCACAGTGAAACACCGTCATCTCATCGCCGCCGCCGCGATCACCGCGGCCGCAGCGCTCGCCCTCTCCGGCTGCTCCGGCGGCTCCGGAGGCGGCAGCTTCAGCGACACCGCGCCCAGCGACCTCAGCGGCACGGTCTCGTTCTGGCACTTCTTCTCCGACCGGGAGGCGAAGGTGATCCAATCGGTCGTCGACGACTTCGAGAAGAAGTACCCGAAGATCAAGGTCGACGTCCACTCCGGCCAGGACGACGAGAAGCTGCAGAAGGCCATCGCGACCGGCAGCAAGGTCGACGTCGGTCTCTCCTACTCCACCGACATCGTCGGCAACTTCTGCTCCAACGGCGCGTTCCGCAGCCTCAACAAGGTGATCGAGCGCGACAAGGTCGATATGGGCCAGTTCTCCGACACGGTGAAGTCGTACACCGAGTACAAGGGCACCCGCTGCGCGATGCCGATGCTCGCCGACGTCTACGGCCTCTACTACAACAAGGACCTGCTGCAGGCCGCCGGGTACACCGCGCCGCCGAAGACGCTGACCGAGCTGGAGTCGATGGCCGAGAAGCTGACCACCTTCAACGGGGACGGCTCGATCAAGACCCTCGGCTTCAACCCGACCATGGGCTGGTACGAGAACTCCGCGGCCCACTACGGGCCGGCCGCCGGCGCCGAGTGGCTGAAGAGCGACGGAAAGAGCGCCGTCGGGTCGAGCGACGGCTGGAAGCAGCTGATGACGTGGCAGAAGGGCTTCGTCGACAAGATCGGCTGGGACAAGCTGAACGCCTTCACCTCCGGCCTCGGCCAGGAGTTCTCGGCCGACAACGCGTTCCAGACCGGCCAGGTGGCGATGAACCTCGACGGCGAGTACCGCACGGCGTTCATCGACGACCAGGCGAAGAAGCTGAACTACGGCACCGCGCCGTTCCCGACCGCCGACGACCACACTGAGCTGTACGGCGGCGGTTACATCACCGGGAACATCATCGGCATCTCGAAGGGGTCGACGCATCCCGAGCTCGCCTGGGCGCTGCTGAAGTACCTCACGACCGACACGGACGCCGTGGTGAAGCTCGCCAACGGCCTGAAGAACGTGCCGACGACGAAGGACGCGCTCGCCTCGCCGAAGCTGGAGGTCTCGGAGCAGTTCAAGACGTTCCTCGACATCTCGTCGGACAAGAACGTGCAGACGACCCCCGCGAGCCCGCTCGGCGCCGGGTACCAGCAGACCTTCGAGGACTACTGGAACAAGTACCAGAGCCAGGGCGGCGACCTCGACGCGGGCCTGAAGTCGGTCGACAAGCAGATCGACGACGCGCTCGCGCTGAGCACCGGGCCGTGAGCCGACCGAGATGACCGCCACCATCGACCGTGCGGGGCGGGTCGCCGCCCGCCCCGCACGCTCCGGCGCCCGGCGTCGGCGCTCGCTCGTCACCCTCGCGCTTCTCGCACCGGCGCTGCTCGGGCTGCTGATCTTCTTCGTCTACCCGCTCATCGCGTCCCTCTACTACTCGTTCACGCGGTTCGACCTGGTGTCGCCGCCGCAGTGGATCGGCCTGCGCAACTACGAGTACCTGTTCACGCAGGACCCGAACGTCTGGCTGGCCACGCTGAACACGTTGTGGTTCGTGGTGATCTGGGTCCCGGTCAAGACGGCGTTCGCGCTGCTGATCGCCGGGCTCCTCGCCCGGGCGCGCCGCGCGTCCGGCATCTGGAGGACGATCTTCTACCTGCCGGCCCTCGTGCCGCCGGTGGCGAGCGTCGTGGCGTTCGTGTTCCTGTTCAACCCGGGCACGGGACCGGTGAACCAGGTGCTCGCCTGGTTCGGGATCAAGGGGCCGCTCTGGTTCAACGACCCCGCCTGGTCGAAGCCGTCGCTGGTGCTGCTCGGCATCTGGGTCATGGGCGACATCATGATCATCTTCCTGGCCGCTCTCCTCGACGTGCCGCGGGAGCAGTACGAGGCGGCGTCCCTGGATGGGGCGAACGGCGTCCAGAAGGTCCGCTACGTGACCATGCCCTCCATCGCGCCGGTGCTGCTGTTCGCCGTCGTCACCGGCGTCATCGCGGCGATCCAGTACTTCACGGAGGCGGCCGTCGCGTCGTCCGTGGCGTCGGGCAAGGCGGTCGTCGGCCAGGGCATCAGCACCAACCTCGGCTACCCGGACGGCTCCCTGCTCACCTACACGCAGTGGCTGTACGTGCGCGGCTTCGGCACCTACCAGCTGGGCTACGCCTCGGCGCTCGCGGTGCTGCTGTTCGTCGTCGCGGCCGTCATCCTCGTCCTGCTGCTGCGCCGCTTCAAGGCGTTCACCCCGGAAGGCGCCCAATGACCTCCGCCACCCTCTCCCCCGACACGGCGACGCCCTCCCGGCCACCCGCGCCCCGCCGCATCCCGACGCCGCGCTCGGCCCGGGCACGGCGCATCCTCGCCTGGATCGCCGAGCACGCGGTGCTCGTCGTGCTCGCCGTGCTGTTCATCGCGCCCGTGGTCTTCGTCTTCCTCACCTCGCTCATGTCGAGCGAGCAGACGCTGACCGCGTCGCTGTGGCCGCAGCCGTTCCAGTGGGACAACTACGTGAAGGTGTTCACGACCGTCCCGCTGGCGCAGTGGTTCGCCAACTCGGCGCTGTACGCGGTGCTGGCGACGGCGTTCATGCTCATCTCCAGCGTCCCGGCGGCGTACGCGCTCGCGAAGATCCGCTTCCGCGGCTCCGGCGTGCTGTTCACGGTCATCATCATCGCGATGCTGCTGCCGCCGCAGGTGACCGCCATCCCGATCTACGTCATGTGGTCGCAGCTGGGGCTGACCGGGACGCTGTGGCCGCTGATCCTGCCGAACCTGCTCGGGGACGCGTTCTCGATCTTCCTGCTGCGGCAGTTCTTCCTCACCATCCCCAGCGAGTACTCCGACGCGGCGCGCATCGACGGCAACGGGGAGTTCGGCGTGCTGTGGCGGGTGGTCATCCCGATGGCGAAGCCCGGCATCGCGGCCACCGCGATCTTCCTGTTCTTCGCCTCCTGGAACGACTACTACGGCCCGCTGCTGTACACCTCGGAGAACCCCGCCGCCTGGCCGGTGGCCTACGGGCTGGCGTCGTTCCGCGGCGTGCACGGCACCGACTGGGGACTCACCATGGCCATGACGATGCTGGTGACCGTGCCCGTCGTCCTCATCTTCTTCTTCGCCCAACGCGTCTTCGTGGAGGGCATCACACTCACCGGCGTGAAGGGATAACACGTGAAACTGACGGTCGTCGGAGGCGGCTCCACCTACACCCCCGAGCTCATCGACGGGTTCGCGCGGCTGCGGGCCGTGCTGCCGATCGAGGAGCTGTGGCTGGTCGACCCCGACCCGGAGCGGCTCCGGCTGGTCGGCGGGATGAGCCAGCGGATGTTCCGCGCCGCAGGGCATCCCGGCCGCATCGTCCCGACCTCCGACCTCGTCGCGGGGGTCGCGGACGCGGACGTCGTGCTGCTGCAGCTGCGCATCGGCGGCCAGGCGGCCCGGCACGGCGACGAGACGTGGCCGCACGAGTGCGGCTGCATCGGCCAGGAGACGACGGGCCCGGGCGGCTTCGCGAAGGCGCTGCGCACGGTCCCGGTCGTGCTCCGGGTCGCCGAGGAGGTGCGCCGGCACGCGAAGCCCGGCGCGTGGATCGTCGACTTCACCAACCCGGTCGGCATCGTCACCCGCGCGCTGCTGCAGGAGGGGCACCGTGCGGTCGGACTGTGCAACGTCGCGATCGGCTTCCAGCGCCGGTTCGCGGGGCTGCTCGGCGTCGAGCCCGGCCAGGTGCGGCTCGGCCACGTCGGCCTCAACCACCTCACCTGGGAGCGCGCGGCCTTCGTCACCGACGCCTCCGGCACGCGCGACGCGCTGCCCGAGCTGCTGCACGACCGGCTGGAGCAGCTGGCCGAGGAGATCGAGCTTCCCGCCTCGCTGATCCGGCTGCTGGGGGACGTGCCCAGCTACTACCTGCGCTACTACTACGCGCACGACGAGGTGCTGCGCGAGCAGCTCGACTCCCCTACGCGTGCGGAAGCGGTGCAGCGCGTGGAGCGCGAGCTGCTGGAGCTGTACGGCGACCCGGCGGTGGACACGAAGCCGGAGCAGCTGTCGCAGCGCGGCGGCGCCTTCTACTCGGAGGCCGCCGTCGACCTGATCGCGTCGCTCACCGGAGACCGCGGCGACGTGCAGGTGGTCAACCTGCGCAACGACGGCGCGCTGCCGTTCCTACCGGACGACCACGTCATCGAGGTGCCGGCCACGGTCGACGCGCGCGGGGTGACCGCTCTGCCGGTCGACCCGCTGCCCGCGGACCACGCCGGGCTGATCGCCCACGTCGCCGGCTACGAGCGCCTGGCGCTCGAGGCCGCGGTGCACGGCGGCCGCGACCGGGTGCTGCGTGCGATGCTCGCGCATCCCCTGGTCGGGCAGTACGACAAGGCCGAGAAGCTCACCGACCTGCTGATCGCGCACAACCGGGAGCACCTGGAGTGGGCGAAGTGACGACCGCGGAGGCGCCGCTCGGCGCTCCCCTCGCGATCGCGGTCGACGGCGGCGGCTCGAAGACCGACGCCGTCGCCCTCGAGCTCGACGGGACCGTCGTGGCCGAGGCGCGCGGGACCACCTCCAGCCCGCACCTCATCGGGATGCGCGAGTCGGCCGACCTGGTGTCCGCCCTGATCGGCCGGCTGCTGGAGCAGACCGGGCCGCGCACCATCGCCGCGGTGAACCTCTACCTCTCGGGCCTCGACCTGCCGAGCGAGATCGACGCCTTCCGCGCGGCGATCGCCGGGACGCCGTGGGCCGCTGCGACGGTCGACAACGACCTCTTCGCCCTGCTCCGGGCGGGGACGGACGAGCCGGATGCGGTCGCCGTCGTCTGCGGCACCGGCATCAACGGCGTCGGCGTGCGCGCGGACGGCCGCACCATCCGCTACCCGTCGCTCGGCACCATCTCGGGCGACTGGGGCGGCGGCTGGCACCTCGGCGAGCGCGCCCTGTGGTTCGCCGCCCGCGCGGCCGACGGGCGCGGCGCCCGGACCGCGCTGGAGCAGGCGGTCCCGGCGACCTTCGGCCTGGGGAGCGTGCAGGAGGTGATCGAGGCGCTGCACTTCGGTCGCCTCCCGAATCGCGACCTCGCCCGCCTCTCGCCGACCGTGTTCGCGTGCGCGCGGGAGGGCGACGTCATCGCCGCCTCCCTCGTCGACGAGCAGGCGGAGGAGATCGCGACGCTCGCCGTGACCACGCTGCGGAGGCTCGACCTGCTCGACCGGCCCGTCCCGGTCGTGCTCGGCGGCGGCGTCATCGGCGGCCGCGACGAGCGGCTGCTCGGGACGGTGGAGCGGCTGCTCGCCGAGCGGTCTCCCCTGGCGCGGATGGAGCTCGTGACGGCCCGTCCCATCCTGGGCGCCGCGATGCTCGCGCTGGAGTCCGCCGGGGCCGGCCCGACGGCGGTCGAGAACGCCAGGAGCACTCTGGAGCAGCGACCCGCCGCGGTGGTTCAATAGGCGCACGGACCACGACCACAGCATCGAACGCGCGCGGATGGTCGAGGAGCAGCTCGCCCGCCGCGGGATCGAGGACCAGCGGGTCCTCGACGCGATGCGACGTGTGCCTCGACACTTGTTCGTGGAGGAGTCGGCCGCGCCGTACGCGTACGAGGACCACCCGATGCCGATCGGCGACGGGCAGACGATCTCGCAGCCGTACATCGTGGCGCTCATGCTGCAGGCCGCGCGGATCGGCCCGGAGGACCGCGTGCTCGACGTCGGGACCGGATCGGGCTACGCGGCGGCCGTCGCCGCGCAGCTCGGCCACCGCGTCGTGAGCGTGGAGCGGCATCCGGATCTCGCGGTCGGCGCGGCGGCGACGCTGGAGGCGCTCGGCTACCGGGTCGAGGTGGTGACCGGCGACGGGACACTGGGCTGGCCGGCCGCGGCCCCCTACGACGCGATCGTGGCGGCGGCGACCGGTCCGTCGGTGCCGCGGGCGTGGGTCGAGCAGCTGGCGGCGGGCGGGCGCATCGTCATGCCGGTCGGCCGTCCGGGCCGCGCGCAGCACCTCGCGCTGTTCGAGCGGCTGGCGGACGGCTCGCTGCGGGAGACGAGCCTCGGCTCCGTCGCGTTCGTCCCGCTCCTCGGCGCCCAGGGCTGGCCCGTCCCCTAGACCGTCTCTCCCTCTCCGGCCCGCCGCTGAGGTGCTCGCAGATGCGCGTTTTCCGCGCGAGGTGCTGCATGCGCGAGCACCTCACGGGGAGGGGGAAGCGTCAGGCGGGGACGCGGGCGGCGAGTGCGGCGAGCGCGCCGAGGAGGGCGGAGAGCTGGCCTGCGGGGGCCGCGACGTCCTCCGGGTGCCACTGCACGGCGAGCACGGGGGCCTCCGCGTGCTCGATCGCCTCGACGTGGCCGTCGTGCGACCGGGCGCTGACGACGAGGCCGGCGCCGAGGGCGTCGACGGCCTGGTGGTGGGCGCTGCGCACCGGCACCGGGCCGGACCCGAGCAGCTCGGCGACGCGGCTCCCCGCCTCCGGCAGCACCGTGTGCGTGGTGAGCACCTGCGGGATGGGCACCCCGCGGTTGACATGGACGCACTGCTCGCCGAGGTCCTGCACGAGGGTTCCGCCGAGGGCGACGTTGACGATCTGCAGGCCTCGGCAGATGCCGAGCAGCGGGACACGACGCTCCAGCGCGCTGTGGACGAGCGCGATCTGCGCGGCGTCGGCCTCGGGCAGGTGCCGCGACTCGTTCGCGTACCCGGTCTGCGCGCCGTAGAACGAGGGGTGGATGTCCTCCCCGCCCACGATGACGACCGCGTCGACGTCGGCGGTCGCGTCGAGCAGCGGGTCCGTCCCGGCGTCGGCGGCGAGCCGGCGGACGCTCCAGCCGTCCTCGTTCGCGGCGGCGATGACGTTGCCGACCAGCAGCTGCACGTAGTCGTGGTACGCGGGGTCGTGGCCGCGGAAGCGCGTGGCCTCGACGACGGCCAGGGTGGGCTGCAGGGACATGCGCTCCTCCTCTCGACCCGACTCCCCCATCCCACCAGTCGTCGCCAACGGCCGCATCCCACCCTGTAACAGGCCGAAACAGTGACACTGCCGGAGCACCCCAATAGACTCGGCTGGGTATCAGCCGGACCCGAGAGAGTGGGTGCATGCGCTTGCGACGTCTGCTGACCGGTGGCCTGGTGGCGCTGGGCCTCGTGGCGGGTGCCCTGTTCGCCGCGACCGCGCCCGCCGCCGCCCAGGACCCGGTCGATCTCGGCCCGAACCACGTCGTCGACGAGGCCGGGGTGCTCACCGCCGCACAGGAGGCGGAGGTCACGGCGGCCGCCAAGACGCTGTACGACCAGCACCGCATCGACCTGTACGTGGTCTACGTCGACCGGTTCACCGACCCGGCCGACGCGGCCGACTGGGCCAACGAGACGGCCGCGCGCAACGGCCTCGGCCAGCGCGACTACCTGCTCGCCGTGTCGACCGACGGCCGCACCTACTACCTCTCGGGCGACGACGAGGGGCCGGTGAGCCCGAACCAGCTCGACAGCATCGAGCAGAACGACGTCGAGCCGAAGCTCCACGCCGGCGACTGGGCGGGCGCGGGAGTCGCGGCGGCCACGGGACTCGGGGACGCGGTCGGAGGCGGCGGGGGCGCGTGGTTCTTCTGGGTGCTCATCGGCGGCGTGATCGTCGTCGGGCTGGTGGTGTTCTTCGCCGTCCGCTCGCGCAGCAGCCGCAAGAAGCAGGCCGCGGCCGGCCCGGCGACGCCGCAGAGCGAGCTGCAGAGCATCCCGCTGAAGGAGCTGGAGCGCCGCGCCGGGTCGGCCCTGGTGCAGACGGACGACGCCATCCGGACGAGCGAGGAGGAGCTCGGCTTCGCCACCGCGCAGTACGGCGCCGAGGCGGTCGTCCCCTTCCAGACCGCGCTCGACCAGGCGAAGGCGCAGCTGCGCGAGGCCTTCACCCTCAAGCAGCGGCTCGACGACGCGGAGCCCGACACCGACGAGCAGCGGCGGGAGTGGAACATCCACATCGTGCAGCTCTGCACGGCGGCGAACCAGGCGCTCGACGCCCAGGCCGACGCGTTCGATGAGCTGCGTGCGCTGGAGAAGCGCATCCCGGAGGCGAGCAGCGAGATCCAGACGCAGGCGGCCGGGCTACGGCAGCGGCTGGCGACCACGCGCTCGACGCTCGACGGGCTGGCGCAGCGCTACACGGACGCCTCGCTCGCGACCGTGCACGACAACGTCGAGCAGGCGACCGACCGGCTCGACTTCACCGACACGGCCCTCGCCGGCGCCGCGCAGAAGGCCGCGGCCGGCGACGCCGGGGCGGCGGCGATCGGGGTGCGCGCGGCCGAGGAGTCGGCCGACCAGGCCGGCCTCCTCCTCGACGCAGTCGACCGGCTCGCCTCCGACCTCGCGGCCGCGCAGCAGTCCCTCGACGCGACCCTGGCCGAGCTCCGCAGCGACCTGGCGGAGGCGAAGGCCCTCGCCGGCGCCGGCGACCCCGGCGGCAGCATCGCCGCGGCCGTCGCCGGCACGGAGCAGACGGTGCAGGATGTGGAGTCCAAGCTCGCCGCCGGTCGCGTGAACCCGTTGGAGATCGCGCAGCGACTGGATGCCGCCAACCGATCCATCGACGGCGTGCTGCAGGGCGTGCGCGACGCCCGGGCGCAGACGCAGCGCGCCCAGTCGATGCTGCAGCAGACCCTGCTCGCTGCGAAGGCGCGGGTCTCCGCCTGTGAGGACTTCATCACCGCCCGCCGCGGCGCGGTCGGCCCCGAGGCGCGGACGCGGCTCGCGGAGGCCGGGCGGCTCGTCGTCCAGGCCGAGCAGACCGCCGCGGCCGATCCCGTCTCGGCCCTCGCGCAGGCGCAGCGCGCCGCGCAGCTCGCCGACGAGGCGACGCAGCTCGCCCAGCAGGACGTCGGCGGCTTCCAGCCGCAGCAGGGCGGCCTCGGCGACATCTTCGGCGGCGGCACCTCCGGTCGCGGCGGCGGGAGCGGCGCGATGGGAGCCATCCTCGGCGGCATCCTGATCGACTCCGTGCTGCGCGGCGGCATGGGCGGAGGCGGCGGCTGGGGCGGCGGCGGGAACTGGGGCGGCAGCGGCGGTGGCGGCGGCTTCAGCGCGGGCAGCTTCGGCGGAGGCGGGACCCGCAGCCGCCGCGGCGGCGGACGGTTCTGACCCCTCACACGACCACAAGCGCCCATCGGGGGCGGGAGCGAAAGGAAGAGCACATGGCGAAGCAGTCCATCTTCGGACGGATCTCGCAGCTGTTGCGGGCGAACATCAACGCCCTGATCGACCAGGCGGAGGATCCGGAGAAGATGCTGGACCAGATGGTCCGCGACTTCACGAACAGCATCGCTGACGCCGAGAGCGCCATCGCGGAGACGATCGGCAACCTGCGCCTGCTGGAGGACGACCACCGCGAAGACGTGGAGGCCGCTGCCGAGTGGGGCGACAAGGCGCTGGCTGCGAGCCGCCAGGCCGACCAGTACCGCGCGGCCGGCAACACCGCCGACGCGGACAAGTTCGACAACCTCGCGAAGGTCGCGCTGCAGCGGCAGATCTCGTCGGAGAACGAGGCGAAGGCCGCCGAGCCGCAGATCGCCGCGCAGACCGAGGTGGTCGAGAAGCTCAAGGCGGGCCTGAACGGCATGAAGGAGCGGCTGGAGCAGCTCAAGACCAAGCGCGCCGAGCTGATCGCGCGCGCCAAGGCCGCCCAGGCGCAGTCGCAGGTGATCGACGCGGTGAAGAGCGTCGACATCATGGACCCGACCAGCGAGGTGTCCCGGTTCGAGGAGAAGATCCGCCGCGAGGAGGCCCGGGTGCGCGGCCAGCAGGAGCTCGCGGCCTCGAGCCTCGACGCCCAGTTCGAGCAGCTCGACGACCTCGGCGAGATGACCGAGGTGGAGGCGCGGCTCGCGGCCCTGAAGTCGGGCGGCGGAAGCCAGGCGGCGGTCACGTCGGGCGCCGAGGGGTGAGCGGGGCCTCCTTCCTCGTCGTCCCGCAGTGGCAGGGCTCGGGGTCGTCGCGCGCGATGCGGCTCATCGACGGAGCCGAGGCCATCCACGGCGACCTCCCCGCCGCCCGCACGCACCGCGTGCCGGTGCCGGCGGCCGCAGGCGAGTCGCTCGGGACCGGCGTGAACCGGTTCTCCTCCCTCACCGCCGTCCGCGATGCCACGGAGGCCGAGCTTGCCCTGCTCGAGGCCCCGGTCGTCACGATCGGCGGCGACTGCGGGGTGGAGCTGGCCGCCGTGCAGCACGCGCTCGCGGCGCATCCCGACCACTCGGTCGCCCTGGTCTGGTTCGACGCGCACGCAGACCTGAACACCCCCGAGTCGTCGCCCTCCGGCGCGTTCACCGGGATGGTGGTCCGGGCATTGCTCGGAGAGGCGCCGGACGGACTCGCCGCCACCGGTGCGACACGGCTGGACCCCGGTCGGATCGTGCTCGCCGGGACGCGGGAGCTCGACGACGGCGAGGCGGCGTTCATCGAGGCGTCCGGCATCCGCGTCGTCGGCGTCGCCGAGCTCGACGACCCGCAGCGGGTCGTGGAGGCCGTGGCGGCGACCGGCGCGACGGCCGTCTACGTGCACATCGACCTGGACGTGCTCGACCCGTCGGCGATCGACGGCGTCGGCTCGCCGGTCCCGTTCGGAGTGCTGCCCGAGCGCCTGACCGACGCGATCCGCGCCCTGCGCGCCCGCTTCGCGTTCGCCGGCGCCGGGGTCACCGAGTTCGCCCCCGAGTCGCCGGACGCGGCCGGGCGCGACCTCGCCGTGATCCTGCGCGTGCTCGGCGCGCTGACCGGGCCGGTCCCCGGCGCCCCCGCGACCTCCTCGGGAGGGCAGTAGCGTGGGGAGCATGAGCGAGCCCAAGATCCTCACCGAGCGGCGCGGGCACGTGCTGCTCATCGGCCTGAACCGTCCGGAGAAGCGCAACGCCGCCGACTTCGAGCTGCTCAGCGCCCTGGCCGACGCCTACGGCGAGCTGGAGCGCGACCCGGAGCTGCGCGTCGGACTCGTGCACGCGGTCGGCGAGCACTTCACCGCCGGCCTCGACCTCGCCGACCTCGGACCGCGCATCGGCCGCGACGGCCTCTCCTTCGTCGGAGAGGACGCGATCGATCCGTGGCAGGTCTCCGGCCGGCAGCTGACCAAGCCGGTGGTGATCGCCGTCCAGGGCACCTGCCTCACCCTCGGCATCGAGCTGATCCTCGCCTCCGACGTCGCCGTCGCCGCACGGGGCACGCGGTTCGGCCAGATCGAGGTGACGCGCGGCATACTCCCCTTCGGCGGTGCGACGCTGCGCTTCCCGCGGGCGGTGGGATGGGGGAACGCGATGCGCTACATCCTCACCGGCGACATGTTCGACGCCGCCGAGGCGCATCGCATGGGCCTGGTGCAGGAGGTCGTCGAGGACGGCGCGCAGTTCGACCGTGCGCTGGAGCTCGCCGAGCGGATCGCCGCGCAGGCGCCGCTCGCCGTGCAGGCGGCGCTCGCCAACGCCAAGCGGGCGGTGCGCGACGGCGACGCCGCCGCGGAGGCGGAGCTGCAGCCGGCGCTGGTCCGGCTGGTCGGCACCGAAGACGCGAGGATCGGGATGGAGGCGTTCCTCACCCGCACCGAGGCGCGCTTCGTGGGCCGCTGAGCCATCCGATCCACCGGCCGGGCACGAACTGAGACAGAGGACGAGGGAGAAGGCATGAGCGAGACCAGGGACTACGACGTCATCGTCATCGGCGCGGGCGCTGTGGGCGAGAACGTCGCCGACCGGGCCGTCCAGGGCGGCATGAAGACGGTGATCGTCGAGGCCGAGCTGGTCGGCGGCGAGTGCTCCTATTGGGCGTGCATGCCCTCCAAGACGCTGCTCAGGAGCGGCGCCCTGCTCCGGGCCGCTCAGCGGGTCGGCGGCACGCGCGAGGCCGTGACCGGCCCGCTCGATGTGGCCGCCGTGCTCAAGCGCCGCGACGACATGACGAGCAACTGGAACGACGACGGCCAGGTCGAGTGGCTGACCGGCGCCGGCATCGACCTGGTGCGCGGCTGGGGCGTCGTCACCGCGCCGCGGGAGGTGACGGTGACCGCGGAGGACGGCACGGTCACCGTGCTGCGCGCGAAGCACGCGGTCGCGGTGGCGACCGGGTCCGCGGCACTGATGCCCGACATCCCGGGCCTGCGGGAGAGCGAGCCGTGGTCGAGCCGCGAGGCGACGAGCGTGCAGAGCGTGCCGGTGTCGCTGGCGATCCTCGGCGGCGGTGTCGTCGCGACCGAGATGGCGACCGCGTACGCGGGGTTCGGCACCGACGTGCACCTGATCGCGCGCAGCGGGCTGCTCGGCGGCCAGGAGCCGTTCGCCGGCGAGAAGGTGACGGAGTCGCTGAAGAAGCTGGGCGCGACCCTCCACCTCGACGTGCAGCCCGAGCGGGTGGAGCGGACGGAGGCCGGCGGCTTCCGCATCCACCTCGACGACGGCACCGTGGTGGAGGCCGACGAGTTCCTCGTCGCGACCGGCCGCCTCCCGCGCACCTCCGGCCTCGGACTCGACGCCTTCGGGCTGGAGGACGGCGCCTGGCTGAACGTGGACGACAGCATGCGCGTGCTGGGCGCCGACGGCGATCCGGTCGACGGCGGCTGGCTGTACGGGGTCGGCGACGTCAACCACCGCGCCCTGCTCACCCACCAGGGCAAGTACCAGGCGCGGGCCGCCGGGGACGCCATCGCGGCGCGCGCGCACGGCCGCGACGTCTCGCTCGCACCGTGGGGCGCCTTCGTCGCGACCGCGGACCACGAGGCGGTGCCGCAGGTGACCTTCACCGACCCGGAGGTGGCGTCGGTCGGGCTGACCGCCGAGCGCGCGGAGAAGGCCGGATACCGCATCCGTGTCGTCGACTACGAGATCGGCAGCGTCTCGGGCGCCCACGTCGTCGCCGACGGCTACGAGGGCACGGCCCGCATGGTCGTCGACGAGGACAGGAAGGTGGTGCTCGGCGTCACCTTCGTCGGGCAGGACGTCGGCGAGCTGCTGCACTCCGCCACCGTCGCCGTGGTCGGCGAGGTGCCGCTGGAGCGCCTGTGGCACGCGGTCCCGTCGTACCCGACGGTCAGCGAGGTCTGGCTGCGGCTGCTGGAGACGTACGGGCGGCCCGAGGAGTGATCCGCCGTCTCCTGTTCGATTCGCCGATCAGCCGCCTCGGCTACCTCTACGCGACCGCGGTCGGGCTGACCTGGGGCTTCCTCTGGAGCACCGGACGCGTCGAGCGCCGGGCCGGGCTGGTCGTGTTCCGCGGCATGCCGAAGGCCACGTTCGGCCGCGGCGGCTCCTGCGTCGGCGGCGTCTACCTGACCGACCACAACGTGACGGACGACGTGCTCGAGCACGAGGCCGTGCACAAGCGGCAGTGGCAGCGCTACGGGATGCTGTTCCCGCTGCTCTACTTCGTGGCGGGGCGTGACCCGCTGCGCAACCGGTTCGAGATCGAGGCGGGCCTCGAGAAGGGCGGATACCGATGACCAGGACCGTCATCGTCACGGGTGCGAGCTCCGGCATCGGCGCGGTCGCCGCGGAGCAGCTGGCTGCGGGAGGCGACGAGGTGGCGGTCGTCGGCCGCAACCCCGAGCGCACGAGGTCGGTCGCCGAGCGGATCGGCGCGACCCCGTTCCTGGCCGACTTCGAGCGGCTGGACGACGTGCGGGCGCTCGCGGAGGCCCTGCTCGACCGCTACGAGACCATCGACGTGCTCGCCAACAACGCGGGCGGGCTCTACCACGAGCACGCGCTGACGGTCGACGGGTACGAGCGCACCATCCAGTCCAACCACCTCGCGCCGTTCCTGCTGACCGCGCTGCTGCGTCCACGGCTGATCGAGTCGGCCGCCTCCGGACGCGACGTGCGCGTGGTCTCCACCGCGAGCCTCGCGAACCGGTTCGGCGACCTGCGGGTGGACGACCTCGACTGGGAGAGGCGGCCGTGGCGGGCCGGCTGGCGCGCCTACGGCACCGCCAAGCTCGCCACCATCCTGTTCGCGGTGGAGCTGGCCGAGCAGCTCACCGGGACGGGCGTGACCGCGTTCTCGTTCCATCCCGGGACAATCGCCACGAACTTCGGCAACCAGTCGCCGCTCGTGCGGTTCGGGCATCTGGTGACGCGGAGCACGTTCGGCATCCCGGTCGCCGAGGGTGCCGCTCCCCTGGTCCGGCTGGCCGGCCCGGCCGCGGTGGGCGCGCCCAGCGGCACCTATTTCGATCGGCTTCGCGCCAACGGCCGCACCCATCCCCAGGCACGCAACGCGCAGCTCGGCCGCGACCTGTGGTCGGCCAGCGTGGGGCTGGTCGGGCTGGACGTCCCCGCCTAGGTGACACGACACGCCGTGGCGCACCTCTGCGAGACGGCGTGTCGCGTCAACCAGGTGCGCGTCAGCGCAGGACGGTGAGGGCGTCGTCGGGCATGCCGACGACCTCGGCGAGGTGCTCCCGCACGTCGGCGGCGAGGGTGAAGCCGCCTGCGACGACGGCGCGCGTCGCGCCGGGGCCGTCGCACAGCATCTCGTCGCACCAGGCCCGCACGGCCCGGACCGCCGCCTCGCCGGGCGCGCACTGCTCGCCCGTGCCGGGACGGCCGCTGCGGCGGGACCGCGGCAGCCACGTGACCGTCATGCGCAGCGGAGACGCCAGCGGCACGATCTGGGACGCGTCCGCGACCTCGACGAAGACCCGCCCGCGGGCGCACAGCGGCAGCAGCGCGAGTTCGGCCTCAAGTGCGCCGAGCGACGTCTCGTCGCCCACGACGAGGTACTGGACGCGGTCGTCCAGGTGCGCGGTCGAGGCGGTGTGGGTGGCGTGGTCGGGGCGGTGCATCGCCATCGAGTATAGGCATGCCTAACCTCACCTCGGCCGGATGCGCGGGTTATCCACAGGCCTCTCCGGCGCCCTTCCCGGCGTCGGCGGTTCGCGGCATGATCGGTGCATGGCGCTCACCACCTCCTCCCCCGTCGCACCGATGCTCGCGAAGGCGGTCCCGGCCGTCCCGGAGCCCGACAGCGTCGAGGGCGGGCTGAGCTACGAGCCGAAGTGGGACGGCTTCCGTGCGATCGTCTACGCCGAGCCCGACGGCGACGGCGGCATCGGCGCCGTGGAGATCGGCAGCCGGGGCTCCAAGATGCTCACCCGGTACTTCCCGGAGCTGGTGGAGGCGTTCCGGCGCCTGCTGCCCGGCCCGTGCGTGCTCGACGGCGAGATCGTGGTCCCGACGGGCGAGCCGGGGAAGCAGCGGCTCGACTGGGAGGCGCTGTCGCAGCGCATCCACCCCGCCGCCAGCCGCGTGAAGCTGCTGTCGGAGCAGACGCCGGCGACCTTCGTGGCGTTCGACCTGCTCGCCCTCGGCGACGAGTCGTATCTCGACCGTCCGTTCGCCGAGCGTCGTGCGGCGCTGGAGGAGTTCGCAGGCGACCTGCCCGACCCGATCCAGCTGACCCGCACCACGACCGATGTCGATCTCGCCCGCCGCTGGCTGGTCGAGTTCGAGGGGGCCGGCCTCGACGGTGTCGTGGCCAAGCCGCTCGCCGGAGGCTACGCGCCGAACAAGCGCACCATGCTGAAGATCAAGCACCACCGCACGGCCGATGTCGTCGCACTCGGCTACCGCATCCACAAGAGCGGCCGCGGGGTGGGGTCGCTGCTGGTCGGTCTCTACGACGACAGCGGCCGGCTGCTCAACGTCGGCGGGGTGTCGGCGTTCAGCGACGCCAAGCGGCTCTCCCTCATCGACGAGCTGGAGCCGCTGGTCGAACGCGACGAGACCGGAGAGGCCGTGACCGGTGAGACCGACCGCAGCCGGTTCTCCGGCAGCAAGGACGTCTCCTTCGTCCGGCTGCGCCCCGAGCGCGTGCTCGAGGTGCGCTACGACCAGATGGAGGGCATGCGGTTCCGACACACCGCCCAGTTCGAGCGCTGGCGACCCGACCGCGAGGCACGCTCCTGCACCTTCGACCAGCTCGACCGGCCCATCGCCTACGACCTGGGCGGCGTCCTGAGCTGACGCCGCTGGGTGCCGCGCGCGCCGCTGCGCTGTCGAGGAGCCGTTCCTACGCCTTCTTCGCCCGGCTCGGCTGGACGCGCGGCGGCTCGCCCGGCATCTTCGGGTAGTCCGGCGGGAACGGCAGCTCGCCGAGCCCGTCGTTCACATCCCGCTCCCACCAGCCGAGCAGCTCGTCGATCGAGCCGGGGTCGGCGCCGAAGTCCTCCCACGGGTCGCCGACCGTCCGCAACCGCTCCGGCATGGTCAGCACGGTGAAGTCGCGCGGGTCGACGTGCTCCAGCTCGTCCCAGCTGATCGGTGCGGACACCGGCGCGTGCGGAAGTGCCCGCGGGCTGTAGGCCCCCGCCATCGTGCGGTCGCGGTTCGCCTGGTTGTAGTCGACGAAGATGCGCTCGCCGCGCTCCTCCTTCCACCACGCCGTCGTGACGCTCTCCGGCATCCGGCGCTCCAGCTCCCGGGCCGCCGCGATCACAGCGTGCCGCACGTCGAGGAACTCGCGCTGCGGCACGATCGGCGCGAACACGTGGAGGCCGCGGTTGCCGGAGGTCTTGATGAACGCCGTCAGCCCCGCCTCGCGCAGCACCGCCCGCAGCTCGACGGCGGCGGGGACGGCGTCGGAGAAGCCGGTGCCCGGCTGCGGGTCGAGGTCGATCCGCAGCTGGTCGGGGTTGTCCGGGTCCTCGGCGCGCGACGGCCAGGGGTGGAACACGACGGTGTTCATCTGCGCGGCCCACACGGCGGCCGCCGGCTCGTCGACCACCAGCTGCGGGTGCGAGCGCCCGCTGGGGTAGGTGACCGGAACAGAACGGACGTAGTCCGGCGTGCCGCGCGGCGGGTTCTTGGAGAAGAACTGCTCGCCGTCGATCCCCTCCGGGAACCGCTGCAGCGACACCGGACGGTCGCCGTTGGCGCGCACGAACGCGTCGCCCACCTCCACCAGATAGGTGGCGAGGTCGAGCTTGGTGATGCCCGCCTCCGGGAAGATGACGCGCCCGGGGCTTGAGATCCGCACCTCCCGATCGCCGTTCGGACCCGGGACGGTGAGTACGACCGCATCGCCTGCCATGCGACCACCGTACCCGTGGAACCGCCGGTGACGGCGATGTGAATTCCTTGTGGGATGACGCCTGTCCGCTTGAGCAGCGGCCGGAGTGGGCCAGAATGGCAGGGCGGGCGCGCATCCGTGCCGCCCGCGACGAGGTCCTTCGAGATGAGGTGCATGACCCTGAGGATCGTGAGCTACAACCTTCGGAAGCACGCCGCCAGCGGTGAGCTGCTCGGCATCGCCGAGGCGTACGACATCGACGTCCTGTGCCTTCAGGAGGTGGACAGCGACGCTCTTCCGGCGCGCCTGCACGACCTGGTGCTCGCCGACACGACGCGTGCCAACCGGCTGGGTCTCGCCGTCTACGTGCGCGACGAGCGCTACGAGATCCTGCACTCGCAGGTCTTCGCCGTGCAGAAGTCGCTGCACGACCGGGTGCTCGCCCCGGCGAACGAGCGGCTCCTCGCGGTGCATCTGCGCGACCGCGACAGCGGGGAGGACATCCTCGTCGGCTCCTTCCACGCAGCGCCGCTGACCGCGCTCAACTCGCTTCGCCGCAAGCAGATCGCCGCGGCGCACGACGGGATGCGGTCGCTCTCCCCCGACACCCCCGCCGTCATGGTCGGCGACTTCAACTACCCGTGGTTCATCCGCGGCCTCGAACGGCACTTGACCACCTCCGGGTACACGCTCAAGCGCACCACCGAGCCGACCTACCTTCGCTACAAGTTCTTCTCCGGCTACTTCGACTTCGTGACCTCCACCGGTTTCGAGATCGAGCGCGTGGATGTGCTCCCTGCCGGCGCCTCCGACCACCGGCCGATCCGACTCGACGCGGAGCCGCTCGCCGACGCGGCCTGAGGCGTCCCCGCCGCCTGCATGCGGACACACCGGCATCGCGGGCGCAGCACAGCTGCGACAATCGCGGCATGAATGCCGCGACACCTCCGTATTCCGTGCTGGTCGACCGCTGGGGCCAGCAGGTGCTCCTCTACGTGCGGGAGTTGCCCGGGTTCCAGGTCACCGCCTTCGGGTACGGCCCGGCGGTGGCTCAGCTGGAGACCGCTCTTCGAGCGCACGAGGCATGGCTCCGCGAAGGCGGACTCCCGACGCCCGGGGCCGGCCCCGACTTCCGCATCGTCGAGGATAAGGAGGCCCACGGCGGCGTCGGAGCCCTCCTCGATTCCGACCTGTCGTTGGTCACCGCCGCGGATGTCGCGACCGCGACGGCCGTGTGCCGGGAGCGGATGACGCAACTGGAACGACTCGCCCGGTCCGCCGACCCGACGCGCGACGTTCCGCTCTATGACGTTCCGGACCGCGGAGAAGGGTACGACGCCGACCGGGTCCTGCTCCACCTGGCCGACATGGACTCCTACTACCTGCAGTGCGTCGGCGCACCTGCGATCGGCGCTGCTCCCGCGCATCCGCTCGCCGCTCTACAACAGACGGATCGGGCCTTCTGGGGGTGGGTCCGACGTGCCGCCGACGCGCCCGACTTCGCCGTGGTGACCGACGGGTCCGGCGAGTCGTGGACGACCACGAAGCTCCTGCGCCGGCGGCTGGGACACCTCCACGAGCATGTCGCCGACCTCGAGGCGCTGGGGTAGCACGGCCTGGCAGGATGGACGGGTGACCGACACCGTGCCCTCCGCCCTGCTCGTGATCGACCTGCAGAAGGGCGTGCTGCCCGGCTGCGCCGACGCCGACGGCGTGCTCTCGCGCACCATCGCGCTCGTGGACCGCGCCCGCGCCGCCGGCACGCCGGTGGTCTGGGTGCAGCACGAGGAGGACGGGATGGAGGAGGGCACGGAGCCCTGGCAGCTGGCCGACGGCCTTGTGCCGGCCGAGGGCGAGCCGCGCATCCTGAAGCACTACCGCGACGCCTTCGCCGACACCGACCTCGACGAGGTGCTCGAGCGGCTGGACGTCGGCCGGCTCGTGGTCGCGGGCGCCCAGAGCGACTACTGCATCCGGACGACGACGCAGAGCGCGGCCGTGCGCGGCTTCGACGTGACCCTCGTGTCGGATGCGCACACCACGACCGACACCGAATGGGACGGCGTCGAGATCACTGGGGAGCAGATCATCGCGCACACGAACCGCTACTTCGCCGGGCTGCGCTACCCGGGCCAGCTGTTCGGGGCCGAGCCCGCGGCATCCGTCGCCCTCTGAGCCCCCGAGGGACTTTGGACGCTGGCTGATCCCGCGCGCGGGGCGTACGGTGAACGCGTCCCGACGGCGAGGTGGTGCCGAGGGGAGGTGCCGTGATGGAGTTCCCTGCCTGGCTGACCGGGTGGCTGGCCGGCGACGACTACACGATCGCCCGCGAGATCCTGGAGCGGGGTGTCGCGGCGCTGTTCCTGATCGCGTTCGTGCAGGCCGCGAACCAGTTCCCGGCGCTGCTCGGCGAGCACGGCCTGCTGCCCGCGCCGCGGTTCCTGCGGCATCCGTACGCCCGGAAGCAGCCGACGCTGTTCCGGCTGCGCTACTCCGACCGTCTCCTGCGGGCGGTGGCGTGGACGGGCGTTGTGCTCTCCGCGCTGATCGTCGTCGGCGTCGTGCAGCTCGCTCCGAGCTACGTCTTCGTGCCGGTGTTCCTGATCGTGTGGTTCCTGTACCTGTCGATCGTGAACGTCGGGCAGACGTTCTACGGGTTCGGCTGGGAGAGCCTGCTGTGCGAGGCGGGGTTCGTGGTGGCGTTCCTCGGAGCGTGGGACACCGCTCCCCCGATCACGATCGTGTTCTTCGTCCGCTGGCTGGTGTTCCGCCTGGAGTTCGGGGCCGGGATGATCAAGATGCGCGGCGACCGCTCCTGGCGCGACCTGACGGCGCTGTACTACCACCACGAGACGCAGCCGATGCCGAACCCGCTCAGCCGCACGGCCCACCTGCTGCCGAAGTGGTGGCACCGAGTGGAGGTGCTCGGCAACCACTTCGCGCAGCTGGTCGTGCCCTGGTTCCTGTTCTTCCCGCAGCCGGTCGCGAGCGTCGCGGCGGCGATCGTGATCCTCACGCAGCTCTGGCTGGTGCTCACCGGCAACTTCGCCTGGCTGAACTGGATCACGATCGTCCTGGCGTTCGCCGGCGTCTCCGACGGCGTCTGGTCGTGGCTGCTCGGGGGTGCCGTGGTCGGCGGGATGGGCGCATCCGGCATCCCGCTCTGGTACGCGGTGGTCGCGCTGGCGGCGACCGTGTTCCTCGTCGTGCTGAGCTGGCCGCCGTTGAAGAACCTGTTCGCCCGGCGCCAGCTGATGAACGCCAGCTTCAACCGCTGGCACCTGGTGAACGCGTACGGCGCCTTCGGCAGCGTCACCAAGGAGCGCTACGAGGTCGTCGTCGAGGGCACCACGGACGACCCGCACGACCCGGACGCGCAGTGGCGGGAGTACGCCTTCAAGGGCAAACCGGGCGACCCGCACCGCGTCCCCCGGCAGTACGCGCCATACCACCTGCGGCTGGACTGGCTGATGTGGTTCCTCGCTCTCGGCTCGCGCGACTCCCCCTGGTTCGAGGTGTTCCTGATGCGGCTGCTGGAGGCCGACGCCCCGACTCTGCGGTTGCTCCGCCGTGACCCGTTCGGCGGCGAACGGCCGCGGGCGGTGCGGGCGCGGATGTTCCTGTACCGCTTCAGCACGCACGCCGAGAAGCGGCGGAGCGGCGACGTCTGGGTGCGGTCGGAGGTCGGCGATCTGGTGCCGCCGGTGAGCCTCCGGGGTCAGTAGCCGGTGCGCTGCTCCTCGAGGCGGGCCAGGTCGCGCCAGATGAGCAGCTTCAGGCGCGCCGGCTTCTCCCGCTCGTAGTCGGCCTTGAGCGCCTCAGCGCCCGAGAACGCGTCGAGTCCGGCCTCGATCGCGCGGCGCACCTCATCCCACGCGTCGTTCCTGCCGCGTTCGACGAGCGCCTCGAGCTCTTCCGGCGAGTCGGCCTTCGCCCGCAGCGCGGCCGCGAGGGCGACCGCCGCATCCCGCCGCAGCCGCAGGTTGTCGACGTCGACCTTGCGGTAGTCGTGCGGGTGCATCGCGTCGCCGCCGAGCTTCTCCGCGGCCTCCAAGTCCTCCTCGATGCGGCCGGCCGCCACGCCCTGCTCGCTGGCCAGCTCGCGCAGCATCGCCGCGGCCTCCATCGAGTGCATGGCGGGGTCGTAGGAGTTGCCGTACTGGATGGTGTCGACCACGATGTGGTTCTTCACCGCCATGCGGGTGGCGTATTCCGCGAGGAGCATGCCCTCCTCCACGGACTGCTCCAGCGTCGGCGCGACGGGTTCCGGCAGGGCGGTCTCGTCGAAGGGACGCGTGCGCGTCGTCTTCTCAGCACGCGTGCGGAACCACTTCGGCCAGCGCATGGAACTCCTCGAACGAAGGCGCCGGAACCGGCGCCCCCTCTATTCTGTCCGATCGGAGCCCGCGGTTCAGCGACCTGTGAAGAACGCGTTCGCTCGGCGCGTGAACAGCAGGGCGACGATGAGGATCGACCACAGGATCTGGATGACGCCGGTGACGACCTGCGACGTGAACAGCAGCAGCACGCCGTTCAGGATGTCGATGACCATGACGACCGCGACGAGCGCACGCGACACCGAGCTCCCGCGCAGCAACCCCCGCGCGACGACGACCGTGACGATCCCGAGCAGGATGGACACGATCGCGGAGGTGGTGATCGCCGCCGAGTTTCCGCCGCCGGCGACCTGGTCGCGGGCGATCAGCAGGATGACCCCGCCGATGACGTCGAGGGCGCCGTTGATGTACGTGAGGACGGCCACGAAGGTGACCGATCCGGGGCGTGTGGCCATTCGTGACTCCTCGCGGATCTGCGGCCGCGCCGGTGTCGGCCGCTTCCGGTAGTTTGGCCGACATGGCCGGATACCGCTACGAATTCGAGGCGGAACTCTTCCGCTGGGCGTCCCGACGGGAGCTGTGGGTGTTCGCACGGCTGCCGCTGGAGGTGTCGGAGGAGATCCGGCTCCAGCCGCATCCGCCGGCCGGGTTCGACTCGGTGAAGGTGCAGGTGACGCTGGGCGGCTCGCGCTGGTCGACGTCCATCTTCCCGGAGTCCGACGGCACCTACGTCGTCCCGATCAAGAGCGCCGTGCGGCGCGCCGAGGGCGTCGAGCTGGGCGACCGCGTCCGGATCGGCGTGGAGACGCTGCTCTGACCCAAGGGATGGAATTCACCGTTGTCCACAGAGGCGAGCGGTGAACTTGACGCCCACGAGAACGGACGCCAAGATTGTCGTATTGCTCCCCACCCTCCTACGGGACTGGTGGGGCTTTTCTTTTTCTGGGGGGGCCTGGGTGGCAAACGCGCACCTGTTCATCGACTACCAGAACGTGCACCTAAGCGCCTGGGAGCTCTTCTCCCCGTATGGAGCACCGAAGCACGATTTCCTCATCGATCCCTCGCGCTTCGCGACCCAGGTGTCGGCTGCCTGGGCCTCTGGATCCGGTGAGGCGCTCGAGGTCTCCGAGATCGTTGTCTTCCGTGGACTGCCCGATCCGCGGAAAGAGCGTGAGATGAACTCGCGAGTGAGTCGCCAGCATTCTGCGTGGCGTCGCGACCCCCGTGTCCAGGTGAAGACTCGTGCGCTGCGCTACCCGAGGGATTGGCCGGACGAGCGGGCTCAGGAAAAGGGCGTCGATGTGATGCTGGCCTTGGCCGTGGTCCGGTGCGCATTGGCTGACGACTGCGACAAGGTGATCGTCGCAACCCGAGACACAGACATCCTTCCCGCGATCGAGATGGCGTCCGAGGAGAAGCCGGGCTGCGTCATGGTTGCGAGTTGGGACGGCGGGAGTGTGCTCCGGGCAGGCGCCGGAGTTCCCATCATCCGTATGAATAAGAACGCCTTCGCGAGAAGCCGCGATACCCGGAAGTATTAGCTCCGGATCGGCGTGGAGACGCTGCTCTGACCGCTACTTCGCGCCCGACATGATCGTGTTCAGGGCGAGCACGATGATGAGGCCGTTGAAGAAGTAGCTCAGCACCGAGTGCCAGACGATGGTCCAGCGCATCCGGGTGCTGAGCACCTCGACGTCGGACGCCGCGAACGTCGTGCCAAGCGTGTAGGCGAAGTACACGAAGTCGATGAACCGGGGATGCTCGGTGCCGGGGAACCGCAGCATCGGCTCGTCCGCCGACCAGTAGCGCTGGTAGTAGATCTGCGCGAACCCCCAGTGGAAGAATCCCCACGCCAGCAGCATCGCCCACACCCCGACGAAATCGATCGCGGAGCCGACGTCCGCGTCGTTGTGCGGGCCGAGCACCTCGAACGCGGCGGTGAAGCCGACGAGGCTGGCCAGGATCGTCGCCGTCATCGACACCAGCCGGGCCACGCGACCGGTCTCCCACCGCGCCGGGCGCCTGCCCTCGGTCACCCTCTGCCGTGCGATGCGGCCCAGGATGATGAGCACGGCGAGCTCGTACAGCGTCCCGATCGCACACCAGAGAGTGAGGAGCAGGAGGGTCGAGGTGTCGTCCTCCACGAAGACGACGACCCAGACGCCGACGACCACCATCGCCAGCTGCACGATCAGGCTCGCGACGAATCCCGTGACCACCCACGGGCGGCGCTCCGGCAGCGTCTGCGACATACCTGGATGCTAGCGGTGCGGGAGCGACCCCGCCGGGAGGGCAGGATGGAGTGGTGCAGCCGCTTCTCGTCGTCGCCGCCGTCCTCCGCGACCGCGGCAGGCTCTTGGCCTGCCGCCGCGCGCCGGGGAGGGACGCCGCCGGGCAGTGGGAGTTCCCGGGAGGGAAGGTCGAGCCGGGCGAGGAGCCGGGCGCCGCGCTCGCGCGCGAGGTGCGGGAGGAGCTCGGAGTCGGCATCCATGTCGGCGCGCTGCTCGATCGCAGCGTGACGGTGCGGGCGGACGGCCGCGCGATCGACCTCGCCTGCTACGACTGCGCACTGGACGGCCCGGCGCCCGTGTCCAGCACCGACCACGACGCCCTGCGCTGGCTGCCGCCCGCGGAGCTGGGCGGGCTGGACTGGGCGGAGGCCGACCGGCCGGCGGTGCGCCTGCTGACCGGGACGATCGAGGAGGACGCATGAAGGCCCTGTTCTACGAGCGGTTCGGCGGTCCGGTGACCGTCGCCGACCTGCCCGACCCGGAGGCACCGGAGGGCGGCGCCGTGGTGCGAGTGGAGGCGTCCGGCCTCTGCCGCAGCGACTGGCACGCCTGGGTCGGCCACGACGACACCGTGCGGCTGCCGCACGTGCCCGGCCACGAGTTCGCGGGCGTGGTGGCCGCGGTCGGCGACGGGGTTACACGCTGGCGGGTCGGAGACCGGGTCACGGCGCCCTTCGTGAACGGCTGCGGCCGGTGCGAGTGGTGCCTCGCGGGCGCCGCGCAGGTGTGTCCGCAGCAGACCCAGCCCGGGTTCACCCATTGGGGCTCGCACGCGGAGCTGGTGACCGTGCGCGCCGCCGACACGAATCTGGTCCGCATCCCCGGGGCGCTGGATGCGGCCGCGGCTGCCAGCCTCGGCTGCCGGTTCGCGACGGCGTACCGAGCGGTGACCGCGCGGGCGCGCATCCAGCCCGGCGAGTGGCTCGCGGTGTACGGCGCGGGCGGCGTCGGACTCAGCGCCGTGATGATCGCCTCCGCGCTCGGCGCCAGGGTCGTCGCGGTCGACCGCTCCCCCGCCGCCCTCGACCTGGCCGCGCGGCTCGGCGCCCAGGAGACGGTGCTGGCCGGCGCGGACGCGCCGGACGCCGTCGTCGCCGCGACCGGCGGGGGCGCGCACGCGACGGTCGACGCGGTCGGCTCTGCGGACACCGCCCGGGCCGGGGTGCTCTCGCTGCGGCGGCAGGGCCGGCACGTGCAGGTCGGCCTGCTCGCCACGGCCGTCCCCGACCTCCCCCTCGATCGCGTGATCGGCTGGGAGCTCGAGGTGCTCGGCAGCCACGGCATGGCCGCCGCCGACTACCCGGCCATGCTGCAGCTGGTCGCTTCGGGCCGGCTCCGCCCGCAGGACCTCGTCGGCGGGGCCGCCGGCTTCGCCGAGGCGGCACGCCTGCTCGAAACGGCGGACAGCGCGCCGCCGACGGGCATCGCGGTGCTGCGTCCGGGTGCGTGAGTCAGCGCACTCCGGGTGAGGCATCCGGATGGGGCGGCACGACGGTCTCCACCCCGGGGCCTCCCACCGGCGCGGGTGCCGGGTACCCCGCCGGTTCCGGGAACTGCACGGGCACCCCGCTGTACGGCCCGGGCGTCTGCCCTGGCGCACCGGGGTACCCGTAGCCCGGCGGCGGCACCACGACCGGCCGCGGCCGGGGCGCGCGCGGCTCGAAGGCGAGCAGCACGACCGGGACCAGGAGCAGCACCACGGTCACCAGTGCGCTCGCTCCCACGTACCGCCACCACAGGTCGGGCCAGTACGCCTCCGGCAGCACTGCGGGCAACGACAGCACCAGCGTCGTGCCCCACAGGAAGACCAGGGCGAGCGCCGCGAACGCGTTGGTGAGCTGCTTCGTCGCGCGGACGACGAAGCGCCGGCCGTAGGTCTGCGTGATGAGCAGGGCCACGCGCAAGAGGATGACGACCCACACGAAGAGGAAGAACTGGGCGGACCACACCCTGCCGGCTCCCGTGTCGTCCGGCTGGAAGAAGCCGCCCCAGATCTTCAGCAGACCGACGACGAGGAGCAGCGAGTTCACGCTGATGGATGCCGGGAGGTACCACCTGTTCGGACCGGTGCCGACGGATGCGTCCAGGATCACCACGCCCGCGAACGCCGCAGCCAGGAACAGCGTCAGCCACGCCCGCCCGCTGACGGCGGCCTGGTCTCCGACGATGATGAACACGGCGCCGAGCACTGCCGCGGTGACGAGGACTCCGATCGCGAGCCAGAGCGACCACACGCGTGCGCGAGCGGCCGTGCTCGGTGTGTCCGGGTGCTGCTCCATGGATCCTCCCTGGGTGACGGCACGACGAATATGCGTGCGTTACTAAGAGACGCGCGGGAGCGGCGATCCATGACGCCGGACACCGCTCACATTCCGGACGCCGACCTGCGAGGATCGGAGAATGCGCATCGCCGACTTCGACCGTCCCGACACCGCCGCCGCCCGCGCGGCCTTGCAGATCGCGACCTCGTACCACTCGCCGTCGCTGCTGAACCACGTGCAGCGGTCGTGGCTGTGGGCCGAGGGGTTCGCCGCGCAGCGCGGGCTCGCCGGTCGCGCCGACCATGAGCTGCTCTACGTCTCCGCGCTGCTGCACGACCTCGGCATCGTGCCCGAGTTCGACAACAACACGCTCGCCTACGAGGACGCGGCAGGCCACGTCGCGATCGCGCTGACGGCCGGTGCGGGCTGGGAGCCCGCACGGCGCACGCGCGCGCACGAAGTGATCGTGCGGCACAACTGGCCGGAGGTCGATCCCGAGATGGATGCCGAAGGCCACCTGCTCGAGATCGCCACCGCGCTCGACATCTCCGGTGCCCGGGCCGACGACCTGCCGCTCGAATTCCGGCGCGAGGTGCTGACGCAGTACCCGCGGCTGGAGCTCGCGGCCGAGTTCGGCGCGTGCGTCGCCGACCAGGCGGAGCGCAAACCCGACACCTCCGCCCGGCGGCTGGTCGACGGCGGGGTTCAGCGCAAGCTCCGCGAGAACCCGCTGGAACGTATCCTCGAAGGATGACCACCCCGGCCGTCGAGCACGTCACGCTGCCCGAGTCCGAGTGGCGCGCCCGGGAGCGCGCCCACGCGGAGCGGGCCGACGCGCTCACGGCCGGCCACCGGGAGCGGGCGTCGCGCGGCGAGAAGCACCCGGTGTGGGACTTCCTGTTCACCTACTACTCGTACGCGCCCGCGCAGCTGCGGCGGTGGCATCCGGGACCCGGGGTGGAGCTCGCCGGCGCCGCAGGCGACCCGCGCGCCGCTTGGCGCTGGTATGTCCCCGGCGAGGCGCCCGGATCGCTGACCGTCGACCGCGCGGCGCTGGAGCAGGAGAAGGCGCCGCTCCTGCGCGGCGTCGAGCGCATCCTGCGGTCGACCGCCGCCCGCCCCGGACGGTTCGGCTGCTTCGGCCTGCACGAGTGGGCGATGGTGTACCGGCAGGGCGAGCACCGGCACCCCGTGCCGCTGCGGCTCGGCCAGGAGGCGACGGATACGGTGGTCGAGTCGCACGAGCTGCGCTGCACCCACATCGACGCGTTCCGGTTCTTCACGCCCGACGCCGTGCCGCTCAACCAGTACGCCCCGACCCGCGAGACCCAGCCGCAACTGGAGCAGCCCGGCTGCCTGCACGCGGGGATGGACGTCTACAAGTGGGCGATGAAGCTCGGCCCGCTCGTGCCGGGCGAGTTGCTGCTGGATGCGTTCGAGCTGGCGCGCGACATCCGGCTGCTGGACATGCAGGCGTCGCCGTACGACATGCGGCCGTGGGGCGCGGAGCCGGTCGCGATCGAGACGCCGGCGGGCAAGGCGGAGTACGTGCGACGGCAGCGCGGGTTCGCCGAGCGGTCCACCGCGCTGCGGGAGCGCATCCTGGAGGCCTGGCTCGGGGCGGAGACCGCAGCGGCCTGACCGGTGCGGCCTGACCCTCAGCGTCAGCCGTTGCCCTTGCCGCCGCCTCCCCCGCCGCCGTTTCCGTTCCCGTTCCCGTTCGTCGGCGCGGGCGACGAGGTGGTCCCGCCGCTGGGCGTCGGGCCGGGCGTCGAGCCGCCGGAGGCCTTCGACCCGTTGCTGAGGGTGAGGGTGACGGTGTCGCCGTTGCTCACGGAGGAGCCCGCCTGCGGGTCGCTCGCGGCGACGGTCCCCGCGGGCTGGTCGCTGTCCACCGGGGTGGAGTCGATCGTGACGGCCAGGCCCAGACCCTCCAACAGCTTCTGCGCGGCGTCGGGGGCCTTGCCCGTGACATCCGGCATCGTGACCTGGTCGCCGTAGAGCACCGTGTCGGTCGGCTTGGCGAACGCGTCGCCGCCGTAGATCGCGTCGATCGCCTTCAGGATGGGCTTCGCGATCGAGAACTTCACGTTGCCGCCGCCGACGCCGTGGAAGCTCAGCGAGCGCAGCGGGGTGCTGCCGGACACGTTGCCCACCCAGGTCGCCGTGGCCACCTTCGTGGTGGACGTGATCAGCCAGTTCTGCAGCGAGTGGTCCGTCGTCCCGGTCTTCGCCAGGATCGGCGTGCCGTCGTACGGGTTCGCGCTCGCCGCCGTCCCCCCGCCCTTGATGACGCCCTGCAGGGCGTAGGCGACGCCCGCGGCGATCTCCGGCTTCATCCCCTGCGTGCAGGTGGTCTTGCTCACCGCGTGGTCGGTGCCGTCCGGGTTCACCACCCGGTCGATGGCGATCGGCGTGCACACCGTTCCGTTGTTGGCGATACCTGCGTACGCGGTCGCCATGGTGAGCGGCGAGATGTAGTTGGTGCCGAGGATCAGCGAGGGGGTCTCCACCCACTTCTCGCTCTTGGAGGCCAGGTGCACGCCGAGCCCCTTCGCCGCGTTCAGGATCGAGCACAGGTCCACCTTGGTGCCCATCTCGGCGAACGCGGTGTTGACCGACTGCGCCGTGGCCGCCATGACCGAGAGCCGGCTGGCGGACCCCTCGTCGTTGGTGACCGGCCAGTCCGGGCCGTCGATGTTCGCGCAGCTGTTGGTGAAGTCGGAGGTCGGGAAGTTGTGCTGCGACGCGTTCACCGTCTCGTACAGGCTGTGCCCCGACTCCAGCCACGCAGCCAGGTCGAACGCCTTGAAGGTGGAGCCGGTCTGGAAGCCCTGCGAGCCGCCGTAGTCCTCGTCCGTGTTGTAGTTCACCGCCGTCGCGCCGTCCACGGGGGTGTCCGTGTTGTTGAAGGCGCGGTTCTCCACCATCGTGACGATGCGCCCGGTGCCCAGTTCCAGGGAGACGTTCGAGGCGCCGAGGTCGATGCCGGGCCGCGACCCCGGGATGTACTTGCTCAGCGACGCCTGCGCGACCTGCTGCAGGTCGAGGTTCAGGGTGGTGTAGATCTTCAGGCCGCCGCGGTTGAGGGTCTGCCAGCGGTCGTCGCCCGTCTTGCCGTATGCCGGGTCGTTGAGGATCACGTCGCGCACGTAGTCGCAGAAGAACGCCGCGTTGTACTGCTGCGCGGCCACGCACCCCTGGGTGGTCGGGGTGATGGTCGGCGTGATCGGGGTCGCCTTCGCCGCATCCCGCTGCTGCTTCGTGATGGTGTGCGTGACGTACATGCGGTTCAGCACATAGTCGCGGCGCTGCTTGGTGAGCTTGTAGCCGTTCGCGGCGCCGTTGTCCTTGTTGTCCGGCTGGTCGATGCGGAGGTTCGCCGGGTTGTTCAGGATGGCCGCGAGCGTCGCCGCCTGAGCCAGGTCGAGCTTCGCGGCGGTGGTGTTGAAGTAGTACTGCGACGCGGCCTGCACGCCGTAGACCTGCCCGCCGAAGCCGACCACGTTCAGGTAGCCGGTGAGGATCTGCTTCTTGCTGTAGGTCTTCTCGACCTGCACGGCGTAGCGCATCTCCTGCACCTTGCGCTGCAGGGTCACGCCGGCGGCATCCGCGTAGCAGGCCTCCACCTTCTTCTGGCTGGTCAGCGCCTCGCACTTCTCGACCTCGACGTTCTTCACGTACTGCTGGGTGATCGACGATCCGCCCTGCACGTTCCCGCCGGCGACGGTCGACACCGCGCCGCGGAGGGTGCCCCAGATGTCGACCGCGCCCTCGGAGTAGAACCGCGGGTCCTCGGCGGAGATGGTGGCGTCCTTGACCGTCTGCGCGATCTGGTCCCAGCCGACGTCCTGCCGGTTCTGGGCGTAGAAGGTGGCGATCGGCACATCCTGACCGCCCTGCTTCGCGTACACGGTCGAGTTCTGCGCGAACTGCTGGATGTGCAGGTCGGCCGGGAGGGCGTTGAAGTCGCTGGCGCCGGCGGCCGCCGTGGCGCCGGCGCCGAGGAACGCGGGCAGCACGAGCAGCGAGCTCAGCACCGCCGCGACGAGGGCGAGCCCCAGGAACTGGGCGATCTGCCCGCCGCGGGTGCGGGCGGGCGTGAACTCGAAACGCTTGAGGGGCTCCAGCCGCTCGTCGAGGGCGGCCAGGCGCGAGGGCATGCGGGATCGATCGGGAACGGGCACGCCCTCCAGGCAACCAGCCGAGCCTGGACGAGTCCAGGGGGTCGGGTGTGCATCCGTGTGGAGGTGTTCAGGATGCGCACATCGCATCCATGGGACGCAACACGCCGTTGCGAGAAACCGAATACGGCGTGTTGCGTCCCATGGACGCACGAAGGCGCCGGCCCTGGAGGGGCCGGCGCCTTCGTGACGGGATGGGACGGGACGGGACGGTTACGCCGCGATCGGGAGGGACGCGGGGGCCGCGGCGACGCGGAGCGCGCCGTCGGCGGCGTCCACGATCACGCGGCCGCCCTCCTCGACCTCGCCGCTGACCATCAGGTCGGCGATGCGGTCGTCCACCTCGCGCTGGATCACGCGGCGGAGCGGGCGGGCGCCGTACTCGGGCTCGTAGCCGGCGTCCGCGATCCAGGCGACCGCCGCATCCGTCGCCTCGAAGGCGATGTCGCGGGCGGACAGCCGGGCGGCGGTCGCGTTCAGCAGCAGGCGCACGATGTCGCGCAGCTGCTCGGCGTCGAGCTTGCGGAACAGCACGATCTCGTCGATGCGGTTCAGGAACTCCGGACGCATCGCCTCACGGAGCTTCCCCATGACGCGGTCGCGGATGTCCTTCTCCGACGCGAAGCCGTCCGACCCGGCCGGCACGAAGCCGAGCGCGCCGCTGCGAGACGCCAGGAACTCCGAACCCAGGTTCGAGGTCATGATGACGACCGTGTTGCGGAAGTCGACCGTGCGGCCCTGGCCGTCGGTGAGGCGTCCGTCGTCGAGCACCTGCAGCAGCAGGTTGAACACGTCCGGGTGCGCCTTCTCGATCTCGTCGAACAGCACCACCGAGTACGGGTTGCGGCGCACGCGCTCGGTCAGCTGACCGGCCTCGTCGTAGCCGACGTACCCGGGAGGGGCGCCGACCAGGCGGGCGACGGTGTGGCGCTCGCCGAACTCGCTCATGTCGAACCGCAGCATCGCCTTCTCGGAGCCGAACAGCGAGGCCGCGAGCGACTTCGCCAGCTCGGTCTTGCCGACACCGGTCGGGCCGAGGAAGAGGAAGCTCCCGACCGGGCGGCGCTCGTCGCCGAGGCCGGTGCGGTTGCGCCGGACGGCCTTCGCCACCGCGACGACCGCGTCGTCCTGGCCGATCACGCGCTCGTGCAGCTCCGACTCCAGCCGGGCCAGGCGCTCGCGGTCGGCCTCGCCGACGCGGGACACCGGGATGCCGGTGGCACGCGACACGATGGACGCGATCTCGGGCTCGCCGACCACGGCCTCCACTCGGGGTGCGGTCGCGAGGTCGTCCAGCTGCCGCTGCACGTCCTCGATCTCGTCGCGCAGGCGGGACGCCTCCTCGTAGTGCTCGGCCGCGACGGCGGAGTTCTTCTCGGACTCCAGCGTGGCCAGGCGCTCCATCAGGGCGGAGGTGTCGACGCGCTTGCCGAGCGACAGGCGCAGGCGTGCGCCGGCCTGGTCGATCAGGTCGATGGCCTTGTCCGGCAGGAAGCGGTCGGAGATGTAGCGGTCGGACAGCTCCACGGCCGCGCGGATCGCGTCCGGGGTGTACTGCACGCCGTGGTGCTCCTCGTAGGCGCCGCGCAGGCCGTCGAGGATGAGCACGGCGTCCTCGACGGACGGCTCGCCCACGGTCACCGGCTGGAAGCGGCGCTCCAGCGCCGGGTCCTTCTCGATGCGGCGGTACTCCTTGAGCGTGGTCGCTCCGACCAGGTGCAGGTCGCCGCGGGCGAGGCGGGGCTTCAGGATGTTGCCCGCGTCCATGCCGCCCGACTCGCCGGAACCCCCGGCGCCGACGACGGTGTGCAGCTCGTCGATGAACACGATCAGCTCGTCCTTGCCGTCGCCGATCTCGTCCATGAGCTTGGTGAGCCGCTCCTCGAAGTCGCCGCGGTAGCGGGTGCCCGCCACCATGCCGGCGAGGTCGAGCGAGACGACCTTCTTGTCCTGCAGCTGCTCGGGGACGTCGCCCGCCACGATCGCGCGGGCCAGGCCCTCCACGATCGCGGTCTTGCCGACGCCGGCCTCGCCGACCAGCACCGGGTTGTTCTTGGTGCGGCGGGAGAGGATCTCGACCGTCTGCTCGATCTCGTCGAGGCGGCCGATGACCGGGTCGAGCTTGCCGTCTCGCGCGAGCGCGGTCAGGTCGGTGCCGAACTGGTCGAGCATCGGGGTCTGCGACTCGCTCGCCGCGGACTCCTGCTCGCCCGGCTGCCCCGCGCCGACGGTCGCGCTCTCGCGCATCGTCTCGGTGAGGGACTCCGGCGTCACGCCGGCGGCCTGCAGCACGCGACCGGCGGGGGCGTCCCGCCCGATCACGAGCGCGAAGAAGAGGTGCTCGGGGTCGATGTAGGTGGATCCGGACGCCTGCGCCACCTGGTACGCGTGGAACAGCGCGCGCTGCAGGGCGCCCGTGATGGAGGCCCCGTCGGCGTGGATGACGTCGCCGGGGGCGGGGAGCCGCGACTCGGCGGCCTGCGCGACCCGTGCCGGGTCGACGCCGATGCGGCGCATGGCGTCGGACGCGGGCTCCTGCTCGGCCATCACACGCAGGACGTGGAGGGCGTCGAGCTCGCTGTGCCCGTGCTGCAGCGCGAAGCGGCCGGCCTCGGCCAGCAGCTCCTGGGTGCGCCGGCTGAGGAAGCGGCTGATGTCGATGGAGCGTGCGTTGCGCGCACGCTCACCCGCGAGGTAGCGGGAGAGGAACTCGTCGAACGAGTTGCTGCCGTCACCGTCGGGAGTGAAGTTCTCAGGCACGTGTTCTCCTGTTTCTCAAAGTTGAGCCTTGTGCACTCAAGTCCAACGCAGGAGGGGCGCCTTTATTCCGGGATGCAGCATTCCGGGATGCGGCGAGCGCGCATCCACTAGGGTCGGAGCATGATCCGAATGGGGGCGGGTCGCGTCGCTGCGGCCATCATCGTGGGGCTGGCCGGAATGACGCTGTCGGCCTGTTCGCTGCTGCCGGCGCAGGCCGCCAAGACGCCGACACCGACCGCGACGCCGAGCGCCGTACCGCTGGCACAGCAGCTGCCGCAACTCCTCAAGAAGGGCCAGACGATCGGCACGGGCGACCTGCAGATCATCGACCACGAGCCGTTCGACGACCCACGGGCGCAGCATCCCCCCACGGGTAAGCTCACGATCGTCGTGAACTCGTCGGGCCAGGTCGAGGTGCGGCTCCGCCTGGACGACCCCGCCGCGGCGGCGACCGCGATCGCCGATTACGCCATCGTGCTCTCGACTGCGCGGCACGACGGACTCCCCGACCCGATCGAGCACCTCCAGTTCGGCCTGGTCTCCGATCTCGCCTCGGTGACCGCCGACGGCGAGCTGGTCCTCCCGCTCGGCGGCGACGAGGTGATGTTCGGCGACCCGACGTTCCTGCACTCGGTGGAGGTCAACGTGGCGGGTGAGGGACCCGTCCTCGCCGCAGCGCCCATCGCGTGGACCCTCCCCTCGCCCTACCCCGGCCTGACGGCGGTGGACCACGGAGTCGCGACCTTCGCGCACGGGCAGGCAACCGTCCAGGACGGCGTGATCACCGACTATGTTCCGAACCCGTACGACACCGTCTACATGGTGGCGCGCCGGTTCGGCATCACCGAGGTGCAGCTGCTCTGGCTCAACCCGTGGATGGCGGGCGACCCCGATCAGCTGAAGTACGGCGTCCCGATCAACCTGGCCGCCTCGCGGCGCTGAGGCGGATGGCCGCTCAGCGGTCCCCCGCGTCCAGCGCGTCGAGCGTGGCCACATCCTCCGGCGACAGCTCGAAGTCGACGTCCGCGTTCTCGCGGATGCGCTCCGGCGTGGTCGACTTCGGGAGCGGGAGCACGTCCTTCTGCAGCAGGTAGCGGATGCTGACCTGCGCGACCGACTTGCCGTACTTCGCCGCGATGGCGGCGATGTCCTCGTTGTCGAGCAGCCGGCCGGTCGCCAGCGGCGAGTAGCCCTCGACGAGGATGTCGCGCTCCTGGCAGTAGGCCGTCGTCTCCGGCTGGGTGTTGCCGACGAACCAGCGGATCTGGTTTGCGTGCGGCACGACCTCGGTCGCGTCGATGAGCGACTCCAGGTCGGCGACCTCGAAGTTGCTGACGCCGATGCTGCGCGTCAGGCCCTGCTCGTACACCTCCTCGAACACCTTCCAGACCTCGATGTTGCCCGCGCGGTGGTCGCTGCCGATGGCGTTCCACGGCCACGGCGCGTGGATCAGGTAGAGGTCGATCGGCCCGAGGTCGAGCAGCTTCGTCGACTGGTCGAACGCGTGCCGGGCACCCTCAGCGTCCTTCACCTCGGCGGGGCACTTCGTGGTGATGAAGATGTCCTCGCGCGGGATGCCGCTGTCGCGGACCGCCCGGCCGACGCTCTGCTCGTTGCCGTAGGCGCGGGCCGTGTCGATGTGCCGGTAGCCGGCGTCGAGGGCGGTGCGGACGGAGTCGTAGGTCTCGTTCCCGTCGGGGATCTGCCAGGTGCCGAAGCCGATCTTGGGGATGGTCACGCCGTTGGACAGGGTGAAGGTGTCGGTCAGAGCAGGCATGGGGGAATCTTCCTCTCGAGGGATGCGGTGCCGCACATCGTAGTCCCGCCTGCGGCTCAGTCCACCGGTTCGGGGCTCCCGTCGCGCAGGTGCTCGTAGACGATGGACGTGCGCACGTCGGCGATCTCGCGCCGCTGCGTGAGCCGGTCGATGACGAACGCGTAGAGGCTGTCGTTGTCGGCGACGGCGACGTGGATGATGAAGTCCTCGTTGCCGCTCGTCACGAACACGCCGATGGTCTCCGGCAGCGAGGCAACCCAGTCGCGGAAGCCCTCGATCACCGGCCGCGACGGCGGCCGCACCCGCACGACGATGAGGGCCTGCACCGGCCGTCCGATCGCGGCGAGGTCGACGTCGAGGCTCGCGCCGCGGATGATGCCGCGCCTCCGCAGCGCCCGCGTGCGCTCGAGCGCGGTGCTCGGCGAGACGCCGACCGCAGCGGCGACGTCCCGGTTGCTGCGGCGCGCATCCGACTGGAGTTCGCGCAGGATCGCCCGATCAAGTTCGTCCACGCCGTCGATTCTAGGACGTCCGCCGAATATCGTTCGGATTCTCAGCGCGTTGCTCGCGCGGTCGCTAGGTTCTGTGATCGACGACCGAACGAAGGGATGCTCGATGACCGCAGCAGTCGGATTCCAGCCGGACGAGGTGGATACCTCCTCCCCGACCCGCTCCGCTCGCCTCAAGTGGGTGGTCGTCGTCGACGAGTCGCTGCCGGCAGGGCTCGCGGCCAACGCGGCCAGCTGCACCGCCGCCGCGACCGCTGCCGGGGTCGGCGGCCTCCTGGGACCGGACGCGGTGGATGCCGACGGCAGCACCCACCCCGGCCTGCCGTGGGCGGGGTGCTCGGTGCTGCGGGCGCCCGCCGCCCAGCTGGCCGTCATCCGGGCGAAGGCGGCCGCAGCGGACGACGTGTTCGTCGCGGACATGCCCGCGGCGGCGCAGCAGACGCGCGTCTACGACGAGTACCTCGCCGCGGTGGCTGAGAACGAGGGCGACGCCCTCCCCTACTACGCCGTCAGCGTGGTCGGCCCGCGCAACCGCGTCGACCGCATCGTCGGGAGGCTGGCCCTGCTCTGATGTCGGCCCCGCGTCCCGGGTCAGTGCTGCAGCGCGCTCTTCAGCAGGATGACGACGACCCCGAACGCGCCGGTGATGAGGGCGCCGACCAGGCAGACCACGAACGGCCGGCCGCGCATGAGGAAGACCGAGTAGCCCAGCACGGCCAGCATGACGACCGCGAGCCACAGCGCGAGCGCCACCCCCAGGTCTGCGGGGAGCACCCCGAGCGCGGCCAGCAGCAGCGGCACGCTCGGCACGATCGCCGCCTCCAGCATCCCGCCGGATTCGCGCAGCGCGTGCCGGATCGACGCGCTCACCCGGTCGCCGAGCCGCGTGGAGTCGCCGTGGAAGCCGAGCGCGGTGGAGTACACGTGCGCCAGCCAGAAGACGACGATGCTGACCAGGCTGAAGATGAGCAGCCGCACGGCGGAGGCCTGGTCGTCGCGCTCCCCCGACGCCGCCGCGACGACGCTCGCGTAGACGATGGTCCCGTAGATGGATGCGGGCGTTCCCCAGTGCCGCCACAGCCGCCGCTGGAGGCGCGTGGCGTCGCCGCCGGCATCCTCCTCGTTGAGGTCCATCAGCCGACGATCCGCTGTGGTTCCGGCCGCATGATCGCCCCTTCCGACGCCGTCGGTGACCGTGCTCGTGGATGCTATCCCCCGGAGCGAGAGCGGGGGAAGAGGGGTCGGTGTCGGTCGCAGCCGGTACCGTTCGGTCATGGAGATCGCCCTGGACCGCGACGAAGCGCGCCGCATCGCCGTGCGCGCGCAGCGCCTCGACGCCGACCGCCCGGCGGAGCTCGTGCCACTGGTTGAGCACCTCACGTTCGTGCAGCTGGACCCGACGGCGGCGATCGCGCCGAGCGCCGACCTAATCGCCTACACGCGGATCGGCGCGGCCTACCGTCCGGAGCAGCTGCAGGCCGCGGTCGAGCGTGACCGGGCGCTGTACGAGCTGAAGGCGCAGGACGACCCGGTGCAGCCTCCGTTCGCGATGCTCCGCCCGGTCTCCGACCTGGCGCTCAACCTCGACCGCATGTCCTCCGGGCCCGCGCACGGGGGCTGGCGGGCGTGGCTGGAGGCGAATCCCCGGTTCCGGCGCGACGTGCTCGACCGGCTGCGCGGCGCCGGTCCGCTGCTGTCGAAGGACATCCCGGACACCGCGGAGGTGCCGTGGACCTCGACCGGCTGGACGCACGACAAGAACGTCACCCACATGCTGGAGCTGCTGCAGGGGCGCGGCGAGGTCGCCGTCGCGGGCCGGATCGGCCGGCAGCGCACGTGGGATCTCGCCGAGCGCGTGTACCCGACCGACATCGCGGTGGTGCCGGAGGCCGAGGCGGCCCGGCTGCGCGACGAGCGCCGCCTGCGGGCGCTGGGCATCGCGCGTCCCCAGCTCGTCGGCGACGCCGGTGCGCCCGCGCGGGTCGAGGGCAGCGACCGGGTCTGGCGGGTCGATCCGGAGGCGGTCGGGAAGCCGTTCGCGGGGCGCACGGCCCTGCTCTCGCCGTTCGACCGCCTCATCCACGACCGCGTGCGCTCGCAGGAGCTGTTCGGCTTCGAGTACCTGCTCGAGATGTACAAGCCGGCGGCGAAGCGCCGCTGGGGCTACTTCGCGCTGCCGATCCTGCACGGCGACCGCCTGGTCGGGAAGCTCGACGCGACCGCCGACCGCAAGGCCGGGGTGCTGCGCGTCGACGCCGTCCACGAGGACGAACCCCTCGACGCCGCCGCACGCGACGACGTCGACCACGCGATCGCCGACCTCGCCGCCTGGCTGGGACTCACCCCCGAGATTCGTGCCCAATCAGCGGAATGACGGCGCCGAAACGCGCATTCGGCACGAATCGGCGGCCCGCTAGTGCGGGTCGGAGGCGTTGAGCACCTCGACGACCCGGTCGTAGTCGCCGCGCGCCTCTCCGTAGCGCAGGAACTTGACCCGCTCGACCTGCAGCTCCTTCGCATCCGGCTGCGTCTCGATGAGCTGCATGACCTCGGCGACGAACGCGTCGAGCGGCATCGCGAAGGAGCTCTCGCGCTGACCGGGCATGAGGTCCGTGGCGACCGACGGCGGCTCCAGCTCCACGACCTTCACGCTCGTGTCGGCCAGCTGCAGACGGATGCTCTCGCTGAGCATGTGGATGGCCGCCTTGCTGGCGTTGTAGCTGGGTGTGACCTTCAGCGGCGTGAAGGCGAGCCCGGACGAGACGGTGACGATGGTGGCGTCGGGCCGGGTCTGAAGGTGCTCGACGAACGCGGCGATGAGCCGGATCGGGCCGAGGATGTTGGTCGTGATCGTCGCCTCGGCGGAGTCGAGGAAGCCGGCGGGCGTGTGCCAGTCCTCGGCCCGCATGATGCCGGCCATCGCGACGAGCACGTTGAGGTCGGGATGGGCGGCGAGCACCTGCGCCGCGGCCGCCCGGATGCTCTCCGGATCCGCAGTGTCGATGCGGACTGTGCCGATTCCGGGGTGCTCCGCGGCGATCCGCTCGAGGAGTTCGGTGCGACGTCCTCCGACGACGACGGTGTTGCCGCGCTCGTGCAGGGCGACGGCGAGGGCGAGCCCGATGCCGCTGGTGGCGCCGGGGATGAAGACGGTGTTCCCTGTGATGTCCATGACCACAGCGTGCGCAGGCCCGGCGCCCGGAGGAAGTGGAGCGGTCGTCCAGGGATCGGCGGTCCCTGGTTCGCCGTGGGCCGGGCCGCCATCATGGAGTCATGGATCGTTCCGCCCTCGCCGACTTCCTCCGGCGGCACCGCGAGACGCTGCGCCCGGAGGACGTCGGCCTTCCGCCGGGTGCCCGCCGCCGTGCTCCCGGGCTGCGGCGGGAGGAGGTCGCGCTCCTCGCGGCCATGTCGACCGACTACTACACGCGGCTGGAGCAGCGGCGCGGGCCGCAGCCGAGCGACCAGATGCTCGCCTCCCTCGCCCGTGCCCTCCGGCTGACGGCCGACGAACGGGACTACCTCTACCGCGTCGCCGGGCACAACACCCCGGACCGGATCTCGGCGGGCGATCACCTCTCCCCCGCCCTTCAGCGTGTGCTCGACCGGCTGCAGGACACCCCGGCGCTCGTGCTGTCGTCCACCGGCGAGACGCTGGTGCAGAACCGGATGGCCGTTGCCCTGCTGGGCGACCGGTCCGGGTACACGGGGCTCGCGCGCAGCGAGTACTACCGCTGGTTCACCGAGCCGGAGACCGCACGCGCGCAGTACCCCGAGGACGACCGCGAGCGCCAGAGCCGCGCGCAGGTCGCCTCGCTGCGGGACGCGTACGGCACGATGGGCCCGCGGTCCCGCGCCGGTGAGCTGGTGCGCGCGTTGCTGGCCGAGAGCCCGGAATTCGCCGCGCTGTGGGAGCGGCACGAGGTCGCCCGCCGGTTCGAGGACCACAAGACCCTCCTGCATCCCGAGCTCGGCGCGATCGAGCTGGACTGCCAGGCGCTGTTCACCGAGGACCAGTCGCAGTGCCTGCTCGTGCTGACCGCCGCTCCGCGCACCGAAGCCGCCGAGAAGCTCGCCCTCCTCGGCGTCCTGGGCACCCAATCCTTCGCCCCCTCCGCCCCGGCCAAGAGCTCCTGAGTTCTTCGAGAATTCCGCGGCGATTCGCTCGAAGAACTCAGGAGCTCTTGGCCGGGGTTGGGGGAGGTCGTACGGTGGCGGGGTGAACGGGGGACGGTGGAGTCGCGAGGATCCGGTGGTGGAGTGGCTGCTGGGGGGAGATCCGGCGATCCGCTGGCAGACGCTGCGCGATCTGGTCGGTGCGCCGGAGGATGAGGTCCGGGCCGAGCGGGCCAGGGTCGAGACCGAGGGCTGGGGAGCGCACCTGCTCGACCAGCAGGACGCGTCCGGCACCTGGGGCGGGACGGTCTGGAAGCCGGAGGACCGGGACGCGACCGACAGCGTCGTGCTGCTGCTCGCCCTGCTCGGCGCCGATGGCGACAGGACGCGCGCCGCGCTCGACCGGACGGCGGCGGGGGTCGACTGGGGCGAGGAGTGGGGACACAGCCCCTTCTTCGACGGCGAGGTCGAGCCGTGCATCAACGGCCGGGTGCTGACCGCGGGCGCGCCGTACGGCCACGCCACCGAGACGATGCTGGGAAAGCTGCTCGACACCCAGCAGTCCGACGGCGGCTGGAACTGCTACGCCGAGACCCGGGACGATCCCGGCTCCTTCCACAGCACCGTCTGCGTCGTCGAGGCGCTCGCCGCCTACCGCGACGCCGGCGGGCCGACCGACGTCGCCGAGCCGCTGCACCGCGGCCAGGAGTACCTCCTGGAGCGCGGGATGATGCGCCGCCGATCCACCGGAGAACTCATCGACGAGGGCTGGCTCGCGGCCGCGTTCCCCTACTACTGGCGCTACGACGTGCTGCGCGGCCTCGACCACCTGCGCACCGCCGGCCTCCCTTACGACGAACGGGCGGAGGAGGCGGTCGAGGTCATAGCGAGGCAGCGTGGCGCCGACGGCCGCTGGACGCTCAACCCCCCGCTCCCCGGCCGTCCCGCGGTCGCGCTGGAGACCGTCGGCGAGCCGAGCAGGTGGAACACGCTCCGCGCCCTCCGTGTGCTCGACTGGGCCGGCGCATAGACGAAGAGCGGCGGCTTCGCCTCCGGCGTTCCCACGTCAGGAATGCACGCGTACTAGGTCTCTATGAGTAGGGCCAGAACGCTGTCACCCTGATCGCGGGAGGATTCGACATGACCGAAACGGTGGACCTGATCGAGGTGCTCCGGCGCGCCTCCAACGCTCTCCCCGATGACACAGGCCTGCGCCTGCGCCTGGCCGAACAGCTCCACCTCGCAGGCCGACCGACCGAAGCGCTCTCGGAGTGCGCCCGCGTGCTCGAACGGGACCCCGCCGACCAGGTGGCCGCTCTTCTGGTCGGGCGGATCACTGAAGCGCTCGGTGCGACCGTGCCAGACGCGATCGCGCCAGACGCGAAGGTGGACGGAGACGCGACGGTCGGCGACGACGATCGGATGTCGACGGACACCGGCACCGGCACCGCCGCCACGTCCTCCCCAGAGTTCGATTGGGAGGCCGCCGCCGCCGACCTCGGCGACGCGGCCCACCCGGTCTTCGTCACCGGGCCGTCTCCAGAGCGCGACGACGACGCGGCCTCCGCGCCCACAACGCGCCCGGAGGTCACTCTGGCCGACGTCGCCGGCATGGAGCAGGCGAAGGCACGGATCGAAGCGAGCTTCCTCGTCCCGCTGCGCAACCCCGAGCTCGCGGCGCTGTACCGGCTCGACCTCAGAGGTGGGCTTCTGCTCTACGGGCCGCCCGGCTGCGGCAAGACCTTCCTCGGCCGTGCGCTCGCCGGTGAGTTGGACGCCGGTTTCATCGAGGTGGGCATCGCCGACGTCCTCGACATGTACCTCGGGCAGTCGGAGCGCAACCTCCAGCGACTCTTCGCAGACGCCCGTCGCTCGGCGCCCACCGTCATCTTCTTCGATGAGCTGGATGCGCTCGGCGCGCGCCGTTCCACCCTGGGCAGCGGGGCCATGCGCACGACGGTGAATCAGCTCCTGGCCGAGCTCGACGGGGTCGGCTCCGACAACACCGGCGTCTACGTCGTCGGGGCGACCAACGCGCCGTGGGATGTCGACCCGGCGCTCCGGCGCCCCGGCCGGTTCGACCGGACCATCCTGGTCGCCCCGCCCGACGAGATCGCGCGGGCGGCGATCTTTCGCGCGCATCTGGCGACGCGACCGGTCGAAGGCATCGACCTCGACCAGCTTGCACAGCGCACCGACGGCTTCTCCGGCGCCGACGTCGCGCATGTCTGTGCAACCGCCGTCGAGGCAGCACTGATGGACTCCATCCGCGGCGGCGAGCCCCGCCTGGTCGGGATGCGGGAGTTGCTCGCCGCCATCGACGATGTACAGCCGTCGGTGGGACCGTGGCTGCAGACCGCCCGCAATGTCGTCGAGTTCGCGAACACGGCGGGCGAGTACGACGAGTTGGCGGATTACCTGGCCGCCGCCCGGTCGCCGAAACGCCGTCGCCGATGACAGACGACTCCGACCCGTCCGCTCGCGCGCTCGAGCGCGGCCGGATGCTGCGCGAGCTCGGGCGACTCGATCACGCGGCGGACATCCTGGGGCGGGCACTCGCGCAGGAACCTGACCACGTCGGACTCCTGGTCGAACTCAGCGACGTGGCGTACGCGCAGGGAGACTTCCGGCGAGCCGCCGATCTCGCCGACGCCGCTTTGGCCGGGGATCCCGCCGACGGCTCCGCGCTCATCAGCGCGGCGGATGCGGCGCGCCGACTCGACGATGACGAGCGGGCGCTGGAGTTGAGCGCGACGGTGGTGGAGCGGCACCCTCTGTGGGCGCCTGCGCTGCGCTGCCGGTACCTGGCACTCGCCGACGCGTTCCAGGATGCGCCCGCCGACGAACCCCGCCGTGCTGCCTGGGGGAAGGAGGCGAAGCGCATCGTAGACCGGCTTGCGGAAGAAGGTCCGAAGGATCTCACCGCGGCTGTGGTACGCAGCCTGTACACGATCACCTTCCTCGGGGACATGGAGCGCGCGACCGACGAGGTGAGGGATGCGCTCGCGCTCTTTCCGGACAACGCGGAGCTGCTCTCGTTGCTGGCTCGCCTGGAGGCGCAGAACCAGGAGACGGCCGCCGCCACCGCCTACGCCCGCGCCGCGCTGAGCACTGCACCGGACGACGAGACGGCACGGAAGGTCCTGCTCCGGGCCACCGGGGACGCCATGCAGCACGGGTGGTTCCTCTGCGCCTTCGCCGGACTGTTCGGCGGCACGCTCGCCCTTACCGGCTGGCCGCTGCTCTACAAGCCGCTCGTCGCGGTCGAGCTGCTCCTGCTCGCGCTCATGTTCTGGCGCACGGGCGCCGCGCTCCGTGCGACGGACCTGGCCGGGTACCGGCGAGCGCGGCCCGTCCGGTGGGTGCTGTGGTGTGCTGCGGTCGTCGGGATGTGCGCCCTCCTGGCCGCGCTGCTGGCCCTGCCCGCCGGCGGCGACGCCGGGCGGCTCGCCGTCGCAGTGGGCGGGATGTCCGCGGCCGCAGGCTGGGGCACCTTCGCCTACACCTGGGCACTGCGCTCGTATCGCCCCGAAACGACCCGGCACTACGTCGTCGAGGGCCCTCCGACCCCCGTGCCGCTGATGCGCTACACCGGAATGCGCTACGCCCTGGTCGGCTACCTCACAGCACCTCTGCTGTTGAGCGGATGGCCGTGGATGTACCGGGCCGCCCTGACGCTCCTCCTGCTGTACGCGCTCATCCGCGGGACCCCTGTGCTGCGACGGATGGGCCGGCAGGGGCTGACGGAATTCCGCGCATCTCAGCGGCGCCGGTGGCGACGGTGGTGCCGACGGATGGCAGTCCTGAGCGCGCTCTACGCCGCACTGCTGACCTTCGCGCCGTCGGCGTCCGCGTCGGCGAACGCCCTGTACTGCACGGTGGCGCTCGTCGTGACCGTTGTCATCCTGTTGCTCGCCGGCACAGATGCATCGGCGGAGGCGGAGACGGAGGCCGAGGGTACGGCCCCCGTGGGCCGTCCTCCGGGACCGGCCGACGCCGACCCCGTCCCCGCCGACCGTGCCGGGATCGCAGCGCCGGTGGACGGCCTCCCGCGGCGCAGGCAGTGGGGGTGGGCGGCGATCCTCGTCGTGGCGATGGCCATCCCGCTCCTGGCGAACCTGGGCAGGCTCGGCGGCTCCGATGCCGCACCGTCGATCCCGCCCATACCCAGCCAGATCCGCCCGACCCTCGCCCTGCCTGTTCCGTACAGCACGGCACTGGCGACCGATGGAGAGGCCACTCAGCAGGCGGTCGTGCACGTCACCGCCGACGGAGGAGGCACATTCTGGATCACCGGAGGCCTGGGCGGAAAGGGGTTTCGCGACGAGGTCTCCTTCACCGGCAGCCTCGAGCGCACCTACACCGTCGATCCCGCAGCGGATACCTCGCTGTTCGTGGGGGTGACGACCGATTCGACAACCGAGAGCGTCGGCTGCCGGCTGCTGGTGGACGGCGTCGTCGTCTCGGAACGGACGAACCGCGCTGCGGCCTTCTGTAGCAGCTCTGCTCGATGAGAGCGCGCTCCCCGTGATCGCCCGGGGTAGTGGCGACGGGCGTACAGTCCACCCCATGACCGCTCGCACCCTGCTCCTGATCCGTCACGGCGAGAGCACCGCGAACGTCGCGGCCGCAGCGGCGGAGGCCGCCGGCGCCGAGGTGATCGCCGTCGAGGCGCGCGATCCCGACGTCGCCCTCTCCCCGCTCGGCGAACTGCAGGCGGGCGCGCTCGGCGCCCGCCTGCGCGCCGCCCTCCCGGCCGACGCCGTCGTCTTCAGCTCGCCCTACCACCGGGCCGTGCAGACCGCCCGGTTCGCCCTCGGCGAGGAGGTGCCCCTGCTGCTCGACGAGCGCCTGCGCGACCGGGAGCTCGGCATCCTGGACCGTCTGACCGCGCTCGGCGTCGAGCACCGCCTTCCGCTGGAGGCCGAGCGCCGGCGCTGGGCGGGGAAGTTCTACTACCGGCCGCCGGGCGGCGAGGCGTGGACGGATGTCGCCCTGCGCATCCGCTCCTTCCTCCGCGACCTTCCCGCCGACAGCGGGACGGTGGTCGTGTTCGCCCACGACGCCGTGGTGAGCCTGTTCCTGTATGTGCTGCTGCGGATGTCCGAGGCGCAACTGGCGGACCACCTGCTGACCCATCCTGTCGCGAACGCGTCGGTCACCGAGCTGACCTCCGACGGGTCGGGATGGACGCTGCAAGCCTTCGCCGACGACGAGCACCTCGCCGCCGCGGGCCTCCCCGCGACCGAGCACCCCGGTCAGGCGCGTGCCGATGCGTGAGGCGCGCCGAGCGACGCCGGAGACCGTCACGCCCGAGCTGCTCCGCGCCTGGCCGCTGCCACAGCCGTCCGGCTCGAAGCGGTCGCGGGGAGAGGTCGTGGTGGTCGGCGGCGCGCTCCGCTCCCCCGGTGCGGCCCTGCTGGCCGGGCGAGCCGCGCTGCGCGTCGGCGCGGGCCGGCTGACGCTCGCAGTCGGCTCCTCCGTCGCGGTGGCGGTCGCCGTCGCCCTGCCGGAGAGCGGGGTCGTCCCCCTCCCCGAGTCCTCCGCTGGGAGCGTGCGCGGCGCCGGCATCCGGTCGGCGTCGTCGGATCTCGCGGCCGCGGACGCCGTGCTCATCGGCCCCGGGCTCGACGACGCGGAGGAGACGGCGAGGATGCTCACCCGGGCGGCGCGCGCCGCCGGGCGCGACACCGTGCTCGTCCTCGACGCCTACGCGCTGGGGGCGCTGGCCGGGCACCCGCGGCTCGCCGGGTCCGGACCGCGCATCCTGACGCCGAACACCGAGGAGGCGGGCCGCCTGCTCGGGCGCGAGGTGCGGGATCTGGACGCCGACTCCCGCGAGCTCGCCCGCCGCTACCGCGCGACGGTCTCCTGCTTCGGCCGCGTCGCCGCGCCGGACGGCCGCCTCTACACCGTCGGCGACGGCGGTCCGGGGCTCGGCACCTCCGGGAGCGGGGACGCCCTGGCCGGCGCGATCGCGGGCCTCGCGGCCCGCGGCGCCGACCCGGTGCAGGCGGCGGTCTGGGGCACGTACCTGCATGCCGCCGCCGGGGAGTCGCTCGCCCGCGAGGCCGGGCCGCTCGGCTTCCTCGCGTCCGAGATCGTCGACCGGCTCACCGCCGAACTGACCGCCCTCTCCTGACGCGCGACCGGCGGCGAAACACCGTCTAGCCGCGCAATCCTCCGTGGCGTTACTCTCAGCGCACATCCAGGCTCGTGCGAGCGTGGAGCTGAGAGGGGAAAACGAACATGGACTGGAGCAACTTCTGGAGCGTCATCTGGCTCTTCTTCTGGAGCTTCGCCTTCGTGGCGTATCTGTTCGCGCTGTTCGCGATCATCAGCGATCTGTTCCGTGACCACAAGCTCAACGGCTGGTGGAAAGCGCTGTGGATCATCTTCCTGATCTTCGTGCCGTTCCTCACCGCGCTGGTCTACCTGATCGCCCGCGGACCCGGGATGGCGCAGCGCAGCCAGAGGGAGGCCCGTCAGTACCAGTCGGCCACCGACGCCTACATCCGTCAGGTCGCCGGCTCGAGCCCGGCCGACGAGATCAGCAAGGCGAAGGCTCTGCTCGACAGCGGCGCCATCACGCCGGAGGAGTTCGCCCACCTGAAGGCGCACGCTCTCTCCGGTCAGCCGGCGGCCGCCGCCGCGGCCCCTGCCGCAGCACCGGCCGCGCCCGCGGCGCCCGCCGCTCCGGCGACCCCGCCGCCGGCAGCGCCGACCGTCTGATCCCGCGGCGGGACGAGCGTCCGTCGTGACCGGAACGACCCCCGCGGCGCCGCAACCCCCAACGGTTGCGGCGCCGCGGCGCACTCCACTGCGCCCTCTCGCAGGGCTGAACCGCGGAAACCTGGTGCGGGAGCTGCTGGCCGGGGTCACCCTGCTCGCCATCGCGGTCCCGCTCAACATCGGGTATGCGCAGATCGCCGGGCTGCCGCCGACGGCCGGGCTCTACGCCCTGGTGCTCCCGTCGATCCTGTACGCGCTCACCGTCTCGTCTCGGCAGGTGGTCGCCTCGCCCGACGCCGCGGCGGCCGCGCTCGTCGCCGCGTCGCTCGGCGGCCTCGCGGTCGCGGGGAGCGAGGGCTACCTCGCCCTCGCGTTCGCGCAGGCGATCATCTGCGGCATCGTCTTCCTGCTCGCCTCCGTGTTCAAGCTCGGCTTCCTCGCCGACTTCCTGTCGAAGCCCATCCTGGTCGGCTTCGTCGGCGGTCTCGCCCTCGACATCCTGGTCTCCCAGCTGGCGAAGATGCTCGGCGTGAAGATCGGCGCGGGCGACGAGTTCGTCCAGCAGGTGCGCGATCTTCTCGCGGGCCTCGGAACGACAAACGTGTGGTCGGTGCTCATCGCCGCCGGAGCCATCGTCGTCCTCCTGGTCGGCCGGCGGATCGCCGCGGCGCTCCCCTGGGCGCTGGTGGTCCTCGTCGTGGCGACGGTCGTCGTGATGCTGGCCGGTCCCGCCCGCCTCGGCGTCGCGGTGCTCGGGCCCGTGGAGGCCGGCCCTCCCGCTCTCACCTGGCCCGTCATCGGGTGGACGCAGTGGCTGCAGCTCATCCCGTCGGCGATCGCCCTCACCGTCGTGGCCATGGGCGAGGGGCTGCTGGTCTCCCGGTCCTACGGCGAGAAGCACGGCTACCGGACCGACGCGAACCGCGACCTGCTGGCCTTCGGCCTCGCCAACCTGGGCGCCGGCGTCAGCGGCGGCTTCGCGGTCGGCTCCTCCACCTCACGCACCGCGGCGATGGACCAGTCGGGCTCCCGGACGCAGCTGCCGACGCTCGTGGCCGCCGCCGGAACTCTGCTCCTGCTGATCTTCGGCACCGCACTGCTGGAGGACATCCCGTCGCCCGCCATCGGCGCGATCGTGGCGGTCGCGGTGTTCCCGCTGCTCGGCATCCGCAAGCTCGTCGCGCTCTGGCGGCAGGACCGGTTCGAGTTCGCCGTGGCGGCGGTCTGCTTCCTCGGCGCGGTGCTGATCGGCCCGATCGCCGGCATCGGCATCGCGTTCGTGCTGGCCGTGGTGAACGTCGTGCGGCGGGCGGCGAACCCGCCGATCGACGTGCTCGAGGCCGACGGCGACCCGCACGCCTCCCTGCTGGGCGCGGCGCCCGACGGCCTGGAGACCGCCCCGGGCGTCGTGGTCGTGCGCCTGGCCGCCCCGCTCTTCTTCGCCAACAGCGGCGCCTTCGGCACGGCCGTGCGCCGCGCGGTGGAGGCGTCGCATCCGGCCCACCTCGTGCTCGACCTGGAGGCCGTGACCGACGTGGACGTGACCGGCGCCGACGCGTGGACGGGCGTCCAGTCGTACCTGGCGGCGAGCGGCGCCGACCTGTCCCTGACGCGGGTCCGCCCGGGCATCCGGGAGCGATTGGAGCGGCTGGGCCTGCTCGACGGCGTCCGCTTCTTCGACACCAACAGAGCGGCGATCGCCGCCCTGACCCTGGAGGGAGCCGCGCATGACCGACGATGACCTCACCCCGGATGCTCCCCCGCCCGCGCAGCCGGCGGCACAGGAGCACCGCGGCCGTTGGCCCTTCCGCGGCCGACGGCCCCGCCCGGCAGCGCCCGAGGCCCCGGAGGACCCGGACGCCGAGCAGGGGGCCGGCGGCGTGGGCCGCGGGCTGCGCATCCTTCTCAGCCTCGCCGCGGGCGTCGTCATCGCCTTCGGGATGGCGGCCATCGGCAGCATCCTCGCCCCCACCCTGCTCGCCCTGGTGCTCACGATCTGCGCCCAGCCGGTGCGGGTGTGGCTGGAACGGCACGGGACCCCGCAGGGGCTCGCCACCGGCGCGGTCGGCCTGACGGTGTTCGCCCTGCTCGCCGCGTTCATCGGTGTGCTGTGGGTCGCGGTCGCACAGTTCGTCGGGATGCTGCCGCAGTACCAGCCGCAGCTGCAGGCGATCGGCAACCAGTTCGCGTCCTGGCTGCAGAGCATCGGGGTCGGGCCGCAGCAGGTGCAGCAGATCGAGGCGGGCTTCAACCCGAGCACGATGCTGTCCTTCTTCAGCAGCCTGCTGGGGAACGCGTTCGGGCTGATCGCCCTGCTCGTCATCGTGCTGACGATGCTCATCCTGATGCCGGCCGACGCCGCCTACACGCCGACCCTCTTGCGGGAGCTCAGGCCGGTGCGGCCGAACCTGGTGTTCGCGATGACCGGCTTCGCCCACTCGGTGCGGCGCTACATGGTCGTGACGACGCTGCTGGGCATCGTGCAGGGCGTCATCAACGGCGTGGCGCTGTGGCTGCTCGGCGTCCCGGCGGCGCTGCTCTGGGCCATCCTGTCGTTCCTGTGCAGCTTCATCCCGAACGTCGGCTACTTCATCGCGCTCGTGCCGCCGCTCGTCTTCGGCTACCTCACCGGAGGCTGGGGCACGGTCGTGGCGGTCATCATCGTCTACGGCGTCATCAACGCGATCGTGCAGTCGGTGGTCCAGCCGAAGGTGGTCGGCAACGCGGTCGCGCTGAGCCAGACGCTCACCTTCTTCTCCGTGCTGCTGTGGGCGGTGGTGCTCGGCCCGATCGGCGCGATCCTGGCCGTCCCGATCACCCTCCTCGTGCGCGCTGTGCTGGTGGACGCCGACCCGCGCTCCCGGCTGTGGCGCCCGATCATCGGCGACCTCACCCACACCCGCGAGGTGATGAAGCACGAGTCGGAGGAGCGGCGCGCGGAGCGGCGGCAGGCGCACGACGGCGGCAGCGGCCGTGGGTGAGGCGATCGCCGATGTCCTGCCCTACGCGGTCGGCATCGCGATCAGCCCCATCCCGATCATCGCGGCGATCCTGATGCTGCTGTCGCCGCGGGCGCGCAGCACCGGCGTGGGCTTCCTGGTCGGCTGGGTGGTCGGCATCGCCGTCGCCGTGACCGTGTTCACCCTGCTGTCGTCGCTGATCCCGGAGCCCGCTCCGGACTCCTCGCAGCCTGTCGCCGGGACGATCAGGATCGTGCTCGGTCTCGCCCTGCTGCTGCTGGCGCTCCGGCAGTGGCGCTCGCGGCCGAGGCTGGGGGATGCGCCTGCCCTCCCCGCGTGGATGGGTGCCATCGACTCGTCGACCACGTGGCGGGGGTTCGCGCTCGGATTCGTGCTCGCCGCGGTCAACCCGAAGAACCTGCTGCTGGCGGCAGGTGCCGGGGTGGCGATCGGCGCCGACGGGCTGAGCTCCGGTGCGGCGGCGGTCGCGATCGCAGTGTTCACGCTGATCGCGGCACTGTCGGTCGCGGTCCCCGTGATCGCCTACCTCGTCTCGGCCGACCGGATGCGCCGGCCGCTGCAGCGGTTGCGCGGCTGGCTGGTGCAGAACAACTCGGCGGTCATGGCGGTGCTGCTGCTCGTGATCGGCGTCGTGCTGATCCGGGACGGGATCGAGGCCTTCTAGGAGCGGTGCGCCGCCACCGCGAGGTCTCCCCCGCCCTCCACGGTCAGGCGGCGGCCGATGCGGACCAGCTGCGGCTCCTCGGTGAAGGCGCCCGCGAAGAGCGCCTCGCCCTTGCGGAACGACGGCGACTGCTCCAGCAGGTGCGCGGGCACGAAGCCGAACACGTCGGCGAGCTCGGCCAGGTCGCGGGGCGAGTTCATCCGCATCAGGCCCAGGTTGTCGCACTGCGAGAGCACGTTCGGGTGGATCTTGGTGGGCCGCTGCGTCGACAGGAACAGCCACAGCCCGAACTTGCGGCCCTCCGCGGCGATCTGGATGAGCTGCTCGGTGAGCTTCGCCTCCACGCTCGTGCGCGGCACCGGCGGGCAGAAGTTGTGCGCCTCGTCGATGACGATGAGGATCGGGCGGCGCTCCATCCGGCGGTTCCACAGGTCCTCCAGGACGCCGAGTGCGGCCGCCTGCGGCTCGCCCGGGTGGGTGAAGCCGCCGACGTCGAGCACCACGACGCGCGGGCGGGCGGTGACCACCTCGGTCGCCGAGGATGCGCCGAGCGCCCACAGCGGCCACTGCAGGATCTCGAGGTTGTCGATCCGCAGCCCCAGCCGTCGGCGGGCCGGGTCCTCCGACTCCAGCAGTGCCGAGAGGAACCGGTCGCCGTCGAAGTGCTCCGGCTCCGCCTGCAGGTGCAGGAGCGCGTTGTACTCCTCGTCGTCGGCGATCGGGTCGAGCTGGCCGACCGCGCCCTTGGCCGGGACGCTGAGGTCGACGAAGCGGATGTGCAGCTGCGGCTCCTGCCGCGTGCTCGAGTGCAGCACCCGGATATCGAGGTCGGCCCACTGCGCGGCGTCGGCGGGCGCGGTGTCGTCGCGCAGGGTGTCGAGCGCGACGAAGTCGGCGTTCGGGTCGAGGACGAGCATCGGCAGCTCGGTCCGGAGCAGCAGCTGCTCCAGCACCACGCCGAGCGCGTACGTCTTACCCGACCCGCTCTGCCCGCACCAGAAGGTGTGCCGGTTGAACCGGGAGCCGTCGATGACAGCCGGGCGCTCCGGCGCCTCGACCGTGGTGCCGATGGTCAGGGGGATCATCCGCCCCTCCTCCTGCTCGCGGGCCGTGTGGCGCCGATGCTAGCGCCACCCCCGCCTCCGCGGACAGACCGGATCGCCCGCGGTCAGAGCGGCCGCAGCGACTCCGGGATGGGGAAGGCGAGGGTGTAGATCCGCTGCGGTGCGTCGATGGCCCCGTAGTCGTCCTTCTTCACCACGATCCGCTCGGTGGACACCTCGGTCAGGCGAACGCGCAGCCAGCGGCCGTCGTCGAGGCGCAGCTCGTACGGGTCGGCGAGGTAGCCGATCCCGGTCGCCTCCAGCAGTTCCTCGCCGGTGAGCCAGTCCACCGGCCCGGCGAGCTCCCGCCCCAGGAGGTCGATGGGTACGAAACCCTCCCCCTCCGGGCGCAGCCAGCCGACCCGCTCGCCGTCCTCACGACGGTGTTCGATCGCCTCCCACATCCTGCTTACCGTAGCGGCATCCGCGGACCTATGATGAGCGCGTCCGGCCGGATGCGCCCGCGGGACCGCGGCCGCGTCGCCCCGGAGGAGGTGCCGTCATGAGCCTGGATGTCGCAGAAGCGGGCGAGCGCGCAGAGAGCCCGCTCTCGCCCGAGGAGCTGTTCGAGGCGGGGCGCGCCGCCCGCGAGGTGCTGCCGCGCTCGGCGGCCGCCGACTACGTTCCGCCGCCCGGCCGCGACCCCATCGGCATCCTGCGGCGGCAGCACGAGGACCGGCTGCAGAACCTCGTGGATCTGCGGGTTCAGCGGATGAGCGCCGACGCGTTCGCGTTCTACCGCGGCACGGCCGCGATCCAGGCCGCCGACCTGGCGGAGGCACCCACGACCGGCGCCGAGGTGGTGATCTGCGGCGACGCGCACCTCAGCAACTTCGGGATGTACCGCTCGCCCGAGGACGCCATGGTGTTCGACATCAACGACTTCGACGAGGCGACCGTCGGGCCGTGGGAGTGGGACCTGAGGCGGCTGCTCTGCAGCGTCGTGCTCGCTGGACGGTCGCTCGGCCTCCCCGTCGAGCAGGTCCGGGAGGCGACGGAGGGCTCGGCCCTCGCGTACCGCAACTGGCTGCGGACCGCGCTCGCGACGCCGCTGACCGCACGGTACTTCACGCCGACGGCGGTGGGGTCCGGCCGTGGTCTGCTGAGCCCGGACATGCAGCGGCTGGTCCGGCAGGTCACCAAGGAGTCCAAGAAGCGCACGACCGAGCGCACGGCGCGCCGCACGCTCGAGACGGACGAGCACGACCGGCTGCGGTTCGTCGAGCGGCCGCCGATCCTGCTCCGGGCGGAGCCCGAGGTGCAGGCGCTCGCCCAGGATGCGTACGAACGCTACCGGAGGACCCTCCCGCCGAACACGGCGCTCCTGACCTCGCAGCTGCGGCTCGACGATGTCGCCCGCCGTGTGGTCGGCGTCGGCAGCGTCGGAACGCGGTGCTTCATCATCGCGCTGCGCGGGCCGACCGGCGAGCCGGTCATCCTGCAGCTGAAGGAGGCGGACATCTCGGTCGTCGAGCGGTTCGGCGGTGTGCAGCCCCTGCCGGGCTACCTCGACCTCACGCTGCTGCCGGAGGAGCAGGGCTACCGGGTGGTGGCGTGCCAGCGCATCCTGCAGGCCGTCTCCGACCCGTTCCTCGGCTTCCTCCGGGTGGAGCGGTTCGCCTTCTACATGCGCCAGTTCCGCAACAGGAACGCCTCGTTCGAGATCGGTGCGATGAACCTGCCGCAGTTCCTGGACTACGCCCGCGTCTGCGCCGTCGCGCTCGCCCGCGCCCACGCCCGCTCGCCGAAGTCGCCGTTCATCGCGGGGTACATCGGTTCCGGGGCCACCTTCGCGGCGGCTCTCGCGGCCTGGTCGGAGAAGTACGCCGACCAGGCCGAGGCGGACTACGCGGAGTTCGTGGACGCGGCACGAGCCGGCGCGTTCCGCGTCGACTGACCGGCGGTCGACGGGTCGGATGCGCGGGCTCGCGCGGCTCTCAGCCGGTCGCGTTCGTGGACCGCCTCCTGCGACGGAGCCACAGGAAGCCCCCACCGACGACCCCCGCCGCAGCGACCGACCCCGCGCCGAGGGCGGGGTCGATGGCCGGGACCTCGCCGCTGTCGGGCTCGCGGTAGGTGATCACGATGAAGCCGGCGCCCACGTGCGGTGCGTCGTTCACCGCGTCGGTCGCGGCGCCGTCCAGGTATCCGGAACCTCCGGCTCCGCAGCCCCAGCTGCCCTCGCCGACCGCGCTGCCGCCGGCGCCGCCGCTGTAGTAGCCGCCACCACCGCCGCCGCCCGGGTGCGCCAGGGCGACGTCTTCAGGGTTGGCGGGTCGACCTCCCATGTGCGCCGACTGCGCAGTCGACGGTCCGTCTCCCGGGCCTCCCGGGTAGTCCGTGCCGACTCCGCCTGCGCCGGCCGTCGTCGAGGTCCCGCCCGTCGCCGGAGCGCCGGTCCCGTCGCCCATCAGTGCGCCGTCGCCCCCGCTCTGCGTATCTCCGAAGGTGCCTCCGGCACCGCCGCGGCAGCCGTCGGCCGAACCGCCGCCTCCGCCCGCCATGGCGATGAGTTTGTCACCGCTGCTCAGGGCCGATGCGCCGCCGCCCAGGTAGGAGAGAGAGGGCAGCAGCCGACCTCCATCCCTGCCGGTGCCTCCCCTCAAGATGTCGCCGAAGCTCACCGGGTACGAGAAGTGGAACGCGCCGCCCGGCCCTCCGTCGGCGGGGTTCTGGCCGCCGTAACCCGAGGTTCCCGCGATCGACACGTCGACCGAGGCCACTCCAGCGGGGACGGTGAACTCCTTGTCGTTGTTGGTGAGGGTGACGGTGCAGACACCCCCGCTGCAGTCCGGTGTCGCCGCTGACGCGGGGATCGCCGATGCGAACGCCATCGTCCCGGCCAGAGCGACACTCGCGCCGGCCACCGCGCACGCCCGTCTCGCTGTGCGGCCTCTCGAACGTTCTGACATGGGTGTGGCTCCGATTCTGGGTCCCGGGAAGAGTCATCGACGCTCTGGGGTATGAGCGCCCGATGCCTTAAGAGACCGATCCGGGACGCGGACCATGACGCGACGATCTGGCGGCGTCCGGCTCGACAGCCTCAGCGAGCCGCTGCCGCGGCCGGCTGCCGCGGCGGCAGGAGGAACCGCCGCACCGCCTGCTCCACCTCCGCGGTGTCCAGGTGGAGGCCGTGCCGCGCGTCGAGTTCCCGCAGCACCGCTCCGGGGATGCGCTCGGCCATCAGCCGGGCGTGCGCGACAGGGGTCAGCGCATCCCGGGTGCCGTGCAGGATGAGGGTCTCGGCCTGGATCCGCGGCAGCGCGTCACGGCCGTCGTGGTCCCGGCTCGCGGCGAAATGCCCGCGCAGGGCCGGCCGGGAAGCGGTGCGGGAGAAGAAGCGGTCGACGTCGGCCGGGTGGCCGACCGCCCAGGCGTCGTCGAAGAACAGCGGGAGCATCCGCTCGCGGTCGCCGCTCAGCAGGTCTGCGACCGTGGAAGGGTCGCGCGGTCGGGCGCTGCGGTCGCCCGAGGTGGTAGCGAGGAGGACGAGCTTGCGCACCCGCTCCGGGTGATCGGCGGCGAGCCACTGGGCGATCCGGCCGCCCATCGAATGTCCGACCACGTGCGCCGCCGCGACGCCGGCCGCGTCGAGCACCGCCACCGCATCGTCCGCGAATCCCCGCGTGCTGTACAGCGCCGGGTCGCCGAGGCCGCTCTCGTCGATCCCGCGGTGGTCGTAGACGATGACGCGGAAATCGCGGGCGAGCGCGTCGGCGAACGGACCCCAGCCGCGCATCCCGGTGGCCTGCCCCGCGATCAGGAGCACGGGGACGCCCGTCCCCGCCTCGTCGTAGGCGAGGCGCGTCCCGTCGTCGGCGGTGGCGAACCTGCTCACGCCGCTCCGTGCGCCCGAGCCGCGAGAGGGCGCTCGCGGACGGCGCGTGCGCTCCACCGGCCGTCGGCCTTCTCCACCCGGATCGCGTGCTCGAACGCGCGCGTCACGGTCTCGGTGGTGACCGCGTCGTCGATGCCACCCACGGCGACCGTCCGCCCGTGCGAGATCAGCAGGGCGTGCGTCGTCGTCTCCGGCAACTCCTCCAGGTGGTGCGTGACCAGCACGGAGGCGAGCTCGGGGGCGCTGTGCGAGAGGCCGTCGATGGTCTCCAGCAGCTGCTCGCGCGCGGCGACGTCGAGCCCGGTCGTGGGCTCGTCCAGGAGCAGCAGCCGCGGCTCGGAGACGAGCGCGCGGGCGATGAGCGCCCGTCCACGCTCCCCCTGCGAGAGCGTGGGCCAGCGGGCGTCGCGCCGCTCGTCGAGCCCGACCGAGTGGATGAGCTCCCGCGCCCTGCGCACCTCCTCCGCCGTCGGCTCCCATCGCATGGGCGGCTCCAGCGTCCCGGTGATCCCGGTGAGCACCACCTCGGTCGCCGTCAGGGGCGAGCGCACCGGGTGCCGCGGGTTGACGTGGCCGATGTGGCGGCGAAGCTCCTGCAGCTCGACCCGGCCGAGACGCCGGCCGAGCACGTCGACGGTGCCGGAGGTCGGGAAGGTGAGCGCACCGCAGAAGCCGAGCACGGTCGACTTGCCTGCACCGTTCGGCCCGAGCAGCGCCCAGTGCTCGCCCGCGCGGACCGTGAGGTCGATCCCGTCGAGGATCTGGGTGCCGTCGCGCCGGAACGTGACGTCGTGGAGTTCGAGGACGGTGTCGTGCGAGTTCACCGATCCACCCTAACGGCGGACGTCGGCGGCCACCCGGTCGACGGCGGTGAGGTAGGTCTCCGGGTCGAAGTCGGCGAAGAGCGTCTTCTGGGTGACGTAGCCCTGGATGATGCCCATGTAGAGGGTGGCGTCCTGGGCGGCGCGGGCGGCGGCCTCCTCGGGCGGGAAGCCGCCGCGGCGCTCGTACCAGGTGACGAGATAGTCGGTGAAGAGGCCGCGGATGCGGGCGCCGACGCGCACGGCGATCTCGCCGAGTCGCGCGTTGATGGGCATCTGGCCCCAGATCTGCAGCAGCAGGCTGAGGTCCGGGATCTGCGACTCGATGCCGTCCAGCAGCAGGCGGACCATCTGCCCCGGCGTCGGGAGCGGGTCGCGGCCGCGGGCGTCGGCCACCTCGACGAAGCGGTCGTCGAGGACCGTGGAGACGGCGAGCTCGACCAGTTCCTCCTTGCTCTTGTAGTGGCCGTAGATCGCGCCGGCGGAGAGCCCCGACTCGGCGATGATGTCGGCCATCGACGTCTGCTGGAAGCCGCTGCGCGCGAAGCAGCGGAGCGCCGCCTGCGCGATCTGGCGGCGGCGGGCCTGCCGGTGCTCCTCGGTGACCTTCGGCATTCCGTCCTCCACAAAAAGAATGATCGTTCTTGACACTACCGGATCGACGGATCACTATAAAGAACGAGCATTCGTTTTTGGAGGAATCATGTCCGCACCCACCGCCCTCGCACCCGAGCCCCCGGCCCTCGAGACGCCGCCTGCGGTCGCACGCGTGCACACCCCCTGGCGCCGCACCGTCGGCCTCGCGCTCGGCGCCGGTCTCGCCGTCGTCGTCATCCTCCTGGCCTTCCTCTGGCCGACCGTGACCTCCTCGGTGAAAGACCTGCCGATCGCGGTGACCGGCTCCCCCGCCGCCGTCTCGGCGGTCACCGCGCAGCTGAACAAGAGCGCGGAGGGCGCGCTGGCGCTGACCACCGCCTCCTCCCGGGCCGACGCGGTGAAGCTCATCGAGAACAGGACGGTCGACGGCGCGATCGTGCTCGGCGAGCGGCCGGAGGTGCTCACCGCCTCGGCGAACGGCGCCGCCGTGAGCCAGTTGCTCGGCCAGCTGGCCGCCAAGCTGCAGGCGCAGGCGCAGCAGCAGGCCGACGCGGCGGTGCAGCAGGCCGTCGCCGCAGGCAAGGCCCCGGCCGGCACGGTCGCGCCGAAGATCACCGTCGCGGTGACCGATGTCGTCCCGCTCGCCTCCACCGACGCTCGCGGGCTCGGGCTCACCGCGTCGTCGTTCCCGCTGGTCCTCGGCGGGATGATCGGCGGCGTCCTGATCTCGATCCTCGTCGCGGGCAGCTGGCGACGGCTGACCGCGGTCGCCGTCTACGCGGTGGCGGGCGGACTCGCGGTGACCGGCATCATGCAGGGCTGGTTCGGCATCCTGCAGGGCGCGTTCTGGGCGAACTGGCTGGCCGTGTCCCTCTCGATGCTCGCCACCTCCGCCTTCATCGTCGGGATGAACGCGCTGCTCGGCCGCGCAGGCATCGCCGTCGGCGCCGTGGTCACGGTGCTCATCGGCAACCCGCTCTCCTCCGCGGCCCAGCCGCTGCAGTTCGTCGCGGCGCCCTGGGGCGAGATCGGACAGTGGTTCGTGCCGGGCGCGTCGGTGACCCTGCTGCGCGACCTCTCCTACTTCCCCGCGGCCGACGCGCTGTTCCCCTGGCTGGTGCTGCTCGGCTGGGCGGCGGTCGGCGTGGTCGCGATGCTCGCCGGCCACTTCCGCGACCAGGAGGTGAGCGAAGCGGCGGCCTGACGCTCGGCCTTCCTTCGACGTTCACCTAGGGGACGCACAGGCCCGCTCCCTACTCTCAGCGGTTATGACGCCTCAGCCGCTCCGACTGGGTCCCTTGGCGCGCCGCCGGCTCGGCCGGCTGGCGCGCCAGGACGCGGCCGCCGTGCACGACACGGACGCCCAGCGCGAGCAGACCACGACGCCGACCGTCGCGACGCTGCAGGCGCGGGCCGACGCCTACGCCCGGCGCGAGGAGGAGCGGTTCTTCCGCGGGATGCGGCGCGAGCTCACCGAGCACCGGATGCTCGCCTCGGCCCTGCGGGCCGACCTCGACGCCTACGAGGAGCGGATCGACCGCGTCCCGGACGCCGAGCGGGCCCGCGTGGCCGAAGGCCAGGGCCCCGCGTTCGAGGAGCTGCGCAGGCTCGAGCGCCGCATCCGCCGGGCCCACCGCCGCGCGAGCGAGCTGAGTGCGCGTATCAACACCCGCTTCACGGCCGCCCAGCTGCGCGCCGCCCGCATGTTCGACCGCTCCGACGAGAAGGCCGCCGTCTACTGGGGCGCCCTGCGCCAGGCGACCTCCGGCCGCGTCGCGCCCCAGCCTCCCGCGCTGCGCCGCACCGGGTGGCTGAGCTCGCGCGGCACGGCCGTCGACCCGTTGCATCCCGCCCCCGGGGACGACCTCAGCGTGCGCACCACAGGCCGCGGGCCTGCCGCGTACGACGACCGCGATCCGAGGAGGACCGATGCCCAGGCGTGAACGACTGAAGGACTACCGCGTCCCGCGCACGGGCGGCCTGCGACGTCGGCTGCTCTGGCGACTGCGGCGCATGCGGCACGCGGTCGATGTGGAGACGCTGGAGGTGTTCGAGCACGAGCTGTCGGCTTTCGAGCGCGCCGGCGTCGCCGACCTGGAGCGGCAGCGGACGCGCAACGTCGCCGCCGCCTCGGCCCGCGTCGCCGAGGCGCAGACCCGGGAGGAGCTGATCCGCCGGGCGCTCGCTCGGGCCGACGACGACATCCGCCGGGCCGAGCTCGACGCGGAGCGGCTGGACGCCAAGCTCGCCGGACACGACCCCGACTTCCACACCTACGCCTGAGAGGACGCCATGGCACGCGACATCGTCACCCGCCCGCCGCGCCTGCGCCCGCGCGTCGGCCACGTCTCCCCGTTCGCGCACGTCATGGTCTACGTGCTGCTCGCCGCCATGATCGCGGTCGACTACATCCTGCTCGCCCAGGCGCTCACCCTGCTGCTGCGCAACGACAGCCAGTACGGCTCGATCGGCGTGCAGATGTACGTCATCACCTTCGGGATCTCGCTCGCCGTCGTGACGCTGCCGCACGTCGTCGCCGTGCTGCTCCGGCGGGTGCAGGCGGGCGTCATGTCCCGCCGCTGGATCGCGACCGCGGTCGTGCTCGCCCTGGTATGGGCCGCGATCCTGGCCGCCATCACGATCGCCCGGATCAAGGCGGGCATCGATGCGCAGAACGCCGGCGGCCTCACCGGGCTCGTCGGCGGCGCCCAGACCGCGCAGCCGAGCGGGTTCTCGTGGACGGCGCCGGACACGATCATGGCGTTCCTCATGCTCGGCGTGCTCACCACCTCCGGGGCACTGAGCTTCGTCGTCGCCTGGCTGACCACGAAGCCGCTGCTGACCGCGGCCGAGAAGGCGCACGCGCACGTCGCCCGGCTGCGGCTGCACCGCGACCGCCTGCTCGGCGAGGCCGTCGCGGCGCAGGAGCGCACCCGCTCGGCGATGCTGCTCGACACCCACGACGCCGTGCGGTACACCGGCGCGCGCGTCACGTTCCACTCACGGATGGACGTGGTGCGCGCCCAGCTCGCCACCCGCCTGGCGCAGCGCGAGCGCGACCCGGAGAGCACCAGCCAGATCATCCGCGAGCTGCGGTCGCATCGCGTCGTGGAGGCGGCGGATGTGACGCCTCCCCTGACATCGGGAGGCCCAGGCGCGTCTGGCGGCTCAGGCGCGGCGGGCGCGGGACCGGAGGTCGCCCCGTGAGCCGCGTCGTGTCCCGCCCGCGGCTCCTCGCCGCCGCCGCGGCCGTCGTCGCCCTGTGCGCCGGCCTGACCGCCTGCACGTCAGCCACCGCCTCGGGTCAGGCGTGCGACCAGTCCGCCAAGCGCAACCTGGGCGTCGTCGCCGGCAGCACCGCGAACGCGCCCGCCGTCGCGCTCCCGGCCTCCGCCTCCGCGACGCTGGAGGCCGCGGGCAAGACCAACGGCTCGGTGACGGTCGTGGTCCCCTCCGGCACCCCGCAGGTCATGGGCACCACCGCGCTCGGCTCGTCCGCGCAGGACGCGATCGTCTGCCAGAACGACCAGCGCACCAAGCTCACCCAGATCACCTCGTACATCGACGGGCTCAAGGCGACCGCGCCGGAGGTCGACTTCCTCGGCGCCATCGACCAGGCCGCGCGCGACCTCGGCTCGAAGCCGATGGGCGTCGTCGTCATCGGCAGCGGCCTGCAGACCACCGACCCGCTGAACTTCGCGGGCACCGGCCTGCTCTACGCCGACCCGGCGCAGGTGGTCTCCGACCTCAGCTCCCGCAACCTGCTGCCGAAGGACCTCAAGGGCGTCACCGTGTACTGGTCCGGGATGGGCGACACGGCGGGCGCCCAGCAGCCGCTGACAGTGCCCGCCCGCAGCAACCTGGAGGCGATCTGGTCGGCCGTCGTCACGGCCGCGGGCGGAACGCTCTCGCTGCTGCCGGAGCCCGCCTCGGGCAGCGCGCCGGCGGGCCTTCCCGCGGTGACCCCGGTCGCTGTGGAGGCCGTGGCCACCAAGACGGACTGGTCACGGCCGGTGGTCATCCGCAACAGCGAGCTGCTGTTCACCAAGGACACCGCCGATTTCACCGACCCGGCCGCAGCCCAGAAGGTGCTGGCACAACTGGTGCCGACGATCGAGCAGAACGGCAAGGTCGTCACCGTCACCGGCACCGCATCCAAGGATCAGGCGACCGACAACAGTGCGGACACGGCCCTCTCGCTGCGGCGGGCGGATGCCGTGAAGGCGGCGCTGGTCTCGCTCGGGGTCCCGTCCGCGCTGCTCCAGACCGCGGGCGTCGGGTTCGAGTGGTGCGGCTTCCGCCCGGAGACGGACGCGAGCGGCCGCTACTCCGACGCGCTGGCCGAGCAGAACCGGTCCGTCATCCTCACCTCCGCCGGCGTGGGGCTCTGCGGGTAGGAATCATCCTGCGCCGCTCGCCGTTGTCCCGGGCATGACGACCATCGGATTCATCGGATCAGGACACATCGGCTCCCAGCTCGCCCGTCTCGCCGTCGCGCGCGGCTACGACGTGGTGCTCAGCAACTCTCGCGGGCCGGAAACGCTCCAGGCCCTCGTGGCCGAGCTTGGCGAGCACGCCCGCGCGGCGACCCCGGCCGAGGCGGCGGCCGCAGGCGACCTCGTGGTGGTGACCACCCCGCTCGCGGCGGAGGCGACGCTGCCCGTCGCGCAGCTCGCGGGCAAGATCGTGATCGACACCAACAACTACTACCCGCAGCGCGACGGGCACATCGCGGAGCTCGACGACGAGTCGACGACGGTGGCCGAGCGCCTGCAGAGGGTGCTGCCGACCTCCCACGTCGTCAAGGCGTTCAACCACATCGGCGCGGCCGACCTGACCAGGCAGAGCCTGCCGGCAGGGGCGCCGGACCGCCGCGCGCTGATCGTGGCCGGCGACGACGCGGACGCCCGCGCGCGCGTCGCCGCGCTGATCGACGAGTTCGGGTACGACGCGGTCGACATCGGCGGACTGGCCGAGGGATGGCGGGCACAGCGGGACACTCCCGCCTACGGCCCACGGCTCGACGTCGCGGGTCTCCGCGACGCACTGGCGGCCGCGAAGCGCTACCGCGACAGGTGACCGGCGCCGGTGGGGCTCAGACCGTCGACTCGGCGGCGGAGATGAGCTCCACCGACAGATCGCTGTCGTCCGCTTCGGCGGCGGCGCGCGCCGAGAGGAAGCTCCCGCTCACGAACGCCACGGTGGCGAACACGAGGCCCACGACGAGGTCGGCCCACTCGGTGGGGGTGAGGTGCTGCAGCAGCCCTCCCGTCCCCTCGGTGGCGTCGGCCGCGTCCGGAGCCAGGAGCAGGCCGAATGCCATGGCCGACACGGCGGCCGAGAACCCCAGCAGGTACCACGCGACTTCTTTCACATACCTAGCTAACTGCGTCGTGAGAACCGTAGATAGAGGCTTGCGCTATTCGCCCTGCGCGTGTTAGTGGGGCAGCCGCGCCGACCTCCCTCTGTACATTCCCTCACGGACGCAACACAATGACGCTACATGAGGGTGTCTCACGTAATCCGCACGCCGGACCAGCGGCTGCGGATCTTCGTCTCGTCCACGCTCCAGGAGCTCGCCGCCGAGCGCCGGGCGGCACGGACGGCCATCGAACGCCTGCACCTGGCGCCGGTGATGTTCGAACTGGGCGCGCGCCCGCATCCACCGCGGGAGCTCTACCGCGCGTACCTGGAGCAGAGCGACGTCTTCGTCGGCCTCTACTGGGAGCGCTACGGCTGGGTCGCGCCCGAGGAGGAGGTGTCCGGCCTCGAGGACGAGTACAACCTCTGCCCTCCGGAGCTGCCGCGCCTGCTGTACGTGAAAGGCCCCGCCGAGAACCGCGAGCCGCGGCTCACGACCCTGCTCGCCCGCATCCGCGACGACGACCGCGCCGCCTACAAGTACTTCGAGACGCCGAAGGAGCTGGCGCAGCTGCTCGAGAACGACCTCGCCACACTCCTCGCCGAGCGCTTCGACCAGAGCAGGGCGCTCGTCACCGCCGACGTGGCGAGCGACGCGGACCGCGTCGTCGAGCCGGTGCGACTCCCGGTGCCGCTCACCGGACTGGTCGGCCGCGACGACGACATCGCCGCAATCGTGGAGCGGCTGGAGCACGGCACACGCTTCGTCACCCTCGCCGGCCCCGGCGGCATCGGGAAGAGCCGCCTGGCGATCGCGGCGGCTCGAGCAGCCGCGCAGGACTTCGAGGACGGAGCCGTCTTCGTCGACCTCTCCGCGGTGCACGACCCGCAACGGGTCCCCAACCGGATCGCGCAGGCCCTCGGCGTGCGCGACACCGGGGACGCGCCCATCCTGGACAACCTCGTCACGGCCCTGCGCGACCGGCGCATCCTCCTGGTGCTCGACAACTTCGAGCAGGTGCTGGATGCGGCGCCCATGCTGACGGAGCTGCTCGCCGCATCGCCCGGCCTTTCGCTGCTGGTGACCAGCCGGTCCCTCCTCCGGGTGAGCGCGGAGCAGAGCTACGAGGTCGGGCCGCTCGGCGAGGACTCGTCGGTGAGCCTGTTCGTCGAGCGCGCGCACGCGGTCAAGCCGGACTTCGAGATCACTCCCGAGAACGCACAGGCGGTGGCGCGGGTGTGCACGGCGCTCGACGGGGTGCCGCTCGCCATCGAGCTGGCCGCCGCGCGCATCCGCGTGCTCTCGCCCGCCGAACTGCTCGACCGCCTCGACCGGCGGCTGTCGGTGCTCGTCGGAGGTTCGCGCGACCTGCCGGAGCGGCAGCAGACCATCCGGCGGACCATCGAGTGGAGCACGCAGCTGCTCGCCCCAGAGCAGCGCCGCCTGCTCTCCCGGCTGGGCGTGTTCGAGGGCGGCTTCACCCTGGAGGCCGCCGAAGCCGTCGGGGCGGACGACGACGACCGCGCCGACGTCCTGAGCGACCTGGCGGTGCTGGTCGACTCCAGCCTGGTGTCCCAGCACGACAGCGACGACCGGCCGCGCTTCACCATGCAGGCGATCGTGCGCGAGTACGCCCGCGAGCAGCTGCACGGGGACGGCGAGCTGGAGCGGGCGCGCGACGCCCACGCGCGCTACTTCATCGACCTCGGCGCACGCGCCAGGCTCCCGCTGAAGGCCGGAGGCCAGCGCGAGTGGATGCTGCGCCTCGGCGACGAGCGCGACAACCTGCGCGCCGCCGAGCGGTACCTGCTGGACGCGCGGGACTGGGATAGGGCGGCGCAGCTCGCCTTCAACCTGTTCCTCTACTTCTGGGTGACCGGTCTGCTCGGCGAGGTGCGCACCTGGATGGACGAACCGCTCGAATCGGGTGACACCCTGCACGACCGGACCCGCGCCATCGCGCTCTACTTCACCCGGACCATCCGCTTCTGGAAGGACCCGGACGGCCGGGTCGCCGCCGACCTGGCCGAGAGCGCCGACATCTTCCGCCGCTGCGACGACACCTCCGGGGAGGCGATGGCATACATCTCGCTGGCTCTGGCGCTCCTCGCCGGGGAGAAGCCCGACACCGCACGGGCGGCCGAGGTGATGGAGCGCAGCCTGAAGCTCTTCCGCGAGACCGGCGACGTCTGGGGCGAGTCGATGGCCCTCGTGCTGCTCGGCCGCGTCGCCCTGCTGGAGCAGCGGCTGCGGGTGGCCTACGAGCGGTTCGACCAGTCGCTCGCGCTCACGCAGCGCAGCGGGGACGCGGTCGGCGGCCGGATCGCCGCCTACCACCTGGGCTGGGCGCACCTCCTGCTGGGCTCACCCGAGGAGGCCAGGACCGACTTCGCCCTGAGCGTGACCCTGTCCACGTCGCTCGGTCACATCGAGGGGATCGCGTACGGGCTGGAGGGCCTCGCCGCGGTGGCCGCGCTCGCCGGCGACGTCGACCGCGCGGGCCGGCTGGCCGGTGCTGCGCACGCGCTGCGCGAGCGCTCCGGGACGCACAACGGGCCGACCTTCACCTTCCACCAGCGCTACCTCGACCGGCTGGCGGCCGCGGCGCCCGCGGGCCGGCTCGCCGCCGCCGTCGCGGAGGGCCGAGAGCTGACCGTGGAGCAGGCCGTCGCCGAGGCGCTCGCGGAGCCGGCCATCAACTGACCCGCCCGGACCACCGGTCTGCAGAGACACGGGAACCCCGGCACCAGAACGGTGCCGGGGTTCCACCACGATCCCGGTTGGCGCACCCGAAACGCCGGCCGGGACGGTCTGAGAGGTCAGGCGATGAGCGCGTGGTCCGACTGCTGGTCGGACGGCTCCTCCGCCGGCGCCGGGGCGACCCAGGCGCCGTAGACGGCGACGCGGGCCGACTCGAGCGTGCCGTAGACGCCGAGCTCGCGGCCGGTGCAGTCGGTGGCGACGAAACCGTCGTGGTTCCGGTCGACCATCCCCACGTAGGCGGTCGGGGTGGAGGCCACCCAGAGAGCCGCGGCCGGCGAGTGCCAGGAGACGTACTCGGTGGGGAGATCGATGATGTCGGCGAGCTGCTCGGCCATGGTTCTTTCCTTACTTCTCTTCCGTCGTGGGTTCGATCGAAGGTCTACTCAGATGATCGAACGACACGGGGAATCAGGCAAGAAAACGAGGGGGCCTTGCTTTCGCCTCGGCGCTCCGCTATAAGCGCTGGCCCAGCGTCAGCGCGAGCCGGGCGGCCGCATCTCCGACTCCTCCATGACGATCATGCCGGAGGCGCGGCTGCCGGTCTGGATCATGGCCTCGATCCAGTCCTTGTTCAGCGTGGGGACCTTCGAGCCCGAGTAGAAGATGTGCAGGGGGACGCCGTTGTCGACCCAGATGGTGTGCCGTCCGCTGCCGAGCTCGGCGGGCACCGGCCAGGTGAGGAAGAAGTTCTCGCCGCGGCGCAGCTTGGTGCTGATCGCGATCTGCATGTGGAAAAGGAGGCGGTCGTCGAGCTCGTAGCTCTCACCGTCGTATCGGAGTGTGCCCACGGAGGCCTTTCCTCTGGTCAGTGGCGGTCGGTCGTCGCCCCAGCGAGCATACCCGCCCGGAATACAGGTGTATCGTGTCGGCGCGATAGTCTTCTGCATCAACCCCACCGAAAGGATCGCAGCATGATCGTTCACCGCCTCACGGTCGACGGGAAGGACTACTTCCTCCCGGATCCGGTGGACGAGCTGCAAGGAAAGATCCTCGAAGCGGTCCGCGCGGGCGGCGGCTACGTCACCATCCCGCCGCTGCGGGGAGGCCCCGGAATCGTCGTCCTGTTCTCCCCCGGCATGCCGGTGACCTGGGCGCAGATCGAGGTCGACCCGCCCGCCGCGCCCCCGGAGGAGTCCCGCGTCGACCTGGATTCGTTCGACGCGCTCTGAGTTCGCTGAGCGAACGCACGCACGCACGCTGACGCGCGCGGTCCCGCCGGGGCCGCGCGCGTTCTGCATTTCAGCCGCCCGACCGCCTGTTGCGGTACCACGACAGCAGAGACTTGGCCGGCTGCGGCCGGGCGATCCAGTAGCCCTGTGCGCGGTCGCACCCGGCGACCGCGAGCCGGTCGAACTGGTTCCGGTTCTCCACGCCTTCGCCGACGACGCGGATCCCGCGCTTGTGCGCCTCCGAGATGATCTGCGCCACCTCGCGCGAGCGGTCGTCGGCCTGCACCAGGCTGCGGTCGAGTTTGAGCTCCCGCGCATGGAGCGACTCCACCCGGGAGAACGACGAGTGGCCCGTCCCGAAGTCGTCGACCGAGATGGTGACCCCCGCGGCGGCGAGCGCCTCCAGCGGGGCGGCCACCCGCTCCGGGTGGTCGATGCTGTGACTCTCGGTCACTTCCACGATCAGGGTGTTCGGGTCGCACCGGCCGGTGGCGAAGGCGCCGTCGAACAGGTCGTAGAGCGCGGGATCCTCGAGCTGGGTCGCCGAGACGTTCACGGCCACGTCGATCGTGCAGCCGGGGATGTACTCGGCCGTCACATCGGAGATGATGCGAGCCGTCAGGAGCGGGAGGAGACCGGACCGCTGGGCGACGTCGACGAACACATCCGGCGGGATGTCCCCCTGCCTCGGATGCTTCCACCGGGCGAGCGCCTCGACCCCGACGACGGTTCCGTCGGACACGTCGACCTGCGGTTGGTAGGCGGCGACGACCTGGCGCTGCGCCAACGCGATCTGGAGATCGCGGGCGAAGTCCTCTACGGTCCCGTCCACCAACGTCACCTTCGTGATGATTCCCACGCAGCGGCGCATTGTCAACTTTTCGGGGGACCCCTTGCGCGAACAGGGGGTGTGACGCTAGCGCACCCTCCGCCTGCGGTGCCTGGCCCCTCCCGCGATGCCCAGACAGGTCGCCGCGGCCACCCCCGCGACCGCGGCGACAGCCAGGTCGATCGCCTGCACGGCAGGCGCCACCGTCTCGCCCAGAGGGACGAGAAGAAGCACGATCGCGGCCAGCGCGATGGCGGCGGCGAACGCCCCCGCCGATGACAGTCCCTGCATGACCGATCCCCCTCTGCATGCACCTACGGCCGGAGCATAGCCGCCTCACGCCGTCGCGGCTCTCCCCCACCTCGCACGTTCACCTTTTCGTCACCTTCGCCCCCATCGAGTCCACACAGACTGCACGCGACACGCCGTGCGGGCGCGCAGTCTTCGTGGACTCGATGGTGGGGGGATCAGGCGGCGGGCGGGAAGGCGGCGGGGTAGGGCTGGTCAGCGTCGGCGGAGCGGGAGACCCGAGCCCAGGCGAGGTCGGACTCGAGGAGGCGGCGGTCCTGCGCGACGCTCATCTCCGCGGCCGTGGCGCCGAGCGGGAGGTTGGTGGGCAGGTCGTCGCGGCGGGAGAGCGCGACGAGGATCTCGGCGGCGCGGACCGGGTCGCCCGCCGGGCCCTTGTCTGCCTGGCGAACGCGCCGGTTCATCTGCCCGACCGTGCTGTCGTACTCCTCCGGGATGTCGGCCACCTCCATCGAGCTGCCCGCCCAGTCGGTCCGGAAGCCGCTCGGCTCGACGACCAGCACCCGGATGCCGAGCGGCGCGGTCTCGGCGCGCAGCACACGGCTGAAGCCGTCGATGGCGAACTTCGCGGCCTGGTACGAGGCGATCCCCGGCGAGCCGCCGACGCGTCCCCCGACCGACGAGAACTGGATCACCAGACCGCCGCCCTGCTCCCGCAGCAGCGGGATCGCCGCCTTGCTGACGTGGAAGACGCCCCAGAAGTTGGTCTCGAACTGGGTGCGGAAGTCGTCGTCGGTCGTCGTCTCGATCGGCGAGACGTTCGCGTAGCCGGCGTTGTTGACGATGACGTCGAGCCGTCCGAAGCGCTCGTGCGCCTCCTGCAGCGCCTCGGCGGCGCGCGCGGGGTCGGTGACGTCGAGCCGGAGCGGCAGGATGCGGTCGCCGTACTGCGCGGCGAGGTCGTCGAGCTGCTCGGGGCGGCGGGCGGTGGCCGCGACGCGGTCGCCCGCTTCGAACGCGGCGACGGTGAGGGCGCGGCCGAAGCCGCGGGTGGATCCGGTGATGAACCATGTCTTCTGCATGACGTTAATGAAACACCGTTTCTTTAACTAATGCAACTCCGTTGCGATAAGCTGTCGGCATGACCGCGACCGGCGACCACGACACGGCGTTCGTGCGCGCCCGCTCCCCCGAGGCGAAGGCCGCACGCGAGCGGGCGATCCTCGACGCCGCCCGCGAGCTCGGGCGCGACCGGGGCACGCGCGCCGTGACCCTCACCGATGTGGCCGAGGCCGTCGGCATGCACAAGTCGGCGATGCTGCGCTACTTCGAGACGCGCGAGGAGATCTTCCTCCGGCTCACCGCCGAGGGCTGGCGGGAGTGGACGCCGGTGCTGTGCGACCGCCTCGCCGCCGCATCCACACCCGACGAGGTGGCGGACGCCTTCGCCTCCACCCTCGCCGCACGCGGCCCGTTCTGCGACCTCCTGGCGCAGGCGCCGCTGAACCTGGAGCGCAATGTCTCGGTGGAGGCGGTGCGCGCGTTCAAACTCACCACCGGCGAGAGCCTCGCCCGGATCGCGGATGCCGTGCAGGCGGCGCTCCCGGGCGTCTCCGCCGAGGCCTCCCGCGATCTCGTCCCCGCCGCGACCTCGCTCGCCGGCACCTTCTGGCAGATCTCGACCCCCACGCCCGAGGTCGCAGAGCTCTACCGCTCCGACCCCCGGCTCGGGCACGCGCTCATCGACCTCGAGCCACGGCTGCACCGCATCCTCGCCGCCTTCCTGCGCGGCGCCGTCGCCTGAGCGGCGCGCTCAGTCCACCGGGTCGACCGGATTCGTCCGGCCGACGATCAGCGGGTCGACCGGGGTGAACGGGAACCGCGGCAGCTGCGCCTCCGGGACCCCGAACGCCGACGACAGCACCTCGCGCGAGAACGCGGAGGCCGTCGCGCGGTAGCCGATGTCACCGGGCGTCGCTTGGTCGAAGAAGATCAGGAAGTGGATGCCCTCCTCACCGAGCGCCTCGATGTGGTGCGGGTAGGCGCGCGGGATGAAGTAGGCGTTGCCCGGCTCCAGCTCGTACGTGTCGAGGGTCCCGTCGGGGTCGAGCACGGTCATGCGCGCGTGGCCGCTCTGAACGTAGCCGAGCTCGGCCGTCACGGGATGCCAGTGCGGCTCGCGCATCCCGGTGTCCGCGATCTCCAGCGAGTACATCGACAGGTCATCGAGGGCGGCCCAGAACTGCTTGCGACCGAGGCGAGCACTGCCGTAGGCGTAGGAGAGCGGAGGGTTCTGCCCCGCCAGGTCGAACAGGTGCGCGTTCGGCAGGCCGGCGGTGTCCGGGATGCGCGCCGGGCCCTCCCGCCGGACGATCTGCTGCGCGTCGTGGCGGTCGAACGCGGCGAACGCGGAGGCCGGGAGGTCGTAGGTGTTGCCGAGCACGGCGTCCGTCATCGCGTTGAAGCTGTTCTGCAGCGAGAAGTGTGCGGGCCGCGCGGTGCGGAGGGAGGCGATGATCTCCGCCGTCCCCTCCCCGACGTTCTCGATGTGGTAGATCGCGCCGGACGCGACGTGGTACATCTGACCGGGCTGCACGACGAACGACGCGAACTCGTCGGCGTTCGCGAGCATCGACACCAGCACGGTGCCCCGCACGACGTAGGCGATCTGGTTGGCGTTGACGTTCCACTGCGGCTCGCGCACCCCGCCCGGCTCGAGCACGATGCGTTTGAGCGACATCCGCTTCAGGATCGGGAAGTCGTCGGCGGTCAGCTGCGAGATGCGGCCGAAGTCGTTCTCGTAGGTGTCGGCGGAGTCGACGAGCGAGGCGACGTGCGGAGAGGTGTGCGGCATGCGGGTTCCCTTCGGGTGGCGTCACCGCAACGCTAGGGAACCGCGTCGGCCGGGATCAATCCTTGTCGCCGCCGCGCCGGTCCGGCAGCCTGGGAGGATGCGTCACTGCGGGTAGGGGGTCTCGCCGCGCTCGAGCATCGCGACCAGCTTGGCGAGCCGGTTCGCGCGGCTGGTCTCGCTCGGCGCCGTGATGACGCGGTGGAGCACGGCGTAGCGGTTCTGGCCGTTGAGCCCCTCGAACGTCGCGGCGGCCGGCGGGGAGGCGTCGAGGGCCGCACGCAGGTCGTCCGGGACCTCGATGGTCGCGGGACCGGCGTACGCGCGATCCCAGCGGCCGTCGGCCTTCGCGCGCTCGATCTCGGCGTGTCCCGCCGGACGCATCCGCCCCTCCGCGACGAGCGCCTCCACGATCCCGATGTTGCGCACGGACCACAGCGAGGTCTTGCGCCGCGGCGTGTAGCGCTGCAGGAAGGTCGCCGCGTCGCGGGACCTGCGCTGGCCGTCGATCCACCCGCTGCAGAGCGCCTCGACCAGCGCCTCCTGGTAGGTCAGCGCCGTCGGCTCGACCGTGCCCTTCTTGGCGAGCACCAGCCAGACGCCGTCGGAGCTCGTCTCGTTCAGGTCGAGCCACGCGCGCCAGGCGGCGCGGTCGGCGACCACGAGGTGGTCGGTGGAGCTGCGGTCGGTGACGTCGGCCATGCCGCGATCCTACGGGTGGCCGCCGACACCGGCGGGGCGTGTGGCCGCTGCCCTAGACGGCTCCCGGATGCGGCTGCCCGGCCCCGCGCTCGTCGACCGTCGCCTGCATGGCCCGGATCAGCGACTGCGCGTCGTAGGGCCCCATGTGCCGGCGGCCGTTGATGAAGAAGGTGGGGACGGCCGAGATGTCCATCGCCTCCGCGTCGAGCATGTCGTCGCGCACGCGCGTCGCCACCTCGGGCGAGCTGAGGTCGGCCTCGAACCGGTCGAGGTCGAGCCCGAGCTCCTCCGCCCGGCGCATGATGTCGGAGGGCAGCTGGTGCTCCTGGTCGGCGAACAGGCTGCGCTCGAACTCGAAGAACTTCCCCTGCCGCGCGGCCGCCTCCGACGCCTCCGCCGCGGCGAGCGCGTTCGGGTGGAACCGGGTCAGCGGCGCGTGACGCCAGACGTACCGGAGGTTGTCGCCGAGCTCGCGCTGCACCTCCACCACCGAGCCGGTCGCCTTCAGGCAGAAGCCGCACTGGAAGTCGCCGTACTCGACGATCTCGAACGGCGCATCCAGAGACCCGAAGATGTGGTCGCGCGCCGGGTCGACCGGGCGCATCAGCCGGAGGCCGGCCTCCTCCTTCGGACGGCGCGCGTCGGAGATGCGGAACACGATCGTCGCGACGACGAAGGCCACGACCGTCGCGGCGAGCACGCCGACACGGGCCGCGTTCTGCGCCGTCTCGTCCGGAATCGCCAGGTCGACGATGAAGAGGGAGATGGTGAACCCGATCCCGCACAGCGCCGCTCCCCCGGCCAGCCGGTCGATCGTGAGGCCCGGGCCGAAGTCGCCGATCTTCAGCACCCGCAGCAGCGCGGTCGAGCCGAAGACGCCGACGAACTTGCCGACGACGAGGCCGGCCAGCACGCCCCAGGCGATCGGCGAGACGACGGCGCCCAGCAGGATGTCGCCGTTCAGCCGGACGCCGGCGTTGGCGAGCGCGAACAGCGGCAGCACGACGTAGGCGACGTACGGTCCCCAGGCGGACTGGAGCCGCTCGTTGATGGAGATGGACTCGCGGAGGCTGTTCGCCGCGGCACGCGCGTACTCGGTGTTCGGGGACTGCCGGAAGGTGCGCGCGAGGTCGAGGGCGTGCTCCACATCCCGCCGGTTGGGGCGGTAGACGGGGATGAGCAGGGCGATCGCGACGCCGGCCAGCGTCGGGTGTACGCCCGACGCGAGGAAGGCCAGCCAGACGATGACCGCGAGCGTCGCGTACACCGGTCCACGGCCGCCGCGCAGGTAGCGCGTGAAGTACACGCCGGCCAGCCCGACCGCCGCCACGATCAGCGGCAGCGGGGTGAAGTCCTTCGTGTAGACGAGCGCGATGATGGTCAGCGCGCCGATGTCGTCGACCACGGCGAGCGCGAGCAGGAACACACGCAGGCGTCCCGTCGCGCGCGGGCCGATGAGGGCGAGCGCGCCCACCAGGAACGCGGTGTCGGTCGAGATCACGACCCCCCAGGCGTGCTCCATGCCCGTCCCGAGCGTGAACATCACATAGATGATCGCGGGCACGGCCAGACCGAACACGGCCGCGACGACCGGCACGACCGCCCGCGACCAGCTGGTCAGCTCGCCGATCGCGAACTCCCGACGCACCTCGAGCCCGACGGTGAAGAAGAAGATCGCCATGAGCGCATCGTTGACGAGCGCGTGGAGGGTGAAGTCGAGCTGCAGGTCGCCGACGCCGACGACGAGGTGCGTCTCCCAGAACTGCTCGTACCCGGCGAACGAGATGTTGGCCCAGACGATCGCGACGAGCGTGGCGGCCACCAGCAGCAGCGCGCCGAGACGGCTGCGTCCCATCGCACGGAACCGCTCGGTCAGGCTGGGCCGCCGCTCGCGCGACTGCCCGGCCTCCTCCGGGTCGGGAGAGCGCTGGATGACGGTCAACGGGATGGTCACGGGCGCAACTCTAGCGAGCTACGCGCCCGTGGTCACGTGCCGGGTGCAGCGGTGGAAACGGGAGGGTCGGCGCCGGGCTCCTTGCCCTCGCCCTCCGCCCGTGGCACCGTGCTGGGTGGCGACGAGGCTACGGTGACAGTCACGGAAGGAGACCGAGTGGACGACGAGGCACCCGAGGTGACCGAGCAGACCGGCGACGCCGGGGATGCGGGCGTCGAGGAGGTGGAGGCGCCGCCGGAGGAGATCACCTACGACGAGCAGCTCTACCCCGCCCGGCCGCGGCGGCTCCGACCGCGGGCGAACCTGCGCGGGGGCAGCATCCGCCGCACGTTCTCCGACCCGCGCGCGGCGAACGGCCAGAACCCGGCCTACGTCGAGTGGCTGGTGCGCCAGTCGATGCTCAAGGACGCGGACGTGCTCAGCCGGCAGCTGTCCGGCTCCCCCAGCATGTGGCGCAACCCGTACGCCCGCCCGGACGCCCGGCGCGCCGTCTCCACCTCGGACGTCTGGTTCACCGCGTACCCGATCTCGCTCATCACCCGCGCCGGCGAGTCGTTCCTGACCGCTCTGGCCGACCCGGAGCTGTGGACGGCGTTCGAGCGGATCGGCATCAACGGCGTCCACACCGGTCCCGTCAAGCGCGCGGGCGGCATCCGCGGCTGGCAGGAGACCCCCAGCGTCGACGGCCACTTCGACCGCATCGGCACCCAGATCGACCCGGCCTTCGGCGACGAGGAGACCTTCCGCCGGATGACCGACGTCGCGGAGGAGCACGGCGGCATCGTCATCGACGACATCGTCCCGGGTCACACCGGCAAGGGCGCGGACTTCCGGCTCGCCGAGATGGCCTTCAAGGACTACCCCGGCATCTACCACATGGTCGAGATCCCGCCCGACGAGTGGCACCTGCTGCCGGAGGTGCCGGAGGGCCGCGATTCGGTGAACCTGGATGTCGCGACCGAGGCCTCGCTCGCCGACCACGGCTACATCATCGGCGAGCTGCAGCGCGTGATCTTCTTCGCTCCGGGCGTCAAGGAGACGAACTGGAGCGTCACGGCGCCGGTCATCGGGGTCGACGGCGTCACGCGCCGCTGGGTGTACCTGCACTACTTCAAGGAGGGCCAGCCGTCGGTCAACTGGCTCGACCCGACGTTCTCCGGCATGCGCCTGGTGATCGGCGACGCGCTGCACTCCCTCGGCGACCTCGGCACGAGCGCCCTGCGCCTCGACGCCAACGGCTTCCTCGGCGTGGAGAAGAGCGCGGAGGGGATGCCGGCCTGGTCGGAGGGCCACCCGCTGTCGCACGCGGCCAACCACATCATCGCCGGGATGGTGCGCAAGGTCGGCGGCTTCACGTTCCAGGAGCTCAACCTGACGGTCGAGGACATCCGCGACACCGGCGCGGTCGGGGCGGACCTGTCCTACGACTTCATCAACCGGCCCGCCTACCACCACGCCCTCGCCACCGGCGACACCGAGTTCCTGCGGCTCACGCTGCGCACCTCGCTGCAGCTCGGCGTCGAACCGGTCAGCCTCGTCCACGGGATGCAGAACCACGACGAGCTCACCTACGAGCTGGTGCACTGGGCGACGCTGCACCAGAACGACGTCTACACGTTCCGCGGCGAGGAGATCACCGGCGGGGAGCTGGCCCAGCGCATCCGGCAGGACCTCGTCGAGGCCATCACGGAGCCTGCGGCCGACTACAACCTCGTGTTCACGACCAACGGGATCGCCTGCACCAGCGCATCCCTCATCGCGGCGACCCGCGGGCACGCGACGCTCGACTCGATCGGGGACGGCGACATCCCGGCGATCCGCGACGCCCACCTGCTGCTCGCGGCGTTCAACGCGTGGCAGCCCGGCGTGTTCGCCCTCTCCGGCTGGGACCTGCTCGGCGCGCTGACGCTCCCCCGCGGCGAGGTCGCCGACCTGATCGCGGACGGCGACACGCGCTGGGTGGAGCGCGGCGCGCACGACCTGCTCGGCGTCGCCCCCGAGGCCGAGCGGTCGGCGTCCGGGATGCCGCGGGCGCGCGCCCTCTACGGAACGCTGCCGGAGCAGCTGAAGCGGAAGACCTCGTTCGCGAGCCGGCTGCGCGAGCTGCTGCGCATCCGGAACCGGTTCGGCATCGCGACCGCGCGCCAGGTGGACGTGCCCGACGTCGCCCACCCCGGGATGCTGGTCATGGTGCACGAGCTGGAGACGCTCGACGAGCAGGGCCTGCCGGTGGTGCAGCTGACGGTGCTGAATATGACGGATACGGCAGTCGACGGCACGGTGCGCTCGGAGGCGCTCCCCCACCGGGCGACGGTGACGGATGCGGCGGACGGCCGTGAGGTGGGGACGGTCGACGACCTGGCCAGCTTCCCGCTCAGCATCCCCGCCTACGGCGCCCGCTTCCTGGTGCTGACCCGGCCGCCGGCCGAGTAGCGGCTGTCTCCGGTCGGAGATTCGAACGCCCTGCGGCCGAATCTCCGACCGAAGGCGGCCCAGACGGAGATTCGAACCGATTCGGTCCGCCGTTACGCGGCGGCGCGGCGCTCGGCGAGCAGCTCGCGCACGCGCGGCACGACCTGCTCGCCGTACAGCCGGATGGCCGTCAGCAGCGACTCGTCGGTCATGCCCGGGATGCCGTACTTCAGGTCGAAGCGATTCGCCCCGACGACCGGCAGGTTGGCCGCGATCTTCGCCGCGACCGTCTCCGGCGAGCCGACGTACAGGCTGCCTCCCGGCCCGATCTCGCGCTCGAAGGACGCCTCGGTCGGGATGGCGAAGCCGCGCGTGGCCGACACCTTGGTGATCATGTCGCGGTAGTGCGGCCAGAACTCGGCGCGCGCCTGCTCGTCGGTCGCGGCGACGTGGCCGGGCGAGTGGAGTCCGATCGGCTGCGGGTCGCGCCCGAACTGCTCCAGCGCCTTGTGGAACAGCTCCGCGTACGGCGCGAACCGCGCGACGGGCCCGCCGATGACGGCGAGCATGAGCGAGAACCCGTAGTGCGCCGTCCGGATGACCGACTCCGGACTGCCGCCCACGCCGATCCACGTCGGCAGCGGGGACTCCAGGTGCGGGACGACGTCCTGGTCGCGGAGGCCGGCTCGGGTGCCGCCCTCCCAGGTGACCGGCCCGCCCTCGCGGAGGTGCGCGAACAGGTTGGTCTTCTCCTCGAAGAGCTCCTCGTAGTCGTTCAGGTCGAAGCCGAACAGCGGGAACGAGTCGATGCTCGAGCCACGGCCGAGGATGATCTCGGCCGGCCGTCCGACACCGCGTTCAGCGTCGAGTAGCGCTGGAAGACGCGGACGGGGTCGTCCGAGCTGAGCACGGTGACGGCGGACCCGACGTGGATGCGGTCGGTGCGGGCGGCGATCGCGCTCAGGACGATGTCCGCCGCCGACAGCGGCATGTCGTCGGTGTGGTGCTCGCCGATGCCGAAGAAGTCGACGCCGGCGGCCTCTGCGGCCTCGCCGTGCCGGACCAGGTCGCGGATCGTCCGCGCGTGGCTGATCGGACGACCCGCGGCGTCGCCGGTCACGTCGCCGAAGGTGTTGAGGCCGAAGGTGAGGGGGAAGTCGGGTGCGGTGTTCATGTGTGCGGTCTTTCGGGTGAGGGGATGGGTCAGGCGGCGGTCTCGGCGGGCAGCAGCTCGCCGGCGACGGCCGCGCGGAAGTCCGCGGCGCCGAGCCGCGCCCCGAAGACGGGACCGCCCGGCTCGAAGGCGACGCCGTCGCGGAGCGACTCCACGAGCACAGCGTCGTAGCCCGCGTCGTCGACGAGGGCGGCGATGCGCGCGGCCGCGTCCGGGTCGTCGGAGGCGATGCCGAGCGCGCGACGGTCGGGGTCGCCGGCGGGCCGGCGGTCCTCCTCCATCTCGTGGTAGCCGATGTGGTTGAAGGTCTTCACGACCGTAGCGCGGGCCAGCTCCCGCTGGACGACCTCGCTGCTGGTCGACGCGTCGTCCTCGAAGAGCGGCTGCACGCCGTCGGTCGGTGCCCAGTAGTTCATGGAGTCGACCACGAGCTTGCCGTCGAGCATCCCGCGGTCGAGCCCGGCGAACCGGTGCAGGGGGATGGCGAGGATGACGATGTCGGCGTCGGCGACGGCCTCCGCCGCCCAGCGCGGACGGGCGCCGGGCATGACGACGGAGGCGATCAGCTGGATGCGCTGCGGGTCGCCGGAGGCCGCCACATCCACCGGGTACCCGGCGTCGAGCAGGATGCGGGCGAGGGCCGAGCCGACGTGCCCGACGCCGAGGATGGCGACGCGGGGCCGCTCCGTGGTGGTGGTCATGCGCGGTGTCCTTCCTGGTCGGTGGTGTCGAGGTGGGTGGTGTCGAGGTGGCTGCGGATGCTGCCGAGCACGTCCGCGAGCGCGTCGAGCTGCTGCGGGTCGAGAGCGTCGGCGAAGAGCCGCTTCACGGCCCGTAGGTGCGGGCCGGACGCGCGACGGATGGCTTCGAACCCGTCCTCGGTGAGGAGGACCAGCGCGCCGCGGTTGTCGCCGGGACAGTCGGTGCGGCGGATCAGGCCGCGCCGCTCCATCCGCCCCAGGTGGTGCGAGAGGCGGCTGCGCTCCCAGTCGATCGCGTCGGCCAGCTCGGAGGAGCGGAGCGTGCGCTCGTCGGCCTCGGTGAGCGCGAGCAACACCGCGTAGTCGCCGGGCGACAGCTCGACCTGCTGCAGTTCGGCGGCCAGCAGCCGCCGCAGGTCGGTCGTCGTGTCGAGCAGGGAGCGCCACACCACGAGCTCGCGCTCGGTGAGGCGTTCGGACGTCGTAGTGGGGGTCATGTCATCCTTCGGAAGTAACTGACATGTCAATCAACCATCGTCCGGCGCGGATTGTTCCCGCGCGCTCGCCCGCGCTTGTAGCGTTGGCTGCATGACCCAGCCGCCGGACGCCCTCCCCGCCGACTACGATCCCGCGCACGTGTTCCGCGTGGTCGCGATGCCCGTCTCGCAGGGCTGGGGCGTGTGGCTGCGGGCGGCGGACGACAGCATCATCCACAGCTTCGGTCTGGGCTTCCCGCCCGGGACGCCGTTCCGACCGGACGTGCTCGACCTGCTCGGCCCGATCCTCGCCGCGCAGTACCGGCTCGCCTACCACGGCCCCGAGTCATGGGACGAGCTCGGCGACGACCACTGGTCGGCCGTCGTCTACGAGTTCGAGCCCCGCTGACCCGCGCGATTCGTGCCGAATGAGCGGTATTCGTCACGAATACCGCTCATTCGGCACGAAGCGCGACGCGGCCTACGCGTCGACGGGGTCGGTCGCGGTGTGGCGGAGGGGGTGGAGGCGGGTGAGCTGCGTCACGTGGGCCGGAGTGAGCTCGTCGAGGGAGCGCACTTGGAGGAGTTTCATGGTGCGCACGAGTTGGTCGGTGAGGATGTGGATGGTGCGGTCGACGCCTTCGCGGCCGCCGGCCATGAGCCCGTACAGGTAGGCGCGTCCGATGAGGGTGAACTTCGCGCCGAGGGCGTAGGCGGCGATGATGTCGGCGCCGTTCATGATCCCGGTGTCGACCGCGATCTCGGTGTGCTGTCCGACTTCGCGGGCCACGGTGGGGAGCAGGTGGAACGGGATGGGTGCCCGGTCGAGTTGCCGGCCGCCGTGGTTCGAGAGCACGATGCCGTCGACGCCGACGTCGGTGAGCTTCTTCGCGTCCTCCAGCGTCTGCACCCCCTTGATCACCAGCTTCCCCGGCCACAGGGCGCGGATCTCGGCCAGGTCATCGTAGTCGATCGACGGGTCCATCGCCGCGTTCAGGAGGTCACCGACCGTCCCGCCGGTCGCGGACAGGGACGCGAACTCCAGCTTCGGGGTGGTCAGGAAGTCGTACCACCACCACGGCCGCGGGATCGCGTTCAGAATCGTGCCCAGGGTCAACTGCGGTGGAATGGAGAACCCGTTGCGCTTGTCCCGCAACCGGGCCCCCGCGACCGGGGTGTCCACGGTGAAGAACAGGGTGTCGAACCCGGCAGCAGCAGCCCGCTCGACCAGGGCGTATGAGATCTCCTTCTGCCGCATGACGTACAGCTGGAACCAGTTCCGCCCGTGCGGGTTCGCCGCCTTCACCCCCTCGATCGAGGTGGTGCCGAGCGTGGAGAGCGTGAACGGGATGCCCGCCGCCCCGGCCGCCCCCGCCCCCGCGGTCTCCCCTTCGGTCTGCATCAACCGGGTGAACCCGGTCGGGGCGATCCCGAACGGTAACGCCGACGGCCCACCCCAGATCTCGCACGAGGTGTCCACGGTCGACACGTCCCGCAGGATCGAGGGGTGGAACTCCACATCCTGAAACGCCTGCCTGGCCCTGGCCAACGACAGTTCCCCCTCGGCGGCACCCTCGGTGTAATCGAACGCCGCCTTCGGCGTTCTCCGGCGAGCAATCCGGCGCAGATCCTCGATCGTGAGCGCCGACTCCAGCCGACGCTTCTTCAGGTTCAACTCCGGACGACGGAACTGCATCAACTCCAGCAACTCCGCCGGACGCGGAAACTGACGATCAACCATGGACGAGGATCCTATCGGGGGTGTAGCGGACGATCGGGGTGGTGCGGGCGACCAGGGCGCGGAGCGTCTCCAGGTCGCCGGTGAGGAGACCGGCGGCGCGGGCCTGCACGAGGACGTTGCCGATGGCGGTCGCCTCGACGGGGCCTGCGAGCACGGGGAGGCCCGCGCGGTCGGCGGTCGCCTGGCAGAGCAGGGCGTTGCGCGCTCCCCCGCCGACGATGTGGATGGCCTCGACGGGCACGCCGGTGAGCGCGGCCGCCTGCTGCACGGTCGCGGCGAACGCGGCGGCCAGGCTCTCCACGATGACGCGGACCATCCCGGCCGGCGACGCCGGCGCGCGCAACCCGCGCTCCTGGAACCAGCCGGCGATCCGTGCGGGCATGTCGCCCGGGGCGAGGAAGCGCGGGTCCTCCGCGTCGAACACCTCGGCCGGTCGCGGCAGTTCGGCGGCCTCCGCCAGCAGCCCCGGCAGGTCGACGTGGAGGCCGCGGCGCTGCCACTCGCGGATGGACTCGCTCAGCAGCCACAGTCCCATGACGTTGTGCAGGTAGCGGATGCGGCCGTCGACGCCGCCCTCGTTGGTGAAGTTCGCCGCGCGTCCCTCCTCGGAGACGACACGCTGTTCGAGCTCCACGCCGACCAGTCCCCAGGTGCCGCAGGAGATGTACGCGGCGCGGGAGGCATCCATCGGCACCGCCACGACAGCCGAGGCGGTGTCGTGCGAGCCGACCGCGGTGACCGTCGGGCCTGCACCGGCGAACGGCAGGTCGTGCCCGAGGGATGGGAGGAGCCGTCCGACCGGCGTGCCGGCGTCGACGAGCTCCGGGAACGCCGTGCGCGGCAGCCCGAGCCGCTCGATCAGCGCGTCGTTCCACGCGCCGTCGGCGGTGAGCAGGCCGGTGGTGGACGCGTTGGTGCGCTCGGCATGCTGGCTGCCGGTCAGCCAGTAGGCGATCAGGTCCGGGATCAGCAGGAACCGGTCGGCGGCGGCCAGCGAACCGTCGGCCGCATCCACCGCGAGCTGGTACAGCGAGTTGAACGGCAGGAACTGCAGCCCGCCCTCCCGGTACAGCTCCGCCGGGGGCACCGCCGCATGCACGAGGTCGGCCCCGCGCGCAGTGCGCTCGTCGCGGTAGTGGTACGGCTCGCCGAGCAGACGGCCGCCGCGCAGCAGGCCGTAGTCGACGGCCCACGCATCCACGCCGATGGAGGCGAGGCCGGGATCGGATCGGGCGACCGAGCCGAGACCCTCCAGCACGCTCGAGAACAGTCCCGTGACATCCCAGTGCAGGGCCGCCCGCTCCCCCTCCCACACCCGCACGGGCGTGTTGAGGAAGCGCGCCGCCTCGGTCAGCTCCAGCGTGTCCGCGCCGACGCGGGCGTGCATCACCCGGCCACTGGTCGCGCCGAGGTCGACCGCCGCGACCGTTCCCCCGCTCATACCCGAGCCCCCGCTCACCGCAGGAACGCTGCGGCGACCCCGGCGTCGACCGGGATGTGCAGGCCCGTGGTGTGGTCGAGGTCGGCCGAGGTGAGCACCGCGACGGCGTTGGCGACGTTCTCCGGCAGCACCTCGCGCTTGAGCAGCGTGCGCTGGGCGTAGTACTTGCCCAGCTCCTCCTCCGGCACGCCGTAGACCGCAGCACGCTTGGCGCCCCAGCCGCCGGCGAAGATGCCGGACCCGCGCACGACGCCGTCGGGGTTGATGCCGTTGACCTTCACCCCGTGGTCGCCGAGCTCGGCGGCGAGCAGCCGTACCTGGTGGGCCTGGTCGGCCTTGGTCGCCGAGTAGGCGATGTTGTTCGGGCCGGCGAAGACGGAGTTCTTGGACGAGATGTAGACGATGTCGCCGCCGAGGCCCTGCTCGATGAGGACCTTCGCCGCCGCCTTCGAGACCAGGAACGAGCCCTTGGCCATGACGTCGTGCTGCAGGTCCCAATCCGCCTCGGTGGTCTCCAGCAGCGGCTTCGAGATGGACAGACCCGCGTTGTTGACGATCAGGTCGAGACCGCCGAACTGCAGCAGCGCCTCCTGGATGCCCGCGTGGATGTCGGACTCGCTGGTGACGTTCGCCGCCACCCCGATCGCGACATCCGTGCCGCCGAGCTCCGCCGCCGCGGCCCGCGCCTTCTCCCGGTCGAGGTCGGCGATGACCACGCACGCGCCCTCGGCCGCGAGCCGGGTGGCGATGGCCTTGCCGATGCCCGAGGCCGCGCCGGTCACCAGCGCGATACGGCCCGCGTGCGACTTGGGCTTGGGCAACCTTTGGAGCTTGGCCTCCTCCAGCGCCCAGTACTCGATGCGGAACTTCTCCGCCTCGTCGATCGGCGCGTACGACGAGATCGCCTCGGCGCCGCGCATCACGTTGATCGCGTTGATGTAGAACTCGCCCGCGACCCGCGCGGTCTGCTTGTCCTTGCCGTAGGAGAACATCCCGACGCCCGGGATGAGCACGATGGCCGGGTCGGCGCCGCGCATCGCGGGCGAGTCCGGCGTCGCGTACTTCTCGTAGTACGCCGTGTACTCGGCCCGGTACTGCTCGTGCAGCTCCGTCAGCCGGGCGATCGAGTCCTCGACGGACGCGTCGGCCGGCAGATCGAGGATCAGCGGCTTCACCTTGGTGCGCAGGAAGTGGTCCGGGCACGAGGTGCCCAGCGCGCCCAGGCGGACGTGCTCCTCCGACGCCAGGAAGTCGAGCACGACCTCTGCGTCGGTGAACGAGCCGACCTGCGGCTTGTCCGTCGACGCCAGCCCGCGCAGGGTCGGCGCGAGCGCCGCCGCCTTCGCCCGCCGCTCGGCCGGGTCCAGCGGCTCGTTCGCCGGGATGCGCGCACCGAACGGGTCGGGACGGCCGTGCTCGGCGATGTAGTCGGCCGCGGTCTGGATGATCCACAGCGAATTGGCCTCGGCCTCCTCGCTCGTGTCGCCCCACGCCGTGATGCCGTGGCCGCCCAGGATGGTGCCGATCGCATCCGGATTCGCGGCCTTGATCGCCGCGATGTCGAGACCGAGCTGGAAGCCGGGGCGACGCCACGGCACCCACACGACGCGGCCGCCGAAGACCTCGGCCGTCAGCCGCTCGCCGTCGGCCGCGGTCGCGATCGCGATGCCGGAGTCGGGGTGCAGGTGGTCGACGTGGGCCGCGTCCACCAGCCCGTGCATGGCCGTGTCGATCGACGGCGCCGCGCCGCCCTTGCCGTGCAGGGTGTAGTCGAAGGCGGCGACCATCTCGTCCTCGTGCTCGACGCCCGGGTAGACGTTCTGCAGCGCGCGGAGGCGGTCCAGGCGCAGCACCGCGAGGCCCTGCTCGGTGAGGGTGCCGAGGTCTCCCCCGGAGCCCTTCACCCACAGCAGCTCGACAGGCTCACCGGTCACCGGGTCGGTCTCGGTGCCCTTGGCGGAGGTGTTGCCGCCGGCGTAGTTGGTGTTCGCGGGGTCCGACCCCAGACGGTTGGAGCGGGCGATCAGGGAGGCGACAGTTCCGTTGGTCATCACGCCCCCCATCCGGCCTGGGTGCCGCCGACGCGGTCGGCCTCGATCTTCTCCTGGTACCCGGACGCCGTGTACGCCGCCATCGGGTCCGCGGGCAGACCGCGCGACTCCCGCCACGCGGCCAGGTCGGCGCGCACGTCGGTGTTGAACGCATCCATGAACACGGTGTTGGCCGCCAGCACGTCGTTCGCGCGCTGCGCCGCGTCCAGCGCCTCCACGTCCACGAGGAGCGCCTTGGCGGTCGCCTCCTGCACGTTCAGCACCGAGCGGATCTGGCCCGGGATCTTCGCCTCCAGGTTGTGGCACTGGTCGAGCATGAACGCGATCTCCGGGTTGCCGTAGCCGCCGCCCTGGATCACCTCGAACACGATCCGGAACAGCTGGAACGGGTCGGCCGCGCCCACGATCAGGTCGTCGTCGGCGTAGAAGCGGCTGTTGAAGTCGAACGAGCCCAGCTTTCCGAGGCGCAGGAGCTGCATCACGATGAACTCGATGTTCGTGCCCGGCGCGTGGTGCCCCGTGTCCAGGCACACGAACGCGCGGTCGCCGAGCGCGGCGGTCTGGACGTAGCTGGTGCCCCAGTCGGGAACATCCGTGTGATAGAACGCCGGCTCGAAGAACTTGTACTCCAGCACCAGCCGCTGGCCCTCGCCGATCCGCTCGTAGATCTTCTGGAGGCTGTCGGCGAGGCGGTCCTGCCGGGCCCGCATCGAGTCCTGGCCCGGGTAGTTCGTGCCGTCCGCCAGCCAGATCTTCAGATCCCGCGAGCCGGTCTCGTTCATCACGTCGATGCACTCGAAGTGGTGGTCGATCGCCTTTTGCCGGATGCGCGGGTCCGAATGCGTCACCGAGCCGAACTTGTAGTCGTCGTCCTGGAACGTGTTCGAGTTGATCGTGCCCAGCCGCACCCCGTTGTCCTCGGCGTGCTTGGCGAGATCCGCATACGAATCCACCCGGTCCCACGGGATGTGCAGCGCGACCGTCGGCGCGAGCCCGGTGTGCTTGTGCACCTGCGCGGCGTCCGAGATCTTCTCGAACGGGTCGCGCGCGGTGCCGGGGGTTCCGAACACCCGGAACCGGGTGCCCGAGTTGCCGAACGCCCAACTCGGCAGCTCGATCGCCTGCAGCGCGAGCTCCGAACGGGTGCGGTCAGTGAGACTCATGGGATTCGCTTTCTCTCCAGCGGTGGATCTGTGGATCGGTGGATCGGCGGTGGCCGCTCAGCGGACGCCCACGGCGGCCGGAAGCTCGGCGGAGGCGGTGACCCGCCCGGCGCCGATCGGCCGCTCCTCGCCGCTGGGCAGCCGGAGGATGCCGTCGACGCCCTCGGGAAGCTCCGCCTCGACGGTGAAGACGCCCTCGCCGTCGATGCTCCAGCGGACGGAGACGCGTCCGTGCGGGGTCTCGAGCGAGGTCGCCGCCTCGGTGAGGCCGCCGCCCGGCTGCGGCGCGACGAGCACGCGGGCATAGCCCGGCTCGAGCGCCGACAGGCCGCCGACGACCCGGTGCATCCAGTCGGCAACCGCACCGAGGGCGTAGTGGTTGAAGCTCGTCATCTCGCCCGGGTTGATGGTGCCGTCGGGCAGCATCGAGTCCCAGCGCTCCCACACGGTGGTCGCACCCATGGTGACCGGGTAGAGCCAGGACGGGCACTCCTTCTCCAGCAGGAGGCGGTAGGCGACGTCCGTGTGTCCGGTCCGGGTGAGCGCGTCGGCGATGAACGGCGTACCGGCGAAACCGGTGGAGATGCGGTAGCCCGCCTCCGCGGCGAGCTCCGCGAGCCGGTCGCCCGCGACCGCCTCGTCGGCCCCGGACAGCAGGCCGAAGACGATCGCGAGGGCGTACACCGTGGTGCAGTCGCTTTTCACGATGCCGCCGTTCACGTACTCCCGGTCGAACGCCTCCCGGAGCGCCTCGGCGTGGGCCGCGAATTCGGCCTGCTCCGCAGAGCGCCCGAGCACACCGGCGGTGTCGGAGACGATCTTCGCCGACCAGTAGGCGCAGGCCGTCGCGACGACGCCCTTGTCGGCCTTCGCCTTCGCCGGGTCCTCCGGCGGGGCGTCCGGGTCGAGCCAGTCGCCGAACTGGAAGTTGCCGTCCCACACTCCGGAGGGCGACAGCAGCGACTTCACCCGGCGCACGTGCGACGCCATCGACTCGAACTGGCGCTCCATCACTGCGGTGTCGCCGTACGCCTGGTACAGGTCCCACGGCACCCAGACGGCGGCGTCGCTCCAGATGGCGGTGCTGTCGGGCTTGCCGAAATCGGCCGGGTGCGGCATGTACTTCAGCACGTCCGGGATGACGAAGCCGACGATGCCGTCGTTGTGCTTCTGCTCCAGGTCGAGGTCGACCAGCCAGTCGGAGAGGAACGCATCCACGTCGTAGAGGAACGCGGCGGTCGGCGCGAAGGCGGCGATGTCGCCGGTCCAGCCGAGCCGCTCGTCGCGCTGCGGGCAGTCCGTCGGCACGTCGACGAAGTTGCCGCGCATGCCCCAGACGACGTTCTCGTGGAACTGGTTGAGCAGCGGGTCGGAGGTGTGGAACTCGCCGATGCGGGTCAGCTCCGAGCCGATCGCGACCGCGGTCAGGTCCTCCGCGCGCAGCTCGCCCGGCCATCCCGTGATCTCGGCGTAGCGGAACCCGTGGAAGGTGAACGTCGGCTCGAACTCGTCGACCCCGCCGGAGAGGATGTAGCGATCGGTCGCCTTGGCCGACCGCAGCGGGCGCACACCGAGCTCACCGTGCTCCAGCACTTCGGCGTGGCGGATGACGACCTCCGTGCCGGCCGGGCCCTGCACCCGGACCTTGATCCAGCCGACCAGGTTCTGCCCGAAGTCGACCAGGGTGGCGCCGGAGGGCGACGTGGTGATCTCCTGCACCGCCAGCGCGGCCCAGCGGGTGACCGCCGGCCCGATGTACGGGGTGAGGCGGGAGTCGTCGAACTCGACCGTGCGCACGCCCGCCCAGCCGTCGCCCGCGAACCCGGGCCGCTTCCACGAGTCGTCGCGGCGGCGGGCGTCGATCGTCTCGCCGTCGTACAGGTCGTTCGCGAGGATCTCGCTCGGGCCGGCGGACCACTTCTCGTCCGTCACCACGAGCTGGGTCGTGCCGTCGGCGAACTCCAGCTCCAGCTGCGCGAACGCGCCGAGGCCATCGCCGTACCAGGCCTCGCCGCCGGTCCAGCCGAGGCGGCCGCCGAACCAGCCGCGGCCCAGCGCGATGCCGAGCACGCTGGTCTCGTCGACCAGGTCGGTGACGTCGTAGCTGGCGTAGCGCAGCCTCCACTCGTACGCGCTCCAGCCCGGGGTGAGCAGGTCCTCGGACACCGGCCGGCCGTTCAGCCAGGCCTCGACCACGCCCTGCGCGGTCAGCGTGAGGGTCGCCCGGGTGAGGGCGCCGTGGCCCTCCTCGAGGCGGAACTCCCTGCGCAGCAGCGGTGCCGAGTCGAGCTCCTGCGCGGGTGCGATCAGTCGGGCGTGCCAGTTCATCTTCGTCTGCGCTCCTGTTTCGTGTGCGGTCGTCGTCGTGTCGTCGGGGGTGGTCATGTCAGCCCTTCACCGCCCCGCTCGTCATTCCTGCGATGATCTGCCGGTTGAAGAAGATGTAGGCGACCAGCGGCGGGATGGTGATGAGCAGGATGTCCATGAAGAGCAGGTTGTAGAAGCTCAGGTTCTGGCCGGAGAACGTGTAGAGCGTGGTCTGCACGGTGGCGTTGTCCGATCCGGGGAGGAAGTACAGCGGTCCCTGGAAGTCGTTGAAGACGAAGACCGACTGCACGACGATCACGGTCACGATCACGGGCTTGAGCAGCGGCAGGATGACCTGGAAGAACAGGCGGACCCGGCCGGCGCCGTCCAGCACCGCGGCTTCGTCGAGTTCCTTGGGCACGGTGTTGAAGAACGCCCGGAACAGCAGGATGCAGAAGGAGAGCCCGAAGGTGGTCTCGATGAGGATCATGCCCGGGATGGTCTTGTACAGCCCGGTGCCCTGCAGCACCCAGATGGTCGGGACCACCGCGGGTGGCACGATCAGGCCGGCGAGGACGAAGAAGTTCACGACCGGGCCCCACTTGCTGCGCTTGCGGGCGAGCACGTAGCCGGCCATCGCGGCCAGGATCACCATGAGGGCGACCGAGCCGACCGTCAGCACGAACGAGTTGAGGAACGCGCGCCAGATCAGGCCGTCGTTGCTCTCCAACACGGCGATGAGGTTGTCGAAGAAGTGCCACTCCTTCGGCCAGGTGAAGGCGAGGGTGGAGGCGTCGTCCGGCGACTTCGCGGCCTGCAGCACGATGAACGCGAGCGGGACGAGGAAGACCACGACGGAGACGAGGATGGCGATGACGCCGACGCTCCAGGAGCGGATGCGAGCCTGCTTCACAGCTCCACCTGCTTTCTGTTCAGGACGTACGAGAGCGGGACCATGATCGCGGTCACGACGAGGAAGAGGATGACGTTGCCGGCGGTCGAGAGACCGTAGAACCCGGCTTGGTATTGCTTGTAGATGACCGAGGCGAGCACATCGCTGGTGAACCCGGGACCACCGCCGGTGGTGGCCCAGATGATGTCGAAGGAGCGCAGGCCGCCGATCAGCGACAGGATGATGACGGTCGCGGTCGCGCCGCGGCTGAGCGGGATGGTGATGCGTCGCAGGATCTGCCACGAAGAGGCGCCGTCGATGCGGGCGGCCTCGAAGTACTCGCTCGGGATGGCGACGATGCCGGCCATGAAGATCAGCGTCGCGATGCCGACGCCCTTCCAGATGTCGACACCGGCGATGGAGTAGAGCGCGAGGTTGGGGTCGGTGAACCAGCCCGGCTGCGGGAGCCCGAAGAACCCGAGCACCGCGTTCACCATCCCGTGGAAGGGATCCAGCAGCGACTTCCAGAGGATGCCGACGCCGATGGTCGACAGCAGCACCGGGAAGAACACGATGGCCCGCAGGTAGCCGCGGCCGACGACCGGCCCGGTCAGCAGCAGCGCGAGCAGGAAGCCGATCACCACCTTGGCGGCCGACGTCAGGAACGCGTAGATGAAGGTGTGGATGAAGCTGGTGTAGAGCTGCGGGTCCTGGAAGAACTGCACGTAGTTCGCGAACCCGATGAACTGCGAGTCGAACAGCGACCAGCGGGTCAGCGAGAAGTAGAACGAGGAGAAGGTCGGGATCGCGAAGAAGATGACGTAGAGCGCGATCGCGGGGATGAAGAACCACGTCGGGTACGCGGACCGGATGCGGGACTTCCGCGGTTTCGCGGGCCCGGGGCTCCTGCCCTCCGTGATGATGTCGGCCGCTTGTACTGCGGTCGCCGGGGTGGCCGTCGACATGTGTCTGCTCCTCGTCGAGTCTTCTGTCCGCCGGTGCTGGTCGTCGGACGCCGGTGGTCGTCCGGCCGGTGACCGTCCGGACCGGCGATGGGGGGATCGCCGGTCCGGAGGGGTCTCACCAGCCCTTGATGCCCAGCTGCTGGGCCTGCGCCTTCACATCCTGGTCGTACAGGGCGGCGCCCTGCTGCGCGGTCGAGATGCCGGATCCCACCTGGATCAGGATCTTCTCCAGGTTCGGGCCCTTGATCGGCGACAGGAACTCCAGCGCCAGGCCGGTCTTCTTGTCGTCCTGGTACTTCAGCATGTCCTTGACCAGCGCGGGGGCGTTGGACGGAAGGGTGCAGGCGCTCGTCGCGAACGGGCCGCCCGGGGTGCCGACCTTGTTCTGCAGGTCGCAGCCGGTGGGCGAGTTGATGAACGCCACGAGCTTCTTCGCCGCGGTCAGCTTGTCGCCGGTGGTCGACTTCGGGATGTAGGCGCCGTTCGACTCCCACACGGTCGCGTGGGGCTCACCCGAGTCCGGCGGCACGGCGAAGTAACCGATGTCGTCGACCTGGTCGGGGTTCGACTGCACGACGTTGCCGATCACCGCGGAGAGCATCGGGTACTGCGCGCCCTCGCCGGTGGCGAGCATCTTCAGGGCGTTGACGTTGGTCAGGGACGCGAAGTCCTTGTTCATCAGGCCCTTGTCGAAGATCTCCTGGGTATGCGTGAAGCCCGCGAGCGCCGGCTCCTTCGCGTACTTGGCGTTCGATTTGTTGGCCGTGTAGTCCGTCGCCCAGTTCGGGTCCTTGGCGCTCACGTTCGCGAAGTCGGCGAGGACGAGCAGCTGACTGGTCCAGGTGTCGCCGTACGACTGGATGACCGGTGCGATGCCTGCGGCCTTGATCTTCTCGCTGTTGCTGATGAACTCGTCCCAGGTGGTCGGGACGCTGAGGCCGAGCTTCTCGTAGACCTTCTTGTTGTAGAGGATGCCGCCGTCGAAGGTGGTGCCCCAGGGTGCTCCGTACAGTCCCTTGTCGGTGCTGACGGTCTTCTTGAAGTCGCTGGTCAGATCCTTCGCCCAGGCCTCGTCGGTGAGCGGCTGGAGCTGGGAGTCCGGACGCAGCGCCTGGAAGAGCGAGCCCGAGTTGTAGAGGAAGACGTCGTTCATCTCGCCCGTGGAGAGGCGCGTCTTGATCAGGTTGTCGCCGTCGGTGCCGGCGGGGCGGGTCTCGACTTTGACGGTGATACTGGGGTTGGCCTTGTGGAACGCCTTGGCGAGATCGTTCGCGAACTGCGTGTTCACGGGGTCGTTGCCGCCCGCGAGCAGCGAGATGGTGGTGGATCCGCCTGAGCCGCCGCTGGACGAGCAGCCGGCGAGCGCAGCACCGAGCAGCGCGGCCCCGCCGAGAATGGCGGCGACTCGTGTCGCCGTCCTCCGAGTGAACATCCAAATACCTCCTTGTATTTTGAGCGCCGCCTCGCCTCGGGTGTGTGTTCCGGCGGGTTTTGAAACGCTTCATCGAACCATAGAGGCAGGGATGCGAGAAGGTCAAGAAGTTTTTAGTAACGATTCAATCCCTTGAATCCTCGTTGCATCCGCCGCTGCAGCGTGGATAGACTTCGCCGACATCGCACTCGCGTCATTGCGTCGATTCAACGACGAAGTCGCATAGGATTCGAGCGGAAGGGGGGCAGGATGGCCTCGGCTAGCGTGAAAGACGTCGCCGCGCTGGCGCGCGTGTCGGTCGGGACCGTCTCCAACGTCCTCAACCGGCCCGAGCTCGTCGCCCCGGAGACCGTCGAGCGCGTGACGCAGGCCATGGAGAAGCTCTCCTACGTGCGCAACGAGGCCGCCCGCCAGCTGCGCCTCGGCCACAGCCAGGCGCTCGGGCTGATCACCCTGAGCGGCGGCAACCCGTTCTTCACCGACCTGGCCACCGCGGCGGAGGACGCCGCGGCCGACGCCGGCTTCTCGGTCATCGTCGGCAACAGCAACGAGCGCAAGGACCGCGAGGCCGGCTACCTGAGCCTGTTCGAGGAGCTCCGCGTGCGCGGAGTGCTGCTCTCCCCCGTCGGCGACCCGGCCGCGCGGCTGCGCCGCATGCGCGACCGCGGCATCTCGGCCGTGCTCGTGGACACGGTGAGCACCGACAGCTCGTTCAGCTCGGTCTCCGTGGACGACGTCGCCGGCGGTGCCCTCGCGGCGGCCCACCTGATCGAGTCGGGGCGTCGCCGACTCGCCTACGTCGGCGGACCGATCGGGATCCGCCAGGTGCGCGACCGCCTCGCCGGTGCGCGGCAGGAGGTGGCAAAGCACCCGGGCGCGACGCTCGAGGTGGTCGATGTCGTCGCCCTCACGGTGCAGGAGGGACGCGCGGCCGGCGCCGCCATCGCCGCACGACCGGCCTCCGACCGTCCGGACGCCGTCTTCGCGGCCAACGACCTGCTCGCGATCGGCCTGCTCCAGTCGCTGTTCATCAACGGCCGGCTCGCCATCCCGCAGGAGATCGCCTTGGTCGGCTACGACGACATCCAGTTCGCCAGCGCCTCGGTCGTCCCACTCACCTCGGTGCGCCAGCCGAGCGCCCTGATCGGCCGGACCGGCGTCGAGATCCTGCTTCAGGAGGCCGAGGACCCCGAGCTGCAGCCCCGCCACGTGCTCTACCAGCCCGAACTCGTCGTCCGCGAGAGCAGCGCCGGCTAGCGCCGCGCGGGCCGTCGGCGCGGCGCAACTGAGCATCGAATCGATCCGAATACCCGGCTGGGCCGACTCCCGTCGGAGATTCGAACGGAAGGGCGCCGAATTACCGACGGAAGCGGAGGGATGCGACCGCTCGCGGCGCTGGGCCGCTAGCATCGGGAGCAACTGCGACGGAGGGGGACGTCATGGACTCGAAGCTGCGACCGAAGGTCGTGCTGTGGTGGGGCGTCGGCCTCGCACTCGCCGGGGTGCTGGTGGCGCTGCTCCTGCCGCAGCTCGCCTACTCGGCCATCCCGGATCCGAGCTCGGCGACCGGCGTCGACCAGGGGCTGCTCGTGCTGCTCGATCTCGTCATCCGCATCGTCAGCGACCTGCTGACGCCGCTCGGGGTCGCGCTGATCGGCGCATCCCTGGTGATGGCGTACATCGGCCGCTTGCTCTCGGCGAGGGCGCCCCAGGCCGAGACCGCGCCGGGCGACCGGTGACGTCGGACCCGCTCAGCAGCCTCGCGCTGACGGTCACCTTCGCGGCGGCGGGCCTGTACGCGCTGTACTGGACGATCCGCCGCGCGGTCGCCCACGGCATCCGGGATGCGGCATCCGACGGGCAACGGCCGGACGAAGGGCACCCGGGGCCGCACGACCTGCTCGCGACCGAGATCGAGGAACTGGAGCAGCACCGGCGCGACCTGACGTGACCCCGGGCACGCGAAAGGCGCGGCACCCGTCTCTCGACGGGCCCGTGCCCTCTGGAGCGAGGCTCAGCTCTGCTGCTGCTCGGCCTTCGCCTTCAGCTCCTCGTACTGCTTGCGCACCTCGGTCATGTCGAGGCCGCGGATCTGCTGGATGAGGTCCTCGACGGCCTCGCCCGGGAGGGCGCCGGCCTGCGAGAACAGGGGGATGCCGTCGCGGTACGCGATCAGCGTCGGGATGGACTGGATGCCGTACGACGCCGCCAGCGCCTGCTGCGCCTCGGTGTCGATCTTGCCGAAGGTGATGTCGGAGTGCTTCTCCGACGCCTTCTCGAAGACGGGTGCGAACATGTGACACGGGCCGCACCAGTCGGCCCAGAAGTCGAGCAGCACGATGCCGTCGGCGACGGTCTGGTCGTGGTTGGTCGAGGTGATCTCGGTGGTTGCCATGTCAGGTGAAACACCGGTGGACCAGGCGGTATTCCGCTCAGCCTCCCCGCCGGCCTGTGAAGACGGTGAACGCGAGCGGTACGACGGAGGCGGCGAGGAACACGGTTCCGAGCACCTCATCCGTGGTGTGGATGATGGCCCCGGCGATCACGACGCCGCCGAACACCACCCCCGCCACCAGGCGCCGTGCCGCCCGCTCGAGCCGGCCCACCCGCTGCTCGAGACGCGGCGCGTTCACCGCGATCGAGCCGTCGTCGACGCGGGTGATGAGGTCGTCCAGCCGCTTCGGCAGCCGCCACGCGATCGTCAGGTTGTCGAGCGCCTGCTTGGCGATGTCCTGCCCGAGGTTGCCGCGCTCGTCGCGCAGCAGCTGCGCCGCGTACGGCTCGACGGAGTCCCACAGGTTGAAGGACGGGTCGAGCGCACTGCACACGCCGGAGGTCAGAGACATGGCCCGGATGATGAGCAGGAAGTTCTCCGGCAGCTGGAACGGCAGCGACCGCACGACGTCGCCGAACTCGACCGCGAACTCCCGGAACTCGCGCGGGTCCACCTCGCGCAGCTCGGCGAAGCCCATGCCGCCGAACCGGGCGAACAGGTGCGTCATCGCCCGCTCCAACTCCGCCGTGTCGGCGGTCGGGAGCAGCACGCCGACGTCGCGGATGGCGTCCACCAGCCCCTTGCCGTCGCGGGACGCCGCCGCGATCAGCAGCTTGCGCAGGCCGCTGCGCGTGCCGGGCGGCACCTCGCCCATCATCCCGAAGTCGACGAAGGTGAGCCGCCACGGCCGCTCCCCCGCCGGCTCCGGCAGCGGGGTCACGAAGATGTTCCCCGGGTGCGGGTCGGCGTGGAAGAACCCGTTCGTGAACAGCTGGTCGAACATCACCTCCGCGAACACCGGCGCGACCTCGGCCGGGTCGATGCCGGCGGCGCGCAGCCCGTCGGCATCGGTGATCTTGATGGCGGTGACATCCTGCAAAGTCAGCACGCGCATCGTCGTCCGCTCCCAGACCACCTCGGGCACCGCCACGCGCCCGTCGCCGTCGAACTCCTCGGCGAAGCGCTCGGAGTTCGCCGCCTCATGCAGGTAGTCGATCTCCTGCAGGCTGGTGCGCGCGAACTCCTCCACGAGTGCGGGCGCGTCGACCCGGTCGGAGACCAGGCGCACGTGGCTCAGCCAGCGGCCGACCCGGCGCAGGGCGGCGAGGTCGACATCCACGATCGCGTCGATGCCGGGGCGCTGCACCTTGAGCACCACCGCGTCCAGCCCGACGTCGGCGGCGAGCTCCGGGAGCAGCCGTCCGCGGTGGGCCTGCCCGAGGGAGGCCGCGGCCACCGGCACCTCGTCGACCGACGCGAACGCGCGCTCCAGCGGCATCCCGAGCTCGGCCTCCGCGAGCTCCCGGATGGCCGGGAACGGCACGGCGGGCACCTCGTCCTGCAGGCCCTCCAGTTCGCTCGTGATCTCCGGGGGCAGCACGTCGAGCCGGGACGACATGAACTGCCCGACCTTGATCATCAGGCCGCCGAGGTCGACCGCGAGGCCGTGGAAACGCTGCGCGAACCGCCGCATCCGTCGCGATCGGGTGCGGTTGGCGACGGAGGCCAGCCCGATGCGCGGCAGGACGAGCTCGTACCACCACGTGACGGTGAGGTTCCAGCCGGCGAAGCGCAGGATGCGGCGGTAGCGCGCACGTGTGGCCGGCGTCGCCGGCGGCGCTCCCGTCGCGGCCGGCGCCTGGTCCGACACCCGGGTCAGCCCTGGGCGAGGATCGAGTACAGCTTGCGGCGTGCCTCCTCCAGCACGGCGACGGCCTCCTGCACCTGGTCCGGCGTTCCGGTGCGGTGCACCTGGGCGGCCGCCTGGGCAAGCTCCATGCCCGCCTTCGGCAGGGCGCCCGGACCGGCGGTGCGGCGCTGGCCGCCCGTGCCGTCGGCGGTGTCGCCGCCGTCGAGCCACGGCGAGCTGCCCTCGCTCGCGGCGACCTCACGACCCTCCTCGGTGAGCGCGTACGTCTTGCGGCCGTTGGACTCCTCCGCCGTGATGAGGCCCTCGTCGGCGAGCAGCTGCAGGGTCGGGTAGACGGATCCGGCGCTCGGCTTCCAGGAGCCGCCGCTGCGCTCCTCGATCTCACGGATGATCTGGTAGCCGTGCATCGGCTTCTCGCTCAGCAGGGAGAGCACGGCGGCGCGCACGTCGCCGCGCCCCATCCGCGAGCCGACCTTCTTCTCGAACGTCGACCGCAGCTGCTCGAACGCCTGCCACATGGCGTCCGGGTCCATGCGGGCGCCGAAGCCGCCGGTGGGGAATGAGGTGGACATGATGATCCTCCGATCGTCAGCGATACCTAACGATATATCGCTACGATGGCGGGCGGAAGGTGTCGGCCGTGCCCGCTACCTTCGAATCAGATGAGAAACACGCCCCGCCGCTCGCCCGTCCGCCGCTCCCTCACCGCCGTCGTCCTCCTCGCCGCCGCACTGCTCACCACCGGCTGCACGGGCGCCGCGACCGCCCTGCGCGACCTCCCCGCCGCGACCGGCGCCGCCGCGCCGAGCGCGACCGCCGTGCCGAGCGCCACCGCAACGCCGAGCACCGCAGCGGTCCCGGCTTCCGCAGGAACGGCTCTCGCGCTGCTCGCGACTCTCCCGGTCAAGGGGAGGGCGCCCGCGACCGGGTACCAGCGCACGGAGGACTTCGGGGCGGCGTGGCTGGATGTGGACCGCAACGGCTGCGACACCCGCGACGACATCCTCTCCCGCGACCTCGAGGGCGCCGCACGGCAGGGCCGCTGCCGCGTGCTCTCCGGGACGCTGGCCGACCCGTACACCGGCCGCACCATCCACTTCGTGCGCGGCGAGAAGACCTCCGCGCTCGTGCAGGTCGACCACCTGGTCCCCCTGCAGAACGCGTGGGTCACCGGCGCCCAGCGGTTGGGCCGGGAGCAGCGCATCCGCCTGGCCAACGACCCGCTCAACCTGCTGGCGGTGGACGGCGCCTCCAACCAGCGCAAGTCGGCCGGCGACGCCGCCACCTGGCTCCCCGCGAACAAGGCGTTCCGCTGCGAGTACGTGGCACGGCAGGTCTCCGTCAAGGCGGTCTACGGCCTGTGGGTCACGCCGCCGGAGCACGACGCGATCGCGCGCATCCTGTCCGCCTGCCCGGCGCAGCCTGCCGAACCGTCCGGGCTCCCGCCGGCCGTCGGCTGAACCGTCACCGGGATGTCTCCGGGCCGCAATCGTGCGGAAACACGCGCCGCGTAACGTCTGAGCATGGGCCTGTTCTCTTTCTCCGAATGCGCACACTGCGGCGAGCAGCAGCCGGTTCTCGGCGACGGCCGGCTCGCCATCCACTTCACCCGCGACGGCGAGCGCTGCGGCGGCTCCGAGCGCCGCAACGACAACGACGGCGTCAGCAGCGAGCAGGCGCGCCGCATCGAGGCGCAGCTGCGCCAGGCGCTCCGTCAGGTGATGGGAGCCCGGACCGCCTGACGGATCCGCCCCGATAGCCCGCGCCGGGAGGCGGGTCAACCACCCTTCGGGACCTCGAAGGGTGTCCGCACGAACGGTCCAGAGGGGGTCCGTATCGTCGCCGGAGCCCGCGGTCCGATGCGGCCGGCACACCGGTCGGCCGCAGCGCGGGCACGGAAAGGATCCCATGATTCAGACGAAGAACACCTCCGTTCGGAAGAGCAGCGCCTTCACCGCCAAGCGGGCGGCCGTCGGCGCGGCGTCCCTCATCGCGGCGACCGCCCTGGTGGGGGTGGGGGCCCAGGGCGCGTTCGCGACGACGGTCGACGGCGGCGCCTCCGGCTCCGGCTCGTCCTCGTCGGCGACGGCGCAGGCGCACGTGTCGGCGGATGCGGGCCACGACCTGTTCGCCGGCCACCTGAACGGCGCGAAGGCGCAGGCGCTCGCCAAGCGCGTGATCGCCGACAAGCCCCTGTTCGCCCTGCTCCCGGACTCGCTCCAGCGCGACGTGAAGACCTTGTCGACGGCGGCCGCGAAGGACCGCGCCGCCGACGCGAGGAAGATCGTCCGCACGGCGCTCGACGGCGGGTACGGCAGCGCCATCAAGGACCTGGCCACGCACCTGAAGAACGCCAGGGACGACCGCTCCGGCCTGTCCGGGGTGAAGGGCCTCCTCGACGACCTGCGCTCGGGCGACCTGTCGTCGCCGCAGCTGGGCGACACCGGCGCCGCGGTCGCGGCCGACGTGACCGGTGACGCGCAGCTGGCGGCCAAGCTCCCGGACGCGCTGCGCACCGACCTCGGTCAGCTGGCGTCCGCACCGGCCGCCGAGCGGACGGGCGATGTTCAGAAGCTCGCCGCCACCGCGCTCGCGGGCGGCTACGGCGACGGCATCCAGCAGCTCGTCCAGCAGGCGGAGCAGGCTCTGGTCTCCGGGCACTGACCCGACGCAGCACCACGACGGCCCCGGCGCACTACGCCGGGGCCGCTCGCGTGCCACGCCGGTCCTTGCGGCGCGGCGGACGGATGTGGTGGCCTGGTGCCGTGATGTCGAACTTCTTCCCCCTGGATCCCCCGCACGACGAGACGGGCGGCTTCCCGACGACGGAGCAGATGCCGTGGTGGCGCCCGCCGGAGGACGAACTGCCGGTGTTCCTCGCCGTCGGCGAGCGGATGGCGGTCACGCCGCGGGTCGCCGTGGTGCTGACCGGCGCCCGCGTGTTCCGCAACGGCGTGGAGTTCCGCCTCGAGCGGCACTTCCGCCGGGGCGACCTGACGCAGCGGGAGTGGCAGCTGGAGCAGTGGGGCTTCCATGGTCCTCTCGGCCCGGGCGACCCCGGCCGCCTGCGGTACGGCGTCGCGCTGGGCGACGGCGAGAAGGTGCTGCTCGACGGTCCCGGCGGCGCGTTCCCCTTCGACGAGCCGCCGGCGCGCTCGCTCGCCCAGTCCGACGGGAGCGGCTCGGGGTCGGAGGACTACTACCGCTCGTACGACGGCCTCTGGCTGTGGCCGCTCCCGCCGGAGGGGCCCCTGGAGGTGGTGCTGGAGTGGCAGGAGCAGGGCATCCCCGAGACCCGTGCGGTTCTGGACGGCGGCCGCCTCCGCGAGCTCGCCGCCGGGGTGACCCGCATTTGGGACTGATCCGCCGTCGCCTCACCGGAGCGATCGCGGTGGTGCCGCTGCTCGCCTGCTGCGCCCTGCTCGGGGGCTGCGCGACACTCATGCCGGTCTGCGCCGGCGCAGCGGTGCGGCCGCCGATCGTCGGGGTGGATGCGCAAGGCTGGCATCACGCGCATCCCGGGGGCACCGTCCACGCCTGTTACGGCGGCACCTGCGATCGGGAGGACGGCACGACGGACACGTTCGAGATCGTGGTGCCGCAGGCCGACGCCGACGGCCGGAAGCACGACCTCGCCGTCACCATCACCGACGCGACGGGGACGACCGTGAGCAGCGAGCGCGTCGCCCTCGTGCGGATCCCCGGCAGGCCCGGCGGCCCGTGCCCGTTCCCCGACCAGTGGAGCCGGGAGGTGCTCGTGCGCGACGACGGCACGCTCCAGGTCGGCGGCGCGGACGACGGCGGCATCGTCGTCCCCACGCCGTGAATCATCGCCGCCAGAGCTCCTCCGGGCTCGCACCCGCCCGGAAGCCGTACGCCTCGGCCAGGATGACGGCCTCCGGGAAGTGCGCCGCGACGGCGTCGGGCGTGTGAGCGTCGCTGGCGAAGCTGATCGCCGCGCCGCCCTCCTCGGCCCACCACTGCACCACCCACGACCACAGCCTGCGGGTGTTCAGCTCGAGCGCCCGGCCGCCCTCCGCGATGGCGCGCATGGCACCGCGGATGCCGTCCTCGAAGGCGCGGGGATCGAACGGCCCGACCTCGGCCGCCGGCCAGTGGCGGAGCACGTAGTCGATGTGGGTGAAGACGTGGAAGGCGTCGCACCCGGCCACCATTCGAGGGATCTCCTCCAGGTACGCCGTCATCACCTCGTCCGGCGCGTGCTCGCGGAGCAACCGGCTGGGCTCGGCCCGCCCACCGCCGAGGTCGAGCGTGTGCAGCGAGCCGTTGATCCGGTCGAATCGATCGAGGTCGACCATCGCTCGGGCTTCGGCCTCGAACAGGTGAGGCTGACCGAACTCGATTCCGGTCAGGATGCGGAGCGCGGGGAACTCGTCCCGCATCCGCTCGATGCTGTCGAAGTAACCGTCGACATCGAGCGGCGCGAATACCATCAGCCCGTCGGGCTGGACATAGTGCCGCTGGTGCGGCATCAGGTCTTCCGGCTGCGCCCGCCAGGTGCCCGGGATATCGAGGTGCTCCGTGAAGAAGAGCGCAGGGAGCCCGATGCGCACCGCCTGCTCGCAGGTTGCGCGCATACGACCGGCGGCGGCCGAATCCGGCCCCCCGGTGTCCCACGAGAATTCGGTGTGGACGTGGCTGTCGGCGGGCAGGGCCATGTCCAGCATCGTAGACCGGCGGGGTGTCGAGCCTGCGACGCGCTCGACCGCCGGGACTGCGCGGTCAGTCCCGCGGCTCCCGCGGCAGATCCGGGTCGGCCGGCGGCAGCTCCGCCGGCTCGGCCACCGGCTCCCCCGTCTCCGCGTTGAGCGCCTGCTGCCCCGGCGGCAGGTTGGACAGGTCGGGCGCGATCACCGTCGCGGGCGTGCGGGAGTCGGGGAGCCCGAACACCGCCTCGGTGCCCTGCGCGGTCAGCACCAGGTCGTCGGAGCGCCGTGGCAGGGTCCGGCCCTGGAAGAAGTCCGGCCGGACGATCCGCCAGATCACCAGGAGGACCACGCCCAGGAGCAAACCGCCGACGCCGACCACCGCCTCCGCGCCGATGCCGAAGATGGTCACGTTCTTGCCTGCGGCGTCCGTCAGCCAGTCGGGCTGGGCGAAGTTGTAGACGCCGTAGCAGAACACCGCGAGCAGCATCAGTCCGCCGGCGAGCGGGAACAGCCCACGGAAGATGACCGTGCGCGCGCTGTGGAACAGGGTCTTGCGGTAGAACCAGACGCAGGCGAACCCGGTCAGCCCGTAGTAGAAGGCGATCATCAGCCCGATCGAGCCGATCAACGCGTTCAGCAGGCTGACGCTGATCGCGGTGAAGATCAGGTAGAAGAGCGCCGAGACGAGCCCCATCCCGATGGTCGACCACGTCGGGGTGAGGAACCGCGGGTGGATGCGGGCGAAGCGCTCCGGGATGGCCTTGTAGACCGCCATCGAGAGCGATGTGCGCGCGGTCGGAAGGATCGTGGTCTGCGTGGAGGCCGACGCGGAGGTGAGGATGGAGAAGCCCAGGAGCGCCATCAGGATGGTCCCGACCGGTCCGCTGCCGAACAGCGTCGGCCCGATCGCCGAGAAGACGTCGGACGAGTTCGAGGGGTTCGCCAGCCCGATCCCCTTGTCGCCGACCCCGGCGAACGCGACTGCGGCCACAGTGACCAGCGCGTAGGTGGCGAGCAGCAGCAGCGTCGAAATGACGGCCGCCCGGCCGGGCGTCTTGCCCGGGTCCTTCGTCTCCTCGTTGACCGAGACCGCGGTGTCCCAGCCCCAGTAGATGAAGATGGCAGTCAGCAGCGCCGGCGCGATCGTCTGCCCGAAGTCGAGCGTGAACGGGTTGAACCACGACCACTGCGGGATCAGCGAGTACGGCTCCGCGTTGCCGGTGTACACCTTCACCAGCGCGAACACGGCGAAGAGGATCAGGATGACGACCTCGAACCCCAGCAGGAAGTACTGCACACGCGCGGAGACCTCGATGCCGCGGTAGCAGATCCACGTCATCAGGGCGATCCACACGAGACCCGCGATGGTGACGGCGACATTGTTGTTCGCCAGGTCCGCGACGCCGGGCAGCCCGAAGCTGCCGACGAACGTGTACGAGTACTGCCCGGCGATCTGCGCCAGGTTCGCCATCACGATGACGTCGGCGACGATGATCCCCCAGCCGCCCATCCACCCGGTGATCGGGCCGAAGGCGCGCGTGGCCCACGTGAAGGTCGTGCCGCAGTCCGGCTCGGCCTTGTTCAGCTCCTGGTAGGCGACCGCGATGAGGTACATCGGCACGAACGCCAGCAGCACGATGCCCGGCGCTTTCACGCCGGCCGCGAGTGTCCCGCCGACGACGATGAAGCCGAGGCTCGCGGCGAGGCTGTACGCCGGCGCCGTGGAGGCGACCCCCACGACCACGCTCGACAGCAGCCCCAGCGCACCGCCCTTGAGGCCCTTGCCTTCCGGCTCCTGCCCGGTGGGGTCACCGGGGGTGGGGGGACGCAGCGCCGACATCAGCAGAACAGCGCCCACTCGCCGCGGGACAGCGAGGCCGCCTCCCCGCGCAGCAGCACGTTCCAGCGCCCGTCGTCCCGCGAGACGTACTGGACCAGGATCGTGCTGTACCGCCAGCCGTCGCGGGACCGCGACCAGTGCACCAGCGAGATGAACTGCCCTGGCCGCAGGTACGGGACGGCGAAGCCGTCGTCGCTGCGGGTCGGGGCATCCGGATCGACGACCGGATCGACGGTGAGATCCTCGGGAGTGCTGCCGATCATGCGCGCCACCTCCTTCTGCGCCTGCGCGGCGGGCCGGGGGTGGGGTACCCGCCGGCGGCCACCGCTCATTACGGGAAGTATCCGTAGGCGAGCGACGAGGCCCTTAGGGCTTAGGTCCCGCGGGGTGGGGTCGGGGCCTCGCGTGGATTTTGTACCTGGAGGTAGGTACAGTATCCATCATGACGACGCGAGACGACCTGATCGAGGCCACACGGGAGCTCATGTGGGAGCGCGGCTACGGGGCGACGAGCCCGAGGGAGATCCTGGATGCGGCCGGGGCCGGCAAGGGCAGCATGTACCACCACTTCCAGGGCAAGGAGGCGCTGGCCCAGGCGGCGATCGAGCGCAACACCGAGCAGATGAAGGCCCAGGTGCTGGCCTCCCTCGGATCGGGGTCTAGCGCCGTCGAGCGGTTGCGCGCGTACCTGACGCGAGACCACGAGGCGGTGCTGAAGGGCTGCCAGTTCGGCCGGCTGGTGCAGGAGCCCGAAGTGATCGACTCCCCCGCGCTGCGGACCGAGGTCGGCGAGATGTTCGCGTGGATCCGCGGGCAGCTCGCCGCCGTCATCACCGACGGGGTCGAGAGCGGCGAGTTCCGTGCGGACCTGGACCCGGTCCGCACGGCGGCGACGGTCGCGGCGACTCTGCAGGGCGGCTACGTGCTGGCGCGCGCGGCGCAGGACGCCTCCGTCTTCGACGATGCGGTCGAGGGCGTGCTGGCCCTGCTCGAAGCAGCGCGCGCGTGACCGCGATCGCGGCGCCCGTCCGCACCGCGTGGTCGGCGCGCGGCTGGGCGATCTACCTGGGCTGGATCGTCATCACCCTGGACGGCAGCGCCCTGAACCTGGCACTCCCCCGGATCGCGGACGACCTGAACGCGCAGGCGGGAGGGATCTCCTGGGTGGTCGACGCGTACACGCTCCCACTGGCCTCCCTGCTGCTCCTCGGCGGGAGCCTCGGCGACCGGGTCGGCGCCGAGAGGCTGTTCCGCGTCGGCGCGATCGGCTTCGCCGCGGCCTCCGCTGCGTGCGCGCTCAGCCCGTCGATCGGGGTGCTGATCGCCTGCCGCGCGGCGCAGGGCCTGTTCGCCGCGCTGCTCCTGCCGATGGTCCTCGCCCTGGTGGGCAAGAGCTTCGACGACCCCGCGCACCGTTCGACCGCCGTGAACATGATGACGGTCTTCGGTGGCGCCGGGATGGCCGTCGGGCCGTTCCTCGGCGGCCTCCTGACCGACACGGCAGGCTGGCGTGCGGTGTTCTGGCTCACCACGCCGATCGCGGTCGCCGCGGCCGCTCTCGTCGGCACGGCGGACCGCCCGCGCGCGCGGCGCGACCGCCCTCGCCTCGACCTGGCCGGGCAGCTCACCGGAACCGCCGGACTCGTGGCCGTGGTCGCCGGGCTCATCGAGGCGGGCCGGGACGCGAGTGCGCCGCTCACCTGGATCCTCCTCCTGGGCGGCGTGCTGCTGCTCGCCGTCTTCGTCCTGGTCGAGCACCGCACGAAGACCCCGATCATGCCCCTCGGCGTGTTCCGCAGCCCGGGATTCCCCGGGGCGGTCCTCGGCGGTTTCGCCTTCCAGTTCGGCGCCTACGGGCTCCAATTCTTCCTCGCCGTGTACATCCAGAGGGCGTGGGGCGTCTCGGCACTCACGGGCGGCCTGCTGCTGGCATCCTTCGCCCTCGGAACCATCCTGGCCGGCGTGCTCGTCAACCCGGCCCTGCTGCGACGCGGCAACCGCCGGATGATCCTCATCGGATCCGGCGCCGCCGCGGCCGGAACCCTGCTGCTGCTCGGCGCGATCGGCGTCCAGCAGTGGTGGGTGCTCGTGGCCGCCGAGTTCATCGTCGGAGCGGGCACCGCGATCTACTCGACCGCGCTGAACAAGACCGCGAGCGTCTCGCTCGGGGCGGGCTCGGCGGGGCTGGCCTCCGGCATTTACAACACGTCCCGGCAGGTGGGCCAGGCCGTGGGCATCGCGGTGCTGGGGGCGCTCGCGGCGCTCGCGGATCCCCGTGTCGGGTACGTCGCGGCGGTGGTGGTGATCACCTGCTGCACCGTTGTGATCGCGGGGACGGCGCTGCGGGCGCCTGCATCAGAGTCCGTCAAGACGGTGTGATTCACCGCCAGCTCGGCGAGAGGGATCCGGAACGCCGCCCACACGGACATAACGCCACTACGTCCGTAACCTAGCGCCCGCGGGCGGAAAGGGGCATCGATGCAACCGATCGAGGTGCGAGGGCTGACGAATTTATTCGCCGGGGTCGCCGTGGTCGACGATCTCAGTCTGACAATCGCCGCGGGCGAGGTGTTCGCCCTGGGGCCGAACGTGCGGGGAAGACCAGAACCGTGGAGACCGAACCATGGCGACCGCCAGCGACCGCGAGTGAAGTTGAAACGGTCTGGCATCGGGCTTCAAGGTCCGGGAGACTGGAGCGATAAAGCAGACTCGGCGCATGGAAGGCAGAGCGTGGGAGAGACACCAGCAGGGCGAGGCCTTTACGACGGTTTCGAGGGCTACCGCGACCCAACCGAAGACGAAGTGCTGGCTCTCCTGGAAACTTGCCCCATCATCCTAGACACCAATGTCCTCCTGGACATTTACGGATTCGAGGAACCAGCCCGCGTGCTAGCTCTGGACGTGCTGGATTCCATACGATCTCGCCTATGGGTGCCGCATCAGGTGATGCGAGAGTTCTGGCGCAACCGCCACTCCGTGATCGCCGGGATCTCATCCCCTGTCCAGCCGATCGACGCCGTACGCGGCGAGTTACTCGCGATTGTCAACTCGCTTCGCCCCGATCGCGAACGACCTGAAGAGATTCAATCCATGAGGGAGACGGTTGAAACTCAACTAGACGAGTTAGCAGAAGCGATCAGCAAGGCGCGAGGGAATCCTCTCAACATCGCGCAGATCCTTACCGACACAAGCCTCGATCCGGTGCTAGCTCGGTTGGAAGGCGTCCTTAGAGGACGAGTAGGACGGCCGTTAGGCGACGACGAGCCTTCACTGATCCAAGCGGGGCTGAAGCGGTTTGCAGTGAAGATCCCGCCCGGATACATGGATGCGGAGGATAAAGCCGACCAGCTTCCTGAACAAGGCACCGGCGATTATCTCTTGTGGGAGCAAACACTGCGGTATGTATCGGAACTTCAGGCTTCTTCCGACGCGTTTGTGATCGTCACCAACGACGCGAAGGAGGATTGGCGGATCAATGTCGCGAATCTCAAGAAGCGGGCACTCGGCGTCCGCCCAGAGCTTGTTGCGGAAGCCCTCGACCGCACGGGTCGCCGACTTGTATTGCTCCAACAGAGCGATTTCTATCGCCTCATGTCGCGAATCCGGCCCGGTGACCAAGCCGCCTCCGACTCCCTGGTCGAGGCCAGCGCATTAGGTAGCCACGATGATGGTCTCACCGAATCAGAGTGGACGGAGGCCGCGTACAAGCGCCTTCTCCATGAGCTTAGAGAGGCCGGCAATCAGGTCCAGGCAGACATCGTCTCTATCGCAGCGCAGAGCGGCGGGTTCATCTCACGCGCCAAGATCTACGAGTATGCCGGGTACGCCGAAGATCGATCGCTGAGGCGCTTTGCCATGCCCGCACAGCGGGTTGCCTTATCTCTCGTCGAGAGCGAACTCCTGTCAGAAGATGCCCCGACGCCGCTGGAGGCAATATATGAGGGCCCTGGCAAGGCAGTCGGCTACCGCGTCCCGCGCGAGTTCGTGAAGTACGAAGCACAGCGCGACGAGCAGCCGACGTGGGTGCGAGCGGCAGCAACCGTTGCGGCGACATCCCCCGAACGCGTCTGGACCGTCAACGAGTTGGTATCCGAGATCCGCAGACTGGGGATTCGAGACGTGTCCGTCGCGAGAACTCCTGAAGCGACCCTTCGTCGTGATCTGTCCTTGCGAGACGGAACGTACTTCGAGCATGTTGGAAGCGGCTTCAGGCTCCGCTCGGATGTTCGTGGAACCCTTCCGGGTTCGGACGACAAACCGCCGGGATAGGCTCCCCACGAAGTGGGGGCCCCAAGAGCTACTGGCGATCGCGACGTAACAGAGTCGATTGGCCTGGACTGCGGCCCCCAGATCGTACGAAGCAGGAGAGTTAATCGCGCTTCAAGCATTGCGTAATTCTGATCCGCTTGCGGTCCGCCTAGCGAAGCATGGCTTGTCGAACAATGATCTCGAACTCCGCGTCGACGTCGTCTGCTGCAAGCATGTTCTCTAGTTGAGCGCGATCAATCATCACAACGCAGATTTCCTGCGTCGAGAACCGCAGCTCCTGCATCCGGGCGTCATCGGTGAAGCCTCCGAGCGACACCAACACGGCTATGCGCGCTGTACCGCGTTTGGTCTGAAGTTTCGTAATTAGCGTGGACACCATCGGCTGCGATGCCTTGTCGGACCGATTCTTTGCTTCGACGAGGATGAATGGGACTCCGGACTTCTGCCAGACTCTGGAACTGAAGTTGTCAATCTGGAGAACCAGATCGATCTCCTCTGTCTCGTTCCGGTAGTTGCGCTCGACCACCTTCAGATCACGGATCTGAGCGAATGTAAATGCGAGCAGTGCCTCCAGCCGTCGACCTTTCTCCTGCGACGTTCCTTCGCCAATTCGCGACCAAATTACCTTCGCGATGTGCCTGCGGAGATCCGGCGAGACTGGCGCCTCAACGTCCGCAAGCGCAACGAGGACGGACTTGGGGTCGAGCTGCCTGGTCGTGACATAGTCGTCGAGCACGATCACGTCCGCGTCGACACCCACCAGCAGTTCCACAAGCCCCGGCCTGAACAAGGCAGCAAGGGTCAATGCCAGTGTTGGCCTGATGCCACGCTCCGCTGCAAGACCGAGGCGATCGCGCACATATCGCGGAAGTTCATCTTGCAGAAATACATAAAGAAGACGCGTTCCGTCGTTCGAGACAGCGTTCGGCTTCCAACGCTTACTTCCGAGGTCCAGCTCCGTGCCTTCGACCCAGTCCTGTCCCTTGATGCTCGCATAGATACGGGCTTCTGCTGCCTCAACGTCCGCAACACCTACGGGTTTACCTTGGGACGGTTCGTCGACGATCTCTTCCACGAGCGCGCCCTCTAACTCAGCTGTTCTGCTCATCCGCGTCTATAAGCGCCGTGACGTGCTGAACCAGTTCGCGTCCGAGACGGCGCACCTCGTCGTGGTCCGAAGTGCCGGCAGTCTTCGTCAGGAGCCGCGCGAACACCGCGACCATCGTCGAAGTACGACGTCCGAGCTTGTCGACCTCCACCATCATCTGAACGGTCTCTTCGTAGGCGTCGTCGATCGTCGCCTCAGGCTTCTCGATTAGATCGCGGATCGACGTGTCGAGAGTGGAGCTGCCAGTGCCGTTCGACTGTGCATCTTGAGCCGCGAACTTGATGATCGGCGAAACCTTGCGCAGGCTGACCGTGTCCGTAATCACCTGATCGAGGCGCTTTTGAACGAAGGCGCCGCTTACGCGGTCCTCGCCGTACTCGTCAAGGATCGCGGGTCGATTGTTGCGCATGGCATCGATAACGTTCTTCTTCAACTCCCAGAAGAAGTTGAGAGGGATCGTCTCATCGCGGATGTAGTCCTGCCATTGCCCTGGCAGGGTAACGACATATCGGAGTTGCCGCACTCGTTCAATAGACAAGCCCGTGAGGTCGCGCAGCTCGCTGTCATTCGGTTCTTGGCCGCTTGATTCTTTGATCTCGTCGGCAAGCTTCTGGAGGGCTTTCGCCGTCGGAATATCGCGCCATGGCTCCCGAATGAGGTGGATGTTGAACATCTGCTGGAGCACTTCGCGCTCGCTACGTTCGGTAGTGATAAGCGCGGGGATCTTGCTATGACCGAGATCCCGGGCACACCGAAAGCGGCGTTCCCCGTCGACTAGAACGTACTTGCCCTCTTTGGGATAGACGACGATGGGAACGAGCACACCCTCAAGGTCGATGGAGTCGGTGAGCCTGTCCAATTCGTCTTGAGGAAAGTCCAAGCGCGGGTTTTGAGCGTTGGGAATGACATCGGAGACGTTCAACTCGCGTAGCTCCGCAGTGACATTCTGAGGCGTCTTAGTTTGCGTTTCTGCTTCAGACGAGACAGACATAGAGATTCTCCGTTGCCGACTTCTTGGATGCGCCCGTAGAGGCGCCCATCGTTGAGTGATTCGCGGTGTATGACCGAGTCTGAACGTTCCCGAAGTACTGGAGGGCTATCTCGACAACCGTGACGCCTGCATCACCGAGTAGCCCGCTCGACGGGTAGCTAATGACCAAAGGGACGCGCATGCGCGAGACATTGCGGCAAAGATCATGGAATGAGGCAACAACAGCAGACTTCAGCGAGAAGCCCGTTGTGAATCGATCCGACCGGTTTCGACCAGCGCCACTAGAGTCCGGATAGTCATAGCGATATAGCGTTTCGTAGAGGTGGTAGTACCGGCTGTACTGATCCTTCGTGTATGGCGGATCTGCATACACGGTGCCGATATCGCGAAGCTCTCCCCCGCTCACAAGGTCGAGGGCGTCCCCAACGTAGACGGAGTTACCTCGCCTCCATGACTTTGTACCGACCTGGGAAACCGTATCAAGCGCCAAACAAAACTCATCCCAAATTGAGCGAGTCCATGTGCGGACAATTCGTGCGTGGGCCGAGTCGGAGTTCGGGCGAAGAAATTGAGCAGTGTGGCCCGGCGCATTTACGAGAACGGACGCTGCGGCGATCCAGGCTGCCAACATCCAGTCACGATCTTCTAGGTGCGAATCGGCATCAATTGCTGCGCGCGCGGCGTCCAACTGAACAGCTTGGCGGAGGCTGAGATATCCAGCGGAGAAGTACAGGCTTGCCAAGGCGTAATGATCTGACCCGCTCGACTCGGCGGCAGCCCTCGCGGTGCGTCGCCGCGCAGTAGAGTTCCCGACATGTTGCGCCTTGCCCATGTAAGTAAGCAGGTCCGTCCGTGAACCCTCAAGCGCTGCGACCTCGCTATTCAGCTCAGTCGAGTACAGCAATTCCAGCTCCCGAAGCCGCGCTTCGTATACAGGCTTGAGCCGCTCGATTACATCCGCCGACGTCGTTTCGCGGTCGGGACCCGTGAAACGCGCGCGCGACAAGGCGGCGGTGAAACTCATCGCATCGTTGGTAACAACCGATGCAGTTTCCTGCAAGCTCTCAGCTACACTACCCATGCCGGAAAACAGGTCGACCACACGCCCGGCAGGCTTTAGCTCGGCTATAGCGTCGCGTACATGGTCCGCCATGTGGCGCTTCGTCCCCATGTACCGAACAACCACAAACGCCTCCTGTCGACGGAACCTCCGCTCAAACCGTATCCCCCACCACAGACAGCAACGTACGGACTCGCCGGTTGCCTTGACACTACTGAGTCTTACGTGGTGTGCCTGGCCAAACCCGGTCGGTTCCACCCGCCTGACCGGGGCACGAGCGAGCTGGATTAGGTTCGCCGGACGGGCCCAAACGAGCTTGGCCGCCTTCAGGGTAAGCAACCGGACCAATAGGTGACCCAGCCTCGGCCCCCGTGCTGCATGATCGTGGCGCAAACCCCATCGGCGTAGAGACAGGGCACCGCCATGAGGACCGAACCGAGGCGACCGCCCTGCGCGGAGCGCATCGAGCAAGGGGTTCATGGGAGCGTGGCGGAGTGCACGGTAAGTTCTTGCGCTCAGTGAAGTATGCCGGCCTCATATTAGCCGTCATAGCGCGACGCTAGTTGCCTGGTGCAGGCAACTACCAAAGGAGAGTCCTCACAGAGCCGTCCCGCAGGATCTCTTTAGGAGGCCCAGACGAGAAACCTACTCACGCCTTGGCGTTTGGGCACGGCTGCGCCCCACCCGCTACCCCAGACGCCGAGCCTCGCAGAGCGAGGATCATCGCCCGGGGCCCCTCGCGGGCGGGGACCCCGGTAGTCCGCAGCGAGTTCTGAAATGACAAGAGGCCAGGTTGCTCGCAGAGCGAGCCACCTGGCCTCTTGTCATTTCAGAACGTCGGGCTGACAGGATTTGAACCTGCGACCCCTTGACCCCCAGTCAAGTGCGCTACCAAACTGCGCCACAGCCCGTTCACCGCACCGCGGAGCGGCGAGGCAACTCGACCATCCTACCGTGTCGGCGGAGGGGCGGCGGACACCGACGACTTCGTGCCGGCGGGACGAGCGCACCACCCGAAGGCACGCCCATCCCACCGGCACTGCGCCGCTGCGCACCGAAGACGGCGCGCGCGGGCGCCCGGACGTGTCCCACCCCGCAGCGGGGGTCCGGGTCTAGTCGGCGACGGGACGCGATGGGGGGAGTCAGCGTCCCGCCGCCGATTCTGGTTCAGCGGCCGGAGCCGCCGAGGATCTGGTCGATCTCGTCCTGCGTGAGCGGAGCCCACGGCGACGAGTCGGGGTTGGCGGACGCGGCCTCGGGGCTGTCGCCCTGCGTCCACCACTTGGCCTCGAAGGGCACGCCGTCGAACAGGACGCGCTGGCCCTTGTCGTACGGGGTCGTGCCGCTCCAGGTCGGGTACGTGCCGGCGGGCAGGGTGGGCTGCGGAATGGGCGTCTCACCCGGCAGCACCGGACCCACCAGGTCCCACGGCGTCTCCCACGCGTTCAGCACGGGGTTGTCCGGGACATCGCCCTTGGTCCACCACTTCGCCTGGTACACGTTGTGGTGCCAGACGACCTTCGTGCCCTTCAGGTACGAGTTCTTGTCGGCCCAGATCGGGTACGGCGAGGTCTTCGGGTCGTCCTTGGCCGCGGCGGTGGTCGGCTCGGCCGTGGTGACGGCCCCCTCGCCCAGCGCGATGTGGCCGGCGAAGCCCTTCGCAAGCGTGGCGGCGAACGTCTTCTTGCCCTGGTTCACGCCGCTGCACGCGTCCGAGACGACGGACAGGTCGACGTAGTTGGAGCCGCAGGTCTTGTCGCGGTTGGCCGACCACATCGACATCCGGCCGAGCCCGGTGGACACGGCCCAGCTGTTGAAGGCGGAGGCGTCCTGAAGGGTGAACACCTCGGCCTCGACGTCGTTCTGGCCGATCATGGGGGTGGCGCCCAGCTTCGCCCACAGGCTCGGGTCGCTCTGGTGCAGGCCGGCGCGGTCGTAGAGCACGCCGAGCTGGCGTTGCGCGGCGGAGACGGCGGACTCGGCGGTCTTCGCCATCGAGGTCTTCGCCTTCTTGGCGTCGCCGAAGTCCATCGTCATCACGTTGACGCCCGCGATGTCGACCTTCGCCTTGAGCATGGCGGCGATCGCGTCCGTGGCGTCCGACGTCATGCCGGTGGGGGCGACGGGGAGCGTCAGCCACACGGCGAGGCCCTTGCCCGTCGTGCGGCGCTCCTGCTGCAGGGCGGCGATCGCGGCGGCGCGGCGCTCGGACGCGCCGTGATCCGTGAGCCCGCTGCCCTCCAGGTCGAGGTCGATGGTGCCGACCTTGTAGCGGTCCACCACCGAGGCGTACGCCTTCTTCAGGGCGGACGCGTCGGTGCAGCCGACCGCGAGCTCGTCGTTCCGCTGACCGCCGAACGACACGGCGACCGTGCCGCCCTGCTGCTGCAGCCGGGCGATGCGGCGGTCGAGGTCGAGCGAGCCCCGCGCCTCATCCAGCGTGTACGCGGCACCCCAGCTCGGCTCGCACGGGTCCTGCTTGGACGCGACCACGAACGACAGCACGGCGTCCTTGGTGGGGGTCGAGCCGAGATTCTCGAACGCGAACCGCGGCGTCGCCGTCACATCCACGTAGGAGGCGAACCAGGGCTGCACATCCACGGCGGCTTTCGCGCTCCACCACTGGAGGCCGACGGCGCCGGCGGAGACCACGACCGCAGCGACCAGCGCCGCACCGATCACACGCCACACGGAGAGGCGGCGGCCGCCGTCCGACTCGGGCGCCTGGGCGCGCTCCACGGCGTCCTGCGCCGCGGCCTTCTTCGCGCGGGCCATCAGGCGGCCTGCTTCTCGCCCGCGACGGACACGTCGCCGGACTGCGGCTCCGCTGCCTGCGCCTCGGCGGCCGGCTCGACCACGGCGCCGACGCCGGCGAGGTGCGGCACCTCGCCGCCGGCGTGGCCGTGGTAGAGCACCGAGCGCCAGTCCAGCGACTCGGTGACCGGCTCCACGGTGTCGGCGGTGCGCTTGCGGGAGGTGGATACGTACAGCGGCTTCGTCATCCCGAGCCAGATGTCGACGATGGTGTTGCCGATGCCGATATAGGCGACGATCGCCCAGATCGCCAGCGTCGCATTGAAGGCGGCGAACGCGGCGTTGCCCCAGTTCTGCGCGTTGATGTCGCGCCACAGGGTGAACAGCGAGAAGGCGACGATCGCGAGCGGTGCGATCACGTACAGCAGCGGCGACGCGGTGCGGTTCTTCACCTTCGGCGTGCGGGCGAACGGGATCTTCTTCCCGGTCAGCGACTGCTGGATCGACTTCAGCACACCGGCCAGGTTCACCGGGAGCAGGATGAGGTTGAAGCCGTAGATCCGGAAGATGTCGGTCGCCTTGTAGCCGCTGTAACGGAGGTCGGCGGCCTGGCTGATGAAGTACGGCAGCGCGGCGAGCAGCACCATGGGGCTGAGCAGCCGGCCGTCGTACGGGTACGCCAGCAGGAACACCAGGCCGAAGCTGGCCCAGCTGATGGAAGCCATATAGTTGACGCGCAGCAGCAGCTCGATGCGGGAGACGCTCTCGCCGCGGCGCTTGCGCTCCTTCACCTGACGCCACAGCTTCGGCAGGATCAGCAGGCCGCCGTTCGCCCAGCGTCGCCGCTGCACGATCAGGGAGCCGAAGTCCGGCGGGGTCGCGGAGTAGCTGAGGCGCTCCGGGTAGTTGGACAGCGTCCAGCCATGGGTGCCCAGGTCGATGCTCGACTCGGTGTCCTCGATGACCGTGCGGTCCTGGATGTACCGCCGCACCTCGAACCCGCCGACGTACTCGGTCTCGACGATGTCGTCGAGCGCGCGCTTGCGGATGACCGCGTTCGCCCCCACCCAGAACGTGGCGCCGTAGTACGACTTGCCTTGGTGCAGGATGTGCTGGATGTCGGTGGTCGCGCCGGCGAGCCGCTCGATGCGCGTGCCCGCGCCGCGGAACGACGAATACGGGGTCTGGGTGACGGCGACCCGGGCGTTGTCGGGCTGCTGCAGGAAGTAGGTGAGCCGGAGGCAGTACTCGCGGAGCAGGATCGAGTCGGCATCCAGCGTCAGCAGGAAGTCGCTGTCCGGGATCTCGACGTCGCCCGCGCGGCGCTGCCCGGCCGGGACCGGGTTCAGGACGGGGCCGTCCGGCGTCTCCTCGACGCGGTAGGTGCCGCCCATCAGGCCGATGTAGGCGTTCAGGTTCATGGCCTTGTTGGCCTCGTGCGACAGCGAAGCCCACTTCTTGCGCTCGAAGACGGCGAGGTCGGCGTCGAACGTCCACGCGAGGCGGCGGTACAGCTGCGCGACCCGCTTGGAGCTGAGGGATGCTCCCTCGGCGATCGCCGCGGAGACGGCCTCCCCGGTCAGGGCGAGGTCGTCGCCGAGGGCGCGCAGCACCTGGTCGGCGAAGAACACGTCGACGTGGTCGCCCAGCGCGTGCTGGTCGGCCTGCGCGTACAGCCACTCGGCGGCCCAGCGGTAGTGCGCCGCCAGCTCGAGGGCGGACTCATCGGTCGCGTACACGCCGGTGTCGCCCAGCTCGTAGCGGAGAAGCGCGTCGGTGAAGCGGAAGCGCGGTTCGGCGAGCATCGCGAGGATGTCGTGGGCGAGGTCGCGGGTGGCGTCCAGGCGCTCGCGGACGGCAGGGTCGGTCGGGTTGGGGTTGTCGTCGAGGAGCAGCACCACGCGCTTCGACGGGAACTCCTGCAGCGCGGCGGAGAGCAGCGTCATCCTGACGACCTCCGGCTCCTCCGCGTAGGAGGGCACCAGCACGGTGATCGAGGGCTGGTTCTCGGCGAAGTGGCGGTCGAGCTCGGCGCGCGGCACGCGGACGTGCTTCTGGAAGCGCTGCAGCGCCCCCTGCCGGGCGACCAGGTACATCAGGGCCGAGAAGGTGAGGAAGGTCACGACCACTGTGTAGCCGATGGCCTCCATCGTGAAGCGGAAGTTCTGGCTGCCACTGTCGATGAACTGGCGGATGATCGTGGTGACCACGTAGATCGCCCAGAACAGGACGGTCAGCACGATGGCGACGCGGCTCCAGGTGATCTTGCGGTCGGACGGCTTCGGGTGGACCGTCGGGAGCGGTTCTGTGCGCTTCTCGGAACCGAGCTGGCGCTTTCGGGCAGGGGTGTATTGGGCTGTAGAACTCATGTCGGGTATGCGTCCTTGATCACGGGAGCCCGGCCCTCGGGTGGGCACGGTCGGGTAGCTCCCGGTTGTCCACACTAGTGAGGACATATCGGGGTACAAATACCCCCTTTATGGTCGCCCCCTCTTTGGGGTCAGCCACCTGTCAGGCTTCGCAGAATGCGCCCGCGTGTCACCCTTGCGCGAGACCCGCTGCATGCATACGCATAAATGCGCCACCATCGAGTCCGCGAAGACTCGACGCCCGCACGGCGTGTCGCGTACAGTCTTCGCGTACTCGACGGAGGGTCAGCGCTTGCGCTTCTCGCGGACGCGCATGTTCAGGACGATGGGCGTTCCCTCGAAGCCGTACACCTCGCGGAGGCGGCGGATGATGTACCGGCGGTAGCCCGGGTCGAGGAAGCCGGTGGTGAACACCACGAATGTCGGCGGCCGGCTCGACGCCTGCGTGCCGAACAGGATGCGCGGCTGCTTCCCGCCGCGGACCGGGTGCGGGTGCGCCGCCGTGAGTTCGGCGAGGAAGGCGTTGAACTTGCCGGTCGGGATGCGGGTGTCCCACGACTCCAGCGCCAGCTCCAGCGCGGGCACCAGCTTCTCCAGGTGGCGGCCGGTGCGCGCCGAGATGTTCACGCGCGGAGCCCACGAGACGTGCGCGAGGTCCTGCTCGATCTCCCGCTCCAGGTAACGGCGGCGGTCGTCGTCGAGCAGGTCCCACTTGTTGAAGGCGAGCACGAGCGCACGGCCCGACTCCAGCACGAGGTCGATGATGCGCACATCCTGCTCGCTGATCGGCTCGCTCACGTCGAGCACGACCACGGCGACCTCCGCCTTCTCGAGCGCAGTGGAGGTGCGCAGCGACGCGTAGAAGTCGGCGCCCTGCTGCAGGTGCACGCGGCGGCGGATGCCGGCCGTGTCGACGAACCGCCAGACCTTGCCGCCCAGCTCGACCTGCTCGTCGACCGGGTCGCGGGTGGTGCCGGCGAGCTCGTTGACGACCACGCGCTCCTCTCCCGCGGTCTTGTTCAGGAGCGACGACTTGCCGACGTTCGGGCGGCCGATGATGGCGACCCGACGCGGACCGCCGATCTCGCGCTTGGCGACCGCCGACTCCTCCGGCAGCACCTTCAGGATCTCGTCCAGCAGGTCGGCGACGCCGCGGCCGTGCAGGGCGGAGACGGGATGCGGCCCCCCCAGGCCGAGCGACCACAGTTCGGTCGCGTACGGCTCCTGGCGGGCGTCGTCCACCTTGTTGGCCGCGAGGAAGACGGGCTTCTTCGTCTTACGGAGCAGGCGCACCACGTGCTCGTCGGTCGAGGTGGCGCCGACGGTCGCATCCACGACGAAGAGCACGGCGTCGGCGAGGTCGATCGCGACCTCCGCCTGCGCCGCCACGGAGGCGTCGATGCCGCGGGCGTCGGGCTCCCAGCCGCCGGTGTCGACGAGGGTGAAGCGGCGGCCGTTCCACTCCGCCTGGTACGAGACGCGGTCGCGCGTCACGCCGGGGGTGTCCTCCACGACGGCCTCGCGGCGGCCGAGGATGCGGTTGACGAGGGCCGACTTGCCGACGTTGGGGCGGCCGACGATGGCCAGCACGGGCAGGGCGGGCAGGTAGGTGATGCCCTCCACGTCCTCGCCGGCGATCTCGAGCAGGTCGAGGTCGGTCTCGTCGAGCTCGTACTCGTCCAGGCCGCTGCGCAGGGCGTTGGCGCGCTGGACGGCGAGATCCTCGTCGATCTCGGAAAGACGCGCGACGAGGTCGTCGTCGCCGGTGGGCTCGTTCTCGATGTCAGACATGGGCTGCTTTCTGTACGACCTGGATGACCGCGTCGACGGTCTGGTCGAAGTCGAGGTCGGTGGAGTCGACGGTGGTCACACCGTCCGCGGCGTTCATGAAGTCGACGACGCGGGAGTCTGCCGCGTCGCGTCTGCGGAGGGCCTCACCGACGTGGGCGGCGGAATGGCCGGTCAACTCCGCGGAACGCCTGGCCATTCTAACGGCTTCGTCGGCGGTGAGCAGGATGCGCACCGGCGCATCCGGGCAGACCACGGTCGTGATGTCGCGCCCCTCGACCACGATGCCGTCGCGGTCGGTGGTGCGGATGATGTCGCGGAACAGCCCGGTGAGGAACGCCCGCACCTCCGGCACGCGCGCGATCGCGCTCACGACGGCGGTCACCTCGGGCGTGCGGATCGCCTCCGTCACATCCCGGTCGCCGACGAACACGTGGTACGTGTCGGGGTCGGTGCCGATCCGGTAGTCGAAGTCGGGCAGCGAGTCGATGACCGCGGCGGAGTCGGCCGGGTCGAGCTGCCGGGCGACCACGTACCAGCTGAGGGCCCGGTAGGCGGCCCCGGTGTCGAGGTACGCCCAGCCGAGGCGCCGGGCCGCGGCCTTGCTCACACTCGACTTGCCGCTCCCCGCGGGACCGTCGACGGCGACGACGATGGTCTCGGTCATCCGGTGATCCTCCATCCACGTTCGGTCAGGTCGTCCACGGTGCGGTGCACCACCTCGGGCAGCACCGCGATGTCGGCGAGGCCGAACGGCGCGCCGGGCGAGTGCTCCAGGCGCAGGTCCTCCATGTTCACGCCGAGCTCGCCGAGCTCGTGCAGCAGGCGTGCCAGCTCGCCCGGGCGGTCCTCCACCATCACCACGAACCTCGAATATCTCCGGTCCTGGCCGTGCTTGCCCGGCAGCCGGGAGACACCGGCGTTGCCGCCCGCGATCTCCTCGGCGATGGTGCGACGCGCGCCGGCGGCATCCACGTCGCCGAGCGCGACGAGCACGCGGTCGAGGTCGTCGCGGTAGGCGCGCAGGATCTCGACGATCGCCGGAGCGTTCGCCCCGAGGATCTGCACCCACAGCTCCGGCTCGCTCGCCGCGATGCGCGTGACGTCGCGCACGCCCTGGCCGGCCAGCGCGAGCGCCGCGTCGGGTGAGTCGGTCAGCCGCTTGGCCATGAGGGAGGAGACGATCTGGGGGGCGTGCGAGACGAGCGCGACGGCGGCGTCGTGCTGCGCAGCCTCCATCTCGACGGGCGTCGCGCCGAGGTCGAGGATGAGCGCCTCGACCAGGCTCACCGCCGAGCGCGGGTTCTCCGGACGGGCGGCCACCACCCAAGGGCGGCCGACGAACAGGTCGGCGCGCGCCGCGGACGGCCCGCCGCGCTCGCGCCCGGCGAGCGGGTGCCCGCCGACGTAGCGGGACAGGTCGACCCCGGCCTGCTCGAGCTCGGCGAGCGGCGCGACCTTGACGCTGGCCACGTCGGTGACCACGGACCCGGGATGCGCCGCCAGCTCGTCGGCGATGACGCGGCCGGTCAGATCCGGCGGCACGGCCACGACGATCAGCGCCGGCTCCGCTCCCCCGTCGTCGAGACGCCCGGCGCCATAGTCCGCGGCCAGCCGGAGGTGGGCAGGCGAGGCGTCGGCGAGCACCACGTCGACACCGCGGGCGCGCAGCCCGAGTCCGACGGACGCGCCGAGCAGCCCCGCGCCGACGACACGGACAGGCCCGGTCAAGCGGGCAGCGATCTCAGTCACCCGTCCACCCTATCCAGCGCCGCCGACCCCCGTTCACCGCGGGCTTCATTCGTGCCGAATGTGCGCTATTCGTCACGGATACCGCACATTCGGCACGAATCGCGGCGGGGAGCCGACGCGTCAGCGGGACTCGCGGGAGATGGTGAGCAGCTGGCCGAGCTCGGCCTTCGTGAGGTCGCGCAGCTGGCCGACCTTGAGGGTGCCGAGGTGCAGCGGTCCGAACTGGCGGCGCACGAGCTCGACGACCGGGTGACCGACCTCGGCGAGCATCCGCCGCACGATCCGGTTGCGACCGGAATGCAGCGTGATCTCGACCAGCGACTCCCCCTCGCGCTGGTGCGACTGCAGCAGCTTGGCCTTGTCGGCGGCGATCGGGCCGTCCTCCAGCTCGACGCCCTTCGTCAGCCGCGAGAGCGTCTGCGGCGTCACGAGCCCGCGCACGCGCGCGATGTACGTCTTGGTCACACCGAACGAGGGATGCGCCAGCACGTGCGCCAGCTCCCCGTCGTTGGTGAGGATGAGCAGCCCGGAGGTCTCCGCATCCAGCCGGCCCACGTTGAACAGCCGTTCGGGATAGCCGGCCGTGAACCGCGACAGGTCGGGGCGCCCCTGCTCGTCGCGCATCGAGCTCACCACGCCGACCGGCTTGTTGAGCATCACGTAGCGGCGGGAGGTGTCCAGCTGCACCGCCGTTCCGTCGACCGCGACCTTGTCCGTCGCGGGGTCGATGCGGCTGCCGAGCTCGGTCACGACCTTCCCGTTGACGGTGACCCGGCCGGCGACGATGAGGTCCTCCGACACCCGCCGCGAGGCCACGCCGGCGGCCGCCATCACCTTCTGCAGGCGCTCGCCCTGCGAACCCTGCGCGCCGGTCTCAGCGGACATCGCCGTCGAATCCGTCGGCGCCGTCGCTGAGGAGCGGCGAGATCTTGGGCAGCTCGTCGATCGAGTTGATGCCGAGCTGGGTGAGCAGCAGGTCGGTGGTGCCGTAGTTGATCGCGCCCGTCTCGCTGTCGGTGAACAGCTCCGTGATGAGGCCGCGGCCGAGCAGCGTCCGCACCACCGAGTCCACGTTGACGGCACGGATGGACGCGACGGCCCCACGGCTGATCGGCTGCTTGTACGCGATCACCGCGAGCGTCTCCAGCGCCGCCTGCGACAGCTTGGTCGGGTTCTGCTGCAGCACGTACCCGGAGACGACCCCGTCGAACTCCTCGCGCACGTAGATCCGCCAGCCGCCGCCGACCTCGCGCAGCTCGAATCCGCGGCGGACGCCGCCGTCCTCGCCGTCGAAGTCGGCGACCAGGGCCGCGATCGCGGTGCGCACGCGCCTCACCGGCGCGCCGACGGCGGTCGCCAGCGTGACGACGCTCATCGGCTCGTCGGCGACCATCAGGATGGCCTCCAGCGCGCGCTCGATCCGCGCGTCCTCGACCGGCGCCGGCACCTCGGTGGTGTCCGTCACATCGTCGCCGCTGACCACGACCTCCTCGACCGCGTCCGCGGCCACGTTCTCAACCGTCATAGTCGGCTCCCAGATTCGACAGGTTCTCCTCGGACCAGTGCTCCGCCGTCCAGCGCAGCGTCAGCTCCCCCAGCGGCTCCAGCTGCTCGAACGCGAGCGCCGCCCGGCGGTACAGCTCGAGCACCGCGAGGAACCGGGCGACGACCACGCCCTTCTGCTCCGCGCCGGCGACCAGCTGCCGGAAGCTCATCGGCTCGCCGTGCCGCAGCATCCCGACCACGATCGCCGCCTGCTCCCGGATGCTGATCAGCGGAGCGTGCAGATGGTCGAGCCCGACCACGGGAATCTCGCGGGGCGTCATGGCCAGGGTCGCGAGCGCGGCGAAGTCGTCGAGGCTCAGCGTCCAGACCAGCTCTGGCGTGCTCTGACGGAACTTGTCCTCCAGCCGCACCGTGCGCGCGTGGCGGGCGCGCTCGGTTTCCAGCCGCTGGGCGAACCAGGCGGACGCCTCCTTGAAGGCGCGGTACTGCAGCAGCCGGGCGAACAGCAGGTCGCGCGCCTCGAGCAGGGCGACGTCCTCGGCATCCACCAGCTCGCCCTGCGGGAGCAGCCCCGCCACCTTGAGGTCGAGCAGGGTCGCCGCGACGAGCAGGAACTCGCTCGCCTCGTCGAGGCTCTCGTCGGTGTCGAGCTGCCGCAGGTAGGCGATGAACTCGTCCGTGACCTTGCTCAGCGAGATCTCGGTGATGTCGAGCTCGTGCTTGGTGATGAGCGAGAGCAGCAGGTCGAACGGGCCCTCGAAGTCGCCGAGCGAGACGCGGAACCCCGCAGGCTCTGCGGCTTCGGCCGCCGCGGCGGCGTCCGGTTCGGCCGTGTCAGGCGACGGCGCCACGGAACACCAGTTCCCGCGCCAGCTGCCGGTACGCCTCCGCCGCCTGGTGCTCCGGCGCGAACTGCGTGATCGGGGTGGCGGCGACCGACGCGTCCGGGAACTTCACCGTACGCGAGATCACCGTCTCGAGCACCCGGTCGCCGAAGGCGTCGACGACGCGCTCCAGCACCTCGCGCGAGTGCAGCGTGCGCGAGTCGTACATGGTGGCGAGGATGCCGTCGAGCTCGATCGCCGGGTTGAGCCGCTCGCGCACCTTGTCGATCGTCTCGATCAGCAGGGCGACGCCGCGCAGCGCGAAGTACTCGCACTCCAGCGGGATGAGGACGCCGTGGCTGGCGGTCAGGGCGTTGACGGTCAGGATGCCGAGCGAGGGCTGGCAGTCGATCAGGATGACGTCGTAGTCGTTCGACACCTTGCGCAGCACGCCGGCGAGGATCTGCTCGCGCGCCACCTCGTTGACCAGGTGCACTTCGGCCGCCGACAGGTCGATGTTCGCCGGGATGATGTCGAGGCCGGGGACCGACGTGGTCTGGATGGCCCCGTGCACATCCGCGTTGCGGTTCAACAGCAGGTCGTAGATCGTCGTGGCGTCGTGCGTCTGCGCCCCGAGACCGGCCGAGAGCGCGCCCTGCGGGTCGAAGTCGATGGCGAGCACGCGGCGGCCGTAGTCGGCGAGCGTGGCACCCAGGTTGATGGAGGTGGTCGTCTTGCCGACGCCGCCCTTCTGGTTGCAGAGCGCGATGATCTTCGCCGGACCGTGCTGCGCGAGCGGAGCAGGTGCGGGGAACGCGCGCAGGGGACGACCGGTGGGCCCGGGCTTCACGGCGATGGATGCGTCATCCATGCCCGGAAGCTGGGTCTCGACCTCGTCGTTGCGCGTCACCTGGGTGTTCCTCGTCCCTCTCATCACCGGTTCTGTCAAGGGAACAGTCTATGCGCGCCGTGCCCCGCTTGCGGGGCGTGCGCCCGGCGGTTCGGTACGGTGGTCGGGTGCAGCCGATGCCGTCCGCTCTGGAGACCCCGCGCCTGCGCCTGCGCCCGCGCGACGGGCGCGACGCCGGGTGGAACCTCGCGCTGCTGGCCGAGCGCCCGCTGGGCCGCGCGGCCGGAGGCCTCGAGGAGGAGCGCGAGCGGCTGGATGCGCAGCGCGCCGCGTTCGACGAGCGCGGCTTCGGGCTGTACACGGTCGAGCTCGCCGAGACGGGTGAGCCGGTCGGCTATTGCGGGCTCGTCGTCGGCCGGGCGACCGCTGCGCAGCCGGAGCTCGCCTACGAGCTGCTGCGCGGGCACGTCGGCAGCGGGTACGCGACCGAGGCCGCGGCGGCCGTGGCGGACGCCGCGTTCGACGCCGGGTTCCCCGTGGTCTGGGCGACGGTGGCGACCTGGAACGCGCCGTCGTTCGGCGTGCTCCGCAAGCTCGGCTTCGCCCCGACGCGCCGGGCCGGCTTCGACGGCGGCTACGTCTTCGTCTGGCTGCGCCGCCGCGCCCCGCGCCGCCGGCACCGCACCCTCCCCTGACCCCGCGCGTTCGTCACGAACGGCGCGCGTTCGTCACGAATCGCGTCGATTCGTCACGAATCGCGACCGGGGGTCAGCGGGCCCGGGGGTGCGCGGAGACGTAGACGTCGCGGAGGGTGTCGGCGGTGACCAGCGTGTAGATCTGCGTGGTGGCGACGGAGGAGTGGCCGAGCAGCTCCTGCACGACGCGGACGTCCGCTCCCCCGGCCAGCAGGTGCGTCGCGAACGAGTGGCGGAGGGTGTGCGGCGAGACGTCCATGTCGAGCTTCGCGCGCTCGGCGGCGGCGCGGATGATCAGCCAGACGTTCTGCCGCGACAGCCGCGCGCCGCGCATCCCGAGAAACAGCGCGGGGGTCGCCCGGCCGCGCGCCGACAGCACGGGACGTGCCCGCACCAGGTACGCCGAGACGGCCGCCTGGGCGTACGAGCCGAGCGGGACGATGCGCTGCTTGCTGCCCTTTCCGGTGAGCCGCACGACGTCGGTGTCGATCACGTCGTCCACGTTGAGCCCGACCGCTTCGCTGACGCGCGCTCCGGTCGCGTACATCAGCTCCAGCAGGGCCTTGTCGCGCAGGTCCGCGACCTCGTCGCCGTCCGTGGCGGCGAGCAGCGCGGACACCTGCTCGACCGTGATCGCCTTCGGCAGCCGGCTCGGGAGCTTCGGCGGCCGCAGGTCGCGTGCGGCGTCCACCTCCACGCGGCCCTCCTCCAGCAGGAAGCGGTGGAACCCGCGCACCGTCGACAGCATCCGGGCGAGGGATGACGCGGTCAGCGGCGACTCCTCCCGCGTCCCCAGGTGCACGGCGAACGCGGAGAGGGTCGCGGGCGTGACCGCGGCGACGTCCGCGACGCCCTGCTGCTCCAGCCAGTCGCCGTAGACGGCGAGGTCGCGCCGGTAGGCGGCCACCGTGTTCGCCGAGAGGCCGCGCTCGATGGCGACGTGCCGCAGGAAGGCGTCGACGTCGGCCGCGACGGTCATCTGCTCAGCTTGGGATGGCTCGGCCACGGCTCGTCCGCCGCGCCGAGCGTGCTCCATCCCTGCTCCCGCGCGGTGCGTGCGGTGAGCAGGGCGATGATCAGCGGGGCGTTGTGGACGCGGCGCTGCAGCACCGCCTCCACCGCCTCGTCGAGCGGCGTCCAGCGCAGCTCGATGTCGGCCTCCTCCGCCTCCCGGTCGAACGCGGAGCCGGTGGGGCGCACGCCGCGCGCGAGGTAGAGGCGGATCGACTCGTCGTTGCCGCCGGGGCTGGTGAACACGTCGCTGAGCACGTTCCACTCGTCGGCCTCGAGGTCGGTCTCCTCGGCCAGCTCGCGCTTCGCCGCGGCCAGCGGGTCCTCGCCGTCCTGGTCGAGCAGCCCGGCCGGGATCTCCCAGTCGCGGTGCCGGACGGGGTGGCGGTACTGCCGGATGAGCAGCACGCGGCCGTCGTCGTCCATCGCCAGGACGGCGACGGCCCCGGTGTGGTCGACGTACTCGCGGGTGATCTCCTCGCCGTTGTAGCGGAAGACGTCGCGGCGGACGTTCCAGATCTTCCCCTCGAAGGCCGTCTCGGTGGAGACGATCTCCGGGTGGAACGGCTCGTCGTTCAGCTCCGCGGCCATCAGGCCCCGGCCGCCAGCTCGGCCTCGGCCTCGGTGTCGGCCTCGGTGACCTCGAAGAGCAGGCTGGCCTTCTGGCGCTCGAGCGCCGCCCCCACGAGGCCGGCGAACAGCGGGTGCGCGCGGTTCGGGCGCGAGCGCAGCTCCGGGTGCGCCTGCGTCCCGACGTAGAACGGGTGCACGTCACGCGGCAGCTCCACGTACTCGACCAGGTGCCCGTCGGGCGAGGTGCCGGAGAACCACAGGCCGGCGTCGGCGATCTGCTCGCGGTAGTTGTTGTTCACCTCGTAGCGGTGACGGTGACGCTCCGACGCCTCCGGGGCGCCGTACAGCTCCTCGACGATCGAGCCCTCGGCGAGGTTCGCCGGGTACAGGCCCAGGCGCATGGTGCCGCCCAGGTCGCCGCCGGCGATGATGTCCACCTGTTCGGCCATGGTGGCGATCACGGGGAACTCGGTCTCCGGGTCGAACTCGGACGACGACGCACCGGCGAGGCTCGCCTCGTGGCGCGCGTACTCGATGACCATGCACTGCAGGCCCAGGCACAGGCCGAGCGCCGGGATGCCGTTCTCACGGGCGAAGCGCAGCGCTCCGACCTTGCCCTCGATGCCGCGCACGCCGAACCCGCCGGGCACGCAGATCGCGTCCACGTCGCTCAGCTGCGCCGCGGCGCCCTCCGGGGTCTGGGCGTCGTCGGAGGCGATCCACTTCAGCTTCACCTTGGTGCGGTGGGCGAAGCCGCCCGCGCGCAGCGCCTCGGTGACGGACAGGTACGCGTCGGGCAGGTCGATGTACTTGCCGACCAATCCGATGGTGACCTCGTGCTTCGGGTCGTGCACCGCCTCCAGCAGCCGCGCCCAGCCGTCCCAGTCGACGTCGCCGGCCTTGTCGAGGCCCAGCTGGTCGATGATGTACGCGTCGAGACCCTGCTCGTGCAGCATGGTCGGGATGTCGTAGATCGACGGAACGTCGACCGCGTTCACCACGGCCTGCTCGTCGACGTCGCACATGAGCGCGATCTTGCGCTTGTTGCTCTCGGACACCGGCCGGTCGCTGCGCAGCACGAGCGCGTCCGGCTGGATGCCGATGGAGCGGAGGGCCGCGACGGAGTGCTGCGTCGGCTTGGTCTTCTGCTCGCCGGAGGCGTTCATGAACGGCACGAGCGAGACGTGCACGAAGAAGCAGTTCTTGCGACCGAGCTCGTGGCGCACCTGACGGGCCGACTCGATGAACGGCTGCGACTCGATGTCGCCGACCGTCCCGCCGATCTCGGTGATGATGACGTCGGGCGCAGGCTCGCCGTCGGGGCCGGGCTGCGCCTGCAGCCGCATCCGGCGCTTGATCTCGTCGGTGATGTGCGGGATGACCTGCACCGTGTCGCCGAGGTACTCGCCGCGGCGCTCCTTGGCGATCACGTTCGAGTAGATCTGCCCGGTGGTGACGTTCGCGGACTGGCCGAGGTTGATGTCGAGGAAGCGCTCGTAGTGCCCGATGTCGAGATCGGTCTCCGCGCCGTCGTCGGTCACGAAGACCTCGCCGTGCTGGAACGGGTTCATGGTGCCCGGGTCCACGTTGAGGTACGGGTCGAGCTTCTGCATGACGACGCGGAGACCGCGAGCCGTCAGAAGGTTGCCGAGAGAGGCGGCCGTGAGACCCTTCCCCAACGAAGAAACGACACCACCTGTCACGAAGATGTGCTTGGTAATGCCGTTGTTTGAGCCCGCGTCTGAATTATCCACCACGGGCTTGTAGCTTATCACCTGAACCGGGGCACCCTCAGCGCCGTGCCGCGGCAGCCAGCTCGACGAGCTCGCGGGCGTGGGCGAGCCCGCTGTCGGAGTCGGGCAGGCCGGAGAGCAGGCGCGCCATCTCGGCGATGCGCTCGTCGCCGTCGAGGCGGCGGACGCTGGAGGCGGTCACCGCGCCGTCGCTGCCCTTGACGACCGTGAGGTGGTTGTTCGCGAAAGCGGCGACCTGGGCCAGGTGGGTCACCACGATCACCTGCGCCGACTCGGCCAGGCGGGCGAGCCTGCGGCCGATCTCGGTCGCGGAGGCACCGCCGACCCCCGCGTCGACCTCGTCGAAGATGAACGTCGGAACGGGGTCGCTTCCGGCGATGACGACCTCGATCGCGAGCATGACGCGCGACAGCTCGCCGCCGGACGCCCCCTTGCCGAGCGGGCGCGGTTCGGCGCCGGGATGCGGCTGCAGCAGGATCGCGACCTGGTCGCGCCCGGTCGCGCTGTACGTGGTCAGGTCGTCGGGGTCGCGCTGGGTCACCTCGACGACGATCCGCGCGTCCGGCATCGCCAGGGCCGAGAGCTCCTCGCTGACCGCCTCGGCCAGTCGCGCGGCCGCCGTCGTGCGCTCGGCGCTGAGGCCGGCGGCGAGCTCGCGCACGAGGGCGGCGTCCTCCTCGACCTCACGGCTCAGCTCGTCGATGCGGTCGGCGTCGCCGTCGAGCTCCAGCAGCCGGAGGCTGCCGGTCTCGAGGGTGCGGATGACGTCGTCGAGCGTCGGACCGTACTTGCGCACGAGCGACGCGAGCTCGGCGCGGCGCTCCTGCACGACCTCGAGCTCCTGGGCGCCGTCGGTGTCGAGCGCGGCGAGGTAGGTGGACAGCTGCGCCGCGATGTCGGAGATCAGGTAGTTCGCCTCGGCGACCGAGTCGGCGAGCGGCTGCAGGGCGGAGTCGTGCGGCGCGACGCGCTCCAGCTGGCGCCGGGCGTTGTCGAGCAGGCCGAGCGCGTCGGCCCCCTCGGACTCCTCGGCGCTGAGCAGCTCACGGGCGGCGGCGGCGGCGAGCCGCAGCTCTTCGAGGTTGGTGAGGCGTTCGGCGCGCTCCGCCAGCTCGTCGTCCTCGCCGGGCTGCGGCGCGAGAGCCTCGATCTCGGCCATCGCGATGCGCAGGTCCTCGGCCTCGCGGGCGCGGCGGTCCTGATCGGCCACCAGCTCGTCCAGCTCGGCGCGGTTGTCGCGCCAGCGGTGGAACACCTGCTCGTACGTGTCGAGGGCCGCGGCGAAGGAGGGGCCGGCGAAGCGGTCGAGCGCGGCCCGCTGCGCGATCGCGGAACGGAGCCGGATCTGGTCGGACTGGCCGTGCACGACGACCAGCTGCTCGCCGAGCTCGGTCAGCACGGCGACCGGAGCGCTCCGGCCGCCGACGACCACGCGCGAGCGGCCCTCCGCCGAGACCGAGCGGCTGAGCACGAGCTCCGACTCGTCGGCATCGATCGCATCCACGTCTCCCCCGGCATCGCGCACCCGCTCGACGACGTCGCCCGCCGAGGGCACGCGCCAGCGGCCCTCGACCCAGGCCTGCGTGCTGCCGAGGCGCACGGCGCCGGTGTCGGCGCGCTCGCCCAGCAGCAGCCCGAGCGCGGACACGACCATGGTCTTGCCCGCGCCGGTCTCGCCGGTGATCGCCGTGAAGCCGGGCCCCAACGGCAGCGAAGCGTCTGCGATGACGCCAAGGTCTCTGATCGAGATCTCCTCGATGCCTCCACGCACCTCAGTCACGCCCGGCCGGCCCCCTCCATCCCGTCACGGGAAGGTTGAACTTGTGCACGAGGCGGTCGGTGAACGGCCCCGGGTGCAGCCGCGCGAGCCGCACCGGGATGGGCGACCGGCGCACGACGACACGCGCGCCGCGCGGCAGGTCGAACGGACGGCGGCCGTCGCACCAGAGGATGCCGGCGCCGCCCGCGCGGTCGAGCAACTCGACCGCGAGAGACGAGTCGGCGTCGACCACCAGCGGCCGGGAGAACAGCGCGTGCGCGCTCAGCGGCACGAGCAGCAGCGCGGCGACACCCGGCCAGACCACCGGACCGCCCGCGGAGAACGAGTACGCGGTGGAGCCGGTCGGCGTCGACATGACGACGCCGTCGCAGCCGAAGCTCGACATCGGGCGGCCGTCGACCTCGATGACGACCTCGAGCATCCGCTCGCGGCTCGCCTTCTCGACCGTCGCCTCGTTGAGCGCCCAGCTCTCGTAGACGACCTCGCGGCCGACCTTGACGCGGGCGGAGAGCGTCATGCGCTCCTCGACCTCGTAGTCCTTGGCCAGTCCGCGCGCGACCGCGGTCTCGAGGTCGTCGCGCTCGCTCTCCGCGAGGAAGCCGACGTGGCCGAGGTTCACGCCGAGCAGCGGGGCCGAGCAGCCGCGGACCAGCTCGGCGGCGCGCAGGATGGTGCCGTCGCCGCCCAGCACGATCACCAGCTCCAGCTCGCTCGCGGGCACGTCGTCGCCGAGCACGGCGACCGCGTCGAGCGACGGATCGGCGGCCAGGAGGTCTCGACGCTCGTCGGCGCTGAGCACGGGGACGACGCCCGCATCGAGCAGTTGCCGGGACACCCGGACACCCGCCTCGAGCGAGTCTTCACGACCGGTGTGCGCGACGACGAGGATGTACCGCGTCGCTCCACCGATCTGTGCCACGTCGTCTCCTCTCGAAAGCCGTCCTCCCATTCTGTCTGTTTTCGGCTGGGAAACGGTGCCGCAGGCCGGGTTTGTGGAGAACGTTCACCTAGCGCGAAAGGCGCACGACCTCCTCGCGCAGCCCGGAGGGGTCCTGCGCGCCCGCCCGGAACCAGCCCAGGTACTCGTGGTTTCCGTGTCCGCCGGCGATCGGGGAGGCGATCAGCCCGGCCGTGCCGAGCCCTGCGTCATGGGCGGCCCACAGCACGTCGGAGATGGCGTCGGCGCGCAGCCCGGCATCCCGGACCACGCCCTCCCGGATGCCCTGCCTGCCCACCTCGAACTGCGGCTTGATCAGCAGCACGAGGTCGGCGACACGCACGGCCGTCGCCACGAGGGCCGGGAGCACCTGGGTCAGCGAGATGAAGGAGAGGTCGGCCACGACGAGATCGGGCAGCACGTCGTCGCCGGTGAGGCCCGCGAGCACGTCGGGACTGAGCGATCGCACGTTGACGCCCTCGTACGACTCCAGGCGTTCCTCGCCGTGCAGCGCGGGCGACAGCTGGCCGTGACCGACGTCGACGGCGATCACGCGCGCGGCCCCGCGCTCCAGCAGCACCTGGCTGAACCCGCCGGTGGAGGCACCGGCGTCGAGCGCCACCCGGCCGGCCGGGTCCACACCGAACGCATCGAGCGCCCCGATCAGCTTGTGGGCGCCGCGGCTGACGTAGTGGTCCGCCCCGGCGACCTGGACGTCCTGCCCCTCGCCCACTTTGGCGGAGGCGCGCGTCTCCGGGCGGCCGTCCACCGTCACCAGCCCCTCGGCGATCAGCGTCGCCGCGTGCGAGCGCGACCGGGCCAGGCCGCGCTCGGCGAGGGCGACGTCCAGGCGACGGTCAGCCCCGGCCATGCTCGTCGTCGCCTTCCAGCGTGCGGCGGAGCTGCTCGTGCAGCTGCGCGTACGCCTCCGCTCGCGCGGCCAGCGGCTGCTCCTCGATCACGTCCAGGCGGTCGACGAGGCCGTCCGGGACGGCCTGCTGCTCATCCGACATGGGTCAACCGTACGTCAGAGCGTCACGCGACGAAGACACCCGCGAGCGTCTTCTTGCCGCGCCGCAGCACGACCATGTCGCCGGGGAGCACGTCGGAGCCGATCGTCTGCTCCGCGTCCTCCACCTTCGCGTTGTTGACGTAGACGCCGCCCTGGGCCACCGCCCGGCGCGCCTCGCCGAGGCTGGAGGTGAGACCGGTGTCGACCAGCGCCTGGGCCACGGTGGACGACGGCTCGGTCGTGGTGGTGTTGGGGAGCTCTCGCAGGGCGGCCTCGAGCGTCGTCTCATCCAGGGCGGACAGGTCGCCCTGGCCGAACAGCGCCTGGGAGGCCGCGATCGCCGCGTCCGTCGCCGCCACGCCGTGGACGAGCGACGTGACCTCGAAGGCCAGCCGGCGCTGCGCCTCCCGCTTGAACGGCTCGTCGGCGACCTTCTGCGCGTACTCCTCGATCTCGGCGCGCGACAGGAACGTGAACACCTTGAGCCGGTCGATGACGTCGGCGTCGTCGGCGTTGAGCCAGAACTGGTACATGGCGTACGGCGTGGTCATGGTGGGGTCGAGCCAGATGGCGTTCCCCTCGCTCTTGCCGAACTTGGTGCCGTCGCTGTTCGTGATCAGCGGCGTCCCGATGGCGTGCACGTGGACGCCCTCCACCTTGCGGATGAGCTCGGTGCCGCTGGTCAGGTTGCCCCACTGGTCGCTGCCGCCGGTCTGCAGCACGCAGCCGTATTGGCGGTACAGCTCCAGGAAGTCCATGCCCTGCAGGATCTGGTAGCTGAACTCCGTGTACGAGATGCCCTCGTCGGAGTTGAGGCGCGCGGCGACGGCGTCCTTCTTCAGCATGGTGCCGACGCGGAAGTGCTTGCCGATCTCGCGCAGGAAGTCGATCGCCGACAGCGGCGCCGTCCAGTCGAGGTTGTTCACCAGGCGCACGGCGTTGTCGCCCTCGTCGGAGAGGAAGCGGGTGACCTGCGCCTGCAGCGAGCGCACCCACTCGGCGACCGTCTCCTTGGTGTTCAGCGTGCGCTCCGCAGTGGGGCGCGGGTCGCCGATGAGGCCGGTGGAGCCGCCGACGAGGCCGAGCGGGCGGTGCCCGGCGAGCTGGAGGCGCCGCATCGTGAGCAGCTGCACCAGATTGCCGAGGTGGAGGCTGGACGCCGTCGGGTCGAAGCCGCAGTAGTACGTGATCGGGCCGCCCGACAGCAGCTCCTTCAGCGCGGACTCATCGGTGGAGACGTGGACGAGTCCCCGCCACGTCAGCTCGTCCCAGATGTCGTCGAAGGACGCGTCATTGGTCTGTTCGCTCAGCGTGCGCTCGCGGGTGGGTGCGGTTTCGGACACCCGATCAGGCTACCAGCGGGAGCGGTCGGCCTTCTGGCGGCGATCAGGTCCACAGCCCTGATCGCCTAGCCATCAGGCCCACAGTCCTGATAGACTCCGGATCAGGGATTCAGACCTGATGACCGACCTGAGGGGAGAGCCATGTTCGTGGTCACGGCCGACCAGGTCGACAGCCGACGGCGAGCCGACCTGGTCGCATCCACTCTCGACACCCTCGGCGAGCGCTTCGCCGGCAGGCTCGCGCTGCCTCCCGACCGGAACGCCGGCGACGAGCTGCAGGCCCTCACCGCCGACGCGGCCACCGCGCTCGAGCTCGTCCTGACGCTCACCCGCGAGGGCGCGTGGAGCGTCGGCCTGGGGATGGGGCGGGTACGCCTCCCGCTCCCCGCGAACACACGCGAGGCGACCGGCGACGCGTTCGTCGCCGCCCGGGCCGCCGTCACCCGTGCGAAGCGCGCCCCAGCCCGTTTCGCGGCCTCCGCCGAGGTCGCGCCGGAGCCGGCGGTGGACGTGGAGGCCCTCGTCACTCTGCTGCTGACCCTGCGCGAGGGCCGCACCGCGGCCGGGTGGGAGCTCTATGACCTGGTCGTCGCGGGCCACACGCAGGCGGAGGCCGGTGCGCGTCTCGGCATCACGCCGCAGTCGGCGAGCGACCGGGCCCGCGCCGCCGGCCTCCGGGCGGAACTGGCCGCCATCCCCGCCCTGACTAGGCTGTTGGCACGCGCCGACGCCGCCCAGGCACCGGAGCGGGACGCCGAGGAGGACGCATGACGAGCTGGCCGCCGATCCCCGCCGCACTGGCCTCGATCTGGCCGCACGCGCTGTGGGCGCTCGCCCTGATCCTGCTGATCGCCTCGCTCGGCTGCATCGCGGTGACTCTGCGGTCGCCGCGCCGGCCGCTCGTCTACTGCGCCGCGGGGCTCCTCGCGGCGGCCGTGATCGTGGTGCTCATCCCCCTGCAGCATGCGCCGTTCGTCTACCAGCTGCTCATCGGGATCACCGCGCTCGCGCTCGCCGTGCTCGGCGGCTGGCCGGCGTCCCAGCTCGTGCTGGCGCTCGCGACGCGGGACACCACCCGGCCGAGCCCGCACGACGGCATCCTGGTGCGGGCGCTCACCCCGGAGGGCGAGACCACGCGGGAGGTCCTGCGCGGAGGGACCACGATCGGCCTGCTGGAGCGCCTCGCCGCCGCCGGGACGATCATGGCGGGCTTCCCCGAGGGGCTCGCGGTGCTGATCGCCATCAAGGGCGTCGGCCGCTTCACCGAGCTCGAGCAGGCGGAGGCCCGCGAGCGCTTCATCATCGGCACGCTGACCAGCATCGTCTGGGCGTGCGTCTGCGCCGGCGTCTTCCGCATCGTCGCGGGCTGACGTCCTGCTGCGACGGCGCCCGCCTCCGAGCGGAGACGGGCACCGTCGTCGGACGTCAGTCGACGGTCGCGACCAGCTTGCCCTTCGCAAACGCCACATGGAGCCTGACGTATCCAATTTCACCAGTCACGTCCTCAACCGCCGGCTCTCCGGAATAGTTCGGCCCTGAGATCCTCGCAGTGAACGAACCGCTTGTCATACCTATGCCTCGGTCAGAGAAGAGCACCCGCGGATACTCGACGATCGTCACCGCTGCGTTCGCCTTCGAGGTCGGAATGTCATCGGGATAGTCCAGTGAGATGCCGCAATCCTCGACGTCGTCGAAAGTCGTCTTCGCTGCACAAGCATCGAAGTGAGCATTGACCTGCTCCTGCGCTTCCTCGATGTAGGCATCACTGGGAGCCAGGGCGAAATCGAAGTCGTCGAATTCTGGCGAGATGACGAACTTCTTGTCACCTGCGAGGGTGAAGTATTTGTTCGACGGAGAGACCCCGTATACGCCCGGGTAGGCGCGGAGGCCGTCTGCTTTGTCGCCGACTACGACATCCGACCCGACCACCTTGTACTCCAGCTTGTATGGGGCGCTGGGAACCGCTCCGGCAAGTCCCTCGCTTACGAACCATCCCTTATCGTCGCGATCGACGTAGACGTACCACGAGTACGACTTACCGCTCAGCTTGAACTTTACTGGTACGTACGTCCTGTCCGAGCGAGCACTCTTGTCGGCCTCGCCTACGGAGACCGCGGTGATGCGTTCTGCCTTGCTCAGCGCCTGACCGGTGAGGAGCGCGTTGTCCTCGTCCTTCGTGTCGACACGGGCCAGCGTGCTGGCCGCGGCGGCGTCGCCCTTCGCGATCGCATCCAGGTACTGCTGGGCAGTCGCCTTCGCCCCTCCGCCGGCGCCGGCGACGAGGTTCACCCCGACGACGCCGGCCACGACGGCGAGCGCCACGAACGCCAGGCCGCCGCCGCCCGCCCACCACATCCACGGCTTGATCGCGCGCTTCGGCTCCGGCTCCGGCGCGCCCGGCATCGGGGGCGGGAAGGCGCCGGCCGGCATGCCCTGATCTGTCATCTCTTGTCTCCTCAACGATTCGAGCCCGGGACGCGATGGGATCGGGTCGCCGATCGGTCCGGGAAGTGTTCGCCCATAGAGACGCGGATGCGGCGCCCTTCATGACGCCGATTGCAGGTATTCGTCGCGCGGTCGGCGGCGCGGACGGACGCGCGGGCGAGCACGGGCATCGATCGGTGCGGCCGGGCGGCCCTCTGGGGAAGGACCTTCAACCCGGCCGCACGGTCCGAAGACCTCGAGCAGTGCAGCGAGAGTCAATGCTCGACTCTCACACAGTGCGGCACGGGCGGCCCTGAAGCCTAGGCACCATCTGGATGCCTCGAGCACACCGCGCGACGACCCGGCCGCTCAGTCGTGGGACTTGGGGTGGCGCTTGTAGGGCGAGACGGTGGGGTCGCCGGGCAGCCAGTAGCGCCAGGGGAAGGCGAGACCGCCGCCCGCGCCCGAGACACCGGTGCGCAGGCCGGCGACATAGTCGGCCTGCTCGTCCGGGAGCAGCAGGTCGAAGGGCGGCGCGAACACGTCGGCGCCGTCGTCGGCGAGGCTCATCCCTGCGGCGACCACGAGCCGGGCCGGGCCTCTGGCCAGGTCGCGGTGCGGGATGCGGCGGCCGGTGAACCCGACGCGCCGGCGCTCGGCCAGCACCTCCCCCTCGACGACCTCCGCCGCGCGCAGCAGCACCGCCGACGCCTCGCCCTCCGGCGAGCAGACGATGTTCGCGCAGACGTGCATCCCGTAGGTGAAGTACGTGTACACGTGGCCGGGCGGCCCGTACATGACCGCATTCCGCTTGGTCCGGCCGCGGAAGGCGTGCGAACCGGGGTCGAGGCCGTCGCCGATGTACGCCTCCACCTCCGTGATCCGCAGGGCGACCGGCCCCTCCTCGGAGTCGTGCCGGAGCACGGCGCCCAGCAGCCGCGGGGCGACCTCCAGCGAGGACGCCAGGAAGTCCTCCCGCCGCGGGCGGTGCAGCGTCACGTCAGAAGATCCGGCCGCCCGCGGCGACCGCCACGATCAGGCCGACCACGATCACGGCGACCGCGACCACCACGACGACCGTGATGATCCACGGCCGCTTCTTCTCGGGTTCCCACCGCGCCATCAGACCAGGTCCCTTCGTGAGGCGCGCAGGGAGAGCGCCGCCTTGCGCACGTGCTCGGTCAGCGCGGCGAGCTGCTCGGCGACCCGGTCGGGAGCGGTCCCGCCGACGCCGTCGCGGCTCGCGACCGACCCTTCCACCGAGAGCACGGAGCGCACCTCCGGCGTCAGCAGCGGAGACACGGCGGCCAGCTGCTCGTCGGAGACCTCGTGCAGCTCCAGCCCGTTCTCCTCGGCGAAGCGCACCAGGCTGCCGCTCAGCTCGTGCGCCGTCCGGAACGGGACGTGCTGCTTCACCAGCCACTCGGCCACATCCGTGGCGAGCGAGAAGCCCTGCGGCGCCAGCTCCGCCATCCGCTCTGTGTCGAAGCGCAGCGTCGCCACCATCCCGGTGAACGCCGGAAGCAGGACCTCGAGGGTGCGCACCGAGTCGAAGACCGGCTCCTTGTCCTCCTGCAGGTCGCGGTTGTACGCGAGCGGGAGTCCCTTCAGCGTGGCGAGCAGGCCGGTGGCGTTGCCGATCAGGCGGCCGGACTTCCCCCGGGCTAGTTCGGCGATGTCCGGGTTCTTCTTCTGCGGCATGATCGACGACCCGGTCGAGTAGCCGTCGTCGAGCGTGACGAAGCCGAACTCGCGCGTGTTCCACAGGATGATCTCCTCGGCGAACCGCGACAGGTCGACGCCGATCTGGGCGGCGACGTACGCGAACTCGGCCACGACATCCCGTGCGGCCGTTCCGTCGATCGAGTTCTCGGAGCTGCGCGCGAAGCCGAGCTCCCTGGCCACCAGCAGCGGGTCGAGGCCGAGCGTCGAGCCCGCCAGCGCGCCCGCCCCGTACGGGGAGACGTCGGCGCGCGCATCCCAGTCGCCCAGGCGCTGCAGGTCGCGCACCAGCGGCCAGCAGTGGGCGAGCAGGTGGTGCGCGAGCAGCACCGGCTGCGCGTGCTGCAGGTGGGTGCGGCCCGGCATGACGGCGGTGGGATGCGCCCCCGCCTGCGACGCGATGGCGTCGACGAGCGCGATCAGCTGTTCGGCGATGATGCCGGCGTGGTCGCGCAGGTAGAGCCGGATGAGCGTGGCGATCTGGTCGTTGCGGCTGCGGCCGGCGCGCAGCTTGCCGCCGAGCTCGGCCCCCGCCCGCTCGATCAGCCCGCGCTCGAGGGCGCCGTGCACGTCCTCGTCGGTCTCGGCGGCGACGAACGCACCGGAGGCGACATCGGCGTCCAGCCGGTCGAGCGCGGACAGCATCCCGTCCAGCTCCTCAACCGTGAGGTAGCCCGCGGCGGCCAGCGCCTTGGCGTGGGCGCGGGATCCCGCGATGTCGTAGGCGGCGAGCTCCCAGTCGAAGTGCGTCGACTTGCTCAGAGCGGCGAGCTCGGGCGACGGTCCGCCGGCGAACCGGCCGCCCCAGAGCGAGCCCTCGCCGGTCTTGCCGACGCCGGTGGTCTCGTCGGTCATGCTGCGCTCCCGTTCTTCTCCAGCGGCCCGTTCTTCTCCAGCGGCCCGTTCTTCTCCAGCAACCAGGCGAGCAGCGCCTTCTGCGCGTGCAGGCGATTCTCCGCCTCGTCCCAGATCACCGACTGCGGGCCGTCGAGCACGTCGGCGCTGACCTCGTAGCCGCGGTACGCGGGCAGGCAGTGCAGGAAGATCGCGTCCGGATCGGCGAGACCCATCAGGCGGGAGTCGACGGTGTAGTCGCCGAAGACGGCGACGCGCTCGGCCTTCTCGTCCTCCTTGCCCATCGAGACCCAGGTGTCGGTGACGAGCACGTCGGCTCCCGCAGCGGCCTCGGCCGGGTCGGTCAGCACGGTCACCGAGCCGCCGGTGCGGGCGGCGATCGCCTCCGCGTCGGCCACGACGGCCGGGGACGGCGCGTACGACGCGGGCGCGGCGATGCGCACGTGCATGCCCGCCGTCGCGCCGCCGAGCAGGTAGGAGTGCGCCATGTTGTTGGCGCCGTCGCCGAAGTAGCTCATGGTCAGCCCCTCCGTGCGGCCCTTGTGCTCCCGGACGGTCAGCAGGTCGGCGAGGATCTGGCAGGGGTGGAAGTCGTCCGACAGGGCGTTGACGACCGGGACGCGCGTCCCCTCCGCCATCTCCTCCAGCCCTGACTGCGCGTAGGTGCGCCACACGATCGCGGAGACCATCCGCTCCAGCACGCGCGCGGTGTCGGCCAGCGACTCCTTGCCGCCCAGCTGGCTCTCCCCGCTCTGGATGATGAGCGGGCTGCCGCCGAGGTCCGCGATCCCGACCGCGAACGAGACGCGGGTGCGGGTCGAGGTCTTGTCGAAGATCACCGCGACGGTCTGCGGACCGGCGAGCGGCTTCACCGAGAAGCGGTCGCGCTTGAGGTCGGCGGCGAGCGCCAGCACCTCCGCCTGCTCGGCGGGGCTGAGGTCGTCGTCGCGGAGGAAGTGCCGGGTCATGCAGTCCGCCATTTCTTGGGTCGTCGTGGGGAGGAGGTCAGAGGGAGGCGAGCGCGCGGCCGAAACGCTCACGGAACTCCGCGAGCTCGGCGTCGCCGACGATGAGCGGCGGCGCCAGCCGGATGCTCGACTCGTTCGGGGCGTTGATGATCAGACCGTTCGCGAGCGCCGCATCGGAGAGCCGGTGCGCCTCGCCGTCGGTCAGACCGATCCCGATCAGGAGGCCGTGGCCGCGCACGTCGTCGATGAGCGGCGAGCCGAGCGAGCGGATGAGCTGCTTCAGCTCCTCGCCGCGGCGCGCGGCGTTGCCGACCAGGTCGGAGCGCTCGATCTCGGCCAGCACGGCGTTGCCCGCGGCGGTCGCCAGCGGGTTGCCGCCGAAGGTCGACCCGTGCTGCCCCTGCGTGAACAGGTCGGAGGCCCAGCCGAAGGTGACGAGTGCGCCGATCGGCACGCCGCCCGCCATGCCCTTCGCGACGGTGACCGCGTCCGGGAGGATGTCCGCGTGCTGGTAGGCGAACCACCGGCCGGTGCGGCCGACGCCCGTCTGGATCTCGTCGACGATCAGCAGCGCGTGGTGCTTCTCGGTGAGCTCGCGGGCGCGGCGTAGGAAGCCCTCCGGCAGGTCCAGCACGCCGGCCTCGCCCTTGATCGGCTCGACGAACAGGGCGGCGACCCGGTCGTCGATGGCCGCCTCCAGCGCCTCGATGGTGGAGTCGATGTGCTCGACGCCGCCCGGAAGCGGCTCGAACGCCTCGCGCATCGGCGGCTTGCCGGTGAGCGCGAGCGAGCCCATGGTGCGGCCGTGGAAGGCGTTGTGCAGGGCGAGCACGCGCGTCTTCCTGCCGTGCGGCCCCTTGTTCAGGCGGGCGAGCTTGAAGGCGGCCTCGTTGGCCTCCGCGCCCGAGTTGCCGAACAGCACGCGGCCCTCCTCGCCCGCACCGGTGATGGTGCGGAGCCGCTGGGCGAGCTCGAGCTGCGACGGAGTGGAGAAGTAGTTGGAGACGTGGGCGAGCGTCGCCACCTGCGCGCTCACCGCATCCACCAGCGCGGGATGCGCGTGGCCGAGCGCGTTGACCGCGATGCCCGCGAGGAAGTCGAGGTACTCGTTGCCGTCGACGTCCCACACCCGGCAGCCCTCGCCGCGCACGAGCATGCGCTTCGGGGTCGCCAGGGTCCGCATGATGGCGTCGCCGAACGGCGCCTTCCACCCTCCGTCGAGCCAGGCGCCCGCGACCTCCCCGGTCGTGGTCCCGCTCCCGTTCAGCGCCTCGCTCACGCGGGCACCACCTCCGTCCCGATTCCGGACTGCGTGAAGACTTCGAGCAGGATGGAGTGCGCCACCCGCCCGTCGATGATGGCGGCCTTCGCCACTCCCCCGTCGACCGCGTCGAGGCACGCCGCCATCTTCGGGATCATGCCCGACTCCAGCGACGGCAGCAGCGCGCGCAGCTCGTCCGCGCCGATCTTCGACAGCAGCGAGTCGCGGTTCGGCCAGTCGCTGTAGAGGCCGGCCACGTCGGTGAGGATGACGAGCTTCGCTGCGCCCAGGGCGACGGCGAGCGCGGCGGCCGCGGCGTCGGCGTTGACGTTGAGCGCCTGGCTCGCGTCGTCGACATCCGGTGCGATCGAGGAGACGACCGGGATGCGGCCGGCGGCGAGCTGCGTGAGCACCGCCTCCGGGTCGACCGCCACCACGTCTCCGACGAGGCCGAGGTCGACCTCCTCGCCGTCCACGACGGCCGCACGCCTGCGGCCTTGGAACAGCCCGGCGTCCTCGCCGGAGAGGCCGGCGGCGAGCGGTCCGTGCTTGTTGATGTTGCCGACGATGTCGCGATTGATCTGGCCGGTGAGGACCATCCGGACCACGTCCATCGCCTCGGGCGTCGTCACGCGGTAGCCGCCGCGGAACTCGGACGCGATGCCGAGCCGGTCGAGCATCGCCGAGATCTGCGGGCCGCCGCCGTGCACCACGACAGGGCGGAGGCCGGCGTAGCGCAGGTAGACCATGTCCTCGGCGAAGCTGCGCTGCAGCTCCTCGCTGACCATGGCGTTGCCGCCGAACTTCACCACGATGATCTGGTCGTGGAAGGTCTTCAGCCACGGCAGCGACTCGATCAGGGTCGCGGCCTTCGCGGCGGCCTGCTCGTGGTCGGCGGTCTGTTCGTCGTCGGTCATCGTCATCAGCTGGCGTACGCGCTGTTCTCGTGCACGTAGTCGTGCGTGAGGTCGTTGGTCAGGATGGTCGCCGTCTCCTCGCCCGCGTGCAGGTCGATCAGGATGTGGACCTTCCGCGGAGTCAGGTCGACCAGGTCGCGCGGCTGGTCGGGCTCCCCGCCGGTGCAGATCTGGACGCCGTTGATCGCGACGTCGATGCCGTACGGGTCGAACTCGGCGTCGGTGGTGCCGACGGCGGCCAGCACCCGGCCCCAGTTGGGGTCGTTGCCGAAGATGGCGGCCTTGAAGAGGTTGCTGCGCGAGACGGCGCGGCCGACGGCGACGGCGTCGTCCTCACTCGCGGCGCCCACGACCTCGATCGCGATGTCGTGGGAGGCGCCCTCGGCGTCGGCCTGCAGTTGCTCGGCCAGGTCGCGGCACACCGCGGTGAGCGCGAGGGTGAAGGCCGCCTCGTCGGGCTCGACGCCGCTCGCGCCGGAGCCGAGCAGGGCCACGGTGTCGTTGGTGGACATGCAGCCGTCGGAGTCGAGCCGGTCGAAGGTGACGCGCGTGGCGGAGCGGAGGGCGGCGTCCAGCTGCTCGGAGCTGAGCACGGCGTCGGTCGTGAGCACGACGAGCATCGTGGCGAGACCCGGCGCGAGCATCCCGGCGCCCTTGGCCATGCCGCCGATCGTCCAGCCCTCGGGGGCGCGGTGCGCCGCCTCCTTCGGGCGCGTGTCGGTGGTCATGATGGCCTCGGCCGCGCCGAGCCCCGCGTCGGTCGCGAGTGCGGTGGCCGCCGAGGAGACCCCGGCGATCAGCTTGTCGAGCGGTAGCTGGTCGCCGATGAGTCCGGTGGAGCAGACCAGCACGTCTCCCGCGGAGACCTCCAGCTGCTCCGCGACCGCCTCGGCCGTCGCGTGCGTGGTCTGGAAGCCCTGCGCGCCGGTGTAGCAGTTCGCGCCTCCGGAGTTCAGCACGATGGCCGAGACCACGCCGTCCTGGATGACGCGCTCGCTCCACAGCACCGGGTTCGCCTTGCAGCGGTTGGTGGTGAAGACGGCGGCCGCCGAGGTCAGCGGGCCGAGGTTCTTGACGAGCGCGAGGTCGCGCTTCCCGCTCGCCTTGAGGCCGGCGACGACGCCGGACGCGGCGAACCCGGAGGGGGCGGTGACGCTCACGGTGCGACTCCGTTCACGGTCAGGCCCGCGGTCTCGTCGAGGCCGAGGGCGATGTTGACGGACTGCACGGCGGCGCCGGCCGTCCCCTTGTACAGATTGTCGATCGCCAGCACGGTGACGACCCGGCCGGCGGCCTCGTCGAGGGCGACGCCGATCAGCACGGTGTTCGCGCCGAGGACATCGGAGGTGCGGGGCACGGTTCCTGCGGGCAGCACCTGCACGAACGGTTCGCCGGCGTAGGCCGCCTCCCACGCCTGCTGCACCTGCTCCGCCGTCGTGCCGGGCTTCACCCGCGCCGTCGACGTGGCGAGGATGCCGCGCGACATCGGCACGAGCACCGGGGTGAACGACAGTGTCGGGGCGGCGGCTCCGGCCTTGCGGAGGTTCTGCTGGATCTCCGGGATGTGCCGGTGCGTCCCGCCGACCGCGTACGGGTTCGCGGAGCCGAGGATCTCGCTGGCCAGGTACATCGTCTTGAGCGACTTGCCCGCGCCGGAGGGCCCGACGGCGAGCACGGAGACGATGTCCGCATCCTCGATCAGCCCGGCCTGGATGCCCGGCGCGAGGGCCAGCGACACCGCGCTCGCGTTGCAGCCGGGGGCCGCGATGCGACGGGCGCCGACCAGGTGCTCGCGCTGCTTGCCGACCGTGCCGTCGGCGGCGACGACCGGCAGCTCGGGGACGCCGTACGCCCAGGCGCCGAAGTGCTCGCCGCCGTAGAAGGCCGCCCAGTCCGCCGGGTCTTCGAGCCGGTGGTCGGCGCCGCAGTCGACGACGACGGTGTCCTCCGGCAGCTGGGCGGCGATCTCGCCGGAGGTGCCGTGCGGCAGGGCGAGGAAGACGACATCGTGGCCGGCCAGGTTCTCCGGCGTGGTGTCCTGCAGGGTGAGGTGCGCGAGCGAGCGCAGGTGCGGCTGGTGCGCGATCAGCGGGTGGCCCGCATTCGAGTGCGCGGTGACGGTGCGGATCTCGAGGTCGGGGTGGGCGGCCAGGATGCGCAGCAGCTCACCGCCCGCGTATCCGGATGCGCCTGCGACGGCGACCGAGAGAGTCATGCTTCTTCCTTTTCGAGTGGACGACGGGAGTCTCGGCGACGGCGGCGCCCACGTCGATCCACAGCTTCAGGACCGCCCGGAACGCCGCCTAGCTTCGGCGGTCGCGCAGGCGTCGGCGCAGGGCGCGGGCGGCGAGAGCCGCACGCGTCGAAGCGGTGCGCCGGACGGAAAGCATGCGACAACCCTAGCGCGCCCGCCCCGGGCGCCGCCAAATCCGGCCGTCGCGGCGACTGCGGTGCTCTGGAACGACCGCGGCGCGGCGAACGACCGCAGTCGTTCCGCCGCGCCGCCGTCACGGGTGGTCGCCGCCCTACTCGCGGATGGTGGCGCCGAACAGATCGCCGGCCCGGGCGGCGCCGGCGAGCTTGGCCTCGCTCGCCTCCGCCGCGGTGAGGGTGCGGTCGAGGGCGCGGAAGCGCAGGGCGAAGGTGAGGCTCTTGCGCCCCTCCGGAAGCCCCGGGCCGCGGTAGTCGTCGACGAGCCGGATGTGCTCCAGCAGCTCGCCGGCGCCCTCCCGGACCGCGCGCAGCACGTCGCCGGCCGGTGCGTCCTCGGGGACGACGAGCGAGAGGTCCTGCGTCGCCGCAGGGAAGCCCGCGATCGCCCCGGCGACGATGTCGGCGGGAGCGACGGCGATGAGTGCGTCGAGGTCGAGCTCGAACACCGCGACGACGCGCGGGAGGTCGAACTCGTGCGCGAGCGCGGGCAGCAGTTCGCCGGCGTAGCCGACCGGGACCGCCGAGCCGTCGGCGGCGCGCGCGACGAGCTCTGCCGTGCGCCCCGGATGCAGCGCCTGGTGCGACGACTGGACGACGTCGACCGTCACGCCGACCGCCGCGGCCGTCTGCCGCACCATGTCGAGTACGTCGACGAGTCCTGCCGGCGCGGCGGGCATCCCGGGCTGCTTCTCGACGGCGTCGCCGACCACCAGGCCCGCGAGGTGCCGCGGCTGGGCGGGGATGCCGGCGTTCAGGCCCGCGAGCACGTCGTCGCCGGGGAGCGCAGCGCCGGGCGGCAGCGTCTCGCTGCCGATCGGGCCCTCGCCCGGACGGAACACCGTGCCCAGCTCGTACACGCGCAGGTCGACCAGGCCACGGGCGAGGTTGCGCTTCGCTGCGTCGATCAGGCCGGGGAGGAGCGAGGCGCGCAGGTAGGGGGCCGTCGCGTCCAGAGCGTTCGCCAGCCGCACCGCGGGAACCGCCGCACCCGCCTCCGCGGTGCCGAACAGGTCGTTCTGTGCCTCGCCGACGAACGGGAAGGACAGCACCTCCGTCGCGCCGTTGTCGGCCAGGATCTGCGCGACACTGCGGCGCAGCCGCTGCTCGCGGGTCAGGCCGCGGCCGGGAGGCGCGACGGGCAGCACCGACGGGATGCGGTCGTAGCCCACGATGCGGGCCACCTCCTCCGCCAGGTCCGACTTGTCGCGCAGGTCGGGGCGCCACGTCGGGGGCGCGACGAGCAGGCCGCCGCCGGTCGCGGTGACCCGGCCGCCGATCTCCGCCAGCGCGCCGCGGATCTCGTCGTCGGTGAAGTCGACGCCGATGAGCGAGGCGATGTAGCCGTCGGGCAGGCGGATGGGCTCCGCCGCCACCGAGGCGTCGAGCAGCGAGCCGAGGTCGTCGGCGTGGCCGCCCGCGAGCTGCTCGAGCAGCTGCACGACGCGTGCCGCCGCGGCGACCGCGACCTGCGGATCCACCCCGCGCTCGAAGCGCTTGGAGGCCTCGCTCGGCAGCTTGTGGCGACGTGCGGTGCGGGCGATCGACACCGGGTCGAAGTTGGCCGCCTCGATGAGCACGTTGCGGGTGCCTGCGCCGATCTCGGTGGAGGCGCCGCCCATGACGCCGGCGAGGCCGATCGCGCCGGAGCCGTCGGCGATCACGAGGTCTTCCGGGTCGAGCTTCCTGGTCTGGTCGTCGAGCGTGACCAGGGTCTCCCCCGGCGCCGCGCGGCGCACCACGATGCCGCCCGAGAGCTTGTCGAGGTCGTAGCCGTGGATGGGCTGCCCCAGCTCGAGCATGACGTAGTTGGTGATGTCGACGATGAGCGAGATCGAGCGGATGCCGGCGAGCTTCAGCCGCGCGATCATCCACGCGGGCGTCGGGCGGGTGCCGTCGACGTCGCGGACCACGCGCGTCACGAAGACGCTCGCGCCGACGCGCCCGCGGATGGGCGCGGTGTCCTCGATCGTGACGCTGAACCCGCTGGCGTGCTCGGCGGCGGCGCTCACCGGCACCGCGTCGGCCGGGTCGCGGAAGGCCGCGCCCGTCGCGTGGGAGTACTCGCGGGCGATGCCGCGGATGGAGAACGCGTAGCCGCGGTCGGGCGTGACGTTGACCTCCACCGCCGCGTCGTCGAGCCCGAGCAGGGCCACGGCGTCGGCGCCGACCTCCGGGTCGAGCCCGAGCGTGGTCAGGCGCAGGATGCCGTCGTGGTCCTCGCCGAGGCCGAGCTCGCGCGCCGAGGCGATCATGCCGTCGGAGATGTGGCCGTAGGTCTTGCGGGCCGCGATCGGGAAGGGTCCGGGCAGCACGGCGCCCGGCAGCGTCACGACGACCTTGTCGCCGGGGAAGAAGTTGCGCGCGCCGCAGACGATGCCGCGCACGTCGGCGCCGCCGTCGGCCGCGGCCTGCCCCTCGGGCGCCACGCGCACCTGGCACCAGCGGATGGTCTTGCCGTTGCTCTGCGGCTCCTCGACGAACTCCAGCACCTGGCCGACGACGATCGGCCCGGACAGGTCGAAGGTGTGGATGTCCTCCTCCTCGAGCCCGACGGAGACGAGGGCGGCGTGCACCTCCTCCGGCGTCGTTCCGGGCTCCAGGTCGACGAACTCGCCGAGCCAACTCAGGGGGACGCGCATCAGACCACCATTCCGAACTGCTGGGAGAACCGGACATCGCCCTCGGCCATGTCGCGCATGTCTTTGACGTCGTTGCGGAACATCAGGGCCCGCTCCACGCCCATCCCGAAGGCGAAGCCCGAGTACACGTCGGGGTCGATGCCGGCCGCGCGCAGCACATTGGGGTTGACCATGCCGCAGCCGCCCCACTCGATCCAGCGCGCGCCGCCCTTGAAGGTCGGGTGCCAGAGGTCGAGCTCGGCGCTCGGCTCGGTGAACGGGAAGTAGTTGGGCCGCAGGCGCACGCGCGCCTCCTCGCCGAACAGGGTCTTGACGAAGTGGTCGAGCGTGCCGCGCAGGTGCGCCATCGTCAGGCCCTTGTCGACGGCGATGCCCTCGGTCTGGGTGAAGACCGGGAGGTGGGTCGCGTCGAACTCGTCGGTGCGGAAGACACGACCCGGCGCGATGCGGTAGACCGGCGGCTCGTCGGTCAGGAGGGCGCGGAGCTGCACGGGCGAGGTGTGGGTGCGGAGCACCAGGTGCGCGTCGGTGGGCTCCACGAAGAACGTGTCCTGCATCGCGCGCGCCGGGTGGTCGGCGTCGAAGTTGAGGGCGTCGAAGTTGTACCACTCGCTCTCGAGCTCGGGGCCCTCGGCGAGCTCCCAGCCCATGCCGATGAAGACGTCGGCGATGCGCTCCTGCAGCAGGCTGAGCGGGTGACGCGCACCGGGGGTCCAGCGCGAGGGCAGGGCGGTGACGTCGAGCGTCTCCGCGGCGAGCTGAGCCGCCTGCTCCTGCTCCGCGATCTGCGCCTCCTTGGCCGTGAACGCCTGGTTCACGCGCGCGCGGGCGCCGCCGACGAGCTTGCCTGCCGCGGCCTTCTGGTCGCCGGGGAGCGACCGGATGCTCGCGTTCAGGCGCGCAAGGGGCGAGCCCTCCGCCGTGTGGTCGTGGCGCACCGTCTTGAGGGCCGCCGAGTCGCTCGCGGCGTCGATCGCGGCGAGCGCCGCCGAGACGGCCGCTTCGACCGCGGATTCGGTGATCTCCGTGGTATCTGACACGGTCACCCAGTCTAGTCGGCGCGCTCTCCCTCACTCCGCCCGGTCCGGCGAGGTGCTCGTCGTTGCTGTCGACACGCCGCGCGAGGCAGCGACGACGAGCACCTCGCGGTCAGGAGCGCTGCGCAAAGGCCGATTCGTAGAGGCAGACGGAGGCGGCGGTGGCGAGGTTCATCGACTCCGCGCGGCCGTAGATGGGGACCGTGACCACACGGTCGACCAGGTCGAGCAGCTCGTCGGCGAGCCCGTGCGCCTCGTTGCCGAACACCCAGGCCGTCGGCCGGGAGAGCTCGCCGTCGCGGCGGGCGGCGAGCAGGTCCTCGCCCTTGATGTCGGCGGCGAGCACCTGCAGTCCGGCCGCATGGGCGCGGCCGACGACGTCGGCGAGGCCTGCGCCGACGGCGACCGGCACGTGGAACAGGGACCCGGTGGTCGAGCGGACCACCTTCGGGTTGTAGAGATCGACGGTGCGCCCGGTCAGGATGACGGCGTCGGCGCCCGCGGAGTCGGCTGCACGGATGATCGTGCCCGCGTTGCCCGGGTCGCGCACCTCCTCCAGCACCGCCACGAGCTTCGGGGAGCCGGTGAGGATGTCGCGGATCGAGGTCGGGAACTGCCGCGCGACCGCGACGAAGCCCTGCGGCGTGACGGTGTCGGCCATGGCGACCAGCACGTGCTCGGTGACGAACTCGACCTCGATGCCGGCGTCGGCCGCGGCGCGCGCGATGTCGGGGTACCGCTCCAGCGCGGTGGGGGTGGCGAAGAGGTCGACGAGCAGCTCCGGGCGGAAGCCGAGCGCCTCCTCGACGGCCTGCGGCCCCTCCAGGAGGAAGAGCCCCGTCTCCGCGCGGGCGGGACGCTTGGCGAGCTTGGCGACGGCCCTGACGCGCGGCGAGCGCGGGTTGTCCAGCATGGCACCAGCTTAGGGGCGATGAACCGTGCGGCTCCGCGTCTCGTGATGAACACGAGACCAGAGGAGGTCGAACGATGAGGACATGGATGAGGACGGCGTGGATCGCCGGCGGCGCGGCGGTCGCACTGGGGCTCGGCACGGCGGCCGCGGTCGCGGCGACGGGCGGCGGCGAGGGCGCGGACGACGGTCCTCGCATCGTGCAGAGCAGCATCCCGGCCGTGGTCGACCGCACCCCGCGCCCAACCCCGAGCGACCTGCCGAGCACGGTACCGGTCGCACCGCCCACCACCCACGACTTCGGGGAGGACCACGGCGCGGACGCCCCGGCTACCCACGACGTCGGCGACGACCACGGGGTGGACGACCCGGCCACGCACGACCTGAGCGACGACCACGGCGCGGACGACCCGGCCACGCACGACGTCGGCGACGACCACGGCTCTGGCGGCCACGGCGCCGACGACTGAGCGCTACTCCCCCGCCGCGAGCCCGCGGACGAGCAGGTCGAGCAGCCGTCCGGTCTGCCCGGGGTCGGCGCTGTTCGCGGTGGTCAGGAACACCCCGATCATCGCGGCGGTGACGTCGTCCGCCGCCATCCCCTCTCGGAACACGCCCTGCTCCGCGCCCGCCGCGAGGATGAGGCCGACCGCTTCGTTGACGCGGCGGCGCGTGTCCGCCGACTCCGCGGCCGACCGGATCGCGCCCGCCCGCACCGACTCCGCCATCCCGCGCTTGGTCGCGATGAACCCGGCGTAGGTATCCAGGAAGGCGCGGAGGGCCGCATCCGGCGTGTGCCGGGCGAGCAGGTCGGGCACGGTCGCGAGCACCGCATCCAGTTCGCTGGCGTACACCGCCGCGACCAGCTCCTCCCGGGTCGGGAAGTTGCGGTACAGCGTCCCGATGCCGACCCCGGCCGAGCGCGCGATCGCCTCCAGCGACGCGTCCTCGCCCGCCGCGGTGAACGCGGTGCGCGCGGCGTCGAGGATCGCGGCGCGGTTGCGCGCGGCATCGGCGCGCGGGCGCCGCGCGGCGCGGGTGACGTCGGACAAAGTGGAGGCACCTCCGGTTAAGTGCTACGGTCACAAGAGCGGAGGCTCCTCCGCTTCAGCCTCATTCTAGGAGGGGATATGACCGGAACCATCACCCGACCCGGCGGAACGGCCCAGCTCGGCACGCGCACCGTCTCGCGCGTCGGCTACGGCGCCATGGCGCTCGAGCGCTTCGAGTACGATCCTGAGGCCGCCGTCGCGCTGCTCCGTCGCGCCGCCGAACTCGGCATCGACCACATCGACACCGCCGACTTCTACGGCCGGAGCGTCTCCAACGACCTGATCCGCCGCGCGTTCGGAAGCGACGAGGCGGTCACGGTCGTCACCAAGGTCGGCGCCGTCCGGGTCGAGGGCGGCACGTTCCCGCTCGCGCTCGAGCAGCGCCCGGAGCAGCTGCGCGAGCAGGTGCACGCCAACCTGCGCTCGCTCGGCCGCGACCGGCTGGACGTGGTCAACCTGCGCCGGCCGGAGGTCGGGCCGGGCATCACCGTCCCCGACGACGAGCTGGTGGACCTCGACGACCAGTTGGCCGAGCTCGTCGCCCTGCGCGACGAGGGCACCATCGGCGCGATCGGGCTCAGCGCCGTCCGCCACGCCACCGTCCAGCGCGCCCTCCCCGCGGGCATCGTGTGCGTGCAGAACGCATTCTCGGTGCTCTCCCGCGAGTTCGAGGACGCGCTCGCGCTGTGCCTGGCCGAGGGCGTCGCGTGGGTGCCGTATTTCCCGCTCGGGAGCGGGTTCCCGCAGCTGCCCAGCGTCACGGAGGACCCGGTGGTCCAAAGCGTCGCCTCGGAACTCGGCGTGACGCCGGCCCAGGTCGGACTGGCGTGGCTGATCGGTCACGCCCCGAACATCCTGCTCATCCCCGGCACCGGCAGCATCCCGCACCTGGAGGAGAACGCGGCGGCCGGCGGCGTCTCACTCACTGCGGAGCAGCGGGAGCGTCTGGACGCGATCGCCGCCTAGCGAGGCCGCGAGAACAGAAAACGGCCCGGGCGACAGCTGTCGACCGGGCCGTTCACGTTGGTGGGTCGCTTACGCGGCGGCGTCCGCCTTCGGGGCCGAGGTGTCGGCCGGCAGCGCCTTCTTGGCGGTCTCGACGAGGGCCGCGAAGGTCGCGGGCTCGGTGACGGCCAGGTCGGCGAGGATGCGGCGGTCGACCTCGACGCCCGCCAGGTTCAGACCCTGGATGAGGCGGTTGTAGGTGAGGCCGTTCGCACGGGACGCGGCGTTGATCCGCTGGATCCAGAGACGACGGAAGTCGCCCTTCTTCTGGCGGCGGTCGCGGTACGAGTAGACCAGCGAGTGGGTGACCTGCTCCTTGGCCTTGCGGTAGAGGCGCGACCGCTGACCGCGGTAGCCCTCGGCGCGCTCGAGGATGACCCGACGCTTCTTGTGGGCGTTGATCGCCCTCTTCACTCTTGCCATTAGTCGATTCCTTCTTGAAGTACGTGTCGGGGGTTACTTGCCGAGCATCCGGCGGATGACCTTGGCATCCACCTCGGGCACGACCTGCTCGGCGTTCAGACGGCGCTTGCGGCTGCTGGACTTGACCTCGAGGTTGTGGCGCATTCCGGACTGCTGCTTCATCACCTTGCCGCTGCCGGTGAGCTTGAAGCGCTTCTTGGCTCCGGAGTGGGTCTTCTGCTTGGGCATTACTTCTCCTCGTTCGTCGCCTGGGCGGGCGAACTCTCGTCGGACTGAGCAGCGTCGGCTGTCTCAGCAACCGCCTCCTGGTCGCGCCCCTGGGCGCGCGCCTTCGAAGCGGCACGTACTGCGTTGGCCTCGGCCTTGGCCTCGGACTTGTTCTTGAGCGGGCTGATGATCATCACCATGTTGCGCCCGTCGATCGTGGGGTTCGACTCCACGGTCCCGAGCTCGGCGACGTCCTCCGCGAAGCGCTGCAGCAGGCGCACGCCCTGCTCCGGGCGCGACTGCTCGCGTCCACGGAAGAGGATCATGGCCTTCACCTTGTCGCCGGCCTTCAGGAAGCCCTCGGCGCGCTTGCGCTTGGTCTCGTAGTCGTGCTTGTCGATCTTGAGGCGGAAACGGACCTCTTTGAGGATCGTGTTCGCCTGGTTGCGCCGGGCCTCCTTGGCCTTCTGCGCAGCCTCGTACTTGAACTTGCCGTAGTCCATGATCTTGGCGACCGGCGGCTTGGAGTTGGGCGCGACTTCGACCAGGTCGAGGTCGGCCTCCTGCGCGAGTCGCAGAGCGACCTCGATCTTGACGACACCGACCTGCTCACCGCTGGGGCCGACGAGTCGAACTTCGGGGACGCGGATACGGTCATTCGTACGGGGATCGCTGATGTTTTTCTCCTCTGATCAAGCGATGCTTCTCGGCCACGGAAGGTCGGTGACGTTCCGGCGAAAGAGGAGGTTCCACGCACCAGCACGGCCTGCGATCTTTCGATCACAGGCCTGGTACCGCACCCTGTCTACCCCCGCGTTCGCACGCGGTGGCGGAGTGCAACGACCCGGTAACCTGTATAGCGGTCAAGCGCGGGTGGGAGGAATCTCCACTTTCGTACCGGGACATCAAGCCCCGGAGCCTGAAGAATTCTAGCAGAGGAAAGCAGTGAGCGACACATCCTTCACCTTCGACGACTCCGCCGACGACGCCGACGGTGTCGCGGAGGCCACCCGCGACATCGCGGAGGTCCCCGCCGTCGAGGTGATCACCACCACCGCCGTGCACCTGATGAGCGCCGCCGCGGTCAAGACCGGCCTCGCCGACGACCCGGAGAACCAGACCGATCTGGATGAGGCGCGCAAGCTGATCGACGCCCTCGCCGGCCTCGTGACCGCGAGCGCGGCGCACGTCGGCGACCAGCACGCCCGCAGCCTGCGCGACGGCCTGCGGTCGCTGCAGCTCGCCTTCCGCGAGGCCTCGGCCATCCCGGACCCGATCGGCAAGGGACCGGGCGAGAAGTACACCGGCCCCGTCAGCTGACATGGCGTTCACGCCGCCTGCCGTGTTCACCACCCGGCCCACCCTGCAGGGAACGTTCGGGATGAGCGCGTCGACGCACTGGCTCGCCACCGGAGCGGCCCAGGCGGTGCTGGAGCGCGGCGGGAACGCGTTCGACGCGGCCATCGCCGGCGCGTTCGTGCTGCACGTGGTCGAGCCGCACCTCAACGGCCCGGGGGGCGACCTCGTCGCGCTGTTCGCGACCGCCGACGACCCGACGCCGGTCGTGCTGAGCGGGCAGGGGCCGGCGCCCGCCCATGCGACGCCGGAGCACTACCGGGCGGAGGGTCTGGAGCTCGTGCCGGGCTCCGGAGCGCTCGCCGCGGCCGTCCCCGGCGCGGTGGACGCCTGGCTGCTGCTGCTGAAGGACCGCGGCACCTGGGAGCTCGCCGACGTGCTGGCCTTCACGATCGGCTACGCGGAGGATGGCCACCCGGTGCTCGAACGCGTGTGCGCCACGATCCGCACCGTCGCACCGCTGTTCGCCGAGCACTGGCCGACGTCCGCCGAGCAATGGATGCCCGGCGGACGCATCCCGGAGCCCGGCCAGCTGATCGCGAACCCGGCATACGCGCGGGTCCTCCGCGGTCTGATCGCAGCGGGGGACCCCGCGGGCAGCCGGGAAGAGCGGATCGAGGCGGCCCGCACAGAGTGGGCGACCGGCGCGGTCGCGACCGCGGCCGCCGCCTTCGTGCGCACCCCGCACCGGCACTCCGACGGCGCCGACCACGCGGGCGTCATCGCCGAGGACGACTTCGCCGCCTACCGCGCGGCCTACGAGCCCGCGGTGACGCTCGACTTCCGCGGCAGCACCATCGCGAAGGCGGGCGCCTGGACGCAGGGGCCGGCGCTGCTGCAGACCCTCACGCTTCTGGACGGCTTCGACGACGACCGGCTCGACCCGTCGACGGAGCTCGGCGCCCACACCGTGCTGGAGGCGCAGAAGCTCGCGTACGCCGACCGCGACGCGTACTACGGCGACGCCGACGTTCCGCTCGACGTGCTGCTCTCCCCCGGCTACGCCGACGCGCGCCGCGCGCTGATCGGCGAGACCGCGTCGGCCGAGGTCCGGCCCGGCGAGGTGCCGGGGGTGGCGCCGTTCCGTCCGCCGCTGCGGACCGCGTACACCCCGCCCTCCGGCATCGCGAGCGAGGGCGTCGGCGAGCCGACGGTGTCCCGGAGCGGCGAGACCCGCGGCGACACGTGCCACATCGACGTGGTCGACCGCTGGGGCAACATCGTCTCGGCGACGCCGTCGGGCGGCTGGCTGCAGTCGTCGCCCACCATCCCCGAGCTCGGCTTCTGCCTCGGCACGCGTCTGCAGATGACCTGGCTGGAGGAGGGCGGTCCGGCGACGCTCACCCCGGGCCGGCGGCCGCGCACCACGTTGACGCCGACGCTGGTGCTGCAGGACGGCGTTCCGGTCGCCGCGCTCGGCTCGCCCGGCGGAGACCAGCAGGACCAGTGGCAGCTGCTCTACCTGCTGCGCACGATCGTGGGAGGCTACACGCCGCAGCAGGCGATCGACGCGCCCGCGCTGCACACCACCTCCATCGCGGAGTCGTTCTGGCCGCGCACCTGGACCCCAGCGGGCGCCGTGGTCGAGGACCGCCTGGGCGACGACGTGATCGCGGGACTCGTGGCGCGCGGTCACCGCGTGGTCCGGGCGGGCGACTGGACGCTCGGCCGCCTCTCCTCCGTCGGCCGCGACCCCGGGACGGGCGTGCTCTCGGCCGCCGCCAACCCGCGCGGCATGCAGGGCTACGCCGCAGGCCGCTGACACCTGCCGCGCGACTGCGGCCCCCCGTCACGTCTGCGGCGGCGCGCGCAGCCGCAGACGTTCCGGCGGGCCGCAATCGCGGCTCAGCCGGCGGCGGCGGCGGCGACGGCCCGGCGGACGGCCTCCACGGTGCGGGAGGCCTCGTCCGCGTCGGTCAGCCAGTTGCTGACCGAGAAGCGCAGCACCGCACGGCCGTGCCAGGTCGATGCGGAGGCGAGCGCACGCCCGTCGGCGAGCAGCGCCTCCCCCACGGCCCGCGTGCGCTCGTCGCTCCCGAACGCCGCGCACACCTGCGTGTAGACGACATCGTTGAGCACCTCGCCGCCGGGTAGGCCGCGCACACCGTCTGCGATGACCGTCGCCGAGTCCGCCAGCCGCTGCACGAGCTCCGCGACGCCCTGCCGTCCCAGCTGCGCCAGCGTCGCGTACACCGGGACGCCGCGCGCCCGCCGCGACAGCTCCGGCACCCGGTCGGACGGGTCGGCCACCGAGTCCGACGAGGCGAGGTAGGCGGCGTGCTGCGCCATGGAGCGGTGCAGCGCCCCGGGATCCGCCACGGCGACGATGCCGCAGTCGTACGGCACGTTCAGGGTCTTGTGCGCGTCCGTCGCCCAGGAGTCGGCGTCGGCCACCCCGGCGACGAGCGGCCGGAGCGCCGGAGCGGCCGCCGCCCACAGTCCGAAGGCTCCGTCCACGTGCACCCAGGCCCCGGCGCGGTGCGCGACCCCGATCGCCTCCGCGAACGGGTCGAACGCGCCCGAGTGGATGTTGCCCGCCTGCAGCACGACGATCGCCGGCCCCTCGCCCTCGTCGAGCGCCTCCGTCAGCGCGTCCACGCGCATCCGGCCCTGCTCGTCGACGGGGATGGCGCGCCCGTGGCCGAGTCCGGCCATCGACGCCGCGCTGTCGACCGAGCCGTGTCGCTCGGCCCCGACGAAGAGCCGCACCGCGGGACCGCCCGCGAGGCCGTCGGCGGCGGCGGCCCAGCCCACGCGCCGCAGCACCTCGTCGCGGGCCACCAGCAGGCCGGCCAGGTTGGCCACCGTCGCGCCCGTGACGAAGCCGATCTCCGAGCCCGCGGGCAACCCGAGCAGGTCGACGAGCCATTCGGCGGCGAGCTCCTCGGCACCGGCGACGCCCGGGGTCACCGAGCGCAGGCCGTTGTTCTGGTCCCACGCCGAGGTGAGCCAGTCCGCGGCGAGCGCCACCGGCTGCGCGCCGCCCATCACCCAACCGTGGAAGCGGGGCGAGTGGATGCGCATGAGCCCGGGCTCCGCCGCCTCCGCCAGGTGCCGGAGCACCTCGACGGCGCCGGGTCCGCGTTCGGGCAGCTCCCGGCCCAGCGCATCCTTCACCTGTTCGACGTCGGCGCGGGGCGGGATGCGCCCCTCGCGCACGTCGCCGAGCCAGCGCCCGGCGAGCGCGACGGCCTCGTCGAGCGCCGGTCGGAACGCATCCTGGTCGCTCACGCGGGCATGCTAGCGGTCCACCCGCTCTTGCGGGAGTCCCCTACCGGATCACCAGACCGGCGGTCGGCGGTCGGCCCAGCGCACGCGCCGCTCCAACTGCGCCGCCAGCGAGAGCAGCGTCCGCTCGCCGCCGGGCCGCCCGATCAGCTGCACGCCCATCGGCAGCCCGTTCTCGGTCTGCGAGACCGGGAGGACGATCGCGGGCAGCCCGGTCACGTTGAGCATCGAGGTGAACGGCGTGTACTGCACCTGCTGGGCGAAGTTCCGCTCGCCGTCCTCCTGGTCGTACCAGCAGACGGGCCGCGGGGTCAGCGCCATGGCGGGGGTGAGCACGGCGTCGAACGACGACAGCTGCCGGACGAACGACCGCTCGTACGCGGTCAGCGCCGACAGCGCCTCGCTCAGCTCGCGGGCACTGAGCGAGCGTCCCCGCTCGACCAGCCAGGCCGTGAGGGGTTCCAGCAGTCCCAGCCTCTCGCCCTCGGCCGGGATGCGCGCGGCGCCGGCCTGCCAGATGGTGCGGAACGCGGGCGCGTAGCTGTCGTCGGGCTCGAGCGCGGTCTCCTCCAGGCCGTGGCCCATCCCCGAGAAGGCGTCCACCGCGGCCTCGAGCGCGGCCATGGCCTCCGGCGCGATCTCGATGTCGTACGCGCCGTCCCACGCGGAGGTGGTCATCACCCCGAGCTGGAACCGGCCCTCCCCGCGCACGGCCGTTCCGAGGAAGGGGCCGTCGTCGTCGTAGGGCGCACGCAGCGTGTAGTGGTGGTCGATCGTGCCGTCCGGCCGCTTCGCGATCATGCCGTCGAGCAGCAGGGCCGCGTCGGCGGTGGTGCGGGCGAGCGGGCCGTCGACGACCAGGCCGGCGAGCGACTCGATGCCGCTGCCGGCGGGCACCAGCCCGCGGGACGGCTTCAGCCCGACGAGGCCGCAGGCGGCGGCCGGGATGCGGATGCTGCCGCCGCCGTCGGATCCCGGCGCGAACGGCAGCAGCCCGGCGGCGACCGCCACGGCCGCACCGCCGCTCGACCCTCCCGCCCCGAGCCGGGTGTCCCAGGGGTTGCGCGCGGGCGGCGCGGCGAGCGACTCCGTGTAGGCGGGGAGGCCGAACTCGGGCGCGTTGGTCTTGCCCAGGCTGACAGCGCCCGCGTCGTCGAGGGTGCGGACGATCTCGTCGCTCTCCTCGGGGACGAACCCGGCCATGGCCCGCGAGCCGAACCCGGTCGGGACGCCCGCGCGCTGCCAGAGGTCCTTGTCGCCGGAGGGGAGGCCCCACAGCGGAGCCGTCTTCGGCACGCTCTCCGCGACCTCCTCGGCCCGCTCGAGTGCCCGGTCGCGGGTGACCGTCACGAACGCCCCGAGCTGCGGGTCGAGCCGCTCGATCCGGTCGAGGTAGTGCGCGGCGAGCTCCCGGGGCGACACCCGCCCGGTCTGCAATTCCTGCCAGAGGTCGAGGGCGGTCAGCTCGTGGAGGTCGGCCATGGCGCCAGGCTAACCCAGCCGGTCGTCCTCGCGTGCGGCGGAGAGGAACTCCACCACCGCGTCCGTGAAGCCCTCCGGGTCGACGTTGTACTCCCAGCCGTGCTCCGCGGGCGGCGACTCGATCAGCCGAACCAGGGAAGGGTTGGCCATCGCGAACAGCACCGAGCACGACAGCGGCACCTGGCGGTCGCCCGCCGAGTGGATGACGAGCGCCGGAACGGTGAGCCGCTCCGGCCGCGTCCAGTCCAGCTGCACGAAGTCGATCGGCTCCGGGAGGCCGACACGGGCGCCTGACCGGGCGTCCGAGAGCGTGCGGAGCGCCGCCGCCGCGACCCACCCGGGCAGCCGTCGCTCGCGGGCACCCTGGCGGATCGCGGCGCGCCAGTCGGTCACCGGAGCGATCAGCACCAGCCGGTCGATCAGGTCGCGGTGCGCGCTGCGCTCGGTCAGCTGCAGGGCGATCGCCGCGCCGAGGGACCAGCCGATCAGCACGACGCGCTCGGCGCCGCAGTCGACCGCGTGGCCGATCGCCGCGTCCACGTCGATCCACTCGCGCGCGCCGAGCGAGGATACCCGCCCACCCTCGGCGTCCGGCGCCTCGCCGTCGCCGCGGTACGAGACGACGAGCGAGGTCATCCCGAGCGCGTCGGCGGCGGGGACGGCCCGGAGCGCGCCGATGCGCGTCGACCCCAGCCCGTGGATGTGGACGGCCCACGTCGTGGAGCGGTCCCGCCCGGTGGGGGCGATCTCCCAGGCGGGCGCGACTCCCCGGGCGACCGGCACCGCCACCTCCCGGAAGCCCGGCGACAGGTCCGCAGGCCCGGCGTGCACGTGCCCGGTCCAGCGGCCGCGGACGTGTCCCGCCAGGTCGCCGGTCACGGTCACGAGCTCCCGCGTGACCGTGCCTTCGACCGGGTCGAGCCCGCACACCGGGCCGACGACGGCGTGACCGCCGCTGCCGAACCACAGCCCGAACAGGCCGGCGTGCGTCGTCCACCGATCGGCCTCGAGGGTCACGGTCGCCGCGTCGCTCCGGTGGATGCGCGTCACGCGCGGCCGGCCATGGACCACGACGGCGCGCGCGGCCGCGATCCCGATGCCGCCCGCGATGCGCCCCACGATCAGGACGAGTGCGACGATGCACCCGACAGCCAGAAGCCAGCCCATACCCTCCAGACGAGGCGGGGACCTCGAACATGACGGGGGTCTTGACAGAACCCCGTCCGGCCTGGTTGGTTAGTTACATGAGTAATGAACCGGTGAGGCTCGGATGATCGACGAAGGCAAGCCGATCTTCGTGCAGATCGCCGAACAGATCGAGGACGACATCATCGACGGGGTCTACCCCGCCGAGACGCAGGTGCCGTCGACCAACGAGTTCGCCGCCTTCTACCGGATCAACCCCGCGACCGCGGGCAAAGGCGTGAACCTCCTCGTGGACGCGGGGATCCTCTACAAGAAGCGAGGCATCGGCATGTTCGTCTCCGACGGCGCGCGCGAACGACTCGTCGCGAAACGGCGCGACGCGTTCCGCGACGAGTACGTCCGTCCCCTCCTGGCAGAAGCCGCGAAGCTCGGCATCGGCCCCGACCAGCTCTCCCGGATGATCGCGACGGCCGCAGCGCCCGAGCCGACCACACCCCTGACGAAAGGACTGAGCGCATGAGCGCCGCCCCCGCCCCCGCCTCCATCGCCCCGGCGGTGCAGGTCACGGGCCTCACCAAGCGGTACGGCACGTTCGCCGCGATCGACGACGTCAGCCTCCGCATCGAGCCCGGCCGCATCCACGGGCTGCTCGGCCGCAACGGCGCGGGCAAGACCACGCTGATGCAGCTGATCACCGGCCAGGATTTCGCGACCGAGGGCGACATCCACGTCTTCGGCGAGAAGCCGACCGAGAACGCGCGGGTGTTGCAGAACATCTGCTTCATCAAGGAGAGCCAGCGCTACCCCGAGGACTTCCAGCCGAAGCACGTGCTGCGCAGTGCGCCCTGGTTCTTCGAGAACTGGGACGCGGAGTTCGCTGAGCAGCTGGTGGAGGAGTTCCGCCTCCCGATGAACCGCCGCATCAAGAAGCTGTCCCGCGGTCAGCTCTCCGCCATCGGCGTGATCGTCGGCCTCGCCTCCCGGGCACCGCTCACCTTCTTCGATGAGCCGTACCTCGGCCTCGACGCGGTCGCGCGACAGCTGTTCTACGACCGCCTCCTCGAGGACTTCGCGGAGCATCCACGCACGGTCGTGCTGTCGACGCACCTGATCGACGAGGTGGCCAACCTGCTCGAGCGGGTGATCGTCATCGAGCAGGGTCGCATCCTCATGGATGAGGACGCCGAGACCCTGCGCACCTCCGCCACCACGGTCGTCGGGCCGCGGGCGGCCGTCGAAGCGTTCGTGCGGAGCCGGGAGGTCATGCACCGCGACGGCCTCGGCGGTCTCTCCTCCGTCACCGTCGCGGGGCTCGGGCCCGCCGACCGGGCGGAGGCCGCCGCCGCGGGCCTGGAGCTCGCACCCGTGTCCCTCCAGCAGTTGATCGTCCGCACCACCGGGGTCCGCTCGCCGGACGCCCACGAGACAGGAATCGAGCAGAGCGCATGACCGCAGCACACCCCCCGGCACACCCTGCGGCCGCACCCGGCCGCGCGCCGGCCGCCGCACCCGGCGCCGGAGCGCGCATCTGGCGGGTCGTCCGGCTGAACCTCGTCAACAAGTGGACCGTGATCTGGATCCCCGCGATGATCATGTTCTTCATCGGCGTCGTGAACTGGCTGATCTGGTGGATCATCTGGTCGGCCAGCGCGCCCGGGGACCGGGCCGACGCCATGGACGGCACCCAGTGGAGCGGCGGAGCGTTCTACATCTTCGTCTACATGATGGTGATCGCCATCCAGGTCGTCTCCTCCACCTTCCCCTTCGCGCTGGGCTACAGCGTGACGCGCCGCGACTTCGCGATCGGCTCCGGCCTGACCTTCCTCGTGCTGGCCGCCGGGTACGCGCTCGGGTTCGCGCTGCTGTCGACGCTCGAGGAGTGGACGAACGGCTGGGGGCTCGGCGGACATCTGTTCACGTCGGTGTACTTCGCCGGAGAGACGTTCGCAGGGCGCCTGTTCATGGTGTTCGCCGCGATGCTGTTCTTCTTCGCGGTCGGCGCCTTCTCGGCGGCCCTGTTCATGCGCTGGCGGATGTACGGCATCCTCGCCGCCGGCGCCGTGCTCGCCCTGCTGATCGTCGGGGCCGTCGCGCTGCTCACGTATACGCAGAACTGGCCGGCCGTCGGCGAGTGGTTCGTCGCGAACGGTCCGATCGGGGTGACCGCCTGGCTGCTCCTGCCGACCGTCGTCGCGGCCGCAGCGGGCTACGCGGTGCTCAGCAGGGCGACGCCCCGCAGCTGACCGCACAGGCCGTCCGGAGGGGGTCCGGACGTGGACGTGGCCGGGAGTCTCGCAACTCCCGGCCACGGTTTCGTGCCATCGGCCTCACTCGTCCGGCGCGGGTTCCGCTCCGTCCGACGATGTCGTCGCCCTCAGGCTAGGTCGAGCCGGCGACACGGAGCGGAACGTGCGGTGAACTCATAGCGGGAGGAGGGCGGATGCCCCGGTTTTCGCTAGCGTGGCATCCGTGCTCGGCTATCTGTTCCTGGCGGTCGCCATCGCGACCGAGGTCGTCGCGACGACATTCCTGAAGTTCACCTCCGGCGACAACGCCAAGTGGTGGGCCTTCGTGATCGTCGTGGTCGGCTACCTGGCGTCCTTCTTCGCCCTCTTGCTCGCCCTCGGCCGCGGCGTCCCGCTCGGCATCGCCTACGCGATCTGGTCGGCGGTCGGCGTCGCCGCGATCGCCATCATCTCGTGGGTGTTCTTCAAGGAGTCGCTGACCTGGGTGCAGATCGCGGGCCTCGTGCTCGTGATCGGCGGCGTCGGGCTGCTGGAGCTCGGCGCGCGCCACCCGGCGTGACGCCCGTCGGAGACTCGGCGGCTCAGCCCTGCCGCGGGGCGTCGGCCCGACGTCGGCTTCCGTCGGAGATTCGGCGGCTCAGCCTTCGAATCTCCGACGTTAGGCGGTGCTGCAGGAGATTCGAACGTTCGATCGCTGACCACGGCAGGGCGCCGGCGGTTCCGCGGGGCCGGGCACCTGCCGGAGAGGAGCACGCGGCGCCGGCCGCGCTCAGGCGGACCCGACGAACGCCTCCAGCGCCTCATCGAGCGTGCGCGCGGGCGCGATGAACGGGTAGACCGCACCGACGCCCGCCGGGACGTACTCGCCCTCCGGTGTCACCGTGATCTCGCCGAGCAGCCGCCCGCGGCCGAGCTCCGCGTCCTCGTCCGGGAACGAGTGGTCGTACACGTCGTAGCGGTCGCCGTCCTCGTAGACGGTCAGGTCTTCCAGCAGCGGCATCGTCAGAACCTCCTCGTGAACGGCAGCGGCTTGCGCATCCGGATCAGCAAGAGCAAGGGTACGAGCACGTAGGGGCCGTTGTAGAGCAGGAACACGACGGGGTTCGGCGTGCGCTGCCCGTCCGGGCCGAAGAACTCGACACCGAAGATCGGGATGGCGGTCAGGCTGATGATCATGGTCGCGTAGATGACGGCGAACAGCTGGATCCAGTTGAACCCCTTCACCAGGCTGATCACGAGCAGCACGTAGAACGGCAGGTAGACGAACGCGCTCGTGCCGGTGATGAACCGCAGCCAGAGCGGCTCCTGCATGTAGAGCGGGTCGTACTGCGACGAGTAGGTGTAGTTCCACTGGGCGAGGATGTTGGTCGTCGTCGCCGTCTGCGGGATCCCCAGCGTCGGGATGGCGTCGCTGATGATGCAGGTCACGATGAACAGCGAGAACATCACGATGAAGAAGATGTCGAACGGACGCTTGCGCAGCGGCAGGTTCGCCGGCCTCGCGGGCGCGGCGGCGACCTGTCCGGTCTCAGGGGTCACGGTGCTCACGGGGGCGAGCCTAGCGCCGGTCAGCCCGTGTAGCCGACGTTGACGAGCACCTGCTTCGCGAGAGCCCTGGCCCGGTCGGCGGTCAGGCCGCCCGCCCCGGAGACCTGCACCCAGCCATGGGCGGCGACCACGTTGAGCACGCCGCTGGGCGAGACGTACGCCGACTCACCGATCCCTGTGACATCGGAGGACCCGGCCGGGCGTGCCTTCGCGGCCGACTCCGCAGCGCCGGGCAGCACGGACACGTTGACCGAGTAGCTGACGGACTGGTCGTCGGAGATCCAGGTGCACCAGTATCCCCCGACCTGTCGATCGATGTTGAAGAGCGACGTGGAGTACTCGCCCCCGTCGCTCTTCACCTCGCGCGCGGCCGGGAGCCCGGCGAGCTCGCCGAGCTGGCTCGCGGTCGCCAGGGAGTCGCAGTCGCTCGCGCCCCGGAGGTTCGGGGTCGGCACCCACAGCGGCCCCGGCGCCCCGAGAGCAGCCACGACGCCGTGGACCTGCTCCAGCGCCCGCGTGGCGGCATCGGACGGGAGCTGGACGTCGCTCCCCGCGATCAGGTAACCCGACGACCCATAGTGGGGCGTGAGGAAGAGGAACCCCATCGGGGTGCCCTGCGGTTCCAGTGTGTAGGCGTCGGGTGCGACCGCCGGGGAGTGGATGCCGGCGCCCTGCTCCCCGTCGAGCCAGCCGTCGAACGCCTCGCGCGTCACCTCCGGGCCGACGGCGACCCGCACTTCGAGACCGCCGGGCCCCTCCACCCCGTTGGACCAGTGGCACCTCAGGGCTCCCACGCGCTCGTCGGCCCACGACGAGTTGCGCTCGGTGCGGTCGTCCGGTGCGGGCGTCAGCCCGTCCCCGATCTCCGCCAGGACGGAGGCGGGCAGGAGGGCGTCGCACGTGGTCGGGACGCGCAGGGCCTGGGCCGTGGGAACCGGCGACGGGCTCGGGGATGCGACGGCGGCGGGGGTCTCCCCGCGGGTCGGCTCGCCCGCTTGCGCGTGCGCGCATCCGGCCAGCACGAGCGCCGCCGCAGCGGCACCGAGCAGACTCATCGAGACGCGTCCAGACATGTATTCCCCCCTCGGCATGCGCGCGATCGACTCGCTCAGGAGGACGCTAACGCATCGGGCCGGTGCAGAGTACGGCCGTCATCCAAACGTTACTTTAGGGACTTCTGCATCAGCACCGTGCCCAGCCAGCGGTCGAACTTGTAGCCGACGCGGCCCATCCGGCCGATCTCGGTGAAACCGAAGTTCTCGTGCATCTTGATCGAGGCCTCGGCGCCCTTGTCGGCGATCACCGCGATCATCTCCTTGAGCCCGGCCTCCCTCGACCGGTCGATCAGGGCCTGCATGAGGACCGGCCCCAAGCCCTTGCCGGTGGAGGCTGCACCCAGATAGATCGAGTTCTCGACGGTGAAACGGTAGGCGCGCTTCTGCTTCCAGGGCTGCACGAGGGCGTAGCCGAGGATCTGGCCGGTGGGCGACTCGGCGACGATGAACGGCATCTTGAGCTTGGTCAGGTACGCGTACTTGCTCTTCCACTCGCGCAGGGTCATCGCGTCCTCATCGAACGTGACGGTGCTGTTGGCGACGTAGTGGTTGTAGATCTCGCGGACGTGCGGGAGGTCTTCCGGGCGCGCGTCGCGGATCGCGTACTCGAACGGCGCCTCGGCGGCCGGGGTTTTGCGCAGGTGACGCGGGAGGACGCGGCGCTCCTGATATTCCTCTTCCAACACGACATCAAGCGTACGTCGCGCGCGTTGCGGGCGTATTACGGATGCAGGGTCCAGTCGACCGGCTTCTCGCCGGCACGTTCGAGGAGCGCATTCGCGCGCGAGAACGGCTTCGAGCCGAAGAAGCCGCGCGAGGCGGAGAGCGGGCTCGGGTGCGGCGACTCGATGACGGGGTTGCCGTCGAGCAGCGGCTTCAGTGTGGCGGCGTCCCTCCCCCACAGGATCGACACGAACGGGCGGCCGCGGGCGACGAGCGAGCGGATGGCGTGCTCGGTGACCGCCTCCCACCCCTTCCCGCGGTGCGAGGCGGGCTCGCCGGGGCGGACGGTGAGGACCCGGTTGAGCAGCATGACCCCGTTGCCGGCCCAGTCGCTCAGGTCGCCGTGGGGCGGAGGCACGAGCCCGAGGTCGTCCCGGAGTTCGCGGTAGATGTTCTGCAGGCTCCTCGGCAGCGGCCGGACGTGCCGTTCGACGGCGAACGAGAGGCCGATCGGATGCCCGGGCGTCGGGTACGGGTCCTGGCCGACGATCAGCACGCGCACGTCGGCGAGAGGAGCACGGAAGGCGCGGAGGACCGCGTCCCCGGCCGGCAGGTACGGCCGCCCGGCAGCGACCTCGGCGCGGAGGAACTCCCCCATCGCGGCGATGCGGTCGGCGACCGGTTCGAGCGCGGCCGCCCAGCCGGGATCCATCGAGCCGTCGGCGGCGAGCTCGGCGAGCGTCTTCGGCATAGGCGTCAGTGCGTGGCGGCGGTCACCGGCGGCAGGGCCGACCACGGGAAGGTGATCCAGCGGTCGGTGCGCCGCCAGACGAAGTCCGGCTCGAGCACGGTCCGGGGCTTGGAGTAGAGGCACACGGTCCGCACGTCGGCGCCGGAGGCCGCGATCAGGTCGACGACCATCGCGAGCGTGCGGCCGGAGTCGGAGACGTCGTCGACCAGCAGCACGCGCCTGGCGTCGAGGGCCGACGAGTCGAGCATCGGCGGGAGCACGACCGGCTCGGGGAGCCGCGTGTCGACGCCCGTGTAGAACTCGACGTTGAGGGCGCCGCAGGCCTTGATCCCGAGCGCGTAGGAGATCGCTCCCGCCAGGAGCAGGCCGCCGCGGGCGATGGCGACGACCAGATCGGGCTCGAAGCCCGACTCGACGACCTCGCCGGCGAGATGACGCGCCGCCTCGCCGAACTCCAGCCAGCCGAGGACCTCCCGCTCCGTCTCCTGGAGGACGTCTGCACCGGAATCGTCGAGTTCGCTGGCCATTGTTCTACCGTACCGGGGGTCCGCCGGTGTTAGCATCCGCGCATGACATCGGAGAGGACGTCGGCCCAGCGCGGGGCCACGGTCGCGATCGGAGCTATGGCGGGGCTCATCGGCTGGCTCGCGCTCGTGGAACTGACCAGCGGCATCCTGCAGGGCTACTACGTCCCGCTGATCTCCGACATCGTGAAGCATCTCGGCATCCACGACGCCGACTACAACTGGTTCGAGGCGGCGCAGCTGCTCGTCTCCGCACTCGTGCTGCCGGTGCTGGCGAAGCTCGGCGACATGTTCGGGCACAAGCGCATCCTGCTGATCGCGACCGCGCTCACTGCGCTCTCCACCTGGGCGCTCGCGTTCTCCGGCGACTTCGTCTCGTACCTGCTCGCGTTCGCCCTGCAGGGCTTCTACGTGGTCTGGCTGCCGCTCGAGGTGGCGCTCATCTTCGACCGGGGCCGGCGAACGGGCGCGGCGGCCTCCCGTACGCGCCGCGCGGCCGGGCTGCTCGTCGTGGCACTGGAGGCCGGTGCGATCCTCGGCGCTGTCGGCGCGGGCCTGCTGTTCGAGGCGCTCGGCGGCAACGTCGCCCTCACCCTGACGGTCCCGGCCGTCGCGGTGACCCTCGTCTTCTTCGCCATCCTGTTCGGCGTGCCCGAGTCGGAGCCCGTCCCGGGACGTTCGCTCGACGGCGTCGGCTTCACCCTGCTCGCGCTGGGGCTCCTGCTCATCACCTCCGGCCTCACCTTCCTGCGCTTGAACGGCGTCGGCACCTGGTGGGTGTGGGGGCTGATCGTGCTCGGGCTGCTGTCGTTCCTCCCGTTCGGGCGCTGGGAGCTGCGCCAGAGCGACCCGGCCATCGACCTCCGCGTGCTCCGGAAGCCCACCATGTGGCCGGTGCAGCTCACGGCGGGACTCATCGGGATCAGCCTGCTCGGCGCACAGGCCCCGCTCAGCACCTACGCGGGCACCGACCCGGCGAACGGCTACGGGCTGGGGCTCACGGCCGGGCAGCGCAGCATCCTGATCGGCGCCTACCTGATCTCGATGATCGTGGGGGCCCTGCTGTTCCCGCTCGTCTCGTCGTGGCTGACGCCGCGGGTGACCCTCATCGGCGCATCCTTCCTCGTCGCGATCGGCTACCTGCTCTTCCTGCCGTTCCACCTCCAGACCTGGGAGGTGTTCACCAACATGGCGATCGCCGGACTCGGCTCCGGCGCGCTCGTCGGGGCGCTCCCCGCCGCGGCGGCAGCCGCCGCCCCGCGCGGTCAGACGGGCGTCGCCACCGCCCTGACCAACACCACGAAGACGGTCGGCGGCTCGTTCGCGTCCGCCGTCTTCGGCGTCGTGCTGCTGGCCGGCGCCGCGACCGTGACGGCGACCGCGGCCAGCCTGTTCGGCTACATGCTGGTCTGGACGATCTGCGGACTCGGCGCTCTCCTCGCCGCCGTCCTCCTGTTCTTCGTGCCGCGGCTGGCGTTCGCGGACCCCGAACCCGTCGAAGCACCCGAACCCGCCATGGAGTGATCATGCCCGAGCAGCTCCCGCCCACCGTCGCCGACGCCCTCACCGAGTTCCTGCTGGAGCAGAGACGCCGCGCCCCCGGGCTGGTGAGCCGCGCGATCGTCACCGGCTCCGCCTCCGCCGGGGACTGGCATCCGGGAGTCAGCGACATCGACGTGGTGTTCGTCGTGACGCGCGACCCGGTGGACGACCTCCCCGCCCTCGCAGAGCTGCACGCCTCCTCCGACCCGCACATCGACGGCGTGTACCTGACGGAGTCCGAGATCGCCCGCGGGCCCGACATCGTCCAGACCGCGCCGCAGGTCGTGGAGGGGGTGCTCGTCTCCTCCCTGCCCGGCGCGCAGCTCAGCTGGGTGACCTGGCGGGAGCTCGAGTCCGGAGTCCAGGGGATCGTCGACGGCGGCGACGTGATCTGGAGCCCGGTGTCGGACCGGCATCCCGGTACCGCCCAGGGCGTGGTCGCCTTCTCGCGCGACAACCTGCAGGACTACTGGCAGCGGATCGGGGACGCTCTGGAGGCCGAGCTCGCCGAGCGGGCGGAGCACGAGCCGCTGCGTCCCGAGACCGTGCGCTGGGTCGCTCTCGGCCCGATCCGGCTGGTGGCCACGATCGAGACCGGCGAGGTGCTCTCCAAGACCGCCGCGGCCGAGCATGCCGCCGAGCGCTGGCCCGAGCACACGGAGCTGCTGCAGCGTGCGGTGCGCGACCGCTCAGGCGACCGCCAGGAGTTCACCGTGCGCGACGGGCGCGAGGCGCTCGACCTGCTGCGCAAGTGCGTCCGCGTCGCCGAGGAGTGAGCGTCAGCCGCGGTCCTCGCGGCCGTCGTGCGGCCGCTCGTGCCCGTCACGGGGGTCGTCGTGGCGTCGCAGGTGCTGCGTGCGCTCGTTCAGGTAGTTGACGATGGTCGCGCTCGCGGTTCCGACGATCGCGATACCGCCCATCATGAGGACCACGGCGAGGAGCCGGCCGGGCACAGTGACGGGGTAGTAGTCCCCGTAGCCCACCGTCGCCATGGTGACGCATGCCCACCAGAGCGAGTCGCCGAAGCTGCGGATGTTGGAGCCGACGGCGTAGCGCTCCACCCGGAACTCGGCGAGCGCGATCACGTAGATGAACATCAGTACGGTGACCCCGGCGACGATCACCACCCGCCGGCGCAGGTGCGACGCCGTGTTCCCGCGCAGGGCCGGGATGCGGCGCAGCCCGGTCAGCAGCCGGAACGGCCGGACCAGCGGGATGAACACCGAGAGCAGGTCGATCAGCGAGTGCCGGACGAAGTCCGCCTTGTGCTCGGCGAGCGTCAGCCGCACCACGTAGTCGACCAGGAAGAACGCCCACACCGCCAGCAGCACCACCACGAGCACGTTGTGCAGGTCGGGGGTCGGACGCTCATCGAGGGTGTCCCAGGAGTACGCGATCAGGAACAGGAACGACGCCGCCATTGTCGGCCAGGCGGTGGCCCGCTCCCAGCCCTCGCGCTTCGCGTCGTTCGCGATCCCCATGCGTCAGCCTTCGGTCCTGACCTTCAGCTCGCCCTTGTGCAGCCGGTACGGCGCGGCCTGGGCCACCGGCTTGACCACGATCAGGTCGAGGTCGACGTGGCGCGGCAGCGTCAGCGCGTGCACGATCGTCTCGGCGACGTCGTCCGCCGACAGGGGCTCCGGGACGTCCTCGTAGACGGCGTCGCGCCGCGCCTGGTCGCCGCCGAAGCGCACGAGCGAGAACTCCTCGGTCGCGACCATCCCCGGGGCGATCTCGACGACCCGGATGGGCTCGCCGTTCAGCTCCAGCCGCAGCACCTCGGTCAGCGCATGCTCGGCGAACTTCGCCGCGTTGTAGCCTCCGCCGCCCACATACGCCGTGAGGCCGGCGATGGAGGTGACGACCGCGATGTCGGCATGACCCGTCTCCCGAGCGCCCTCACGCAGCAGCGGGAGCAGGGCGGAGAGCACGCGCTTGGTGCCGATGACGTTGATCTCGTACATCCACACCCAGTCGTCGACACTGGAGGACTCCACCGAGTCGAGGCCGTGCGCGCCGCCCGCGTTGTTCACGAGCGCGTGGACGCCGCCGGTCGCCGCGAGGTGGTCGCGGAGCGCATCCACGTCCTCCTGCCGCGTCAGGTCGGCGGCGAACACCTCGGCGCCGGTCTCCTCGGCGAGCGCCCGGAGGCGGTCCTCGCGCCGGGCGACGCCGACCACGTCCCACCCCTGCTCCCGGAAGGCGCGCACCGTCGCCGCCCCGATGCCCGAACTCGCTCCCGTCACGACCACACGTCTTGCCATGAGGCCATTGTGGCGGGTTACGGCGTGTTTCGGAGGCGTTGCCCGCGCGCGGTCACGCGAATAGCCTTCCAACGACCCGCCCACACGCCTACCCGAAAGAGAGAAGCCATGACCGACGCCGCCGAATGGCAGTTCGAGACGAAGCAGATCCACTCCGGCGCTGCGCCGGACCCGGTGACCAACGCCCGGGCGACCCCGATCTACCAGACCACCTCCTACGTGTTCAACAACGCGGAGCACGCCAAGAACCTGTTCGCGCTTGCCGAGTTCGGCAACATCTACACGCGCATCCAGAACCCCACGCAGGCCGTCGTCGAGGAGCGCGTCGCCGCGCTCGAAGGGGGCACCGGGGCCCTCCTCGTCGCCTCCGGGCAGGCGGCCGAGACCTTCGCGGTGCTGAACATCGCGCAGGCCGGCGACCACATCGTCTCCTCCAGCTCGATCTACGGCGGCACGTACAACCTGTTCAAGTACACGCTCGCCAAGCTCGGCATCGAGACCACGTTCGTCGAGAACCAGGACGACGCCGACGAGTGGCGCCGCGCCGTCCGCCCGAACACCAAGCTGTTCTTCGCGGAGACCATCGGCAACCCGAAGATCAACATCCTCGACATCGCCCTCGTCGCCGACGTGGCGCACGAGGCGGGCGTCCCGCTGATCGTCGACAACACGATCGCGACCCCGTACCTCATCCGTCCGTTCGAGCACGGCGCCGACATCGTGGTGCACTCGGCCACCAAGTTCCTCGGCGGCCACGGCACGGTCATCGGCGGCATCATCGTCGACGGCGGAACCTTCGAGTGGTCGAAGAACGTGGCGAAGTTCCCGGGCCTCACCGAGCCGGACCCGTCGTACCACGGCGCCAGCTACACGGCCGCGGTCGGCGACGGCCTCGCCTACATCATCAAGGCCCGCGTGCAGCTGCTGCGCGACCTCGGCTCGGCGATCGCCCCGGCGAGCGCCTGGCAGCTCATCCAGGGCATCGAGACGCTCTCGCTGCGCGTCGAGCGGCACACGCAGAACGCGCAGGAGATCGCCGAGTTCCTCGAGGCGCACCCCGACGTCGCGTCGGTGAACTACTCCGGCCTCCCGACGAGCCCGTGGTACGCGGCCGCGAACAAGTACGCTCCCAAGGGCGTCGGCGCGGTGCTGTCGTTCGAGCTCAAGGGCGGTGTGGATGCGGGCGCGGCCCTCGTCGACAACCTCTCGCTGTTCAGCCACCTGGCGAACATCGGAGACGTCCGCAGCCTCGTCATCCACCCGGCGTCGACGACGCACTCGCAGCTCACCCCCGAGCAGCAGCTGACCGCGGGCGTGACCCCCGGCCTGGTGCGCCTCTCGGTCGGCCTCGAGAACATCGACGACCTGAAGGCCGACCTGTCCGCCGGCCTCGCCGCCGCCCGCTCGGTCGTGGAGGCTGCGCGCGCGTAACCCGCCACCATCCACTACACGAAGAGTGCACGCGGAACCCCGGTTCCACGTGCACTCTTCGTGTACTCGGGAGTGGATGGTGTCTGCTCGCAGTGAGGGCGGCCGCAGCACAATGTGGCCATGACCACACCACGCGGGGCGAGGAAGGTCCGCTCCGAACTGAAGAACACCGCCTACGAGATCTTCATCGGCCTTCTCTCGATCCTCTCGATCGCGAACCTGGTGCTCATGTACGGGTTCGCCTCCGATCCCTCGCTGCAGCTGATCCTGTCGGCCATGAACGCGCTGTTCAGCGTCATCTTCCTCGGCGACTTCCTGTACCGGCTGCTGACGGCGCCGTCCGCCGGGCGGTACTTCTTCCGCGGCTTCGGCTGGGCCGACCTGCTGGCGAGCCTGCCGTTCGCTCAGCTCAAGGTCCTCCGTGTCTTCCGGCTGCTCCGCGTCGTGCGGCTCCTGCGTCAGGTCGGCATCCGCGCCGTCGGCAGGACGCTGCTGCACGACCGCGCGAACAGCGCCCTGATGACGCTGCTGCTGCTCGGCATCCTGGTGCTGCAGTTCGGCAGCCTGTCGATCCTCGCCGTGGAGGAGGACGCGAGCGGTGCGAACATCCGCTCCGCCTCCGACGCGCTCTGGTACACGATCGTCACGATCTCCACCGTCGGCTACGGCGACCAGTACCCGGTGACGAACACCGGCCGCCTGATCGGGACGGCGATCATCATCGTCGGCGTCGGCATCTTCGGCACCTTCACCGGATACCTCGCCAACCTCTTCCTCGGACCGCGGCGCGGCGGCGAGGCGGCGGCGGAGCCGGCCCCGGCGGCCGACGAGACGCGCCCGGGACCCACCGCCGACCGCCTGCGTGCGCTGCTCGCCCAGTCGGAGGCGGCGAGCGCGGAACTGCGCCGGCTGCTCGCCGAGACGGACGGGTCGTAACACTTCGGTCCCGCTCCCCGCGCTCAGGAAGAATGGGCCCATGGAGTGGCAGACATCGGCCGACACGGCGCCGTCGAGTTTCATCACGGAGGCCCAGGCGAGGACGCTGCTCGGCAAGCCTCCCGCGAGCGGCGCGTGGAAGGAGTCCGACCCGCCCGGCGACCGGCAGTTCGCCGGCATCGGGGCGTTCACGTTCGAGAGCGGCGAGAGCCTCCCGTTCGTCCGGGTCGCCTACGAGACCTGGGGCGAGCTGTCGCCGGAGCGCGACAACGCCGTGCTCGTGCTCCACGCCCTCACCGGCGACTCGCACGCCATCGGCCCCGCGGGCCGCGGCCACAGCACGCCCGGCTGGTGGCAGGGCATCATCGGCCCCGGCAAGGCGATCGACACCGACCGCTGGTTCGTCGTCGCGCCCAACATGCTCGGCGGCTGCCAGGGAACGACCGGGCCGGCCTCCCTGGCCCCGGACGGCGCCGAGTGGGGCGCGCGCTTCCCGTTCACGACCATCCGGGACCAGGTGAACGCGCAGGCGGCGCTGGCCGACGCACTCGGGATCGAGCGCTGGGGCGCGGTCGTCGGCGGCTCGATGGGCGGCATGCAGGCGCTGGAGTGGGGGGTCTCGTTCCCCGACCGCGTCGCGCGCCTCGCGGTGATCGCCGCTCCCCCGTACTCGACCGCCGACCAGATCGCCCTCAACTCGGTGCAGATCGAGGCGGTGCGGACCGACCCGCTGTTCCGCGGCGGCCAGTACTACGACGCGGAGGACGGCGACGGCCCGCACCGCGGGCTGGCGCTGGCCCGGCGGATGGCCCTGCTGAACTACCGCAGCCCGTCGGAGCTCAACGCGCGGTTCCAGCGCGCCTGGCAGAGCGGCATCAGCCCGCTCGGCGGCGGCGGCCGGTTCGCCGTCGAGTCGTACCTCGACTTCCACGGCAACAAGTTCACCCGCCGGTTCGACGCGAACAGCTACCTCACCCTGGTGGAGGCGATGAACTCCCACGACGTCGGCCGCGGCCGCGGCGGGCTCGCGGCGGCCCTGTCGCGCGTGACCGCCCGCACGCTGGTCGTCGGCATCGACAGCGACCGGCTGTTCCCCGTCGAGGGCCAGGAGCAGATCGCCTACCACGTCCCGGACACGCTGGACGGTAGAGTTCCAGTGGTGATCCGCTCGGACTTCGGCCACGACGGGTTCCTGATCGAGGACGACGCCGTCAGCGCGCAGCTGAGGCGGCTCCTGACGGAGTGACGGAGATGGAGGGGCATGTCGCGCATCCAGAAGGAGCGTGATCGTCTCCTCGCATCCACCGCGCGCAGCGTCGGCCTGACCGCGACGGCGACCGCGCTGATCTGCCTGAGTGTGCCGGGCTCCCTGCCGATCGCGCTGTACCTGGCGTCCCTGGTGCTCATGGTCTGCCTCGCCTACGCCCAGTGGCAGCTGGCGTCCCTGCTGCGGCTCACACTGTGGATGTGGGTGATCGTGGTCGCGGGCGTCGCCCTCATCCTGCTGCACCTGCTGCCGGGAACCGCTCTCGGCCCCTCGGCGATCAGCGCCGTCGGCGTGATCGGCGCCGCCGGGGTGGCGTGCGTGTGCGTGCCGGCCGTCACCTCCCGTTCCCGCGTCCTCCTGCTGGTGGTGTCGGCCGCGGCGACGGTCGCGGCTCTCGCCCTCACCCTGTGGCTGACCGGCTCGCGGATGGTCGAACCGCTCGTCTTCACCGTCACCGGCTGGATCGTCCTGACCGCGACCGGCGTCTGGCTGTCGCGCACGGTCCCCCGCACGCTCAAGCGGATCTCGACGATGAGCCGCGCGTACCGGGTGGAGCGGCAGGCGAGCGAGACGGAGGCGCGCCGCCGGCAGAGCGCGCGCCTGCTGCACGACACGGTGCTCGCGACGCTCACGCTGCTGGCGCACTCCGGCGTCGGCGTCAGCCACAGCGCGCTGCGAGAGCAGGCGGCGGAGGACGCGGCCCTGCTCCGGCAGCTGCGGCTCGGCTTCACGCCCGACCCGGCGCGTTCCGGCGACTACAAGCTCAAACCAGTCGAGGAGTCCACCCTCGGGAACACGCTGGAGTCGGTCAAGCAGCGCTTCCGCCGCATGGGCCTCGAGGTCAACTGGCACGGTGCCGGCCAGGTGCTCCTGCCGAGCGACGTGCTGGACGCGTTCCTGCTCGCGCTCGGCGAGTGCCTGGAGAACGTGCGGAGGCACTCCGGGGTGAACGAGGCGCATGTCACGATCACCGACGACGAGACGAACGTGCGCGCGATGGTGACCGACGCGGGCAAGGGCTTCGACGTGGCGACGATCGACACCGGCCGGCTGGGCTTCACGGAGTCGATCGTCGCTCGCCTGCGGGATGTCGGCGGGAACGCCCGCCTGTTCTCCTCTCCCGGCAGCGGGACGACCGTGGTGCTGGAGGTGCCGAAGTGACCGGAGTGGATGAGCGCACCGTGCCCCGGCGCACCCTCGGGCGCGGAACCGCGGGCGACGAGCGGGACGCGCTCAGCCGCGCCCGCCTCGACCTCGGGTTCAACGTCGCGACGGTCGCGCTGATCGCGTTCCTGCTCGTGCTGTTCGCGCTCAACGTTCCGGAGTACCCGATGCTCGGCCTGACCGTCGTCGCCTGGGTGCTCGTCGCCGTGACCCTCGTCGCCGCCCTGGTGCTGCGCTTCCGGCTCCCGGACGAGCTGCCGCTGTGGCTCTACCTCGGCGCCCTCGCCCTGTGGGCGGCCGCGGTCGCCTTGGACATCGTGGGCACCTGGCCGATCGGCGGAGCCGTGGTCCCGCTCACGGCGGCCGCCGCGGTGGGGCCTGCGCTGCTGCTGTGCGCACCGGTCCGTCCCGCCCGTGACATCGTGCTCGCGGCGGTCGCGCTCGGGGTGGTGCTGATCGCCGTCGAGATCTCCCGGTCCCTCGCCGACCCGCAGCTGCTCGGTCCGGGACTGGTGACGGTCGCCATCGCGGTGGCACCGCCGCTGGTCGGCGTGCAGATCGTGCGGTCGCTGCGCACCCTCGTGCAGCTGGAGCTCGACCTGGTGCAGGTGCAGAGCACGGTCGCCTCGCCGGGCTACGCGATCGGGATGCTCGCGTCGGAGGAGCTCGCGCGCCTCGACCTCGCCGCGGAACGGCTCCTCGACGGCGTCGCGACGGGCCGAACCTCCCTGCCGCTCGACGACGACACGGCCGACGCGGCGGCCTCCGTCGCCACCGAGTTGCGGCTGCACCTCATCCAGGGCCGGAAGGAGACGTGGCTGTACCACGCGGTCACCGAGTCGGCGCTGCTCGGCCCGACGGTGACGCTGACGGATGCCGACGGGCTCGCCGCCGGACTGAACCGGGACCAGCGCGACGGCCTCCTCACCGCCGTCTGGCTGCTCATCAGCGATCCGGTCCGCGCGGGCTCCGGCCAGCCGCGGACGCTCACGCTCGACCTCTCCCGGCCGGTCGGGACCTACCCGAGGACCGCGAATCCGGGGGCGACCATGCGGATCGTCATCGAAACCAGCGGTGTGCCGCGAAACGGGGTAGACCCTGCGGCATGGCAAGCTATCCGTAAGGTGGGCCGCTATGTCGAGTCGTTCTCCGGGACGACTCTGCGCATCGAGATCACGACGGTGAGCGACCCCTCAGGTGAGCTGGGCTGAGCCCGGCGCGACCGTGACGGAGAAAGGCAGGCCATGAGCGAGGAACCGCCCATTCGAATCGCCATCGTGGACGACCACAAGATGCTGCTCGGCGCCCTGACGGAGTGGATCCGCAACGCGGCGGACGACATCAGCATGGTGGCCGCCGTCGCGAGCTGGCCCGAGTTGCTGACGCACCCGGAGTTCCCGGTGGACGTCGTGCTGCTCGACCTGGATCTGAAGGACAACATCCCGATCTCGCTCAAGCTGTCGACGCTCAAGACGACCGGGGTCGCGACGGTGCTGATGAGCACCTACTCCGAACCGGCGGTGGTCCGCGAGGCCCTCGCGGCCGGCGCGATGGGCTACCTCGTGAAGAGCGAGGACGCCGAGATGATCGTGGAGGCGATCCGCGCCGCGCAGAAGGGCGAGTCGTTCATCTCGGCCGAGCTGGACCTCGCGCTGAACGCCGGCGAGGCCGGCGGCGCCCCGAAGCTGAGCGCCCAGGAGCGCCGGGTGATGGCGCTGTACGGCGCGGGTGAGCCGGTGAAGGCCGTCGCCTTCCAGCTGGGCATCTCGGACGAGACGGCGAAGAGCTACCTCAAGCGGATCCGCGAGAAGTACCGCGTCGCGGGCTACGACGTCGGCACGAAGGTGGCGCTGCGGAAGCGCGCCATCCAGGACGGCATCCTGCTGCAGAACGACTGACCGGCCGACACCGGGAGCAGGCTCCGGGCGGAGCTCAGTCGGCCGGGACCGGGTCCGGTCGCTGAGCGCGCACCGACCCGGTGACGAAGCCTCGGCGCGCCCGGGAGCGGTCGACCGCGAACGAGATCAGGGCGATGGCGACGCCGCCGACCGCCAGCGCGCCGCCGACGACGACCGGCGAGAGGTATCCCAGGCCCGCCGCGATCGTCAGCCCGCCGAAGAACGCACCCGCCGCGTTCGCGATGTTCAGGGCCGAGTGGTTGAGCGCCGCCGCGATGGACTGGCTGTCGCGGGCGACGTCCATCAGCCGGGTCTGGATGGTGGGCGAGAGCGCCGAGCACGCGCCGGAGACGACGAAGACCGAGATCAGGAGGCCTGCGACGGTCGACGCGGTCAGCCACAGCGCCGCGAGCCCCACCAGCAGGATCCCGAAGAAGATGAGCATGCTGGCCCGCACGCTGTGGTCCGCAGCCCGGCCGCCGAGCACGTTGCCGATCGTCATCCCGAGTCCGGCGAGCACGAGCACCAGCGGCACGGTGCCCTCCGGCAGGCCCGTGATGGTCGTCGCGATCGGGGCGATGTAGGTGTACACGGCGAAGAAGCCGCCGAAGCCGACGGCGCCGATCAGCAGCGCGAGCCAGACCTGAAGGCGCGTGAACGCCTTCAGCTCGTTCCGGACGGTCGCCCTCGCGTCTCCGGGCTGCCACGGCACGAGGAACGCGACCGCGGCGAAGGTCAGCGCGAAGATCGCGGCGACGACCAGGTAGGCGATGCGCCACCCGCTGTGCTGCCCGATCCAGGTGATGGTCGGCACGCCGATCACGTTCGCGATGGTCAGCCCCGAGAGCACGAACGCCACCCCGCGCCCTCGCTTCCCCGGCCCCATCAGCGAGGCCGCGACGAGCGACGCGATCCCGAAGTAGGCGCCGTGGGGCAACGCCGAGACGAAGCGCGCGAGCATCACCAGCGGGAACGTCGGCGCGACGGCCGACGCGACCGTGCCGACGGTGAACGCCACCAGCAGCCAGAGCAGCAGCTTCTTACGCGGCCAGCGTGCGGCGAACGCCGCGATCGTCGGCGCCCCGACCACGACGCCGAGCGCGTACGCCGAGATGACCCAGCCCGCCTGGGCGTTCGCGTCCGACGGCGACGCGGCGTACAGCTGCGGAAGGAGGTCGTGCGCGATGTTGGGCAGCAGGCCCATGGCGACGAACTCGGTGGAACCGATGCCGAAGCCGCCCAGGGCGAGCGCGAGCAGAGCAAGACGAATACGGGCCGGCGACAGCTTCGTCGGCCCGTCGATGAGCGGGGTCACCGGCCCACTCTATATCGAATCGTTTCGACCCGCTCGCGCGACAGCGGCTCAGCCGCGGTCGGCGACCCGTCGCGCGATGTCGGCGATCATGCGGCTCGCCGACCCGTCCCCGTAGGGCGAGGGAGTCTGGCGCAGCCTGACCGTCAGCCCGGCGTCGCCGAGCATCCGTTCTGCCGCCGCCTCGATCGAGTCGCCGGGCCGCACCAGCTCGGCGAAGCCCGCACCGATCGCCTCCGGGCGCTCGGTCGACTTGCGGACGACGAGGAGCGGCTTCTTGATCACGGTGACCTCCTCCTGGACCCCGCCGGAGTCCGAGATCACCAGAGCCGCCCGACCGGCGAGGCCGAGGAACTCTGCGTGGCCGACCGACTGCAGCACGTGCAGCCGCTCCATCATCCCCTCGAGCCCGAACCGGTCCGCCGCGGCCAGCGTCCGCGGGTGCGCGACGAACACGACCGGATACGGCATCGCCGCGAGTGCGCTGAAAATGCGGCTCAGTGCGCCGGAGTCGTCGGTGTTCTCCGGGCGGTGGATCGTGGCGAGCACGAACGGCCCGTCGACAGGGAGCGGGACGTGCTCGGTCGATGACTCCAGGACGCGGCGCGTCGCCTCGACCACGGTGTTGCCGGTGATGTGGATGCGCTCCGCGTCCACGCCCTCTGCCAGGAGGTTCGCGGCGTTGTAGGGCGTCGCCGCGCAGTGCACGTCCGCGACGGCCCCGACGATCAAGCGGTTGAGCTCCTCGGGCATGTCCCGGTCGCGTGAACGCAGCCCGGCCTCCACATGGATGACGGGGATGCCGAGGTAGTTCGCCGTCTGAGCGCCGATCGAGGTGCTGTTGGTGTCGCCCTGCACGATCACGGCACGCGGGCGGCGGCGCTCGAACAGGGCGCTGAGCTGATCGATCCCTCCGGCGATCTGACGGGGACGGGAGAGTCCGCCGAGCCCCGAGAGCACCTCGATGCCGCCGATCGGCGTCAGGTCTCGCAGAAACTGGCCGGACATGTTCTCGTCCCAGTGCTGGCCGGTGTGCACCACGCGCGCCCGGCCGCCGAGCTCCTGGACGACGGGAGCGAGCTTGATGATCTCGGGACGCGTGCCGAGGACGACGGCGATGTCGCCGGTCGTCGGGTTGCGGTTCATGGGTGGGTCTCCTTCGCGAGGGAGTCGGACGTCGCATGCCGCGACATCGAATGGTGTGAACGGAGGGGGACGGCGACGGCCGCCCGGGAGCTCGCGACATGCACGACCAGCTGAACGAGCCGACCGCACGCCACCAGGCCGCCGGTGAACACGAGCAGCCCGCCGAGGAGGCCGTTGTCCGACCAGATCGGTTGCGTCAGCACGATGCCCGCGCACCCGGCCATGGCGGAGGCCGCCTGGAGCAGCGGCCGCACCAGGCTCGTGGTGAGGAGGTCCGCGAGGAGCCCGACGACGGACGCAGCGGTCACGAGGGCCGCGGTGAAGGCGGCCAGCCACCCGAGGAAGTACAGGTCGGTGAGCAGGAATGCGCCGGTCGTGGCGACCACGCCGAGGGTGAGGGCGGCCGCCGTGACAGCCGTCGCTGCGGCCGGCCGTCCCGTCGCCGTGGACCTCGCGGTCAGGAGGCAGCTGCAGGCGTGCAGCCCCGCACCGACCGCGAAGGCCAGCACCGCGACGCCGGTGTCGCCGCTCAGCACCGTCTCGCCCGCCGAGAACCAGAGCAGCACGACCCCGACGGCGACCGTCAGGGCGTGGCACAGCACGATGGCAGCCGCCCGGAAGGCCGCTCGCAGCGGCCTCCTGTCAGCCGACGCCTGCTGCACCGCTGTCACCGACGCACCACTGTCAGACCAGGGACCGGATGCGTGCACGCCGCACGATCCACAGGGCGCCTCCGCCCACCGCGGCCAGCCCGAGCGCGCTCAGAGCGATCGCCGGGTCGGCGATGGGGGCGACGGCCAGGGTGTAGCGCAGCAGGACACTGGAGTTGTCCGGACCGGTTCCGGCCTTTTCACCGATCCACAGCGGCCCCGGCGTGCCGTCCGGGATCGTCGTGGAGGTCCACTCACCGGACGCGTTGACGGTCCCCGTGCCGACGGCCTTCAGGTTCGCGTCGTACACCGTGATCGCGGCGCCGCGCTGTCCCCTCCCGGACAGCACCGAGCCGGTGCTGTCCGGCCGTGACGAACCCGTCACCGCGAACGCCGCGCCCTTCGCGCCGGTCGTCGCCGACGGGGAGGGGGAGGTGATCCCCGGCCAGGGCTTGTACGTCAGCTTCACGGTGTTCTGGGCCTCGACACCGCCTCCGACGATTCCTGTGACCACGACCTCGGCGGTCACGATCATGCCTTCCATCCCGTCGTTGATCGCACCCGTGCCCCGGAGCATGGTCTGGGTCCAGGTCAGCGTGCGACCGTCCGAGGAGATGGTGCACGCCTGGCCGATGGTGCTCCCACCTGCTGGCGAGAACTCGGGCACGGCAGCGACCGCGGCGCAACTCGAGACGCTGGCGCCGGCGAACTTCAGGCCGGGCGGCAGCACGATGGTCCAGGATGACTGGTCTCCGGCCTTCAGGCCCGAGACGTTCGTCCTGTCCCCGGCCAGGCCGATCCGGTAGTCCACGAAACCGGTGCTTCCCAGTTCCGGGTAGGCGCCGATCGGCTTGACGTCGGCGTTGTACACGCCCGCGGCGTCCGTTCCGGTCGCCGCGTTCGCGGCCGCCGCAGTCGTCAGGGCGAGGCCGCCGGCGACGGCGAGCGTGACCGCCGTCTTCGCCAGGCCGCGAAGGACCTGCTTTCTCGTTGTGTCGCTCATCGTGAGCCTTTCCTTGTCGGTCCCGCAGGAGCGGGAAGTCGTCGCGATCACGGTCGTGTCGCGCAGGTCTGCGGGCGTTCGCCCCTAGCACTCCTTGGCGACCAGCGCCCGTTGCCCGGCCTCACCGTTGCGGCGGGTCTTCGCCCACCCGGAACGGTTCAGGAGGACCCGGGCGAACGCGCGCGGCGAGGTGATCCAGACGTAGAAGCTGTAGAGCCACACCCCGACGCCCCAGACGAGGCCCATGGCCCAAGGCGCCTGAGGCTCGCACTGGTTTCGGTAGAGCGGTCCCCAGACCGCGAACGGCGCGATGCCGACCGCCGCGTAGGTCAGCAGCATCGACCAGTTGCCCTGCATCCAGGAGGCTGCCCCGGCCGGCGAGGCGAGGATGGTGGCGACGAGCGTTCCGCCCAGGATCGCCCAGATGACGAAGCCCAGAACCTGGAGGAAGGGAAGCAGCAGGTAGTAGGCGGACTCGACGGCGCCGTCCGGGCCGACGTGACGCGATCGGAGCAGCTCCGGGAGGTAGCGCGAGCACTGGATGTTCCCCTGCGCCCACCGCGTCCGCTGGGTGAGGAAGCGCCGGGCGCTCATCAATCCCTCCTGCTCGACGTACGTGTCGTGCAGGTGGCGGATCTGGTGGCCGGCGAGCAGGACGTGGACGCCGAGCTCGTAGTCCTCCAGGAGCGACCCGTGCCACGGCTGGCCCTTGAGCTCGTCGATGGCGTGGAGGACGGAGACGCGGGTGAACTGGCCGTTGCCGCCGAGTCCCACCGTGCTGGTCCGGCCGCGAAGGGCCTGCATCCCGGCGATGATCGTCCGGAATTCGAGGTCTTGCATCCGCACCAGGAAGCGTGCGAACAGCGGGATGCGACGGCCGTCGGCGTCCACCTTGTCGTTGCGGTTCTTCATCCACACGGTCGTCTGCGCAGCGCCGACGGCGGGGTCGCCGAAGGCCGTGGGTCCGGCGGCCTGCTGCAGCGCGTTGCCGGTCAGCTCGCCGTCGGCATCGATGACGCAGACGATCGTCCGGTCGAGGTCGGCGCCCTCCCCGAGCCACTCGCGCAGTACGCGGTAGGCGGAGTTCAGCGCCGCCCCCTTTCCCACGCGCGCATCCGGCAGACGACGCCGGACCAAGTGGACCTGCGCATCCCGGTCGGCGCGCTCCTGCACGAGGGCGGCCGTCGCGTCGTCGCTGTCGTCGTCGATCACCCAGACGTGCGCCTGCGGGAAACGGTCGCGGAGACGCGCCATGGTGGTCCCGATGACGGCCTCCTCGTCGCGGCAGGGCACGAAGAAGTGCCAGTCGAAGTCGCCGGCATCGCCGGGCTGCGCGTGCCCTCTGCGAGAGAACGAGAGCACGATGAGGATGACGTAAGTCAGGAACGCGATCACCAGGGCCGTCGAGGCGACGCTTGCGAAGATGTTCACGATGCGACCGCCCCGGAGTCGCGGCGCCGCAGGCGCGACCGCAGTGGCCGCCCGTTCAGGATCCGAAGCGTGGCGAGCGCCGCGACGACGACGCCGGCCAGCGCGACGAGGGTGCCCACCACAGTGTGCGACCACTCGTAGCCGACCCGATCCCAGGACAGCGTGGAGACCACGATCAGGCCGAGCCGGAACAGGTTCACGACGACGACCAGCAGCAGTCCGAGTGCCGACGCCGCCAGCCACCGCCGCACCGGGACCCGGGTGAAGAGCAGCGTCGCGACGGCGAAGAGGAGCATGGGGACGATGAACACGAGGGTCGTGCACTCCGCGGTGATCCGCAGGCACCAGTAGTGGAGCTCGCTCAGGCGGAGTACGATCGCGTCCGCACCGGCGGATACCGACTCGCCGAGAACCGGACGCAGGAGCGTCACCACGACGGCGACCTCGATCTCGCGCGCCTGCTGCTGGAACCAGACGAGCAGCGCTCCGAAAGCGAGCACCAACACGCCGACACCGGCGCGAAGGACGCGATGCAGAGGGAGGCGCCCGCTCATGTCTCGGCCCGGTGCCCGGGGCGCCTGTGGGCGAGACGGAGCAGCAGGACGCCGCCCACCGCGGCACTGACGGCGATCATCGCGAGTCCGACGACCTGGAAGGCGGGAGCTCCCGTCGCTGCGAGCGCGCCACCGGTGCCGATTCCAGCAGGAGGCAGAGTTCCATACATGACAGGGAGGACCTTTCGAGAGACAGCCGAACGCACCGCGGGCATGAACGCCACAGGGGAAGACACCCCGGGTCTCCACAGCCGATACTGCGGTGTTACCACAGAAATATAGTCTACGGAACGCCGGCAGCGAAGGCGGTGGCCGCTGCTCTCAGTGGCCGCGAACTGATATCCCAGTACTCCCGCGAGGGGCCGTCAGCGGTCGAGATCGTCGCCTTCGAGATACGCGGCCAGCTCGGTGCGCCGCTGCGCTCCGATCTTCCGCATGGCCTTGTGCAGGTGGCTCTCGACCGTCCGGAGCGAGAGCACGAGCTCTGTGGCGATCTGTGCGTTCGTCCATTTCTCCGCGGCCAACCGGACGACCTGCCGTTCGCGCACGGTGAGCTCGATCCGATCGCTGACGAAGCGCGCCGTCTCGATCCGTCGGGGTGAGAGGCGCGCCTCCAGCCGATCGGCAGCGTCCGCCGTCTCCTTCTCCCGGGCGGGCAGGCCACTCTGCGCGTACTCCTGCGCCGCGCGCCTCAGCCCGGCGAGCGCCAGGCTGAACCGGCCGGAGGCCTCTGCGCGGTGGGCGGCTGCGGCCAGGCGATCCGGGCTGCGCTCGACCAACGCGACCACATACTCCAGCTGATCGGCGACCAGGGCGACGCGCACCTCGGCGATCCGCGGGCGATGCAGGGCGAGCCGGGACGGGCTCGCGTCCACCTCGCACGCGGCGAGATAGGCGAGGGCGGCCGTGACGGTCGCCCCGCGCCCCCACGCTTCGTCGCCGTCGGCCGCCAGCCGGTCTGCCGCCGCTTCGAGGTCGCCCCGTCCGGCGAGGAGCTGCGCCTCGGCCCACCCGAGGTTGCCGCCGGGAAGCGGATTGCTCGGCAGTGCCGCGCGCGACGCATCCGCCAGCAGCCGCTCCGCCGTCTCCCTCCGCCCGCGACGCGCGGCGATGACGCTCGCCACGATGGCGAGGTCGCGGTCGGCGAAGGGCGGCACCGACACGGGGTCGCCGAGCGCCCGCACCTGCCGGATCACCTCGTCCGCGTCCGCGAGGTCGCCGGAGAAGACGCCGCAGACGCACAGCAGGTGGCCGAAGCCCCGCATGCGCTCGGGGTCGAGCTGAGCGCGGGCGATGTCGAACTCCCGCGCCGCGAGCAGTGCCGCGCCGGCGAGGTCCCCCGCGAGCAGCAGATTCATCCCGTGCAGCAGTCCGGCGACCATGCCGTCCGGCGCCCCGATCGTCGCGGCGGCCTCCAGGTGACGTTCCGACGCAGCGACATCGCCCCGGCTCGTGAGCACATGGGCCAGAGTCTGATGGAGGTCGATCCTCACGGCCTCCGGGAGGTCGGGGTCGTCCGGGTCCGGAAGGGTGTCCGTCTCCGGGTTCCCGAGCAGCAGCAGCTCCAGCTCGACGGCTTTCGCCAGCAGGAGTCCCCCGAAGTGCGGGAGCGACGGCGCCGCCTCGCGCAGGCGCGCGACGGCGGTCGCCGCCTCCCGGTGATGGAAGGCGCGGTGGTCGGCGTCCAGCGCCTCCCAGCGCGCGGCCGACTCCTCGTCGCCTGGCGCTGCGGCGGTCTCCGCGAAGATCCGGTCGACCGACGCGTCCGCGAGCGGCATGCGGATGCTGGCATCGAGATAGAACACCGCCGCCGAGCGGTCGGCCATGCGACTCCACTCGGACCGCGCCACCAGCTGACGCGCGCGGAGGCGCTCGTGCACCACGCGCACGAACTGGGCGTCCTGGTGCGCAGGCGGCTCCTCCTCCGAGGGCATCGGCAGCAGGTCGTCGTCCGGCCGCCGGAGAGTCTCGATCGTGCCGAGGAGGCGGCCGCGGCGCAGTGCGGGAGTCGAGGATCGGATGTGCTCGGCGATGAGGGGTGGAGTGACGGCGACGAGGGAGCGCGGGCCGGAGTCGACCAGGGCGATCAGTCCGTTGGCCTCCAACCTCTCGAACGTGGTGTCTCCGATCACCGGCTGCAGGGCCGCGATATCGACCGGACCGACGAATGCCAGGAGTTCCAGGGCTTCGCGGAGTGTCGCGTCGAGTGCTTCGAGCAGGGACTCCGCCGGCGCGGCGAGCGACGCGCACCACAGGTCGGCGCGGGCGACCAGCCGCCCGTCGACCTCATCCAGCCTCCGCTCCACGACCGCGGCGTCGAACAGGGCGAGACCATGTCCGATATGTCCCGCGGACAGAGCGAACAGCTGACTCATCGTCGACGGATCGAAGCGGATGCCGGCGTGCTCGGCCAGGGCATCCTCGAACTCGTCGTAGCCGAGAGGGGTCAGCGCGACGCTGAGTGGAAGCGCCGGGCCGACTCCCGCTTCCCGGGTCCTCGTCTGCACGATGGGCGCCCCGGTGCGCGCGCCGGCCGCGGCGACGACTCCTCGACTCGCCTCGTCGAGGTCGGCTTCGTCGTCGACCAGCACGACACCGCGCCCGGCCGGGAGGAGACCGCACAGTTCGTCGACGGCGGCGGCGATCGAAACGGTGCGCGCGTCGCGGGCGGGGGCGATGCCCGCAAGGGACAGCGCCGCGAACGGCGCGCCCCGGAGCGCGGGAAGGCCGCGGAGCCGCACCGCCGACCATTCCCGGTCGACCAGCTCGGCCCCGACGCGCTCGAGAACGGTCGTCCTCCCCGTCCCCCGGTCGCCGACGACATCGACGCTTCGCCCCCGGAGGACGAGGCGCACCACCTGTGCTACGAGCTGCTCACGAGCCATCACCGGGATTGTCCCGCGCGGCCGCGCCGCAGGATAGCGAGTCGTGCCCGACCGGTCGGGCGAGCCTAGTTCCGGCCCGCGGCGGCGGTCTGCTCCTCGAAGAACTCGGCGACATCCACGTCCTGGGTCTCCTCCGGGCGCGAGACGCCCTCGCGCACCGCACCGACCACCGCGACGATCACGCAGCCCAGGAGCGGGCCGCCGACCAGGACGAAGGCGACGACGAAGACCGGCCAGTAGGTCGCGAACAGCCACACCGCCAGCGTGACCAGGAGGTTCGCATCCACGTCAGTCCCCCTGCTCCAGCGCCGCCTCGAGCCGCTGCACCTTGCCGTCCAGCTCGCCCGTCCAGCCCGGCCTGATGTCGGCCTTGAGGACCAGCGACACCCTCGTGCCGTACCGGCCCACCGCCTCGGTGGCGCGGCGGACGACGTCGAAGACCTCGTCCCACTCCCCCTCGATGGTCGTGAACATGGCGTCGGTGCGATTCGGGAGACCCGACTCGCGCACGACCCGCACCGCCGCAGCGACCGCATCGTGCACGGACGCGTCGGCTCCCTCGCCTCCACTCGGTGCCACTGAGAACGCCACCAGCATGTGATCCTCCTCCGATCGGCGGGGCTGTCACCGCCCCTCGATCATGTCACCTTCCGTCGGCGCGCGGGGCGGATCCGACCGGCTCGGGATGCGCCCCCGGCGCCGAGCGGAACGGCCACGCGTGGGCCGGGACGAGGTCGCCCGCGGCCTCCGCCTGGTGCCGCCGCCGCCAGAGCGCGGAGATCGTCCATCCCAGGATGACGAAGTACATCAGGTTGCGAACGGTGAGCACGGCGACCATCGCCGGGTCCGGCACGAGCAGCCAGTCGTAGAGGAACGGGTAGAACACCTGGGTCAGCCCGGCCGTCGCGAGCACCAGGACGGCGGGGATGCGGAAGCCGCGGCCCTGGTACGCGAGCCCGATCACGACGGGCGCCGCCAGCCACACGACGTACTGCGGGGAGCCGACCTTGTTGAAGGCGATGAACGCGGTGACGAACGCGAGCGACAGCTCCGGCAGGATGCGCGTGTACGGCGTCCCGCGCCGCAGCGCCCGCACGCCGATGAGAAGCACCACGACGGCCGTCAGCGCGAACAGCGGGTTCATGAGGGCGCCGGCCGTATGCGTGCCGTTGCCGCTGACCTGGAACGTCAGCAGCTGCCGGTCGTAGTAGACCTCCGCGCCCGGCACGTGGAACGCGGCCTGCCACATCCAGATCGTGCTGACGGGCGCCTCGATCTGCAGGCCGCGGTCCGTCTGCATGGTGATGAAGCTCAGGACGTGCCATCCCGCGCCGAAGATCAGCGGAACGGCGACGATCACAGCGGACGTGACCGCGGCCACGAGCACGATGTGCCAGCGCGACCGGAGGGCCGTGACGGCGGCGAGCAGGATGGCGGCCGGCCACACCTTGATCCAGGTGGCCGCGGTGAGCACCACGACCGCCGCGCGCTCGTGCAGGGTCAGCCACAGCAGCCCGACGATGGCGAGCGACGCGGACACGGAGTCGAGCCGCCCGACCGCGATCGGGCCGAGGAGGAGCAGGAACGCGAGCCACCACCATGCGGCGATCAGCCGGCGCGGCTCGCGGCCGACGATGAGCACCGCGAACGCGGCTGCGTTGAGCAGCAGCACCATGTTGAGCCACGCCCAGACGTAGCCGTCCGCGCCGAACAGCAGGGGCAGCATCACCGGGACGATGGCGCCGAACGGGTACACCCAGTCGGAGTCCACGCCCACGATCTGCGTGCCCTGCGCGGCCAGCTGAGCCCACGGCTTGTAGACCAGGAACACATCGCCCAGGCCCTTGCCCTGGTCGAGGGCGAGACCGCTGACGATCAGGTGGACCGCGAGGAACGCGATCCACAGTGACAGCGGGCTGTATGCGACCCGCCGCAGTGTGCCGGGCTCCGCGGCACCGGTCGCGCCCGCGCCGGCCGGCACCGCTTCCATCCCCATGACGCCACATCCTAGGGGATGCGTCGGTCGCCTCTCTGAACGCGACGGGATGCGGTCAGCCGGCCGAGCGGACGAGGTCGCGGACCACTCCGGGGAGCGCCTCGGCGATGTCGAGCGCGACGATCGGGCCCCCGCCGGACGCCCGCTCCCCGGCCCGGCCGTGCACCCAGGCAGCGGTGGCGGCGAGCGCCGCGAGCGCCTCGTGGCCGCCCTCGTCGATCTCGCGCGCATGGGTGGCCACGAGCGCCCCGAGCACGCCGCCGAGCACGTCGCCGCTCCCCGCCGTGGCGAGCCACGCCGGCCCGGCGGTGACCGCGTAGCGGGGCCCGTGCGGTGCGGCGACGTAGGTCGTGTGCCCCTTCAGCAGCACGGTGACCCCGAGGCTGTCGGCTGCGCGCGCCGCCCACCCGGCGGCGTCGGCGGCGATGTCGTCGGCGGTCACGGCGTCAGAGTCGTCGTCCGCGCCAGCGGCCAGCACGGTCGCCAGCTCGCGGAAATGCGGGGTGACGACGACCGGGGCCGACGCCCTCCCGGCGAGGTCGAGCGCGCCGGCGTCGATGACGAGGGGCGTGCCGTCGCGCAGGGCGCTGCGGAGGCGCTGGGCGTCGTCCTCCGGACGTGAGGCCGCATCCATCCCCGACCCGATCAGCCAGCCCTGCACCCGGCCGGGCGCGGTCACGATCTCCGGCCGTCGGCGCATCACCAGATCGGCCGGCCGGTCGGCGCCGAGGTACCGGATCATGCCGACGCCCGTGCGCGAGGCGCCCTCGACGCCCAGCACCGCCGCCCCGGGGTAGCGGTCGGAACCGGTCACCATGCCGAGCACGCCGCGGGAGTACTTGTCGCTCCCGTCGGTCGGTACGGCGATCCACGCCGCGGCGTCCCGCTCGCCCCAGTCCTGCCATCCGGTCATCGGCCACCTCCGAAGTCGTCGTCGCCCCATCGAACCCCTCCCGACCTCACGATAGGTTGTGAGCATGGCGATCAGCATCCCCGGCAAGGTGATCGTGTTCGACTACGGCGAGGTCATCTCGGTGACCCCGACGGCGGAGGACAGGGCGGCGCTCACCGAGCTCGCGGGCGGTGACGCGGAGGTGTTCTGGCCGGCCTACTGGCGGCATCGGGATGCCCTCGACCAGGGAACCCTCGGCATCCAGGAGTACTGGCGCGGCATCGAGCGGGAGCTGGGCGAGAACTGGGGCGACGCGACCATCCACCGGCTGTGGCTGGCCGACTTCCGCAGCTGGCTCAGCATCGACCACGAGACCCTCGAGGTGCTCCTCGATCTGAAGGCGGGCGGCACGCGCCTGGCCCTGCTGTCGAACGCCGGCCGCGACTTCGGCTCCTACTTCCGCCACGGCACGCTCGGCGACCTGTTCGAGCAGGTGTTCGTGAGCGGAGAGCTCGGCACCATCAAGCCCAGCGCGGAGATCTTCGAGCACGTGATGGCCGAACTCGGCGTGACGCCCGCCGAGACGGTCTTCATCGACAACAAGGAGGCCAACGTCCGCGGGGCGGAGGCGCTGGGCATCGCGGGCCACGTCTTCACGACGGCGAAGGACCTCCGGGCATATCTGGAAGGTCTCGGGGCTTAGCGGCGGCGCCGCCTGGAGCCCAACCGGATCGCGGACAGCGCGAAGGCGCCGGCGATCACAAGGCTGGCCGATCCCGTGGCGATCCCGGGGCCCTGCGCGCCGATGTTGCAGAGTCCACCGACGGCGAACAACCCAGCGCCGACGTATCCCGCCGCGGGCGCAGCGGTCATCCGCCACCACGGCCGGGGAGGATCGACAGCCTCGTCCGTGCCGCGAAAGCAGCGCGCGGCCACGACCACGGCAGCCACGGTCGCGAGAGTCCCCGTTGCAGCTCCGATCGCGGGCGAAAGCGACCCGATGGGGATCGCGGCGATAATGACCGAGGCGAGAGCGACCACGACATAGGCGGCCTTTCCTGTCGAGGAGACGACGCGGAGAGGCATCGTCAGACCACCGAATACCTGTAGTACGAACAGTAGTTATAGCCGCAGTCGTAGTAGACCGCGTCGATCTTCCTCGCCTGATAGTGGGCCTGCGAGATTGCGGCCGCGAGGTTTGCCGGGGCACCGCAGGACAGGGCTCCGAGGTAGGGCAACGGAACATAGTGACAGACGTTGTTGATGTTGTTCATCATCTTCCACATCTGCTCGACGTCGGATCGAGAGTAATGGATGGTGTACAAGCGATAGGTGGGGTCCGCGACTACCGGAAATGCTGTCGTCGGCGTGAAATCCACCACTTGGATCAGGGTCGCGCCGTCGACCTCGTAGTGCGTGGGCACATCGTCACCCGCAGCATCTCTCGCCCAAGGCGACGCGATCGCCACAACCAGCGATCCCTGCTGATCGACGACCTCTGCGGAGCCGTCTACTTCGATCCGCAGACTCTGACCCGCCTCCAACGTCATGGGATAGGCATAGCGCCGCGGCGCGCCCGGAGTATGGATCACCGTGCTGATCTGAACTTCGCCGTCTCGGTGGATGACCGGAACGGTCGTCGACCCGTTGTTGTTGTCAAAGGTCACTACGCCGCCCGAGGCGACAGCGTCCTCGGCCTGCTGGGCGTAAGGCAATCCGACCGTTACGGCTCCAAGCGATATCCCGTCGCTCGGATCGCTGGGAACAATCACATCCTCACCGGCGATGGTCGCGGCCGCTGCCACATGCTCGCCTGCGACGGTCTCGGCAAGGCCGGTCACCACGTCCGGAGCGACCTGCTGAATCGCGGCAACAGCGTCAGCCGCGTTCGTGGCTGGCGAATCCGCCGACGCGAAGCCAGTCAGCCCGACTGCCAGCAGAGACACGGCTGTCGGCGTCGCCCATTTGAATATACGAGAACTGCGCATCGAGGCTTCCTTCACTCATCATCGAGCCGGGTGAATCCGCCGCTCATCGGGTGAACCAGAAGCGACTGTCGTTCGCGCCAGCGACAGGCGAAATTGCCTGTCATCCCCGATGACGATGCTCGTGAGCGAACCATGACGCCGACCGAGCCGGACGACAATGAGGACCTCCGGGCATATCTGGAAGGTCTCGGGGCTTAGATGGAGGTATGCCCTCTCTCTTCGATCCGCTGACCCTGCGCGGCGTCACCGTCCGCAACCGCATCTGGACCTCGCCGATGTGCCAGTACTCGGTCCTCGACCACTCCGGCGTCCCGAACACGTGGCACCTCGTGCACCTGGGCGGGTTCGCGACCGGCGGCAGCGGGATCGTCTTCAGCGAGGCGACCGCCGTGAGCCCGGAGGCGCGGATCAGCCCGCGCGACACGGGCATCTGGACCGACGAGCAGCGCGACGCCTGGAAGCCGATCACCGCGTTCATCGAGGAGCAGGGCGCCGTCCCGGGCATCCAGCTGGGGCACGCGGGCCGCAAGGCGTCGACCTGGCCCGCGTGGGGGTTCGAGGACCGCACGGGGACCGTGCCGGAGTCGGAGGGCGGCTGGCGGACCGTCGCGCCCTCCGCGGTCGCCTTCGAGGGGTACGACGTCCCGCAGGAGCTCGACTCCGCAGGCATCGACCGCATCGTCGAAGATTTCGGTGCGGCCGCGCGCCGCTCGCTCGAGGCCGGCTTCCGCGTGCTGGAACTGCACGCGGCCCACGGCTACCTGCTGCACCAGTTCCTCTCCCCCATCGCCAACCGCCGCACCGACGAGTACGGAGGATCGCTGGAGAACCGCGCGCGGCTGCTGCTGCGCATCGTCGCGGCGGTCCGCGAGGAGGCGCCGGACGCTCCCCTGTTCGTCCGTTTCTCGGCGAGCGACTGGACCGAGGGCGGCTGGGACGAGGACCAGACCGCGACGGTCGCCGTGTGGGCCGAGGAGGCGGGGGCCGACTTCTTCGACATCTCCAGCGGCGGCATCCAGGCGGGCATCCGCATCCCGCTCGAGCCCGGCTACCAGGTGCCGTTCGCGCACCACGTGCGCAGCGCATCCGAGGTGGATGTGAGCGCCGTCGGTCTCATCACCACACCGCAGCAGGCGGCCGAGATCGTGGAGAGCGGACGGGCGGACGCGGTCATGCTGGCGCGCGAACTCCTGCGCGACCCGCACTTCCCCCTGCGGGCCGCGCACGAGCTGGGCGTCGAGATCGGCTACTGGCCGTCGCAGTACCTCCGCGCGCGCTGGCGCTGACCCGCCCGGCTCAGGTGGGCTCGGTCAGGCACAGGTAGTTGCCCTCGCTGTCCTGGAACCAGCACGACCGGCCCATGTCGTCGGTCGCGATCCCGTTCTCGGTCTTGAGGCCCGGGAAGTCGTAGTCGGCGAACGCGACACCGCGTTCCCTGAGGTGCGACATCGTCGCCTCGATGTCGGACACCAGCCAGCACATCGCGGTGTTCTGGGCGGTACCGGCATTCGCGGTCTCGTACAGGTAGATCTTCGACGCGGACCCGGTGCCGTACAGCACCCCGCCCTCCGTCGTGCGCTCCGGTTCGAGCTCCAGCTTGTCGCGGTACCACTCGGTGGCCCGCCGCAGGTCGGAGGCAGGAAGGACGGAGTATGTGACGCAAGACTCCAACATGGTGATTCCTCCTTCATCCGCGCGGCACGCTACGCCCCCGGACGCCGTGTGGGGCCACCTGGAATCGACGGTCTAGCGGGCGCCCGGCTGGGAATCCGCCTGAGAACTCCCGCAGCCTCCCCATCCCGCCTCGATATACTGACGGGCAAATGGACGACCCTCCCTCTAGTAGCCCATTCCGTCAGGTGAGCCCGCCTTCGAGCGAGCGGGGTGGTCGCCGTGCTCTATGAGTGGATCATGCTCGGCGTCGGCCTGCTGCTGACGATCGGCACAGGTCTGTTCGTGGCGAGCGAGTTCGCCCTGGTCAACCTCGACCGCGGCGACCTCGAGGCGCGGAGGGAGCGGGGCGAGTCGCGGCTGACGATGACGATCGCCGCCCTGAAAATCACCTCCACGCACCTGTCGAGCGCCCAGCTCGGCATCACGCTGACCACGCTCCTCACCGGTTACACGATGGAGCCGGCGATCAGCTCGCTGCTGCGCGGCCCGCTCACCGCGACCGGCCTTCCCGAGGGCGCCGTGACGCCGATCGCCTCGATCGTGGCGATCGCCGTGGCGACCCTGCTCTCGATGATCCTCGGCGAGCTGGTCCCCAAGAACTTCGCGCTGGCGCTGCCGCTTGCGACGGCCAAACTGGTGATCCCGTTCCAGACGGTCTTCACCACGGTCTTCCGCCCCTTCGTCGCGCTGCTCAACGGCACCGCCAACGGCTTCCTGCGGCTGCTCGGCATCGAGCCGAAGGAGGAGCTCTCGGGCGCGCGCACGGCCGACGAGCTCTCCTCGCTGGTGCGCCGCTCGGCGAGCGCCGGCGTCCTCGAGGAGGACACGGCCACCCTGCTGAGCCGCACTCTCGCGTTCTCGAGCCGCACCGCATCCGACGTGATGACGCCGCGTCCGCGCATCGAGGCCGTTCAGCGCACGGAGCCGGCGCAGGCCGTGTCCGAGCTCGCGCGCAAGACCGGGTACTCGCGGTTCCCCGTGATCGGCGACGACATCGACGACGTCCTCGGGGTCGTGCACGTCAAGCAGGCGGTGGCGGTCCCGCGGCAGCGCCGGTCGCGCGTTCCCGCGTCCGCCCTGATGACCGAGCCGCTCCGCGTGCCGGAGACGATGGGGCTCGACACGCTGCTCGGAGAGCTGCGCGCCCGCGGCTACCAGCTGGCGGTGGTCGTCGACGAGTACGGCGGCACCTCCGGCATCGCGACCCTGGAGGACCTGGTGGAGGAGATCGTCGGCGAGGTCGCCGACGAGCACGACCGCACCCGGGCCGGTGTCATCCGCGGGCGCGACTCGATCACCTTCCCCGGCATCCTGCGCCCCGACGAGCTGGAGGAGCGCGCGGGCGTCACCGTCCCGGAGGAGGGGCCGTACGAGACGGTGGCCGGCTTCGTGATGAACGAGCTCGGGAGGCTGCCGAAGGTCGGCGACGAAGTCGCCATCGAGGGCGGCACCCTCCGGGTCGAGCGCCTCGACGGTCGCCGCGTCGACCGCATCCGCTACACCCCCGACCCGGTCGCGGTCACGTCGGAGCGCGAGGAGGCCGCCCATGAGTGACTGGGCCGGAATCGCCTGGCTTGTCGTTCTGCTGATCGTCAACGCCTTCTTCGTCGGCGCCGAGTTCGCCGTCATCTCGGCCCGCCGCTCCCAGATCGAGCCGCTGGCGGAGCGCGGCAAGCGCAGCGCCAAGACCGCGCTCTACGCGATGGAGCACGCGACGCTCATGCTCGCGACCACGCAGCTCGGCATCACCGTGTGCTCGCTGCTCATCCTGAACGTGTCGGAGCCGGCCATCCACCACCTGCTGGAGGTGCCGCTGCACGCGACCGGCTGGTCGGAGGAGGTCATCGGCACGATCGCCTTCATCGTCGCCCTGATCGTCGTGTCGTTCCTGCACGTCGTGTTCGGCGAGATGGTGCCGAAGAACATCTCGTTCTCGATGCCCGACCGCGCCGCCCTGCTGCTCGCTCCCCCGCTGGTCGGGATCGGGCGCGCCGTCCGGCCGATCATCGTCGCGCTGAACGCGAGCGCGAACGCGGTGCTGCGCCTGTTCCGGGTGGAGCCCAAGGACGAGGCGGCGAGCACCTTCACACTCGACGAGGTCGCGACCATCGTGTCCCAGTCGACCCGCGAGGGCGTGCTGACCGACCGCACCGGTGCCCTCACCGCCGCATTCGAGTTCACCGAGAAGAAGGTCCGGGATGTGGCGGTCGCCCTCGACGCGCTCGTCACCCTGCCCCCGTCCCCGACCCCGGCCGACGTCGAGAAGGCCGTCGCGAAGCACGGCTTCTCGCGCTACGTCGTGCCGGACGCGGACGGCGAGCCGACCGGCTACCTCCATCTGAAGGACGTGCTCGACCTGGAGGAGACCGGCTTCGAGCTGCCGGTCCCGGCGAAGCGCATCCGCCGCCTGGTCACGGTGTTCTCGGGCAGCGACCTGGAGGACGCGCTGGCGACCATGCGCCGCTCGGGCAGCCACCTGGCGCGCGTGGTCGACGGCGAGGGCGCGACCGCGGGCGTGCTGTTCCTGGAGGACATCATCGAGGAGCTCGTCGGCGAGGTGCAGGACGCCACCCGGCGGTCCTGACCGCCTCATCCGGCGCAGCCTCGAGGACTACAGTTCGGAAGCGGTGGGTACACGTGAGCGCGAAGGACTGTCGAGGCGGGGCTGGATGCTGCTCGTCGGCGTCACCGCGGCCGTCGCGGTCCTGCTCGTGGTGATCGGCGTCGTGACCGTCCTCCCCCACGGAGGCAACCCGCGGGAGGCCGCCGCGGCGACGTCCGACCCCGGGTCGCCGCACGCCCCGCACTGGGAGCCGGGACCGACCCCACTCGGACTGCCACCGCGCCCCACCGCGACCCATGTCGCCACCGAGCCCGCCCAGCCCCTGACCTCCTTGAAGCCCGGCGCCTGCCTGCAAACGTACGACTCGAAGTGGGCGGACGGCTATCCGGTGGTCGACTGCTCCGCGCCGCACCTCGCGCAACTGCTGGCCACCGGCGCTCTCCCCCAGTCCGCCGGGGCGGCGTTCCCCGGCACCGACGCGTTGGACGCCGAGGTCACCGACCTCTGCTCGCCCCTCCTCGACTGGCACTGGGTCGCGATCTGGGGCGAAGACGTCTTCACCGACCTCCGGTACCCGGACACCGCTGCGAGGTGGGCGACCGGCGATCGCACCTACTACTGTTTCGTCTTCACGTACTCGCGCCACGAGCTGACGGGCAGCGCGCTGGCGGCGCCCTGAGCGATTAGCGGCTCCTGCCGACTGCGCCGTCCCGGAACGACTGCGTGCGCGCGCCGCGCCGCACACGTTCCGGGGCGGCGCACTCGCGCGACCGCTACCAGCTGACGGGGAGCGCCTTGCCCTCCTCGTAGCCCGCGGCCGACTGGATGCCGACCAGGGCGCGCTCGTGGAACTCCGCCAGCGAGCGGGCGCCGGCGTACGTGAAGGAGCTGCGCACGCCGGTCGTGATCATGTCGAGCAGGTCCTCCACCGACGGCCGCAGCGGGTCGAGGTAGATGCGCGAGCTCGAGATGCCCTCGGCGAAGAGCTCCTTGCGGGCGAGCTCGTAGGCATCGAGGCGCTCGAAGCGGCCCTTGACCGCCTTGGTGGACGCCATTCCCCAGCTCTCTTTATAAAGCGCGCCACTGGCGTCGCGGTCGAGCGTGCCGGGCGCCTCGATGGTTCCGGCGAACCAGGAGCCGATCATCACCGACGCCCCGCCCGCGGCGAGCGCGAGCGCCACATCCCGGGGGTAGCGGACGCCGCCGTCGGCCCAGACGTGGGCGCCCAGCTCGCGCGCGGCCGCGCTCGTCTCGAGCACGGCGGAGAACTGCGGACGGCCGACGGCCGTCATCATGCGGGTCGTGCACATCGCGCCGGGTCCGACGCCCACCTTGAGGATGTCGGCGCCGACGGACACCAAGTCGCGCACAGCCTGCTCCGTCACGACGTTGCCCGCGACGATCGGGAGGCCGAGGTTCAGACCCTTCACCGTGTGGATGGCGCGGATCATGCCGTCCTGGTCGCCGTGCGCCGTGTCGATCACCAGAACGTCGACGCCGGCGGCGGCGAGCGCCTTCGCCTTGCCCGCGACATCGCCGTTGATGCCGACCGCTGCGGCGACCCGAAGTCGGCCGTGCGCGTCGAGCGCGGGCGTGTAGATGGTGGAGCGGAGGGCGCTGCGCTTGGACAGCGTTCCCACGACGCGCCCATGCTCGAGCACGGGCGCGAAGTCGAGGCCGGCCGCATCCATGACCTCGAAGGCTGCGCGCCCGTCGGTGAGGTCCTCCGCGTCGAGGGAGGTGAGCGCACCGTGCAGCAGGTCGCCCACGCGCGCGTCAGGCAGGGCGGAGCCGAGCTGGACGGCGGCGAGGCAGCCGAGGTACCGGCCGCCGGCGTCGTTCACGACGATCCCGTGGCCCTCGACCGCCGGGATGCGGCGGAGCACGTCGGCGACGGTCTCCTCGGGCCGCGCCTCGTGCGGGGTGTCGAAGGCGACCGGCTGGGCCTTCACCCAGCGGATCGCCTCGTCGAGGTCCTGCAGGCGCATGTCCTGGGGCAGCACGCCGAGTCCGCCGCGCCGGGCCAGCGTCGCGGCCAGCCGCTTCCCGGTCACCGAGTTCATGTTGGCGGACACGATCGGGATGGTCGCGCCGGAGCCGTCGTTCGGCGCGAGGGACACGTCGAGTCGGCTGGTGACGTTGGAGCGCGACGGCACGAGGAACACGTCGGAGTAGGTGAGGTCGTGGCGCGGCGATGTTCCATAGAACTGCATGGGAATAACGCTATCCCGCGAAGCTCCGAGCCCGCACCCGGGCGCCTGAGGGATTAGGCTTGATGCTCGGATGGAAGCGGGCGGTCGAAGCCGCTCGGTCATGAGAAATCAACGGAGAGAGTGGGCGATCGGCTGTGTCGAGCCAATTGACCGGAGTGGGGACCGAAGACGGGTCCTCGGGAGAATTCGGAGCCAACGAGTGGCTGGTGGACGAACTGTACGAGCAGTTCGTCCACGACAAGAACTCGGTCGACAAGTCGTGGTGGCCGATCCTGGAGAACTACCACCCGGCGGTGAAGGACCAGTCCATCCCGTCGCCGGATGAGACGCCCGCGCCGACCCCGGCCGAGCCGACTGCGCCGACCCCGGCCGAGCCGACGGCACCGAGCCCGGCGGAGCCCACCGTCCCCGCACCGTCCGAGCCGACGACACCGGCCGCACCCGCGGGCGGCGCCCCCGCCCCGCACCCGAACGAGCCGAAGCCCGTCACCACCCCCATCCCGGTGATCGGCCAGCAGCCCGTCGCGCGCACCACGTCCGTCGCGCCCAAGCCGCAGCCGGTCCCGGCCGACGCGCCGGTGACCGCCCCCAACGCGACGCTCGACGCCGCCGAGGAGGACAAGGTCACCCCGCTGCGCGGCATGTCCAAGACCCTCGCCACGAACATGGACGCGTCGCTCACGGTCCCGACCGCGACGAGCGTCCGCACCATCCCGGCGAAGCTGATGATCGACAACCGCATCGTCATCAACAACCACCTGAAGCGCGCCCGCGGCGGCAAGGTCTCCTTCACGCACCTCATTGGCTGGGCGCTCATCCAGGCGCTCAAGGAGTTCCCGAGCCAGAACGTCTACTACGACGAGGTCGACGGCAAGCCGTCCGTCGTGGCTCCCGCGCACATCAACCTCGGTATCGCGATCGACGTGCCGAAGCCCGACGGGACGCGCGCCCTCCTCGTCCCGAGCATCAAGCGCGCCGACACCATGCGCTTCGGCGAGTACCTCGCCGCGTACGAGGAGCTGGTCGGGAAGGCCCGCGCCAACAAGCTCACCGCCGGCGACTTCGCCGGCACCACGATCTCCCTCACCAACCCCGGCGGCATCGGGACGGTGCACTCCGTCCCGCGCCTGATGAAGGGCCAGGGCGCCATCATCGGCGCCGGTGCGCTCGAGTACCCGGCCGAGTTCCAGGGCTCCAGCGAGAAGACGCTCGCCGGGCTCGCCATCGGCAAGACCATCACGCTCACCAGCACGTACGACCACCGCGTCATCCAGGGCGCCGGATCGGGCGAGTTCCTGAAGATCGTGCACGAGATGCTGATCGGCAAGCGCAACTTCTACGAGGACATCTTCGCCGAGCTGCGCATCCCGTACATGCCGATCCACTGGAACCCGGACATCTCGGTCGACCTGGCCAGCGCCGTCGACAAGACCGCCCGCGTGCAGGAGCTCATCAACTCGTACCGCGTCCGCGGCCACCTGATGGCCGACATCGACCCGCTCGAGTACAAGCAGCGCACCCACCCCGACCTCGAGATCGAGAGCCACGGCCTCACCTTCTGGGATCTCGACCGCGAGTTCGTCACCGGCCAGTTCGGCGGCGACCGGCGCAAGATGAAGCTGCGCGACATCCTCGGCGTGCTGCGCGACTCGTACTGCCGCACGGTCGGCATCGAGTACATGCACATCCAGGACCCGGCCCAGCGCAAGTGGTTCCAGGACAAGCTGGAGCGCCCCTACGAGAAGCCGACCCACGACGAGCAGCTGCGCATCCTCGGCAAGCTCAACGAGGCCGAGGCGTTCGAGACGTTCCTGCAGACCAAGTACGTCGGCCAGAAGCGGTTCAGCCTGGAGGGCGGCGAGTCGACCATCCCGCTGCTCGACGCGATCATCCAGGGCGCGGCGGAGTCCGGCCTCGACGAGGTCGCGATCGGCATGGCCCACCGCGGCCGCCTCAACGTGCTGACGAACATCGCCGGCAAGACGTACGGGCAGATCTTCCGCGAGTTCGAGGGCACTCAGGACCCGAAGACGGTCCAGGGCTCCGGCGACGTGAAGTACCACCTCGGTACCGAGGGCACCTTCAAGGGCGCGGGCGGCGAGGAGATCCCGGTCTACCTCGCGGCGAACCCGTCGCACCTGGAGGCGGTCGACGGCGTGCTCGAGGGCATCGTCCGCGCCAAGCAGGACCGCCGTCCCGCCGGCTCGTTCCTCACGCTGCCGATCCTCATCCACGGCGACGCGGCCATGGCCGGCCAGGGCGTCGTCGTCGAGACGATGCAGATGTCGCAGCTGCGGGCCTACCGCACCGGCGGCACCATCCACGTCAACATCAACAACCAGGTCGGCTTCACCACGCCTCCCGGCGAGGGCCGCACGTCGGTCTACTCGACCGACGTGGCCAAGACCATCCAGGCGCCGATCTTCCACGTGAACGGCGACGACCCGGAGGCCGTGGTCCGCGTCGCGGAGCTGGCGTTCGCGTACCGCCAGGAGTTCAAGCGCGACGTCGTCATCGACCTGGTCTGCTACCGCCGCCGCGGTCACAACGAGGGCGACGACCCGTCGATGACCCAGCCGCTGATGTACAGCCTGATCGAGGCGAAGCGCTCCGTCCGCCGCCTGTACACCGAGGCGCTGGTCGGCCGCGGCGACATCACCGAGGAGGAGTACGAGCAGGCGCACCGCGACTTCCAGGACCGCCTGGAGCGCGCGTTCATGGAGACGCACGCGGCGCAGACCCACTCGACGCCGATCCCGACGCAGGACGCCGGCGACCTCGACGCCACCCCGCAGGAGGACAACGTCGGCGAGCCGGACACCACCGCGGTGAGCGAGCAGGTCATCCACATGATCGGCGACGCGTTCGACAACCCGCCCGCGGGCTTCACCGTGCACCCCAAGCTGCAGCAGCTGCTCACCAAGCGCCGCGAGATGAGCCGCAACGGCACGATCGACTGGGGCTTCGGCGAGCTGCTCGCGCTCGGCACCCTGCTCGTCGAGGGCACTCCGGTGCGCCTCGCCGGTCAGGACGCCCGGCGCGGCACCTTCGTGCAGCGCCACGCCGTTCTGCACGACCGCGTCAACGGCCAGGAGTGGCTGCCGCTCGCGAACCTGAGCGACAACCAGGCGAAGTTCTGGATCTACGACTCGCTGCTCAGCGAGTACGCCGCGATGGGCTTCGAGTACGGCTACTCGGTGGAGCGCCCGGACGCGCTCGTGCTGTGGGAGGCCCAGTTCGGCGACTTCGCCGACGGCGCCCAGATCATCATCGACGAGTTCATCTCCGCGGCCGAGCAGAAGTGGGGTCAGCGGTCGTCGCTGGTCCTGCTCCTCCCCCACGGCTACGAGGGCCAGGGACCGGACCACTCCAGCGCCCGCATCGAGCGATACCTGCAGATGTGCGCCGAGAACAACATGACCGTCGCACGTCCGTCCACCCCGGCGTCGTACTTCCACCTGCTGCGCCGCCAGGCGTACGCGCGCCCGCGCCGCCCGCTCATCGTCTTCACCCCGAAGGCGATGCTCCGGCTGCGCGGTGCGTCGAGCAACGTGGAGGACTTCACCAACGGCCGCTTCGAGCCGGTCATCGACGACGCCCGGATCGAGGACAAGTCGGCCGTGAAGCGCGTGCTCCTCATGGCGGGCAAGCTGTACTACGACCTCCTCAACGAGCTGGAGAAGAACCCCAACCCGGGGATCGCGCTGGTGCGGGTGGAGCAGTACTACCCGTTGCCCGCCGCCGAGCTGAAGGCCGTGGTCGACTCCTACCCGAACGCGGAGCTCGTCTGGGTGCAGGACGAGCCTGAGAACCAGGGCGCCTGGCCGTACATGATCCTGGAGACCTCGAAGCTGGGGCCGCGCCCGCTCGGTGTCGTGTCGCGCCCGCCGTCGGCGTCGCCCGCCGCCGGGTCGGCGAAGCGCCACGCGCAGGAGCAGCAGGTGCTCATCCAGCGCGCGCTGACGCTGTAGGTCGGCCGTCGTCGAGAGCCCCGGTCCGCATGCGCGGGCCCGGGGCTCTCGCGCTTCTCAGGCGTCCGCCGCGCAGCGGAACCCGATGTGCGTCGTCGCGGTGTCCTCCGCTTGGGGCGAGCGCGCCGCCGGGCGGAAGCGCAGGCAGTAGTCCGGGCTGCAGAGGTAGGAGCCGCCCTTCAGCACCCGGCGCGGCGTCGCGGAGCCGGGCTCGGCGCTCGACGCGGCGAAGAGGTCGGCGCGCGCACCCCGGTCCGGCGCGTGCGCACCTGGCACGGTGTGCCGCGGCGCGTAGTAGTCGCTCGTCCACTCCCAGACGTTGCCGATCATGTCGAACAGGCCGTACCCGTTCGCCGGGTACGACCCGACGGGGGCCGGCGTCGCACCGAAGCGACCGCGGTTGTCCCACGGGAACCGGCCGATCCACGAGTTGGCCTGCGCCTCACCGCCCGGGTACGCTTCCTCGCCCCAGGCGAAGCGGGCGCCGTCGATGCCGCCGCGCGCCGCGTACTCGTGCTCCGCCTCCGTGGGCAGCCGTTTGCCTGCCCACGCCGCATACGCCGTCGCATCCTCGTACGCGACCTGCACCACCGGGCGGTCCATCCGGTCGTGGATGACCGAGTCGACGCCTTCGGGATGCCGCCAGCTCGCGCCCGGCTCCCAGCGCCACCACTGCCGCCAGTCCGTGAGGTCGACCGGCCCGGCGGTCGCCGTGAACACCATGGCGCCTGGCCGCAGATCCTCCTCCGGGAGCTCGGGGAAGAGACCCGCGTCGAGCGGCCGCTCGGCGACGGTGAGGTAGCCCGTCGCCTCCACGAACGCCGCGAAGTCGGCGTTCGTGACCGTGTGGCGGTCGATGAGGAAGCCGGCGACCTCCCGCTCGTGGACCGGCTGCTCGTCGGGGTAGAACTCCGCCGACCCCATCCGGAAACGCCCGCCCGGGATGCGCACCATGTCGCCCATGCGCTCACGCTAGCGATCGGCCCCTGCCGAGAATAGCCCGGAACGGCCCGGAACGGCGCGGAGGTGCTGGTGCGCCCCCACGTCGGCGGCGTACTTTGGGCCCATGACGGTCGTCACGAGCCACCGCCTCGGCGAGCCCTGCTGGGTGGACTATCTCACCTCCGATGTCCCGCGCGCCCGCGCCTTCTACTCCGAGCTGTTCGGCTGGACGGCGGAGGAGTCGCGCAGCGGCGAGTACGTCACGTTCCGGCGCGACGGCCGAGTGGTCGCCGGCCTCGGCCCGCGGCTCGGCGATGTGGGGGCCGACGCCTGGCTCACCTACCTGCTGGTCGACGATGCGGAGCAGTCGCTGCGCACCGCGACCGCGGCCGGCGCGCACGTGCTCGTCCCGGCCGAACCCGTCGGCACCGAGGGCACCCTCGCCGTGATCGCCGACCCGGGCGGCGCCGTGGTCGGGATGTGGGATCCGGTGGACCACCGGGGTTTCGACCTCGTCGCCGAGGTGGGCGCGGCCTCCTGGCACGAGCTCTACGCCCGCAGCTACCCGGCGCAGGTCGACTTCTACACGAGTGTCTTCGGCTGGCGCACCCACGTGCTCGGCGACACCGCCGACTTCCGGTACGTCACCTTCGGCGACCCGGAGGCGCCGGCGGGCGGTGTCTTCGACGCCGATGGGATGCTGCCGCCGGGCCTCCCCTCGCACTGGGTCGTCTACTTCGGGGTGGCCGACGCGGCTGCCGCATCGCAGCGCGTCCTCGACCTCGGCGGAACGGTCGTCCGCGACCCGTGGGACAGCGAGTTCGGCCGCTTCGCGCAGGTCACCGATCCACTCGGCGGCCTGTTCTTCCTGCACGAGGCCGGGTCGGGCAGCGCCGCCCAGAGCGGCCGGCCGCCCGCTGATTCGTCACGAATCGCGCCCCTTCGTGACGAATGGCGCGCATTCGTCACGAGTCGCGGCTCAGTGGACGGTCGCCTGGAACGACCGGATGCGCAGCAGCACCTCGGTGCGCAGCGTCTCGGGCGCGGTCTCCTTGCACGCCCGCTGCACCACCTCGGTCAGCACCACGTTGAGGTGAGCCTCGTCGGAGCATCCGGCGCAGTTCGCCAGGTGCTCGCGCACGTCGGCAGCATCCTCGCTGCACAGCTCGTTGCGCAGGTACTCCTCGAGTTCGGCCTTCGCCTTCTCGCAGCCGCAGTCCGTCATTTCTTGCTCCTGGTGGTCTGCACGGCCCGGTCCCCCTGGACGGCGGAGAGACCGCGCTCGTGCGCGTAGTCGGTCAGAAGCTCCCGGAGCATGCGACGGCCGCGGTGCAGGCGGCTCATCACGGTGCCGATCGGGGTCTTCATGATGTCGGCGATCTCCTGGTAAGAGAACCCCTCGACATCGGCGAGGTACACGGCCAGCCGGAAGTCCTCCGGGATGGCCTGCAGCGCGTCCTTGACGGCGCTGTCCGGCAGGTGGTCGATCGCCTCGGCCTCGGCCGAGCGGCTCGACGACGAGGACATGGACTCCGCGCCCCCCAGCTGCCAGTCCTCGAGCTCGTCGATCGTCCCCTGGTAGGGCTCGCGCTGCTTCTTGCGGTAGGTGTTGATGAACGTGTTCGTGAGGATGCGGTACAGCCACGCCTTCAGGTTGGTGCCCTGCTGGAACTGGCCGAAGGCGGCGTACGCCTTCACGAAGGTCTCCTGCACGAGGTCCTGCGCGTCGGAGGGGTTCCTGGTCATGCGCAGGGCGGCCGCGTACAGCTGATCCATGAAGGGGAGGGCCTGCTCCTCGAAGAGGTTGCCCACGTCCTCGGTTTCGGTGCTCATCAGCGCCCAGTCTAGTTCCGGCGCCCGTTCTGCGCCCCCGGCGACGGATACCGCACGGCCGGCAGGCCGGCGTGTACGGACGCGGGGAGCGTCGAGCACGGCGGTAGCGGCCACGAGCTGATCCTTCCTGGGCGTTCGAACACGGATAATCTTGACAACAATGCTGATCTCGAAATATTCCGCTCCCGACTTCGACCCGTACGGCGACAACCGCGCCGACGAGCCGAACACGCTGTGGCCGGCGCCCGTCGCGTCCGGTCCGGTGCGCGCCATCGTGTCGCTCCCCGGCTCCAAGTCGCTGACCGCGCGGGAGCTGGTGCTCGCCGCTCTCGCCGACGGCCCTTCGCTGCTGCGCTCCCCGCTGCACTCCCGCGACAGCGCCAACATGGTGGAGGCGCTGCGGGCGCTCGGCGTCGGCATCGAGGAGCGCGCGGGCGCGGGCGAGTTCGGTGCCGACCTCCTGGTCACCCCCGCGGAGGAGCTGCTCGGCAGCACGACCATCGAGTGCGGGCAGGCGGGCACGGTCATGCGGTTCGTCCCGCCGATCGCCGGGCTCGCGCTCGGGCCGACGATGTTCGACGCGGACGACTCCGCGCGCGGTCGCCCGATGGGCGCGATCATCGGCGCGCTCCGCTCGCTCGGCGTCGACGTGAACGACGACGGCCGCGGCTCGCTCCCGTTCACCGTGCACGGCACCGGAAGCGTCGCCGGCGGAGCGGTCGAGGTGGATGCGTCGAGCTCGAGCCAGTTCGTCAGCGCCCTCCTGCTCTCGGCCAGCCGCTTCGAGAACGGCCTCGACCTCACCCACTCCGGCGAGCGCCTGCCCAGCCTTCCGCACATCGAGATGACGATCGCCGCCCTCGCGGCCCGCGGGGTGACCGTCGAGTCGCCGGAGACGGGGCGCTGGATCGTCTCCCCCGGCGCCATCGGCGCACGCGACGTCGACATCGAGCCCGACCTGTCGAACGCGGCCCCGTTCCTGGCGGCCGCCGTGGTCACCGGCGGCAGCGTCACGATCACCGGCTGGCCGGAGTCGACCACGCAGGTGGGCGCCGACCTGGCTGACCTCCTCCCCCTCTTCGGCGCGACCGTGACCCGCGACGGCGACCGCCTGACGGTCACCGGGCCGGAGCGGCCGAACGGCGTCACCCTCGACCTCAGCACCGGCGGCGAGCTCGCCCCCGCCCTCGTCGCGATCGCCGCCCTCGCCGACGGCCCGAGCGAGATCACCGGGATCGGCCACATCCGCCACCACGAGACCGACCGTCTGGCGGCGCTGGCGGCCGAGATCAACGGCCTCGGCGGGCGCGTCACCGAGCTCGAGGACGGCCTGCGCATCGAGCCGCAGCCGCTCCACGGCGGAGTGTGGCGCAGCTACGAGGACCACCGCATGGCGACCGCCGGCGCCATCGTCGGGCTGGTCGTGCCGGGTGTGGAGATCGAGAACGTCGCGACCACCGCGAAGACGCTGCCGCAGTTCACCGAGCTGTGGGGCAGGATGCTGCAGGGCGGTTCCCGCTAGATGTCGTGGTGGACGGATGACGACGACGAGGACGACGACGACCTCGATCTGTACGACGAGTCCACCGTGCGCAGCCGCCCGAACCCTAAGGGCAACCGCCCGCGCACGAAGACCCGGCCGGAGCACGCCGACGCCCGGATCGCGCGAGTGCTCGGCGTCGACCGCGGCCGCTACACCGTGCTGCTGGACGAGGACACCCCCGACGAACGCCAGGTGACCGCCGCCCGGGCGAGCGAGCTGCGCAGAAACCCCATCGTCAACGGCGACCGCGTCGCCGTGGTGGGCGACACCACGGGCGAGGAGGGCACCCTGGCCCGCATCGTCCGCATCGAGCCGCGCACCACCCTGCTGCGCCGGAGCGCCGACGACACCGACGAGGTGGAGCGCGTGATCGTCGCCAACGCCGACCAGATGCTGATCGTGGTCGCCGCCGCCAACCCCGAGCCGCGCACGCGCCTGGTCGACCGCTACCTGGTCGCGGCCTACGACGCCGGCATCGAGCCGATGCTCTGCGTCACCAAGACCGATCTCGCCGACCCGGAGCCGTTCCTGGCGAACTTCGCCGGGCTCGACCTGCCGGTCTTCACCAGCCGGCAGGACGACATCCCGCTGCACGCCATCACCGCCGCCCTGGTGGGCCACGACACGGTGGTGGTCGGGCACTCCGGTGTGGGCAAGTCGACGCTGGTGAACGCGCTGGTGCCGAGCGCGAAGCGCGCCACCGGTCACGTCAACGAGGTGACCGGCCGCGGCCGCCACACCTCGTCGTCGACGGTGTCGCTGCGGGTGGAGGACGGCGCCGGCCACCATGGCTGGGTCATCGACACGCCTGGCGTGCGGTCGTTCGGGCTCGGGCACGTGAACACCGACAGCATCCTGAAGGCCTTCACCGACCTGGCGCAGCTCGCGGAGGACTGCCCGCGCGGCTGCACCCACCTGCCCGACGCCCCGGACTGCGCCATCGTCGAGGCGGTCGAGGCGGGCCGGCTCGGCGAGGCCGGACGTGCCAGGCTCGACTCGCTGCAGCGGCTGCTGGCGCCCTTCGCGCGCTGACGGCCGGCCCACCGGTGGGTGCCGTTCCCTGCGAGAATGGACGCATGACGGATGTGCGACTCGAGGCGGGCGAGCAGGCTCCCGCGTTCAGCCTGACCGACCAGGACGGCGACTCGGTCTCGCTCGGCGACTTCGCCGGCGAGAACGTGATCGTGTACTTCTACCCGGCGGCGATGACGCCGGGCTGCACCAAGGAGGCGTGCGACTTCCGCGACAACCTCAACTCGCTGAAGTCGGCGGGCTACCAGGTGATCGGGATCTCGAAGGACGCGCCCGCGAAGAACAAGGAGTTCCAGGAGCAGGAGGGCCTCAACTTCCCGCTGCTCTCGGATGAGGACCTGGCCGTGCACAAGGCGTACGGCGCGTACGGCGAGAAGAAGCTCTACGGCAAGACGGTCGAGGGCGTGATCCGCTCGACGTTCGTGGTCGACCCGGACGGCTCCCTGCGCCTGCCGCTCTACAACGTGAAGGCCACCGGCCACGTCGCGTCGCTGCGCAAGAAGCTCGGCATCGACGCGTAGCCGCCGCACCGATTCGTGCCGAATGTGCGCTTTCGCCGCGCGATAGCGTGCATTCGGCACGAATCTCGCGGGGTCAGGCGGGGAGCCGCGGGACCGATGCCAGCAGGCGTCGCGTGTAGGTGTCCCGCGGCGAGCCGAGCACCTCGGTCGTCGGGCCGTGCTCGACCACCCGGCCCGCGCGCAGCACGACGGTGTCGGCGCACAGCGACCCGACCACGCTGAGGTCGTGCGACACCATGACCACGGTCATGCCCTCGCTGCGGGCGAGCTCCCCGAGGAGCTCGATGATCTGGATGCGGGTCGTCACGTCGAGCGCGCTCACCGGCTCGTCCGCGAGCAGCACCCGCGGCCGGGACACGATCGCGCGGGCGATCGCGATGCGCTGCCGCTGACCGCCGGAGAACTCGTGCGGATAGCGCCCTGCGGCGTCCGCGGGCAGGGCCACCGCCTCCAGCGCCGCCGAGACCCGGCCCGTGGCGTCCACCCTGCGCGCAAGCCCGAGGGAGGTCAGCGGCTCGCCCACGATGCGGCCGACGCTCTGCCGCGGGTCGAGCGACGAGTACGGATCCTGGAAGACCGGCTGCACGCTCCGGCGGAACGCGCGCATCCGTTCCCGGTCGCGTGCGTCGAGCGGCCGGCCGTCGAACAGCACCGCGCCGCTGGTCGGGCGGGCGAGCCCGAGCAGGAGCGAGAGGGCGGTCGTCTTGCCCGCGCCCGACTCGCCGACGATGCCGAGACTTCGGCCCTCCTCGACGGCGAAGGAGACGTCGTCGAGGGCCGGCGTGGGGGCGCGGCGGTAGCGCAGGCCTGCCCGCTGCAGCTCGAGGATGGCCGTCATCGCACCTCCAGAGCGGCGTCGAGTTCGCGGGCGCTGCGCACCAGTTCGGCCGTGTACGGCGCCTGAGGCGCGCGGAGGAGCCTCTGCACCGGCCCCTCCTCGATCACACGGCCGTCGCGCAGCACGAGGGCCCGCTGTGCCATCCGGGACACCACGGCGAGGTCGTGGCTGACGAAGAGCAGCGCCATGCCGCGCTCGGCGACGAGCCGCTCGATCAGAGCGAGCACCTCGGCCTGCACGGTCACGTCGAGCGCCGTGGTCGGCTCGTCGGCGATCAGGAGCCGCGGGCGGCACGCCAGCGCCGCGGCGATCGCCACGCGCTGCCGCTGACCGCCGGAGATCTCCCACGAGTACGCGCGCGCGATACGTTCCGGTTCCGGAAGCCCGACCTCGGCCAGCGCCTCCCGCACCGCCGAGCGGAGCGCATCGCCGCGCAGCCCGAGATGGCGACGGAGCGGCTCGGCGACCTGCCGGCCGAGTCGCATCAGCGGGTCGAGCGCGGTCATCGGCTCCTGGAAGACCGTGGAGGCGACCCGGCCGCGCAGCGGTACCAGGTCGCGCTCGCGCGCGCCGACGACCTGCACGCCGTCGAGCACCACGCTGCCCGAGGAGGACAGCCCCTCCGGCAGCAGCCCGGTGAGCGCGAACGACGTGAGGGACTTGCCCGACCCGGATTCCCCGATCAGGCTCAGCCGCTCCCCCGGAGCCAGGGAGAACGAGACGTCGCGGACCAGGGTGGACCCGTCGCGGGTCGCCACCGACAGCCCCTCGACCTCGAGGATCGGTGCCCCGGCGCGCACGGCGGCGTCGTCGCCGATGACCTCGGCGCTCATCGCGACCTCCTCCGTGTCGGGTCAGCGACATCCCGCAGACCGTCGGCGACCAGGTTCACACCGACCACGAGCACCACCAGGGCGACCCCGGGCGCGATCGCGCCGACGGGGGCCGTGGACACCGTGCCCTGCGCCTCCTGGAGCAGCCGGCCCCACGACGCATTCGGCGGCGGAGCGCCGAGCCCCAGGTACGACAGGCTCGCCTCCGCCAGCACCGCGACGCCGAACTGCAGCGCGAGGTTGACGCTGAGCGTCGGCCAGATGTTGGGCAGGATGTGCCGGCCGACGATGCCCGGCCACGACGTGCCGGAGGTGCGCGCCGCGGTCACGAACTGCTGCGCGAGCACCCGCTTCGCGAGCACACGGGTGAGCCGCGCGACGACCGCCGACATGGCGAGCCCGATCGCGACGATGGCCGTGCCGAGCGACGCGCCCTGCGCCGCCACGATCAGCATGGCGAGCAGCAGCGTCGGAAAAGCGATCAGGATGTCGAGGACGGCCGACAGGGTGTCGTCGAGCCACTTGGTGGCGAACGCCGCGAGCAGGCCGAGCGTCACGCCCACCAGGGCGCCGATGACCACAGACCCGAGGCCGACGGCGAGTGCGATGCGCGCGCCGATCATCAGCTGCGTGAGCAGGTCGCGGCCGAAGCGGTCGGTGCCGAGCCAGTGCGCCGCGCTCGGCTGCTCCAGCCGCGTGCCGGAGGTGTCGCCCTGCGCATAGGGCAGCCAGACGAAGGAGACGGCGGCCACGATCACGACCAGGCCCACCAGCGTCAGCCCGAGCCCCAAGGACACCGAACGGCGGACGCGCCTCCGCGGCCGCCCGGCCGGCTCGGGCGACGCGGACTCCGTCGCCTGCTCCACGATGGCGCTCATACGTTCCCCGAGATGCTGCGCCGCAGCCGCGGGTCGACGATGCGCTGGGCGATGTCGGCGAGGAAGCCGACGATCAACACGAGCAGCGTGGAGACGAACAGGATGCCCTGGATGTTCGGGTAGTCGTGCTGCTCGATCGCCTTGAGCAGCATGCTGCCGAGGCCCGGCAGCGTGAAGACGCTCTCGACCACCACCGCGCCGAGGAAGGTCGTCGCCAGCTCGATGCCGAGCACTGAGATCACCGGCACGGCCCCGTTGCGGAGTCCGTGCCGCCGCATCGCACGCCCGAAGCCGGAGCCGAGCGCGCGGGCGTTGCGCAGGTACTCGCTGCCCATCACATCCAGCGTCGCACTGCGGACGTAGCGGGCGATGGAGGCGCTCATCACGATCGCGATGGTCACGACCGGAAGGGCGAGCGAGGTGAGCGCCGCATTCGGGTCGGCCCAGTCGTCGCGCGGGAACCCGCCGGACGGGAACCAGCCAAGGGTGATGGCGAACACATCGACCAGCAGGATGCCCACCCAGAACACCGGGACCGCGATGCCGAGCTGCGAGAAGACGGACAGCACGACGCCGTACCACCGGTCGGCCTTCCACGCCGCGACGAAGCCGATGGGGAGCGCGAGGACCAGCGCGAGGACGAACGAGAGCAGCGTCAACGGCACAGTCACGGACAGCCGGGCAGCGATCTCGGGCCCGACCGGGAGGGAGCTGATGAACGACTGCCCCAGATCGAAGGTGAGCAGGCTGCCGAACCAGGTGACGAACTGCTGCAGCAGCGGCTGGTCGCTGCCCACCTGGCGCTGCGCCGCCGCGATCTGCTCCTTCGTCGCCCCGACCGAGAGCAGCGCATTGGACGGGTCGCCCGGGAGGACGCGCAGCAGGAAGAACAGCACGACCATGGCCAGCAGCAGCGACACCACGAGGAACGCGGTGCGACGGAGGAGGTAGAGGGCCATGGTCTTCTCAGCGTAGATGCTCGGGAAACCGCGTCCGCGGCTCCCCGAGCATCTGTGGACAACTCGTGCGGGGCGTTACTTCTTCACGATGTCGTAGACGAAGAACTGCGAGTTCAGACCGTTCACCGGGTAGCCGGTCACCGAGCTGTCCGAGACGACGATCTGCGGGTACAGGTACAGCCAGGCGCTGGCCGCATCCTTCGCGATCTGCTCGTTGACCTGCTTCAGCTTCGCGGTCTGCTCGGCCGTCGTCTTGGCCTGCTCCGCCTCGTTCACCCACGCGGTCACCTGCGGGTTGTCGTAGCCCCAGTAGAAGTCGGGGTTGCCGTACCAGACCACGTCGCGGTCGTTGACGTGCTCCTGCAGGGTCGCGGTGAAGTCGTGGTTCTTGAACACCTTGGTGTACCACTCGTCGGCCGAGATGGAGTTGATGTTCACCGTCACGCCGACCTTCGCCAGCTCGCTCTTCAGGAACTCCGCCACCGCCGGGTGCGGGTCGTAGGTCGGGGTGTCGAGGGTGAAGCTGAAGCCGTTCGCGAAACCGGCTTCGGCCAGCTCCTTCTTCGCCAGGTTCACGTCGTACGGGTTCACCTTGGTGAGGTCCTCGTACCAGGGGTCGCTCGGCGGCACCATCGACCCGATCAGCGTGCCGTAGTCACCCCAGATCGAGTTGAGCAGCTTCTTCGTGTCGATCGCCGAGTAGACCGCCTTGCGGACCTCGACGTTGTCGAACGGCGCGACCTTGTCGTTGAAGGCCAGCAGCTCCTTGGTCGTCGACTTGCCGTTGGAGATGGTGTAGTCCTTGTTGCCCTCGAACGTGCTCAGCGCGTCGGGGCTCTGGATGCTCGTCACGATGTCGACCTGCTTGGTCTGCAGCGCGTTCGACAGGGCGGAGGCGTCGGTGAAGTAGTCGAACTCCACTTCCTTGTTCTTGGCCTTGTCGCCCCAGTAGCCGTTCCAGCGCTCGAGGCTCAGCGAGCTCCCGCGCTTCCAGGTGCCCAGGGTGTAGGGGCCGGTGCCGTCCTCGGCGGTCTTGTAGTTCGTCTTCCCGGGGCCGTAGATCCAGACGTAGCTCAGGTTGTACGGCAGCGAGATGGACCGCGACGACAGCGTGATCGTGACGGTCTTGTCGTCGGGGGTGTCGATGCTCTTGATGACGGCCAGCTGCGACTTGCGCGCCGACTGCGAGTCCTTCGCGGTCACCCGCTCGATGCTGCGCTTCACGTCGGCGCTGGTCAGCGCCTTCCCGGAGTGGAACTTCACTCCGTCGCGCAGCGTGAACGTGTACGTCAGGCCGTCCTCGCTGGTCGTGTACTTCGTCGCGAGCAGCGGCTCGACCTTGCCGTCGTCGGCCAGCTTGAACAGGCCCTCGTAGACGTTGCCGTTCAGCGCCTCGGTGACGCCCTGGCCGCCGCCGGCCGTGTTGTCGAGGTTGACGGGCTCATAGAGCGAGCCGATGGCGATGGACGCGTCGGTGCCGCCCGCGGACGACGACGACGCACCCGCGCAGCCGGCGAGCGTCAGGGCCGAGGCCAGGCCGATCGCGAGCGTGGCGAGCAGGGAAGTCTTTCTCAACGTGGTTCTCCAGTGCTGTGGGGGGATGGATGCGGCGGGCCCGGGTGCACGGGCTCCGCTCAGTGCTGGGCGCCGCCGGCGAACCGTACGCGCTTCTCGCCTGCGGTGACCGCGACGGGGAAGCGGTTGTTGCGCGGCGGCAGCGGACAGTTGTACTGGTCCGAGAAGCCGCACGGTGGCACGAACGCGCGGTTGAAGTCGAGGACCACACGGTCGTCGTCTCCGCGCTGCACGAACAGGAAGCGGCCGGACGCGTACGTCCTGTCTTCGCCGTCGGCGCCGTTGCTCGGGTCGCCGAAGACGAGGAGCAGCGTCCCGTCGTCATCGAAGGCGCTCAGCGTGTACTCGACGCCGTCGCGCTCGAAGGCGATGTCCCCCGGGACGACCAGGTCGCGGGTGAGGCCGTTGTCCCGGATGTGCTCGAATGGGATGGTGCGGTCGTCGGCGACCGGCGTGAAGGTGGCCTCCACGACCCAGCTGGGGTCGAAAGGGAAGACATCGATGGTCTCGAAATCGCGGAGGGCGGGCGACTGGGCATCCCAGAGCCGGATGCCGCGCTCAGGCTCGCCCGTCTCCAGGTTCAGGCGGGTCAGCTCGGTCGCGATCACCGTCTCCGGGTGGCCCGCGAGCGCCTGCTCCGGCGTGGTCTCGTCGCCCGGCTGCAGCCAGCGGGTCTCGATCAGCGCGAGGTTGCCGGTGGCCGCGGTGACGCCGGCGAGACGGGAGGCACGCCAGGCGTCCCATCCTTCCCGGGCGCGCTCGATGGTCTCAGCGGATGCGGATGCGGATGCGGATGCGGTGAGGGTGGGGAGATCGGTCACGATGTCGGACATAACCATCCGAGTCTCCGACTTCTTCCCGATCCGCCCTATTCGTGTTGCTCCGTGTTGCGCGCGGTCGCGCGCACGACGGGACGGGAAACGGCCAGCACAGCGGCCACGACGGCAGGGGCCAGGAGAGCCCAGCCGAGGTCCGGGCGCGCGAACAGCCCCTGGAAGCAGCCGACGGCCACGGCCAGCTGGAGGATCTGGATGGTGAGAGCCGACGCCCGAGCCCAGCTGCGGCGGCGCAGCAGCCCGACGACCGTGGCGATGACCCACGCGGCAGCCAGCACGACGAGGACGGTCAGCGCGACGGCGGACGGATACGACTCCGGCCGCTGCGTCAGAAGTTCGTAGATCAGCCACAGCGCCAGACCCGTGACGAGAGCCGCCTCGAGGACCACGATGACGGTCAGAACGAGGAGGAGGGCGGGGCGCGGAGGGGCGCTCTGAGGGTCGGGCACTATAGCATCCTGACGTTTCTGGCTCGTGTTCTCAGCGTTATCCCATACAAAACTATTGATTCGGGATAACCACTATGGGAGCATATTCAGCGGTCGAGTTAACGCTCACAGGGTCGTGGGCAGGTCTGATTCCCCACGGATCTATGCACCCTGCAACCCGGCTGCTTACCTGCATTCTATGGCCCTCTCAGGTCAGGAAACCCAGTAAACAAGGAGCACATCTTCATGGATTGGCGCGACAAAGCCGCCTGCCTCACCGCAGACCCCGAGCTGTTCTTCCCGGTCGGCAACACCGGCCCTGCGGTCGACCAGATCGACAAGGCGAAGGCTGTCTGCGCCCGCTGCACCGTCACCGAGATCTGCCTGCAGTACGCCCTCGAGACCGGCCAGGACTCGGGCGTCTGGGGCGGCCTCTCCGAGGACGAGCGTCGCGCCCTCAAGCGTCGCGCCGCCCGCGCCCGCCGGGCCTCCTGACCCACCCGCTTCACCACCGTCGGCGCGGACCCGGGTCCAGCGACCACGACATAGCCGAGGCGGCGCTCACACACCTAGCACCCGAGCGCCCCTCGGCTTCTTCGTTCCCGCCGAGACCAACCGCCGAGGTGCTCGTCGTTGTCGGCGACACGCTGTCGCGGGTAGCAACAGCGAGCACCTCGCCGATCAGATCTTGGTGAGGTAGCGCAGCGGGACCTCGATGGTCACCTCGGTGCCCTGTCCCATCATCGTGTGCCAGTCGATCGCACCACCGAGCTCACCCTGGATGAGCGTGCGGACGATCTGCGTGCCGAGCCCGCTGCCGACCTTCCCCTCCGGCAGGCCGGAGCCGTTGTCCACGACCTTGACCGTCAGCGATTCGTCCGAGCGGCGCGCGACGATCTCGACTTCGCCCTCGCGACCGGCGAGACCGTGCTCGACCGCGTTCGTGACCAGCTCGGTCAAGGCGAGCGCGAGGGGTGTGGCGTACTCGGACGGCAGCTGGCCGAATGTGCCCGACTTCTTCGGGTGCACCGTCGTCGTGTGGCTCGCCGCGACCTCCGCGACGAGCAGCAGGACGCGGTCGAAGACGTCGTCGAAGTCCACGATCTGGGCGAGACCGGTCGACAGCGTGTCGTGGACGACCGCGATGGCCGCCACGCGCCGCATGGCCTGGCTGAGCGCCTCCCGAGCCTCCTCGGAGTGCGTGCGCCTGGCCTGGATGCGCAGCAGCGAGGCCACGGTCTGCAGGTTGTTCTTCACCCGGTGGTGGATCTCGCGGATCGTCGCATCCTTCGTGATGAGCTCGCGCTCCTGGTGGCGCTGCTCGGAGACATCGCGGCAGAGCACGATCGCCCCGACGCGCTCGCCCCGGTTGCGGATCGGGATGGCACGCAGCGACACCGTGACGCCCCGGGCCTCGATGTCGGTGCGCCAGGGGGCGCGACCCGTGACGACCAGCGGCAGGGACTCGTCCACAGTGATGGTGCCGGCGAGGAGGCCGGTCGTCACGTTCGCGAGCGATTCGCCCTCCAGCTCGCCGGTGAAGCCCATCCGGTTGAAGGCGCTGAGGGCATTGGGGCTCGCGAAGGTGGTGACGCCGTCGACGTCGAGGCGGATCAGTCCGTCGGCCGCGCGCGGGGCGCCACGCCGGGGAGCCGCGGGCGCGCCGAGATCGGGGAAGTCTCCGGTCGCGATCATGTTGAACAGGTCGTTCGCGCACTCGTTGAACGTGAGCTCCTGGCGGCTGGGGGTGCGCGCCTCACTGAGGTTCGTGTGGCGGGTGATGACCGCGACGGGCTCGTCGGCCGTCTCGGGCGAGTGGACGGACAGGCGCCGGATGACGGGGACCGCGCGCACGCGCGTCGGCGTCTCCTCGTACCAGTCGGGAGCGGAGGTGTCGATGATCTGCTTCGACCGGTAGGCGTCCGTCACCTGCTGCCGCCACTCCGGCTTGATGCGCTGCCCGACGAAGTCGCGGTAGAACAGCGTCGCCGCCGAGGACGGGCGCGCGTGGGCGACCGCGACGAAGTCGTCGTCGACCGTCGGGACCCAGAGCACGATGTCGGCGAACGCGAGGTCGGCCAGCAGCTGCCAGTCGCCCACCAGCCCGTGCAGCCACTCGACATCGGCCTCCGAGGAGCGGCCGTGGGCCTGGACGAGATCACTGAGCGTCGACACGTGACCATCCTAAGCGCGACCCGGCGCTCGATGACGCGAGTTATCCACAACGCGTTCGTGCCCTGGACCTTCCGTCGGCCGCCCTGCTTGGCTGTGATCTCGCGATACCACGCGGTCGAGCAACATCGATCGACCGACACGCACCACGTAAGGAAAGAACATGCACCACCTGGCCCCCGCACCCGCCC